>JACVCO010000007.1 GCA_016741995.1 Hydrogenophaga sp. | reverse complement strand
CGGTCTCCACCAGGATGGCGCGGTCGGCGCCGATGGCCATGGCCGTGCGCAGCGTCTCCTGGCACTGCGCCACGCCGCAGGAGACGGCGATCACTTCCGTGGCCGCGCCCTTCTCCTTCAGGCGCACCGCCTCTTCCACCGCGATCTCGTCGAACGGGTTCATGGACATCTTCACGTTGGCAATGTCCACTCCCGTGCCATCGCTCTTGACTCGGACCTTCACGTTGTAGTCCACCACGCGTTTGACGGGGACGAGGATCTTCATGGGTTCTCCTGAGGGTTGGTGTCTTGGGCCCAGCGGCGCGCGCGGGCGAGCACGGGCGCGTCCACCATGGTGCCATCGAAGCGGAACGCGCCATCCCCCTGCGTGGCCGCGGCCTCCAGCACGCGGCGCGCCCAGTCGCGTTCGGCGTCCGTCGGGCCGAGCGCCCGGTTCACGGTGGCCACCTGTTGCGGGTGAATGCAGAGCTTGGCGCCGAAGCCGAAGCGCCGTGCGCGGCGGGCGTCGGCATCGAGCCGCTCGCTGTCCTGCAGCGCGGTGGTCACGCCGTCCACGGGCGGGGCCAGGCCGGCGCGGCGCGAGGCCAGCACGAAGGCGAAACGCACCGGGGCGAGTTCGGCTTCCTCCGCGTCGCAGGCCATGCCCAGGTCGCCCTGGAAATCGAGGTGGCCGAAGGCCAGGCGCAGCACGCCGGGGGCGCGCGCGATCGCGTCGATCTGCGCCAACCCCTCGGCGGACTCGATCAGGGGCAACCAGCGGCGCGCGGGGAAGGCCGAGAACAGGCGCAGCAGGTCGGCGGGCGATTCGGTCTTGGCGGGCATCACCGCGCCCAGGCCTTGCAGCTCGGGCAGCAGTTGCGCGTCCGCCGCGTGAAAGGGCGACGCCGCGCCGTTGATGCGCAACAGCAGGCGCGCCCGCACGGGCGGCGCCAGCGTGGGCCACAGCCGCGCCAGCGCGGCCCGGGCGGCGGGCTTCTGCTCGGGTGCCACCGCGTCTTCCAGGTCCAGGATCAGCGCGTGCGCGCCGCTGGCCAGGGCCTTGGGCAAGCGCTCCAGCCGGTCGGCCGGTAGAAAGAGGAAGGAGCGGGCGAGGGCAATGCCGGTCATCAGACCTGCTCGTCCGGCAGTTGCACGCGCAGGCCCGAGAGCTCGGGTTGCAGGCGGATCTGGCAGCACAGGCGGCTGTTGGCGCGCAGGTCGGGCACGCCCTCGAGCATGAAGGTCTCGGTCTCGGTGCGCGCGGGCAGCCGGGCCAGGAAGGCCTCGTCCACATAGCCGTGGCAGGTGGCGCAGCTGCACACGCCACCGCAATCGCCCAGGATGCCGGGCACGCCGCTGTCGATGGCGATCTGCATCAGGGTGCGCCCCGCAGGCGCCTCAACCGGGTGTTCGGTGCCTTGGGGGTCGATGAAAACAACGGTGGGCATGGGTGTCTCGTCCTTGGTGAATCCGGTGAAAACGGGGTTTGACATAGTCCGTCTCGTCGGACTATTATTCCACCATCCGATCCGCCAAACAACACACATTTCATCCCGACCGGAGGACCGCCACATGGACCCCTGTGCCACTGTGATCCCGATTGCCCAGGCGCCCGCCGCCGCCCCCCGCTGGGACGAGCTCGTGCGCGATGCGCGCGTGCACGGTTCGCTGTACACCGACCCCGCCATCTACCAGGCCGAGCTGGAAAAGATCTGGTTCAAGACCTGGGTCTATGTCGGCCACCAGAGCGAGGTGCCGAACGCCAACGATTTCGTCATGAAGTCCATCGGCCCCGAGCCGATCATCATGACGCGCGACCGCAACGGCCAGATCCACCTGCTGCACAACCGCTGCCCGCACCGCGGCAACCGCGTCTGCATGAAGGACCACGGCAACGCGCGCTCCTTCACCTGCCCGTACCACGGCTGGACCTTCGGCAACGACGGCGCGCTCAAGGGCTGGCCCTTCCCCTCGGGTTACGAAGGCGTTGACCGCAACGAGCACGGCCTGGGCAAGGTGGCGCGCGTGGCGAGCTACCGCGGCTTCATCTTCGGCTCCATGGCGGCCGAAGGCCCGAGCCTGGAGGAGCACCTGGGCGCGGCGATGAAATCCATCGACGCCCTCTGCGAGACCTCGCCCGAGGGCGAGATCCAGATCACCGCGGGCTTCCTGAAGCACAAGGTGAAGGCCAACTGGAAGTTCCTGGTCGAGAACGAGACCGACGGCTACCACCCCTCGTTCGTGCACGCCTCCATCTTCGAGGTGGCGCAGAGCGGCATCGGCACGCTCTACAGCGCCGAGTCCACCGCGGTGTCGCGCGATTTCGGCAACGGGCACACCGAGAACGACCTGCGCCCCGAGTTCCGCAAGCGCGACGTGCCGATGTCCTGGTTCGGCACCACGGCCGACAAGCTGCCCGAGTACACCGCGAAGATGAACGCGGCCTACGGCGAGGAGAAGGCGCGCAAGATCATGATCGACGGCACGCCGCACATCATGATCTTCCCGAACCTGTTCATCGCCGAGATCCAGATCTTCGTGCTGCAGCCGACGGCCGTGAACGAGACGGTGCAGCACGTGACGGCGCTGCAGTTCAAGGGCGCGCCCGACCTGAACCGCCGCATGCGCCAGCAGACCATGGGCTCGGTGGGCCCGGCCGGCTTCCTGCTGGCCGACGACGCCGAGATGTACGAGCGCACGCAGATGGGCGTGCAGATGCGCAACCCCGAATGGCTGTTCCTGGGCCGCGGCAAGCACCGCGAGCGCCGCGACGAAGAGGGCTTCCTGATCGGCGACAACACCGACGAGGTGCCCAGCCGCGGGATCTGGCGCCACTACCGCCAGACCATGGAGGCCGTGTGATGCCGATGACGACCGAGGAACGCAACACGCTCGAAGACGTGACGCGCTTCATCTACCGCGAAGCCCGACTGCAGGACGAACACCAGTACGACGACTGGGAAGCGCTGTGGACCGATGACGGTGTCTACTGGGTGCCCGCCAACGGCGACGACGGCGACCCGGAGCAGGTGATGTCCATCATCTACGACAACCGCTCGCGCATCGCGCTGCGCATCCGCCAGTTCCACACCGGCAAGCGCTTCAGCCAGACGCCGCAATCGCGCCTGCGCCGCCTGATCTCCAACATCGAGGTGCTGGAAGACGACGGGCAGGAGGTGAGCGTGGGCACGAACGTGCTGATCTTCGAGAACCAGACCCGCGGCGACGTGCTGTGGGCCGCGCGCACCGAATACCGCCTGCGCCGCGAGGAGGGCGCGCTGCGCATGGTGCGCAAGAAGGTGACCCTGGTGAACAACGCCGACGCCCTGTATTCCCTGGCCTTCCTGGTCTGAACCCCAACGCGGGAGAACAACGATGAGTGCGGAGACAAACCCCATGGACGTGCTGGTGGCCGATGGCCCGGTGCGGCTCGAACTGCACGCCGACGGCGTGGCCCACCTGCGCCTGAACCGCCCCGAATCGGCCAACGGCCTGAACGTGGAGCTGTTGCGCGCCCTGCACGACGCGGTGCTGCGCGTGCACGGCGATGGCCGGGTGCGCGCCTTGCTGCTCACCGGCGAAGGCAAGAACTTCTGCGCCGGTGGCGACGTGCACACCTTCCTCTCCAAGGGCGAGGCGCTGCCCGACTACATCCGTGTGGCCACCTCGCTGCTGCAGCTGGCCACGGCCGCGCTGATCCGCTTGAACCCGCCGGTGGTGGTGGCGGTGCAGGGTTTCGCCGCCGGTGGCGGTGGCATGGGCCTGGTGTGTTCGGTGGATTTCGTGGTCGCGGCCGAGTCGGCGAAATTCCTCGCGGGCGCCACGCGCGTGGCCATGGTGCCGGACGCGGGCGTGTCCGTCACGCTCACGCAGCTCGTGGGTTTCCGCCGCGCGATGGAGATCCTCATGCTCAACCCGGTGATCACCGCGGCCGAGGCGAAGGCGATGGGTCTGATCACCCGTGTGGCCGCCGATGCGCAACTGATGGACGAGGCCTGGGCGCTGGCGCGCCAACTGGCGGCCGGTGCTCCCGCTGCGCTGGCCAACACCAAGCGGCTGCTGTGGAACGGCATCGGCCAGAGCGTGGAAGCCGCCATGCCCGAGGAGAACCACGCGCAGGCCGTGCTCTCCGGCATGGCCGACGCGCGCGAGGGCCTGGCGGCGGTGATCGAGAAGCGCGCGCCGCGCTTCACGGGGCACTGAATGGCGGACGCAACACCCGCGCGCCGCGCCTTGGTCACTGGCGGTGCCAGCGGCATCGGTGCCGCCATCGTGCGCCGCCTTGCGGCCGATGGCATGCACGTGGTCTGCGCCGATCTGCAGGCCGATGCCGCGCAACAACTCGCCCATGAAGTCGGCGGTACCGCCGTGGTGCTCGACGTGTGCGATTTCGAACGCGTGCACGCCGTGGTGGCCGAGCACGGCCCCTTCGACGTGCTGGTGAACAACGCCGGCGTGGACCAGCACGCCTTCTTCACCCAGACCACGCCGGCCGACTGGCGCCGCCTGCTCGCGGTGAACCTGGAGGCGGTGCTCAACACCACGCACGCCGTGTTGCCGGGCATGCAGGAACGCGGCTTCGGCCGCATCGTGAACGTGGCCTCCGAGGCCGGCCGCCTGGGTTCGCGCGGCGGCTCGGTGTACGCGGCGGCCAAGGGCGGCGTGATCGCCTTCACCCGCTCCATCGCGCGCGAAAACGGGCGCAAGGGCATCACCGCCAACGTGGTCGCGCCGGGGCCGATCGACACGCCCCTGCTGCGCCAGGCGGTGGGCGAGGGCGGCGACAAGCTGCTGGCCGCGATGACCGGTGCCACGCTGGCGGGCCGGCTCGGCACCAGCGACGAGGTGGCGGCGGCGGTGAGCTTTCTCGCGTCTTTCGGCGCCGCGTATGTGACGGGCGAAGTGCTGGGCGTTTCCGGCGGCATGGGGTGTGGCGCATGAACCCGAACGCCGACCCCGCCGCGGTCGACGCCGTGATCGCCAGGGTGAGGGCGGTCTACGGCCGCTGGCGCCGCGACACCACCGTCGCACAGATGCGCGCCGACTGGGATGAACTCTTCAGCGCCACCGGCGAAGGCAGCTTCACCGCGGTGGACGCCAACGGCGTGCCCTGCGCCTGGGTGGCCGCGCCCGGTGCGCGCACCGATCGGGTCATCGTCTATTTCCACGGCGGTGGCTTCCAGGTGGGCTCGCTCGCGTCGCACCGCGAACTGATGGCGCGCCTCTCGGCCGAGGCCGGCGTGCGCGTGCTCGGCGTGGGCTACCGGCTGGCGCCCGAGCACCGCCACCCCGCGCCGCTGGAAGACGCGCTCGCGGTGCTGCAGTGGTTGCGCAGCGAAGGCCACGCGCCGAAGCACACCGCACTGGCCGGTGACTCGGCCGGCGGTGGCCTGGCGTTGAGTGCGCTGCTCGCGCTGCAAGGCCACGACGCCACGCCCGCGGCGGCCTTTCTCATGTCGGCCTGGACAGACCTGGCCGCCACCGGCGAGAGCTACGAAACCCGCGCCGCAGCCGACCCGATCCACCAGCGCGCCATGATCCAGGCGATGGCGCGCAACTTCCTCGGCAAGCAGGCCGACCCGCGCTCGCCGCTGGCCTCGCCGCTGTACGCCAGCGACGAACAGCTCGCGCTCTTGCCACCGCTGCTGCTGCAGGTGGGCGACCGCGAGACCGTGCTCAGCGACTCCGAGGCCTTCGCGCAGCGCGTGAACGCCGCCGGTGGCCAGGCCGCGTGCCAGGCCTGGCCCGGAATGATCCACGTCTTCCAGCAATTCCCGAACGAGCTGCCCGAGGCGCGCGACGCGCTGCGCCAGGGCGGCCGCTTCCTCGCGACCGAACTCGACCGCGCTTCCAACGGAGAACCCCCAGCATGATCGGAATCACCGCCTACGGCGGCTACGTGCCGCGCCTGCGGCTGTCGCGCCAGGCCGCCGCGCAGGCCAACGCCTGGTACGCCCCGCAATTCGCCGGCCGCAAAGGCACGCGCGCCTTCGCCAACTGGGACGAAGACAGCATCACCCTGGCCGTGGCCGCCGCGCGCGATTGCCTGGGCCCGGCCACCGCGCGCGACCGCACCGGCGTGCGCGCCCTGCTGTTGGCCTCCGACACGCTGCCCTTCGCCGAGCGCCTGAACGCGGGCGTGGTGGCTGGCGCCCTCGCGCTGGACGAGGGCATCGAAGCCTTGGACCTGGGCGGCACGCAACGCGCCGCGCTCTCGGCCTTCACCCAGGCCGTGGCCCGTGTGCAGGCCGGCGGTGGCGACACGCTGGTGCTCGCCGCCGACAACCGCCGCACGCGCGCCGCCAGCGCACAGGAGCTGGAGTACGGCGACGCGGCCGCGGCCGTGCTCGTGGGCACGCAGAACGTGCTGGCCGAGTACCTGGGTGCGGGCACCGTGACGGCCGACTTCGTGGACCACTTCCGCGCGGCCGGCGATGACGTGGACTACCACTGGGAAGAGCGCTGGGTGCGCGACGAAGGCATTGCGCGCCTGGTGCCGCGCGCGGTGCAGGCCGCGCTGGCGCAGGCCAAGGTGAACGCCGCCGACGTGGCGCACTTCATCTTCCCCACCACCTTCGCCAAGATGGACGCGCAACTGGCCAAGGCCTGCGGCCTGCCGGCCGAGTCCGTGGTGGCCAACCTCAACGACGCGGTGGGCGACAGCGGTGTGCCGCACGGCCTGCTGCTGCTGGCGCACACGCTGGAGCGCGCGCAGCCCGGCCAGCTCATCGTGCTGGCGCAGTTCGGCAGCGGCGCGCAGGCGCTGGTGTTCCGCGTCACCGACGCGATCAAGACCTTCAAGCCCGCGCGTGGCGTGGCCCAATGGGTGGCGCGCGGTGTGGAAGAGAAGCACTACACGCGCTTCCTCGCGTTCAAGGGCCAGCTCGCGCTGGAGCGCGGCATGCGCGGCGAGCAGGACAAGAAGACCGCGCTCTCCACCGCGTGGCGCCACCACGGCGCGCTGCAGGCCCTGGTGGCCGGCCGTTGCGAGGTGACGGGCAGCGTGCACTTTCCGCCGTCGCGCCTGAGCTACGACGCCAAGCCGCTGCAGGACACGCAGAAGCCCTACCCGCTGGCGGACCGCGCGGCGCGCATCCTGAGCTGGTCGGCCGAGTACCTCTCGTGGCACCCGGCGCCGCCACACCACTATGGCCAGATCGACTTCGAAGGCGGTGGCCGGATCCTGATGGACTTCACCGACCTGGAGGTGGGCGAGGTGGACGCGGGCACGCCGATGGAGATGGTGTTCCGCGTGAAGGACATCGACGAGCGCCGCGGCTTCACGCGGTATTTCTGGAAGGCCACGCCGCTGCGTGGCGACGTGAAGGCGTAAGGAGCACACCATGGCACAAGGCATCAAGGACAAGGTGGCCATCCTCGGCATGGGCTGCAGCAAGTTCGGCGAGCGCTGGGACGCCAGCCCCGAAGACCTCATGCTCGAGGCCTACAACGAGGCCATGGCCGACGCCGGCATCGCACCCGATCAGCTCGGCGCGGCCTGGTTCTCCACCCACATGGACGACGTGGGCACCGGCCGCGGCGGCACGCCCATGAGCATCGCGCTGCGCCTGCCCAACATCGGCGTCACGCGCGTGGAGAACTTCTGTGCCGGTGGCTCCGAGGCGATCCGCGCCGCGGTGTACGCCGTGGCCGCGGGCGCCTGCGACATCGCGCTCGCGCTCGGTGTGGAAAAGCTCAAGGACACCGGCTACGGCGGCCTGCCCATGGCCACCGTGGGCACCTACATCCCGCAGTGGTACCCGAACGCGGTGGCGCCGGCCAACTTCGCGCAGCTCGCCGCGGCGTACCAGGCCAAACACCGCGTGGACCCGGCCCTGCTCAAGCGCGCGATCGCCCACGTGTCGGTGAAGAGCCACGCCAACGGCGCCAAGAACCCGAAGGCGCATTTCCAGAAGGCGGTGAGCGAAGAGACGGTGATCAAGGCGCCGATCATTGCCGAGCCGCTGGGCTTGTTCGATTGCGCGGGCGTGTCCGACGGCGCGGCCGCCGTGATCGTGACCACGCCCGAGATCGCGCGCGCGCTCGGCAAGAAAGACCTGGTGACCTTCAAGGCGCTGCAGGTCGCGGTGTCCAACGGCTGGGAGCTGCAGTCCAGCGAATGGGACGGCAGCTACGTGCACACCACGCGCATCGCGGCGCAGCGCGCCTACGCCGAGGCCGGCATCCAGGACCCGCGCCAGGAACTGAGCATGACCGAGGTGCACGATTGCTTCTCGATCACGGAGCTGATCACCATGGAGGACCTGGGCCTGTCGGACGACGGCGCGGGCGTGCGTGACGTGCTCGATGGCCATTTCGACGCCGATGGCCGCGTGCCCTGTCAGATCGACGGGGGCCTGAAGTGCTTCGGCCATCCGGTGGGCGCCAGCGGCATCCGCATGCTGTACGAGATCTACCTGCAGCTGCAGGGGCGTGCCGGCGCCCGCCAGCTCGCGGACCCGAAGACGGGGCTGATCCACAACCTGGGCGGTCAGCCTTCGCAGAACGCCTGTTCCGTCTCGATCGTGGGCCTGGAAGGCGTCTGACCATGAGCGAGCCCGTCGTCCTGCTCGACCGCCCTGCGCCGCACGTGGCGCGCCTGCGCATCAACCGGCCGGACAAACGCAACGCCATCGACCACGCGGTGCGCCAGGGCTTCATCGACCACCTGGGCACCGTGCTGGCCGACGGCGAGGTGCGCGCGCTGGTGCTGGGCGGCGTGAACGGGGTGTTCTCCGCCGGTGGCGACATCCCGAGCATGGTGGGCCTGAGCGAAGCGCAGGCGCGCGAACGCATGCAGCACATCCATGTGCTGTGCCGCCTGGTCGCGCACGCGCGCATCCCGGTGGTGAGCGCCATGGAGGGCTTCACCGCGGGCGCCGCGGTGGGCCTGGCGCTGCTGGGCGACCGCATCGTCATCGGGCAGAACGCGCGGGTGTTGTTCCCCTTCCTCAAGCTCGGCCTGGCGCCCGACTGGGGCCAGTTGCTCACCCTGCCGCGGCGCGTGGGCCTGCCGGTGGCCCGGCGCCTGCTGAGCGACGGCGAAGCCGTGGGCGGTGAAGAAGCGCTGCGCGTGGGCCTGGCCGACGTGCTGTGCGATGACGCCGAGGTGATGGATCGCGCGGTGGCGCTGGCCGCCCGGCTCGCGCAGTTGCCCACCGAGGCCTTCGGCCGCATGAAGGCTCGGCTCAACCACCCCTCCACCACGCTGGACGAAGAGCTGCAGCGCGAGGAAACCGACCAGGCCGTGTGCCTGCTCGGCGATGACTTCAAGGAAGGCTTCGACGCCTTCAGCCACAAGCGCGCCGCGGATTTCGTCGCGCGCCCGGGGGTGAAGCGGTGAGCGAATCGACGAACAGCCCGGTGGTGGTCTCGCGCGAAGGCGCCGTCGGCGTGCTCACGCTCAACCGCCCGGAGAAGCGCAACGCGCTCGATCTGGTGATGCGCGCTGCCATCGCCGCGGCGGTGCGCGAACTGGAGGCCGATGCCGAGGTGAAGGCCATCGTCATCACCGGGAATGAAACGGTGTTTGCCGCGGGTGCCGACCTCAACCTGCTGGTCGACAAGGGCGCGCAGGACGTGGCCGCCATCGACCTCGGCCAGTACTGGGCACCGCTGGCGAACGCGCGCAAGCCCGTCATCGCGGCGGTGAGCGGCTTTGCGCTGGGCGCCGGTTGCGAGCTGGCACTGATGTGCGATTTCATCGTCGCCGACGCCACCGCGCGCCTGGGCCAGCCCGAGCTGGCCGTGGGCATCATGCCCGGCGCCGGCGGCACGCAGCGCCTGGTGCGCACCGTGGGCAAGCAGGTGGCCAGCCTGATGCTCATGACCGCCGAACCGCTCACGGGCGAGCGCGCCTTCCAGCTCGGCCTGGTGGCCGAGTTCGCCGCCGAAGGGCAGGCGCTGGCGCGCGCGCTGGAACTCGCGCGCAAGGCCGCGCGCATGCCGCCCAAGGCCATCGAAGCCACCAAGCGCACGCTGCGCCAGGGTGCCGACCTGCCGCTGGATGCCGCGCTGGCACTGGAGAACCGCGAGTTCCTGCTGCTGTTCGACACCGCCGACAAGACCGAAGGCATGCGCGCCTTCCTCGAGAAACGCAAACCGCAATTCAACGGCCGCTGAACCCGGCGCCCGCTCTTCACATGGCTTCTTCTTCACCCACCACCATCGGCGTCGTCGGCGCGGGCACCATGGGCCGCGGCATCGTGCAGCTCTTCGCGCAGGCTGGCCACACCGTGCGCTGCCACGACGCGCAGCCCGGCGCGGCGGCCAAGGCCGTGGACTACGTGGACGGCATGTTCGCGCGGGCGGTCGAGAAAGGCCGCATGACGGCCGAGGCGCACGCGCAGACGCGTGAACGCATGACGGCCTGCGCCTCGCTGGCCGATCTGGCAGGCTGCGAATTGGTGATCGAGGCGATCGTCGAGGACCTGGAGGTCAAGCGCGCGCTGTTCCGCGCGCTCGAAGACGTGCTGGGCAGCGACGCCATCCTGGCGAGCAACACCTCGTCGCTGGTGGTGGCCGAGATCGCGGCGGCGTGCCAGCGCCCGCAGAACGTGGCGGGCCTGCACTTCTTCAACCCGGTGCCGCTGATGAAGGTGGCCGAGGTGATCGCGGCGGTGCGCACCGCGCCCGCGGTGGTGGCGCGCCTGCGCGAGCTCACCGAAGGCGCCGGGCACCGCGCGGTGGTCACGGCCGACCAGCCGGGCTTTCTCATCAACCACGCCGGGCGCGGCCTCTACACCGAAGGCCTGCGCATCCTGGAAGAGCAGGTGGCCACGCCCGCCGACGTGGACGACGTGCTGCGCGACGCCCTGGGCTTTCGCATGGGCCCGTTCGAGTTGCTGGACCTGACGGGCCTGGACGTGTCTTCGCGCGTGATGGCCTCGATCTACGAGCAGTTCCAGCAGGAGCCGCGCTTCCGGCCTTCGTCGCTGGTGCCGCCGCGCGTGGCCGCGGGCCTGTTCGGCCGCAAGAGCGGGCAGGGCTGGTACCGCTACGGCGAGGACGGGCAGAAGACCGCTGCACCCGCGAAGCCGGTGCCCGAGATGCCCGCGGGCTTGACGGTGTGGGTGGACCCGGCCGCCAGCGGCGCCGCGGGCCTGCGCGCGCTGTGCACCGAAGCGGGTGCGCGCCTCGTTGATCGGGCGCAAGACGCCGCGCTGCTGCTGGTGCAGCCCTGGGGCCACGACGCCACCCGCACCGCGCTCGCGCTTGGCGTGGACGCCGCCCGCTGTGTGGCGGTGGACCCGCTGCCCCCGCTGGCCCTGCGCCGCACGCTCATGCTCACGGCCGTGACCACGCCCGCCGCCCGCGACGCCGCGCACGCGCTGCTCTCGCACGGCGGTGTGCCGGTCACGCTCATCAACGACAGTCCCGGCTTCATCGCCCAGCGCGTGATGGCGACCATCGTCAACATCGCGGCCAACATCGCGCAGCGCGGCATCGCCAGCGTGGGCGACCTGGAAGACGCCGTGCGCCTGGGCCTGGGTTACCCGAAAGGCCCGCTGGGCTGGGGCGACCAGTTGGGCGCCGCGCGCCTGCTGGAGGTGCTGCAGGCGCAGCTCGCCACCACCGGCGACCCGCGCTACCGACCCAGCGCCTGGCTGGTGCGCCGCGTCGCGCTGGGCCTGCCCCTGACCACGGCGGAGGCGCAGCGGTGAGCGGCACGCCAACCATCGACCTCGACCACCTGCGCCAGTGGGTGGGCCGCAGCGAGACGCGCGAGCAGCACCTCGACCCGTTCCCGGCGCGTGCGCTGGCCGGCCTGCTCGACCGCGCCGACGCGCCCGGTGAGGGCGATGCGCTGCCGCTGCCCTGGCACTGGCTCTACTTTCTGGACGCGCCGAGCCGCGAAGGCACCGGCGCCGACGGCCACCCGAAGCGCGGTGGCTTCCTGCCGCCGGTGCCGCTGCCCCGGCGCATGTGGGCCGCGGGCGAGCTGACCGTGCACCGGCCGCTGCGCCTGGGCCGCGTCGCCGGCAAGACCTCCACCGTGCGCAGCGTGGACCTGAAACAAGGCAAGGCCGGTGCGCTGGTGTTCGTGACCGTCGCGCACGCGCTGTCGCAAGACGGCGAGGCCTGCATCGACGAGCTGCAGCACATCGTCTACCGCGAAGCGCCCACGGCGCCCACGCCGTTGCCACCCGGCGAAGCCGCGCCCGCCGACGCCACGTGGCAGCGCGCCGTGCAGCCCGACCCGGTGATGCTGTTCCGCTTCTCCGCGCTCACCTACAACGGCCACCGCATCCACTACGACCGCGACTACGCCACGCGCGAGGAGTTCTACCCCGCGCTGGTGGTGCACGGCCCCTTGCTCGCCACGCTGCTGCTCGATCTGGCCGCGCGCGAGAAAACCGATGCCGCCGTGGCGCACTTCGGCTTCCGTGCGCAGCGGCCCGCCTTCGACACCGATGCGCTGCGCCTGTGTGGCCGCCCCGACGACGGCGGCGCCGCGCTCTGGACGGCCGACCCGAGCGGGGCCATCGGCATGACGGCGCAACTGCGCTGGCGCTGAGTCCGACCCATTCAACAGAACGCAACAGGAGACAAGATGACCCAAGCCCACTACGACGCGATCGTCATCGGTGCCGGCGCCGGTGGCATGAGCGCCGCGGCCCACCTGGTGGCCGCCGGGCGCAAGGTGCTGCTGGTGGAATCGCTGGACCGCCTCGGTGGTCGAGCGTCCAGCGAAGAGATCGACGGCTTCATCGTCAACCGCGGCGCGATCGCGATCGAGCGCGGCAGCGGCTTCGAGCAGACCTTCGACCTGCTGGGTGTGCCGCTGGATGTGCGCGAGCCCCAGCCCGCCACCGTCTTCCGCATCGACGGCAAGATCATCGACCCCAGCAAGGGCGGCGGCTGGAACCTCATCCTCGGTGGCCTGACCAAGGCGGCCGCGAAGATCGGCGCGAGCTTCGGCGATGTGCGCAAGGGCAACGCCGAGCTGCCGGAGGAAACGCTGAGCACCGAAGACTGGCTGAAGAAGTTCACCAAGAACGCGACGGTGCACCGCCTGTTCCGCAACTTCTGCGCCGCCATCTGGGCCGCCAACGCCGACGAGCTGCCCGCGCGCGCCTTCCTCACCTACTTCGCCTTCAAGGGCGCGTTCAAGCGCTTCGGCTTCTGCCCGCGCGGCACCATCGGCCTGTGGAACGACCTGGGCGCCGGCATCCGCGCCAAGGGCGGCGAGATCTGGCTCGACGCGCCCGTGAGCAGGATCCACGTGGCCGACGGCCGCGCGACAGGGGTGGACGTGGTGCGCAACGGCGTCACGCAGCGCATCGACGCCCGCGTGGTCATCAGCAACATCGGCCCGAGCGCGACGATCAAGCTGGCCGGCGAGGCGGCCATGGGCGAGGCCTACGTGGCCAAGGCCCGCAAGGTGCTGCGCCCGGCCGCCAACATCGTGGTCAACTTCGCCACGCAACAGCGGCTGATCGACCAGCCCGGCCTCATCACCTTCGCCAACACCGAGCGCCTGTGCAACATGGGTGAACTCACGGCCACCTGCCCCGAGATGGCGCCGCCCGGCTGGCACCTCTACGTGGCCTACGTGGTGCCCAAGCCCGCGCTGGGCGATTTCGACGAGAAGGCCGAAACCGAGCTGGGCCTGCAGGACCTGCGCAACGAATTCCCGGGCTTCGCCGAAGCGAAGATCCTGTCGATCCGCGTGATGCGCGACGAGTGGCCGGCCCAGCGCTCCTGCGCCGGGTACGACCTGCCGCAGGAAACGCCGCTGCCCAACCTGTGGAACGTGGGCGACGCGGTGAAGGACTACGGTGGTGGCGGCACCCAGGCCTGCGTGGACACCGGCCGCGAAGCGGCGCACCGGGCGCTGGGCGTGCTGGGCGTGGGCAGGGCCGCTTGATGTCAGACATGAACGAACCGATGCAACAACAGATCGCAGACGCGGCCGCCACCCTGGCGCGGGTGCGCGCACTCTTCGACGGCGGCGTGCTGGCACTGGCACAGCATTGCCAGGAGGGCGGCCGCCTCAACGCCGGGCGCCTGGACGAGCAACAGGTGGCGAGCTTCGAAATGGCCTGGGCCGGCGCCGAGCTGCTGGCGGCCGAGACCGCCATCGCCGCGCTCACACCCACCAGCGATCCGCTGGACGCGCGCCTGGCGCTGGTCTTCACCGTGGATGCCGTGGTGGCGCTGCTCGACCGCTTGGACGTGATGCTGGCCGAGGCCGGGCAGGACCTGGCCGCTGTCGATGCGCTGCGCGCCCTGCCCGCGTGGCGTGCGCTGCGCCAGGCCGCGGGCGGCCGCGAGGCCCTGCGGGCCGCGGGCCGCGGCGTGATCGACGCGCAAGGCATCGTGGGCGAGGTGGCGCTGGACGAGCAGCACGCCATGGCACAGGACGCCTTCCGCCGCTTCGCGCAGGAGGTCGTCGCGCCGCAGGCCGAGGCCATCCACCGCCACGACCTCACCGTGCCCGAATCCCTGTTGCAGCCCATGCGCGAAATGGGCGTATTCGGCCTGGCGATTCCCGAGGCACACGGCGGCAGCGCCCCCAACGACCACGACGACACGCTGCTGATGGTGGTGGTGACCGAGGCCTTGTCCGAAGGTTCGCTGGCCGCCGCGGGCAGCCTGATCACGCGGCCCGAGATCCTCACGCGCGCGCTGCTCGCGGGCGGCACCGACGAACAGAAGCACCACTGGCTGCCGCGCCTGGCCGCGGGCGATCCGCTGTGCGCCATCGCCATGACCGAGCCCGACTACGGCTCCGACCTCGCGGCCTGCGTGCTCAAGGGCACGCGCGTGCCGGGCGGCTGGGTGCTCAACGGCGCCAAGACCTGGTGCACCTTCGCCGGCAAGGCGGGCGTGCTCATGGTGGTGACGCGCACCGACCCCGACCGCTCGCTGGGCCACAAGGGCCTGTCGGTGCTGCTGGCGGAAAAGCCCTCGTTCGACACGCACGAATTCGAGGTGGTGCAGGAAGGCGGCGGCAAGCTCACGGGCCGCGCCATCCCCACCATCGGCTACCGCGGCATGCACTCCTTCGACCTGTCCTTCCAGGATTACTTCGTGCCCGACGCCAACCTGGTCGGTGGCGAGGCCGGGCTGGGCAAGGGCTTCTACTACACGCTGGCCGGCATGGTCGGTGGCCGCATGCAGACATCGGCCCGCGCCTGCGGCGTGATGCGCGCGGCGCTGCGCGCGGCCGTGCGCTACACGCAGGACCGCAAGGTGTTCGGCGCGCCACTCGCCGACCTGGCCCTCACGCAGGCCAAGATCGCGCGCATGGCCGCGCGCCACGCCGCGTGCCGGCGCCTTGCGTACACCGTGGCCGGCGTCGTCGACAGCGGCAAGGGCCGCATGGAGGCCAGCCTGGTGAAGCTGCTGGCCTGCCGCTCGGCCGAACTCGTGACCCGCGAAGCGCTGCAACTGCACGGCGGCATGGGCTACGCGGAAGAGACGCCGGTGAGCCGCTACTTCGTGGACGCGCGCGTGCTCTCGATCTTCGAAGGCGCCGAGGAAACCCTGGCGCTCAAGGTGGTGGCGCGCGCCCTGATGGAACGCGTCCTCGGCATCGCAGAGGCCTGATCGCATGACACAGACCGCCATCCTCTCCGGCATGCGCGTGGTGGAAGCCGCCGCTTTCGTGGCCGCGCCGCTGGGCGGCATGACGCTGGCGCAGATGGGCGCCGATGTCATCCGCATCGACGCCCTGGGTGGCGGGCTCGACCACCGGCGCTGGCCGGTGACCGCCGACAACACCAGCCTGTTCTGGTGCGGCCTGAACAAGGCCAAGCGCTCGGTGGCGCTCGACCTCGCCTCGCCCGAGGGCCGCGAACTCGCGATGGCGATCGCCTGCGCGCCGGGCGACGACGCCGGCCTGTTCCTCACCAATTTCCCGCCGCGCGGCTGGCTCGACCACGAACAGCTCAAGGCGCGCCGGCCCGATCTCATCCAGCTCACGCTGCAAGGCGATCGCCACGGCGGCTCGGCGGTGGACTACACCGTCAACGCGCGCCTGGGCCTGCCTTACATGACCGGCCCGGTCGGCCACGACAGCGCCGTCAACCACGTGCTGCCGGCCTGGGACCTGATCACCGGCCAGATGGTGGCGGTGGGCCTGCTGGCCGCGGAACGCCACCGCCGCCGCACCGGGCAAGGGCAACACGTGAAGCTGGCGCTGGAAGACGTGGCCCTGGCGGTGATGCAGCACCTGGGCTTCATCGCCGAGGCGCAGCAGGGGCAGCCGCGCGAGCGGCACGGCAACGCCTTGTTCGGCGCCTTCGGGCAGGACTTCGTCACCGCCGACGGTGAGCGCGTGATGGTGGTCGGCCTCACGCTCAAACAGTGGCGCTCCATCGTGCAGGCCACGCAACTCGGCGACGCGATCGAGGCCCTGGGTCAGCGCCTCGACCTCGACCTGTCGAAGGAGGGCAACCGCTTCCGCGCGCGTGAAGACATCGCGGCCCTGGTGGGCCCGTGGATCGCCGCGCGCCGCTGCGCCGACGTGGCGCAGGCCTTCGACCAGCACGGCGTGTGCTGGAGCCGCTACCAGGGCGTGGCCGAACTGCTGCAAGACCCGTCGTGTTCACCCGCGAACCCGATGTTCAGCGCGGTGAACCAGCCGGGTGTGGGCGAGATGCTGCTCGCGGGCATTCCGCTCGATTTCGGTGCGGTGCCGCGCCAGCCGGTGCAGGCCGCGCCGCGGCTGGGCGAACACACCGAAGAGGTGCTGTCGCAACTGCTCGGTGTCGATGCCGCGCAGTTCGGCCGCCTGCACGACCGCGGTGTCGTGCGCAGCCACCACCGCTGATCGCCACCATGCAGGGGAAACCCCAAGTGAAAGCCGTTGCCAGACCCTTCTCATATACCGTCCCGTCGGACTATTATTGAATCCGCTCCAGCGCTCGATGTCGAGCGGTTTTTCGCCCTTCCTTCAGCCCCCCGAAACCAAGGAGACACGCCATGATTTCCCGCACCCGCCGCCTCGTCGGCGCCCTGGCCCTGATCGGCGCCTTCGCCGCCAGCGCACCGGCCGCCGCGCAGACCACCGTCATCAAATATTCGAACTGGCTGCCCGCGGGCCAGGCCATGCGCGTCGAGGTGATCGAGCCCTGGATCGCCGAGGTGGAGAAGGTCACCGCTGGCCGCGTGAAGATCGACACGTTGCCGAAAGTGGTGGGCACGCTGCCCGCGCAGTTCGACGTCGCGCGCGACGGCCAGGCCGATCTGGTGGTCTTCATTCCCGGCTACACGCCCAACCGCTTCGACATTCTCGAAGCGCTGCAGATGCCCTTCGTGAGCGACAACCCCGAGGTGCTCGCGCCCATCGCCGACCGCTTCTACCGCAAGCACCTGGCGAGCTACGGTGAGTTCAAGGGCGTGCACCCGCTGTCGGTCTACGTGGTGTCGCCCGGCCAGATCTTCAACAACAAGCGCGCACTGCGCAGCGTCGCCGACTTCAAGGGCCTGAAGGTGCGCAGCCCGCAGCCCAGCGCCACACAAGCCCTCACACTGCTGGGCGCGGTGCCGGTGAGCAAGCCGGTGAGCGAGACCTATGAGCTGATGTCCTCCGGGGTGCTCGACGGCACGCTGATGCCGCCCGAGTCCATCCCCGCCTTCAAGCTCAACGACCTGGTGCCTTACGCCACCATCGTGCCGGGCGCGATCTACAACACCGTGCTGGTGTTCGGCATCAACGAAGCCAAGTGGAACTCGATCAGCGCCGCCGACCGCGAAGCGATCACCAAGATCAGCGGTGACGTGTTCGCGGCCAAGATCGGTGCCGCCTATGCCAAGGGCGATCGCGCCGCGTTCGACGGCCTGAGGGCCGCCGGCAAAAGCGTGGAGATCGCACCGCCCGCACTGGTCGCCGATATGAAGAAGGTGCTCGCGCCGGTGGAGAAGGACTGGATCGAGAAGGCCAAGAAGAAGGGCGTGGCCGATCCGCAGAAGCTGCTGGACCAGCTGCGCGCCGACGTGGCCGCTGGAAAGTAAGACATGGCGCAAGCGACGCAAGGACGGGTGGAACGGGCCCTCACGAACCTGGGCACGCTGAGCCTGCTGGCCCTGATGGTCATCGTGTTCGTGGATGTGGTGGGCCGCAACCTCTTCAACAGCCCGCTGCTGTGGGGCACGGAGGCCGCCGAGGTGCTGCTGGCCCTCATGGTGTTCGTGTTCTATCCCGTCCTGGCGCGTCGCGCGGGCCACATCGTGGTCGACCTGATTCCGGTGCCGCGCGCCACGCGGGTGGCGCAGCGCGTGCTGGCGGGTGGCGTGGGCGCGGCCCTGTTCGGCATCGTGGCCTTGTGCTGCGGCCGTCAGGCGCTGCGCTCGGCCGAGTACGGCGATGCGTCGGCCATCCTCGGCCTGCCCACGGCCTGGGTGCTGTGGGGCATGACGGCGCTGGCGGGCCTGAGCGCGCTGGTGTTCGTGGGCCAGGCCCTGGGTTTGTTGGGTGAATCGGCGGCCCCCGGCGGCCACGGAGATTGAAATGCTCGCGGTGTCCCTGGGTTTCCTGATCGCCTTTGCGCTGATCTTTCTGCAGGTGCCGATCGCCACCGCGCTCGGCCTCGTGGGCTTCGGTGGTGTCGTGTTGCTCAACGGCTGGACGCCCGCGCTCAGCATGGTGGCCACCATCACGCGCGACAGCACGCTGGTCTACACGCTGATCGTGCTGCCACTCTTCGTGCTGATGGGCAACCTCGTGGCCGGCGCCGGCATCTCGGGCGATCTGTTCCGTGCCGCGCAGGCCATGATCGGCCGCCGCCGCGGTGGCGTGGCCATGGCGACGGTGGCCGCCTGCGGGGCCTTCGGTGCCATCTGTGGTTCCAGCGTGGCCACCGCGGCCACGATGGGCAAGGTCGCGATCCCCGAGATGCGCCGCCTGGGTTATGGCGACAAGCTGGCCAGCGCCGCGGTGGCCGCGGGCGGCACGCTGGGCATCCTGATCCCGCCCTCGGTGATCATGGTCGTCTATGGCGTGGCCACGCAGACGCACATCGGCAAGCTGTTCGCGGCAGGCATCGTGCCAGGCATCATCGCGGTGATCGGCTACATGCTCGCTGTGCGCTACATGGTCTGGCGCGATCCTTCGCAGGCACCGCTCAGCACCGAGCGCGTGAAGATGGATGGCCGCTCGCTGCTGCGCACGCTCTGGCCGGTGGCGGCGATCTTCGGCATCGTCATGGGCGGCATCTACGGCGGCCTGTTCACCTCGGTCGAGGCGTCCGGCATCGGTGCCGCGGCGGCGCTGCTGTTCGCGCTCACGCGCCACAATCTCAACCTCGCGCAGATCCGCGAGATCTTCGCGGACAGCGCACGCACCTCCGCGATGATGTTCGCGATCATCCTGGGCGCGGCCCTGTTCGGTGAGTTCGTCAACATCACCGGCGTGCACGAGGGCCTGTTGGCCATGGTGCAAGGCAGTGGGTTGTCGCCGTTCGGCGTGATCCTGGTGATGATCGCGATCTACCTGGTGCTCGGCTGCGTGCTCGAGAGCCTGTCCATGATCCTGCTCACGGTGCCGATCTTCTTCCCCATCGTCGTGGCGCTCGGCTTCGACCCGGTGTGGTTCGGCATCCTGATCGTGGTCGTGGTCGAGATCGGTCTCATCACCCCCCCGATCGGCGTCAACCTGTTCGTGATCCGGTCGGTGACGCCGGACATTCCCATGGGCGCCATCGTGCGCGGCGTGCTGCCGTTCATCACGGCCGACCTCGTCCGGGTGCTGCTGATCGCCGCCGTGCCCGCGCTGAGCCTGTGGCTGCCCAACCTCCTGTTCAAAAGCACCGGCGGATGACCGAAGCCTGTATCGACCTGTCGGCGGACCACCTGGGCCGCCGGCTGTCTCCCTTTCTCTCGGCGGCGCTGAAGCGGCCGCTGCATCTCGGTGGCTGGCGCCGTTTCCCGGCGGGCTTCTCGTGGATCACCATCGGCTTTCAGGCCACGCCGGCGGAGGGGGGTGATCCGCTCGAACTCATCCTGCGCATCGGCGACCCGCGCGGCCTGCTCGCGCCCTACCGCGCCGAGCCCGAGTACCGCGCGATGGAGGCCCTGCAGGGCCAGGCCGCGTTGCCGGTGCCGCGCGTGTTCGCCTTCAGCGACGACGACAGCCTCATCGGCGCGCCCTTCCTCGTGAGCGGGCGGGTGGCCGGTGACACGCCCATGCCCTGGAAAGGCGACGCCGAAGCGCGCGGCGAGGCGCAGAACGCCAGCCTCGGGCGCGACTTCGTCGATGGCCTGGCCGCCCTGCACGCGGTGGACTGGACGCAGACCGGCCTGCACCGCCTGTGGGGCGATGTGGACCGCGCCACGGTGGCGCGCACGCAGACCGACTTCTGGTGGCACCACGCCGGCTTCGGCGAAGACGCCGCCAAGGCGCCGCCGCAGATGCACCACGCCATGCGCTGGTTGCGCCGCCACGCGCCCGAGGCGCCCCGCGTCACCATCGGGCACGGCGACTACCGCGTCGGCAATTTCCTGCAGCAGGATGGCCGCATCACCGCCGTGCTCGATTGGGAGCTGGTGCACCCGGGCGACCCGCACGAAGACCTGGCCTGGGCGTCGTTGCGCGTCTTCGCTGGCGGCAGCGGGCGCGTGGGCGGCATCATCGACCGCGATGCCTTCTTCGGGCGCTACGCGCAGCAAGCCGGCTTCACACCCGATGCGCGGGTGCTGCGCTACTACGAGGTGCTGGGCCTGTTCAAGAGCGCGTCCATGCTGCTGAGTGCGTCACAGCGCGTGGAAAGCGGGCGGGGGCGCGACGTGCGCATGGCCTCCATGGGTTTCCAGGTCGCGTCCACGCTGCTGGAGCTGAACCGCCTGATGACGGAGGCCGCATGAACACCGACCTGGCCCGACTCATTGAAGCGCTGCGCCGCGCGCTCAACGACGCCGTGGCGCCCGAGTTGAGCAGCGACCACGCGCGCGGGCAACTGGCCGCCGTGCACGACATCCTCGGCAAGCTCGCGGGCATGACCGTGTGGGACCCGCAGGCGCTGCAGGCGCAGGCCGCGGCGCTGCGCAGCGGCAACCTGGCGTTCGAAGCGCGCGCGGCCGACGCCGGCCTCACGCTGCCCGCGGGCGACGCCGGCACCGACCTGCCCGGCGCCGAAGCCCGCACGCGGGCGCTCACCGACTGGCTCGACCAGCAGGGCGCTGCCTTGCCCGCGCCGCTGGCCGCCGAGCTCGACGCCATCCTGTGCCAGGCCCTGCGCGAGCAACTGCGGATCGAGCGCAAGCGCATCCCGCTCACCGACTTCAGCGCCATGACCGCCGGCGCTGCCCCCGACAAGAAAGACTGAACCCATGCTGACTCCCCAGGACGATCTGCCGGGCCACCAGACCCCCGGCACCTTTGCCCAGGCCGGCAACGGCGACCCGCGCTTCACCGAGCGCTGGTGGTACACCGCGCACCCCATCGACGGCCGCCCGCTGCTGATCGACATCGGCTTCGGCTACTACCCCAACCGCGGCGTGATGGACGCCTTCGCGGGCGTCACCGTCGGGCGCCAGCAGCACAACTTCCGCGCCTCGCGCCGGCTCGGCAGCAACCCGCTGGACCTGGAGGTCGGCCCGCTGCGCCTGGACATCACCCCCGGCCAGGGCCTGCACCGCCTGCGGCTGCAGGACAACGCCTCGGGCATCGCCTTCGAGATCCAGTTCGAGGCCAACCTGCCTGCCGCGCAGGAGAAACAGAGCCGGCGCGAGCGCGACGGCGTGATCGAAGAAGACCTGGCGCGCGTGACGCAGTTCGGCCGCTGGCGCGGCTGGCTGCAGGTGAACGGCGAGCGCCACGAGCTCACGCCCGCCACCTGGTGGGGCCAGCGCGACCGCTCCTGGGGCCTGCGCTCCGAGATGCGCACCGACTGGGCCGCCCCGCCCATGCAGACGCACAAGAAATTCTTCTGGACCTGGACCATGCTGCAGACTGAGAGCGTGGGCGTCTGCATGTTCCTCAAGGAGCGCGACCCGGGCAAGCCCTTCTACCTGTCGGGCGCGGCCTTCGAGAAGCAGGCCGACGGCAGCGTGCGCCACCGCGAGATCACCGCCGTCGAGCACGATCTGCAGTGGGCCGACGACCCCCTGGGCCAGACCCTGGCCGGTGGCGAGCTGCGCATCCGCTTCGACGACGGTGCGCCGCGCGTGCTGCGCCTGGAGCCGCTGCCCACGCGCTTCTACCTGAAGGGCGGCCTCTACGGTGGCTACGGCGGCTGGAACCACGGCGAAGACAAGGGCCCCTACGCCGAAGGGCACGACGTCTGGGACCTGGACGACGCCCTCACGCGCGAGCGCGCCCGCACCCTGGGCGACCACGTGTTGCGCGTGCACACCGACGGCCCGAACGGACCCGAGAGCGGCATGGGCATCAGCGAGTACGGCGTGGCCGCCGGCTACCCGCGGTATCCCGGCCCGCAAAAACACCCGGCGCTATAAAGTCAGGAGCAGGAGACCAACCATGCAATTGACCCAGGCACTCACACGGGCGGTGCAGACGCGCCACCGCCACACCGCCACCATCTACCAGAACCGCCAACGCACCTGGGCCCAGGTGGGCGAGCGCGTGCCGCGCCTGGCCGCCGGCCTGCGCGCGCTGGGCCTGCAGCCGGGCGACCGCCTGGCCGTGCTGGCCTTCAACAGCGACAACTACATCGAACTCTTCTTCGCCGCCGCCTGGGCCGATCTGGTGCTGGTGCCGTTGAACACGCGCTGGGCGATTCCGGAAAACATCTACAGCCTGAAGGACGCGGGCTGCGCCGGCCTGCTGGTGGACGACGGCTTCGCCGCGCAGGTGCCCGATCTGCTCAAGGGCCACCCCATGCGGCACGTGGTGCACATGGGCGACCAGCCCACGCCCCAGGGCATGCACGGCTACGAGGCCCTGATCGCGCAGCACCCGCCCATGGCCGACGAGTGCGGGCGCGACGACGCGCTGTGCGGCATCTACTACACCGGCGGCACCACCGGCCACCCCAAGGGCGTGATGCTCTCGCACAGGAACTTCATCGCCGCTTCCATCAACTGGATCGCGACGCTGCACTTCTCGGACGAGACCAAGTACATGCACTCGGCGGGCCTGTTCCACCTGGCCGGTGCGTCCCCGGCGTTCGCGCTCACGCTGGCCGGCGGCACCCACGTGTGCCTGCCCAAGTTCGACGCGGTGCTGGCCTTCGAGGCGATCCAGACGCACAAGGTCAACTACGTGCTGTTCGTGCCGACCATGATCAACATGATGTTGAACCATGCGGACTTCGACCGCTACGACCTCAGCAGCGTGCGCTACTGCGAGTACGGCGCTTCGCCGATCCCCGACGCGGTGCTGGCGCGCGCCATCGAGAAGTTGCCCAGCTGGGAGTTCATCCAGGGCTACGGCATGACGGAGACCGCCGCGCTCACCGTGAGCCTGCCCTGGCGCTACCACTTCGACGGCGCGCACGGCAAGCACAAGCGCCAGGCCGCCGGGCGCGCGGCCTACGGCGTGGACGTGAGGATCGTGGGCCCCGACGGCGAGGAGCTGCCGCGTGGCACGCCGGGCGAGATCGCGGTGCGCGGCGCGCAGGTGATGCTGGGCTACTGGAACAAGCCCGAGGCCACGGCCGCGGCCCTGCGCAACGGCTGGATGCACACCGGCGACGGCGCGTGGATGGACGACGAGGGCTTCATCTACATCGTCGACCGCGTGAAGGACATGATCATCAGCGGCGGCGAGAACATCTACTCGCGCGAAGTGGAGAACGCGGTGCACGCGCACCCGGCGGTGCGCGAGTGCGCGGTCATCGGCGTGCCCGACGAGAAATGGGGCGAGGCGGTGATGGCCGTGGTGGCGCTGAAAGACGGCCAGCAGGTGAGCGAACAGGAGCTCATCGCCCACTGCCACACGCTGATCGCGAACTACAAGTGCCCGCGCAAGGTGGAGTTCCGCGATGCGCTGCCGCTGTCGGGCGCGGGCAAGATCATGAAGAACGTGCTGCGCGAGCCTTTCTGGCAGGGGAAGAACCGTTCGGTGAACTGAGCAGGGACGGCGGCGCCTTGAACCCGTTGACGAACAGGTCCGAGATGCGCGCCGCCAGTTCCCTGGGGCTGATGTCGCCGGAAGGGCGGTACCAGCTGAAGGTCCAGATCATCATCCCGAAGAGCAGCAGGGCGTAGGGTTTGCGCAGGCTCGCCGTGCCCATGATGCCGGGGTTGATCTCGATCAGCAGGTCGTTGAGCAGCTCGGTCATGCGCACCTCCAGCGAGCGGATCGTCTTGAGCTCCGCGCGCGGCAGGTACTTCAGGTCGTTCATCAGGATGATGTGCTCGTCGCGTTCGCGCGCCGCGCCCTGCATGAAGCTCTCGACGAACTGCTGGAAGCGGTCCTCGGCGGGCAGGTGCTGCGCCACGATGCGCTCCAGGTCGGCGGCCTGGCGCGTGACGTGGTCGTACACGATGGCGTAGAGCAGGTCTTCCTTGCTCGGGAAGTAGTGGTAGATGTGTGACTTCGAGGTGCCGCAGGCCTTGGCCACGTCCTGCATGGTGGCCTGGTCGAAGCCCTTGCGCGCGATCAGCGCGGCGGCCTTGTCGAGAATGGTGGCCTTCTTGTCTTCGTAGTCGTCCGCCCTGGTTCTGGTCATCCTGGCTCCTGGTGAGGCCCGACCCCATTGCGCTGGGGGCCGAAGCTGTTTATATTTAGACCGACGAGACGGACTATATATAGACTGCAACCGATTTTCATCAGGGTAAGCATGGAGACCAAGGACAAACAGCTGGTGGTTGTGGGCGCCGGCCACGCAGGCAGCGAGTTGGCGGTGGCCGCGCGCCAGCAGGGCTGGGCCGGTCGCATCGTGCTGCTCGGCGACGAGCCCGCCTGGCCCTACCACCGCCCGCCGCTTTCCAAAGCCTGGCTGGCGGGCAAGGTGGACGCTGAAGGCCTGCTGTTGCGCGCGACCAGCGTCTACGAAGGCGCGCAGGTGGACCTGCACCGCGGTGTGCGCATGGAGCGCATCGACCGGGCGAACCAGCGCCTTGAGCTGGCCGACGGCAGCGCGCTGGCCTACGACGCGCTGGCCCTGTGCACCGGCGGGCGCCCGCGCCCGCTGACCTGCGCGGGCCTGGTGCCGGGCGAACAACCCACCAACCTGCACTACCTGCGCAACATGGCCGACGCCGAAGGCATCCGCGCGCAACTGCGGCCGGGCGCGCGGGTGGTGATCATCGGCGGGGGCTACGTGGGTCTGGAGGTCGCGGCCTCGGCGCGCGGCCTCGGTGCCGAGGTGGTGCTGCTGGAGCTGCAGCCGCGCGTGCTGGCGCGTGTGGCGGGCGCCGAGGTGTCGGCTTTCTACGAGGGTGTGCACCGCGCCGCCGGCGTGGACCTGCGCACCGGCGTCGAGGTCGAGGCCGTCGAACTGCACCAGGGTGCGATCCGGGCGGTGTTGTGCCGCGGCGGCACGCGCGTGCCGTGCGATCTGGTGGTGGCGGGCCTGGGCATGCTGCTCAACACCGAGGCCGCGCAGGCCGCGGGCCTGGCGGAGGCGGACGGCATCCGCGTGGACGAGCTCTCGCGCACGCGCGACCCGCAGGTGATGGCCGCGGGTGATTGCACGCTGCAGTTCAGCGGCGTCTATGGTCGCGAGCTGCGCATCGAATCCGTGCCCAACGCGCTGGAGCAGGCCCGTGCCGCGGCCTCCTGGCTCGGTGGCCAGCCCAAGCCCAACCGCGCGGTGCCCTGGTTCTGGTCCGACCAGTACGACCTGAAGCTGCAGATGGCCGGTCTCTCGCAAGGGCACGACCGCTGCGTGTTGCGCGGCGATCCCGCCAGCCGCTCCTTCAGCGCGTTCTACCTGGCGGGCGATCGCCTGCTGGCGATGGACGCGATCAACCGCCCGGCGGATTTCATGCAGGCCAAGCGCGCGTTGGCGCAGCCCTGCGGGGTGGACGCCGAGCGCCTGGCCGACGCCTCACAGCCGCTGAAGGAAATCCTCCAGCCGGTGGCCGTCATCTAGGGTATTCCCGAGGGTTTTCGCAGGAACCTCGCACCATAATCCGCCTCAATTAAAGACCGACGCGACGGACTAATTATTCAAAAATCCCACCCACGACGGCACGCCGTCGACAGGTGGTCCGAGACAGACATGGCTTCCACCCACCCCACCCCCGCGGCGGCGCCTGCCACGGCGCCGCCCGCGCTCGCGATACACAACATCCAGGTCGTCTATGGCGGCGCCATCGAGGCCGTGCGCGACGTGTCGCTTGAAGTGCGCCCGGGCCAGATCGTGGCCTTGCTCGGCTCCAACGGCGCCGGCAAATCCACGGTGCTCAAGGCGGTGTCGGGCGTGCTCGACGCGGAAGACGGCGTGATCGAGAAGGGCACGATCCTGCTCAACGGCCGCGCGGTGGAGAAGGACCCGGCGCCCGCCATCGTGCGCCAGGGCATGGTGCAGGTGCCCGAAGGCCGGCGCCTGTTCCAGACGCTCACGGTGGAAGAGAACCTCATCACCGGCGCGCACCTGCAAAGCGCCAGCAACCTGGCGCAGGCGCGCGACTACGTGTTCTCGCTGTTCCCGCGTCTGGCCGAGATGCGCCAGACCACCGCGGGCTACCTCTCGGGGGGCGAGCAGCAGATGGTGGCGATCGGCCGCGCACTCATGAGCAAGCCCAAGGTGCTCGCGCTCGACGAGCCGTCGCTGGGCCTGGCTCCGCTGATCGTGAGCGAGATCTTCCGCAGCATCCAGACGCTGCGCGACACCACGGGCCTGACCATCCTGCTGGTCGAGCAGAACGCCAGCCGCGCGCTGGCCATCGCCGACTACGCCTACATCATGGAAAACGGCCGCGTGGTGCTCGACGGCACCAGCGAGCAGTTGCAGCGCAACGCCGACGTGCGCGAGTTCTACCTGGGCCTGAGCTCGCAGCCGGGCCGCACCAGCATGAAAGACGTGAAGCACTACAAGCGCCGCAAGAGGTGGCTGTCATGAGCGGCGTGGCGCAAACCCCGGTTCTGCAGGCGCAGAACATCTCCAAGCGCTTTGGCGGCGTCAAGGCCGTCAACAACGTGAGCCTGAAGGTCATGCCGGGCGAGATCGTGAGCCTGATCGGCCCCAACGGCGCCGGCAAGACGACGACCTTCAACCTGGTGAGCGGCGTGCTGCCGCCCAGCGAGGGCACGATCCACTTTCAGGGCCGCGACACCGCGCGCCTGAAATCGCACGAGTTCGCGCGCCTGGGCATCGGCCGCACCTTCCAGAACCTGGCGCTGTTCCGCCACGGCACCGTGGTGGAGAACCTGCTGGTGGGCCGCCACATCCACTTCCGCTACTCGGCCTGGGAATCGCTGCTGTTCCTGGGCCGCTCGCGCCGCGAGGAGATCGCCGCGCGCGAGAAGGTGGAACAAATCATCGAGTTCCTCGAGATCGAGGAACTGCGCGACAAGCCGGTGAGCCAGCTCGCCTACGGCCAGCAAAAGCGCGTGGAACTGGGCCGCGCCCTGGCCTGCGAGCCGAGCCTGCTGCTGCTCGACGAAATCGTGGCGGGCATGAACCGCGAAGAGAAGGAAGACATCGCGCGCTTCACGCTCGACATCCGCGACGAGTTCGGTGTGGCGGTGCTGATGATCGAACACGACATGCAGGTGGTGATGGACTTGTCCGACCGGATTTATGTGCTGGACTTCGGCTGCCTGATCGCCGAAGGCACGCCGGCCGAGGTGGCCGCCAACCCCGCCGTGCTTGCGGCCTACCTGGGCGAGGAGAGTGCCCATGCTTGAGCACGACGCCCTGTTGCGCGGCGAAGGCACGCTGCCCGGCCTGCTGCGCCACCGCGCGAAGGAACGCGGCCAGCAGGTGGCCCTGCGCGAGAAGGTGCAAGGCGTGTGGCGCGGCCGCACCTGGGCCGACTACCACCGCGATGCGCGCCGCACCGCGCTCGGCCTGATGAAGCTGGGCCTGCAGCGTGGCGACCGCATCGTCATCGCGGCCGAAGACATTCCCGAGTGGTTCTACGCCGACCTGGGCGCCCAGATGCTGGGCGTGCAGGTGGTGGGCATCTACCCCACCAACCCCTGGGCCGAGGTGCTCTACATCGCCGGCCACTGCCAGGCCAAGGTCGCCATCACCGGCGACCAGGAGCAGACCGACAAGGTGCTCGACGCGATGAAGCAGAGCCCGGGCCTGCCCCACCTTCAGCACATCTTCTGCGTCGACATGAAAGGCCTGCGCCGCTACGAGCCCGGCCAGCCGCACAGCTTCGAGCACCTGATGGCGCTGGGCGACCAGCTCGCGAAGGAAGACCCGCTGGCCGAGCAGCGCCTCGATGCCAGCATCGACAGCCTGATGCCCGACGACGTGAACATCCTCGTCTACACCTCGGGCACCACCGGGCCGCCCAAGGGCGCGATGCTCACGCACCGCAACTTCATCTTCGCCGCCTACTCCTACGCTGCGGCGCGCGGCATGGAGGCCAAGCGCTTCGAGTCGGTGTGCTACCTGCCGCTGTGCCACGTGGCCGAGCGCGGGTACTCCACGGTGCTGCACCTGCTCACGGGCGGCACGGTGAACTTCGCGGAATCGGTGGACACGGTGGCGAGCAACATCCGCGAGATCGCGCCCACCTTCTTCCTTGGCGTTCCCCGCATCTGGGAGAAGCTGCAGCAGAACTTCGAGTTCCGCATGAAGGACAGCGGGCGTGTGCAGCGCTGGCTGTATCGCGTGGGCATGCAGCGCGGTCGCGCGCTGTCCGACCGGCGCGCAGAACACGGGCGCCTGGTGGGTCTGGGCGATCGCCTGTCCTTCGCCTTCTGGTACCTGCTGTTGTTTCGCAACATGCAGCGCCACATCGGCCTCAACCGCACGCACACCCGCATGTGCGGCGGCGCCTCGGTGTCGCCCGAGACCCTGAAGTTCTTCGATGTCATCGGCCTGCCGGTGGGACAGGGTTACGGCCTCACCGAAGCCGGCGGCCTGGCCTTCGTGCAGGTGCCGGGGCGGCCGTTCGTTTCGGGGAGCTGCGGGCCGGCCATGCCGGGGGTGGAGTGGAAGCTCGGCAGCGACGGCGAGGTCTTCGTGCGCTCGCCCGGTGTGTTCCAGGGCTACCTGTTCGACGACAAGGGCACGAAGGACATCCTGGCCGCGGACGGTTGGCTCGCCAGTGGCGACATCGTGGAGGTGCGCGCCACCGACGAGATCGCGGTGGTGGACCGCAAGAAGGCCATCATCATCACCAGCGGCGGCAAGAACATCGCACCCTCCGAGATCGAGAACGCGATCAAGGACAGCCCCTTCGTGCGCGAAGCCATCGTGGTCGGCGAGGGCCGCAAGTTCCTCGGCGGCCTGATCCAGATCGATTTCGACAGCGTGGGCCGCTGGGCCGCCGAGCGCGACCTGCAATACACCACCTTCAAGTCGCTCACGCAGATGGACGAGGTGCGCGCGCTGATCCAGCAGGTGGTCGACGACGTGAACTCGAAGTTCGCTCGCGTCGAGAACATCCGCAAGTTCGTGCTGCTGGAGAAAGAGCTCGACCACGACGACGGCGAGCTCACCGCCACGCAGAAGGTCCGCCGCGGTCTCATCAACAAGAAGTTCGCGCGCGAGCTCGAACAGATCTACGGCAGCGCTTCATGAACTACTTCATCCAGCTGGTCGCCTCCGGGCTGGCCATCGGCGCGATCTATGGCCTGGTGGCCATGAGCTTCGCGGTCATCTTCAAGGCCACCGGCATCGTCAACTTCGCGCAGGGCGAGATGGGGATGATCACGGCCTACACCTCCTGGTCCATCGCCACGATGCTGGGCACCGACGCGGTCTCCACCGTGCTGGTGGCGGTGCTCGTGGGCGCCACCCTGGGCCTGGTGTGCGAACGCCTGATCATGCGGCCCATGCTGGGTGAGCCGGTGCTCTCGGTGGTGCTGGTGACGGTGGGCCTGGCCGTGGTGCTGCGTGCGCTCGTCACGCTCATCTGGGGCGCGGCGCCGCACAAGTTCAACGTCGAAGGCGCCGACACCATCGTGAACATCGGCGACGTCGGCATGCGCGCCAGCCAGCTCACGGTGATCGTGGTGCTGCTGGTGGCCATCGCGGGCTTCTGGTTCTTCCTGCGCCACAGCCGCTTCGGCGTCGCCATGCGCGCCGTGGCCGCGGACGAGAAGACCGCCCGGCTCATGGGCGTGTCCACCGCGCGCGTGCAGGCGGTGGCCTGGGCCGCGGCGTCCGGCCTGGCGGGCCTGGCCGGCGCCTTCTTCGCGGTGATCTACGGCCTGGCGCCCACGATCTTCGAGCTCGGGCTCAAGGCCTTCCCGGCCACGGTGCTCGGCGGCTTCGACTCGATCCTCGGGTCGGCCTTCAGCGGTTTGATCATCGGCGTGCTCGAGAACCTCGTGGGCGGCTACCTGCCCAGCACGCTCAAGGAAATCGCCGGGTTCCTGCTGATCCTGGTGGTGCTCATGGTCCGGCCTTTCGGGCTGTTCGGCGAAAAACGGATCGAGAGGGTCTGATGCGCAGCGGTTTCTTCAAACAAGCCTACGGCGAGCTGGTCGTCCTCACCGACTCGCGGGCCGTCAAGGGCTGGACGCTGGCCCTGCTGGTGGTCCTGGCGCTCGCGCCCTTTGTGCTCGGCAACTTCCTGCTGTCGCACATGACCATCATCCTGTTCACCGTGGTGGGCGCGCTGGGGTTGATGGTGCTCACCGGCTTCACCGGGCTGATCTCGCTCGGCCACGTGGGTTTCCTGATGCTGGGTGGCTACGCCTACGCGATCGCGGTCACGCGCTGGGGCCTGCCGCCGGAGCTCGCGCTGCTGCTGTCGGCCGTGCTGCCGGCGCTGTTCGGGTTGATCGTCGGTATTCCCTCGCTGCGCCTGCACGGCCTCTACCTCGCCATCACCACGCTGGCCTTCGCGCACATCGTGAGCGCGGCCATCCTCGCGGGCGGTTCGCTCACCGGTGGGGGCAGCGGCATCATGGTCGAACGGCCGGTGATCCTGGGCATGAACCTCGCGAGCGACCGCGCCTTCTACTGGTTCTGCCTCGGCATGTGCGTGTTGGCCGTGCTGCTGGTGCTCAACCTGCGCCGCTCCTACGTGGGGCGTGCCCTGGTGGCCCTGCGCGACAACGACATCGCGGCCCGCACCATGGGCATCAGCCTGGTGCACTACAAGCTGCTGGCCTTCCTGATCAGCGCGTCCCTCACGGGCTTCGCCGGTGGGCTCATGGGCATCTACATGGGCTTCGTCTCGGTGGAGAGCTACCCCTTCCTGCTCAGTATCGAGGCCCTGGCCATCGTCATCGTGGGCGGCATCGGCTCGGTGCTGGGCGCGGTGCTGGGCACCGTCTTCATCGTGACGCTGCCCGAGGTGTTCGCGGTGCTGATGTCCTTCCTGGGCGGCAAGCTGGCCGACGTGATGACCACCAGCGCGCACGAGATCAAGACCATCCTCTACGGCCTCGCGATCATCGCCTTCCTGCGTTTCGACCCGCGCGGCCTGCGCGGCATCTGGCACGACCTGCGCCACACCTGGGTGCACTGGCCGCTGCGCTATTGATCCCTTTCGTTTTCCCAACGGCTACGGCCATCGCAACCAAGGAGACAACATGAACCGCAGATTCACCGCGCTTGCTCTCGGCCTGCTGGCCGCGGGCGCCATCTTTCCCGCCGCCGCGCAGCAGGGCGTCACCGACACGGAAATCGTGATCGGCGACATCCTGCCGCTGACCGGCCCGCCCGCGCTGCTGGGCGTGGCGCACAACCTCGGCGTGAAGGTCGCCGTGGCCGAGGCCAACGCGGCCGGCGGCATCCAGGGCCGCAAGCTGCGCCTGATCTCCGAGGACGACGGCTACGTGCCCTCGCGCACCATCCAGGGCGTGCGCAAGCTGATCAACAGCGACAAGATCTTCGCCTTCACCTCGATCTCGGGCACCGCGCAGGCGCAGGCCGCCATGCCCATCATCCGGCAGGCGGGCATTCCGGCGATGGCGCCGATCACCACCTACGAAGGCCTCTACAAGCCCGTCATCAAGAACGTCTTCGCCGTCGGCTACGACATGCGCGAAGCCGTCTACGAACTGGTGTCGCGCATGGCCGAGCGCTACCCCAACAAGAAGTGGGCCGTGATCTCGCAGGACGACGAGTACGGCGAGAACGTGCGCGATGGTTTCGAGCGCGCGGCCAAGGAGAAGAAGCTGCAGGTCGTCTCCAGCCAGATCTACAAGAAGGGCCAGTCGGACTTCTCGTCCGAAATCCTGAAGGTCAAGCAGGCCGGTGCCGAAGCGCTGATGGCCGGCGGCGTGCTGGGCGAGAACGTCACCATGACCAAGGAGCTCGAGCGCGTCGGCCACAAGATCCCCGTGGGTGTGACCTACGTGTCGCGCGTGCCCGCCAGCGCCAAGATGATGGGCACGGCCGGCGAGAACGTCTACACGGTGGACTACGTGTACCTGGAGAGCGCCCCCGAGGCCAAGGGCTTCATGGACAAGCTGGACAAGCACCTGTCGCCCGAGGAGCGCGCGCGGGTGAACCGCTACACCTTCACCGGCTACTCGGCCGCGCGGGCGCTGTTCGCCGCCATGGACAAGTGCGGCAAGACGCTCACCTGGGACTGCACCAACGCCGAGCTGGCGAAGCTGAACAACCTGGAGACGGGTGCGATGACGCCGATCAGCTTCTCGGCGACCGACCACCTGGCTGCGCCCAAGCTGTTCCTGCTCAAGGCCGACCCGGCCGCCGCCACCTACAAGCTGGTGCAGTGATCGGCTGAAAAAACGAAAAGGGGGCGACAGCCCCCTTTTCGTTTTGTGCGGTGTGAATGCGGTGCGAGCTCAGGCCTTCTCGGCCAGAAAACCCTTGAGGAACAGCCGCGTCAACCGATCGCACAACTCTTGCGGCTTCACCGTGCCCGAGGGCTTGTACCAGAAGTCCGTCCAGTTGAGCATGCCCAGCAGCATCATGGTGTAGGGCTTGTAGACCTCGTCCGGCAGATCCGGGTTGAGCTCGCGCAGCAGGCGCGTCACGAGCTCGGTGAGCTGGCGCTGCAGGTTGATCAGCGGGGTCTGCTTGGACTTGGGCAGGAACTTCACGTCGTTCATGGCCACCATGTGGCGCCGCCGGGACTGGTTGGATTTCTGCGTGTAGGCCTCCACCATCATCTGCAGCCGCTCGCGCGTGCTCGCCTTGCTGGCCAGCGCGTCTTCCAGCGCGTTGATCAGGCGCTGCAGGTGCTCCTGCAGCATGGCGAACAGCAGGTCGTCCTTGGTCGGGTAGTAGTGGTACAGCATCGACTTCGTCGCGCCGCACGCCTGCGCCACATCCTGCATCTTGGCGGCCGGGTAGCCTTCCTTGGCGAAGATGGCCGCCGCCGAATCCATGATGGCTTGTGCCTTGGTTTCGTAATCGTCCGAGCGGATCCGAGGCATGTGGCTTCCTGCTGAAAAGAGCGGCGAGAGTGTAGCAAGGGCGTCATCCTGCGGACTTCCCCCCGGCTTGCGTGCACCGCCGCACGCCCATAAAATAAACCGACACGCCGGACTATAAATAACCCCGGGCCGGCGCCCTTTGATCTGCATCAAGCCCGCTTCAACATGACCGAATTCGAATTCCTCGAACCCGACCTGCTCGACGAAGACCTGCGCATGGTGCGCGACCAGGTGCGCCGTTTCTCCAAGGAGCGCATTGTGCCGTTCGCCGATGAGTGGGAGGTCACGGGCGAGATCCCGCGCGCCCTGTTCCGCGACCTCGGCGCGCTCGGCTTCCTGGGCATGCGCCACCCGGTGGAATACGGCGGTGGCGGCATGGGGCCGCTGTCGTCCGTCGTGCTGGGTGAAGAACTCGCGCGCTCGGGCTACGGCGGCGTGGCCTCGGCGCTCACGGTGCACAGCGACATGTCGATCAGCCACATCGCCCACCGCGGCACACACGAGCAGAAGCTGAAGTACCTGCCCGATGCCTGCGCCGGCCTCAAGGTGGGCGCGGTCTGCGTGACGGAACCCGGCGCAGGCTCCGACGTGGCCGGCCTGCGCACGCGCGGTGTGCGCACGGCCGATGGCGGCTGGGTGCTCAACGGCTCCAAGACCTTCATCACCAACGGCGTGTACGGCGACATCTACATCGTGGCCGCGCGCACCGACCCGGATGCCAAGGGCAGCCGCGGCATCTCGATGTTCATCGTCGACAAGGACAACCCGGGCCTGAAGATCACCCGCAAGTTCGACAAGCACGGCTGGCGTTCGTCCGACACCGCCGAGCTGTTCTTCGACGACCTCAAGCTGCCCGCGGACGCGCTGCTGGGCGAGGAGGGCAAGGGCTTCTACTACATCATGAGCACCTTCCAGAACGAGCGCCTGGTGGTGGGGGCGCTGGTGTCGGGCACTTGCGCGCGCGCGATCGAACTCACGGTGGACTACGTGCGCCAGCGCCAGGCCTTCGGCAAGTCGCTCTGGGACCAGCAGGTGGTGCGCAACAAGCTGGCCTGGATGGCTTCCAAGGCGGCGGCGGTGCGCGCGCTCACCTACCAGTGCGCGCAGATGATCGAGGAAGGCAAGGACACGGTGCGCGAGGTTTCCATGCTCAAGGCCTTCGGCGCCGAGACCCTGCAGGAGGTGGTGCACACCTGCCTGCAACTGCACGGCGGCACCGGCTTCATCACCGGCACGCCGGTGGAGCGCATGGCGCGCGACGCGCGCATCCTCACCATCGGCGGCGGTGCCACCGAGGTGATGCTCGAAGAAGTCGCCAAGCGAATGTGAGCGCGCAGGAACCGCCATGCCCGGACCGCTTGCCCACCTCACCGTCATCGAACTGGCCGGCATCGGCCCCGCCCCCTTTGCCGGCATGTTGCTGGCCGACATGGGCGCCCGGGTGATCCGGATCGACCGTCCACCGACACCCAGCAAAGGCGGGCTCGACGACCTGATGCGCAATGACGGCGTCGTCGATCGCGGGCGCCAATCGCTGTCGCTCAACATGAAAGACCCCCGCGCCGTCGAGGCGGTGCTGCGGCTGGTCGAGCGAGCCGATGTCCTCATCGAAGGTTTCCGTCCTGGTGTGGCGGAGAAGCTGGGGGTGGGCCCCGCGGCCTGCCACGCGCGCAACCCCCGGCTGGTCTACGGGCGCATGACCGGCTGGGGCCAGACCGGCCCGCTGGCCCAGGCGGCCGGGCACGACATCAACTACATCGCCTTGACGGGCGCACTGCATGCCATCGGCCCGGCCGACAAGCCGTTGCCTCCCTTGAACCTGGTGGGCGACTATGGCGGCGGGGGCATGCTGCTCGCGCTGGGTGTCCTGGGGGCACTCGCCCAGGCATCCCGGAGCGGCCAGGGCCAGGTGGTCGACGCAGCCATGACCGATGGCGCCGCGCTGTTGATGGCGGCCCAGTTCGGGTTGATGGCCAAGGGCTTCTGGCGCGACGCGCGCGAGCAGAACTTCCTGGACGGTGCCGCCCACTTCTACGGCACGTACGAATGCCAGGACGGGCACCACGTCTCCCTGGGTTCGATCGAACCGCAGTTCTATCGGCGCTTGCTCGATCTGTGCGAGATCACCGATCCACAGTTCGAACGCCAGTGGGCGCAGGCCGAGTGGCCGGCCCTGCGCGAGAAACTTGCTGCGCTCTTCCGGACACGCACACGATCCCAGTGGTGCGCGCTGCTGGAGGGAACCGACGTCTGCTTTGCGCCGGTGTTGTCGATGGCCGAGGCAGCGTCGCATCCGCACAATGCCGCGCGAGGCACGTTCGTGCATCCGCAGGGTGTGCTGCAGCCCGCACCGGCGCCACGCTTCGACAAGACGCCATCGCAGTTGCCGCCTGCTGCGCCTGATGTCGGCGAACACACGGCGCCCTTGCTGGCCGAGCTGGGCTATTCCTCCACCGACGTGGCCGACATGGTGGCGGTGGGCGTGGCATTTCCAGTGGCGCGCACCGGTTCCCCCCAACACGACGCGGAGATCCCGGCATGAGCGCACCAGCGGTTGAATACGGGGTTCATGCCGGCGTGGCCGTGGTGACGCTGAACGAACCGGAGCGGATGAACCCGCTGTCCGAGGCGGTGCAAGCCGGGCTGCTCGATGCCATCGCACGGGTCCATGAAGACCGCCAGGTTCGCGCCCTGCTGTTGACCGGCAACGGCCGTGGCTTCTGCGTCGGCGCGGACCTGAAAGACTTCGGCCAGCGCGCCGACCAGCCCGCCGACGGTGAAAGCCTGGGCACCTACGTCGGAAACATGATGGAGGAGAAGGCCAATCCCATCGTGCGTGGCCTGCAGACGCTTCCGGTCCCCGTGGTCTGCGCCGTCAACGGGGCGGCGGCGGGTGGGGGCTTTGGTCTGGCGCTGGCGGCGGACGTGGTGGTCGCCGCGCGCTCGGCCTATTTCTACCTGCCCTTTGTGCCCGCCCTGGGGGTGGTCCCCGACATGGGGGCCATGTGGGTGGCCGTGCGCGCCATCGGCCGGGCACGCGCGGCCGCGCTGGCACTGACCGGCAACCGACTGTCCGCCGAACAGGCCGAGCGGTGGGGGCTCATCTGGTCGTGCGTCGATGACGACCAACTGATGCCGCAAGCCATGACGCTGGCGCAACAGTTGGCCGCGCTGCCGGCGCACGCGGTTGGCGAGGTGCGGAGCCTGCTGGATGCCGCCGAGCGAAACACGCTCGACGAGCAGCTGGACCTGGAGCGCGCGCGCCAGCAGGAACTGATCGATGGAGAAAGTTTTCGCGAAGGGCTCAGCGCGTTCCGGGAGCGGCGCAAGGCCGTGTTTCGCGGGCGCTGAATCAACGGCTACCGCGACAGCTCAAGCCGGTAGCTGAACGCATCGGGCCGGTAGACACTGGCCTCGACATGCACCGGGCGCTCGCCCGTGGTGAACACCGTGCGCTCCACCTGCAGCACCGAAGCGGGCGCCGCAAGGTCGAGCAGTTTGCGCTGGCGCGCGTTGGCCAGGGCCGATGTGATGTCGACCATGGCGCGCGTGACACGCAGGTTCATCCGGGTTTCGTAGATCGTGAGCAGGTCGGTCTGGGCGAGCGTGGCTTCATCCAGGCCGGCGCCCAGGGTGGGCTCGATCCAGGTGCTGTTGAGCGACAGGGGTTGCCCGTCGGCAAAGCGCAGGGTCTGCAGCACCATGCACGGCGTGCCGCTGGCCAGGCCCAGGGCCTGGGCGGCGCGTGGCGGCAGCTTCCCCGGGCCGAGCGACAGCACCCGCGTGAGCACCTCCCGGCCTTGCCCTCCCAGCGCTTCGGACAAGCCCTGCAGCCGCGAGAGTTCCTGGCGCACCGGGGCGGGGGCGACGAACGAGCCCTTGCCCTGCACGCGCACGATGAGGCCCTCGGCCTCCAGGTCGGCCAGCGCCAGCCGCACGGTGATGCGGCTCACCCCGTGCTGCCCGATCAGTTGGCTTTCGCTGGGCAGGCGCTCGTGCGTTCGCCAGTCCCCCCGCAGGATGCCGTCGCGCAGCGCCTCGCGCAGCCGGGCGCGCAGCGTGAGCCCGTTGCTTGCCGTGTCTTCCCGGCTCATGGGGTCGTTCCGGTCAGGGCTGGAACGTTGCTTGCTTCTCTTGTCATGACTTGTTATATCAAGTTGAATCCGCCCACCAGCTTGGTGCCTTTTCGTCCAGGACAGGAGTTTCCCATGGCCTCGATACCGCATCTCACCCGCCGCCTGTTGCTCGCCACCACCCTGGCTTGCGTCGCAGGCACCACGCTGGCGCAGGCCAGCGACTACCCCAGCCGCCCGGTCACCGTGGTGGTGCCTTTTGCGCCCGGTGGCAGCGTCGACTCGGCCGCGCGGCTGGCGTTGCAGGCGCTGAGCGAGCGCCTGAAGCAGCCGTTCGTCGTGGAGAACGTGGCCGGCGCCTCCGGCACCATCGGCAGCCAGCGCGTGGCCCGTGCCGCGCCCGACGGCTACACGCTGCTGTTCGCCGTGGCCAGCCCGATCAACGTCGCGCCGGTGGTCAAGCCCTCGATCGTGCGCTACGACGCGCTCAAGGATTTCGCGCCCGTGGCCACCGTGGCCAGTTCGCCCTTCGTGCTCATCGGCAGCCCCCGGCTGGCCGCGCCCGCCACGGCCGACGTGATCGCCATGGCGCGCCAGTCGCCCGGCAAACTCAACTACGGCACCGATGGTGTGGGCACCTCCATGCACCTGACGGCCGAGATCATCAAGCTCAGCGCCGGCATCGACGTCGTCCACGTGCCCTACAAGAACGGGCCGCAGGTGCTGACCGAGGTGTCCTCGGGCCTGATCGAGCTCGCGGTGATGCCCGTCACCCTGGCCCAGCCCTTCATCAAGGACGGCAAGGTCAAGGCCTACGGCGTGACCTCGCGCCAGCGTTGGCCTTCGCTGCCCGACGTCCCCGCGCTGGCCGAAACCCCGGCGTTGAAGACCGTGGACGTGGACTCCTGGTACGGCCTGCTGGCACCCGCCGGCACCGACGCGGCGATCGTGGCCCGCCTGGCCGGTGCCGTGCGCGAAGCCCTCAAGGACCCGGGCCTCGTCGAGAAGATGGGCACCGCGGGTCTCAAGCCGATGGTGATCGAGCGCGCGGAATTCGCCGCCCTGCTCAAGCTCGAGCGCGAGACCCTGGCCGCCGCCGTCAAGGCCGCGGGTATCCAGCCCGAGTGATGCGCCACATGGGCCGACACCGATGAGCGCCGGCGAAGCCCTGGCCTGGCTGGTGATTGCGCTGGCGGGCGTGGCCATCGGCGCCACGGCCATCGGTGGCGTGTTGGTGGTCCCCGCCCTCACCAGCCTGATCGGCGTTCCGCTGCCGGTGGCCATCGCGGCCGCCAGCCTCGCGTTTCTCGTCACCGGGGCGTTTGCGCTCACCGGGCCGGGTCTGCTGGCCCGCGTCAGCCAGGAGTGGCCGCTGCTGCTGGCCGCACTGCTCGGTGCCGTCGCCGGTGCCCTGCTCACCGGCTGGGTGCCCGGCGTCGCGATCCGCTGGTGGATCGGGCTGCTGGCGCTGGCCAGCGGCCTGCACGCCTTGTGGCGGTTGCGGCGCACCAGTGCCTCACCGGAGAAGCCCTGGCCCGATGCCCGTGCGCAGGTCTTGATCGGCGGGGCGGTGGGCCTGGGCTCGGCGCTCTCGGGCACGGGCGGGCCGGTGTTGCTGTTGCCGCTGCTGATGCTGGCGCAGCGCCCGCTGGCGCGCTCGGTCGTGGCGGCCCAGTTGATCCAGTTGCCCATTGCCGTGGCCGCCAGCACCGCGCATGCGCTGGCGGGCCGCCTCGATCTCCTCCTCGGTGCCGGTGTCGCCGTCGCGCTGGTGCTGGGTGCCTGGGCCGGGCGCCGGCTCGCGGCCGGGCGCGACGTGCGCGTGCTGCAGTCGCTCACCGCGGGCGTGCTCCTGCTCACCGGCGTCTGGTTTGTTCTTTCCTGATACCTCCGCTGCCATGAACCTGCTCCAAGACCTGAATGCCCGCGAACTGCTGCTGCAAGCCGGGCTCACGCTGATCGATGGCGTGCCCCTGGCCGATCAGGCCGTGCTCGTTCGCGACGGCCGCTTCGTCGAGGTCGGGCCGGCGGCGCAACTGCAGGCCCGGCATCCGCAGTTGCAGGCCGTGGCGCTGCCCGGCCGCCTGCTCATGCCGGGCTTCGTCGATACGCATCACCACCTCACGCAGTCGTTCGGCAAGGCGCTGGCGTTTGGCGAGCCGTCGGAGATCTTCCGCCGCATCTGGGTGCCGCTGGAACAGCACCTTGATGACGAGGCCTTGCATGCGTCGGCCCAACTGGCGGCGCTCGAGGCCCTGCGCGGGGGCTTCACCACGGTGTGCGATGCCGGCACGCGCTCCGAGCGCGGCCTGGAGGCCATCGAGGCCGCGGTGCGCGAGAGCGGCATCCGCTGCGTGCTGGCGCGCATCTGCAATGACGCCGGGGTGGATGAGGCCGGGGCGCGGCAGATCGAGGCCGACGCCGAGCGCCACCTGGCCGCGCCGCGCGCGGGCGACCTGATTCACCCCTCGCTGGGCATCTCCATCCCCGAAGCGGCCAGCGACCGCATGCTCGCGCGCGTGGCCGCCCTGTGCCGCGAGGCGGGCGTGGCCTTCCAGGTCCACCTCAACGAGCACCTGGCCTCGGTGGAGCGCTCGCTGATCGCGCGCGGCCTGCGGCCGCTGGAGGTGCTGGAACACGCCGGGGCCCTCGGGCCGGAGCTGCTGGCGGCCCACGCCACCATGGTCACGCCGCGCGAACTCGCGCTGCTGCGCGACCACGGCGCCGCGGTCAGCTACAACCCCGTGGCCAGCGCCTGGAAGGGCAACGCCGTGGCACCCGCCTGGCTCATGCAGGGCCTGGGCATCCGCCTGGGCCTGGGCACCGACGGCACGCGCAGCGACGGCTTCCGGCTCATGGACGCCGCCGAAACCGCGCAGCGCCTGACCAGCGGGCTGGACGTGGGCGACTTCTCCACCGGCGCCGGCCACACCTGGCTGAACATGGCCACGGCCGCGGGCGCCGACGCCGCGGCGCTCGGCGCGGTCACGGGCCGCATCGCCCCCGGCCTGGCGGCGGACTTCCTTCTCGTCGACCTCGACGTGCCCGAGCTCACCCCCTCGTGGGACCTGCCCTGGGAGCTGGTGCGTCTGGCCCACCGCGGGCAGATCGAGGCGGTGGTGGTGCAGGGCCGCGTGCGCCTGTGGCAGGGCTGGCCGCCCGATTGGGACGCGCGTGCCCTGATGCACAAAGCCCGCGAACTGGCCCGGCGCGCGGTGGCCGCGGCGCCGATCCACCGGGTTCACCCGGGCACCCCGGCGGCCCGGGCGCCGCGCGCCTGAGGGTTGCCGAGGTACGGAATGACGGCCGCACCTCACCCGTGCGACCCGAAAATCCGGTTGATTTCCCATTGCAAAAATCGCCATAAGGGGTGCTTGGCGTAAACCCTGAATCCGATATTGAGGTACGTACCTCAATATCGGGGCATGTCATTCAAAGCCGAAACCGCCTCCGGACGCGCCACGCTCAGCGACGTGGCGCGTGAGGCCCGGGTGAGCCTGGCCACGGCCGATCGCGTGCTCAACAACCGCGCCGGGGTGCACGCCAAGTCCATCGCCCGGGTGCGCGAGGCCGTGGCGCGCCTGAACTACCGCCCCGACCCCGCCGCCGCGCGGCTGGCGCGCACGCGCTCGCACCGCCTGTGCGTGGTCCTGCCGTCCGGCAACAACCCGTTCGTCACCCAGTTGCAGGCCGAGCTGGCGGCCAACCGCGCCTGGCTGGAAGACCACCGCGCGAGCGTGCAGACCCTGGCGGTCGATGTCTTCGAGCCGCAGCGCCTGGCCGATCTCGTGCGCTCCCTGCAGGGGCAGTGCGACATGGCGATCGTCATGGGCCTGGACCACCCCCTCGTGCAGAACGCCATCGATGGCCTCGTCGAGAGCGGGTGCGACGTGATCACGCTCGTGTCCGACGTGCCCCGCTCGCGGCGCCACGCCTACGTGGGCATCGACAACGTGGCGGCGGGGCGCACGGCGGCCAGCCTGCTCGGGCGTTTCGTCGGGCGCGAGCCGGGCGAGGTCGGCGTCGTCGCCGGCAGCCTGTCGCTGCGCGACCACGCGGAGCGCAGCCTGGGCTTCAACCAGGTGATGTCGGCCGAGTTCGCGCACCTGACCGTGCTGCCCACCGTGCAGGGCAAGGACTCGCCCGCGCTCAACGAGGTGCTGGTGCAGCAACTGCTGGCCGAGCACCCGCGCCTGCGCGCGATCTACAGCGTCGGCGCGGGCAACCCCGGCATTTCGGCGGCGCTCAAGGCGGGCGGTCGTGCGCACGACGTGGTGTTCGTGGGCCACGAACTCACGCCCGCGGCGCGCACCGATCTGCTCGACGGCACGATGGACGCGGTGATCAACCAGGACGCGGGGCACGAGATCCGCTCCGCCTTGCGGCAGGCGCTGGCGCGCGTCACGCGCGAACCGGTGCACGCGGACCAGGAGCGCATCCGCATCGACATCTACCTCAAGGACAACCTGCCGTGATCACCCTGGGCATCGATCTCGGCACGTCCGGCGTGAAGGCCTTGCTGCTGGAAGACGGCCGGCAACGGGCCGTCGCCAGCGCGCCGCTCACGGTGAGCCGGCCGCACCCCGGTTGGTCCGAGCAAGACCCGGCCGACTGGTGGCGTGCCACCTGCGATTGCCTGGACGCGCTGAAAGCCGAGCACCCGCGCGCGCTGGCCGCCGTGCGCGCGATCGGCCTGTCGGGCCAGATGCACGGGGCCACCCTGCTGGCGGCCGATGGCGCGACGCTGCGCCCCTGCATGCTGTGGAACGACGGGCGCAGCGCGGCGCAGTGCGAGCAACTGGAAGCACCCGCCCTGGGCTTGCGCCAGCGCACCGGCAACCCGGCCATGCCCGGCTTCACCGCGCCCAAGCTGCTGTGGGTGCGCGAACACGAGCCCGAGGTGTTCGCGCGCGTCGCCAAGGTGCTGCTGCCCAAGGCCTGGCTGCGCTGGCAGCTCGGCGGCGAATTCGCCGAAGACATGTCCGACGCCTCCGGCACCTTGTGGCTCGACGTGGGGGCGCGCGCCTGGAGTGCGTCGCTGCTGGCGGCCTGCGGGCTCGACGAGCGGCACATGCCCCGGCTGGTGGAAGGCAGCGAGCCCGCGGGCACGTTGCGCCCCGAGTGGGTGTCGCGCTGGGGCTTCGAACACGCGCCCGTGCTGGCCGGTGGCGCCGGCGACAACGCGGCGGGGGCGGTCGGCGTCGGTGCGGTGGCGCCGGGCGATGCCTTCCTGTCGCTGGGCACCTCGGGCGTGCTGTGGGCCACCACGGCCGGCTTCGCCCCGGCGCCCGACCGCGCGGTGCACGCCTTCTGCCACGCCCTGCCGGGCACCTGGCACCAGATGGGCGTGATGCTCTCGGCGGCCGCGAGCCTGGCCTGGTGGGCCGGCGTCACGGGGTGCGACGAAGTCACGCTGCTGCGCGAGGTGGAAGACGCCGGTGCCGCGGGCGATGGCGCCTGCTGGTTCGCGCCCTACCTGTCGGGTGAACGCACGCCCCACAACGACGCCCAGGTGCGCGGGGGCTTTCTGCACCTGTCGGGCGGTACCCGCCGCGCCGACATGACGCGCGCGCTCATCGAGGGCGTGGCCTACGCCTTTCGCGACATGCGCGATGCGCTCGCGGCGGCCGGGACCACCATCGCCGAGGCGGACCTCATCGGCGGCGGTGCGCGCTCCGACGTCTGGAGCCAGACCCTGGCCGACGTGCTGGACCTGCCGCTGCACCAGGTGGCCGGTTCGCAGCACGGCTGCGCGCTTGGCGCCGCAAGGCTCGCGCGCGCAGCGGCCGACGGCGTGCGCCTGTTCGACAAGCCGCCACGCCAGCGCAGCTACGGGCCCGACGCGCAACGCGCGCGGCACCACGACATGGCCTTCGATCAGTGGCAGCGGCTGTACGGCCGGCTGCGGCAACTGCCTCCTCCCTCACACACACCGGAATCCGCATGAGACACGAACCCACCGGCGGCCAACACCCCGCCTACTTCAGCTTCCCGCAACCCCTGGCCTACCGCGGCCCCGCCTTCGTGCCCGGTGAGCGCGAGCCCTTCGCCTACCGCTACTACGACAAGAACCGCCTGGTGCTCGGCAAAACGATGCAGGAGCAACTGCGCTTTGCCGTGTGCTACTGGCACAGCTTCGGCTGGGCGGGCACCGACCCCTTCGGCGACCCCAGCTTCGAGCGGCCCTGGCACGGCGCGGGCGACCCGATGGCGCAGGCGCTGCACAAGGCCGACGTGGCCTTCGATCTGTTCCGCCTGGTCGATGCGCCGTACTTCACCTTTCACGACCGCGACGTGGCCCCGGAAGGCCGCTCGCTGGCCGAGTTCCACACCAACCTGCGCCGCATCGGCGAGGTGTTCGCCCGCAAGATGCAGGACACCGGTGTGCAATTGCTGTGGGGCACGGCCAACCTGTTTTCGCACCGGCGCTACATGGCCGGCGCGGCCACCAACCCCGACCCCGAGGTCTTCAGCTACGCCGCGGCGCAGGTGAAGAACGTGCTGGAGCTGACGCACGAACTGGGGGGCGCCAACTACGTGCTCTGGGGCGGCCGCGAAGGCTACGAGACCCTGCTCAACACCGACCTCAAGCGCGAGCTCGCGCAGCTCGGCCGCTTCCTGCAACTGGTGGTCGAGCACAAACACAAGATCGGCTTCAAGGGCCAGATCCTCATCGAGCCCAAGCCGGCCGAGCCCACCAAGCACCAGTACGACCGCGACGTCGCTGCCGTGTTCGGCTTCCTGCGCGAGCACGGGCTGGAGCGCGAGGTCAAGGTCAACATCGAGCAGAACCACGCGCTGCTGGCGGGGCAGACCTTCGAGCACGAGATCGCCATGGCGCAGGCGCTGGGCATCTTCGGCTCGCTCGACATGAACCGCGGCGACGAGCTGCTGGGCTGGGACACCGACCAGTTCCCGAACAACCTGCCGCAGGTGGCGCTGGCCCTGTACGAGGTGCTCAAGGGCGGCGGCATGGGCGTGGGTGGGCTCAACTTCGACGCCAAGCTGCGCCGCCAGTCCATCGACCCCGACGACCTGGTCTGGGCCCACGCCACCGCCATGGACCTGTGCGCGCACGGCCTGCTGGTCGCCGAGCGGATGCTGCAGGACGGCGCCCTGCAACGCCACGTGCAGCAGCGTTACGCCGGCTGGGACGGCGAGGCCGGCCGCGCCATCCTGAATGGCGAGCGCTCGCTCGACGACCTCGCGCGCGACGTCGCGCAGCGCGGCATCGACCCGCGCCCGCGCTCGGCGCAGCAGGAACGCCTCGAGCACCTCGTCAACAGCTATCTCTGAACCACAAGAAGGAGCGAGACATGGCCACGAACATCAAGGGCCCGGGCATCTACCTGGCGCAATTCGCGAGCGACACCGCGCCGTTCGACTCCTGGGCGTCGATCACGCGCTGGGCCGGCGGCCTGGGCTTCAAGGGCGTGCAGATTCCGTCGTGGGACAAACGCATCTTCGACATGGAGAAGGCCGCGGCCTCCAAGACCTACTGCGACGAGATCGCCGGTGTGGCGCGCGAGAACGGCGTGGCCATCACCGAACTCGGCACCCACCTGCAGGGGCAACTGGTGGCCGTGCACCCCGCGTACGACGAGGCCTTCGACGGCTTCGCCCCCGAGGCGCTGCGCGGCAAGCCCGCGGCGCGCCAGGCCTGGGCGGTGGAGCAGATGCTGCTGTCGGCCAAGGCCTCGAAGAACCTCGGCCTCAAGAGCAACGTGAGCTTTCCCGGCGCGCTCGCCTGGCCCTACCTCTACCCCTGGCCGCAACGGCCCGCGGGCCTCATCGAGACCGCGTTCGACGAGCTGGCCAAGCGCTGGCGCCCGATCTTCGATGCCTTCGAGGACGCCGACTGCCATGTGTGCTTCGAACTGCACCCCGGCGAAGACCTGTTCGACGGCACCACCTTCGAGATGTTTCTCGAGCGCGTGAACAACCACCCGCGCTGCTGCATCAACTACGACCCGTCGCACTTCCTGCTGCAGCAGCTCGACTACCTCGAGTTCATCGACATCTACCACGAGCGCATCAAGGCCCTGCACATCAAGGACGCCGAGTTCCGCCCCACCGGCCGCCAGGGCGTGTACTCGGGCTACCAGCCCTGGGTGCAGCGCGCGGGGCGCTTCCGCTCGCTCGGTGACGGGCAGATCGACTTCGGCGCCATCTTTTCCAAGATGGCCCAGTACAACTACGACAGCTGGGCCGTGCTGGAATGGGAGTGCTGCCTCAAGCACCCCGAGGCCGGTGCCGCCGAAGGCGCGGTCTTCATTCGCGACCACATCATCCGCGTCACCGAAAAAGCGTTCGACGATTTCGCCGGTGGCGATGCCGACCCGGCGCAACTGCGCCGCATGCTGGGCCTGACGCAGGGGGCCGCATGACCATTGAAGCCAGCGGGCCCGCGGCGAACGCGCACCGGCGCATCCGCCTGGGCATGGTGGGTGGCGGCGAAGGCGCCTTCATCGGCGCGGTGCACCGCATCGCCGCGCGCCTGGACGACCACTACGAACTCGTGGCGGGCGCGCTCTCGTCCACGCCCGACAAGGCGCTGCGCTCGGCCGCCGCCCTCGGGCTGGCGCGCGGCTATGCCGACTACCAGACCATGGCGCGCGAAGAAGCCGCGCGCCCCGACGGCATCGAAGCGGTGGCCATCGTCACCCCCAATCACCAGCACGCGCCCGCCGCCCAGGCCTTCCTGGCCGCGGGCATCCACGTGATCTGCGACAAGCCGGTGACCACCACGCTGGCCGACGCCGAACGCCTGCGCGCGCTCACGCAGTCCAGCGGCCGGCTGTTCGCCGTCACCTACAACTACTCGGGCTATCCCATGGTGCGCCACGCGCGGCGCCTGGTGCGCGAGGGCGCGCTCGGCGACATCCGCCTGGTGCAGGTCGAGTACCCGCAGGACTGGTTGACCGAGCCCCTGGAATCCACCGGCCAGAAACAGGCCGCCTGGCGCACCGACCCGCAGCGCTCGGGCGCCGGCGGTTGTGTCGGCGACATCGGCACGCACGCCTACCAGCTCGCGGGTTTCGTGAGCGGCCTGCAGCCGGTGCAGCTGTGCGCCGAGCTCAGCACCTTCGTGCCCGGCCGCGCGCTGGACGACAACGTGCAGGTGATGCTGCGCTACGCCAACGGCGCGCGCGGCCTGCTGTGGGCCAGCCAGGTGGCGCCGGGCAACGAGAACGCGTTGCGCCTGCGCATCTACGGCAGCCGCGCCGGCCTTGAGTGGCAGCAGGAGCAACCCAACCAGTTGCGCTTCACACCCTTCGGCGAGGCGCCGCGCACCGTCTCGCGCGGCACCGCCGCCGCCAACGCGGACGCCGCGCGCGTGACGCGCCTGCCCTCGGGCCACCCCGAGGGCTACCTCGAAGGCTTCGCCACGGTCTATGGCGAGATCGCGCAGGCGATCCACGCCGCGCGCGAAGGAAAGCCGCTGCCTGCGGAGGTGGGCTTCCCCACCATCGAGGACGGCATCCATGGCGTCGCCTTCATCGAAGCGGCCGTGCGCTCGTCGACCGCCGGCGCGACCTGGGTGGACCTCTGACATGAGCCTGCGCGTGCGTTTCGACGAGGTCTGCAAGCACTTCGGCCCGGTGCAGGTGCTGCACGGCGTGAGCTTCGAGCTCGAGCCGGGCCGGGTCTACGGGCTGCTCGGCGAGAACGGCGCGGGCAAGTCCACGCTCATGAAGATCCTCTGCGGCTACGAGCAGGCCGGGCAGGGCGGCTTCAGCATCGACGGCCGGCCCTGCCGTTTTGCCGATTCGCGCGAGGCCGAGGCCGCCGGGGTGGTGTTGATCCACCAGGAGTTCAACCTCGCCGACGACCTGAGCGTGGTGCAGAACATCTTCCTGGGCCGCGAGCGGCGCCGCGGCTGGCTGCTGGACGAAGCGTCCATGCGGCAGTCCGCGCGCGAAGCGCTGGACGCGGTGGGCCTGTCGATCGACCCCGACACGCGCACGCGCGAGCTCATCGTGGCCGAGAAGCAGTTGGTGGAGATCGCGCGGGCCCTCTCGCGCCAGGCCCGCCTGCTGGTGATGGACGAGCCCACCGCCACGCTCACGCCGGGCGAGACGCACCGCCTGTTCGCGCTCATCCGCCAGTTGCGCGGGCAGGGCGTGACCGTCATCTACATCTCGCACAAGCTCGACGAGGTCGAACAGATCACCGACGAGATCGTGGTGATGCGCGACGGCCGCTTCGTCACGCGCGGGCCCACCGCGTGCCACAGCCGGCAGGACATGGCCAACCTCATGGTGGGCCGCGAACTCACCGACATGTTCCCGCCCAAGGCGCCGCTGCCCGATGCGCCGCCCCTGCTGGCGGTGCGCGGGGCGAGCGTGCCCGGCTGGGCGCACGACGTGGGCTTCGAGGTGCGCCCTGGCGAGATCCTGGGCTTTGCGGGCCTGGTGGGCGCGGGCCGCACCGAACTGTTCGAAGGCCTGCTGGGCCTGCGCCCGCGTGCGGGCGGCGAGATGCAGCTGCAGGGCGAGCCGGTGGCCTTCAAGGACCCGCGCGCCGCCGCCCGCGCGGGCCTGACCTACCTCAGCGAAGACCGCAAGGGGCGCGGCCTGCACGTCGGCCTGTCGCTGCAGGACAACCTCACGCTCATGGACCTGGACCGCCACGCGCGGCCCTGGCTCGACGCCGCGTCGCAGCGCGCCGCCCTGCAACAGGCGGTGCAGGACTTTCGCATCCGCGCGGGCAGCCTGGACGCGCGCGCGGGCTCGTTGTCGGGGGGCAACCAGCAGAAGCTGGCCATCGCCAAGGTGCTGCAACCCCGCCCGCGCGTGCTGGTGCTCGACGAACCCACGCGCGGCGTGGACGTGGGCGCCAAGCGCGACATCTATTTCCTGATCGCGCGACTGGCCGCCGAAGGCCTGGGCGTGATCGTCATCTCGTCGGAACTGGTCGAACTCATCGGCCTGTGCCAGCGCGTGATCGTCATGCGCGCCGGCCGCGTGCAGGCCACGCTCGCCGACGACCACCTGAACGAAGCGGAGCTCATTGCCCATGCCACCGGCACCCACTAGCCCCCAGCCGACCCAAGCCGCCGTGGCCGACGCGGCCAGCCCGCCCGCGCGCCGCCGCGGCGACTGGAGCGCGCGCTTCGCCGCGTTCGGCCCGCTCGCGGGCCTGGTGCTGCTGTGCCTCGCGGGCACGCTGCTCAACCCGGACTTCGCCACCTGGGACAACGGCATGAACGTGCTCACGCGCACGGCCTTCATCGGCATCATCGCGGTGGGCATGAGCTTCGTCATCATCTCCGGCGGCATCGATCTGTCGGTGGGCTCCATGGCCGCGCTGATCGCGGGCAGCACGATCCTGGTGATGAACCACCTGGCGCCGATGGTGGGTTCGCCGCTGCTGGCGGTGCTGCTGGGCGCCGCGGTCGCGCTGGTGCTGGGGGCGGTGTTCGGCCTCGCGCACGGCCTGCTCATCACCAAGGGCCGCATCGAGCCCTTCATCGTCACGCTCGGCACGCTGGGCATCTTCCGCGCGTACCTCACCTACTTCGCCAACGGCGGCGCGATCACGCTCGATGGCGAGCTGGTGGACGTGTACAGCCCGGTCTACTACGGCAGCTGGCTGGGCATTCCCATCCCCATCTGGGTGTTCGCCGCCATCGCGCTGGCTGGCGGTTTCCTGCTCAACCGCACGCGCTATGGCCGCTACGTGCAGGCCATCGGTTCCAACGAACAGGTGGCGCGCTATTCCGCGGTGGCGGTGGACCGCGTGAAGGTGCTCACCTACGTGCTGCTCGGCGTCTGCGTGGCGGTGGCCACGCTGCTCTACGTGCCGCGCCTGGGTTCGGCCTCGCCCACCACGGGCCTGCTGTGGGAGCTCGAGGCCATCGCCGCGGTCATCGTCGGCGGCACCGCACTCAAAGGCGGCGGGGGGCGCATCTTCGGCACCGTGATCGGTGCCGTGCTGCTCTCCGTCATCAGCAACATCCTGAACCTCACCAGCATCATCAGCGTGTACCTGAACGCGGCGGTGCAGGGGTTCGTGATCATCGTCGTCGCCTTCCTTCAACGGGGGCGCCGGTGAGACGAACCGCGTGATGCCTTCGACGGCAGCGCGCGGACACCTGTGACCGAGAAAACCCAACCGGAGACAAGCATGCAACGCAGACTATTTGCCTTTACCGCCATCGCCCTGGGCACCCTGTTCGCCGCACCGACCTTTGCCCAGAACAAGCCGGTCATCGGCGTGTCCGTGCCCGCGGCCACGCACGGCTGGACAGGCGGGGTGGTGTACTGGGCCAACCGCACCAAGGACGAGGTGGAGAAGCAGTACCCGGGCGTGAAGGTGATCGTGAAGACCGCCGCCTCGCCGTCCGAGCAGGCCAACCAGATCCAGGATCTGCAGGCCGTCAACAAGATCGACACGCTGGTGATCCTGCCCTTCGAATCGGCGCCGCTCACGCGCCCCGTGGCGCAGGTCAAGAGCAAGGGCGTGTTCGTGACCGTGGTTGACCGCGGCCTCACCGACCCCAACGCACAGAACGCCTATGTGGCGGGTGACAACCCCGGCTTCGGCAAGGTGGCCGGCGAGTACATGGCCAAGGCCATGGGCGGCAAGGGCAACGTGGTCATCCTGCGCGGCATCCCCACGGTGATCGACAACCAGCGCGTGGACGCGTTCAACGAAGTGATGAAGGCGCACCCGGGCATCAAGGTGCTGGACGCCAAGCACGGCAACTGGAACCGCGACGACGCCTTCAAGGTGATGCAGGACTACCTCACGCGCTTCAAGCAGATCGACGCGGTGTGGGCGTCCGACGACGACATGGCGGTGGGCGTTCAGCGCGCCATCGAGCAGGCCAAGCGCACCGACGTGAAGCTGGTGGTGGGCGGTGCCGGCGCCAAGGACTACATCAAGAAGGTCATGGACGGCGACAAGCTCGTCACCGCGAACGTGACCTACTCGCCCAGCATGATTGCCGACGCCCTCAAGCTCACGGCCGAGTCGCGCGTGAGCGGCAAACCGATGCCCGCAACGACCATCATTCCTTCGGTGCTGGTGACCAAGGAAAACGCGGCGAAGTTCTACTTCCCCGACTCGCCGTACTGAGCACGCTGTCACACGTGCGGGCGCCCGGCCAGGGAGGGGTCGGGCGCCCATCGTCATTTGCATAAGAATCATTTGCATTTAAACTGGTGTTCATCCATCCCCCCGGAGAACACCATGACACCCCGATCCGCCATCGCCGCCGCCGTGCTCAGTCTCGTGCTGGCCGGCACCGCGCACGCCCAGGCACCCGCCACGCCCGCGGGTGTGGCCGCGCACTACGCCACGCTGGTTCACGCCAACTACGAGGACACGCTGTCCGCCGCAAAGGCGCTGCAGGACGCCGTGAAGGCCTTCACCGCCGCGCCCTCGCAGGCCACGCAGGACGCCGCGCGCAAGGCCTGGCTGGCCGCGCGCGAGTTCTATGGCCAGACCGAGGCCTTCCGCTTCTACGGCGGCCCGATCGACAACGACAAGGGCCCCGAGGGCCAGCTCAACGCCTGGCCGATGGACGAGTCCTACGTCGACTACGTCGATGGCAAGAAGGCCACGGGCATCGTCAACAACAAGAAGCAGGCCCTGACCAAGAAGGCGCTCGCGGCGCTGAACGAGAAGGGCGGCGAGGAGAACATCGCCACCGGCTGGCACGCGATCGAGTTCATGCTCTGGGGCCAGGACCTGTCCGAGACCGGCCCGGGCAACCGCAGCTTCGAGGACTTCGTCGATGGCAAGGCGCCCAACGCCGACCGCCGCCGCCAGTACCTCAACGCGGTCACCGAGCTGCTGGTCGACGACCTCGGCGGCCTCGTGAAAGCCTGGGCGCCGGGCGTGAAGAACAACTACCGCGCGCGCTTCGAGAAGGGCGGCAACGAATCGTTGCGCAAGATGTTCGTGGCCATGGGCTCGCTCTCGCGCGGTGAACTCGCGGGCGAGCGCCTGGAGGTGGCGCTGGCCAGCCAGGACCAGGAGGACGAGCACAGCTGCTTCTCCGACAACACGCACCGCGACGCCGTGACCAACGCCAAGGGCATCGAGAACGTGTGGCTGGGCCGCTATGTGCGCGCCGACGGCAGCACGCTGCAGGGCCCGAGCCTGCGCGATCTGGTGAACGCGAAGAACGCCGCGCTGGCCGAAAAGACCACGAAGCAGATCCGCGGATCGGTGGAAGCGGCCGAGGCGATTCCCGCGCCGTTCGACCGCGCCATCGTGGTGGGCTCGGCGGGTCGCCCGAAGATCGAGGCCACCATCCAGAGTCTGACCGCGCAGTCCAACGACATCGTGGCGGCGGCCGCCGCGGTCGGCATCGCCAAGCTCACGCTGGTGCAACCGTGAGGCCACAGGCCATCGCGCTGGCCGCTCTTGCGGCCGGCGCGGTCGCCGCCATCAGCGCGCTGCACGCGGGCGAGCCCGCGCCCGACCCGCTGGGCGAGAAGACCGGCGGCGAAACCACGGTCTGGGCCACGGGGAAGAACGCGTTTTCCTTTCCCGCGGCCAACCTGAGCGATCCGGAGCGCACGCGCTTCGTGATCGGCAATTCCTTCTTCAAGCGCAACTGGGTCGAGGCGCCCGCCAGCACCACCGCGCGCGACGGCCTGGGACCGAACTTTCTTGCGCGCTCCTGCGGGGCCTGCCACCTGTTCGACGGCCGCGGTGAGCCGCCGCCGTTCAAGCGCGGCTTTTCCGACGAAGACCCGCTCGCGCTGCTGATTCGCCTCTCGGTGCCCGGCACCGACGCGCACGGCGGCCCGAAGCACGACCCGGTGTACGGCGACCAGCTCAACACCGCGGCGATCCAGGGTGTGCAAGCCGAAGGCCGCGTGCGCCTGCGCTGGAGCGCGGTGAACGGGCGCTTCGCCGACGGCACGCGCTACACGCTGCGCAAGCCCGAGTACGTGATCGACCGCCTGGCCTACGGGCCGCTCGCGCCCGGCGCGATGCTGAGCCCGCGCATCGCGCCGCAGGTCATCGGCGTCGGCTTGCTCGAGGCGATTCCCGAGCGCGACATCCTGGCCAACGCCGACGCGCAGGCCGCGCTGCCCGGCGCCATCAAAGGCCAACCCAACCGCGTGTGGGACGTGTTCGCGCAGCGCGAGATGCTCGGCCGCTTCGGCTGGAAGGCCAACGTGGCCACGCTCGCGCACCAGACGGCCGGGGCCTTCCATGGCGACATCGGTATCACCTCGGCGCAGTTCCCGCACGAGACCTGCACGCCCACGCAGAAGGACTGCCTGGCCGCGCCCAACGGCTCGAAGAACGGCCAACCCGAGATCGATGCGAAGACGCTGAACGAGGTGGTGTTCTACCAGGCCACGCTCGCGCCGCCCGCGCGCCGCAACGCGAGCGACGCGCAGGTGCTGCGTGGCCAGCGGCTGTTCGCGCAGGCGCAATGCGCCGTGTGCCACCGGCCCTCGTACACCACCGCCGAAGGCCCGTTCCCGCACCTCACCAGCAAGGCTTTGCAAGGCCAGACCATCTGGCCTTACACCGACCTGCTGCTGCACGACATGGGCGACGCCCTGGCCGACGACCGACCCGACTTCCTCGCCAATGGCCGGCAATGGAAGACGCCGCCGCTGTGGGGCATCGGCCTGTTCAAGGACGTGAACGGCCACACGCGCCTGCTGCACGACGGCCGCGCCAATGGCGTGCTCGAAGCCATCCTCTGGCACGGCGGCGAGGCCGAGGCGAGCAAGCAGCAGGTGCTGCAGTTCAGCGACGCCGACCGCCGCGCGCTCGTGAAATTCGTGGAGAGCCTGTGATGTTGAAACGCCGCTGGCTGGCCGCCGCCCTGTGCACCCCCACGCTGCTGTGGGCCCAGGTGGCCGTGCCCTACTACACCTCGGCCGACGCGCTCGCGGCACTGCACCGCGAGCACACCGCGCCACTGGCGCGCGCCTTCGCTGCGCAGGCGCCCGAACTCGTGAGCGCGCTGCAGCAGCACTGCAACGGCCCGGCCGCACTGATACCAGCACGCACCGCGTGGACGCAGACCACGCTGGCCTGGGAGCGCCTGGCCGCGGTGGCCGTGGGCCCGCTGGTCGAGCGCCGCTCGCTGCGCGAGATCGATTTCCTGCCGCTGCGCCCCGAGCTGCTGCAACGCATGCTCGCGCGCGAGCCCAGAACGCTCGACGACATGGCGCGCGTGGGCACGCCCGCCAAGGGCCTGCCCGCGATCGAGCGCCTGCTGTGGGTGCAACCCGTGGCCCCGCGCAGCAGCGCCTGCGCCTACGCCGTGCTCGCCGCGCAGGCCGTGCAGCGCGAAGCCGATGCGCTGCGCACCGCGTTCGACGCCCTGGCCGCCACGCCGCCCGACGACGAAGACGCCGCCGCGCCGTTCGTGGAGTTCGTGAACCAGTGGCTCGGTGGGCTGGAGCGCCTGCGCTGGATGGGCATGGAAAAACCCGTGCGCGAAGCCGGCACGCGCGGCGGTGCACCGGCCTTTGCGCGCGCCCCCAGCGGCCAGACCGGTGTGGCCTGGGCCGCCGAGTGGGCCGAGCTGCGCGCGCTCGCGCGCCAGCCCGACAGCGGCGCGCCCGCCATCGGCGCGGGCGTGGTGAGCATCGAGTCCTACCTGCGCGGGCGCGGCCACCTGCAACTGGCCGACCGCTGGCGCGCCGCGGTGGACCAGGCCGATCGCGCGATGCAGGGCGTGAACCCCGCGCGGCCCGCGAGCGTGGACGCCGCGGCGCGCGCGCTCAAGGGCCTGACCACGCTGATGCAGTCGGAGGTGGCGGCCGGCATGGAAGTCAGCCTGGGCTTCTCCAGCGCCGACGGCGATTGAGATGGTGACCCGGCGCGACCTGCTGTGTCTGCTCGGTGCCGTGGCCCTGCCGGCCCGCGCGGCGGAAAGCGCCACGCTGGTCGCAAGCTGGGCCGAAGCCGACCGTTACCACGTGGGGCAGCTCGCGCTCGACGATGTTGGCCTGCGCGTGCGCGCGCACATCGAGCTGCCCACGCGCGCCCACGGCCTGGCGGTGGAGGCCGGTGGCAGCGTGCTCGTGGCCGCACGCCGCCCGGGCGACTGGTTGCTGCGCTGGCACCCCGCGAACAACGCCATGCAATGGCACTGGGTGGACGACGACCGCCGCCTCAACGGCCACGTGCTGCGCGCACCCGATGGCCAAGGCGTGGTGTGGACCACCGAGACCGACCAGGCCGACGCCCGCGGCCTGATCGGCGTGCGCGACGCCACCACCCTGAACAAACGCGGCGAGTGGCCCACGCACGGCATGGACCCACACGCCCTGCTGGTGCTGCCCGAGCGGGTGGGCGACGTGCCCGCGGGCGCGCTGCTGGTGGCCAACGGCGGCATCCCCACGCAGAGCGAAACCGGCCGCAGCCACCGCGACCTGTCGCGCATGGACCCGTCGCTCGTCGCGCTCGACCCGCGCGACGGCCGCCTGCTCGGCCAGTGGCGGCTGACCGATCCGCGCCTGAGCATCCGCCACCTCGCGTTCGACCCCGCCAGCCGGCGGGTGGGCATTGCGCTGCAGGCCGAGCACGACGACGAAGCCGCCCGCCGCGATGCCCCGCTGCTCGCGATCTGGAGCGACCGCGGCCTCGAACCCGCACCCGCCATGACGCAAGCCATGGGCTACGGCGGCGACATCTGCGCGCGCCCCGGCGGTGGCTTCTTCGTCAGCGCCACGCGCGCGCACGCCGTGCTGGCCACCGATGCCGCGGGCCGCGTGGTCGAGCGCATCGCGCTGCGCGACGCGGGCGCGCTGGCCGGCACCGGCGCGCGCTGGTGGGGCGCGGGCTCGCAGGCGGTGATGGTGGCCGGTCAGCCACTGGCAGCGCCCGCCACGCTGCGGCTGGACAACCACTGGCGCTGGCTGGCCTGAGCGCGCGTTCAGCAGGCGCTATCAAGCTGACGGCCCAAAGTGCACAAAATGGGGCCCTTGGTTGCGAGCGAGGCGATGGCTAGACTTCCGCAATCGGCCAGAAGCGGACATTTGATATGCGCCCAGAACTCCCTGCTGCGTACGTTTCCTATTTGTTGGAGAACGGAGCTTTTGAGGGCAATCTGTCCAAGGGACCGCCGTTCGATGGCGAAAGCTCCATTGTTCTTTTCGGGACGGACGAGATTGACCAAATCAACGACGACTACCAGCTCGACGAGTACGCTGCGGGCTTTCTGGCTTTTGGGAGCAATGGCGGGGGCGAGCTGTATGTCTTTGATTCCGCGGGCGCTGTCTATGTGATGCCGGAAATCGGCATGGAGCCCGGCGCCGCACTTCTCGCTGCCAGCAATTTCCCTGAGTTCGCAAAGCGGATCAATCGTTAATTTGATGTCCGCTTTGGGCCCGAAGCGGACATCTGAATATGACGGGTGGACCGCTACCTCGCGAGGATGAACCAGAAGACGAATAGCAACCAGAGCGCCACCGAGGAGCAGCCTAGAGCACGCGCAAAGCGTGTACGGGCCGACAACCGCCATAGGCTGAAGAACGCGACGGCAAGCAATGCGAAGCCCACGACGGTTGCCGCCATTCCCTCATACACGCTTTCTCCCCGTTTGCCGCCGAGCACGATACGGTCCTGGGTCAGCGCGAGGTAGGCCAGACTGGCAAGCACAAAGGTGGTCACGATGGAGAGAAACCATCCCGTCTTGCTCTTCTCTGGCCTGAGATGGAGCTCCTCGGCAAAGTCCGCAGCCCTATGCATTGCATTTGGGACGGGCACCACTGCTCCTGGCGAAGGCTGGCCTCCTGACAGCTCGCGCTCTACGTGAGAAGCGAAGTCTCCCGAGTCAATGCTGTTGCGCAAGCAGTTCTCCAATATCCGCTTCTGGCCGATAGCGCATGCTACTTGACGATAGTCACATCAGCTTTGCTATCCACTTGGACTCGAACCGACTGGCCTTGTCCGGGCCCTTCATAGCTCATGTACCAAAGATCCGTTTGATCGGTGCTCCACCGGCCTTTCACGATGATGAGAGGACCATAGGAGTGGGGAGGTGCGCGCAGGAACGCAGATGCCCGCTTGTGTGACTCCGTCAAATACAAGCTGCCATAGCCGCCTGCTGCCACAGCTATGAGCAGAAAAATGGCTACGGGACTCTTTATCTCCACAGGAATGCTCGCAATGTCCGCTTCTGGCCGATTGCGGAAGTCTAGCCATCGCCTCCTTGTAGCGCCAGGCGCTCTCGTGGGCGATGCGGCGTCAAACACCGGCTGGCTTGTTACGAAGGCCACGGCCGGCCCGCCACCCTGATTCTTGCCGCATCGAGGTCTGGCCGTGACCCCGTGTCCAGCGAGGTGCTTTATCCACATGGAGTTCTCAACCGCTTGGACCATCAGCTTGATAACACCCTGACCAACGAAAAAGCCCGCCAGGAGGCGGGCTTTTTCATTGCGATCAGCGGCCGATCAGATCTTGGCCGAGCTGATGTAGGTGTCGTAGCGCCATTCCGAGAAGCGGCTCCACAGGATCTGGTCGCGCTGGAAGGCGCGCATGTCCTGGTGGATCTTCTTGAACTCGGGCGACTTGGCCTCGTGCTCGGCGAACACCTCCATCGCGGTCTTGAAGCCGGCGTCCATCACGGCCTTGGGGAAGGCGATGAGTTTGGTGCCGCCAGCGACCAGGCGCTTGAGGGCGATCGGGTTCTGTGCGTCGTACTTGGCGGTCATGTCGCGCGCGGCCACGGCACCGGCGGCGCGCACGATGGCCTTGTTCTCGGGCGACAGCGCGTCGAAGGCCTTCTTGTTGATGAAGAACTCGAGCTCGGCGCCGCCTTCCCACCAGCCGGGGTAGTGGTAGAAGGGCGCGACCTTGTTGAAGCCCAGGCGCTCGTCGTCGAACGGGCCGACGAATTCGGTGGCGTCCAGCGTGCCTTTTTCCAGTGCCTGGTACACCTCGCCGGCGGGCATGTTCTGCGCCACCACGCCCAGCTTGGCCATGGACTCGCCGAACAGGCCGCCGCCCATGCGCATCTTCAGGCCCTTGAGGTCGGCCACGGTCTTGATCTCTTTGCGGTACCAGCCGCCCATCTGGGTGCCGGTGTTGCCCGAGCTCATCGAGACGATGTTGTACTGGCCGTAGAACTCGTCCATGAGCTTGCGGCCGTTGCCGTGCTCCATCCAGGCGTCCATGTGGCGCGCGGTCAGGCCGAAGGGCACGGCGCAGCCGAACGCGAAGATGGAGCTCTTGCCGGTGAAGTAGTAGGGCGCCGTCTGCGCCATCTCGATGGTGCTGTCCTGGATGGCATCGACCACGCCGAAGGCGGGGACGATTTCACCGGCGGCGTGCACCGACACCTCGAACTTGCCGCCCGACAGCGCCTTGACGGTTTCCGAGAACTTCTCGGCCGAACCGAAGATGGTGGGCAGCGATTTGGGGAAGCTCGACGCCAGGCGCCAGCGCACGGCCGCTTGTGCATGCACCGCGGGGGCGATGCCGGTGGCCAGAACGCCGGCGATGCCGGCGTTCTTCATCAGGGAACGACGATCCATGAGGGGAAGTCTCCAAAAGTCTATGGGGAAGGGGCGCGTACGAGCGCGCGCCCGGGGGGACGGTAAGTATGCCACCCGAGTCGATCCGCTCTCCTCGGGACTGACCCTTGCGTGACGAGGGGCCGCAGCGGGCTTTGCAGGATCGGGCAAGCCATTCGCAGGATCGGGCTAACGCCCGCGTGGGCGTCCGGGAAACACTCGCCGGGCGCCGGTGGCGACACGCCGCCGGATCGTGCATCCGTTCCACCTTTCGGGAGCCCCCACATGACCCGCCTGAACATCAATGGCCGCGACCACGCGCTCGACGTGGACCCCGGCACCCCCGTGCTCTGGGCCCTGCGCGACACGCTGGGCATGACCGGCACCAAGTTCGGCTGCGGTGCCGCCCTGTGCGGCGCCTGCACCGTGCACGTCGACGGCCAGGCCACGCGCTCGTGCATCACGCCGGTGAGCAGCGTCGAAGGCCGGCGCATCACCACCATCGAAGCCGTCACCGGTGGCGACGACCGCGTCGGCCGTGCGGTGCACAACGCCTGGGTGAAGCACGACGTGGCGCAATGCGGCTACTGCCAGAGCGGCCAGATCATGAGCGCCACCGCGTTCCTGAAATCGCTGCCCAAGGGCAAGCAGCCCAGCGCGGACGAGATCGACGGCGCCATGGCCGGCAACGTGTGCCGCTGTGGCACCTACGCGCGCATCCGCGCCGCCGTGGCCGACGCCGCGCGCGCCATCGCCTGAAGGAGGACACGACCATGCTGCCCTCCATCGCCCATGACATGCCGCGCGCCCTGCAGCACCTGCTGGCGCGCGAACACACCGATGGCGCGGCCGAGCTGCCGCGCCGCGGCTTCCTCAAGCTCGTCGGCCTCGGTGGCTTCGCGCTCGGTGTGGCCCCGCTGGCCGCGCTCGCGCAGGCCGATGCCGCCGCGGGCCTCAAGCCCACGCAGCAACCCGGCGCCTTCGTCGCCATCGCGCGCGACGGCACCGTGACCGTGACCGTCAACCGGCTCGAGTTCGGCCAGGGCGTGCAGACCGCGCTGCCGCTGATCCTGGCCGAGGAGCTCGACGCCGACTGGACCAAGGTGCGCAGCCAGCTCGGCACCAGCGACCCGGCCTACGCCGACCCGTTGTGGGGCATGCACCTCACCGGCGGCTCCACCGCCATCAAGAACAGCTACACGCAGTACCGTGAGCTGGGTGCGCGCGCGCGGGCCATGCTGGTGTCGGCCGCCGCCGCGCGCTGGCAGGTGGACGCATCGCGCCTGCGCACCGAGGCTGGCCATGTGATCGGCCCCGGTGGGCGCAAGCTCGCCTACGGCGAACTGGCGGACGACGCCATGAAGCAACCCGTGCCCGAGAAGGTGGCACTGAAAGACCCGAAACAGTTCAAGCTGATCGGCAAGCCCACCACGCGGCTCGACGCCGCCGCCAAGAGCAGTGGGCGGCAGGATTTCGGCATCGACGTGCGCCGCCCGGGGCAACTCACCGCCGTGGTCGCGCGCCCGCCGGTGTTCGGCGCGAAGCTGCGCAGCGTGGACGACAGCGCCGCACGCGCGGTGAAGGGCGTGAAGGCCGTGCTGCGCGTGCCGCTGGACCGCGGCGCCGAGGGGGTGGTCGTGATCGCCGATGGTTATTGGCAGGCCCGCAGCGGCCGCGATGCGCTCAAGCTCGACTGGGCCACCGACGCGGTGGAGAAGGTCGACAGCGAGCGCCAGCTCGCGCAGTACCGCGAACTCGTGCGCCAGCCGGGCGCGAAGCACTTCGATGCCGACATGGCGCCGCTGGCCGCGGCGCCGAAACGCATCGAGGCCGAGTTCGTGTTCCCCTACCTCGCGCACGCGCCCATGGAGCCGCTCAACTGCACGGTGGAACTGGGGGAGCAGGGCGCCACGCTGTGGCTGGGCACGCAGATGCCGGGCCTGGACGGCATGGCCGCGGCGCGCACGCTGGGCCTGAAGCCCGAGCAGGTGCGCGTGAGCGTGCAGGCCGCGGGCGGTGGCTTCGGCCGGCGCGGCATTCCCTCGGGCGAGTACGTGGTCGAGGCCTGCACCATCGCCAAGGCCGCGCAGGGCGCCGGCCTGAAGGCACCGGTGCGCACCGTGTGGAGCCGCGAGGACGACATCAAGGGCGGCTACTACCGGCCCATGCACCTGCACCGCGCGCAGGTCGGCTTCGACGAGCGCGGCCGCGTGCTCGCGTGGGACCACGCCATCGTGGGCCAGTCCATCATGGCCGGCACCTTCTTCGAGCAGGGCATGGTGAAGAACGGCGTGGACCAGACCGCGGTGGAAGGCATGCGCGCGCCCTACCCGGTGCCCATGCGCCTCACGGTGCACCACCCGAAGCTGAACGTGCCGGTGCTGTGGTGGCGCAGCGTGGGCTCCACCCACACCGCGTTCGTCATGGAAACGTTGATCGACGAGATCGCGCGCGAGACGAAGCAGGACCCGGTGGCCTACCGGCTGGCGCTGTTCGGCAAGGCGCACCCGCGCCACACCGCGGCGCTGCAGCTCGCGGTGGACAAGAGCGGCTACGGCAAACGCCAGTTGCCCACGGGCCGCGCCTGGGGCGTGGCGGTGCACGAGAGCTTCGACTCCGTGGTGGCCTACGTGGTCGAGGCCTCGGTGAAGGACGGCGAGCCCGTGCTGCACCAGGTGACGGCGGGCGTGCACTGCAACCTTGTCATCAACCCGCGCACCGTGGAGGCGCAGGTGCAGGGCGCCGCGCTCATGGGCCTGGGCATGTGCCTGCCGGGCGCGGCCATCACCTTGAAAGACGGCGTGGTCGAGCAGAGCAACTTCGGCGATTACCGCGTCGCGCGCATCACCGAGATGCCGCAGATCGCGGTGCACACCGTGCCCAGCGCCGAGCCACCCACCGGCATGGGCGAGCCGGGCCTGCCGCCGTTGGCGCCCGCGTTCGCGAACGCCATCGCGCGCATCACCGGCAAGCCGCTGCGCGACCTGCCCTTCAAGATGGCCTGAGGCCGGGGTGCGTCAGGCCGATTCGAGGGGCACGTAGCCCTCGGTTCGGCCGCGCGCGCTCTCCACGTCGCGCAGCGGCGACAGGCCGTACTGGCGGCTGTACTCGCGGCTGAACTGCGAGGGGCTCTGGTAGCCCACGCGGTAGCCGGCGCTGCTCACGTCGAGCCGGTCCACCAGCATCAGGCGGCGCGCCTCCTGCAGGCGCAGCCGCTTCTGGTACTGCAGCGGCGTCATCGCCGTGGCGAGGTTGAAGTGGTGGTGCAACGAGGACGCGCTCATGCCCGTGTGCTGTGCCAGCGCCTCGATGCGCAGCGGCTGCGCGTAGTGCTCGCGCAGCCAGGCGATGGCCTTGGCGATCTTGTTGCCCGGGCTGTTGGCCGAGGCGATGCGCAACAGCGACGGGCCGTGCGGGCCGGTGAGCAGGCGGTAGAGGATCTCCTGCTCGATCAGGGGGGCGAGCGAGGCGATGTCCTGCGGCCGCTCCAGCAGCCGCACCAGGCGCAGCATGGCGTCGAGCAGTTCGGCCGGGGCCTTGTGCACCGCCACGCCGCGCGGGCTGTCGCCGCGCAGCACCTCGGGCGGCAGGCTCACGCGCGCCAGCACCTCCTGCAGGCGCGCGTTGTCGATCGCCATGCCCAGGGCCAGCTTGGGCCGCTCGGGCGTGGCCTCCACGATGCACGAGACCACCGGCAGATCCAGCGTCACCAGCAGGCAGTCGCCGGCGCCGTAGTGGTAGACCTCGTCGCCCAGCGTGAGCCGCTTGCTGCCTTGGGTGACGAGCGCGAAGCAGGGCCACTGTGCGGTGTGCAGGGGCAGGGTGGGCGAGCTCTGGCGCGCGAAGAACAGGTGGTCGATGGCCGTCGGCGTGAAGCCGTCGGCCTCGGTGGATCGGGCAATCACGGCGTTGATCTCGCGCAGGGCGTCGGGGGGCGGCAGCATGGGCTTCTTCGTGGGTGGCGTGGCGCCCGCATGATCGGGCAAGCCACCCCGCCGATGGAAGCGCGGGGGCATTGGCGGCCGGCGTGTCCGCAGGATCGGGCAAGGAATCCGGAGCATCGTGTGAGCCGTTCGTCGCCCGCGGGGATGCGGCGTCACAATCGCGCGGCCCCATCCGTCTAAGCGCGCATGAACGACCCGCTCGATACCTTCATGGGCCTGCGCTCCCGGTTGCGCGGCATCGCCTACCGCATGCTCGGCTCGGCCGCTGACGCCGAGGAGGTGGTGCAGGATGCCTGGCTGCGCTGGCACGGCACCGACACCACCGCCGTGGCCAACGCCGAAGCCTGGCTGGTGGCCGTCACCACGCGCCTGGCGATCGACCGCCTGCGCGCCGCCCAGGCGCGGCGCGAGGACTACGTGGGCACCTGGCTGCCCGAGCCCATCCTCACCGCGGCCGACGCGCCGCACACGCCCGAGCAGGTGCTCGAGCGCGCCGACCAGCTCTCGGTGGCGTTCCTCACGGTGCTCGAACGCCTCGCGCCCGAGGCGCGCGCGGCCTTCCTGCTGCGCGACATCTTCGAGGCCGACTACGGCGAGGTGGCCGCGGCGCTGGGCAAGAGCGAAGCGGCCTGCCGCCAGCTGGTGCACCGCGCACGCACCCTGCTCAAGGACGGGCGCAGCCGCCAGACCGTGGCGCCCGAAGACCAGCAGCGCCTGCTGCGCGCCTTCGCGGAGGCCGCCACGCGTGGCGACATCGCGGGCCTCAAGGCCGCGCTCACCGAAGACGCCGAACTCATCAGCGACGGCGGCGGCAAGGTGCCCAGCTTCGGTGTTCCCCTGCTCGGTGGGCAGCGCATCGCGCAGCTCTACATGGCGGTCAGCCTGCGCTACGCCGGCCGTGTTCACTACGAACTCGCCGAGCTCAATGGCGAGTGGGGCCTGTTGCGCTTCATCGACGGCGCGCTCGAATCGGCGCAGGCCTTGCAGATCGAAGGCGGGCGCGTGGTGCGCATCCACACGCAACGCAACCCCGACAAGCTCGCGCGCATCGCCGAAGCGCGCGGCGATGCGCTGGTGGATCCGGCCGTCACGCACTACGTCACAAAGGGCGACCCTGCTTCGTCTTGAGGGGTGAAGGTCTTCTTCATCCCCTCCATTCGAAAGGCAAGCCCGTGAACGCTCCCCGACTCCCCTGGACCGAACTCCTGCCCAAGGCCTACCAGGCGCAGGCCGCCGTCAAGAACAGCACCGCCGGCTCGTCGCTGGGCAAGCCGCTGATGTCGTTGATGGACCTGCGCGTCTCGCAGATCAACGGCTGCGCGTTCTGCGTCGACATGCACGCGCGCGAACTGCGCCACCACGGCGAGGGCTGGCAGCGCCTGAACAGCCTCTCCACCTGGCGCGAGACCACGCTCTACACCGCGCGCGAGCGCGCCGCGCTGGCCTGGGCCGAAGTGCTCACGCGTTTGCCCGAAGGGCATGCGGGCCACGACGGCGCCTTCGACGCGCTGCGCGCGCACTTCAGCGATCAGGAGATCGTGGAACTGAGCTGGACCATCGCGCAGATCAACGCCTGGAACCGCATGGCCGTGGGCATGCGCGCGCCCGTGGCCGACAAGCCGCTGGTGTGATCAGCCCGTGCCGCGCGCGTTGGCGATGAGGATCTCGGCCAGCCGCAGCGCGGCCGGGCCCGCGCCCTCGCGGTCGCCGTAGACCAGGTAGAGATCGGCGAAGCGCTCGCCGCCGCGGCGCATGGGCAATGGCTTGAGCGTGCCCGCCTCGAGGTCGTGGCGGATCAGTTCCTCGGGCAGCCAGGCGAAGCCATGGCCACCGCGCGCCGCTTCGATCGAGGTGGACATGTGACCCACCGTCCAGCGTTGGGGCGTCTGCAGCGCGGGCTCGCTCGCGCGGTCGCGGCTGGTCTCGCGGATCACCAGGTGGCGGTGCTGGCGCAGGTCGCGCAGCGTGATCGCGCGCCCCAGGCCGTGCAGCGGGTGATCGGGGTGCGCCACCAGCACGAAGCGCACGCGCATCAGGTGCTCGCCCTCGTAGCCGGTGGGCACGCTGCCGAAGATCGCGAGGTGCACCGCGCCTTCGTCGAGCAGGGACGTGCGGTGCCCGAGCACGGCCTCCACCACCTCCACGCGCGTGTGCGTGGCGCTTTCGCCGAAGCGCTCCAGGCACTCGAACAGGCGCCGGTTGGGGTAGATCACCTCCACGGCCAGGCGCAGCTCGGCCTCCCAGCCCAGGGACAGGCAGGTCGATGCCGTTTCCAGCGACGCCGCTTCCGCGATCAGGTAGCGCGCGCGCTGGTAGAGCTGTTCGCCCGTGGGCGTGAGCCGCGCCTTGCGGCCTTCGAGCTCGAACACCTGCACGCCCAGCTGCGACTGGATCTGTTGCACCGCGTAGGTGACGGACGATTGGCTGCGGCTGAGTTGTTCGGCCGCCTTCGCGTAGCTGCCGGCTTCCACAACGGCCACCAGGGCGTTCCATTGATCGAGCGTGACGCGGGCGTGGCTCATGGGCTTGAATGATCGATTGGATTGATGGGTTTGAGCGGAATTTTGCGCTTTTTCATCGGATCAGGCGATGTTTCAATCGGGTCATCGTTCAACAAGGAACCCGCGCCATGAAAACCCTGCTCCTCATCCGCTCCAGCATCCTGCTCGGCGACGGCCAGTCCAACCGCCTGGCCGACCGCTTCGCGGCGTCCTGGCAAGCCGCCAACCCCACGGGCCGCGTGATCGTGCGCGACCTGGCCGAACAACCCCTGCCGCACCTGGACCTGGCGCGCGTGGGGGCGTTCTCCACGCCGGCCGAACGCCGCACGCCCGAGCAACAGGCGCTGGTGGCGCAGTCCGACGAACTCATCGCCGAACTGCAGGGCGCCGACGTGGTGGCCCTGGGCCTGCCGCTCTACAACTTCGGCATCCCGTCCACGCTCAAGGCGTACTTCGATCACGTGGCGCGCGCCGGCATCACCTTCCGCTACACCGCCAACGGCCCCGAAGGCCTGGTCACGGGCAAGCAGGTGGTGGTGTTCACCGCGCGCGGTGGCCTCTACAAGGGCCAGCCGCACGACACGCAGACGCCTTTCGTGCGCAACTTCCTCGGCTTCCTGGGCATGACGGAAGTGCGCTTCGTGCACGCCGAAGGCCTGGCCATGGGCGATGAGCCGCGCGCCAAGGGCCTGCAGGCGGCCGAGGCCGAGGTCGACGCGCTGCTGGAGCCGGTGGCGGCCTGACCCCCCCGGCCGCGCGGTCTGCCTGTCAGCGCGCGGCCTTCACCGCGCCCGATAGAAAGCGCAGGAAGCGCGGGTCGTTCGCGTAGGCCACGTTGACGCGGATCGCGGCGTGGTCCGCCTTGCGCTCGGGGAAGAACACCGAGCCCGGCGCCAGGAAGATGCCCGCCTTCGCCGCCTGGCGCGCCAGCGCGAGCTCCGACAGGCCGCGCGGCAGCGTGGCCCACAGGTAATAGCCCGCCGGGTCGGCCGGTTGCACCTGCACGCCCGCGCGCGTGAGCGCCTTCACCGCGGGCACGAAGGCCTCGCCGAGCCGGGTCTTGAGCCGGTTCAGGTGGCGCCGGTACTGGCCCGTGGTGATCAGCTGGTGCACCACGCGCTCGACGAAGTCGGAGGTGGACACGACGGTCACCATCTTGAGATCGCACAGCGCGCCGATGTGCTGCGCCGGCCCGGCGATGTAGCCGACGCGCAGCCCCGCCGACAAGGTCTTCGAGAAGCTGCTCACGTAGATCACGCGCTCCAGTTGGTCGAGCGCCGCCAGCCGCGGCGCACCCGGTGGCTGCAGATCGGCAAACGGGTCGTCTTCCACCACCAGGCAGTCGTGCTCGGCCGCGAGCTGCAGCAGCTTGTGCGCCTTGGGCAGGCTGATCGAGCCGCCGGTGGGGTTGTGTGCGAGCGATTGCGTGAAGAACACGCGCGGGCGGTGCGCACGCAGCAGCGCCTGCAGCGCGTCGAGGTCGGGCCCGTCGGCCTGGCGTGGCACGCCCCACATCGCCACCTTGGCGAGCTTGAGCTTGCCGAACAAGGGGTAGTAGCCCGGTGAATCCACCAGCACCGTGTCGCCCGCGTCGAGCAGGTGCCGCACGATGAGGTCGAGTGCGTGGTTCGCGCCCTGCGTGAGCAGCACCTGGCGCGCGTGCACATGGATCGCGCGCTCGCTGAGCAGGCGCGCCACCGTGTCGCGCAGCGGCGCGTAGCCCCAGGGCGTGCCGTAGCCGTGGCCCTGGTCGGCCGGCTCACCGCCGCGCGCGAGCCTGAGCTGGCGCGCGATGTCGGAGCCCTCCATCCACGACGCGGGTGGGCGGCCATCGCCCACGCGCACTTCGTAGTGCTGTTCGAGTTGTTCGCGCAACAGCGAGACCAGGTCCACCGCGTCGCTCACGTGCGCGGGCGGTGCGGCGGTGCGCGAGCGCGCCACGCGCCGCACGTAGAAACCCGAGCCGGGCCGCGCCTCGGCGTAGCCGCGCGCCACCAGCCGGTTGTAGGCCTCGACCACGGTGTTCACGCCCAGGCCTTCCTTGGCCGCGGCGTCGCGCACCGAGCGCAGGCGGCTGCCCGCGGGCAGGCCGCCCTGTTCGATGGCCTGGATCAGCCGCGCCGTGAGGGCCTCGGCCTTGGTGTCGGGTGTTCGCGGGTCCATGCGCGCTCCGGTGGGGGGTCACTGTGCCCACGAATCGATGGGCACAGTTTGTGAATCTGTGCCCAAACTGTACCCATGCGGATGGGCGCACGTCCATAGACTTTTTGGCAGCGCAGGCCTTGCGCACCGACCCGCAGCCCATGCGGGCGAACAACCACAAGCCTCTGGAGACAAGCCATGAAACCCCAAGCGATTCCCCGTCGCGGTCTGCTCAAGACCGCCCTCGCCGCCACCGCGGCCGCCCCGCTGGCCGTGCACGCCCAGTCGCCCGCCGTGAGCTGGCGCATGCAGGCGCTGTGGGACGGCGGCACCACGCCGCAGAAGTTCGAGGAGCGCTTCGTGGCGCGCGTGGCCGAACTCACCGGCGGGCGCTTCAAGATCAACCTGTTCGCGGCCGGGCAGATGGTGCCCGCGGCCCAGGCCTTCGACGCCGTGCGCGGCGGTGCCTTCGAGATGATGAAGACCTTCGACGGCTACGAGGCCGGCAAGATCCCCGCGTTCGCCTTCACCAGCACCATTCCCTTCGGCTTTGCCGAGAGCGACGAGTACGAGGCCTGGTTCTACGAGCGCGGCGGCCTGGAGCTCGCGCGCCAGGCCTATGCACCGGCGGGCCTGCACTACATCGCCCCCACCGTGTACGGCCAGGAGCCGCTGCACTCCAAGGTGCCGATCCGCAAGATCGCCGACCTGGCGGGCAAGAAGGGCCGCTTCGTGGGCCTGGCCTCTGCGGTGATGGGCGCGATGGGCGTGTCCGTCACGCCGCTGCCCACGGGCGAGGTGTACTCCGCGCTCGACAAGGGCGTGATCGACATGGCCGACCGCGGTGACCTCACCGCCAACTTCGAGGCCGGCCTGGCCGAGGTGGCCAAGTTCGTCATCGTGCCGGGCTTTCACCAGCCCACCACCGCCACGTCGTACGTGGCCAACCGCGCCGCGCACGAGCGCCTGCCGGCCGAGTACAAGGCCGCGCTGGCCGTGGCTGCGCGCGAGACCTCGGCCGCGCTGCGCCAGAACATCCTGGTGAACGACGTCGTCGCGCTGGAGAAATACGCCGCCAAGGGTTGCGAAGTCATCCGCTTCAACCCGGCCGACGTGGCCGCCGCGCGGCCCAAGGCCATGGAAGCCTGGCGCACCGCCACCAAGGGGGATGCCCTGGCCACGCGCATCCTGGAAAGCCAGGTGGCGTTCATGAAGCAGCTCGGCCTGCTGGCCTGAACACCGCGCTGTCGCGCACGGCGTGCCGCGCAGGTGCGGCCGTGCGCGCTCGCGACCCATCGAGGAGTCCGGCATGCCCGTCTGGCTGTCCGCCATCGCCCGCGCCATCACCACCGTCAACCGCTGGCTTTTCCAGATCACCGTGTGGGTGATGGCCATCGTCGTCCCCGTGATGCTCTACGAAGTGGTGATGCGCTACTTCTTCAACGCGCCCACCGTCTGGGGCATGGAGCTCGCCGTGCTGCTGTTCGGCCCTTACTTCCTGCTCGGCGGCCCGCACTTGCTGCACCTGAAGGGCCATGTCGCGCTCGACCTGTTGCGCCAGCGCCTGAGCGCCACCTGGTCGCGCCGGCTCGACCTCGTGAACTACCCGGTGATCGTGCTGTTCTGCGCCATCCTGCTGATCTACAGCGCGCCGCTGGCCTTCAACGCCTGGAGCTACCGCGAGACCAGCTTCTCGGCCTGGAACCCGCCGATCTGGCCGGTCAAGCTCATGGTGCCGCTGGCCCTGCTGCTCATGCTGCTGCAGGCGCTGGTGGAATTCGCGCGCACCTGGTACGGCAGCGGTGACGAAGCGCCCGTCGAAGAGGTGGCCCTGTGAGCTCGAACATGATCCTGCTGCTGATGTTCGGCAGCCTCACGCTGTTCATGCTCAGCGGCCTGCCCATCGCCTTCGTGCTCGGTGGTCTGTCGCTGCTGTTCACCGTCACGCTGTGGGAACCGAACGCCGTGGTCGTTCTGGTGCTGCAGATCTTCGACACCATGAACTCGGAACCGCTGATGGCGATTCCGCTGTTCATCCTGATGGCCTGCGTGCTGCAGCGCTCGGGCGTGATCGAGGACCTGTACCGCGCCATGGAACTGTGGTTCGGTCGCCTGCGCGGCGGCCTGGCCATCGGCACCGTGATCATCTGCGTGGTGATGGCGGCGATGACGGGCGTGGTCGGTGCCGCCGTCACGGCCATGGGCATCCTGGCGCTGCCCGAGATGCTGCGCCGGCGCTACAACCCGCGGCTCGCGCTCGGCACCATCTGCGCGTCGGGCACGCTGGGCATCCTCATCCCGCCCTCGGTGCTCACCATCGTGTACGCGGTCACGGCGCAGGTCTCCATCGGCCAGATGCTGATCGCGGGCATCGTGCCCGGCCTCATCCTCGCGGTGCTGTACATCACCTACATCGTGCTGGTGGGTTGGTTCAAGCCCGAGTGGGTGCCGCTGGACCCGGACGCCCGCCGCGCGCCGCTGCGCGAGAAGCTGGTCGCGCTCAAGGCGTTGATCTTCCCCTCGATGCTGATCGTGCTGATCCTGGGCTCGATCTTCTTCGGCGTCGCCACGCCCACCGAGTCGGCCGCCGTCGGCGTGGCCGGGGCCATGGTGCCGGCCTTCCTCAAGGGCCGCCTGCGCCTGCCCATGCTGCGCGATGCCGGCGTGGATGCGCTCAAGGCCACGTCGATGATCCTGTGGATCACCATCGGCGCCAAAGCCTATGTGGCCATCTTCACCGGGCTGGGCGGCGCCGACACGTTGCTCGAGTTCATCAAGGGCCTGAACGTGGACCGCTGGGTGGTGCTCGGCGCCATGATGCTGCTGCTCATCTTCCTGGGCACCGTGCTCGACGAGCTCGGCATCATCCTGCTCACGGTGCCGGTGTTCCTGCCCATCGTGCGCCTGCTCGGCTTCGACGAGATCTGGTTCGGCGTGCTCTACGCCATCACCATCCAGATGGGCTACATCAGCCCGCCCTTCGGCTACACGCTGTTCTATATCAAGAGCACGCTGCCCAAACACCTCGGCATGGGCGACGTGTACTGGGGCATCCTGCCCTTCTTCATCCTGCAGTTCGTCGGCCTGCTGATCTGCGCCGCCGTGCCCGACCTCATCACCTGGCTGCCGCGCCTCATGGCCGCGCGCTGATTCTTCTTTCTTCCTTCGAGATGTCCATGAGCACGAACGAACCCAGCAGCCGCATCGGCGGCTTCCACAAGCTCCCCATTCCCGAGCGCATCGCCGCCGTGGCCCGCTTCGCCGGCCTGAGCGTGGCCGAGAGCGCCCACCTGCTGAACACCGGCAACCTGGCGCCCGAACTCGCCGACCACCTGATCGAGAACGTGATCGGCACGATGAACATCCCGGTGGGCATCGCCACCAACATGCGCATCGACGGCCGCGACCGGCTGATCCCCATGGCCACGGAAGAATCGTCCGTGGTGGCCGCGGTGTGCAATGCCGCGCGCCAGAGTTACGACGCGGGGGGCTTCGTCACCTCGATGTCGGGCACGCAGATGATTGCGCAGATCCAGCTCACCCACGTGAGCGACGTGCAGGCCGCGCGCCTGCGCATCCTCGAGCGCAAGGCCGAGGTCCAGGCGATCTGCGACGCGTGCGACCCGGTGCTGCTCAAGCTCGGCGGCGGTTTCCGCGACCTGGAGGTGCGCGTGCTCGACACGCGCGGCGGCGCCATGGTCATCACCCACATCGTGGTCGACACGCGCGACGCCATGGGCGCCAACGCCGTCAACACCATGGCCGAGAAGCTGGCCCCGCAGATCGCGGGCTGGACCGGCGGGCGAACCAACCTGCGCATCCTCTCCAACCTGGCCGACAGGCGCCTGGCGCGCGCGCGCTGCGTGTGGCCGCTGGCCGCCATCGGTGGCGAGGCGGTGCGCGACGGCATGCTGTCGGCCTACCACTTCGCCGACGCCGACCCCTACCGCGCGGCCACGCACAACAAGGGGATCATGAACGGCATCAGCGCCGTGGTGCTGGCCACCGGCAACGACACGCGCGCCGTGGAAGCCGGCGCCCACGCCTACGCCGCGCGCAACGGCCGCTATGCCAGCCTCACGCACTGGGAAATCACCGACAGTGGCGACCTCGCCGGCAGCATCGAACTGCCCATGGCCGTGGGCCTGGTGGGCGGCGCCACCAAACTGCACCCCACCGCCAAGCTCGCGCTCAAGGTGCTCGGCGTGCAGACCGCGGAGGAGCTGGCGCGGATCATCGCGGCCGTGGGCCTGGCGCAGAACTTCTCCGCCATGAAGGCCCTGGCCACCACCGGCATCCAGAAGGGCCACATGGCCCTGCACGCGCAGAACATCGCCATGATGGCCGGCGCCGTGGGCGACGAGATCGAGCGCGTGGCGCGCGTGCTGGTGCAACGCGGCACGGTGCGCATCGACGTGGCCGAGGCCGAGTTGCAGGCGCTGCGCGCGGGCTGAGGCCGACCGCGCGCTACAGGTCGAGCACGATCCGCGAGGTGCGGGCGCGCGAGCAGCACGGCGTCATGTGCGTGTTGGCGGCCTTCTCCTCGTCGGTCTGGTACTCGTCGCGGTGGTCGGGCGTGCCTTCGAGCACCGGCACCAGGCAGGTGCCGCAGATGCCCTGCTCGCAGGACAAGGCCACCGGCACGCCGGCCGCCATCAGCGCCTGGGCGGCGCTGACCCCCGGGGGAACACGAACCGTCACACCGCTGCGCCGGGCTTCCACCGTGAAGGCGTCGCCGTCCTGCACCACCTCGGCCTTGAAGTGCTCGACGTGCATCTGGCCGGCCGGCCAGTCGCGCGCGCTGGCGCCGCCGGTGATGTGGGCGATGAAACCCTCGGGGCCGCAGCAGTAGACGTGGGCGTCGCGGTCGGCGAACACGGCGTCGAGCGAAAGTCGTTGCGCAGGCGTGCCGTCGTCCAGGTGCAGTTGCAGGGCATCCGCGAATCCGCTCGCCGCGATCTCGTCGAGGAAGGCCGCGCGGTCCTGGCTGCGGGCGCAGTAGTGCAGGGCGAACGTCTTGCCCAGGGCCTGCAGGCGGTGGGCCATGGCCAGCAGCGGCGTGATGCCGATGCCGCCCGCGGCCAGCACCACCGGCCGGTGGTCATCGATCAGGGGAAAGTTGTTGCGCGGCGATCCGATCCGCACCACCTGACCGACCGCGAAGTCGCGGTGCACCGCGGCCGATCCGCCGCGCGAGTTGGGGTCGAGCAGCACACCCAGGCGGTAGCGGTGGCGCTCGCCGGGCGGGTTGCACAGCGAGTACTGCCGCAGCAAGCCGGGCGCCACCTCCACGTCCACGTGCGCACCGGCATCGAACGCCGGCAACTCGCCGCCTTCGGCCGGCACGAGTTCGAGCGCGACGATGTCGGTGGCCGCCGCGTCGCGGCGGGCGATGCGCACGGACAGGCGGTCGTCGGCGCGCGCGCGCGCCGCGTCGTCGCCGCCGGTGCTCATTCGGTGGCGTCTTCGGCGAGCAGGCGTTCGAGCACGCGGCGGTAGCGCGTCGGCCCGGCGTCGATGGCCAGCAGCGTCGGCGACAGCGGCGTGCGGGCCTGGTCCATCAGGCGTTGCTGCGCCTCGATCACCGGCACGTCCTGCTCGGCGAAAGCGAAGGTGCGCATCTCGAAGATCTTGTCGCGGATGGCGCTGTTCTTCTCTTCACCCTCGGTAAGCACGTTCCAGCGCGCGGCCGAGTAGTGGTAGTGCGTGGTGCGCTCCGTTTCGGGGGTGAGCAGGTGCAGCGCGAAGTAGCCCGTGCCCTTCTCCTTGGGCTCGCCCGGCTTGCTCACGCCGAACTCCAGGATCATGTAGCAGGGGGCATACCAGCTGATGGTGCTCCACTGGTCGCCCCGCTCGAAGCCGGGCGGGCTCATCATCTTCAGGATGCCGGGGGTGTCGGCGTTCTTCGAGGGGCGGCTCACCGCGACGACGTCGCCCTTCTGCTCGACCTTGATGTCGGCCTCCACCGTGTCGGCGTTGCCGAGGATGCCCGCGTGCACGTAGGAGGTGTGGCTCAGGTCCAGCAGGTTGTCGACCACCAGTTCGTAGCTCGCATCGACCGTGAGGTAGCCCGGCTTGGTGATGTGTTCGGCCGGTCGGTCGTCGAGGCAGCTGTAGTCGGGGATCGTCGACGGGTCCGGCGTCTTGTCGCCCATCCAGATCCACAGCAGGGTGTGGCGCTCGACCACGGTGTAGCCCTTGAGGTGCGCCGCCGCGGGGATGGTGCAGTTGCCGTGCGGGTTCTTCACGCATTTCCCGTCGGCACCGAACTCCAGGCCGTGGTAGATGCACTGCACGCGGTCACCGGCCATGAGCTTGCCCATGGACAGCGGCGCGAAGCGGTGCGAGCAGCGGTCGGACATGGCGGCGATGCCACCGTCTTCCTTGCGGAAGAACACCAGCGGCTCGTTGAGGATGGTGCGGGCCACCAGCTTGCCTGGCGCCAGGTCGGCGGACCACATGGCCACGTACCAGGTGTTGCGGATGAAGCGGTTGCCGGCCTGCGCGGCGTTCGCGCGGACCAGGGGTTTCTCGATGGGGGGGGCGGCTTGGCTCATGGGGCGGTCCTTGTCTCTCTTCGACGGTTCGGATGGGAAATTCCCGACTGCAAAAGGCTAGCCCAGGGCAGAAGGGCTCGCAAACGAGACTTCTTCATGGGGTCATGAAAGGGAATGCTGCCTGGGGCGCCGGCACCGCAGGATCGCTCATGCGTGCATGAAGAAGTCTCGTTGGCGCGGTGAAGCACTGCTGGCTAGTATCCGCGCCCATTCGAGACCATGCCGATGAGCCAGACGATCCTGCTGCAAACCCACCGCCTCACGAAGGCGTTCAAAGGCTTCACCGCCGTGAGCGACGTGAACCTCAACGTGCGCCGGGGCACCATCCATGCACTGATCGGCCCCAACGGCGCGGGCAAGACGACCTGCTTCAACCTGCTGACCAAGTTTCTCGAGCCCACCAGCGGCAGCATCGTCTTCGACGGCCAGGACATCACGCGCGAGAAGCCGGCCGACATCGCCCGACGCGGGGTCATTCGTTCGTTCCAGATCTCGGCGGTGTTCCCGCACCTCACGGTGCTGGAGAACGTGCGCCTGGGCCTGCAGCGCCGGCTTGGCAACACCTATCACTTCTGGAAGCCCGAGACATCGCTGCGCCACCTGCACGGCCGCGCGATGGAACTGCTGACCGAGGTCGGCCTGGAGGCCTTCGCGCACGAGACCTGCGTGAACCTGTCCTACGGACGCAAGCGCGCGCTGGAGATCGCCACCACGCTGGCGATGGAGCCGACGCTGATGCTGCTTGACGAACCCACGCAGGGCATGGGGCACGAGGACGTGCACCGCGTCACCGAGCTGATCCGCCGCGTGGCCAAGGGCCGCACCGTGCTGATGGTCGAGCACAACATGGGCGTGGTCTCCACCATCGCCGACACCATCACCGTGCTGCAGCGTGGCGCGGTGCTGGCCGAAGGCAGCTACGCCGAGGTGTCCACCAACCCGCTGGTGCTCGAGGCCTACATGGGCACCCAGGCCGCCGAACTGCAGGGAGCGCATTGACATGGGCCGTTCCGCTCTCCGCATCCGCGACCTTCACGCCTGGTACGGCGAGTCGCATGTGCTGCACGGTGTCGATCTGGAGGTCCGCGAGGGCGAGGTGGTGACGCTGCTGGGCCGCAACGGCGCCGGCCGCACCAGCACCCTGCGCGCCGTCCTCGGTCTCACCGGCAAGCGCCAGGGCAGCATCGAGGTCTTCGGGACCGAGACGATCGGCCTGCCGACCTACCGCATCGCCCCGCTGGGCATCGGGTACTGCCCTGAGGAACGGGGCATCTTTGCCACCCTGTCGGTGGAAGAGAACCTGCTGCTCCCACCGCGTCTGAAAGGCGCGAAGAGCGCCATGGACGTGGACGAGATCTACGCCATGTTCCCCAACCTGGCCGAGCGGCGGCAGAGCCAGGGCACGCGCCTGTCCGGTGGCGAGCAGCAGATGCTGGCCGTGGGGCGCATCCTGCGCACCGGCGCGCGCCTGCTGCTGCTGGACGAGATCTCCGAGGGCCTGGCGCCGGTGATCGTGCAGGCCCTGGCCGACATGATCCGCACGTTGCGCGCCAAGGGCTACACCGTGCTGATGGTGGAGCAGAACTTCCGCTTCGCCGCCCCGCTGGCCGACCGCTTCTACGTGATGGAGCACGGCCGCGTCGTGGAGGCCTTCGCGGCCGCCGACCTGAACGCCAAGATGCCGCTGCTCAACGAGCTGCTGGGCGTGTGAGCCTACCCATGCAAGTGTTCGACATTCCCCTGCCGATGTTGCTCAGCCAGCTGTTGCTGGGCCTGGTCAATGGCTCCTTCTACGCCATCCTGAGTCTGGGCCTCGCGGTCATCTTCGGGATGCTGCACGTCATCAACTTCGCCCACGGTGCCTTCTTCATGCTGGGCGCGGTGTTCACCTGGATGGGCCTGAACTACTTCGGGGTCAACTACTGGGCGATGCTGCTGCTGGCGCCCCTGTTCGCGGGGGTCTTCGGCGCGGTCATCGAGCGGCTGCTGCTGCGCTGGGTCTACAAGCTGGACCACCTCTACGGCATGCTGCTCACCCTGGGCATCACGCTGGTGCTCGAAGGCGTGCTGCGTTCCATCTACGGGGCCTCCGGGCTGCCCTACCGCGCCCCCGAGGCGTTGTCAGGTGCCACACAGCTCGGGTTCATGCTGTTGCCCAACTACCGCATCTGGGTGGTGGTGGCCTCGCTGGCGGTGTGCTTCGCCACCTGGTACCTCATCGAGCGCACACGCCTGGGGGCCTACCTGCGCGCCGGCACCGAGAACCCCAAGCTGGTCGAGGCCTTCGGCATCAACGTGCCGGTGATGGTGATGCTCACCTACGCCTTCGGCGTCGGGCTGGCCGCTTTCGCTGGCGTGCTGGCCGCGCCCGTCATGCAGGTCTCACCGCTGATGGGGCAGAACCTGATCATCGTTGTCTTCGCGGTGGTTGTGATCGGTGGCATGGGATCGATCATGGGCTCCATCCTCACCGGGCTCGGCCTGGGGGTGCTCGAAGGGCTCACCAAGGTGGTCTACCCCGAGGCTTCGGCCACCGTGGTCTTCGTCGTGATGGCGGTGGTGTTGCTGCTGCGCCCCGCCGGCCTGTTTGGAAAGGAGCGCTGAGATGCGGCTCAAACCCGTCGTCTACGGCCTGCTGCTGCTGGGCCTGCTCGCAGCGCCCTTCCTGGGTGCCTACCCGGTCTTCCTGATGAAGGTGCTGTGCTTCGCGCTGTTCGCCTCGGCCTTCAACCTGTTGCTCGGCTACGCCGGCCTGCTCTCCTTCGGCCACGCGGCCTTCTTCGGCGGCTCGGCCTACCTGGCGGGCCACGCCATGAAGGTCTGGGGCGTGCCGCCCGAACTCGGCCTGCTGCTGGGCACGGCCGGTGGCGCGCTGCTGGGCTGGGTCTTCGGTGTGATCGCGATCCGCCGCCAGGGCATCTACTTCTCGATGATCACGCTCGCGCTGGCGCAACTGGTGTACTTCGTGGCGGTGCAGACGCCGGCCACGGGCGGCGAGGACGGCCTGCAGGGCGTGCCGCGCGGCACCCTGTTCGGGCTGATCGACCTGCGCAACGACATCAACATGTACTACGTGACGGTGGCCGTCGTGGTCATGGCCTTCGGCCTGATCGCGCGCACCACCACCTCGCCCTTCGGTCAGGTGCTCAAGGGCGTGCGCGAAAACGAGCCGCGCGCCACCTCGCTCGGTTACGACGCCGATCGCATCAAGCTCGTCGCCTTCGTGCTCTCGGCCGCGCTCGCCGGCCTGGCCGGTTCGCTCAAGACCCTGGTGCTGGGCTTCGCCTCGCTCACCGATGTGCACTGGCTGGCCTCGGGCCAGGTCATCCTCATGACCATGATCGGCGGCGTCGGCACGTTGCTGGGCCCGCTGGTGGGGTCCTCGGTGATCCTGGTGCTGGAGGGCAAGCTCGGCCAGTTCGGTGTGGCACTCACCCAGCTCAGCGGCTGGAGCGGGTTCACCACGCTGGGCGAATCGGTCACCACCGTGATGGGTGTGATGTTCATCTTCTGCGTGCTGGTGTTCCGCCGCGGGATCATGGGCCTGCGCCTGGGCAAACGCTGAAACGGCCGACCATGAGCGACGCCATCCTGCATCACGCGCGCGCCGATGACGGTGTGCGCATCACCTATCGCCTGCGCGAAGCACCCGCGGGTCTGCCCCGCGTGGCCTTCCTGCACTCGCTGGGCATGGACCACACGCTGTGGACCCTGGTGGCCGAGCGCCTGGGGGCCAGCGCGAGCCTGCTGTGCCTCGACATGCGCGGCCACGGCCGTTCCGACAAGCCGCCGCCGCCGTACGGCCCCGAGCGCCTGGCGCGCGACCTGCGCGATGTGCTCGACCACCTCGGTTGGTCCGAGGTGGTGCTGATCGGTGCCTCGCTGGGTGGGTGCGTGTCGCTGCAGTTTGCCGCCAGCTACCCCGAGCGGCTGCGTGCGCTTGGCCTGGTGGACACGACCGCCTGGTACGGCCCGGACGCGCCCTTGCTGTGGAACGCCCGCGCGCGCCGCGCGCGAGAGGAGGGCCTGGCGGCCATGATCCCGTTCCAGGAAACCCGCTGGTTCAGCGACGCCTTTCGCGTCTCACGGCCCGACGCGGTGGACCGCTGCGTGCAGACCTTCCTCGGCAACGACGTGCCCATCTTCGCGGCCCTGTCCGAGATGCTGGGCCGCTTCGACGGCCGTCACCTGCTCGAGCAGATCCGGGTGCCGACGTCCATCATCGTGGGCGAAGAGGACTACGCCACACCGGTCAGCATGTCGCAGGCCCTGCAGCGCGGCATTGCTGGCGCGCGGCTCACCGTGGTACCGGCGGCACGCCACCTGGTGCAGATAGAGCGGCCCGATGCGGTGGCCGCGATGGTGACGCGCCTGCTGGCCACGACCCTGACGCCGCGCAGCGCCTGAGTGCCTGGGCGTCGGGGGCGCGTTCGCTCAGGCGTGGCCGCGCTCGCCTTCCATGTCGTGCCATCGCGTCTGCAGGGCGTCGCGGCGCAGCTTGCCGCGGGCGTTGCGTGGCAGTGCCTCGATAGGGCACACCGCCAGCGGGCACTTCTCACGCGCCAACTGGTTCGCCACGTGCGCCTGCAGCTCGGCGGTGTCCACCACCGCCCCCTCGCGCAGGACCACGAACGCCACCGCCTGCTGCCCGTAGATCGGGTCGGGCACGCCCACGGCGGCCGCCTCGGCCACGTCGGCGTGGGTCAGCAGCGCGTCCTCGATTTCGCTCGGCGAGATCTTCACGCCACCGCGGATGACCAAGTCGTCCATGCGCCCCAGCAGGTGCACGAAGCCTTCGGCATCGCGCACGCCAAGGTCGCGGGTGGCGAAGGGCGCGCCGCGGATCGGGCTCAGCTGACCATCGGCTTGCAGCGTGCCCAAGGCCAGTTTGCCGCCCTCGATGACCACCTCGCCCGGCTCACCCACGGCGCATTCGCGGCCTTCAGCGTCGACGATGCGCAGCGCGATGCCGGGCGCCGGTCGGCCCACCGTGCCCATGCGCCGATCGTCCAGGCGGTTGCCGCAGATCCAGCCGCCTTCGGAGGAGCCATACAGGTTGAGCACCGTGATGCCGGTCTCGCGTTCGAAACGCGCCCAGGTGTGGGTGGCCAGCGGCGCCGAGCTCGAGGACATCACGCGCAGGCCGGTGGTGCTCTCACGCAAGCGCTCCGCGGGCTGGCTCAACAGGATGTTGAGCACTGTGGGCACGCCGGCCACCACGCTGATGCCGTAGCGGGCCAGCCAGTCCGGCAGCCGCGTGGCGGAAAACTGGCGCGCCATGTGCAGGGAGAAGCCGCTCTGCAGGAAAGGCATGAGGGTGAGGATCTGCGGTGAATACCAGCTCAGCGAGCGGTACTCCAGCATGCGGTCGTCCTCGCACAGGCCCAGCAGGGCCTGGCTCGCCAGGCCGTTGAGCCAGTAGGCGGCGTGGTCGTGCAGCACGATCTTCAGGTGCCCGCTGCTGCCCGAGGTGCAGCACGCCGCCGCGACATCACCGGCCTGCGCGCCCAGGCCGGCCAATGCGCTGGCGTCACGGGCGGGGGCGAGCGTGACCGCCGCGGCCTGCCACGGCGCGGGGGGCCATTGGCTGAAGCGCACGCAGGGCACCACGCTGGCGGGGATGTCGACCACGCCGATGCGCTGGCCGTGCAGCAGCAGCTCCGGCTGCAGGGTGTTGAAGGCCGCCTGTGTGGTGTGGGCCCCGACCTGCGAGATGTCGAACGGACACACCACCGCCGCCAGGCGCCACAGCGCGAGCCAGGCCACCAGGGTCTCGACCGGGCCGTCGATGATCAGCACCACGCGGGAGCCGCGGCGCACACCGAGGTCGCGCAATTGCAGGGCGACGCCGTCCACCAGCGCCGGGAGTTCGCCGAAGCTCAGGTGCACGTCCCGGTCCACGTCGACCACCGCTGTGCGCTGCGGCTCGCGGGCAGCGTGCAACGCGAGCAGGCGCTCGACAGGCAGCCAGTCTGGCGGTGGCCCGCAGGCGTTCATCGCGGGCGGGGCTCAGCTCGCCGCGCCGGGCGGCAGGCTGAGGTGGGCGCGGGCCCATTCGCGAAACAGCTCCACGCGGCGCAGCTTGGCCTTGGCCGCCGTGGAGGTGAGGAAGTAACTGGAGCTCGACGCCACGCGGGTGGCGAACGGGGCCACCAGCGTGCCTTGCGCGAGTTCACGATCCACCAGCGGGGTGCGGCCGATGGCCAGGCCCATGCCCTCCACCGCCGCCGCCTGCGAGGTGAGCTGCAGCTGGAACACGGACTCGCCCGCGAAGCGCACCTGGCTGTGGCCGGCGGCGTCGAGCCAGGCCGGCCAGTCGTCCTGGTAGAGAGAATAGAAGTAGGTGCGGATGCGCACGAAGCGCGCCAGCCGTTCTGCGTCGCTGCCTTCGGTGCCGAGGGCCTGCAGCAGTTTCGGTGAACACACCGGGAAGAATTCCTCGCCGTGCAACAGGTCGGCTCGCACGCCGCTCCAGCGGCCCGAGCCGTAGCGGATGGCGACGTCGTGCGTGTTGTTGTCGAACTCGTCGAAGTTCGGGCTGGTCGACAGGTGCACCGTGATGTCGGGGTGCTGGCGCTGGAAGTCGGGCAGGCGCGGGATCAGGCAGTGCACCGCGTAGGCGGGCAGGCAGGCGATCACGAGCACGGTGTTGACCACCTTCTTGCGCGTGTTGTCGCTGGCGATGGCCAGCATGCTGATGGCCTCGCTGACCGAGCGCAGGTACTCGGTGGCCGCGGGCGTGAGCGCCAGGGTGTTCCGCTTGCGCGTGAAGAGCTTGATCTCCAGCCGCTCCTCGAGCGCCTTGATCTGGTGGCTGATCGCGGTCTGGGTGACCGACAGCTCCTGCGCAGCGCGCGTGAAGCTCAGGTGGCGTGCGGCCGATTCGAAGGCCAGCAGGCTTTGCAGCGAAGGAATGAACGGTCTCATGCGTGGGTACTCGGCGGCTGCGGTCCGGCGTCGTGCGTGTGCGCCCCGTGGAAACTCTGCGGCCACCACCCCGTGGCGCGACCGTCCAACCCCTGCATTCCTGAATAACCCAGCCCCGCAATGGTAGCGGCTGCTCCATCGGGGCGTTTCATTTCGAGCGTCCCGCGGTCAACTTGAAGCTGCCCTGGGCCGTGGCCAGCAGCACGGTGCCGTCGATCCAGGCTTCGCTTCGGGCGAAAAACAGCGTGCGTGCGCGCTGGACCAGAAAGCCCTTGGTGACCACCAGGCCGTGCGATCCCTTGTTGATGAAGTTGACCGTGAGTGAGACGGTGTGGCCGTGCGAGGGTTCGTGGGACGGTGGCGTGTACAGACCCGCATAGCCGCAGGCCACGTCGAGCAGGGTGGACAGCACGCCGCCCTGCAGCACACCCTGGCGGTTGAGCAGCTCGGCACGCACGGGCAGATGGAACTCGCTGTAGCCGTCGCGCCAATCGGCCAGCCGCGCACCGATGAGTTCGAGGAAGGGGTTGTCGAGTGCGCTGGCAGGAGGGGCTTGCATGGAGCGAGGTTAGGCAAAGCCCTGTCGGGCGACCACTGAAACTCATTCATGGCGCCATGAGATGAAGTCGGGGAGGGGCACGCGAATGAGGGGGCCTCATGGCCGGATGAAAAACTATCGCTCGCGCCCACACCCTCCCGCCAGTACGCTGCGCCGCACCTTGTTCGAGGCACGCCCGTGCGCACCCGGACCGAGGTTCACCGAACACCCTCGCGACCCCATTTCAGGAGACAAACATGAAACCCTTTCCCGGCGCCCGAACCGCCCTGTCCGCTTGCGTGGCACTGTGTCTCGTGAGCGTGTCGGCGCATGCGCAATACACGCAGGATGTCGTCAAGATCGGCTTCGCCACCGACATGTCGGGCCTGTTCTCCGACATCGACGGCGCCGGGGGCGTGGAAGCCGTGCGCATGGCCATCGCCGACTTCGGTGGTCAGGTCAACGGCAAGAAGATCGAGTTGATGTTCGTCGACCACCAGAACAAACCCGACATCGCTTCGACCAAGGCGCGTGAATGGATCGACGTCAACAAGGTCGACCTGCTGCTTGGCGGTGTGAACTCGGCCGTTGGCCTGGCCATGTCGAAGGTGGCGGCCGAGAAAAAGACGGTCTACATCTCGGTGGGTGCCGGCACCGCGCGCCTGACCAACGAGGAGTGCTCGCCCTACACCGTGAACTACGCGCTGGACACCATCGCGCAGGCCCGCGTGGCCGGCCGTGCGGTGACAGAGGCGGGCGGCAAGTCCTGGTACTTCCTGGTGGCCGACTACGCCTTCGGCCACTCGCTCGAGAAGGACACCTCCGAGGTGGTCAAGGCCGCCGGTGGCCAGGTGTCGGGTTCGGTGCGCCACCCGGTGTCGGCCTCCGATTTCTCGTCCTTCCTGATGCAGGCGCAGGCTTCCAAGTCGCAGGTTCTGGGCCTGGCGAATGCCGGCAGCGATCTGCACAACTCGGTCAAGGCCGCTGCGGAGTTCGGCGTCAACCGCAACATGCGCATGACGGCCATGATGCAGTTCATCTCCGACACGCACACCATGGGCCTGCAGGCCACGCAGGGCATGTACCTGTCGGAAGCCTGGTACTGGGACTTGAACGACGACACGCGCAAGTGGTCGCGCCGCTACTTCGAGAAGACCAAGCGCATGCCCACGGTGCTGCAGGCGGGCGCCTACTCCGCCACCACCACCTACCTCAACGCCGTCAAGGCCGTGGGCACGGACGATGCCGACAAGGTGATGGCGCAGCTCAAGACCGCAAAGATCAACGACTTCTTCGCCAAGGGGGGCTACATCCGCCCCGACGGTCGCATGGTCCACGACTACTACCTGATGCAGGTGAAGAAGCCTTCGGAATCCAAGTACCCCTGGGATTACTACAACCTGGTGGCGACGGTGAAGGGCGAGGACGCCTTCAACACCAAAGCGGAATCCAAGTGCGCACTCTGGAAGTGATGCCGAACCCCTGAACCCGGCAACGCGCCGGCCACCGTGCAGACGGGGCCGGCGTTTTTCATCGGAGACCCGTTCCCATGCAGTTCATCCAGGCCCCTTCCTTGCCCGCCCCCGCGGGCCACTACTCGCAGGCGGTGCGCGCCAATGGCTTCGTGTTCGTGTCGGGGGTGCTGCCCGCGCCCGAAACCACCGGCTTCGACGCCCAGGTGCGCGACGCGCTGCAGCGCTGCCACCAGGTGCTGCAGGCGGCCGGTTGCGGCTGGACGGATGTCGTGCAATGCACCGCCTACATCGTGGGTGTCGGCCACTGGCCGGCGTTCAACGCGGTCTATGCCGAGGTGCTGGGCGCGCACCGACCCGCGCGTGCCGTGGTGCCCGTGCCCGAGCTGCACCACGGCTGCTTGGTCGAGTTGCAGCTGATCGCCGCCGCACCGAATGAGTGACCCTCATGGGGCAATGAAAAACTATCGCTCGCCTCGGGGCGCGCGGCCTCCTAGACTGCGCCTCACGCACTTTCGCCCGTAGCTTTTCAAACGACACCGATGGACACCCGAACCTTGGCCTCTTCAACCAACACCACCGAACGCTTGCAGATGTACATCGGCGGCCGGTGGGTCGATGGCACCAGTGGCCGCACGCTCGACAGCCTGAACCCCTACACCCAGAAGACCTGGGCCAGCGTGCCCGATGCCAGCGAAGCCGATGTGAAGTCGGCCATCGCCGCGGCGCGCAAGGCCTTCGATGAAGGCCCCTGGCGCCAGACCACGCCGCAGCAGCGCGCCGCGCTGATGCGCAAGCTGGGCGACCTGATTGCGCGCGATGCCGAGCGCATGGCACGCATCGAGTCGATGGACAACGGCAAGCTGCTGCGCGAGATGCTCGGCCAGTGGAAGTACCTGCCGGAGTGGATGTACCACTTCGCCGGCATGGCCACACAAAGCCAGGGCGAGGTGCTGCCCAGCGACCGCCCGAACTTCATCGCGTTCACCCGCAAGGAGCCGATCGGCGTGGTCGCGGCCATCACGCCCTGGAACTCGCCCTGCCTGCTGATGATGTTCAAGCTCGCCCCCGCGCTCGCGGCCGGCTGCACCTTCATCGTCAAGCCTTCGGAACACACGCCGGTGTCCACCCTGCGCTTCGCCGAACTGGTGGAGGAGGCCGGCTTCCCGCCGGGCGTCTTCAACGTGGTCACGGGCGGCGCCGACGCCGGGCGCTGGCTGGTGTCCAGCCCGGACATCGACAAGATCAGCTTCACCGGCTCGGACGGCGTGGGCAAGGCCATCGCGCGCGCCGGCGCGGAGAACCTCACGCGCGTCTCGCTCGAACTCGGTGGCAAGTCGCCGCAGGTGGTGTTCGAGGACTGCGACATCGAGGCCGCGGTGAACGGCGTGATCTCCGGTGTGTACGCCGCCACGGGCCAGACCTGCATGGCCGGTTCGCGCCTGGTGGTGCACCGATCCGTCCACGACCAGGTGGTCGAGCGTCTGGTGGCGCGCGCCCGCACCATCAAGCTCGGCGACCCGCTCGACATGGGCAGCGAGATGGGGCCCGCGGCCACCGGCCAGCAGTTCGACAAGATCCTGTCGATGGTGAAGTCCGCCGAGGCGGAGGGCGCGAAGCTCGCCTATGGCGGCCGCCAGGCGCCGCAGGGCGGCTTCTTCGTGCAGCCCACCATCCTCACGCAGGTCAACAACCGCATGGACATCGCGCGCGAAGAAGTGTTCGGGCCGGTGCTCTCGGTGATCGGCTTCGACACCGAGGAAGAAGCCATCCGCATCGCCAACGACACGCGCTACGGCCTGGCCGCCGGCATCTGGACGCAGAACGTGCAGCGTGCGCACCGCGTCGCCACCCAGCTGCGCGCCGGCAGCGTGTGGATCAACGCCTACCGCGTGACGGCGCCTTTCGCGCCCTTCGGTGGCTTCAAGCACAGCGGCATCGGCCGCGAGAATGGCAGCGACGGCATGGAGTCCTACCTCGAGACCAAGACGGTGTGGGTGGAACTCAGCGGCAACCTGCGCGACCCGTTCAAGCTCGGCTGATCGATCGATGAGTTCCGCTTCTCTCGGCCGCTTCGATTACGTGATCGTTGGCGCCGGCTCGGCCGGCTGCGTGCTGGCCAACCGCCTTTCTGCCGACCCGTCGGTGCGCGTGTGCCTGGTCGAGGCCGGCGACACCGACTGGTACCCGTGGATCCACGTGCCCATCGGCTACTTCTACACCATCAACAACCCGCGAACCGACTGGTGCTACACCGCCGAGGCCGACCCGAACCTGGGTGGCCGCGGTATCAAGTACCCGCGCGGGCGCGTGCTCGGTGGCTCGTCCTCGATCAACGCCATGGTCTACATCCGCGGCCAGGCGGCCGACTTCGACGGCTGGGCCGCGATGGGCAACCCCGGCTGGTCGTGGAGCGAGGTGCTGCCGTACTTCAGGAAGTCCGAGGACTACCACCGGGGTGGTGGTGCGGCGCACGGTGCCGGTGGCGAGTTGCGCGTGGAAGGCCTGCGCGCCCATTGGGAGGTGCTCGATGCCTTCTGCGATGCGGCGGTTCAGTGCGGCATTCCCCGCACCGAGGACTTCAACACCGGCGACAACGAGGGCGTGGGCTACTTCGAGGTCACGCAGAAGAATGGTGTGCGCATGAGCACCGCGCGGGCCTTCCTGAAGCCCGTGCGGAACCGGCCCAACCTCGAGGTCTTCACCAAGACGCAGGTGGCGCGCGTGGCCTTCGATGGCCACCGCGCCAGCGGCCTGGTGGTGCGCCGCGGCGGGGCGGAGCTGCGCATCGAGGCCGCGCGCGAGGTCATCCTCGCCGGCGGCACGATCGGCTCGGCGCAGGTGCTGCAACTCTCGGGCATCGGCGACACGGTGGCGCTGCAGCGCCTGGGCATCGCGGGGGTACAGCACCTGCCCGGCGTGGGCGCCAACCTGCAGGACCACATCGCCGCGCGCACCATGCTGCGGGTGAAGGACACCATCACGCTCAACCAGCAGGCCAACAGCCTGTGGGGCAAGCTGAAGATGGGCCTGGACTACGGCCTGCGCCGCCGCGGCCCGCTCACCATCCCGCCGGCGCTGGTCAACGCCTTCGTGCGCAGCGATCCGTCGCAGCCCACGCCCGACCTGCAGTTCGTCTGCTATCCCATCACCTACGACAAGCTCGGCGATCCGCCACACGCCTTCCCCGGTTTCACGGCTGGCGTGTGCATGCTGCACCCGGAAAGCCGCGGCAGCGTGAAGCTCAAGAGCGCCGATCCGCTGGCCGCGCCGGCGATCCACCTCAACTTCCTGGACACCGAGGCCGACTGCCGCACGGTGGTGAAGGGGCTGCGCATGCTGCGTGAGGTGTGCAATGCGCCGGCCATGCAGCGCTACGCGCCCGAGGAGTTCCTGCCAGGCCGCGAGATCCAGGGCGACGCGGAGTTGCTGGACGGCATCCGCAAGATGGCCGGCACCATCTTCCACCCGGTGGGCACCTGCAAGATGGGTTCGGACCCGATGGCCGTGGTCGACGAGCGCCTGCGCGTGCGGGGGGTGCAGGGCCTGCGCGTGGCCGACGCGTCCATCATGCCGAAGATCATCTCGGGCAACACCAACGCCACCGCCATCATGATCGGCGAGAAGGCGGCGGACATGATCAAGGAAGACGCGGGCCGCTGACCCGGCCAGACCGCACCGAACCGGGCCGTGGCCCGGTTTTTTTTGCCTTGCGTCGCGCGTGAGAAAGCCCCGGGCCGGGCGGCCACGGGGCGCTTGCCGGTTCGGGTGCGCTCAGCCCGCGCGCAGGGCGATCACGGCGGCCAGCACCGCAACCGATGCCGCGGTGGCCGAGACCGCGGCCGCGATCACGGCGATGGTGGTCGACGAGTTGCTGGCTGCTGTGGTGACGTGGGCGACGGGCGCCGCCGCGGGGACGGCGACCCCCTGAGCCGGCCCGCTGGCCGGCGGCCGGGCCGCGGTGCCCGCCGCGGTGCCCGCCGCGGCCGGTGCCAGCTCGCGCACGAAACGCGAGAAGAAATCGTCCGCCATGCGGCGCGTCACGCCGTCGATGAGGCGCGCACCCACCTGGGCGAGGCGCCCACCCACCTGCGCCTGCGCGGTGTAGCGCAGGCGTGTGCCCTCGGCCACGTCGTCGAGCGTGACCGCCGCCGTGCCCTTGCCGAAACCGGCCACGCCGCCCGAGCCCTCGAAGCTCAGTGCGTAGGACGTGGGGGGCTGCACGTCGCGCAGTTCCAGCTTGCCGGCGAAGCGCGCGCGCACCGGGCCTACCGTGGCGGCCATGGCCACGCGATAGCGGTTCTCGCCGTCGGCCTCGAAGGTGTCGCAACCGGCCAGGCAGCGCTGAAGCACCTGGGGATCGTTGAGGGCACGCCACACGGTGGCGCGGTCGGCCTGGAGGATTTTTTCGCCTTGGATGTCCATGGGTGTCTTCGTTGTGTCTTCACTCGGCCGCGGTGGCCCCGGCGCGCAGGCGCTCGGCGGCCAGCTGCACGGCCTTGACGATTTCGGGATAGGCGCCGCAGCGGCAGAGGTTCCCCGCCAGGTAGTGGCGGATCTCATGGTCGCTCGGGTCCGGGTTTGCTTCGAGCAGTTGCCGCGCCATGAGGATGAAGCCCGGCGTGCAGAAGCCGCACTGGAACGCGCCGGCGTCGATGAAGGCCTGCTGCACCGGGTCGAGCTGGCCGTCGGTGGCCACGCCTTCGATGGTCGCCACCTCGGCGCCATCGGCGTGCATCGCGGGGTAGATGCAGCCGGTGACGGCCTGGCCGTTGACGACCACGGTGCAGCAGCCGCACAGGCCCTGGCCGCAGCTCTCGCGCGCGCCGTGCAGGCCGCAGCCGCGCACGACCTCCACAAGCGAGTGGTAGGCCTCGACCTGGCGGGCCACGGGTTCGCCGTTAAGGCGGAACTGGATGAGGGTGCTGGTGGTGCTCATGGGGGACTCAATCAATGAGCGGTGTGCCGCGTTGCTCGGCGAGCGCGCGCATGACCGTCTCGGGTGTGATGGGCAGCGAGAGGATGCGCACGCCCACGGCATCGTGGATGGCGTCCGCCACGGCCGACGCCACGCCGAAGCAGCCGCTCTCGCCCAGGCCCTTGGCGCCGTAGGGGCCGGTGCCTTGTTGCGCATCCACCGCCTCGCAGCCAAAGTGCTCGGGGATGTCGTGGATGCCGGGGATCTTGTATTCGGAGAACGACGCGTTGCGCAGCTGGCCTTCGCTGTCGAACTCCATCTTCTCCAGGTGCACCATGCCCAGTTGCATGATGGCCGCGCCCGATATCTGGGTCTCCACCACCTTGGGGTTGAGTGGCGTGCCGCAGTCGACCACGTTCTCGATGCGCAGCAGCCGGAAGTGGCCGGTTTCGGTGTCCACCTCGACCTCCACGCCCGTGCCGCCGATCATCCAGTTCGGGGTGATGTCGGGCGAGCGGCCGTCCGCGTCGGGCGACGTGTACGGCGGAATGAAGCTGCCGGTGCCGACGATGGTGCCCGCCGGCATGCCGTTCTTCTTGCGCAGCAGGCCGCCGGCATCACCGATACTGTTGAAGGGCATGCCCAGCTCGTCGGCCAGCGCGGCCAGCCGGGTGAGCAGGTCCTGCGCCGCGAGCTTGACCGCGTTGCCCATGTGGAAGGTTGACCGCGAGCCGAGCGTGGCCATGTCGTAGGGGGTGACGTCGGTGTCGGGGTGCACCACGCGGATCTGCTCCGCGCGCAGGCCCAGCACGTCGGCCGCGACCATGGCCATCGCGGTGTCGGAACCCTGCCCCATGTCCACCGTGCTGATGAGCAGGATGCAGCTGCCATCGCCACCCAGGGTGATGGTGGCCACCGAGGTGGTCGGCGCCACCAGGGCCTTGAAGCCGATGCCGATGCCGCGGCCGCGGCGCAGCGTGCCCTCCCCGCGGGTGATGGGCTCGCTCCAGCGCATGCGCTCGGCCACGCGGTCGAGCACCAGGCGCAGGGCGGCGTCTTTCATGATGGTGCCGGTGGGGTGCGGGCGCCCGTTCTCCAGCAGGTTGCGGCGGCGGAACTCCAGCGGGTCCAGGCCGAGTTCGCGCGCGATGAGGTCGGCCTGGCATTCGTAGCCCCACACCATCTGCGTGATGCCGAAGCCGCGGAAGGCGCCCGCGGGCGGCAGGTGCGTGTAGACCTGGTACGAGTCGATCTGCACGTTCTCGATGTCGTAGGGTCCGCTGGCGGTGAACCCCGACTTCTGCGTCACGCGCGGGCCGATGTCGGCGTAGGCGCCGCCGTTCCAGTGCACCTCGCAACGCCGACCGGTGATGCGGCCCTCGGCGTTGACCGCGCTGCGGATGCGGAAGGTCGTGGCGTGCTTGGTGATGGTGTAGAACTGCTCTTCCATCGTGAGCGCCACGCGCACCGGGCGGCGCGCCAGCAGCGCGAGCGCCACGGCCAGCGCCTCCAGCTTGATGTAGAGCTTGGCGCCGAAGCCGCCACCCAGCAGGCGTGTCTTCACCTGCACGCGGTTTTCGGGCCAGCCCAGCAGGCGCGCGATCTCGATGCGCACGAAGGACGGACTCTGCGAAGCCGTGTGGATCACGATCCCGCCCTTCTGCAGTTCGGCCACCGTCACCATCGGTTCCAGCGGCACGTGCATCACCTGCTGGGTCCGGAAGGTGTGGTCGAACACGTGCGCGGCTTCGGCGAAGGCCTTGTCCACGTCGCCGTGGCGCAAGCGGTAGTCGAGCGCCACGTTGGTGCCCTTGCGTCCGGCCAGGTGCTTGAGGTCGGGGAAGGTGCCGGCGGGCTTGAGCACGTCGTGCACCAGCACGTTCGAGGTGGCGGCCTCGACCTCGTCGAACACGGCCGGCAGGCGTTCGTAGTCCACCGCCACCACGCCGGCCGCAGCCTCGGCGACGTGCGGGTCGCTGGCCAGCACCACGGCCACCGGCTCGCCCACGTGCCGCACCTTGTCGATCGCGAGGATGGGCTGGTCGTGGAAGGCCGGGCCGTAGTGCGGGTCCGGGATGAGGCGCATCACCTCGCGCGCGGTGACCACCATGGCCACGCCCGGCATGGCCGCGGCCTCGCGGGTGTCGATGCCGAGGATGCGCGCGTGCGCGTGCGGGCTGCGCACCAGCTTGGCGTGCAGCATGCGCGGCAGTTCGAGGTTGTGGGTGTAGTCGGCGGCACCGGTCACCTTGGCGATCGATTCGAGCCGGTCGACGCGGCGGCCGACCTGCGGCTCGCCCTTGAGGGGTGGGTTGGATGTCATGGGGCACTCCGGGCGCGTTGGACCGCGCTCTGCACGGCGCGCGGCAACGCCACGCGCAACAACTGGCGCTTGTAGGCGGCGCTGCCGTGCGCGTCGGCCACCAGGGGCGCCTCCGCCACCGCGGCCTCGGCCGCCTCCCGCAGCACCGGTGCGCTCACGCCCCGTTGCATCAGGATGGACTGTGCGTTGCGCAGGCGCGTGGGCACGTCGGTCGCCGCGCCGGTGAGGATGCTGGCGCTGGTCACCCGTTCGCCCTGCAGGCCCAGCACCACCGCCAGGCCAAGCGCCGGCCAGTCGTGGGCGGCGCGCGTGGTGAGCTTCAGGTAGGCGCCCGGGCCCGCCTGCGGCGGCACGTGCAACTCGGTGATCAGCTCATCGCGCCGCACCACGGTTTCGTAGTAGCCGGTGCACAGCGCATCGGCCGCCACTTCGCGCTGGCCGTTGGGGCCTGTGATCACCACCGTCGCACCAAGCGCCGCCATCACCGGTGGCATGTCCATGTGCGGGTCGGCGTGGCCGAGGTTGCCGCCGATGGTGGCGACGGCGCGCACGCGCGGGTTGGCCACGCCGCGCAGGGCCTGCGCCAGCAGCGGCCAGCCGGCGCGCACGGTGGCGTTCGCTTCGATGTCGGCCAGGCGGGCCATGCCACCGATGAGCAAGGAGCCGTCGGGTCGCTTTTCGACGCGCGCGTGTTGCTCGCCGATGCGCTGCAGGCTGATCAGGCGCGTTGGTCGCAGCACACCCGCCTTCATCATGAGCATCACCGCCGTGCCGCCGCCCACCGGCCGCACGTTCGGGTCCTCGGGGTCGAGCAGCGAGAGTGCTTCTTCCAGCGAGTACGGGAGCAGGAATTCGAACGGGGTCATGGTCGCACCTGTGCGCAGAGGTCGAGAAGGGCATCGCTCACGCGGTCCGGCACCTCCAGGGGCGTGAGGTGGCGTGCACCGGCGATCACGTCGAGCCGCGATCCGGCGATGGCCGCGTGCAGGTCGCGCGACATGGCCACCGGCGCGGCGTAGTCCTCCTCGCCGACCTGCACCAGCGTCGGCACGCGAATGGCCGCAAGCTGCGCGCGCGCATCGAAGGCGCCCAGCAGACGGCAGGCCGCCACGTAGCCTTGCAGGTCGTTGCGCAGGAAGACGTTCACCCAGTGCTGCACCGCGGCCGGCTCGCGCTCGCGAAAACCGTCACTGAACCAGCGCGTCACCTGGAAGTCGGTGAGCGAGGCCAAGCCTTGCGACATCGCTTTCTGTGCGCGCGCCTCCCACTCGCTGAGGGCGGCGGGGCCGTACCAGGCGGTGGTGTCGATCAGCGCCAGGCCGGTCGTGCACTCGGGGTGGTCGATGGCGAACTGCAGGGCAATGCAGCCCCCCATGGACGCGCCACCCACCACCACACGCTCCAGCCCCAGGTGCTCGATCACCTCACGCAGATCCTGTGCCATGCGCGCCGCGGTGGCCGGTGTCTCGGATGCCCCGGAGCGGCCGTGGCCGCGCGCGTCGATCGCCACCAGCGAGGCGCGATCGCCCACGCGCGCGTCGACCGCGTTCCAGAAGCTGTGGTCCATGCCCAGCGAGTGCACGAGCGCCAGCACCGGGCGGCCGGCGGGCGCCATGCGGGCGTGGTACGCGATGGACACGCCATCGCTGGCGCGCAAGGTGGCGCCGGATCCTTCGTTTGTCATAGGGCGCGGATTCTGGACAGCCCTCCCGACCCTGACAAACGAGAAATATCGGTGGGGCGAATGAATGTCTTTCATGCCTGGAAGGGCATGAATCCGCTTCATGGCGACACGCGCGAGAAATCGTTTGCGCGGATGCGCCGTCTCCAAAAGCATCGCGCCCCGGGTTCATTCACCGGATACAAGGAGACGACATGCACCACACCCCTCTGGCACGCCGACGCGTGCTGCTCGCTTCGGCCGCGCTGATGGCCGCTCCCGCCCTGCTGCCCGCCACCGCCTTCGCGCAGGACTACCCCAACCGGCCCATCCGCGTGGTCGTTCCCTTCGCGCCCGGGGGCGTGGTCGACGTCACCACGCGACTGCTCACGCAGAAACTCACCGAGCGCCTGGGGTGGAACTTCGTGGTCGACAACAAACCGGGTGGCAACGGCTTCATCGCCGTCACCAACGTGGCCAAGTCCCCCACCGATGGCTACACCCTGCTGGCCGCGCACACCGGCGAGTTCGCGGTCAACCCGGCGCTGTTCCCCAACGTGCCTTACGAACTCGATCGCGACTTCACGCCCATCACGATGATCAGCGACACGCCGATGTTGCTGGTGGCGAATGCGCAGCAGCCCTTCAACACCTTGCCCGATCTCGTGGCCGCCGCGAAGAAAGCCCCGGGCACGGTCACGTTCTCCTCGCCGGGCAACGGCAGCATCAACCACCTCGCGGGCGAGTGGTTCGCCATGGAAGCCGGGGCCAAGCTGTTGCACGTGCCCTACCGCGGTGGTGCGCCGGCTGCGGCCGCCGTGGCTTCGGGCGAGGTGGCGCTCGGCGTGGTCGCGATCCCTGCCGTCATTCCGCACCTGCAGTCCGGCCGCGTGAAGGTGCTGGGCCTCACCACGGCGCGCCGCTCCAGCTTCAACCGCGACTGGGTGACGGCCAACGAAGCCGGTGTGAAGAACGTGGACGCGTCCAACTGGGTCGGCCTGTTCGCGCCCAAGGGCGTTCCGGCCGACATCGTGGCCCGTCTGCACGCCGAGGTCGTGAAGACCCTAGAACAGCCGGACGTGAAGAAGCGCTTCGCCGACGCGGGCGCCGAGCTGGGCGGCATGTCCTCGGCCGATTTCGCGCAACGCATCCGCAGCGATGCATTGCGCTTCAAGGACATCGTGCAGAAGGCCGGCATCCGGCCGGAATGAACGGCATGACCCATCCCGAAGCCGGGCTCGCTCGTCAGATCGCGCCCACCGGCACCCTGCGCGCCGCCATCAATTTCGGTAACCCGGTGCTCGCTGCGCGTGGTGCGGGTGGTGAGCCCGGCGGCGTCTCGGTGGCGTTGGCGCGCCGGCTGGCCGAACGCCTGGCGTTGCCACTGGAACTGGTGTTGTTCGAGACCGCTGGCCGTTCCGTTCAAGCGGTGGCCGACGGCGAGGCCGACATCGGATTCTTCGCGCTCGATCCGCAGCGCGCGGCGCAACTGCGCTTCGCGCCACCGTACGTACAGATCGAGGGGGCTTATCTGGTGCGCGAGGCTTCAGCACTGCGCACCGGTGCGGAGGTCGACCGCGAGGGCGTGCGCGTGGTGGTGGGGCAAGGCAGTGCCTACGACCTGTTCCTCTCGCGCGAACTGAAGCAAGCGCAGGTGTTGCGCGCGGCCACATCGCCTGGGGTTGTGGACGAATTCTTGAGCCACGGCGCCGAGGTGGCGGCAGGCGTGCGCCAGCAGCTGGAAGCCGATGCGCGCCGCCACGCCGGCCTGCGCCTGCTTCCGGGCAACTTCATGGTCATTCACCAGGCGGTGGGGATCCCCACTGACCGCAGTGACCTTGCGCTGCAGGGGGTGTGGGCTTTTGTCGAAGACATGAAGGCCAGCGGCTTCGTGGCCAATGCCCTGGCACACGCAGGCATACAGGGTGCTCGCGTGGCGCCGCCGACCGGCGACTTCCGCAGCGAAGGCGCTTTGTTCGCCACGGCGCAGGGCTGAGGCCGTCATCGGCGGAGCGGGCGTCATCCCTTACGATGGCCGGGCCCGGTGGCGAGCCGCGCGCAGCGATGCGTGTGTCGACCACGGGCCGCTTTTTTTTGACCATTGCCCGAGGAGCCTCACCATGAAAACCCGTGCCGCCGTCGCCTGGAAAGCCGGCGCCCCCCTCACCATCGAAGAACTCGACCTCGAGGGCCCGCGCGCCGGCGAGGTGCTGGTGGAGATCAAGGCCACGGGCATCTGCCACACCGACTACTACACGCTCTCGGGCGCCGACCCCGAGGGCCTGTTCCCCGCGGTGCTGGGCCACGAGGGGGCAGGCGTGGTGCTGGAGGTGGGCGCGGGCGTGACCTCGCTCAAGCCCGGCGACCACGTGATCCCGCTCTACACGCCCGAGTGCCGCCAGTGCAAGTTCTGCCTGAGCCGCAAGACCAACCTGTGCCAGCTGATTCGCGGCACGCAGGGCAAGGGCCTGATGCCCGACGGCACCTCGCGTTTCTCGCTCGGCGGCAAGCCCATCCTGCACTACATGGGCACCTCCACCTTCGCCAACCACATCGTCGCGCCCGAGATCTCGCTCGCCAAGATCCGCCCCGACGCGCCGTTCGACAAGGTCTGCTACATCGGCTGCGGCGTCACCACCGGCGTGGGCGCGGTGATCTACACCGCGAAGGTGGAAGCGGGCGCCAACGTGGTCGTGTTCGGCCTCGGCGGCATCGGCTTGAACGTGATCCAGGGCGCGAAGATGGTGGGCGCCGACAAGATCATCGGCATCGACCTGAACCCCGCGCGCGAGAAGATGGCGCGCCAGTTCGGCATGACGCACTTCCTCAACCCCAAGGACCACGAGAACATCGTCGATGCGATCGTGCAGCTCACCGACGGCGGCGCCGACTACTCGTTCGAGTGCATCGGCAACACCAAGGTGATGCGCCAGGCGCTGGAGTGCACGCACAAGGGCTGGGGCCGCAGCATCATCATCGGCGTGGCCGAGGCCGGCGCCGAGATCAGCACCCGCCCGTTCCAGCTCGTCACCGGCCGCAAGTGGGAAGGCTCGGCCTTCGGTGGCGCGCGCGGCCGCACGGATGTGCCCAAGATCGTCGACTGGTACATGGAAGGCAAGCTCAACATCGACGATCTCATCACGCACAAGCTCAAGCTGGAAGACATCAACAAGGGCTTCGAGCTGATGAAGGCCGGCGAGTCGATCCGCTCGGTCGTGGTGTTCTGAGATGAGCGAACTCAAAACCCTCGAAGCGCACCGCTGCTTCGGTGGCGTGCAGGGCTTCTACGAACACGCGTCCAGCGCCACCGGCCTGCCGATGCGCTTCGGCGTCTTCGTGCCGCCGCAGGCCGGCCCGCGCCCGGTGCTGTTCTGCCTTGCGGGCCTCACCTGCAACGAACAGACCTTCGCGATCAAGGCCGGTGCGCAGCAATACGCGGCCGCGCACGGCCTCATCCTCGTCACGCCTGATACCAGCCCGCGCGGCACCGGCGTGGCCGAGGCCGACGCGCACTGGGATTTCGGCCACGGCGCGGGCTTCTATCTGGACGCCACGCGCGCGCCGTACGCCACGCACTGGCGCATGGAGAGCTGGCTCATGGACGAGCTGCCCGCCGTGCTGGCGCAGCACTTTCCGCTGCAGGCCGATCGGGTGGGCATCACCGGCCATTCCATGGGTGGGCACGGCGCGCTCACGCTCGCGCTGCGCCACCCGGGCCGCTTCCAGAGCGTGTCGGCCTTCGCGCCGATCTGCGCCCCCACCGAAGTGCCCTGGGGCCACAAGGCCTTTGCGGGTTATCTGGGTGACGACCGTAGTGCCTGGGCGCGGCACGACGCGGTGAAGCTCATCGAAGCCGGCGCGCGCGTGCCCGCGCTGCTGGTGGACCAGGGCCTGGACGATCAATTTCTCGCGCAGCAGCTCGCGCCCGAGCGGCTGGAGGCGGCCTGCGCCGCGGCCGGCCAGCCGCTCACGCTGCGCCGCCACGCGGGCTACGACCACGGCTACTTCTTCATCCAGAGCGTGGTGGGCGAGCACATCGCCCACCATGCGGCGGTGTTGACGCGCTGAGCGCGCACACCCGTCAGGTCGTGGTGGGCGCCGCGCCGCTGTCGGTGCCGCCCACCATGCCCAGCACCAATGGCAGGTACTGGTCGCCGATTTCCTCAGGGCTGAGGCGCCCACGCGGCGAATACCACAGCAGTGTCGAGCGGCACAACGAGACCACTGCCATGCGCGTGATGGACAGGTCCGCGAAACGAAACTCACCCGCCGCCTTGCCGCGCTCAAGGCAGTCGCCCACGATCTGCTCAAGCTCGTCGCGGATCTTCACCACCTGCTTGCGCTGCGACGGTGTGAGCGAATTGAATTCGCGGTTGGCCACCAGCGAGGCCTTGTACATGCGCGCGGGAAACGCAACGTAGGCATGTACCAGTCGCTTGAGCAAGTCCGTCGGGCTGCCGCCCTGTTCGGCCAGCTCTCGCAAGCGGTCGCGCAGCCGCTCGGCCACCGCCAGGATGATGGTGAAGAGCAGGTCTTCCTTGCTGGCAAAGTGCACGTAGACGGCTGCCGGGCTGAGCTTGGCCCGCTTGGCAATGTCCCGTGTGCTCGACGCGTGGAACCCATCGCGCCAGAAGCATTCAATGCCGGCAAGCAGAAGGCGTCGCACCGTGGGGCTGTCCACGCGCTTCTGGACCAGGTCGGTGAGGGTGACGTCGGAGGTCGACATGGGCCCGCATTGTGCTGGAAAACCGCCGTATGCCCTTCAGAAGGCGCTGTGGGTGGGGAACTTCGGCGGTCGTCGCTCGCGGATCGCGGCCAGGCCTTCGGCCAGTTCCGGTCCGGTGAAACCGTGGAATTCGAAGGCCAGCGAGGCATCGAAGATCGGCCCGGCCATGCGCAGCCAGTGGTTCATCGTGTACTTGGTGATGCGGATGGCCATGGGTGGGCCGTCAGCCAGTGTGGAGGCGATCTCCAGCGCCTTGGCCTGTACCGCGTCGTCGTCCACCGCCATCGACACCAGGCCGATATCGGCGGCCTCCTGGCCGCTGAGCGTGGTGCACATGAGCAGGTGGTACTTGGCGCGTGCCATGCCGCACAACAGTGGCCAGATGATGGCGGCGTGGTCACCCGCCGCCAGGCCCAAGCGGGTGTGTCCATCGATCAGCTTGGCTGTGCGACTGACGACCGAAATATCGGAAAGGATTGCGCAGACCAGGCCACCGCCCACTGCCGGCCCGCGCACGGCCGCCACGATGGGCTTGCTGCAATTGATCATGTTGTAGACAACGTCTCTTGCCTCGCGGAGGTTCTTCATGCGCACCTCGTGGTCGGCCACCATCTGATCGACCATGTCGAAGTTGCCGCCCGCGCAGAAGGCATCCCCGGCGCCCGTCAGGATCACGGCAGAGACGCTGTCGTCGTACGAGATGTCATTCCAGACCCGGACCATCTCCGGGTGCATCACTTCGTCGATCGAATTCTTCTTGCCGGGGTTGTCCATGGTCACCCGAAGCACGCGCGGGTGAGGGCGATCGAATTTGAGGCGCTTGTAGCTGTCGTAGATGGAAGCGGCTTCGGGCATCGGTTTCTCCGTTGGGTTGAGCAAGGCGCACGTCGGTCGGTTGACGTGATCCGGGTTCGTCAATATTATAAGCGCTCGCTTAGCTGAAAATGAGCAAACGCTTAGTTGATCTGTTACCTGGCTCTGGAGGATTCCGAATGAATGTCGATGCCGTCCAGGACGACCTGCTCGATGACGAGATCGTGCAGAACCCGTCCCCTTACTACGCCATGCTGCGGGACCACCATCCCTGCTACTGGAACGAACGCTGGCGCGGCTGGGTTCTGACGCGGTACCAGGATGTCTACAACGCGCTGCACAACCAGAAGTTTCTGGCCGACCGCATCACGCCGTGGTACGAGAACCGGCTCAACGCCGAGGAGCGGGATCGATACAAGCCCACCTACCAGGCGCTGCGTTCGTTCGTGGTGTTCACCGATCCACCGGACCACACCCGGCTGCGCCGCATCTTCAGCCGCGCCTTCACGCCCAAGGCGGTTCAGACCATGCGCGCCATTACCGAGGAGTACGTGCACTGGCACCTGGACCAGTGGGCCGATGGCATGACGGTGGACCTCAATGCGCAATTCGCCTATCCGCTGCCAGCCAACGTGATCGCTTCGATCATCGGTGCACCACGCGAAGACCTGCATCGGTTCCAGCATTGGGCCGAGGCCATCACCACCCTGCTGCTGGCCGGTGTCGGTGATGAAACGCGGATCGACCGCGCGCAGGATGCGCTCATCGAGTTCAAGGCCTACCTCAAGACGCTGTACGACGCGCGGATCGACAACCCGCGCGAGGACATGATGAGCTGGCTGATGGAGGTGCAGCGCTCCGATCCGCTGTTGACCGAAGACGATGTGCTGCACTCCTGCATCATCCTGCTCAACGCCGGGCACGAGACCACGCAGACCCTGATCTGCAACACGCTCACCACGCTGATCGAGCTGCCGAAGGAGCTTGATTTCCTGCGTGCCAATCCGCAGAGCATGAAGACGGCCATCGAGGAGGGCCTGCGCTACAACGGGCCGCTCAAGGGAACCATGCGCCTGGCCGGTGAGGACATGGAGCTGCACGGCCGGAAGATCCGCCAGGGCGACCGCATTCTCTTGCTGATGGGCGCGGCCAATCGCGATCCCGAAAAGTTCGCTGACGCGGAGCGCTTCATTCCCACGCGCGATCCGAACCCGCACCTGTCGTTCAGCCACGGCATCCACTTCTGCCTGGGTGCGCCGCTGGCCCGCATGGAGGCCGAGATCGCGTTCAACGAGATCCTGCGTCGCTTCCCGAAGATGGAAGTCACCACCGGCATCCGCTGGGAGCCGCGCATCCTCGGGCGCAGCATCGAAGCGCCCATTCACCTGCGGCTGGGGTGACGATGGGTGAGAAGAAACTCGTTGCGATCCGCATCGACAACAACCTTTGCGTTGGCTCGGGCATGTGCATATCGGCCCATCCCGACAAGTTCGCCTTCCAGTCCGATGGCCACGCGCTCTACGTGGCCAAGGTGCTCGACGAGGTGGCTGCCCGCGAGGCGGAGGAGCTCTGCCCTGTGTCGGCCATCTCGATGGTGTTCGAGGACGGGGAGCCGTCATGAGTGCCACACGGGACCAATGGCGCACGGCCATCGCCTGCGGTGATCGCGATGCCGTCGTGTTGCGCGGCTACGACCTGCAGGAGTTGGTGGGGCGGGTTTCGTTTGCCGAGGCCTTTCTCCTGCTGGCCACCGGCGAGCTGCCGCCGCCAGGGCACGCGCGTGTGCTCGACGCCATGATGGTGTCGGTGCTCGACCACGGCATCGTGCCGTCGAGCATCGTCACGCGCTATCTGGCTTCGGCGGGCACGCCGTTGCAGGCCGCGGTGGCCGGTGGCGTGATGGCCTTCGGCGATACCTATGGTGGCGCGTGCGAGCAACTCGGCGAGCAGGTCGCTCGGCACGTCCCTGAGGTGCGCGCCGGTCGCGAGAGCCTCGAGCAGGCGGCACAGGCCATCGTCGGCCATTTCCGCGGCTCGGGGCGCAAGGTGCCGGGCTATGGTCATGCACTGCATCCCGACGGGGATCCTCGCGTGCCTCGGTTGTATGCGATCGCCGACCGCGACGGTGTGCGCGGTGAGCACTCGGCGCTGGCCTTCGAGGTGGAGGCCGAGCTCGCGCGCAGCAAAGGAAAGCGGCTGCCGATGAACCAGGATGGCGCCCTGGCCGCACTGGGTCTGGACATGGGCCTCGACTGGCGCTTGCTGCGTGCGCTGGCCTTCATGCCGCGCAGCGCGGGTCTGGCTGTGCACGCCGTCGAGGAAATGACGCGCGAGGCCGGCTGGCGACACATACCCGACGAAAACATCACGTACGACGGGCCACCGCGCCGGCCTTTGGGGAGAGCTTGAGTTGACAGCCGTTCTTGCGGGTTTGAAGGTGGTGGAGTTCACGCACATGGTGGCGGGGCCCTCCTGTGGTCAGACGCTGGCCGATCTGGGGGCGCAGGTGACCAAGGTGGAGCCACCCCAGGGCGACGTGACGCGGCGCATGGGCCCGCTGGCCGGTGACGTGGCCGCGCTGTATGCGTCCACCAACCGCAACAAGGACCTCGTGTTGCTGGACATCGCCGACCCGACGCAGGCCGCGCAGGCCAGGGCGCTGGCGTTGCAGGCCGACGTGGTGATCTCCAATCTGGGGCCGGCCGTGCTGGCCCGCGCCGGCCTGGATGGCGCCTCGCTGCGGCGCGAGAACCCGCGCCTCATTGCGGTGCTGGTGACAGGCTTCGGCACGGGCGGGCCGGCGGGGACCGATGGACTGGCGCAGGCCGCGATGGGCCTGATCGCCGCCACCGGCCCCGTTCAGGGCCCGGGGTTTCGCACCGGCGCTTCTGTGGTCGATGTCACCACCGGCGTGTGGGCCGCGCTGGGTGTGCTGGCGGCGCTGGAGAATCGGCGCCAGACCGGCGTGGGCGATTTCATCCAGGTGTCGCTGGCCGACACCTGCCTGTACATGCAATACCCGCAGGTCTGCCTGTACGACGCCGACCCGGCCTTTGCCCGCCGCAACGGCAACCATTCCACGGTGTCGTGCACGCCGATGCTGGGTGCGGCTGACGGCCGTCTGCTCGTGACCGTGATCACGCTGCGGCACTGGAAGGCACTGTGCGAGACGGTGGGCCATCCGGGCTGGGGCGACGACCCACGCTTCGCGCACAACGAGCAGCGCTGCGCTGCGCAGGACGAGATCGAGCGCCTGTTCGCGCCGCTTGCGCTCAAGCGCACGCGGGCCGAATGGACCGCGCTGCTGCGCGCGGCGGGTGTGCCCTGCGGCCCCGAGCGCGATTACGCCGAGGTGGTGGGCGATGCCGAGCTGTTCGAGCGCGGCCGCCTGTTCCACCTGCCGCAGGGCGAGGGGCGCAGCCTGCAGGTGCGCATGCCGATCGAGTTCGAGACGACCCAGCGTGCCGAGCCTCGGCCGCCGCCGGTTCTTCCCGTGCAGGGCTGACGCCGATGGATGCCGATCGCTTCAGCCTCGGCCCGCGCGAGCGTGCGCTGCGCGAGCGCGCCGAGGCCATTGCGGTGGCGCACCCAAGGCCCGTGGGCCGGCCGTTTCACGCGGATGAGTTGCGCGCCATCTTCCGCGAGCTCGCACCCACGGGCTATCTGGGATCCACCCTGCCGCCGGAGGCGGGAGGGCATGGCCTCTCGGGGCTGGAATTCGCCTGCCTGGTGGAAGGCCTCTCGCCTGGCCTCACGCTGCTGGGCAACCACAGCGTGCAGCGTTACCTGCACCAGTTTGGCAGTGCGGCGCAGCAGGCGCGGTACCTGCCCGACCTGTTGGCCGGCGAAGGCATCGGCGCGATTGCCATGACCGAGACCGAGGCCGGCTCGGATCTGGAGCGCATGGGCACCCGGGCGCAGCGCGTCGGCGATCGTTATGTGCTCGATGGCGAGAAGACCTGGGTCACGCATGGCCTGTCCGCCACCCTGTTCGTGGTGCTCGCGCGCACCGACGCCGGACTCACGCGCTTTCTGGTGCCGGGCAATGCGCCAGGGCTCGAGCGCGAGGCGCTGTCTCCGCTGGGCCTGACGCACATCGGCTTCGCGCGCGTGGTGTTTCGCGGCTGTGAGCTGCCGGTCGAGGCGCGGCTGGGCGAGGAGGGCGCCGGTCTCGCTGGCGCCAAGGCCGCGTTTCCCATCGCCCGCCTGCTGGCGGCGTTGCAGGGCGTTCGCATTGCACGCGCGGCCCTGGCGATGGCGCGCGACTACGCGGGAGACCGTGTCGTGGCGCGCGCGCCATTGGCCAGCAGCACCCTGGTTCAGCATGGTGTGGCGCGGTTGTGGGCACGCTGCGAGGCGGCGCATCTGCTGTGCATGCGCGTCGCCACGCAATTGGGCGCCGCCGATGCCGTGCCCATGGCGTCCGCGGCCAAGGCCATGGCTGGCGAACTCGCGCTCGAAGCCTGTCGCTGGGCCGAAGACCTGCTGGGCTCGTCCTCGCTGCACCAGTCGCATCCGCTGGTGGCGCTGGCGGGTGACGCCCGCATGATGGCGGTGGTTGATGGCACCTCGGTGCTGAATCATTTCGTGGTCGGGCGGCGCCAGTGGCGCGACGCGGGAAGCGTCTCATGAGGGCGTCCACGACAGCGGCTGCGCCGCGTATCGTGATCGGTGCGAGCCACGCCGGCGTGGAGCTCGCGCTGCGGTTGCGCCAACTCGATCCCGATGTGCCGGTGCTGTTGCTCGGCGACGAGCCGGTGTTGCCGTACCAGCGGCCTCCCCTGTCCAAGAGCTGGCTGGGTGATCCGGCCGCCACGCCCGAAGCGCTGTTCATGCGGCCCGCGGAGACCTATGCCCAGGCTGGTGTCACGGTGCGCTCCGGTGCGCGCGTGGCGCGTATCGAGCGCGATGCGCGGCAGGTGGTGTTGTCCACCGGCGAAGTGCTCCCTTACTCGCAGCTTGCCCTGGCCACCGGCGCGCGCGCGCGCCGCCTGGGCGGGCCGCAGGCCGAAGCGATGGAGCGCGCGCCGAACCTGCACTGCCTGCGCACCCTGGCGGACGCCGAGCGGCTGCGGCCGCAGTTCGTTGCGGGCGCGCGCCTGACCATCGTGGGCGGTGGCTACATCGGCCTGGAGCTCGCTGCCCTCGCCGTCCAATGCGGCCTGCGGCCCACGGTGATCGAGGCGCAGCCGCGGGTGCTGGCGCGCGTCGCTCCACCCGCACTCTCGGCCTTTTACGAGTCGGTGCACCGCGACGCCGGCGTGAAACTGCTGACCGGTGTGCAGGTGGACAGCTTCGGCTTTTCGGCGGATGGCCGCATCGATGCCGTGTTCTGGCGCGACGCCGCTGGCCACGAGGGCCGTCTGCCCACCGACGTGGTGGTGATCGGCGTGGGCGTGCTGCCCGAGATCGAACTCGCGCTGGCGGCTGGCCTGGTCTGCGACGACGGCATCGTCGTCGATGCGTGCTGTCGCACCGCGGACCCGTTCATCGTTGCCGCCGGCGACTGCACCAGCCGCCCGGTGCCGGGCCATGAAGGGCGCATGCGCATCGAAAGCGTGCCCAACGCACTGGAGCAGGCGCGCACCGCCGCCGCCACGCTGTGCGGCCAGCACCAGCCTTGCCTGGGCGTGCCATGGTTCTGGTCCAACCAATACGACCTGAAGTTGCAGATGGTGGGTATTTCGCGCGGCCACGACACCGTGGTCGTTCGGGGCGACATGCAAAGCCGTGCGTTCACCGTGTTCTATCTGCGCCAGGGCCGGCTGCTGGCGGCCGATGCGGTGAACCGACCGGCCGAATTCATGCTCGCACGCAAGCTGGTGACCGATGAGACGCCGGTGGATCCTGACTTGCTGACCGATACAGCCTTCGATCTGAAAGGACTGACGATGAACCGAATTCCGGGTTGACGCTGTTGACAGACCTTCCGATGGGTCTACAGAATCTGTAAATAAATTAAGCGAGCGCTTAGTTAGTAGAGGAAGACAAAGCCCCATGGTTTCGCCCGCCCCCCACGTGAGCTGCCTGGCCGATCTGGTTCGTATTGCCGCAGCACGCAACCCTTCGGCCACCGCGATCGAGCACGACCACGGCAGCCTCAGCTACGCCGAGCTGGTGGATGGCGCGCAGCGCCTGGCCAATGCGTTGCTCGCGCGTGGGTTGCGGGCCGGTGACCGGGTGGCGCTGTTCGCGCACAACCGGCCCGAGTACCTGCAGAGCTACCTTGGGTTGCAGCTCGCGGGGCTGGTGGCGGTGCCGGCCAATTACCGCCTTACGCCGCCGGAGCTGTCTTACCTGCTCGACAACTCGGGAGCACGGGCCGTGCTCCTTGGCGAAGAGCTGCTGGGCCATCTGGACGCGCTGCGTGCCAACGGCCAGCGCGTACCCGATCTGGTGGTGGTGTATGGCGCGGCCGGCGTGCACGAGAACACCTTCGCCCGATTGGTTGCTGCCGCTCCCGCAGGTGTGCCGCCGCGCGCCTTCGGTCTGAACGACCCGGCGGCCATCTTCTACACCTCGGGCACCACCGGCTTTCCCAAGGGCGCGGTGATGAGCCATGCGGTGATCCTCACGCGCTTCTCGTCGTGGGGTTGGCGCTATGGCATCACGGAGGAAGAGGTCACGTTGGTGCCGGGGCCGGTGTTCCACCAGTCTTTTGGTTCGATTTCGCTGATCACGCTCTGCGTCGGTGGCACGGTGGTTCTGCGCCGCGAGTTCTCCGCCGAACGTTCGCTGCAGGACCTGCAGCGCTTCGGCGTGACCTGGAGCTTTCTGGTGCCCACCATGCTGGGCGATCTGGTGAAAGCCGCCGCGGCGAGTGGCCGCACGCCCGAGCTGCCCCGGTTGCGCGGGTTGATGAGCTCGGGCTCGCGGCTGCAGTTGTCGATGATCGAAGGCTTCGAGCACTGCTTCCCGCAGGCCCGCCTGGCCGACACCTACGGCTGGACCGAGAGTGGCTGGATCACCTATTGCCGCCACGAAGACATTCTGGCCAGCGATCGTTCGCTCGGGCGCGCCTCGTTCGGTTGCGAGATCGCGATCCTGGACGAGTCGGGCCGCGAGATGCCGCGCGGCGAAAGCGGTGTCATCCACGCCTGCAACCCGGTGCCCTTTCTGGGTTACCACGAGAACCCCGAGGCCACCCGAGCCATGCGCATCGGCCGCTGGGAAACCGGCGGCGACATCGGCTTCATCGACGAACGCGGGTTCCTGCACATCCTCGATCGCAAGAAAGACATGATCGTCAGCGGCGGGGAAAACATCTATCCCGCCGAAATCGAGCGGGTGCTCGCCGAGCATCCCAAGATCCTCGAGGTCGCCGTCGTCGGCGTGCCGGACGAGAAATGGGGCGAATCCCCGCGCGCCTGCGTGGTGCCTCGCGATGGCCAGAGCCTCTCCATCGAGGAGATCACCGGCTACTGCGAAGGAAAGATCGCTCGATACAAGTATCCGAGGTCACTGTTCACTCTGGATGCCTTGCCCCGCAACAGCATGGGCAAAGTGCTGCGCCGCGAGTTGCGCGAACAGTTCTGGAACGTATGAAAGGGTCCTGACATGAACCTCCGTTTCCTGGCCAAGGCTGTGCGCCCACTGGCCCTATCCGTTGCCGGGCTCACGCTGGCGGCTTCCTGCCTGGCGCAGTCCACCATCAAGATCGGCATGGTGAACAGCCTCACCGGCCCGCACTCGACGTTTGATCTGCCGGCCAGTGAGGGCGTGCGAATGGCGGTCGAGGAGCTCAACCAGCGCGGGGGCATCAATGTGAAGGGGCGGAAGTACACCTTCACCGTGCTCTCGGAGGATGCGCAGTCCAAGCCGGAAGTGGCCGTCAGCGGCGCGCAGCGCCTGCTGCGCGATGACGACGTCAAGGTCATCTACGGCATGCTCACCAGCGGCCCGGGCATGGCAGCGGCCACGCTGTTCGGGCGCAACGAGGTGCTCTACATCGGCGCCTTCACGCTCATGGACACCTTGCTTGGCAAGCCCGGCGCCGAGACCATGTTCCGCACACTCAACAACGACGCGACCACCGCCCGCAGCTTTGTGCCGACCAGTGTGAAAGAGCTGGGCCTCAAGAAGGTCGGCATCATGCTTCCCAATGAGGATGTGAGTCGAAGCATCGTCGCCATCTACAAGCCCATCCTCGAGCAGAACGGCGTGCAGGTGCCGGTGGTGGAGTACTTCCAGCCCGACACGCAAGACTTCGCGCCCGTGCTGCGCAAGTTCCAGAACCAGGGCCTGGATGGCATGTTGACGGGCACCAATGACGCGATGGTCGAGTCCATCCTGCGTCAGGCGCTCGAACTGGGTGGTCTGCCGAAGAAGTTCATGTACCGAGGTGGCTCCGGCGCGCCGGCCATGAAGTACGCCAGCCAGATCGAGGGCTTCACCTGGCAAATCCTCACCCGGGATCTCGACAACGCCAGCGATCCGAAGGTGGCTGACTGGATCAACCGCTACAAGACCTTTGCCCGGAAGGACGTATCGCCGAACACCTACTGGGCGCTGTCCTTCTACGACTCCGTGTTCATGATGGCCAAGGCGATGGAAGAGGTCGGCTCGGTCACCGACATCAAGGCCATCACCGCGCGCATCAAGGACATGCGCTACGAGGGCGTTCGTTTGATGCGCTTCGACAAGGATGGCCGCGCGCAATCCGACATCGACATCGGCATCCTCAAAGGCGGCAAGGTGTCGTCGGTGCGCGCAAGCGCAAGCTGAAGCGGAGTGAAGCGGACATGGACCTCATTCAAACCCTGCTGGATGGCCTGATGGTCGGCGGCCTTTACGCCACGGTTGCCGTGGGCGTGACGCTGGTGTTCGGGATCATGGGCATCCTCAACTTCGCGCACGGCCAGATGGTGATGCTGGGGGCGTACACCGCGTACTTCGTGGTGTCGGCGGGGTTGGGGTTCTGGTCTGCCTTGCTCATCGGCATGGTGGCCATGGGCGCGCTCGGGTTGTTGCTCGAGCGCCTCGTGTTCCGCTTCACGCTGACGGACCACATGACCGGGCTGACCGCGTCGCTCGGTCTCATCATGGTGATCGAGCACCTGGCCGCAGCCGCGTTCACGCCCGACCCGCGCAACTTCGAACCGCCGTTCCCGGGTAGCTTCGAGATCGCCGGGCTCACGCTGTCGTCGCAACGCATGCTGGTGCTCGTGCTGGTCGTGGTGCTGGTGGCGGCCTGCTATCTGTTCCTGCAGAAGACGCGCATCGGCAAGGCGATCCGCGCCATGGGCCAGAACCGCACGGGCGCCGCGCTGGTGGGCATCCAGACCGCACAGGTGACGGCGGTGGTGTTCGTGCTCGGCAGCGCCATGGCGGGGGCGGCGGGCGTGCTCTACGGCAGCCTGTTCGCCATCACGCCCTACATGGCGGCCGCTCCGCTCATGAAGGGCTTCATCCTCACCGTGCTGGGCGGGCTGGGCAGCGTGCCCGGTGCGGTGGTGGCGGGCTTCATGCTGGGTGTGGCCGAGAGCCTGGGCTCGCGCTACCTGTCGGCCGCGTTCCGCGACGGCTACGGCTTCATCCTGCTCATCGTGGCCTTGCTGTACTTCCCCACCGGGCTGTTCGGTCAGCGTGGGAAGACGCGCGTATGAGCTCGGTGATGCAGTCGTCGACTCTGGGATCCGGGCCCGCAGCGGCGGCCCAATGGCGCCAACGTGCGGCACGCATGGTGCCGTGGGCGGGCTGGATTCTGTTTGCCGTGTTGTTGTTGATGCCAGCGCTCGGTGGGTCGCGTTACCTTGTGTACCTGGGGACGCTGCTCGCCATGCAGGCCGCACTGGCCATTTCGCTCAACATCGTGATGGGCTATGCGGGGCAGTTCGCCATGTCGCACGCGGCGTTCTATGGCATAGGCGCCTACGTTTCGGCATTGCTCGTGACCTCGTTCGGCGTGAATTTCTGGCTGGCCATCCCGTTGGCCATGCTGTTCGCCGGCGTGCTTTCCGCGTTGATCGGCTACCCCGCGCTTCGTTACACCGGGGGTGTGCACCTGGCATTGCTCACCTTCGCATTCGGCGAACTGGCGCGTCTGGTGGTGGCCAACTGGCACTCGGTCACCGGCGGGCCGATGGGGTTGCGGGTCATGTACTCGCCGCCAGCGTTGTTCGGCATGGATTTCTCTTCCGGTCGTGGCCTGTATGGCCTGGCCGTTGGCATGCTGCTGGTCTGTCTGCTCGTGTCATTGTTGATTGCACGTTCGCGCTTCGGCCGTGGCCTGATCGCGGTGCGCGAGGATGAGACGCTCGCGTCCTTCCTTGGCATCAACGTGGTGGGCTACAAGCTCACGGCCTACGTGATCAGTTCGATGCTGGCCGCCATGGTGGGCTGCGCCTACGCGCCCATCATGAGCTTCATCTCGCCCGAGCTGTTGAACGCGCACGAGACCATCTCGCTGATCGGCGTGCTGATACTCGGTGGCATCGGCACCGTGGCCGGACCGATCATCGGCACCCTCATCTTCTTCGGCCTGCCCGAGATGCTGCGCGTGACCAACCTGTATCGGATGGTCATCCTGGGCGTGATCATCGTGCTGGTGGTGCTGTTCATGCCCAAAGGCATCGCCGGCGTGATGCGCGACCGGCTCGCACGCTGGAAACGGGGGCTTGCATGACGTCCGTGTTGCGCATTGAAGGCGTCACGCAGCGCTTCGGGGGGCTGGTTGCCGTACGCGACGTGAACCTGGAGTTGCCGCGCGGCGAAATCACCGGCCTCATCGGGCCCAATGGCGCGGGGAAGACAACGCTGTTCAACGCGGTGAGCGGCTTCTTCCGCCCCACCGAAGGGCGCATCCTGTTCGAAGGGCGCGACGTGACCGGCCTGGCCCCGCACGTGCTCGCGCGCCAGGGCCTGGTGCGCACCTTCCAGGGCGCGCGCGTGTTTCCCAAGCTCACTGTGGCGGAGGGCCTGCGGACCGCGGCGCACCTGCCCTCGGGCAACGCGAACGCGCGCCGCCCGGTCATTGCGGACGCGATGCGCGAGCTCGGGCTGGAGCCTTATGCGCACGAGCTCGCCGGCTCGTTGCCCAGTGGCGTCATGCGTGTGCTGGGCATCGCAATGGCCATCCAGACCGGTGCCACCATGCTGCTGCTCGACGAGCCCGCCGCCGGCCTGAGCGCCGACGAGCTGGCGAACCTGCAGCGCATCATCCGCGCGGTGCACGCGGCCGGTGTCTCGGTCTGGGTGATCGAGCACAACCTGCACTTCCTCATGAGCCTGGTCTCGCGGGCGGTCGTGCTTGACGCCGGTGCCGTGATCGCGGACGGCAAGCCCGAGGAAGTGACGCGCGACCCGCGCGTGGTCGAGGCATACCTGGGAGTGCAGGCCGATGCTGTCAGTTGAAGACATCCATGTCGCCTATGGCGGCGTTCAGGCGGTGCGCGGCGTCTCGTTCGAGGTGCGCAACGCGCAGGTGGTGGGCTTCGTGGGCGCCAACGGCGCCGGCAAGACCAGCGTGCTCAACGCCATCACCGGGTTGGTCCCCTCGCGGGGTCGCGTAAGCCTGGATGGCGATCCCCTGCACGGCCGCAAGACGGCGGACATCGTGCGCCGCGGCGTGGTGCAGGTGGCGCAGGGGCGCCAGCTGTTTCCCGACATGACCGTGCTCGAGAACCTGGAGATGGGGGGCTTCCTGCAGCCGCCGCAGCATGTTCAGGAAGATATTGAAAAGATGTTTGCGCAGTTCCCTGTGCTTCAGGAGCGCGCGATGCAGCGCGCGGGCACATTGTCTGGCGGCGAGCAGCAGATGCTGGCCATCGCGCGCGCGCTGATGGGGCGCCCGCGCGTGCTGCTGGTCGACGAACCCTGCCTGGGCCTGTCTCCCAAGATGGTCGGCAAGCTGGGCGAGGTGATCCGGCGCATCAACGCCGATGGCATTGCGGTGCTGGTGGTGGAGCAGAACACGGCCTTCGTCTTCGGTCTGGCACACCATGCCTATGTGATCGAGAACGGCCAGGTCGTGCTCGATGGAAAACCCGAGCAGCTGCGCGAGGACGACCGCGTGCGCAGCGCCTACCTGGGAATCTGAGCGCATGAACGTGACCTGGGAGAACGATGCGGACGGCGTGGCCTTGCTGCGCACGCCCGCGGGCGCCTTCGGGCCTGAGGCCCTGGCGGCCTTGGAGCGCGCCGTGAAAGCCTGCCTGGCCGATGACGCGGTGAACGGCATCGTGATCGCACCCGGCGATGGCCGCTTCCTTGGCGAGCTCGATCTGCATTGGCTGAGTCGGGCGGGCGAGAACGAGCCCGTGGTGCTCGAGGCGTTTGCGCGGCGGTCTCTGGCGCTGGCTTCTTCCCTCGAGGCCGCGGCCAAGCCGGTGGCGGCGGCGCTCACAGGCGACGCGCACGGCGTGGGCCTGGAACTCGCACTGGCTTGCCACCGGCGCTTCGGCGCCCGCAGCGCGGGTTACAGCGTCGGCTTCACCGACGGGCGCTACGGCCTGGCGCCGTTGTTCGGCACGGCGCTGCGGCTGGCCACGCGCGTGGGCCGCGAGGCTGCGTTGCGCTTGCTGCGCGATGCCACCGCGCTCACGCCCACGGCCGCGCACAAGGCGGGCCTCATCGACGAACTGTGGCCGGCCGAGGGGGTGATCGACGAGGCCCGCCGCTGGGTGGTGCTCGAGGCCGCGCAGCGCGCCCAGCGCCCGGCCGATCGGGCCAACGCCGCCGCCGTGATGGGCACGCAGGACGCTGCCGCTGCCTTTGCCGAGGTGGCGCGCAGTGGGGTGGCTTGCGACATGGTGCGCACGTTGGGCCTGAGCGTGGCCGACGCGAACCGCCTGGCCAGCCGGCCCGTGGGCGTGCCCACGCGAAGCTTTGCGCGCGTGGGGGTTCTGGGGGCCGGGCTGATGGGCAGCGGCATTGCGCTGGTGGCGGCGCGCGCCGGAATGGACGTGGTGCTGGTGGATCGCACGCTGGAGGCGGCGCGCCGCGGGCTCGAAGCGCTGGAGAAGCAGGAGGCCACCGGCGTGGCTGCGGGCCGGTTGGACGCGCAGGTCTCGCAGGCCGCGCTCGCGCGCATCACACCCACCGACCAATACGGTGATTTGAGTGGCGTGGACATCGTGGTCGAGGCCGTGTTCGAGGACCGCGCCGTGAAAGCCGAGGCAACGCGCCTGGCCGAAGAAGCCGCCGGCCCGAGCGCGCTGTTCGCCACCAACACCTCGACCCTGCCCATCACCGGCCTGGCCGAGGCGTCGGTGCGGCCCGAAGACTTCATCGGCCTGCACTTCTTCTCGCCCGTGCCGCGCATGCCGCTGCTGGAGATCATCCGTGGGCAGCGCACCAGCGCCGAGACGCTGGCCCATGCCATGGACTTCGCGCGTGCCATCGGAAAGACCCCGATCGTGGTGAACGACGCGCGCGGCTTCTACACCACGCGCGTGGTGATGGCCTACCAGGCCGAAGCCTTCGACATGCTGGCGCAAGGTTGCGACCCGGCCGTGATCGAGGCCGGCGGCGTGGCCGCCGGCATGCCGGTGCCGCCACTGGCGTTGTCCGACGCGGTTGCGCTCGACCTCATTCACCAGATCAACCTGCAAGCCGCGCATGACCTCGGCGATGCCTATGCCTTCACCCCCGGCTACGCCATGGTGGGGCGCATGGTCGAGCAGGCGTCGCGCAAGGGCAAGAAGAATGCGCGCGGCTTCTACGACTACGGCGACAACGGCAGCCGCCACCTCTGGGATGGCCTGCGCGCGTTCGCCGCGGGTTCGCAACGCACGGCGATGAGCGTGGCCGACGCGCGCGACCGCCTGCTCGCTGCGCAGGCGCTGGAGACGGTGCGTTGCCTCGATGAGGGCGTGATCACCGATCCTTCGCAATGCGACGTGGGCGCCATTCTGGGCTGGGGCTTCTCGCCCTGGACCGGCGGGCCGTTGTCGTGGATCGACCGCATGGGCGTGGCCTCTTGCGTGGCGCGCTGCGAATCGCTGGCGCGCCGCTACGAATCCAGTCGCCTGCAACCGCCGGCGGGCCTGCGCAAGCTGGCCGCGAGCGGAACGTCCATCTACGCTGCCCGCTGGCCGCTGGAATGAGCCCGCCAGGCCGTTCGCGGCAGGGCCTGGCGCTGGTGGTCGCGGTGTTGCTGCTGATCGTCTGGGGCACCAACTTCAGCGTCATCAAGCTCGTCACCTCGGTCCTGCAGCCGGGGGCGTTCCTGTTCGCGCGCTACGTGGTCACCCCACTGTGCGCGCTGGTGCTGTTGCTGGCGTTGTACGGAACGCGTTGGCCGCGGCTGGAGCGCGCGGAGTGGCGCGCGCTGGCCTGGCTCACCTTGCTCGGCCACGTGCTGCACGTCACGCTGATCACCTGGGGTATCCACCTCTCGTCGCCGTTCTCCACGGCGCTGATCCTGGCCTGCGGCCCGTTGATGACGTTGGGCATTCTCGTCGTGGGGCATTCGGAGCGGCTGAGCGCCGCGCAACTCGGCGGTGCCTTGCTGGCGTGCGCCGGCATCCTGATCTTCCTCACCGACAAGTTCGGCCTTGGCTGGCGGGCCAGCGTGGGCGACCTGGTGCTGCTGTTGGCCACGCTGCTGTTTTCACTGCACACCGTGGCTGCGCGCGCGCTCATCCAGCGCCGTGGGGCCACGCTGGTCATGGCCTACACCACGCTCATGGCCTTTCCCCCGTTGATGCTGCTCACCGGCGCCGCCGGCCTGCGCCACGACTGGAGCACGCTGTCCGGTGGCATCTGGCTCGGCCTGGCCTGGGCGTTGATCGTCTCCTCGTTCACCGGCTGGATCGTGTGGGGTTGGGTGAACCACGGGCTCGGTGTGGCGCGCACCGCGCCGCTGATGTACCTGCTGCCCCCGATCGCGGGTGTGGCCGGGTGGTGGATGACGGGCGAGACCTTCTCGCCGCTCAAACTGGCCGGCGCGGCGATCGCTCTCGTGGGCGTGGGGCTGGTGCAGTTCACCCGGGCAGGCGGCATCAGTCCCACACGAACTCGCGGCGCCCGCCGTCGATGGCGAGCAACGCGCCCGTGATGTAGGACGCCTGGCGCGAAGCCAGGAACACCACCGCGGCCGCGATCTCCTCGGGGTCGGCAGGCCGACCCACCGGCGACTGCTTGCGCACCGTGTCCTGAAACCGGTCCGACAACTGGGTGAGCATTTCGGTGCGCACGAAGCCGGGGGCCACCGTGTTCACCGTGACGCCGTCGGCCGCCACTTCCTTCGCCGTGGCGCGCGAGAACGCCGCAATGCCGGCCTTGGCCGCCGCATACGAAGACACGCCCGGGCGGCCGCCGCCGGTGTGGTGGATGGACGAGGTGTTGACGATGCGTCCCCAGCCGGCCGCGCGCATCGCGGGCAGGGCGGCGCGCGTGCACAGCCAGGTGGCGCGCAGGTGGCTGCCCATCACGAGGTCCCAGTCGGTCTCGGTGATCTTCTCGGCGAGATGGCCCAGATGGCGACCGGCCAGGCCCGCGTTGTTGACCAGGATGCTGCAAGGTCCCATGTGCGCGGCGATCCGCTCGAACAAGAGCGCGACTTGCGCCGCGTCCGACACATCGGCCGCGAAGGCCTGCGCGTCGCCGCCAGCGGCCCGGATGGCCGCCGCGGCCGCCTCGGCGCGTGGCGCGTCGACGCCGTTGATGGCGACCCGCGCGCCCTCGGCCGCGAACAGCTTCGCTTCTTCCAGGCCGATGCCCCGGCTGGAGCCGGTGACCAGAACGACTTTCCCCTGGATTCCAAGATTCATGGCGATTGACACTCCTTGGGTCGAAGTCTAAACTAAGCAAGCGCTCAATAATTGTTAAGCAAACGCTTAGTTGATGGAGACACTGGTTTGAAGACGACCGCCGCCGATGACCTGCTGGACCCGGCCCTGTTGCAGGATCCATTTCCTTACTACCAGGAGTTGCGCGAAAGCCGCCCCGTGCACTGGAACGAGCGCTGGCGCGGCTGGATCGTTTCTCGTTACGTCGATGTCTACGCGGGCCTGCACGACGACCGCCTGCTGGCCGACACCATCACGCCGTATTTCGAGACCCGCCTGTCGGCCGAAGACCGGGAGAAGTACGCACTGACCTACGAAGTGCTCAACAGCTGGCCGGTGTTCGTCGACCCGCCGAAGCACACGCGGCTGCGCAAGATCTTCAGCCGCTCCTTCACACCCAAGACGGTGCTGACCATGCGCGGCGTGGTGCAGACCTTCGTGACCGAGCTGCTCGACGGCTGGCGCGACAAGCGCGAAGTCGACCTCATCAGCGACTTCGGTTACCTGATGCCGGCCAACGTCATTGCGACCGTCATCGGGGCGCCGCGTGAAGACCTTGATCGCTTTCACGCTTGGTCATGGGAGCTCAACGAACTGCTGCACGGTGGCGTGGGAACGCCGCAGCGCATGGACCGGGCGCAGCAGTCCATCGTCGAGTTCAAGGCCTACCTCCAGGGCCTGTACCAGGAGCGCCTGAAGACGCCGCGCGACGACATGATGAGCTGGCTCATGGAGGTGCAGCGCAACGACAGCTCGCTGACGCCGGACGATGTCATCTACTCGTGCATGCTGATCCTCAACGCGGGTCACGAGACCACGCAGATCATGATCGGCAACACCGTGGCCGCGCTGCTGCAACAGGGCCAATGGCAGCGTCTGCAAGAGCAGCCGCAACTGGTGAAAACGGCGATCGAGGAGTGTCTTCGCTTCAACGGCCCCATGAAGGGCACCATGCGCGCCGCCGCGCAGGACATGCAGATCGGTGGCGTTGACGTGAAGGCGGGCGATCGCGTCATGCTGCTCATGGCGTCCGCCAACCGGGACCCGGCGCAGTTCGCCGACCCCGACCGGCTCGACATTGCGCGCAACCCCAACCCGCACCTGGCCTTCGGCCATGGCATCCACTTCTGCCTCGGCGCGCCACTGGCGCGGCTCGAGGTGGAGATCGGTCTGAGCGAAATGGTGCGGCGCTACCCGGGCGTCGAACTTGCCGCGCCCGTGCGCTACGAGCCACGCATCCTCAGCCGCGCGATCGAGTCGCCGCTGTCGCTCAAGCTGGGCTGAGAGCCCGCATGTCCACGAGCAGGAACCGCAGGCCATGACCGTTGCCGAATGGATCCGCCGCTGCGCGCAGCGCAGCCCCGATGCGTGTGCCTACGTCGATGGGGAGCGGCGCTTCACCTATGCGCAGTTCAACGAGCGGGTGAACCGGCAGGTTCACGCCCTTTACGCCGCGGGCCTCCAGCGCGGCGACCGCGTGGCGGTGTTGATGAACAACCACGTCGAGGCGGTGGAGGCGGTGGCCGCTGCCGCCAAGGGCGGCTTCGTGCATGTGCCGATCAACTTTCGCAGCGTACCGCGCGAGATCGCCGGTGTGGTCAATCACTGCGGTGCCTCGCTGATCCTGGTGGAGAAGGAGTACGCCGAGCGGCTGAACGAGGCCGGGGCACTGCCGTCGGTGCGGCGTGTGATCGTTGTCGAGCCGGGCGAGCCGGCATCCGAATACGAGCGCTGGCTGGCCGGGAGCGACACCGCCGAGCCCACCGTCGACGTCACGGCCGACGACCCGTTCTTCATCTGCTACACCAGCGGCGCCACCGGCACACCCAAGGGCGTGCTGCATCAGCAACGCCAGAGCGTGGTCCACGCGCCGGTGGTGGTGATCGGGTACGACTTCAAACCCGCCAGCCGGCTGCTGCTGGTCTACCCGCACAACTCGATCGCCTCGATCAACATGTTCTACGTGCCGGCGTGGCTCGTGGGCGGCTGCGTGGTGTTCACCGATCAGCGCCGTTTCGACGCCGAGCGCTGGTTGCGGTTGGTGGAGCAGGAGCGCATCACGCACTGCCACCTGGTGCCGACCATGCTGTTTCGCGTGCTGGAGAGCCCGCGGCTGGCCGAGGCGGACACCAGCAGCCTGATCACCATCGGCTACGGTTCGGCGCCCATGCCCACCGAACGGGTGGAGCGGTTGATGGCGGTGTTCGGCAACATCTTCATCCAGGGTTACGGCATGACGGAGATCGCCTCCATCGCGGCCTACCTGGACAAGCGCGACCACCTCGAGGCGACGGAGGGTGATCGCGCGCGCCTGAACTCGTGCGGCCGCGCTGCCTTTGGTTGCGAGCTGCGCGTGGTCGACGACGACGGGAACGACGTGCCGCCCGGCACGGTCGGCGAGATCGTGTTCCGCGGCCCGCAGATGATGACCGGCTACTGGAACGACCCGGAGAAGACGGCCGAGACCATCCGCAATGGCTGGTTGCACAGCGGCGACATGGCAACGCTGGACGAGCGCGGCTACCTGACGATCGTGGATCGCAAGAAGGACCTGATCATCAGCGGTGGCGCCAACATCTCCAGCCGCGAGGTGGAAGAGGTCCTCTACTGGCACCCCGCCGTGCGAGAGGCCAGCGTCGTCGGCAAGCCCGACGAGCAATGGGGTGAGCTGCCGCACGCCTTCGTGTCGCTTCACCCGCAGCAAGCCATCACGCCCCCCGAGCTCATTGCCTTCTGCCGCGAGCGCCTGTCTGGCTACAAGTGCCCGTCGGCCATCGACATCGTCGAGGAGCTGCCCAAGAACGCCCTCGGAAAAATTCTCAAAACCGAACTGCGTGCCCGCTTCTGGGCCGACAAGACCCGAAAGGTGAACTGATGAAGGAGTACCGAACCTTTGATGTCCAGTACGAGGACATCGTGTTCGAACAGCGCGGCCATGCCGCCTGGATCACCCTCAATCGCGAGAAGCGCGGCAACTCGTTCCGGCGCCAGACGCTCGACGAAATCTGTGACGCGCTGGTGCGCGCCGGGGAAGGGCCTGGCGTGCGCAGCGTGGTCATCACCGCCGCGGGCAAGCGCTTCTTCTCCACCGGTGGCGACGTCAACGATTACCACCTGCGCTACAGCGACGACATGATCGGCATGCGCTCCTACGAGCGCGCGCTCGAACGCACCTTTGCCGAGATCCTTCATTGCCCCAAGCCGGTGATCCACCGCGTCAATGGCGATGTGGTCGGTGGCGCAAACGCCTTTCACCTGGCGGCCGATTTCGTGGTGATGGCTTCCACGGCCAAATTGCAGCAGGTCGGTGTGGGCATCGGCAGCGTGGCCGGCTTCGGCCCGACGCAGTGGTGGCCGCTGGTGGTGGGCGACAAGCGCGCGCGCGATGTGCTCATGGCGCTCAAGCCCGTCACCGCCGAGCTGGCCCTCGAATGGGGCGTGGCCAACGCGGTGGCCGATGCCGACGATCTCGACGCGGAAGTCGAGAAGATCGTGGACAACCTCGCGCGCATGTTCCCCGACGCGCTGCGCTACACCAAGGTTGCGTTGAATCACCAGAAGGAACTGGCGTTTCGCGAGATGACCCAGGCCCGCGAATGGCTCACGCTGCACTTTCCGTCGATGGAGTCGCGTGCGGGCTTCGGCGCCTTCTTCCACAAACGCCCGGTCGATGCCGAGTCGAGCTGGAAAGCGGTGGACACCGGTCACGTCACGGTGGCGCCCTGGGGTGGGTACAGCGTGGTTTGTGGATCGTGTGGCGCCACCGATCTGCCCGAGGACCACCACTTCTGCGGCGCATGCGGCCATGAGTTGAAGAAGGAAGTGGCCCGATGAGCCATGCCGATCGCACCTACCTGGTCACCGCCGCCGCAGGGGGCATTGGTGGCGAACTCGTGGCGCTGCTGCTGCAGGACGGTGCCCGTGTCATGGCCTGCGACATCAGTGGCAAGCGCCTGGCCGCGCTGCAGGAGCGCGTGGGCGAAGCGGCCAGTCGGCTGGCCGTGCTCAAGGTCGATGTTGCCGGCGAGCAGGGTGCCCTGCAGGCCGGGCAGGTCGCGGTGGAGCGCTTTGGCCAGGTGCACGGCCTGGCCAACATTGCCGGGGGCATCGCGGGCATCGGTGAGGACATCATCGATCGCCCGCTGGACCGCATCACCGGCGACGAGTTCGAGCAGACGGTCCGGTTGAACCTGCACAGCGCCTTCTTCATGACGCGCGCGCTGGTGCCGCACTTTCGCACGCACCGCTACGGAAAGGTCGTCAACGTGGCGTCGCTGGCGGCGTTCGGCAACTTCGACCACATGGGCAACGCCGGCTACGACGCCGCCAAGGCCGCGGTGGTGGGCCTCACGCACACGCTGTGTCGCAGCCTCGGGCCCGACGGCATCCGCATCAACGTGGTGGCGCCGGGCTCGGTCTACACCGAGCGCGTCAAGGCCTCGTTCAGCCCCGAATTCATCGAAATGCAGCGCCGCCGCATTCCCTTGCGGGAACACGTGGGGCCGCTGGATGTGGCGAAGGCACTCGCCTTCTTTCTCGCACCGGGTTCCGACGCCATCAGTGGAGAAGTCATCCGCGCCAGCGGTGGGCTTCGTTGACATCAAAACCAGGAGACAAGCATGCATTCGACGACGAAGAGGGCGTTCGCCCGTTGGGCCTCGGCCGTGGCCGCGGCGGCCGTGTTGGGCCCGGTGTCCGCCTGGGCGCAGGCCCAGCCACCGGTGAAGGTGGGCGTGGTGCTCAGCCTGAGCGGGCCTGCCGCGGTGTTCGGCCTGCCCGAGCGCGACGCGGTCAATGCCTTGCACAAGGAGTTCGGCGGCATGGTGGGCGACCGCCGCATGGATCTCGTGTTCTGCGATGACAAGACCAACCCGACCGAAGCCGCCCGCTGCGTCACGCAGCTCATCAACGACGAGAAGGTGGTGGCGATCCTCGGGCCCGGCACCGGCGGCGGCATTCTCGCGGCCGGCCCGATCGCCGACCGCCTGAAGGTGCCGCTGCTCGGGCCCGCCGGCACGGTGGCCGTTACCGACAAAGCCAACAACTTCCACCCCTGGGTGTTCCGTGTCGCGATCAACGACATGGTGGGTGTGGAGACGCTGCTGCGCGAAGCGGTGAAGAACGGCGCGAAGAAGATCGGCGTCATCTACCAGGAAGACGCCTACGGAAAATTCGGCAGCGACCACGCGCAGAAACTGGGCAAGGAACTGGGCTTCACCGTGGCGGAGACGCTCGGCGCACCCTACACCGCAACCGACCTCACGCCCCACGTGACCAAGATGCGCAACGCGGGTGTCGACGCGGTGTTCATGCAGCTGTCGGTCTCCTCGCTCGGTGCTTCGTTCCTGAAGGCCGTCAACCAGGTCGGGCTGAAGGTTCCGCTGTATGGCAACAGCGGCCTGGCGCAAAAGAGCTTCATCGACGCCGCCGGCCCGCTGGGCGAGGGGGTGCGCGTGCTCAGCATCGGCAACCTGGCCTACGACCCCACGCCACCCGAGCAGCGGCTGGTGGAGATCCTGGGAAAGAGTGGCTTCAAGCCACAGGGCTGGGCCGAGATCGTGGCCGCCAACGGCTACATGGCCATCGCCGCGGCGCTCAAGAAAATCCAGGGCCCGGTCACCGGCCAGCAGATGCGCGACACCATCGAGACCCTGTGCGGCTTCGAGACGATGTCGATGGGCAAGGCCTGTTTCAGCAAGGACAACCGCGACGGTTGGGGTGCCGACGCGCTGGTGGTCACCACCATCCGCGGCGGCCAGTTCCGTTCCGGCGCCAAGTAACGCAGCAGCGGACGGCACGATGCTGGAATACGCCCTTCGCGGCCTGCTGAACGGGTCTGTGTACGCGCTGCTGGCGCTGCCCATGACCCTGTTCTTCACCACCGCCGCCACCGTTGATTTCGCGATCGGCGCCTACGCCCTGCTGGCCGCGGCCGTGGCCACGGCCGTGGCAGGCCCGTTGGGCATGGTCGCCGGCCTGGCGAGCGCGGTGGCCGCTTCCGCCGTGATGGCGGGCATCTACCTGTTGCTCAAGCGTGGCGGCGGCGAGGACGGTATCCGCGTGGCGCTGGCCAGCTTCGGCCTGTCGCTGGCGATCTCCTCCATCGTGCTGATCATCTGGGGCACGCAGCCCTTCGTGCGCCAGACCTTCACCCAGGTGCTCGACATCGGCGGCTTTCGCGTCAGCCCGCAGGGGCTGATCAACGTGGCCGTTGCGCTGGTGCTGGTCGGGCTCACCTGGCTCATTCTGCTGCGCACGCAACTCGGCCGCATGATGCGTGCGGCCGCCGTCAACGCCAGCGGCGCGGAACTCGCCTCCATCCCGGTGCTGGGGGTGCAGTGCGCCACCCTGCTGGTCGGTGGTCTGCTCGGTGGCGTGGCGGGCCTGCTGATCCTCTACAGCTCGGGCATGGACTTCACCGCCTCGCTCGGCCTCACCTTCATCGGCTTCGCGGCGGCGATCATCTTCGGCATCCAGAGCCCGCTGCGCTGCCTGGCCGGCGGCCTGGCCATCGGTGTGATCGAGGCACTCGCTGCCGGCTACACCACCGGCATGGTGACGGCGATGGTGCCCTCGTTCTTCATGCTCGTGGTGCTGTTGTCGGGGCAACTGGGCGCCAGCCGTTACAGCGGAGACCGCCCGTGAAGCCGCTGCCGCGCCGATTCAACACCTGGGTCATGCTGGGTGTGGGCACCGTCGCCTGTCTGGTCGCACCATTGAACCCGGTGTGGCTCGACACCATCGTGCTCACCGGCATCCTGTCGCTGATCTCGTTGTCCGCCGGCCTGAGCTTCGGGCAGGCCGGCATCCTGTCCATGGCGCAGGGGGCGTTCGCGGCCATCGGGGCCTACAGCACCGCGGTGCTGGCCACGCGCCTGGGGCTGCCGGCCTGGTTCGGCCTGTTGCTGGCGGTTTCGCTGCCGGCCTTGCTGGCCTGGGGCCTGGCGCGTCTGGTCACCGGCATGGCGCCGCTGGCCACCGCGCTCGCCACGCTGGCATTGGCCACGCTGCTGGAGATCCTGGCGCGCAACTGGGACGCCATCACCGGTGGCTATGTCGGCATCGCCGGTATTCCACCGATCGAGGGTTTCGAGGCGCCATGGCGCTTCAACATCCTCGTCTGGGTGTTCGTGTTGCTGGCCGTGATGGGGTACGAGAACCTGATGCGCTCGGCGCATGGGCGCGCGCTGAACATCGTGCGCCACGACCGCACCCGCGCCATGGCCGACGGCGTGGCCGTGGCGCCGCTGCTGTCGGCCATGCTGGCCACCTCCGGTGCCATGGCCGGTGCCGGCGGCTGGCTGTACGCGCACTACATCACCTACATGAGCCCGCACTCGCTGGACACGCACGTCTCGATCTCGGCGCTGTTGATGGCGGTGGTGGGCGGGGCGGGCTACATCCTCGGGCCTGTGCTCGGCACCTTCCTGCTCAATCTGCTGGGCAAGCTGTTGCCCGCGCAGGAAGCGCAGGGGCTGTTCTACGGCGGTGCGCTGGTCGCCATCCTGGTCGCCGCGCCCGAAGGGTTGCTCGGTTGGGTGCACCGCCTGATGGAGCGGCGCGCCGCGCGGCGCGCGCAAACGCAAGCCAAAGCCGCGCCCGCGCGGGCCAGGGAGGTCAACCCATGAGCGGGTCACGTCTCGTCGCGCGCGATGTGCGCATGGTCTTCGGCGGTGTGGTGGCGCTCGAGCGCGCGAGCATCGAGGTTGAACCCGGGCGCGTCATCGGCCTCATCGGCCGCAACGGGTCGGGCAAGAGCACGCTGTTCAACTGCCTCACCGGCTTTCTCAAACCCACCGCGGGCTGCATCACGCTCGATGGCCGCGACATCACCGGTGAACAACCGCACAAGGTGATGCGCGCCGGTGTGGCGCGCACCTTCCAGACGCCGCGCGTGGACCAGCAGACCACGGCGCGCGAGGCGGTGCTGTGCGGCCTTTACTCGCGCGCGCGCCACGGGTTTCTGGCCTCGCTGCTGGGCCTGCCCGGCGCGCAGAAGGCCGAGCGCCAGTTGCAGAGCGAGGCCGATGGCGTGGTGCAGCGCATGCACATGCAGACCTGGGCCACCAGTCAGGTGAACAAGCTCTCCATGGGGCGCGTGCGCTCGGTCGAGGTGGCCCGCGCCATCGCGGCCGACGCGCGCTACCTGTTGCTCGACGAGCCGGCCGCCGGCATCGGCCGCGACGAGATCCGCGTGCTGGCCGACGAGATCCGCGGCCTGGCCGAGCGCGGCATCGGCGTGTTGCTGGTCGAACACAACTTCTCGCTCATCCGCCTGTTGTGCGACGAGGTGACCGTGCTGGAAACCGGCTCGGTCATCTTCCGTGGCCCACCGGCTGACGCGCAGGACAACGAACAGGTGCGCCAGCTCTACCTGGGCGCGACCGCCACCGGGGAGGTCGCCCAGTGAGCCTGCACATCGAAGGCCTGCGCGCCGGCTATGGCCGCATCGAGGTTTGCCGCGACATCACCATGGAAGTGGCCGACGGCGAATTCCTGGGCGTTCTCGGCCCCAACGGCGTGGGCAAGAGCACGCTGCTTGGCGCCATCGCCGGCTCGGTGGTCTCCAGCGGGCGCGTCGTGCTCGACGGGCTTGACCTGTCGGGCCGCAACGCCCGCCAGCGCGCGCGCGGCGGGCTGGCACTGGTGCCCGAGGGGCGGCGCAACCTGTTCTCGCCGCTCACGGTGCAGGAAAACCTGCAACTGGGCCTGCGGCTGCTGCCCGCGCCCGAGCGCGCGCCCACGCAGGACGAGCTGTTCACCATGTTCCCCATCCTCGCCTCGCGGCGCACACAACTGGCCGGCCTGCTGTCGGGGGGTGAGCAGCAGATGCTGGCGCTGGCGGTGGCGCTGGCGCGGCGGCCCTCGCTGCTGTTGCTGGACGAGCCTTCGCAAGGCCTGGCGCCGCTGGTGCTGCAGAACCTCGCCGAGCAGATCGGCGCGCTGCGCGGCATGGGCCTGGCCGTGGTGCTTGCCGAGCAGAACCACCGCTTTGCCGCCCGCCTCTGCGACCGCTACCTCGTGCTGTCCTCGGGCGAGATCGCCGGCGGCGGTGACCGCGAGGCGCTGCAGGACGCCGAGCACGTGGCCACGGCGTTGATGGCGGCCTGATTTCCTTCCCTTGTTTCGACGATGACACGCATCTACTTCATCCAGCCCGACGGGCAACAACAGGCGGTGGAGGCCACCGCCGGACAGTCGGTCATGCAGGCGGCCATGGCCGCGGCCGTGCCCGGCATCGTGGCCGACTGCGGTGGCGCCTGCACTTGCGCCACCTGCCATGGCTATGTGGACGAGCAGTGGGTCGCGCGTGTGCCGGCGGCCACGCCCGACGAGCTCGACATGATCGACGCCGGCTGCCTGGACGCGCTACCCAACAGCCGGCTCACCTGCCAGATCCGCCTGAGCGACGCGCTCGACGGGTTGGTGATCCGGCTGCCGCCGTCGCAGGGTTGACGCCCGGGGTGCCGCATGAACCGCCGACCCATGCACACGCGCCGCATCGAAATGACGGCGTACGCGCGGGACGACGGCCTGTGGGATGTCGAGGCCTGGCTGCGCGACGAGAAGCCGTTCGACTACATCGACCCGGGCCGCGGCACCCTGCACGCCGGCGACCCGGTGCACGACATCCGCGTGCGCCTCACGGTCGATGACGAGCGCGTGGTGCGCGACATCGAGGTGCAGATGAACGCCATGCCCTTCGACACCTGCCACGAGGTGCGCGACAGCCTGCGCGGGCTGATCGGCGAACGCGTGGGGCCGGGTTGGCGCCAGGCACTCAAGCGCATTGCGCGCTCGGCCACCTGCACCCACGCCCACGAACTCCTCGTGCCGCTGGCCACCGTGGTGCACCAGGGCATGTCGCTCGGGCGCGAGCCCGAAGGCAAGGTGGCGCTGCAGCCCGATGCCGCGCTGCAGACGGCACCGTTCTTCGTCGACGGCTGCCATTCGTGGCGCGCCGATGGTCCTGCGGTGGCGCACTTCTACCCCCAGTTCGTGCGCCGGCGCTCGTGAGCGCGCTCTGCATGCAGGACGACCACGGCTTCCCCCCGGCACGGCTCGACGCCTTCCTGCGGCGCGAACTCGGCGGCCTGCAGGGCGGGATGCGGTTGCACAAGATCGGCGGTGGCCAGTCCAACCCGACCTTCTTCGTGCACTACGACAACCGCGCGCTGGTGCTGCGCAAGAAGCCCCCGGGCGAGGTGCTGCCGTCGGCCCACGCGGTGGATCGCGAGTACCGGGTGATGAAGGCGCTCGCCGGTACCGCCTTGCCCGTGCCCCCTGTGCTGCTGTACCACGCCGAACCCGATGTCGTGGGAACGCCGTTCTACGTGATGGAGCGCGTGAGCGGGCGTGTGTTCAACGACAACGCCGCCCCGGGCATCGCGCCCACCGAGCGGCGCGCCATCTACCTCGCCATGGCCGACACCCTGGCCACGCTGCACCAGGTGGACTGGCAGGCGGTGGGCCTGGCCGACTTCGGCAAGCCCGGTGGCTACTTCGAGCGCCAGTTGCGGCGCTGGCAGCAGCAATGGGCGCTGTCGCAACTCACCCCCATCCCGGCGATCGACCAGCTCATCGCCTGGCTCGGCGAACACCTGCCGGCCGATGACGAAACCACCATCGCCCACGGCGACTTCAAGCTCAACAACCTGCTGTTCCACCCCAGCGAGCCGCGTGTGGTGGCGGTGCTCGACTGGGAGCTCGCCACGCTGGGCCACCCCCTGGCCGACCTGGCCTTCAACACCGTTGCCTGGCGCACCTTGCCGGGCGAGTACGGCGGCATCCGCGGGCTGGACCTGTCGGCGCTGGGCATACCGGGCGAACACGAATACCTGGCGCGCTACTACCGGCTCACCGGCCGCGGGCCCGAGCGCCAGGCCACGCCGTTCCACTGGGCCTTTGCGTTCATGCGCTGGGCGGTGATCTTCGCGGGCATCGCCGCGCGCGCCGTGCGCGGCAGCGCCACCTCCGACAACGCGGCCCAGGTGGGCACGCTGGCCCACGCGCTGGCCCGGCGTGGCATCGAGGCCATCGACACGCCGATGCCGACCCTCTGAACCGAGACATGCATTTCCAGTTTCCCGACGACACGCTGCAACGGCAGCACACGCTGCGCCGCTTCATGGACGAACACGTCCTGCCGCGCCGCGCCGATTACGACGCGCTCGTGGCCAGCGGCACCTACCCCACGGCGGTGATCGAGCCGCTCAAGGCGCTGGCGCGCGAGGCCGGCCTGTGGAACCTGTTCCTGCCCGGGCTGCGCGACGACGAGCCGGGCACGCGCCTGAGCAACCTGCAATACGCCCCGCTGGCCGAGATCATGGGCAGCGCGCCCTGGTCGCCCGAGGTCTTCAACTGCAATGCGCCCGACACCGGCAACATGGAGCTGCTGCACCTGTTCGCCACCCCGGAGCAGCGCGAGCGCTGGCTCGTGCCACTGCTCGAAGGGCGCATCCGCTCCTGCTTTGCCATGACCGAGCCCGATGTGGCCTCGGCGGACGCCACCAACATCGCCACCACCATCGCGCGCACGCCCGATGGCTATCTGATCAACGGGCGCAAGTGGTTCACCACGGGCGCGCTGCACCCCAAGTGCCGGCTGGCCATCGTCATGGGCGTCACCGGCACGGACGAGGCCGCCCGGCACCAACGCCACTCGATGGTGCTGGTGCCGCTGGACACGCCGGGCGTGCGCATCGTGCGTGACGTGCCGGTGATGCATCACCACGCGCCCGAAGGCCACTGCGAGTTGCGTTTCACCGATGTGCGGGTGCCGCTGGAGAACCTGCTGGGTGAGGAGCACGCCGGTTTCGCGCTCGCGCAGGCGCGCCTGGGGCCCGGGCGCGTGCACCACTGCATGCGCACCATCGGCCAGTGCGAGCTGGCGCTGGCGCTCATGTGCGAGCGCGCCCTCGCGCGCCGCGCTTTCGGCCGCCACCTGGCCGACTTCGCCAACGTGCAGGACTGGATCGCCGAGTCGCGCATGGAGATCGACCAGGCGCGCCTGCTGGTGCTGCAGGCCGCCTGGACGATGGACACGCACGGCAACAAGGCCGCACACACCGCCGTCTCCGCGATCAAGCTGGTGGCCGCGCGCCTGCAGACGCGCGTGGTGGACCGCGCCATCCAGGTGTTCGGCGCCATGGGGCTCACGCCCGACACACCGCTGTCGCATCTGTGGAGCTGGGGCCGCGCGATGCACTTCCTCGACGGGCCCGACGAGGTGCATCTGCGCACCGTCGCGCGCGCCGAACTCGCCCGCGCGCAGGCCAACCCCGGCGTACTCGCCACCCATTGCCGAATGGCTTGACGCCAAGGAGACCCGCATGAAAGCCGTGCGATGCAACCGGTTCGGCCCGCCCTCGGCGCTGGTGGTGGAGTCCCTGGCGCCGCCAGAGCCCGCGGCGGGCGAGGTCGGCATTCGGGTCATGGCCGCGGGCATCAATTTTCCCGACGCGCTGATCATTGAAGACCGGTACCAGATCAAACCCCCGCTGCCGTTCACGCCCGGCGGCGAATTCGCGGGCGTGGTGACGCGGCTTGGCCCCGGCGTGCAGGGCTTGTCCGTCGGGCAGGCGGTGATCGGCTTCACGGGGTGGGGGGCGTTCGCGCAGGAGATCGTGGTCGGCGCCGACCGCTTGTTCCCGTTGCCCACGGGCATGCCGTTCGACGTGGCGGGCTCGTTCCTGATGACCTACGGCACCGCCTACCACGCGCTGCAGGACCGCGCGGCCCTGGCCAGTGGTGAAACCCTGCTCGTGCTCGGTGCCGCCGGTGGCATCGGGCTGGCCGCGGTGGCGCTGGGCCGGGCGCTGGGCGCGCGCGTCATCGCCGCGGCCTCGACGGACGAGAAACGGCAGGCTTGCCGAGAGCACGGGGCGCACGAGCTCATTGCCTACGAGCGCGAGGACCTGCGCGAACGCCTGAAGGCAATCACCGGCGGCGGCGGTGTCGATGTGGTGTGCGACCCGGTGGGTGGCGACCACAGCGAACCCGCGCTGCGGGCCATGGCCTGGCGCGGCCGTTTTCTGGTGCTCGGCTTCGCGGGCGGGGCGATTGCGCGCCCGCCGCTCAACCTGCCGCTGCTCAAGGGGTGCTCCATCGTCGGCGTGTTCTGGGGTGAGCTGGTGCGCCGGGAGCGCGCGCGGGTGGAGGCCGACCTGCGCGAGCTGGGGCACCTCTACACCACCGGTCGCATCCGCCCGCACATCTCGCGCCGGCTCGCGCTCGCGGAAGTGCCCGGGGCGCTGGCGGACATCGCGCAGCGCCGCGCCATCGGCAAGTGGGTGGTGCTGCCGCAAGAGGGCTGAGAGGCGCTTTGCGCCTCCGCGCCGGATCGCGAGCAGCCTCCGACTTCGTTCACCCCACCTGCACCGGCACGAACAGCACCGCGTCGCCGCGCCGCAGTTGCAGCGCAACCGAGCCCTGCTGGCCCTTGACCGCGTCGCGCACTTCGTTGGGCGTGGCCACGGGCCGGCCGTTGACGCCGACGAGCAGATCGCCCGCTTGCACGCCCGCCGCTTCGGCCGGGCCGGTGACGTTTTCGATGACGAGGCCGCGGCGCTGGCCCGAGGCCTCGCGCTCGCCCGGGGTGAGCGGGCGCAGCGCCAGGCCGAGCTTGACGTCGCCGCCCCAGGCGCGCGGCGACGCATCGCTGCCGCTGCGTGCCTTGGCTTGCGCGTCCGCCAGTTCGGCCGTCACCTGCGCGTCGCGGCGCTCGCGCCAGTAGCCGATCTCCACGCGCTCGCCGGGGCGGGCCTGGCCGATCGCCAGCGGCAGGTCGGCCACGGTGTCGATAGGCTGCTTGCCCACGCGCAGGATCACGTCGCCCGCGCGCAGGCCCGCGCGTTGCGCCGGGCTGCCGGGTTCGACGTCCGCCACCAGCGCGCCGCGCGGCGACTTCAGCCCGAAGGACTCGGCCAGGGCCTGGTCCACCTCTTGCGCCGCAACGCCCAGGCGCGCGTGTTGTGCGTGACCGGTCTGCATGATTTCGTCCTTCACCTTGAGGGCGACGTCGATCGGGATGGCGAAGGCCAGGCCCTGGTAGCCACCGGTCTGGCTGTAGATCTGCGAGTTGATGCCCACCACCTGGCCGTCCTTGTTGAACAGCGGGCCGCCCGAGTTGCCGGGGTTGATGGCCACGTCGGTCTGGATGAAGGGCACGGTGGTCTCGTCGGGCAGGCTGCGGCCCTTGGCGCTGACCACGCCCACGGTGGCGGTGTTCTCGAAACCGAAGGGCGAGCCGATGGCCAACACCCATTCACCCACCTTGAGCGAACGCTCGCTGCCCAGCGGCGCGGTGGGCAGGCCCTTGGCGTCGATCTTGAGCACGGCCACATCGGTCTGCGGGTCCACGCCCACCACGCGCGCGCTGAACTCGCGCCGGTCGCGCAGCTTCACGGTCACGCGCTGCGCGCCGTCGACCACGTGCGCGTTGGTGAGGATCACGCCGTCGGCATCGACGATGAAGCCCGAGCCCTGGCCGCGCACGGTCTGCGGGCCCGGCGCCTGGCGCGTCCCCCAGCCGGGCATGCCCTCGAAGGGGTTGTCGTCGCCACCGCCGAAGGCCACGCGGCGCGAGCCGCTCACCGCGATGTTGACGACCGCGTCGCCGTGTTGCTGCGCGATGGTGGAGAAGTCGGGTGCGTCCAGCCGCGCGCCGGGCGTGGCCGCGGCGGTGAGCACCGGCGGTGAGCCCGCGGCCTGGCGGGCGGGCAGCCATTGGGTGGACAGGCCGCCGATGACGCCGGAGCCGATCATCGCGGCCGCGAGCGGCACGAGCTTCCAGCGGGGGGTGGTTTGGGCGGGGGTGTTCACGAACGTTCTCCTTGGTCGAGCTGAACCGAAAGCAGGGCATCGCCGGCCTGGCGCAAGGCGCTGAGCGCCTCCCACGGGTGGTGCTGGCGCAGGTGGAAGGCGGCTTCTTCGAGGTGCATGGACGAGGCCGTGCCGATGGCCGCGCTCTCGCGCAGCAGCCAGCGGGCGTGGCCGACGCGCCGCGCGGCCTGTTCGTCGTGATCGCAGTAGATCGCCACGATCGCCTCGCGCACGTCGTCGCGCAGGGCCTGCACGTCGGTCTGGGCGAAGCGGGCCGCCGACGGCAGCGCGTGCCCCGTGGCGTGGATCAGGGAGTCGATACCCACCATGGACGCTTGCATCTCGTTCATCGCAACCTCCGGCTGGCGTTGCCCCGGGCACCATGCCCGGGCTCTCGGTTCCAGCGTGTGACGCGAGGATGGGCGCGGCCCGTGCCAGCCGCACTACCGCGGCGGCGCGCCATGTTTCGAATGAAACACGGGCGATGCGCGTGGGCGCGCCGTGCTCAGCGCGCGACGACGCCGCGCCAGCCGCCGCCGATCAGCGAGGCCACGTCCAGCAGCACGCCCGGCAGGGCCAGGCCGCCGGGGCAGGCCAGGTAGCGCGGTTTCCACTCGGGGTCGAACTTCTGCTTGTAGGCGCGCAGGCCCTGGAAGTTGTAGAAGTGCTCGCCGTTGCGGAACAGCGTGGTGCCCAACCGGTGCCACAGCGGCGCCAGCGGGTGCGTCTCCAGCCCCGAGAGCGGCGCCATGCCCAGGCTGAAGTGCCGGTAGCCCTGCGCCGCGCCCCACAGCATGGTCTGCGCGAACAGGTAGTCCATCACGCCCGGCACGGCCTGCGGGTCGTGGCGCATGAGGTCGATCGACAGCTCGTCGTGGCCGTTGCCCGTCCACAGGTTGGCGAAGCCCACGATGGCGTTGTCTGCACCGACCTGGCGGCGCACCAGCGCGCAGGGAAAGTGGCTCAGGTAGGCCTCGTCGAAGCGGCCGAGCGAGAAGCCCTTCTCGCGCGTGGCCTTGCCCTGCAGCCAGCGCTCGGACACGGCGCGCAGCGCACCCATGTGCGAACGCGCCTCGTCGGCCGTGACCACCTCGAACGACAGGCCCTCGCGCTCGGCGCGCCGCACCGCCTGGCGCAGCGTCGCGCGGCGCGGGCCGTCGAGCGTGAAGCCGGCCAGCGGCACCAGCGCTTCCTCGCCGAGCTTGATGGCGGTGAGGCCCATGTCCAGGTAGAGCGGCAGCCGCGACGCCTCCACCTGGTAGAAGACCGCGCGGCCGCCGTGCCGGTCGGCCATTTCGCGCAGCCGCCAGGCCAGGGCGTCGCCGGCCGCCTCGTCGCCCACCGGGTCGCCCATGGCGATCCAGCTGCGTGCCTGCACCTGGTACATCAGCAGCGCCTGCTCGCGCTCGTCGATCAGCAGGCGCTTGTCGCCCAGCAGCGCGAGCGCGGCGTCGGTGCGCCCGGTGGTGCCCACCAGCCGCGCGGCCACCGCGATCTGCCCCGGCGTGGCCTGGTCGGGCGGTGCGCGGCGCGGCTGCACCGCCTGCCACACCATCAGCGCCACACAGGCCACGGCCACCAGCAGGCTGGCGCGCAGGTAGCGCGGCGCGTCGGCGCGCAAGGTGAACTGCCACCACAGTTCGTTGGCGTACTCCACGTGGCGGTAGCTGAACAGGCCGAGCCAGATGGCGGCGATCACCACCGCGCCCACGCCCAGCCAGGCCTGCGGGCCCAGGCTGCCGAGGTTGCGGCCCCAGCGCCAGCTGGCCTGGCGCCGAAAACCCGCGCGCCCGGCGTACAGCACCGCGGCGGCGCCGAGCGCGAACGCGGCCTCGGTCACGTCCAGCCCCTTGAGCAGCGACACCAGCGCGCCCGCGAGCAGCAGGCCCAGCGCCAGGCGGCGCGCCGCGTCCACGCGCTGCAGCAGCGCTTGCGACAGGATCAGCAGCGCCAGGCCGATGAGGCTGCCCGCCAGGTGCGAGACCTCCACCGCCGCCAACGGCACCACGGCGCGCAACGCGTGCAGCCGCGCGCCGTCGGCCGGCAGGCTGCCCGAGAACAGCAGCACCGCACCGGCCGCGAACACCACCGTGGCGCCCAGCCAGGGCGCGAGCCAGGCCGCCACGGGTTGCGTGAGCGCGAACCAGCGGCGCGTGCGGTCGGCCTGCGTGCGCAACACCATGCCCAGACCCAGCAGCGCGGCCAGCGCCAGCGGCAGCAGGTAATAGATGGCGCGGTAGGCCAGGCTGGCGGCCAGCAGCGCGTGCGGCGGCACCTGCGGCAGCCCCGCGATCAGCACCGCCTCGAACACGCCCAACCCCGCGGGCACGTGGCTCACGATGCCCAGCACCATGGCCAGCACATACAGGCCCAGGAACGAAGCCCAGGGCACCGCGCCATCGGGCAGCAGCGCCCACAGCACCAGCGAGGCGGCGGCCAGTTCGATCAGCGACAGCAGCAGTTGCAACGCGCCCTGCGGCAGGCTGGGCAGCGGCAGTTGCCAGTGGCGCACGGCCAGCGTGCGTGGCCCGTGCGCGAGCCACACCAGGTAGAGCAGGGGCAGCGCCACCAGCACCGCGCCCACCGCGCGGCCCACGGCCGGCGGCACGTGCAGCGCGGCCAGCGTGGCCGCGGGTTCGAGCAACAGCGCGGCGCCCGCACACAGCGTGACGCCGAGGCCGAAGGACACGGCCACCAGGCCGCTGAGCGTGGCGACCTCGCCCGCGCCCAGGCCCCAGGCGCCGTACAGCCGCAGGCGCACCGTGCCACCGCTGAGCAACGAGAGCCCGACGTTGTGGCCGACCGCGGTGGCCATGAAGGCGGTGAGCGCCGCGCGCGGCCAGGGGATGGGGCGCTGCAACACGCGCAGCGCGAGCACGTCGTAGGCCGCGAGGGCGGCGTAGCTGAGCGCGGTGCCCGCGAGCGCGATCGCCAGCGCCTGCATGGGCAGGTGGGCCAGGCTGTGCAGCACCTCGCGCAGCGGTGTGCCCGCCAGCGCGCGGTGCAGCCACCACAGCGCGAACACCAGCACCGCCAGGCTCCCCGCGCTGGCGATCCAGCGCCAGGGCAGCGTGCGGGGTGGGGTGGTGGTTGAGGTCGTCATGGGCGGGGGCGCTGTGCGCCCGTGGCCCATTCTGCAAAAAAAGAGGCCGTCGCAGACGGCCTCTGTGCGGGCGCCGTGGCCGGCGCGCGGGGGGTCACTGGGCGGGGGTCTTGGTGGTCGCGGCACCGGTGCCCATGGTGTCGGGCTTGTGCGTGGCCGGCTGCAGCTTGTGGTCGGTGTCTTTCTTGTGGCTCAGCTTCTTCTCGTCTTTCTTCTGGTGCTTCTTGTGGCCCACTTTCTTCTCGTCCTTGGCCGCCTTGTCGTGCGTCTGGGTCATCTTGTCCTTCTTCATGTCCTTGCCCATGTCCTTCTGGGTCTGCGCGGGCATGGTCATGGTGGAAGAAGGGGTCGTCGGGGCGGGCGTGGTGCTGCCTTGGGCCCAGGCGCTGGCGCCCAGGGTGGCGATGGCGGAGGCGATGAGCGCGGTGCGGAAGTTCATGTGTATCTCCAGGGTCGCAGCGGTCAGGGATTGCGGTCGATGCTGCGTGTGTTCAACCACGGGCCCCATGCTCTGGTGGGTGCTTGCTGGCGGTGTGTCGGCGCGCGGGGCGCCTGTTTCACTTGCAACCGCGGCGGCAACCGCCCGCTCAGCCGCGCTGGCGTGCGAAGGCCTGCGCCAGCGTGTCGCCCAGCACCGCGAGCGACAGGGGCTTGCGCAACACGGCGTCCACGCCGGTCTCGGCCGCGCTGCGATCGAAATCGGTGCCGCCGTAGGCGGTGGCGATCACGGTCACCAGGCCGGGGGCGAGCGCCTTGCACTGCGCGATCAGCGCCAGGCCCGTGAGGCCCGGCATGAGCTGGTCGCTCACGATGCCGTCGAACAGCGCGGGCTCGGCCGAGAACGCGGCCCAGGCCAGCGTCGAGCTGGTGAAGCCGCGCGGTTCGAAGCCCAGGTCGGCCAGCGTTTCCTCCAGCAGCTCCACGAGCGTGGCCTCGTCATCCACCACCAGGATCACCTGGCCCCGGCCCGGCAGCGCGCCGGGGCCGTTGCCTTCGCCCGCGCCGTCGGGGCGCGGGGCATCGGCCGTGGCCGCCGCGGGCTGCCAGGGCACGTAGAGGTCGAAGCGCGCGCCTTCGCCGGGCGCGGTGTGCAGGTCGAGCGCGCCGCCGGCGTCGCGCACGGTGTTGTGCACCACGGTCATGCCCAGGCCGGTGCCGCCCTGGCTGGCGCGCGTGGTGAAGAACGGGTCGAGCAGGTGCGGCAGGTGCTCGGGCGCGATGCCGGCGCCGTCGTCGCTCACGCTCAGGCGCAGCCAGCGGCCGGGTGTGAGCTGGCCGTGCCACGGCACGCGCGCTTCGGTGACCGTCTCCACCGCCAGCGTGGCGTGCAGCCGGCCGCGGCCGTGCAGCGCCTGTACCGCGTTGCGCAGCAGGTTCAGGCAGGCCTCGAAGAAGGCCACCGGGTCGCCTTCGATCGGGGTGTCGTCGGTGCCGGCGTCGAGCTCGGCGTGCACAGCGGCGGGCAGGTCTTGTGTGGCGAGCGACCAGGCCTCCTGCAGCAGTTCGCGCGGGCGGTAGCTGCGCCGCTGGCCGGCGCCGCCCTGGCCCGAAGCCGTGATGCGTTCGACCAGCGTCTTGCCGCGCCGCGCGGCGTCGAGGATGCGGTCGAGGTGCGCGCGCAGCGCGCCGTCGTCGGGGGCCATGTCCTGCGCGCGCTCGCCGTAGCCCTGGATCGCGGCGAGCACGTTGTTGAAATCGTGCGCCACGCCGCCGGCCAGCGTGCCCAGCGCTTCGAGGCGGCGCGCGCGCTGCAGTTGCTCGTCCAGCCGGCGCGCCTGTTCGGCCATGGCCACTTCCTCGGTCACGTCGTAGGCGGTGCCGGCCAGCGGGGGCGGGCCCGCGCCCTCGTGCGCCATGGCGCGGCCACGCACGCGCACGTGGCGCGCGGGCTGGCCGGGCGGCTCGATGCGCAGCGTCACCGCGAAATCGGGCGTGCCCTGCTGCAGGTGCGTGCGCACGGCGTCGGCCAGGCGGTGGCGCTCCTCGGGCGCCAGGCGGTCCTCCCAGCCCAGCGGGGTGTGGGCTTGCGCGCCGTCGCCGGGGCCGAAGCCCGCGAGCTCGCGCATGCGCGGCGAGAGGAAGTGCCGCTGGCGTTCGGGCACCCACTCCCACAGGCCCTCGCGCGCGGCGTTGAACGCGCGCGCCGCGCGCGCCTGCTGGCGCTGCAGGTGGCGCTGGCTTTGTTCGCGCCAGCGTTGTTCGCGCGCGTGGCGCAGGCTCAGCGCCGCGGTGACGAGCAGCGCCAGCGCGCCGACGCCCGACACCAGCCAGGCCTGCGCGCGCCAGTCGTGCAGCACGGCGGTGCGCTCGCGCGTGAGCACCATGGTCATCGGCGCACGCTGCATCGTGTGGCCGACCACGATCCATTCGCGCTCGCTGCCCTGCAGGTCCAGCGTCCAGGTGCTGCGGTCTTCCGGTGGGCGCCAGCCCTCCGGCCAGGCGGCCGCGGCGCGGCCCGCGGGCTCGGCCAGCCAGAGCCGGCCGTCGCTGCGCACGAGCTGCAGTTGCGCGTCGGCCGCGGGGCTGGTGCGCGTGAAGCCACCCACCAGCAGCGACGGATCGGCCGCGAGCACCACCACGCCGGCCTGCAACCCCGAGGGGCCGTACCACGGCATGGACAGCGGCACCCAGGGCTGCGGCTGGCCCGGCCAGTGTTCGGGGGTGCCGAGGCCGGCGCTGCCGGGTGCGGCGCCGAGCGCGGCGCGGAAGTAGTCGGCCTGCGCGAGCTCGGGGTGGTCGACGTCTTCGTCGGCCGCCTGCACGACCTGGCCACCGGCATCGGCCAGCAGCAACTGGCGCACCCAGGGCAGGGCCGCGGCCCGGGCGCGCAGCAGCGGTTGCGCCACCTCGTCGTCGGCGCGCCAGGCGCCGCTGGCCAGTTCTTCCGCGGTGGCCTGCATCGCGGTCTGCGAGGCGGCGAGTGCGCTGTCGGCCTGGTCGGCCAGCGCGGCCACCAGCGCACCCAGCGTGCGCCGCTCGGCGTCCAGCGTTTGCTGGCGCAGCGTGGCCAGGCCCGCGGCCAGGCCGGCCAGCAGCAACAGGGCCAGCGCCACCGACAGCAGCACCGAGCGGTGCAGCAGCACGTCGCGCCAGCGCGGCGGCGGGCTGTCGGTTTCGCCGTCGTCGAGGAAGAGTTCGGGCGTCTGCATGAAAAGGCGTTTGCGCGAGGCGATCACGCTACCATCGTTCGCGCCCCTTGCCATGGAGTGGATGAATGCCCGATCAGGACGACGACCCCGCACCGGATGCGCTGCCCCACATTCTGGTGGTGGACGACGACCCCGCGCTGCGCGACCTCCTGCTGGGTTACCTGGCCGAGTCCGACATGCGCGTGAGCGCGGTGGAGGGCGGCCGCGCGATGTTCCAGGTGATCGACGACGAGGTGGTGGACCTGGTGGTGCTGGACCTGCGGCTGCCCGGCGAGGACGGCCTCTCGCTCGCGCGGCGCCTGCGCGAACGCGCCGCGATCCCGGTCATCCTGCTTACGGGCCGCGCCGAGGAGGCCGACCGCGTGATGGGCCTGGAGCTCGGCGCCGACGACTACGTGACCAAACCCTTCAGCCCGCGCGAACTGCTGGCGCGCATTCGCGCCGTGCTGCGGCGCACGCACCAGCGGCCCGCACTGGAAGAGGTGCGCAGCGACAAGCGCCGCGCCTTCCGCTTCGCGGGCTGGGAGTTCAACCTGCGCACGCGCCGCCTGATCGCGCCCGACGGCCGCAAGCTCGACCTCACCAACAACGAATACAGCCTGCTGGTGGCGTTCTGCAGCGCGCCGCAGCGCGTGTTGAGCCGCGACCAGTTGCTCGATCTCTCGCGTCTGCACAACGCCGAGGTCTACGACCGCGCGATCGACGTGCAGGTGCTGCGGCTGCGCCGCAAGATCGAGATCGATCACGCCAAGCCGCGCCTGATCGTGACCGAGCGCGGCGCGGGCTACCGCTTCAACGTGGCGGTGGAAACGCTGGTCTGAGCCGGCGCCGCCAGCGTGCCTGCAGCGCGTGCGCCAGGCCGGTGGTGGTCCAGCACAACCAGGCGGTCCAGGCGGTGTGGCTGGGCGGGTGCGCGCCGCGCAGCGTCTGCACCGCACCCAGCAGCAAGCCGGCCGCCAGCACCGCGACCAGGGCCCGGGCGCCGACGCGCCAGCGCGGTGAGCCGGGCGGGCTGGCCAGGCCGGGCCACGCCAGCGAAAGGAACGCGAACGCCGCCGAGGCGTGCCCGCCCGGAAAGCAGTGCCCGGGCCCGCCATCGGTGCCGATCCACCACGACCAGTGCGACACCCAGTGCGCGGTGCCCCCGAACAGGTCCAGATCCCAGGGGCAACTGATGGCGCTGTTGCGCTTGATCAGGTTCACCGCCACCAGCGCCAGCGTCGAGCCCAGCGCCATCAGCAGGCGCTCGCCGCGGTCGAACGCGGCCAGCCAGCGCGGCGGGCGCAGCACCGCCACCCACAACAGCAGCCACAGCACGGTGGCGATCTGGCGCGCGAGATCGTGGCCGATGCGCGACAGCCAGTAGTTGTCGCGCAGCGCAAAGCCCTGTGCGGTGCCGATCCCCTGCATCAGCAGCAGGTCGGCGCCGCTGAAATCCCACAAGGCCAGCAAGTAGAACGTGGCGAGCGTGAGCGTCCACCACTCCAGGGTGGCGGGGCGCAACGCGGCGGGGGAGAAGGGCGCGGGGGTCGGCATGCCCCGATGGGAACCGACGCACCTTAAGTGCGGCTTAGCGCGTGGCGCGCGCGCTTCATCTGCCGTTAAGCCACGGCACCGAGCATCGCGGCCCATGACGCTCGCCACCCCCCGCCCCGACCCCGCCGCCCGCACCTGGCACCCCTTGGCGCTGGACGCCCTGCTGGCCGCGTGGCTGGCCAGCGCCGGCAACCTGCCGCTGTGGCTGGCCGTGTCGCGCGTGCCCGAGACACAGGGCCCCGGCGGCTGGGTGGCGGTGGCCGGCCTGGTGCTGTTGCTGGCGGGTGCCCTGCTGGTGAGCGTCGGCTTGCTGATGTGGGGGCCGTGGCGGCGCGCGCTGGGGCTGGTGCTGATCGCGATGGCCGGCGTGGCGAGCTATTTCATGCTGGCCTACGGCATCGTGGTCGACCCCGGCATGCTGGCCAATGTTTTCCACACCGACGCGCTGGAGGTGCACGGCCTGCTGGGCTGGCCGCTGTTCGCGGCGCTGCTGGCGGGCGTGCTGCTGCCCGGCGCGCTGTGGTGGCGCGCCCGCGCGCGGCCCGTGCCCTGGCGCCGCCTGCTGTGGCAGCGCGGCGCGTTCGTGCTGGTGTCGATGGCGCTGGTGGCGGCGCTGCTGCCCCTGGCTTTCCAGGACCTGGCCTCGCTGATGCGCAACCACAAATCCTTGCGCTACATGGTCAACCCCTACAACAGCGTCTACGCGCTGGCGTTGCAGGGCGCGAACGAGGGCGCGCACGCCGCGCAACCGCTGCAGGCCGTGGGGCTGGACGCACACGCCCCGGCCGCCACCGACCCGGCGCACGCACCCCTTGTTGTGGTGGTGGTGGGCGAGACCGTGCGGGCCGCGAACTTCGGCCTGGGTGGCTATGCGCGCGACACCACGCCGCGCCTGCGCGCGCTCGCCGCGCGCGGCGAACTCACTTACTTCGATCGCGTCACCGCCTGCGGCACGAGCACGCAGGTCTCGGTGCCGTGCATGTTCTCGCGCCTGGGCCGCGCCGGGTTGAACGGCCCGCGCGAGGAGAACCTGCTCGACGTGCTGCAGCACGCCGGCCTGGCGGTGTACTGGCTCGACAACCAGGCCGGCTGCAAGGGCGTGTGCGAACGCGTGCCGCACCGCTTCGCCAGCGAGTTCGCGCTGGCCGACGCCTGCCCCGCGGGCGAATGCCCGGACGCCGCGCTCGCGCCGTTGCTGCCCGAGGTGCTGTCATCGCTCGACGCGCAGCGCCGCGCGAACGGCAGCGTGGTGGTGCTGCACCAGATGGGCAACCACGGGCCCGATTACCACCTGCGCTCGCTGCCCGCGCGCAAGGCCTTCCTGCCCGAGTGCGAGACCAACGCGCTGTCGCGCTGCGACCGCGAGCGCATCGTCAACGCCTACGACAACGCGGTGCGCGAGACCGACCACCTGCTGGGCGAGCTCATCGCGCAACTCGCGGCGACGCCCCGCCCGGTGGCCCTGCTCTACGTGTCCGACCACGGCGAATCGCTCGGCGAGAACGGGCTGTACCTGCACGGCATGCCGTGGTCGATCGCGCCCGACGAGCAGAAGCAGGTGCCCATGCTGCTGTGGCTGTCGCCCGCGATGCGCACGCGGCTGCAACTGCGCGGCGATTGCCTGGACACGCTCGCGCACCGGCCCTGGAGCCACGACAACCTGTTCCACACCGTGGCCGGGCTGGCGCAGGTGAGTGCCAGCGCGGTGGAGCCGGGCAAGGACATGCTGCGCGAATGCCGCGCGGGCGGCTGACGCGCGGGGTGTTTTGGCGCGTGCGAGTCAGAGCGTGCGCGCGATGGCCTGTGCGGCCTCGCTCAGGCGCGGCAGGAACTGCGGCAGTTCCGCCAGCGCCACGCGGGCCGACGGCGCCTGCAGCGCGAGCGCGCAACGCAGCACGCGTTCGCCGTGCGCGCGCACCGGCACCGCGATGCACACCAGGCCATCGACGAATTCCTCCGCGTCGAAGGCGTGGCCCTGGCGGCGGATGGTGGCGAGCTCCGTCTCCAGCGCGTCGCGCCGCGTGAGCGTGGTGGCCGTGTGGCGGCTCAGCACCAGGCCGTCGAGCAGGGCCTGGCGCCGCGTCGCGTCCAAGTGCGCCAGGAACAGCTTGCCGCTGGCCGAGCAGTGCAGGGGCACGCGCGTGCCGGGCCGCAGCTCCAGCCGCAGCGGAAAGGCCGACTCCACACGGTCGAGGTAGACCACCTCGGCCCCCGAGAGCGCGGTGAGGTTGCAGCTCTCGCCCAGATCGGCCACCAGCTGGCGCAGTACCGCGTGGCGCACGCCGTGCTGCGTGCTCGCGCCCAGCGCGTTTTCGCCCAGGCGCAGCAGGCGCGGGGCGAGCGCGTAGCGGCGGCCATCGGGCTCGCGCTGCAGCCAGCCGCCAGCCTCCAGCTGCGCCAGCATGCGGTGCACCGTGGGCTTGGGCCAGCCGCAGGCGGCCACGGCCTCGGGCAGGCTCAGGGGTCGGCCCTCGCGCACCAGGTGCTCGAGCAGCTCCATCTGGCGCAGGGCCGGGCTGGTGGGTTCTGGCGGTTCCCGCATATCGATATCTCGAATTCCGAGACGAAGAAGCAAAAGTTTTCGAGACAAACTGTAGGGGCACCTACAGTCGCCGCCAACCGAGAAAACGAGGAGACGGGTCCCTTGCGATTCCACAACGCCGTCATCACGGGCGCCTGCGGTGGCTTCGGCCAGGCGCTGGCGCGCGAGCTCATCGCCAGCGGCGCGCAGGTGGCGCTGGTGGGCATGAACCGCGCCGCGCTCGACGCGCAGGTGGCGCTGGCGCCCGAGCGTTGCATCGCCTACACGCCCGACGTGAGCGACGACCACGCCATGGCCACCATGGGCCGCGACTGGATCGTGCGCAAGGGCGTGCCCGACCTCGTGATCGCCAACGCCGGCGTGGCCGGCGGCTTCGACACCGCGCAGCCCGACGACCTGCGTGTGATGCGCCGCATGCTGGAGATCAACCTGCTGGGCGTGGCCACCAGCTTCAGCCCCTTTCTGCCCGCCATGAAAGAGGTGGCGCGCCCCGCCGCGCTGGTGGGCGTGGCCAGCATCGCGGGCTGGCGCGGCATGCCGGGCAACGGCGCCTATTGCGCCAGCAAGGCCGGCCTCATCGCCTACCTGCAGAGCCTGCGCGCCGAGCTGCGGCCCACGCCCATCACCGTGCACACGGTGAGCCCGGGCTACCTGCGCACCGCACTCACCGCGGGCAACCGCTTTGCCATGCCCGGCCTGCTGGAGCCCGGCGAGGCCGCGCGGCGCCTGCTCGCGGGTGTGGGCAAAGGCACCGAACACATCGTGCTGCCGCGGCGCATCGGCTGGCTGTCGCGCGCGCTGAACCTGCTGCCCGAAAAACTGCACGACCGCATCCTGCTGGGCCAGCCGCGCAAGCCGCGCGCGGGCGAACCCGGCTCGACCGACATCCCCGGCCTGAAATGACGACACCCACCGAACAACAGATCGCCCTCATCGGCGCCGGCCCCTCGGGCCTCGCGGGCGCGCGCTGCCTGCAGAAGCACGGCGTTGCGTTCCAGGGCTTCGAGGCGCATGGCGAGGTAGGGGGGCTGTGGAACATCGGCAACCCGCGCTCCACGGTGTACGAATCGGCGCACCTCATCTCCAGCAAGCGCATGACGGAGTTCCTTGAATTCCCCATGCCCGAGCACGTGGCCGACTACCCGAGCCACCGCGAACTGCTCGACTACTTCCGTGCCTTCGCCGAGCACTTCGGGCTGAACGCGCACTACCGCTTCCACACGCGCGTGCTGAAAGCCGAACCGGTGAGCGACGCGCCCGACACGCTGTGGCGCCTGACCACGCAGACCGGCGACGCCGCGCCCGAGACCGCGCTCTACAAAGGCGTGGTCATCGCCAACGGCACGCTGGCCGAGCCCAGCCTGCCGCGTTTCGAAGGCTCGTTCAGCGGCGAGATCTGGCACACCGCGCAATACAAATCGGCCCTTCAGCTCACGGGCAAGCGCGTGCTCATCGTGGGCGCGGGCAACTCGGGTTGCGACATCGCGGTCGACGCCGTGCACCACGCGAAGAGCATCGACATCTCGGTGCGCCGCGGCTACTACTTCGTGCCCAAGTACGTGTTCGGCAAACCGGCCGATTCGGTGGGCGGCAAGATCACGCTGCCGCCCTGGCTCAAGCAGCGCATCGACAGCACCATCCTCAAGTGGTTCACGGGCGACCCGGTGCGCTTCGGCTTCCCGAAGCCCGAGTACCGCATGTACGAATCGCACCCGGTGGTGAACTCGCTCATCCTGTACCACATCGGCCATGGCGATGTGGGCGTGCGCGCCGACATCGCGCGGCTCGACGGCCACACCGTGCACTTCAAGGACGGCCGCCGTGGCGAGTACGACCTCATCCTCGCGGCCACCGGCTACAAGCTGCATTACCCCTTCATGGACCACGCGCTGCTGAACTGGCAGGGCATGGCGCCCCGCCTGTACCTCAACATCTTCGCGCCGCGCTTCGACCGCCTGGCCGTGCTCGGCATGGTGGAGGCCAGCGGCCTGGGCTGGCAGGGCCGCTACGAACAGGCCGAGCTGGTGGCCCGCCATTTCAAGGCGCTGGACGCGGGCGCACCGCAGGCCGCGGCGTTCACCGCCGCCAAGCTGGGGCCGCCGCCCGATCTGTCGGGCGGCTACAAATACCTGAAGCTCGAGCGCATGGCGTACTACGTGCACAAGGACACCTACCGCAAGGCGGTGCGCGACGCCGCCCAGGCTTTCAACCGATAGAGCACAACGACCAGGAGACCACCGCATGCTGCCCGTCGACGAGATCCGCCTGAACTTCAACCCCGCCTCGCTCGCCGTGCTCAACGCGGTGCTGGCCTTCCTGATGTTCGGCATCTCGCTGGACACACGCATCGAGGACTTCAAGCGCGTGATGCGCATGCCGCTTGCGTTCACCGTGGGCATCGTCGCGCAGTTCCTGTTCCTGCCCGCCATCACCTACGTGCTCACGCTGCTGCTGGGCGTGGGGCCGAGCATCGCGCTCGGCATGATCCTGGTGGCCTGCTGCCCGCCGGGCAACGTGAGCAACATCCTCACGCACCGCGCCAACGGCAACGTGGCGCTCAGCGTGTCGATGACGGCGGTATCCAACGCCATCGCCATCGTGGCCATGCCGCTCAACTTCGCGTTCTGGGGCGGCATGCACCCCACGGCTTCCGCGCTGCTCAAGACCATCGCGCTCGACCCGGTGCAGATGTTCGTGCACATCCTGCTGATCATCGGCATCCCGTTCGCGCTCGGCCTGTGGCTCGCGCACCGCTTCCCGGTGCAGACGGCGCGCTTCAAGAAACCGGTGCGCATCGTGAGCTTCCTGGCGCTCATCGCTTTCATCATCGGCGCCATCGCCGGCAACTGGCGCTACTTCCTCGATTACGTGGGCCTGGTCATCGTGGCCGTGGCCATCCACGACGCGCTCGCCTTCCTCATCGGCTGGCTCAGCGCGCGCGCCGTCGGCCTGCCCGACTACGACCGCCGCGCGCTCTCCATCGAGGTGGGTGTGCGCAACGCGGGCCTGGGCCTGGTGCTGGTCTTCAGCTTCTTCGGCGGCCTGGGCGGCATGGCCGTGGTGGCCGGCGTGTGGGGCTTCTGGGACATCATCGCCGGCATGGCGCTCGCGGGCTGGTGGGGGCGAAAACCGCTGCAGGGCGGTGTGCCCGGGCAGGCCGGGGCCGAGGGCTGAATGCGGGCGCAGCGCATCCTCGTCACGGGGGCGGGCGGCTTCCTTGGCCGCGGCCTGGTGGCCGCGCTCGCGCAGCGGCCTGACACGTTCGTGGTGGCCACCGACGTGCGCGCGGTGGAACCCGAACGCCAGCACGCCGGCCTGGTGTACCGCCTGCTCGACGTGCGCGACCAGGGCCTGGGTGGCGTGCTGGCCGAGCACCGCATCGACACCGTGGTGCACCTCGCCTCCATCGTCACACCCGGCAAGGGTTCGTCGCGCGAACTGGAATACGCGGTGGACGTGGGCGGCACGCGCAACGTGCTCACCGCCTGCCTGGCGCACGGCGTGAAGCACCTGGTGGTGTCGTCCAGCGGCGCGGCTTACGGCTACCACGCCGACAACCCCGCCTGGCTCACCGAAGACCACCCGCTGCGCGGCCACGAAGCCTTTGCCTATGCGCACCACAAGCGCCTGGTGGAAGAGATGCTGGCCGAAGCGCGCCGCAACCACCCCGCGCTGGCGCAAACGGTGCTGCGCATCGGCACCATCCTGGGTGAACACGTCGACAACCAGATCACCGCGCTGTTCGAGAAACCGCGCCCCATCGCCATCGCCGGCAGCGACAGCCCCTTCGTCTTCATCTGGGACGAAGACGTCATCGGCGCGCTGCTGCACGCGCTCAGCGGCGACGCGCCCGCGGGCTGCTTCAACCTCGCGGGCGACGGCGCGCTGAGCATTCACGACATTGCGAAGCGCCTGGGCAAACGCACGCGCGTGTTCCCCGCCGGCCTGCTGCGCGCGGCGCTCGCCATCGGCCGCGCGCTCGGCGTCTCGCGCTACGGCCCCGAGCAACTCGACTTTCTGCGCTACCGCCCGGTGCTGCACAACAGCCTGCTCAAGAACCGCTTCGGCTACGTGCCGAAGAAGACCAGCGCGCAAGCCTTCGACGCCTTCGTGGCCGCGCGCCGCGCACAAGGCCGGCCGCTGTGAGCGAACCCACCCCGTTCTCGCGCGGCGACTTGCTGCGCGCCCTCGCCGTCGTGGTCATCTGGGGCCTGAACTTCGTGGTGATGAAGCTCGGCCTGCAATCCATCAGCCCCATGCTGCTGGGCGCGCTGCGCTTCGCCGCCGCGGCCTTGCCCTTCCTGCTGTTCGTGCGCCCGCCGCCGCTGCCCTGGCGCTTCATCGCGGGCTACGGGCTGGTGCAGGGCCTGGGCCAGTTCGGTTTTCTGTTCCTGGGTTTGAAGCTCGGCATGACGGCCGGCATGGCCTCGGTGGTGATGCAGACGCAGGCCTTCTTCACGCTGCTGCTGGCGCTGCCGCTGCTGGGCGAGCGCGTGCACGCACGGCAATGGCTGGGCGTGGGCGTGGCGCTTGGCGGCCTCGCCCTCATCGCGTCCGCGCACGGCGAAGGCCCGGGCCAGATGACGCTCGCCGGCTTCGTGCTCACGCTGTCGGCCGCGGGCATGTGGGCCTTGTCCAACCTGGTGGCGCGCCGCGCCAGCCAGATCGGAAAGTACGAGCCCTTTCCCTTCGTGGTGTGGAGCAGCGTGTTCCCCATCGTGCCCTTCGCCCTCATCGCGCTCTACACCGAAGGCCCGCAGCGCGTGGCCGAACAACTTGCCGGCATGGGCACCGCCGCCTGGTTCGCCGTGCTCTACCTCGCCTGGGGCGCCACCCTGCTGGCCTACAGCCTGTGGACGCGCCTGCTGCAGCGCCACGCCGCGGCGCGCGTGGCGCCGTTCTCGCTGCTGGTGCCGGTGGTGGGTTTGTGGGCGGCCTGGGCGGCGTTCGGGGAGATGCCGTTGCTGTGGCAGTGGGTGGGGGCGGGGGCGGTGTTGATGGGGTTGCTGGTGAACCAGTTGAAAGGGCGGAGCGCGGCGGGCCGGGCCATGACGGCTAAAGATTCCTGACGCATTGGTCGATACCCGAAGCAAGCCCGATTTCGCTGCCTGGCGAGGCTTGAATCGATCTTTTCGTACTACACCCACCCCCCCGAATGAAGCTCAATGACATCAAGGTCGGCAGCCGCCTGGCCTTCGCCTTCGGATTGGTTCTGCTCATCACGGCCCTCATGGCCGGCATCGGTGTCTGGCGCCTGCAAGAGCTGACGGGCACCATGCAACGGCTTGCGACCGTCGAAAACGAGAAGCTCCAGCTGGCCGTGCGGTGGCGCCAGACCATCGACCTGAACTGGATCCGCACCCGCGCCTCCGCGCTCGATTCGGACACCAGCCGCATGAGCGAATGGCAGGCCGCCATGGACAAGACCTCCGAGATCACCTTGGCGTCGCGCAAGCGCCTGGTCGAGCTGGTGGCGTCCGAGGAAGGCAAGCGCCATATCGCGGCGATCGACGCCGCGCGCGAGGCTTACCGTTCGCCGCGCGCCAATCTGCTCAAGCAACGCCAGGCGGGCGAAGACATCAGTGCCGCGTTGGACCGCGACCTGCGCCCGCTCGCCGACGCCTACCTCCAATCCATTACCCAACTGGAGCAATTCCAGCAGTCGGTCTACGAGCGCGCCCTCGCCCAGGCTCAGGCCAACGCGGCCCAGGGGCGCTGGATACTGATCGTCGGCGGCGTGTTCGCCCTGCTGCTCGGCGCAGCCGCGGCCTTCGCGCTGAGTCGCTCCATCACCGTGCCGCTGCGGCAGGCGGCCGAAAGCGCGCGCCGCATCGCCGAGGGCGATCTCACGAGCGCCATCCGCAGCGATGGCCGCGACGAAGCCGCCCAACTGCTGCAAGCCCTCAAGGGCATGCAGGACAACCTGTCACGCGTGGTCTCCAACGTGCGCGGCAACGCCGAGGGCGTGGCTTCGGCCAGTTCGCAGATCGCACAGGGCAATCAGGACCTGTCCGCGCGCACCGAACAGCAGGCTTCGGCGCTGGAGGAAACGGCCGCGTCGATGGAGCAGCTCAGCTCCACGGTGCGCCTGAACGCGGACAACGCGCAACAGGCCAACCAGCTCGCGCGCAGCGCTTCGACGGTGGCCACGCAGGGGGGCGAGGTGGTGGGCCAGGTGGTGGCCACCATGCAGGACATCCAGACCAGCAGCCAGAAGATCGCGGACATCATCGGTGTGATCGACGGCATCGCGTTTCAGACCAACATCCTGGCGTTGAACGCGGCCGTGGAAGCGGCCCGGGCCGGTGAACAGGGCCGCGGCTTCGCGGTGGTGGCGGGCGAGGTGCGCAACCTGGCGCAACGCAGCGCCGAGGCCGCGAAGGAGATCAAGGGCCTGATCACCGCGAGCGTCGAGCGCGTTGAGCAAGGGTCGGCCTTGGTGGGCCGTGCCGGTGCGACCATGACCGAGGTGGTGGCGAGCATCCGCCGTGTGACCGATATCGTGGGCGAGATCAGCGCCGCCAGCAGCGAGCAGAGTTCGGGTGTGGCCCAGGTGGGCGAAGCCGTGACGCAGATGGACCAGGCCACGCAGCAGAACGCCGCACTGGTGGAAGAAAGCGCGGCCGCGGCCACCAGCCTGAGGACCCAGGCCGCGCAGATGGTGGAGTCGGTGGCGGTGTTCCGGCTGAACCAGGGCTGAACGCCCGGGCGCGTGGCCGAACAACTCGCCGGCATGGGCATCGCCGCCTGGTTTGCTGTGCTCTACCTCGCCTGGGGCGCCACGCTGCTGGCCTACAGCCTGTGGAGGCGCCTGCTGCAGCGCCACGCCGCGGCGCGCGTGGCGCCGTTCTCGCTGCTGGTGCCGGTGGTGGGCTTGTGGGCGGCGTTCGGGGAGATGCCGTTGCTGTGGCAGTGGGTGGGGGCGGTGCTGATGGGGCTGGTCGTGAACCAGGTGCGTGGGTGGTGGCGCGGCGTGCAGTAACGTTGCTGCACGGCTACTCAGCGGTGGCTGTGTAGTAGTTGCTGACTACGGTGCGTTGGCGTGTGGAGCGACTCTGGTGAAGAAGATCAGCTCTTATGCCGCCTTAAAAAGCAGACTTAACGAGCTACATCGCAAGCGAATCGACTTGATCAGCTTATGTCTTGTTCGCATTGACGGTCGGACGGAAGTTGGCAAGCAACCCAACACATGCATGCGCCTCCGTTAGCCAGTCGACTAGCTGCTGCCACCCGATAACGTGGGTAGAAATTTGTAGACCCTCTTCCAAGGGAAGCAGCGCGATAGAGGTCCCCGCCGATAGCTCGCCGCTCAGTGCAGCCTTCTCCAAGTGGGACAGCGTGTGTCTTAGCCGGGTGATCGAATGCTCGGCATCTTGAGCAAAGAAATTGAGATTCTTCGAGATTAGTGCTTTGAGTTCCGGCTCAGCACCTTTCAAGCTGCGGAGTGCTCGCGCATGTTTGATGAATCTTTCAAGATGCCATACACAACTCTCGAAGTGGGTCGTGGCTCTCGTGATGTAGCCAATGGCGAACTCTTGTGGATCCCTTGCATGAAAATTCAAAACTTCTGATCTTCCAAGTTGATAGTCGCCAATTGCCGCATCGAGCAACCGCACTGAGTTAGTTAGTAACACGTATGCCGTACGATCTCGGGATCCACCCCCCACGATCGCACGTACGATGGCTGCCCATTCTGACCAAGGGCGAAGTTTGGAAAGATCAGGCAGATCAGTTGGCGGCAAAAGATTTCTCGATGGAATGGTGTTCGACATGATCGTTAGCTCCTGACATGTGGCAGTTGCGTAAGGGTCGATGTTGTGTTTACTCGAGCCACTGCCTGCGATTGAAATGGCTTGGGCTAAAGACATCGATCGCTTTGCACGGATGGCGATCCAGCGATAGCTGCTTTCGTAGTCCCAGGGCACCTGTTTTCGGTTGACGATCAACTATCGGTTTCTAGTCATCTGCGGTGGTCTAGACACAGCTTGCGCCGGTGCCATCGTTGCAATCTTGGCGCCAGCAAGCGCATTCTCTGCGTTTGAAGGAGGGCGCGATGGAAGCTAAGGACTACATCAGCATTGGGTTGTCTGTTCTTGCCTTGGCGCTGAGCGTGTTTATCGTGTGGTGGGGCACGTTCCGCAAACGCATCGCGCTCTATTTCGTTCAGAGTCGAGGGTGGAGCTACATCCTCGTAAACGGGGGTAAGACGGACATCCTCATCACGGATGCCAAGTACTGGTTTAGTGGCACGTCCGAGAACGAATGGTCTGGGCCACCACAGAAGACGGACGTCGAATTACCTGTGCTCCTTGAAGCAGGTAAAGCACTTCAGCACCATGTCAGTTTCCCGGATGGAGCTGCGTTATTCGAGGGCCTCGTGCGGCAGGGACGAGAAGTTCCTGATCAGCCAAGATTCCGAGCTCAGACCGTGCGATTTGGCTTGGGATGGGTCGATGTTGATGGGATGGAGCGGACCGACGAAGTCGTAGTCGGGGAGGTTTGGGTGGGGGAAAAAGCTTTTTATGCGTGGCTTCCCAAGGTGCGACGGGCTGACTTCTCCAGACCTCGTTTGGGAGGCGTGCTGGCGTCAAAGACATTGGGACAACGTCTGCGCTTCTGGGGTCGATAGTCGTAGACCGCATAGGCGACAGGTGACTTTTCAACTGGCTTTTCGAATCGACCCGGAGGTGCCGAGTTAAGCAGTGTTGTGCCGTGTGGGTCGTTGCTTAACGAGCGGCAACAAGCGCTCACAGTTGTTCGTGCGGCCGGCGCGTACCCTGTATGGCGTTCCCCTCTGCGCCCCAATCCATGCTCGTTTCCCGCTGCTCCGCGTCCTCGGCAGATACGCCGGCTTCCCTTTCAAGCTCCCGCTCCGCCTGCGCGCGTTCCCTGCTCTTGCTCTTCACCGCTGTGGCCGCAGCCTGTGGTGGCGGCGGTGGTGACAGCCCGGCACCGGTGGCCAGCGCGCCGCCCGCCAGCACCCCGTCACCCGCGCCCGGGCCCGCCCCCGCACCGGCCCCCACCCCACCCGATGGCAGCCCGGCCGCGGGCCACGCCGGTGGTTGCGCGGTGCCCGCGGCCGGGCAGGCCGCCAGCGTCGCGTCGCCCACCACGGTGATCGGCAATGGCACGCCGGCCAGTTGCACATCGGCGGCGGTGGTGAATGCGGTGGCGCAGGGTGGGGTCATCACCTTCAACTGCGGGGCGGACCCGGTCACCATCACCATGGCGCAGACCGCGAAGGTGTTCAACAACCGGCCCGACGTGGTGCTCGACGGCGGGGGCAAGGTGACGCTGAGTGGCGGTGGTGCGGTGCGCATCCTGTACCAGAACACCTGCGACCAGAACCAGGTGTGGACCAGCGCGCAATGCCACCTGCAGACCACGCCGCGGCTCACGGTGCAGAACATCACCATGGTCGACGGCAATTCCACAGGGCAGAGCTACGGCCTGCCGAACGAGGTGTACGGCGGCGGCGCAATCTTCGTGCGCGGTGGCCAGTTCAAGATCGTCAACAGCCGCTTCTTCCGCAACCGCTGCGAAGGCACGGGGCCCGATGTGGGCGGCGCGGCGGTGCGGGCCTTCGGCACGCAGGGCTCGGTGTACGTGAGCGGCAGCACCTTCGGCGGCGCTTCCGGTTACGGCAACACCTGCAGCAACGGCGGCGGGCTCAGCGGGCTGGATGCGTCCTTCGGTGTCTACAACAGCCTGTTCACACACAACACGGCGGTGGGCAACGGCGCGAACCCGGCGCGGGCCGGCACGCCGGGCGGCGGCAGCGGCGGCGCCATCTACCAGGACGGCAACAGCTTCCACCTGGGCATGTGCGGCACGCGGGTGCAGAACAACACCGCCAACGAGGGCGGCGGTGCCTTGTTCTACGTGAGCAACGACCGCAGCGGCACGATGTCCATCACCGATTCGACCTTGCAGGGCAACCCCAGTGCGGGGTTCGAAACAGCCGGCCTGCCGGGCATCTTCGTGCTGGCGGCGCCGGGTCAGCCGGTGGTGACGAGGTCGACGATCTCGCGCTGAAACAGAAAGCTGTCCGAGTAGAAGAACGCTGCGTCTGCACCGTGCTCGACGAGCGTGGTCTTCGCGTCCGCGATCATGGCCGGTGAACCGCAGAGGTAGAACGCGCAGTCGCCGAGCTGGTCGGCCAGGTCTTCGATGACCGCCTGCTGCACGTGGCCGCGGCGGCCTTGCCAATCGGCGCCCGCGCGCGAGAGCACGGGCACGTAGTGGAACTCGTACAGGCCTGCGCCCCAGCTGCGGATCTCCGCATCCAGGTACAGGTCGGCCTCGGTGCGGGCGCCCCAGTACAGGTGAATGGGCGGGCAGTCTTCGTCGCCCTTGAGCGAGTCGAGCATGCTTTTGAGCGGGGCCAGGCCGGTGCCGGTGGCCAGCATCACGATGGGGCGGTAGTCCTGCGGGTGCAGGCAGAAGCTGCCCAGGGGCAGTTCCACTTCCAGTGCGTCGCCGGCTTGCAGTTGTGTCAGGTCCCCGTCGGTGAAGCGCCCGCCGGGGATGCGGCGGATGTGGAAGTCCACGTTCGCGCCATCGGGGCACGAAGCCATCGAGAAGCTGCGGTGGCCGCCGTCGGGCAGGTGCACGTTCATGTACTGGCCGGGGCGGAAGCGGAAGTCGGGTTCCACCGGCAGTTCAAGGCACAGGCGGGTCACGTCGCCGCACAGCGGCTCCACGCTTTGCACCAGCGCGAGCAGGCGTTGCGGTGGCGCGCCGAGGTCGGGCGGGTCGGCGCTGACGACGAGGTCGCTGCAGGCGCGGGCCTGGCAGAGCAGGGCCTGGCCGGCGGCGGCTTCTTCCTCGCTCAGGCCCATGGGCAGTTCGTCGTCGTAGCGCACGCTGCCTTCGACGATGCGCACGCGGCAGGTGCCGCAGCCGCCGGAGCGGCAGTCGTAGGCGAAGGGCACGTCGCTGCGGCGCGCCGCGCTCAGCACGGCCTCTTCACCGTCGGCTTGGAAGCTGTGGCCGGTTTCGAGCCAGGTGATGCGGTGGGCCATGGCCAATCCTTCGCCAGCGAACGCGCGCTCAGAGCTTGAGGTCGGCCTTGACCTGCACGTCCAGGCCTTGCGGGGCCAGCAGGTCTTTCAGGGCTTGCAGTGCGGCCACGCCGCAGGCGGTGTCCTGCTCGCCGTTGCCGCCGCTCAGGCCCACACCGCCCACCACTTCACCGTTGACCACGATGGGGAAGCCGCCCACGAACACGGCGAACTTGCCGTCGAAGCTCCACTGGATGCCGAAGGCTTCGTTGCCGGGCAGGGCGGGGCCGTTGGGCGGCGTGTTGAAGAGGTGCGTGGAGCGCTTGTGGCCGGCGGCGGTGAAGGCCTTGTTCCAGGCGATCTGCGGGCCGGTCACGCGCGCGGTGTCCATGCGCTCCAGCACCAGCGGGAAGCCGCCTTCGTCGGTGATGCACACGGTTTCGGGCACGCCCAGGGCCTGGGCTTTTTCCAGGGCGGCGGCGGCCATGGCGCGCGCTTCGGGCAGTTGCAGTTTGAGGGCTTGTTTCATGGGGAGTGTCTCGGGTGTGGGGTTCAGAGGCCGCGGTAGACCACCTTGGTCTGCGTGAAGAACTCCAGGCCGACGCGACCGGATTCGCGGAAGGTCGAGGTGCTGGAGTTCTTCACGCCACCGAAGGGCGCGTTGACCAGGTTGCCGGTGGTGGTGCGGTTGATCTTCACCGTGCCCGACTGGATGTCGTTCGAGAACGCGTGGATGTAGCGCGGGTTCTTGGTGGCGATGGCGGCCGAGAGGCCGTACTCGCTGTCGTTGGCCTTGGCCATCGCGTCGGCGAAGTCGTCGGCCTCGATCACGGCGATCACGGGGCCGAAGATTTCCTCGCGCGCGATGCGCATGGTCTGGGTGACGTTGTCGAACACCGCGGGCGTGACGTAGTAGCCCTTGTCGAACGGCGCGCCGGTGAGGCGTTCACCACCGCAGAGCAGGCGCGCTTCCTTGCGGCCGATGTCGAGGTAGCTGAGCACGGTCTCGAGCTGCTTGGCCGTGGCCAGCGGGCCCAGGTCCATGCCGGGCTGGTGGCCGGGGCCGATCTTGAGCTGCTTCACGCGCTCGACCAGCTTCTCGGTGAACGCGGCCTTCACGGGCTTCACCACGATCACGCGGCTGGTGCCGGTGCAGGCCTGGCCGGTGAGCGAGAAGCCGCCCTTGATGGCGAGCTCCACGGCTTTGTCGAGGTCGGCGTCTTCCATCACGATCAGCGGGTTCTTGCCGCCCAGCTCCATCTGCAGCCGCGTGGTGAGGTGCACCGTGCGGTGGATGTGCATGCCGGCCTGCGTGGAGCCGGTGAACGAGATCGCGCGGATCGACTTCGAGGTGGTGATGATCGGGCCCACGTCGCCGGCGCGGCCGGTGACGTAGTTGATGACGCCCTTGGGGATACCGGCCTCGACCAGTGCCTCCACCAGGCGCAGGCCGCTCAGCGGCGCGTCCGACGAAGGCTTGAAGACGATGGTGTTGCCGGTGATCAGCGCTGGCGCGATCTTGCGCGCGGGGATGGAGGCCGGGAAGTTCCAGGGCGAAATGACGGAGACCACACCCAGCGGCTCGCGCTGGCTGTAGACCATCATCTCGGCGTCGTCCTGCACGTAGGTCTCGCCGCCGAAGGTCTGGCCCTCGGTGGCGTAGAAGCGGAAGGTCTGCGCCGCGCGCAGGAATTCGTCCTTGCCGAGCGCGACGGATTTGCCTTCCTCGCGGCTGAGCTCCTCGCCGAAGCGCTGTGCGTTGGCTTCCAGGTAGTCCGCGGCCTTGTTCAGGATCTTCGCGCGCTGGCTCACGGCGGTCTTGCGCCAGGTCTCGAACGCGGTGGTGGCGGCGTTCACGGCGTCCTCCGCGTCCAGCGCGGTCGACGCCTGGAAGCGGCCGACGAGCTCATCGGTGTTGGCCGGGTTGGTGTTGTCGAAGGTGCGCGCATTGCGGCACTTCACCCATTGGCCATCGATGTGGTTGAGGAACTCTTCTGTCTGCATGGTGTGCGGGTCCGGGCAAGAAGGAAACGAGGTGGCGGAAGGCGTTGCCGCCCCCGCCATCGCCAGGCCGCTCAGGCGGCTTTGGCCAGCGCCGGTTGCGCCTGGTTCGGTGCCACGGCCACGTAGTCGTTGTAGAGCGCGGTCGTGTACAGCAGGCGCATCTCGGCGCCGATTTCGCAGATGCGCAGGCAGCGCTTCTGCAGCTCGGGCGTGTTGGCGTGCTCCAGCACGATCTGGTAGCCGCGCTCGCCGTGGATCTCGTCCGACACGATGTGCAGGTCGAAGAACTCGACTTCTTCGTCGGTGAAGCCGTACTTCTCGCGCAGCGTGGGCGTCTGCTTGCGGTAGATGGAGGGCACTTGCGATTCCAGGCCCACGACCAGGCCGGCCACGGCCACCACCGGGTCTTCGCGCATGGCCACGGCATAGCACCAGCTTTGCAGCGCGCGCGTGGTGGGCGACATGTTGTCGGCGTCGACGATGCGCTCGCGCGTGGTGCCGCAGGCCTCGCCGAAGCGGATCAGCAGGTCGGTGTGGCGGTCGCCGCCGATTTCCTCTTCATACATGTTGGCCAGCAGGAAATCCTTGGCTTCGGTCATGTGGTCGGGCGTGCGGGCGTAGAGGTAGCCCAGGTAGTCGGCGAAGGGGCCGACGTAGTGGTAGTGGTTCTCGGCCCAGCGCGCGAGGTGCTCGCGCGAGAGCGTGCCGCCGGCCCAGGCCAGGCTGAAGGGGGACTGGTTGGCGCTTTTGCCCTTGATGGCGTTTTCAAGGGCGGTGCGGAATTCGTCGCGGCTGAGCAGTGCTGACATGGGAAGGCTCCTGGTGGGGTGGGGGTGGAAGACACCGCATCGGGAGGAACGTCAACCCGATTGGCGTATACAGTATACATAGACACCGATTTCAAGGCCAAAACCTGAAGAGAGGGCGGGGAAATCGAGCGCCTTGATGAAAGTATACTGTATACTTTCAAGACATCGCAACCCATCGCCTACCCCAGCCATGCCCACCGTCACCTTCCACAAGAACGGCCAGACCTACCGTGACGAGGTGGCGCCCAGGACCAACCTGGTGGTGCGCGCCGGCATCAAGGCCTATCCGTACCCGCACCTGCAGTACCAGTGCGGCATGGGCAAGTGCGCCACCTGCGCCACGCGCGTGCTCGCCGGTGCCGAGCACCTGCCACCACCGAACTGGAAAGAGAAGAAGCAGCTCGGCGACCGCCTAGACCAGGGTTGGCGCCTGACCTGCCAGCTCTGGGTCGAGCACGACATCGAGCTCCAGCAAGACTGATGCCCGGCGGCGCAAGGCACTCCCCATGACCACCTACGTCATCCTCACCAGCAAGCCGGGCCAGTTCCGCACCGAGCCGGGCGACGGCCTGGTGCCCATCGAAGCCTGGGACTACCACTGCGACGGCCGCGTGCGCGCGCGCTTTCTGTTGGCCGAGCTGCCGGCGCCCACGCGCGTGCGCGTGATCGACGAAAGCGGCGGCGACACCGTCAACTCGGTGCCCTCCAAGTTCCTCGAATCCTTTGACGACATCGAGGCCGCCCGCCGCGAGCTGCGCAACCTGTGCCGCTACGGCAGCACGCAGGCCGAATTGCGCCCGCGCGACCCCGCCGAATTCAACGCGCCATCCGCATGAGCACCGTCAACATCACCTTCATCAGCAACGACAACAAGCTCGTTGCGGCGCCCGAGAACAGCAACCTGCTGCGCGTGTCGCTGCGCGAGAAGGGCGGCATTCCCTTCAAGTGCGGTGGCGGCCTGTGCGGCACCTGCAAGTGCCGCATCGAGCAGGGCCTGGAAAACACCGACGCCGTGAAGCCCAAGGAGCGCAAGCACCTGAACGACGAAGCCCTGGCCGCCGGCTACCGCATGGCCTGCCAGACCTTCGTGAAGGGCGACATCGCCGTCTCTTGGTAACGCGCCATGGAGCTGCTGTCGGCCGACATCCTGGAAGGCGTGAGCGGGCTGCGCTACCTCGGCGCCGGCCTGCTGGTGATCGTTGGCGCGCTGCTGCAGGGCGTGAGCGGCCTGGGCTTTGCGATGTTCAGCGCGCCGCTGGCGGCGATCTGGTTCCCCGAGCTGGTGCCCGGCCCCTTGCTGGTGTTGAGCTGCCCGCTGGCTTTCATGCAGGCGGTGCGCGACCGCGGTGACATCCAGTGGCCCCTGGCCAACGTGGCCGTGGTCGGCCGGCTCTCCGGCACGGTGCTCGCCGCGGCGTGCCTGGTGCTGCTGTCGGTCAAGACCCTGTCGCTGATGTTCGCGCTGCTCATCCTCACCGGCGTGAGCCTGAGCCTGACCGGCTGGCGCGTGATGCCGACGCGGCGCAACATGGCCGTGGCGGGCGTGGCCTCGGGAATGATGGGCACCATCACCTCGGCCGGCGCGCCGCCGTTTGCCATCGCCATGCAGAACATGGGCGCGGCGCAGTTGCGCGGCACCTTCGGCGCCATCTTCTTCATCGGCTCGGCCGTGTCCATCACCGTGCTGACGGTGGTGGGCCGCATGGGGGCGCACGAGTACCTGCTAAGCGCGCTGCTCATGCCCTGGATGTTCGCGGGCTTCTTTGCGTCCAGCCCGATCAAGCGCTTCGTGCCCGCGCCCTTCGTGCGCAAGATGCTGCTCGCCATGGCCGCCATCGGCGCGATCGTCGTCCTGCTCCGCACCCTCTTCGGTGCCTGATCTCCCCACCGCCATGCAACACATCACCGACGCCGTCGTCGACGCCACCATCACCCCCGTCGAGGCCCAGGCTGTGCTGGATGACGCGTTCGCGCGCTTCGGCCGCGGCGAAGCCGCGATGCAGACGCGCGTGCGCACGGACGCGGGTGGCGTCAAGCTCTCGACGCTGGGCGCGGTCATCCCGGGCCAGGGTGTGGTGGGCGCCAAGGTCTACACCACCATCGCGGGCCAGTTCACCTTCGTGATCCTGCTGTTCTCGTCGGACGACGGGCGCGCGCTCGCGTCGTTCGACGCCGGCGCCATCACGCGCCTGCGCACGGCCGCGTGTTCGGTGATCGCGGCGCGGCACCTCGCGCGCGCGGACGCGCAGGTCATGGCGCTCTATGGCGCGGGCGTGCAGGGCCGCATGCACGCGGTGCAGATGGCGGGCGCGTTCCCGCTGCGCGAGATCCGCGTGAGCGACCCATACGCGCCGGCCGGTCTCGCCGAGGAACTGCAGGCCTTGTGCGGCGTGCCGGTGCGCATGGCCACCCCCGAGGCCGCGGTCGAGGGTGCGGACATCGTGGTCACGGCCTCGCGCTCGGCCACGCCGCTGTTTCGCGGCGAACAACTGGCCGAAGGCGCCTTCGTGGCGGCCATCGGCTCCAGCCTGCCGCACACGCGCGAACTCGACGACACCGCATTGCGCCGCGCCGCGCGCATCGCCGTGGAATGGAAACCGCAGACCCTGCTGGAGGCGGGCGACCTGGTGCTGGCGGCGCCCGGCCTTGTGACGGAAGAGCGCCTGGTGGAGCTGGGGGAGCTCGTCACGGGCCGCAAGCCCGGCCGCCAGGACGCGCGCGAGATCACGCTCTACAAGTCGGTCGGTGTGGGTCTGGAAGACGCGGCGCTGGCCGGCCTGGTGTGGCAGCGCCTGCAGCGTGCCGTGGCCTGAGGCCACGGCACCCCCGATCAGGGTTCCATTTGCGCTGCGTTGTACACGTGGCGCATCGCCAGCAGCGAGGCCAGTTCGGCGTCGCCCTTGATGACCGCGCGCAGGATGGCGGCGTGCTCGTCCCAGTTCTGTTCGCCGCGCTCGCGGTTCAGCGGCGCGAAGATCAGCGCCGTGCGGTCGCGCAGCGAACGCATGAGCTCTTGCAGCACCGAGTTGGCGGCGATGCTGCCCAGCGCGTCGTGAAAGAGCTGGTTCATCTCGAGCAGGGCGGCCTGGTCGTCGCTCTGTGCCAGGCGCGTGCCTTGCGCCAGGATGCGCTCCATCTCGGCGATCTGGCGCTCGTCGTGGCGCTGCGCGGCGAGCTTGGCGTTGAGCCCTTCGAGCGTGGCGCGCACCTCGACGAGTTCGCGCACCTGTTCGGGGCTGAAGGCGGTGACCGAGGCACCGCGGCGCGGCTCGATCGTCACCAGGCCTTCGGCGGCGAGCTGGCGCAGGGCCTCGCGCACCGGCATGCGCGAGACGCCCAGCTCGTCGGACAGTTTGCTTTCCACCAGGCGGTCACCCGGGGCGATGCCGCCACCCATGATGCGTTCGCGCAGGGCATCGACCACGAGCGTGGTCAGGGGCGAATGGCTGGCCCCCAGGGTGGCTTCCCGTTTCGGCAGGTTCATGGCGTGACCAAGGCTCTCGGTGGAGGGTGTGGCAACAGGCGGCGCGGTCATGCCCGAAGCGGCGCGATTTTATGCGAGCCACCCCCTGCGCCAGCCCCCCCGGTTTTTCCCCGTTTCTGTTTCATTGCTTTCAAAGGATGTTCCTCATGACTTCTGACCTGTTTGTCTGGCTCGCCGCGTATGCCGCGCTGGGCGTCGTCGGTGGCTTCGCGGCCGGGCTGCTGGGTATCGGTGGCGGCATGCTGTTCGTGCCGCTGCTCACCTGGTTGTTCGAAGCGCAGGGCTTCGCGCGCGCCTCGCTGGTGCATCTGGCGCTGGGCACCTCGCTGGCCATCATCGTGTTCACCTCGATCTCGAGCGCGCGCACGCACCACACCAAGGGCAATGTGGACTGGTCCATCGTGCGCGGCATCGCGCCCGGGATCGTCCTGGGCGGCGTGCTCGGTGGCTGGCTGGCCAGGCAGCTCAGCACCACCGTGCTGGCCAGCGTGTTCGCGGTCTTCGTCACCTACTCGGCGGTGCAGATGTTCCTCAACGCCAAGCCCAAACCGTCGCGCCAGTTGCCGGGTGTGTGGGGCCTGTTCGGTGTCGGCACGCTCATCAGCGGGCTGTCGCAGCTGGTGGGGGCGGGTGGGGGCTTTCTGTCGGTGCCGTTCATGACCTGGTGCAACGTGAACATGCACCGCGCGGTGGGCACGTCCGCCGCGCTGGGCCTGCCGATCGCCGTGATGGGGGCGCTGATGTTCTTCGTCAATGGCCGCCAGGTGAGCGGCCTGCCCGAAGGCAGCCTGGGCTTCATCTACCTGCCCGCGTTCCTGGCCATTCTGCTGCCCGGCGTGTTGATGGCCCCGGTGGGCGCGCGTCTGGCGAGCCGTTTGCCGGTGGCCACGCTCAAGCGGGTGTTCGCGGGCTTCCTGTTCGTGCTGGCGGCCAAGATGCTGCACTCGGCCTTGCTGACCTGATCGATACATGAAACGGCCGGCCCTGCGCCGGCACAAAAAAATGCCGCGCCCCGTGGGGCGCGGCAAAGGATCCCGAAGGACTCCAAAGGAAGAAACGGTTGGGTGATGTTCAGAACGTGTGCAGCAGGCCCAGTGCCAGCACGCTGCCGTCCTGGTCGGCGGCGCCCGGGGTCTTGATGGTGTTGGCGCGGTAGCCGCCGTACACCGTGGTGCGCTTGCTCAGGCCGTAGAACGCGGCCACCGAATAACCGGTGCGCTTCACGTCGGCCGCGCCCGGGGCCACGGTGGTGACCAGCTTGCCGGTGTAGTTGGTGTCGCCGGTGAAGCCGGTGACCGCGCCCTTGGATTGGGCGATACCGGCCGAGATGGTCAGCGCGCCACTGACCGCGTAGTCGGTGCCCAGCGTCCATTCGTTGGTCTTGGCGCTGCCGAAGGCCACGCGGCCGTAGCTGGCCATGAGCTTGGCGTCACCGAGCTGGTACGAACCGTTCAGGCGCGTGAACTTGATGGCCTCGGCGTCGCCGGTGGCCTTTTCGGTCTGGTAGGCCACGCCCGCGAACACCGGGCCGGCGGCGTACTTCACGTGCATGCTGGTGATCGAGCCCTGGCCCACGGTGGCGGTCCTGTTCTCGGCCATGCCGTAGCTCACCACGCCGCTGAAGCCGCCGAACTCGGGGCTGGCGTAGTAGAAGCCGTTGTTGGGTGCGTCGCGGTACGAGGTGCTGAGCCAGGCGCCCTGGTTCGGTGCCAGCACCGAGTTCTTGGCCACCAGCGCGCTGCCGCTGATGTCGTCGAACGCGCTCCAGGCCTTGCCCATGCGGAAGTCACCGAAACCACCGGAGATGCCGACCCACGACTGGCGCGTGAACGACACCCCGCCGGCGCCGCCGTTGTCCATGGCGAAGCCCGACTCCAGGTTGAAGTTGACCTTGTAGCCGCCGCCGATGTCTTCGGTGCCCTTGAAGCCGAAGCGGCTTTCATAGATGCCGCTGCTGTCGACCGAGGTGGTGCGCAGGCCGGTGGCCGCGTCTTTCTTGCTGGCCAGGTACATGTCGGCCAGGCCATAGAGCGTGACGCTCGACTGCGCCATGGCGGAACCGCAGCACACGGTGGCGACGGCGAGCAGGATGCTTTTTTTCATGATGGAACGGGTTGATGAAATGAAGGTGGGGAGACAGGGAGGGAGATTCAGAACAGCGCGACCGCGGCAACGGTGGAGGCCGCGAGGCCGATGAGCACCGGCAGGGCGAGCACGCGCACGAGGTCGGTCACAGCGACGCGGGCGAAGCCGGCCACGGCGATCAGCGAAGACCAGGCGATCAGCGTGCCGCCACCGGTCCAGATCGCGCCCATCTGGCCGATCGCGGCGAGGGTTTCGGCGTCGATGCCGGAGACCGGGCCCAGGGCGCCGGAGAGCGCGCCGGTGAGCGGCAGGCCGGAGAAGCCCGAGCCGTCGATGCCGGTGACCATGCCCACGATCAGCAGGCCGAAGGCCACGAACATCGGGTTGTGCGGGATCCAGTCCTGCGCGCCGCGCACCAGATCGAACAGCAGGCTGGGCGTGTCGGCCGCGTTGCCGCCGAAGATGGCGGCGGCGGTTTCGCTGGCACCCAGGAAGAAGAAGCCCGCGATCGGCAGCACCGAGCCCATGGCGCGGAACGCGAACACGAAACCTTCGGTGATGTGGTCGGCGCTGGTCTCCAGCATCTGGCGCGCGCCCTTCATGGCGAGCGTCGCGAAGATCATCAGCAGCGCGGCGGCACCGCCCACGAGCGAGGCACCGGCACCGCCCTTGAAGTCACCCAGCGGGATACCGAGCTTGGGCAGCACCATCAGGATGATCACGGCCAGGAACACCAGCGGCGTGACGATGGCGAACAGCTTGGACCATTTGAAATCCTCGGCCGGCACGCTTTGCAGCTCGCGGCGCAGGTCCTGGCTGGTCACGGGCTGGTTCTCGCGGCTCGTGCCCTGGGCGATCTCGGCCTTGTGGGCCGTGCCTTCGTGCTCGTGCTGGGCCAGCTCACCTTTCACGGCCAGCTCTTGCCAGCGTTCCAGGTGCGCCGGGCTGGCGGGCAGGAACTTGCGGCGGTGGAAGACGTAGATCAGCACCAGCGCGATCACGCCGGTGATGATGGACAGCACCAGCGCGCGGTCGGCGATCACCGAGGCCACGGCACCGGCGGCCTTGGCACTGATGCCGGGGGCCACGCCGATCACGTAGTCCGACGACAGCGCCATGCCCTGGCCGGCCACCGCGATGGCGGCCGCACCCACGATGGGGGGCAGGCCGGCGGCGATGGCGGCGGGCAGCAGCACCGCGCACACCAGCGGCACCGCGGGCGTGGGCCAGAAGAACAGCGAGATGAAGTAGGTGATGCCGGCCAGCAGCAGGTAGGAGATCGGGCCGTTCTTCATCAGCACCCGGAACGGCCGCACCATCAGGATGTCGGACTTCAGGGCCTTGAGTGAATTGAGCAGCGCCGTCATCAGCGCGATCACCAGGAAGATGTTGAACAGCTCCTTGGCCGCCACCAGGCTGGCGTTGTAGATGCTGCCCAGGCCACCGAGGGTGCTGCCCGTCCAGGCCAGGCCGACGAGGAAGGTGGCCGCGATCGAGGGCACGAGCACGTTCGCGCGGAACACCATCGTCACGATGATGGCGATCACGCCCAGCAGGTACATCCAGTGCGCCGCTGTGAGGGTTACGTTGGAATCCATGGTTTTTTCCGTGAGGTGTGTGCCTGCAGGGTCAGGCGGTGGTTGATGTACAGAACGTGCCCGCGGTCGGCCCCGCGGGCAATGGCATGGGCCTGGCTTGTCCGGCGCCCCCTCCCTCCAGGATGTCCATGGGCGCCTGTCGTTGTGATTTCATATGGTATACAGAATACTATTGGTGCATCGCCAGGGTTTTCCCGCGCCTTTGTGGTGCATGGGCCTGTCGTATCGCTGATCGATTGGAGGCATAAAGTACCTGTTTTCTGGGGATTTCAGGGAATCCTGTGAATACATGGATACGGTATACCGTCTATCTGATGACTTCCATGCAGACTTCGTGCCAGGGGCTTTGAGCGCTGCTGGGCATTGACGAACCCGTCTCGTCTGGAGATGGCGGAAGGCGGGGAGGGGGCGATCGATCAAAGGTTCGTTGTCGATCGGTGCATCGGTATACTGTATTCTTGCAGCAATACCTCCACAGGATCCTCACATGAGCACCCCACGCCCCGACACGCGCAGCGATGCGGCCATGGTCGCCACGGGCCACCCGCTGGCGGCCCGGGCTGCGGCGCTCATGCTGGAGCGGGGCGGCAGCGCGGTCGATGCCGCGATCGCGGCCGACGCGGTGATGGGGGTGGTCGAGCCGATGGCCACCGGCATCGGTGGCGATCTGATGGTCATGCTGGTGCCGTCCGACAACGACCCCGTTTGCTACAACGGCTCGGGGCGTTCCCCGGCGGCCTTCGACGCCAGCCTGCTGTCGCACCTGCCGGGGCAGCGCCTGCCCGAGCGCCATGTCCACACCATCACCGTGCCGGGTGCGGTGCGCGGCTGGCACGACCTGCACCAGCGCCACGGCCGGCTCGAATGGGCCTTGCTCTTTGCGCCGGCGATCGATGCGGCGCGCGCCGGGTTCGCGGTGTCGCCGGTGGCCGCGCGCGAATGGGCGCTGTTCGAACCGGTGATCGCGCGCGACCCGGTGAGCGCCAGGCTCTACCGTGCGGGCGCCACGCCCCGCGCCGGGGAACACTTCGCCAACCCCGAACTGGCCAGCACGCTGGAAGCAATCGCCCACGACGGCCCGGACGCCTTCTACCTGGGCGAGCCCGCGCGCGCCGCCGAGCGCGCCAGCCGGGCCCTGGGTGGGGTGCTGTTGGCCACCGACTTTGCCGCCCACCGCGGTGAGTTCGCCGCGCCGCTGCGCGGGCGCTTTCGCGGGTTGGAGGTGCTCGAGTGCCCGCCGAACACGCACGGCCTGGCGGTGCTGCACACGCTGGAAGCGCTCGATGCCCTGCCCCTGGAGCGCGACGACCCGGCCACCGCGGTGGCCATCGTCGACCGCATGGACGAGGCCCTGGCGCACGCCAAGCGTGTGGTGGCCGACCCCGCGGGCAACACCGTGTGCACCGTGGTGGTGGACGCACAGGGCTTTGCGATCACGCTCATGAGCAGCGTGTTCAAGCGCTTCGGCAGCGGCATCGGCGTGGCAGGGGGCGGCTTCGTGCTGCAGAACCGCGGCTTCGGTTTCGCGGCCCCGGGTGAACTCAACGGCGCGGCGCCGTCGCGCCGCCCGTACCACACGGTGGTGCCCGGTGCCGCGTTGCGCCACGGCCGCTTTCACGCCGGCTTCGGCGTGGTCGGCGGGGCGATGCAGCCGCAGGGCCATGTGCAACTGATGGTGCGCACCGCGGCCTGGGGCGAGGGCCTGCAGGCCGCGATCGACGCACCGCGCTGGCGCCTGGAGGCGCAGCGCGCACTGGCCATTGAGGCCGGCACGCCCGAGCCCGTGGCGCACGCGCTGCGCCAAGCGGGCTACCGCGAACCGGCAGGCGAGGGCGAGCTCGGCGGGCGCAGCGATTTTGGTGGCGCGCAAATGGTGATGCGCGCGCCCGAAGGCCACCTGCTCGGTGGCTCCGACCCCCGCAAGGACGGCATGGCCCTGGCCTGCTGATTCCGCTCTCCCGAACCCGACGACACAAGGACACCTGTGGCACTGAAGATCTACGGGATCGCCGCCTCGCGCGCGATCCGCCCGCTGTGGGCCGCCGAAGAACTGGGCTTGCCCTACGAGCACCTGCGCTGGCACTACGAAGGCCCCGAGACGCGCGAGCCGGCCTACCTCGCGATCAACCCCAACGGCACCGTGCCCGCCATCGACGACGACGGCGTGGTGCTGTTCGAATCGCTTGCGATCACCCTGCACCTGGCGCAGACGCGGCCCGCCGGCGGCCTGTGGCGCGACAGCGCGCGCGGTGTGGGCGAGATCTACCAGTGGACGCTGTGGGCCGCGAGCGAGATCGAACCGCTGGCGCGCCAGTGGTTTCACCACACCAGCTTCCTGCCGCCCGCGCAGCGCGTGGAAGCCATCGCCACATCGGCGATCGACAAGCTGCAGCAACGCCTGCAGACGCTCGACCGCCACCTGAGTGATCGCGAATGGTTGCTGGGCGATGCGTTCAGCGTGGCCGACCTGAACCTGGCGGCCGTGCTGCAGCGCCTGAAAGACATGGCGCGCAGCGAACTGCCGCACGCCCGGGCCTGGCACCAGCGCTGCCTGGCCCGCCCGGCGGCGCAACGGGCCTGGGCCCTGCGCAGCCAGGGCTGAGGCCGGCTCAGGCGCGCGCCACCTCGCCACCGAGGCGGAAGAAGCCCACCGCGTCGGCCAGCCGCGCGGCCTGTGTGCGCAGGCTCTCGGCCGCGGCCGCGCTTTCTTCCACCAGCGCGGCGTTCTGCTGCGTGGCCTGGTCGAGCTGGGCGATCGCGGTGTTCACCTGGCCGATGCCCTCGGTCTGCTCCGCGGTGGCGGCGCCGATCTCGGAGATCAGGTCCGTCACGCGGCGCACCTGGCCCACGATGTCGTCCATCGCGCTGCGGGCGTCGCCCACCAGGCGCGAGCCGGATTCGACCTTGTCCACACTGGCGCCGATCAGGCCCTTGATCTCTTTCGCCGCTTCGGCGCTGCGCTGCGCGAGGTTGCGCACCTCGGCCGCCACCACCGCGAAGCCGCGGCCCTGTTCACCGGCCCGCGCGGCTTCCACCGCGGCATTGAGCGCCAGGATGTTGGTCTGGAACGCGATGCCATCGATCACGCCGATGATGTCGCCGATCTTCTGACTGCTGTGCTGGATGTCCTGCATCGTGGCCACGACCTGACCCACCACCTCGCCGCCCTTGACGGCCGCGGAACTGGCCGAGGTGGCGAGTTGCGTGGCCTGGCGCGCGGTGTCGGCGCTGGTGCGCACGGTGGCATTCATCTCTTCCATCGAGGCCGCGGTCTGCTGCAGGTTGCTCGCCTGCTGTTCGGTGCGGGTCGACAGGTCGGCGTTGCCGGTGGCGATCTGCGCGCTGCCGGTGGCGATGCTGTCGCTGCCCTGGCGCACGTCCCCGACGATGCGCACCAGGCTTTCGTTCATCGCCTTGAGCGCGGCCTGCAGGTCGCCGAGTTCGTCGCCGCGGGTCACGTTGATGGCGGAGCTCAGGTCGCCCGAGGCCACCGTCTTGGCAACGTGCACCGCTTGCTGGATGGGGGTGACGATGGTGCGCGTGAGCAGCAGCGCCAGCGCCAGGGCCGCCACCACCGCGGCCACGCTGGCACCGATCATGAGATTGCGGTTCGTTGCGTACGACACATCGGACGCCTTGGCTTCGCGCGCCGCCTGGTCGGCCGCGTACGCCAAGTAGGCGTGGCCGGCTTTCACCAGCGCGTTGAGCAGCGGGCGGCAATCGGTGTCCATGCGCTGCACGGCGCCCTCGCGGTCACCCTTGACTGCGCGATCCAGGATGTCGAGCGCCACCGGGCCGTACTTTGCTTCCACGGCCACCAGGTCGTCGTACAGGCGGCGTTCCTGCGGATCCGTATGAATGTCCGCGTCCAGGGCGGCGCGCAGGCGCTTGAACCGCTCCACCACCTGGCCGTGTGCCGCGACGGTGGCCGCCTTTTCCAGTTCCTGGTCGGCCGGCTTGCTCACCAGCACCAGGTTGCGCACACCGATGGCGCGCGCGTTGGCGGCGTCGAGGATGGCGTTGGCCAGCGTCACGCGCTCCGAGCTTTCGCCCACGTACTGCGTGAAGGTGTCGTGCTCGTGCCCGAGCGAGCGAACGGCCAGCGTGGCCACCGCCAGCACGATGACCGACAAGAACATGAACCCCGCCAGCAGACGGGTTTTGATGGAGAGGCGATCGATGCCCATGGTGTTTCCCTCGTATTCCCTTGATGTGTCTGACCGCAACGCATCGTGGTGCGTGCTGCTTTACATATCGTCGGGGGCGCGTGGGGAATTCACATGGCGCGACAGGCGGGCGGCGCTGTGCTTCCGAAGACCACAAGGCGCACGGCGCGCCGCATGCGCTTGTGGTCTTTCGGCCAACAGGGGTGCCGGCCTCAACCGCCCAGCACCGCCGGCAGCCAGAGCGAGACGGCCGGCACGTAGGTCACGATCAGCAGCACCGCGATCAGCGCCACCGTGAAGGGCAGCGCTTCCCTGAACACCGCGTGCAGCGGCGAACCCGCGATCTGCGCAGTGAGGAAGGTGATCACGCCCGATGGCGGCGTGAGCTGGCCGATCATGAGGTTGAGCACCACGATCACGCCCAGATGAACGAGGTCGATTCCATAGGCATTGGCAATCGGCACCAGCACCGGCACCAGAGTGACGAGGGCCACCGCGGGCTCCAGCGCCAGGCCCCAGAGCAGCAGCACCACGTTGATGAGCGCGAGCATCACCCAGGGGCTGTCGGTGAGTGTCTTGAGCGTGGTGGCGAGCGTTTCGCCGATGGCCAGGTTGGCCACCAGCCACGAGAAAATGCCCGAGGCCGCGATGGTGAGCAGGATGATCCCCGAGCTCACCATGCACTCGCACAGGATGGTCCAGGTCTGGCGCAGCGTGAGCTCGCGGTAGAAGAACACGCTGATCACGATCGCGTAGAGCACCGCGGCAATGCCGGCCTCGGTGGGCGTGACCACACCGCCCACGATGCCGCCGATGATGATGACCGGCATCGCCAGCGCGGGCAGCGCGTCCCACGCGGCGCCGAGCACGGCGCGCAGCGAGGTGCGCTCGGAGTAGGGCAGGGCGCGGCGGTGCGCCACCCAGGTCGCCGCGGCCAGCAGGTACACGCCCATGAGCAACCCGGGGATGGCGCCCGCGATGAAGAGCTGGCCCACCGACACGTCGCTCACCAGCGCGTAGACCACGAAGGCGATCGAGGGCGGGATGATGGGACCCATGGTGGAGGCGGCGGCCACCACCGCGGCCGCGTAGGCGCCGTCGTAGCCCTTCTCCTTCATGGCCGGGATCATCGAAGAGCCGATGGCCGAGGCGTCGGCCACCGCCGAGCCCGACACGCCCGAGAACACCATGCTCGCGAGGATGGCCACGTGCGACAGGCCGCCGCGGATGTGGCCCACCGCGGCCATGGCCACGTTGAGCAGGCGGCGCGTGATGCCGCCGGTGTTCATCAGCTCGCCCGCGAGAAAGAAGAACGGGATCGCGAGGAAGGCGAACGAATCCATGCCCTGCACCATGGACGAGGCCACGATGTTGTAGGGCACCGCGCCGCCGCTGAAGGCGATGAACACGATCGCGGCCAGGCCCATGGCAAAGAACACCGGCACGCCGATGACCGCGAACGCCATGAAAGCGGCCATCAACAGGCCGAACAACAGCACTTGTTCCATCAACGTTCCTGCGGGCGCCGCTCGCGCCAGAGCTTCTCGGCCAGCGCCATCGCCATCAGCGCCGCGCCCACGGGCAGCGACCAGTACAGCACCGGCTGCGTGAGCGGGATCGAGGTGAAGGGGATGCCCTCCATCGCGTCGATCACGAGCCGGCTCTGCCAGCCATAGGTGACGACGAAACCCAGCGACAGCGCGAGCGCGAGCACGCGCAGCCCGCGGCGCGTGCGGTCGGACATGGACAGGCCGAGGAAGTCGGCCGAGAGGTGGCTGTCGCGGCGCACGCCCACGTAGCCCGTGAGCATGGTGGCCCAGATCATCAGCACCACGCTGAACTCGGTGGCCCAGGGCAGCGGGTAGCCGATGGTCACACGCAGCAGGATCTGCCCGCCACCCACCAGCACCAGGGTGAGCAGGGACAGGCCCAGCAGCGCGACCACCGCGCGGTCGAGCAGCGACAGCACCCGCGTCATTTCACGGCCCGGATCTTCTCCAGCGTGCCCTTGTTCCAGAGCTGGCCGTCGAACTTGGCGCTGGCCTCGTCGGCCACCTTGCGGAAGGCTGCGAGGTCGGGCTCGACGATCTCCATGCCGTTGGCCTTGAGCGTCTCGATCGATTTGGTGGCCACGTCCCAGGTCATCTGGCTGGCCCATTTCTCGGTCGCCACCACGGCCTCGCTCATGGCCTTCTGCTGCGCGGGCGGCAGGCGCGCCCACTTGTCGGCGGCGATCAGCACCATCAGGCCCGACTGGATGTAGTCGATGCGCATGGCGTACTTCTGCACCTCGAAGTACTTGGCGCCGGCGATGGCGTCGAAGCCGTTGTCCTGGCCGTCGACCAGGCCCTGCTTCATCGCCAGGTACAGCTCGGCTGCGGGCACCGGCGTGGGCGCGGCGCCCCAGGCCTTCATCACCTCCAGGATGGCGGGCGTCTCGGGCACGCGCACCTTCAGGCCTTTCATGTCGTCGGGCTTGAGCACCTTGCGGTTGCTGGTGGTGAGCTGGCGCGGCGAGCGGTCCGACACGTAGCCCACGTACTTGAAGCCGGCTTCCTGCTCCACCGGCGCCAGCATCTGGCGGAAGGTGTCGGACAGCATGAAGTTCTTGAAGTGCGCGTGGTCGCGGAACACGTAGGGCGCGAACAGGGCGTTGAAATCCTTGCCGCCCTTGGCCAGCGCCAGCGTGCCGGTGTCGGCCAGCATCATGTCGATCTGCCCGGTCCGCAGGCCGGCGTAGTTCTGCGGCAGGCTGCCCAGCTGGCCGGCGCCGAAGCTCTGCACCTTCAGCTCGCCATTGGTGCGGTCGGCCACCTCTTTCGCGAAGCGGTCGGCGATCGGCCCCCACACCGGGGGCGGGGCCACATAGGCCATGCGCAGCGCGGGCTGGGCCTGCGCGGTGGCGGCGGCGGCCAGGGCGATGCCGGCCAGCAGGGGGCGAATCCAGTTCATGGTTGGTGTCTCCGTGTGGGGTGGCATTCAGCGTTGCGCTTGCCGGGCGGCCACATAGTCCCGGTAAGACGTTCCGTTCGAGACCAGCATGCCGCCATCCACGTCGATGGTGCTGCCGGTGATCATGGCGGCGGCGGGCGAGAGCAGGAAGGCGATGGCCTCGGCCACGTCCTCGGCGCTGACCCAGCGGCCCAGCGGCACGGTCTGGGCCACGGCCTCGATGCGCTCGGCGCTCAGGCTGCGGTGGATCATGGGCGTGAGCGTGGGCCCGGGGCACACCGCGTTCATGCGGATGCCCTGGCCCGCGAGTTCGAATGCCATGTGGCGCGTGAACGCGAGCACCGCGCCCTTCGATGCGGTGTAGGCCGCATCGCCCGAATACGACATGCGTTTGCCCGCGATGGACGCCACGTTGACGATGGCGCTGCCGGCGGGCATGTGCGGTGCGGCTTCGCGCACGCACAGCATGGTGCCGCGCAGGTTGATGTCGATCACGCGGTCCCAGGCGTCGCTCGACATGTCGGTCAGCAGGTGGCGCGACTCGACCCCCGCGCTGTTCACCAGGCCATGGATCGCACCGTGCTCCGACGCGGCGCGGGCGAACGCCTGCACCACCGCTTCTTCGCGCGCCAGATCACAGGCGATGTACTGGAAACGCCCGTCGGCGATGGCGGCCGCGAACGTGGCGTCGGGCACCGCGCGGTCGAGCGAAATGACGCGGTGGCCGCGGGCCACGAGCAGCGCCGCCGTGGCCGCACCGATGCCGCTTGAACCGCCGGTGACCGCGATCACGCGGGGCTCGGTGGGGGTTTCGGCGACAGGGGGCATGACAACTCCGGTGGTTCGGCCATATAGTAACGTTCGTTACCAAATGGCCGATCCCCGCGTTTACCCTTAGGAGACTCCCCATGAGCGCCCTCGAAGCCCCTGCCGCGCCCGCCGACGTGCACACCCCGGGCTGGATTGCCGGCCACCGCGTGCAACCCGGCGTGTACGCCTACGACCTCGAAGCCCTGCCCTGGCGCACCACGCCGCGCGGCACCGCGAAGGAAAAAGCGGTGCGCCGCGACGAGGCGGCCGGCCTGTTCCTCGGGCTCATCGCCTTCGACCCCATGAGCCGCTCGGGCGTGCACCAGCACCGCGGCACCGCCAGCAGCTATTTCCTTTCGGGTGAGCTGGTGGACTACCAGTGCACCACGCGCGCCGGCGCGGTGGGCATCAACCTCGCGGGCGCCACGCACGACGCCGTCACCTACGGTGGCTGCACGCTGTTCTCGCGGCTCGAGGGGGGCGTGGTGATCGAGCCCGATGGCGCGGCCATTCACCCGCACGCGCGCAAGACCGCGGTGAGCAACGACGCGCCGTTCACGCCGCCCGACATCACCGTGGTGCTCGACGACGTGGTGCCGGTGGCCTCGCCGTTCGCGGGTGTGTCGCGCCGCGCGGTGTTCGACTACGCGGGCACCGGCCACGAACGGCGCATCTGCTCGCTGCAGCTGTGGCCTGGCGCGCGGCTCAACGCGCTGCAGCACCGCGGCCTGACCGACTGGTTCCTGCTCGCCGGCGACCTCACGGTGGGCGACACGCGCATCGCGGGCCCCGCGGTGGTGGTGATCGAACCGGGTTCGACCGTGGACGTGTCCACCACCTTCGGTTGTTCGCTGCTGGCCTGGGCCGAAGGGCCGGCGCACGGCGGCGGCGACCCGCGCCTGGAACCCTACGGTTTCTGAAGCGGGGGCGAGCGCCGAAGCGGGCCGGCGCCGCTCAGGCGCTCTCGCCGCTGCCCGTGAACGGGTCGACGCGCGCGCGCAGCGAGAGCTTGCCGAGCAGCTTGTGCAGCGTCTTGAGTTCGTTGGCGGTGAGGCCGGCGTAGATGTCGGCTTCGCGCACGATCGCGGCCGCGGCGATCTCTTCGTACACCGCCCAGCCCGCCTCGGTGAGCTGCAGGTGGAAGCTGCGGCGGTCGGCCTCGCTGTTCTCGCGCACCAGGCGGCCTTGCGCCTCGAGCTTGCGCACCACGCGCGAGACGCTCATCTTGTCGAGCCCGGTGTAGTCGGCCAGCGCCTGCGCCGTGATGTAGGGCTTGTCGGCCAGCGTGAGCAGCACGCGCCACTCGGTGAGGTTGAGGTCGAAACGCTCACCGAAGCGCGTGTTGAACGGCTTGCCGGTGAGGTTGGTCAGCACCCAGATCTGGTAGTAGGGCGAGGCCTCGGTGGAGAGCAGCGTGTGGTGCTCGTGCCGCGCCCGGCCGCCACCCGGCTTGCGTGCGGTGGCGCTGCGCGAGGACGAAGGCGTGGGCTTGCGGGTCGCCATGGTCGCGGGAGTTTATGTCACCCCCGCCGCGGCCCGCACGCGGCGCGGGCCGGTGCCGCTCAGAACGATTCCCACTCGCCCACGTCGTCGCCACCGGCCTTGGCCGGGGCCGGTTTGGCCACGGCAGCGGGCTTCGCGACCACCGGTTTCGCGGGGGCAGCGGGCTTGCTGGCGGGCTTGAACACCGGCGCGGCCGCGCGCTGAAGCGCGGGGGCCGGCAGCGCGGCGATGGCGGTCGATGCGACAGACCCGTCGACGCGGAAGATGCGCACCACGTCCGACAGGCGCGCGGCTTGCTCGTTCATGCTGGTGGCCGCGGCCGCGCTTTCTTCCACCAGCGCGGCGTTCTGCTGCGTCATCTGGTCGAGGTTGGCCACGGCGGCGTTGATCTGGTTCACGCCATCGGCCTGTTCGCCCGAGGCGCTGGCGATCTCGCCGATGATGTCGCGCACGCGGGCCACGTTGCCCACGATCTCCGACATCGACTGGCCGGCCTGGCCCACGAGCTCGCTGCCCACGGTGACCTTGTCGACCGAGGCGCTGATCAGGCCCTTGATCTCTTTGGCGGCCTGCGCGCTGCGTTGCGCCAGGTTGCGCACCTCGCCCGCCACCACCGCGAAGCCGCGGCCCTGTTCACCGGCGCGCGCGGCTTCCACCGCCGCGTTCAGCGCCAGGATGTTGGTCTGGAACGCGATGCCATCGATCACGCCGATGATGTCGTTGATCTTGCGCGAGGCCTGGTTGATCTCGTCCATGGTGGAGACCACCTGCGAGACCACCGCGCCGCCTTTCTGTGCGCTCTGGCCCGCCACGTCGGCGAGCTGGTTGGCCACGCGGGCCGATTCGGCGGACTGCTTGATCGCGCCCGACATCTGCTCCATCGAGGCCGCGGTCTGTTGCAGGCTGGAGGCGGTCTGCTCGGTGCGCGAGGACAGGTCGTTGTTGCCGGTGGCGATTTCCTTGGCGGCCACGGTGATGTTCTCGGTGCCGCGCTTGACGTCGGCCACCACGTTCACGAGGCGGTCGCGCATGCCGGCCAATGCCTTCGTCATGGCGCCGAACTCGTCGCCACGGTCGCTGCGGATCTGCGCCGTCAGGTCGCCCTGCGCCATGCGCTCGGCGAAGTCGATCGTCTCGCGCAGCGGCGTGCGGATGTTGCGGATCAGGAAGAAGGCACCGATCGCGATGGCCGCGATCAGGCCGAGCACCTGCGAAGCCGCGATGGTGAGGCTGGTGGCGCGCGACGTGTTCAGGCGCGCCTGGGCCTCGTCCATGATGACGGTCTGCATCTGGCCGAACTCGCGCAGCGCGGCCAGGTAAGGCGGCACCAGCGTGTTGAAGCGCATGCGGATCTCGGCCGAGGCCGAGGCGTCGTCGCCGTCCTTCTTGAAGGCGTTGGCCTTGCCCAGCGAGTCGAGCACGCCCTTGCGGTGCTCGGCGATCTTCGCGAGCTGTGCCTTCTCGGCCTCGTTCATCTCCATCGCATTGAGTTGCTTCTGCAGCTCGGTGATGCGCGCCACGCCCACAGGGATCAGGTCCTTGTAGATCTCGGCGATGGCCGGGTCGGTGGACAGGGTGGAGGCCTGCACGCGCGTGACGTTGGTCTCGGTGAGGCCGGCCCACTCGATCGCGAGGGCGGTCTTGGTCGACAGCGCGGAGAGCACCTTCTCGGACTCTTCCGTGAGGTGCGCCGAACGCAGGCCGGCGGTGGCCACGGTGGCGAGCAGCGCCAGGATGATGAGGACGACGCCGGACCACAGCTTGGCGCCGACGGACATGTTGCGCAGGATGTTCATGGTGTGTGCCCGACAGGCGGGCCGGATAGGCAGGAGAGGGGCAGTCTTCATCCGTGGCCGGGTGGGTCACGGGGAATTGCCTGCCGTATCGGCCGGGTGTGGGGAAAACTTGATTCGAACTGGTGGGGAAAATCCCGCCAATTCACCCGCCCGCCCCTCGGGCGACCACCGCCCGTCGGCGGCCCCCCGGTCGCCTCTCAGTCGCGCCCCGCGGCCTCGATCGCGCGGGCCAGCGCCTGCGGTTCGGTGAACCAGGCCTCGTGGCTGCCCACGCACTCGATGTAGCGAAAAAGGCCCAAGCGTTCCGACAGGCGCGGGTGCCAGGGCAGGCTGGCGGGCAATGCCACATCGAGCACGCAGTTCACGTACGACTTGCCGATCGCCAGCGCCGCCATGGGCTGGGTGATGGCGCTGGCCTGGGTGAAGGTGCCGTAGGGGTGCGGGTTCAACTTCGCGTAGGCCGACTTCGCGAGCGCGAGGTCGGCGTCGTTGATGAAGACCTCGCGCCAGATCTCGAACGGCAACATCACCGCGTTGCCGCTGGCGGCGGCGATGCCGTCGAACAGGGCGCGGTAGTGGGGCGGCACCAGGTCGTTGAGGCAATCGCCGGGTTGCGGCACGAAGGCGTTCACATAGACGAGCCGCGTCAGCCGCGGCAGCAGGCGCTCGGCCGCACCGCTGATGACCATGCCGCCGTAGCTGTGACCGACCAGGCGCACGCCCTGCAGGTTTTCCTGCTCGACGAAGGCCACGAGCGAGGCCACGGCGTCGGCCAGGCCGGTGCGGGCGCGGTCGTCGCCGGGCCGGTTGCCGGCCAGCGTGGGGCAGTGCACGGTGTGGCCCGCCTGGCGCAGGTGCTGTGCCACGGGTTCGAGTTCGGCGCCGGTGTGCCAGGCGCCGTGGACGAGAACGTAGGTGTCGGCCATGGGATGTCTCCTGTGGGAATGAAGGGGAAAAGAGGCGCCGCCACTCTAGGGGCGCTGTGTCGGCGCGCGTGGCCGTTGCGTGCCAGGGGGCTGGCCGGTGTGTGCCGGCTTGTTGCTCTGGTGCTGCGCGTCAGTGGCCGCGCTGGCGCCGCCACGCCCCCGGCGTGAGCCCGCCGTGACGGCGGAACACGCGCACGAAGTGCGAGGCATCGAGCAGGCCCACGCGCCGGCCGATCTCGCCCACGCCCAGGCGGTCGAAGCGCGGATCGCCAAGCAGGCGGCGCGCGCTGTCCACCCGGCAGGCCATCAGCAGCGGTGCGAAGGCCTGGCCCTCGGCCGCCAGGGCGCGGTGCAGGCTGCGTTCGCCGATGCCCAGTTGCCTGGCCACGTCGGCCGCCGTCAGCCCGGGTTCGCCATGGCGTTCGCGGATGCACGCCGCGATGCGCTCGCGCAGGGCACGCGGTGCGGGCGGGCTGTGTTGGGGTTGCGTGCCCACGCCGAGCGCGAGCAGGGCGCCCAGCTGATCGGTGAGCACGGCCGCGGGCAGCGGCGGCGCGATCGCGATCGCAGGCTGCAACTGCCGCACGAAGGCCGAGAGCGCGGCACCGAAGCCGCTCTGCCCGTCGATGCGCTGCCCGGTGTGGGCGCCCGCGTCGGGCAGCCAGCGCTCCAGCCAGTCGGTGGGCAGCTCCAGCGACGCGGTGGTGCAGGCCGTGGGGAAGTGGAATTCGTAGGGTTGGCGCGAATCGACCAGCAGCAGATCGCCCGGCAGCAGCCGCGCGCGGCGCTCGCCCTGCGCGGCGGTCCAGGCCTCGTCGGTCTTGCAGAGCAGGTAATAGAAGTTCTGTGCGCTGTGGGCGATGCCGCGGCCGGTGCGGTAGACGTCCTGCCCGCTGCCGCGCACCGCGTTGAGCGCGATCGCCCCGAGCGGGGCCGACACCAGCTCGGCCTGGAAGCCGGGCATCGCGCTGCGCACGTCCATCTCCAGGAAGCCTTCGCACACCGCGCCGATCCAGTAGTCCAGCCGCTGCCCGGGGGCCACCGCGTCGGTGGACCAGCGTTGCAGGGCGGGGGCGGCGGTGTTCATGCCGGCGCGGCCTCGCCCGTGTCCGTGGCCCGCGGCAGCTCGACGAAGAAGGTGCAGCCCTCGCCGGGCGCGGTTTCGCACCACAGCCGGCCGTCGTGGCGTTGCACCACGCGGTGCGCCAGGGCCAGGCCCATGCCGATGCCTTCGTAGTCCATGGAGTGGTGCTGGCGCTGGAACATCAGGAACAGGTTGCGCGCCTTGCTCAGGTCGAAGCCCACGCCGTTGTCGCGCACGAACAGCGTCACCTTGTCGCCGGTCGTGGGCAGTTGCCCGATCTCGATGCGCGCCTGCGGCACGCGGCGCGTGAACTTGGCGGCGTTGTCGAGCAAGCGGCCGAACACGTCGGCCAGCAGGATCGGATCGCCCAGCACCATCGGCAGCGCGGGGTCGACCACCCACTCCACTTCGCGCGGCGCGACGTCGTTGCGCAGGTGGCCCACGATGCCGAGCACCAGTGGCGCGAGCGACACCGGCACGCTGTCGATGCGCACGCGGCCCAGGCGCGTGAACTCCAGCAGGCCGTCGATCATGACGCCCATGCGCCGCGCGGCGGTGGCGATGGAGGTCTGGTACTGCAGCAGATCGTGGCGCGCCTCGGGCTCCAGCGTTTCCTGCGTGAGCGACACGAACTGGCCGATGTGGCGCAGCGGGGCGCGCAGGTCGTGCGCCACGGTGTAGGAAAAAGCGTCGAGGTCGCGGTGGGCGGCGTCGAGCTGCGCGGTGCGTTCCTGCACCTGGCGCTCCAGCGCCTGGTTGAGTTGCGCGGTCACGTCGGCCAGGCGCTTGCTCTCGGTGAGGTCGCGCACGATCACCGACAGGCCTTGCAGTTGATCGCTCTCGTCGCGCAGCGCGGTCAGCGTGGCGTGCGACCAGAAGCGCGTGCCGTCGCGGCGGCGGCTCCAGCCCTGGTGTTCGGCGTGGCCGGTTTCGAAGCAGCGGTCGAGCAGGGCCTGCGTGTCCGGCGCGGAGCCGTCGCCGCCGGACACCTGGAACAGCGCGTCGAACGAGCGGCCCAGGATCTGCCCGCGCTCGAAGCCGTGCAGGCGCTGCGCGCTGTCGGTCCAGTCGCTCACGGCGCCGTCGGCGTCGGTGAAGAAGATGGCGTGGTCGCGGATCGCGCGCGACATGAGCCGGAAGCGTTGCTCGCTCGCGTAGAGCTCGGCGCTGCGCTGCGCCACGCGCTCCTCGAGGTCGAGGTTGGCGTTGAAGACGAAATCCTCGGTGCGGCGGCGCTCGGTGATGTCGATGAGTTCGATGAAGAAGCCCAGCGCCTGGCCGTCCTTCAGGTCGGGCAGGTAGTGCACCTCGTAGTAGCGCTGCAGGCCGTCGGCGTCGGGGCGTTCGGCCTCGTGGTTCAGCGTCTCGCCGTTGAGCACGCGCGCCACGCGCGGCAGCACCTCGGGCAGCACCTCGGGCGAGAGCACGCGCCCGAGCTCGATGCCGATCACCTCGTCGGCCGTCAGGCCGTAGCCTTCGGCGTAGGCCGCGTTGCAGAAGCGGCAGATCAGGTCCTTGTCGTAATAGGCCAGGCGCGAGGGCGTGCGGTCGGTGATGGTCTGCAGCAGCCGCAGCCGGGCCACGATCTGGTGCTCGATCTGCTGGCGCGCGCTCACGTCCACCACCACGCTGCGCGTGTGCTGGAAACGGCCCTTGGCATCGCGCACCGCCTGCGAGATCAGTTCGATGGTGAAGAAGCGGCCGTCCTTGCCGAACAGGCGCAACTGCAGCGGTGCCGCGCGGCCGCCGGCCTGCAGCTCGTGCAGGTGGTCGCGCAGCTGTTGCAGGTCGCTTTCGTCGGTGAGGCGCGCCAGCGTCGGGAAATCGGCCCAGCTGGCGTGGCCGGTGAGCCGCTCGAGTTCGCTGCGGTCGCGCCCGAGCCAGTCGAGCAGGGTGTCGTTGATCGCGCGCACGCGCAGCCCGTTGTCGAGCGCAAGCAGGCCGCAGGGCGCGTTCTGGCCCAGCGACTGCAGCGCGTCGTCGTCCACCGGCTCGGTCATGGGTGTGTGGGCCGCGGGGTCCATGCATCGCCTCCCTGTGCGCGGGTTCGGGCCCGCGCGGCGTGTTGCCGGGGCGGCTTCCCCGGTGTGGCCGACTCTAGCGCCGACCGCGCCGGCGCGCCACCCGGGGGCGGTGGCGCCGTTGCGCTCAGGCCGCGCGGCGCGAGGGCGGGGCGGTCTCGCGCGCGGCGGTTTCGCCCAGGTAGGCCGCGGCGAGCGCGCCATCGGCGGCGATCTGCGCCGCCGTGCCCTGCGCCACGATGCGCCCGCCCTCCATCACGTAGGCGCGGTCGGCCAGCGCGAGCGCCAGGCCGGCCATCTGGTCCACCAGCAGCAGGGTCATGCCCTCCTGGCGCAGCCGGTCGAGCGCCGCGAACAGCTCGGCGATGACCTTGGGCGCGAGCCCCAGCGAGGGTTCGTCGAGCAGCAGCACGCGCGGGCGCGACATCAGCGCGCGCGCGATCGCGAGCATCTGCTGTTCACCCCCCGAGAGCAGGCCGGCGCGCTGGTGCTGGCGCTCGCGCAGGCGCGGAAAGCGGTCGAGCTGTTCCTGCACGCGGGCTTCGCGGTCGGCCGGTTGCAGGAAGGCGCCCAGGCGGATGTTGTCGAGCACGCTGAGCTCGGGGAACACCTGGCGGCCCTCGGGCACCAGCACCACGCCGTGCGCCACCACCTGCTCGGCCGCGAGCCCGTGCAAGGCCGTGCCGTCAAGGTGGATGCCGCCCTGCACCGGCCGGTGCAGGCCCGCGAGCGCCTTCATCAGCGTGGACTTGCCCGCGCCGTTGGCGCCCAGCAGCGCCACCACCTCGCCGCGCCGCACCTGCAGGTCGATGCCGTGCAGCACCGGCTCGGCGCCATAACCCGCAACCAGGGCGCCCACACCCAGGGCCTCCGGCGCGTCGATGGTGGCGCGCGGTGCCTGCGCGCCGCCGCTGTCCAGCCCTTCACCCAGGTAGGCGTGCTGCACGGCCGGGTCGGCCTGCACCTCGGCCGGCGTGCCGGCGGCCAGGCGTTCGCCCGCGTCGAGCACCACCACCTGGTCGCTGATGCCCATGACCAGCGCCATGTCGTGCTCCACCAGCAGCACGGCCACGCCCGCGTCGGCGATGCGGCGCAGCAGCGCGCCCAGGCGCTCCTTGTCTTCGCGCGACAGGCCGGCGGCGGGCTCGTCGAGCAGCAGCGCGTCGGGGTCGGTGGCGAGGGCCCGCGCGATCTCCACCAGGCGGCGGTCCACGTGCGGCAGATCCGCCGCCGGGGCGTGCGGTGCGCCGCTGTAGCCGCAGAAGGCCAGCAGTTCGCGCGCGCGGCGCTGGCGCACGGCGTCGAGCCGGCGCTCGGCGCCCAGCAGCGGCCCCAGGCGGCCGCGGCCCATGGCGAGCACCACGTTGTCGAGCACACCGAGCGAACCGAAGAGCTGCGAGGTCTGGTAGGTGCGCGCGATGCCGGCGCGCGCGATGCGCACCGCCGAATCGCCGGTGAGATCCTGCGTGCCGAGTGCGAAGCGCCCGGCCGTGGGTTGGTAGAAGCCGCCCAGCACGTTGAGCGCGGTGGATTTGCCCGCGCCGTTGGGGCCGATCAGGCTGGTGATGTGGCCGGCCTCGGCGCGCAGGTGCAGGTCGCCCACGGCGCGCACACCACCGAACTGCATGGTGATGCCGTGCGCCTCGATCGCCGCGCGCGGGCGCGGGTTCAGGCCGAGTGCGGGGTCGCCGGCCTCGGCCGGTGCGGGCGCGGCCGGCCACAGGCGCGTGCGCAGGCGCTGCAGGCCGCCGCTCACGCCGTCGGGCGCGGCCCACAGCACCACGAGCAGCAGCGCACCGAAGAACAGCAGGCGGTATTCCTCCAGGCCCGACAGCAGCTCGGGCAGCAGGCCCACCACCACGGCGCCCACCAGCGGGCCGGCGATGGAACCCGCGCCGCCGAGCATGACCACCAGCACGAACAGAATGGACTGCAGGAAGCCGAAGGTGTGCGGCGTGACGAAGCCCGACAGCGGCGCGAACAGCGCGCCCGCGGCGGCCGCGAGCACGGCCGACACGGCGAACGCCACGGTCTTGATCAGCAGCGGGTTCAGGCCGATCGACTCGGCCGCGGTCTCGGCGTCGCGCACCGCGCGCAGCGCCGCGCCCCAGGTGCCGCGCGAGAGCCAGGCGTAGCCCGCAAGCCCCACGCCCACCGCCGCGATGGCCAGCAAGGCCACCGCGCGTTCGCCCTGCGCGAAACCCAGCGACGGTGCGGCCAGGCCCATGATGCCGTTCTGCCCGCCCGTGAGCGCGCTCGCTTCCACGATGCCGTGCTCCACGATGAAGCCGAAGGCAATGGTGATCATCGCCAGGTAGGGGCCCTTCACGCGCAACGCCGGCAGCGCCAGCAGCGCACCCGCCAGCCCGCCGAACAGCGCGGCCAGCGGCCACGCGGCCCAGAAGCTCCAGCCCGCCTTGGTGGTGAGGATGGCCACCGTGTAGGCACCGATGGCGTAGAAGCCCACGTGGCCGAACGAGACCTGGCCCGACAGGCCCAGCAACACGTTCAGGCCGATGCCCACGAGCGCGAGCAGCGCCACGTTGGCCAGCACGAACACCCAGTAGCCGTTGACCGTGAGCGCGAGCACCGCGCCGGCGCCGAGCAGCAACAGCACGGCCGCGATCTGCGCCGGCGTGCCCAGCCCGAGCAGCGTGGGGGTGGTTCGGGGAGCGGCGGGCCTCATACCTTCTTCACCTCCGCGCGGCCGAACAGGCCGTTGGGGCGCCAGGCGAGCGCGGCGATCACCAGCGCGAAGGTGAGGATCTGCGTGTAGCCCGAACCCAGCGTGGCGGTGATGGTGGCCTCGGCCAGGCCGAACAGCAGGCCCGCGATCATCACGCCCCAGGCGCTGGTGATGCCGCCGAGGATGGCGACCGCGAAAGCCTTGAGGCCGAACAGCGTGCCCATGTCGGCCGCCACGTTGAACAGCGGCGCGATCAGCACGCCGGCGATGCCCGCGAACAGCGCCGACAGCGCGAACGCCAGCGCCACCGCGCGCTTGATGGGAATGCCCATGAGGCGCGCGGCCGCGCGGTTCTGCACCACCGCAAGCATGGCCGTGCCCCAGCGCGTGCGGCGCGACAGCGTGTGCAGCAGCGCGGCCAGCGCCAGGCCCACGGCGGGGATCAGCAACTGCAGCGGGTACACGCCCAGCCCCAGCCCGCCGATCTCCAGCGGCGACTGCGCCAGCGGCGAGGGCAGGCTGCGTGGCTCCTTGCCGTAGGTGAACATCACCACGTTGTCGAGCACGATGCCCAGCGCCACCGTGGCCATGAGCCAGGCGTCGGAGCCGCGGTTCACGAACGGGCGCACCGCGAGCCACTCGACCAGCAGGCCGTAGAGCGCGCACAGCGCCAGCGCCAGGCACACCGCGGCCCACATCGGCCAGCCGAAGGTCTGCGCGAAGCTGAAGGTGAGCACCGCGCCCAGCATCATCGAACTGCCCTGGGCGAAGTTGACCGTGCCGCTGACGGCGTAGGTCACGTAGAAGCCCAGGGCCATGAGCCCGTACATGCTGCCCAGCCCGAGGCCGCTGATCAGCGCGGAGATCACCAACATACGAAGTTCCTTGGTTCTTCAGTGAACGACCCGCCGCCGGGCCGCCCCAAGGCGGGTCAGCCCCCTCGGGGGGCAGCGACCCGCGCAGCGGCGGAGCGTGGGGGCTCAGTTCGTGGTCATGCCCACGGGCACGATGCGGTTGTCAATGAACTGGGCCCACACGTAGTCGGAACTGAGCACGGCATCGTGCTGCGTCGCACTGAAGGGTTTGTCGTAGGTCTTGATCAGGCCTTCGTACTTGCCGATCTTGTAGAAGCCCTGGCGCACCGCGTCGCCCTCGGTGGAGCCGGCGGCCGCGATCGCCAGCGCCGCGAGGTGCGTGCCGTCGTAGGCGTTGGCCACGCCCACCGCGGGGGTGATGTCGGCCGGGCCCTTCACGTTCGGGTACTTCGCCACCATGGCCTTGATCACGCGTTCACCCACCGGCGTCTGCTTGCCGAAGAAGCTGTAGGTCTGCACGAAGTGCACGTCCTTGCCGCTCGGGCCGGCCAGTTCGGTGAAGCGGCCACCCGCCGGGCCCCAGTGCGACACGATCGGCACCTTCCAGCCCATGCGGTCGAGCGACTTCACCACCTGCGCCGACGGGCCCACGTTGCCGACCATGAACAGCACGTCGGCGCCCGCGGCCTTCAGGCGCGTGAGCTGCGGCACCATGTCCACGTCGTTGGCCTCGAACTTCTCGATGCCCGCGGGCGTCACGCTCTTGGCACCCATGGCGGCGCGCAGGCCTTTCTCGTTGCTCTCGCCCCAGGGGTTGTTCACCAGGATCAGGCCCGGCTTCTTCGCGTTGAAGGTTTTCTGTGCGTAGGCCAGCATGCCCTCGTCGACGATCTCGTCCACCGCCGAAACGCGGAACGCGAAGTTGGGGTTGGCGCCGTTCTGGGTGATGCCGGTGCCCGCGGCCCAGGGGCCCATGAAGGGCACCTTCTCCTGGTTGATCAGCGGCACGATGGCCATGGACACGGGCGTGTCCAGCCCGCCGAAGACCACGGCCACTTTCTCGCGGTAGATGAGTTCGCGCGCGGCCACCACGCCCTTGGCGGGGTTGGCCTCGTCGTCGCGGCGCACCAGCTCCACCTTGCGGCCCAGCACGCCGCCCTTGGCGTTGATCTCGTCGATGGCGATCTGCATGCCGCGCGTGATGGCCTCGCCCGCCAGGGCCGACTGGCCCGACAGCGCCGTGACCAGGCCGAACTTGATGGGCTCGTTGGCGAGCGCCGCACCGCCGAAGCCGGCGCCCGCAAGCGCCAGGCTGGCCGCCAGCACCTGGCGGCGGGAAGGAACGAAGGAGAAGGAAGACATGGCAGGGCTCCTGGAAGAAGGTGGAGGGGTGCAGGCAGACCGCCTGGGCACGCCACCACCGGTCGCAAGAGCCGTGCCAATGTCGGCAATACTTTGTTTGCTATGTATTCATTGAACAAACAAGATTGTTGACAATCTGGCACATGACTTGCGAACACACCGATCGTGTGCCGACGCGGAGCCGTGTCGGTGCGCAACGCCCCAGGCCGGTGCAAGGCACCCGCCGCGAACCCGTGGAGCCGCCCCATGTCCGTGACCGCCGAAACCCTCACCCCCGCGCAAATCGTCGACGAGTACCTGCGCATCCTGATGATTCCCGACCCCGGTGGCGCGCGCCGCTTCGTCGCACCCGGCCTGCGCATCACCTTCACCGGTGGCCGCGCGATGGGCGACCCCGCCGAGTGCGCGGCCTTCAACGCCACGCGCTACCGCTGGGTGAAGAAGCGCATCGAGCGCACCGAGACCGTGGCCGATGGCAGCGCCACCGACACCGTGGTCTACAGCCTCGGCACGCTGCACGGCCAATGGCCCGACGGCACGCCCTTCGAGGGCAACCGCTACGTGGACCGCTACGTGGTGCGCGACAGCCTGATCGTGCAGATGGACGTGTGGAACGACAGCGCCGAATGGCTACTCGAGCCCGCGTTGAACCAGGCCCCGACCGCATGAGCGCGCAGTACCTCGGCGCGCTGCCCGACCACGGCCGCTTTCCCTACCGCGCCATCACGCAGCGCCCGCGCTACCGCTGGCCCAACGGGGCGGGCCTCGCGGTCTACATCGGTTTCAACATCGAGCACTTCGCGTTCGGCGAAGGCCTGGGCGCGAACATCGGCCCGGCCTCGCCGCAGCCCGACGTGCTCAACTTCAGCTGGCGCGAATACGGCAACCGCGTCGGTGCCTGGCGGTGCCTGGAGCTGTTCGACAGCCTCGCGCTGCCCACGGCCGCGCTCATCAACACCGCGCTCTACACGCACTGCCCCGAACTCGTGGCCGCGTTCGTCGCGCGCGGCGACGAGCTCGTGGGCCACGGCCACAGCAACGCCGAACGTCAGGGCGCACTCGACGAGGCTGGCGAACGCGCCCTGCTCATGCACTGCCGCCAGCAGATGCGCGTGCACAGCGGCGTGGAAACGCGCGGCTGGCTCTCGCCGTGGATTTCCGAAAGCCGGCTCACGCCCGATCTGCTCGCCGAGACCGGTTACCACTACACGCTCAACTGGTGCCACGACGACCAGCCCGTGCCCATGCGCACGCGCGGCGGGCAGGCCCTGTGGGCCGTGCCGTACCCGCAGGAGCTCAACGACATTCCCATGATCGTGGCGCGCCAGATGGACGGGAAGGACTTTGCGCAGATGGTCGTCGACAACACCGACGAGATGCTCGATCAGGCGCGCGCGCAGCCGCTGGTGATGGGCCTCGCGCTGCACCCGTACCTGGTGGGCCAGCCCTACCGCTTGCGCCACCTGCGCCGCGCGCTGCAGCACCTGGCCGCCGCGCGCGACCGAGGCGAGGTCTGGTTCACCACACCCGGCGCCATCGCCGGCCACATGGCCACGCTCGCCGAACACGAACCCGAGGCTTTCGCATGAACTTCCCCATCCAGGACACCGTGGGCGCGTGGGTGCCGCACGGCCGCTTCGTCGTCGAAGGCCGGGCGCAGGGCCCGCTCGCCGGCCTGGCCTTCGCCGCCAAGGACGTGTTCCACGTCGCCGGCCACCCCACCGCCGCGGGCAACCCCACGTGGCTGGCCACGCACCCCGTGCCCACCGCCAACGCCGCGGTGATCGACCGCCTGCTCGGCGCGGGCGCCACGCTCATGGGCAAGGTGCTCACCGACGAACTCGCCTACAGCCTGCACGGCGACAACGCGCACGCCGGCACACCGGTCAACACGCGCTACCCCGAGCGCGTGCCCGGCGGCTCCTCCAGCGGCTCGGCCGCCGCCGTGGGCGCGCGCCTGGTGGACTTCGCGCTCGGCACCGACACCGGCGGCTCCACCCGCGTGCCCGCCAGCTACGGCGGCCTCTGGGGCCTGCGCACCACGCACGGCCTGTTGAGCGCCGAGGGCCTGGTGCCCCTGCACCCGGGCTTCGACACCGTGACCTGGCTCGCCCACGACCCCGACACCTTCGAACGCGTGGGCCGCGCGCTGCTGCCCGCGAGTGCCTGGGCACCGCGGCGCCTGCAGGTGCCGCTGGACGCCTGGGAACTGGCCGACCCGCTGTTCGAAGAACCGCTGGCGCGCGTGCGCGACGCGCTGGCCGCCGAACTCGGCGCGCCCGCCGAGGCCACCCGCTGGGCAGGCGACACGCGGCTGGACGGCTGGCGCCAGACCTACGCCACCGCCGGCGCGCACGAAGGCTGGCGCGTGCACGGCGGCTGGATCCGCGAACACCGGCCGGTGTTCGGCCCCGCCATCGCCGCGCGCTGGGCCGCGGCCAGCCGCGTGAGCGACGCCGACGCCGAGGCCGCGCGCGCGCAATGGGCGCAGATCCGCGCCCGCGTGCGCGCGCTGCTGGGCGACGACGGCGTGGCCGTGCTGCCCTCGGCCGCGAGCCTGGCGCCGCGGCGCGACGCCGACCCCGCCGCGGTGGACGCCGTGCGTTTGCGCACCATGGCCATCACCTGCATCGCCGGCCTGGCCGGCCTGCCGCAGGTGAGCCTGCCCGTCACCACGGGCGACGGCGAGGTGGTGGGCGTGTCGCTGCTCGGCGCGCCCGGCAGCGACCTCGCGCTGATCCGGCTCGCCACCCGGCTGCACCGGATGGTGCAGACTCCGCGCCATGCCGAAAGCTGCTGACACCCCGAAGCGCCCCGCCCCCCGGGCCACCGCGGCGCGCCCGCGCAAGGCCGAGGCCCCGCGCCCGGCCGGCGCGCTCGCCAGCGCCGAGGGCGACGACGTCGAGACGCGCATCTACCGCAGCGTGTTCGAGAGCGTGATGAGCCAGCGCCTGCCGCCCGGCACCAAGCTGCCCGAGGCGCCGCTGTGCGAACTCTTCGGCGTCAGCCGCGCGGTGGTGCGCAAGGTGCTGCAAAAGCTCGCGCACGACCACATCGTGCAGTTGCGCCCCAACCGCGGCGCCATCGTGGCCGTGCCCACGCGCGAGGAAACGCAGCAGATCTTCGACGCGCGCCGCGCGCTGGAAGCGGCCATCGTGCGCCTCGTGGCCGAGCGCGCCACACCCGCCGACCTCAAGGCCCTGCGCGCGCAACTGCACGAAGAAAGCAAGGTGATGCACCGCCACGACCAGCCCGCCTGGGCGCGGCTGGCCAGCACCTACCACCTGCGCCTGGCCGAGCTCTCGGGCAACGCCATCCTGCACCGCTACCTGGTGGAAATCGTCTCGCGCTGTTCGCTCATCGTGGCCCTGCACCAGCCACCGGGCAACGCCGCCTGCGAGCACGACGAGCACGAACGCATCGTCGAGCGCATCGCGCGCGGCGACGCCGACGGCGCCGTGGCGCTGATGGACCAGCACCTGCGCGACCTCGAACGCCACCTCTCGCTGGAACAGCCCGCCCCGCGCAAGGACCTGGCCCACCTGCTCGGCCTGGGCTGAGCGGCGGCCGCGCGTTCAGCGCATGCGCAGCATCAGCTCGGCCTGCGCGGTGCCGCCCACGGTGATGTGCTCCACCATCGCGCGGTGCGCCTCGGGTTCGTCGCCCCGCACGATGGCGCGCACGATGGCACCGTGCTCGCGGTGCGAGGCCTTCATGCGGCCCGGCCGCTCGAACGACACCGGCCGGTAGGCCGCCAGCCGCTCGCGGATGTGCACGATCTGGCCCGCCAGGTAGCTGTTCTCGCAGCCCTGGTAGATGAGGTCGTGCAAGCGCAGGTTGAGCGCGGTGTAGGCGGCGATGTCGTCGCGTTCCACAGCCAGCTCGGCCTCCTGCTGCACGGCGTCGAGCGCCTGGCGCTGCGCGTTGCTCATGCGGCGTGCGCTCAGCCGGGCGGCCTCCGATTCCAGCACCGCCAGCACCTCCAGCATGCCGAACACCTCGCGCGGCTCCAGCCGCGTCACCACCGCACCGCGGCGCGGCGAGAAGTTCATGAGGCCGGCGGCGGCCAGTTGCAGCAGCGCCTCTTTGGCCGGTGTGCGCGAGATGCCGAAACGCTCGGCCACCGCCTTCACGTCCAGCGCGTCGCCCGGGCGCAGGCGGCCCTGCCGGATGTCGTCCTCCAGCGCCAGGCGCACCTCGTCGGTCACCGTGGCCGCCGTGCGTTCGGCCGTTGTCGTCGCGTCGCTCATGGGCGGCAGTGTACGGCCCGGGCCCGTTTCGGGAATTCATGCATCGTGGTTTTCCCTGGTTTCAAATGCCCTTGACCTCGGAAATTCGTTCATATAAATTTATAAGAACTGAAAGGAGACAGAAATGAATGCAAGAGACGAGGGCCTGGGCGACCTGCCCAACCTGGCCATCGCCGACGGCGTGGCCACCGTGACGCTGCAGCGCCCCCGGGTGCTCAACCGCATGCAGGCCGAGGACGTGATCCGCCTGCGCGAAATCCTGGCCGAGGTCGAACGCGACGCGCAGGTGCGTGTGCTCGTGCTCACCGGGGTGGGCCGCGTGTTCAGCGCCGGTTACGACCTCGACGAGCTCGGCGAGCGCAGCGGCGCCATCGCGCCGGCGGGCCGGGCCGAACGCCCGCTGCCCGACTTCCCGGCCATGACGCTGGAGCTGGAGCGCCTGCGCGTGCCCACCGTGTGCCGCCTCAACGGCAGCGTCTACGGTGGCGCGACGGACCTCGCGCTGAGCTGCGATTTCCGGGTCGGTCGCAGCGATTGCGAGATGTTCATGCCCGCCAGCCGCCTGGGCCTGCACTACTACACCGAAGGCCTGATCCGCTGGTCGCACCGCCTGGGCACCAACGCCGCGCGCCGGCTCTTCCTCACCGCCGCCACCATCAAGGCCGAGGAAATGCTGCGCATCGGTTACCTCACCGACGTGGTGGCGCCCGAGGCCCTGGACAGCGCCGTGGACGCGCTGGTGCGCACCCTGAGCGCGCAGGCGCCGCGCGCGGTGGAGGGCATGAAGCGCTCGCTCAACGAGATCGCCCGCGGCGAGCTCGATGTGGTCGCGAGCGACGCGCGGCACCGCGCCAGCCTGGCCAGCGAAGACCTGCGCGAAGGCATGCGCGCCTGGCAAGAGAAGCGGTCGCCGGTGTTCAAGGGCCGCTGAGCCACGCGCGGCCGCGGCCACGCAACCGTGGCCGACACCCATCACAACGAAGGAGACAAGACATGCACATCGATCGACGAACCCTGCTGCGCCTGATGGGCGCGGCCCCCGCGGCGCTGGCCGTGCCCGCCCTGCACGCCAACACCTGGCCGTCGCAGGCCTTCAAGCTGCACATCGGCTACAGCACCGGCGGCGCGGCCGATATCGTGGCCCGCACCCTGGCCGTGCGGCTGGAGAAACTGCTCGGCCAGCCCGTGGTGTTCGAGTACCGCCCCGGCGCGGGCGGCGCCATCGCCGCGGCCTACGTGGCGCGCCAGCCGGCCGACGGCTACCACCTCTACCTGGCCGACACCGGCAGCATGGCGATCATTCCCAACCTGCGCAGCGTGCCCTACGACCCGGTGCGCGACTTCACGCCCCTGGGCTTCGTGGGCGCCAGCGGCCTGGTGCTGCTGGTCAACAACGACGTGCCCGCCAACGACGTGCCCTCGCTGATCCGCCTGCTCAAGGAAAAGCCCGAGGCCTACGCGTACTCCTCCTCGGGCATCGGCTCGCCGCACCAACTGGCGGGCGAGCTGTTCAAGCAGCTCACCGGCACGCAGATCCGCCACGTGCCTTACCGCGGCGCGGCGCCGGCGATGAACGACCTCATGGCCGGCCAGGTGCAGGTGGCGTTCGCCACCATCGCGCCGGCGCTGCCGCTGATCCAGGCCGGGCGCATGCGCGCCCTCGCCGTCACCTCGGCGCAGCGCGCCGCCAGCCTGAAGAACGTGCCCACCATCGCCGAGCAGGGCGTGGCCGGCTACGAGGCCACGCCCTGGTTCGCCATGGTCGCGCCGCCGCAGTTGCCGGCGCCGATCGCGCAGCGCCTGCAGCAGGCCATGGTGCAAACCATGGCCGACCCCGAGGTGGTCGCCACGCTCGAGCGCTACGGCGTCGAGGACGCGGCGGTCCAGACGCCCGCCTGGCTGATCGAGCGCATCCGCGCCGACCACGCCAAGTGGGGCCAGGTCATCAAGACCGCCGGCATCAAGATGGAAGGTTGAGCGGATGACCGAGCAGACCGCCCTGCCCGAGGACTTCGACCGCCCGCTCGCGGGCCTGAAGGTGCTCGAGCTCTCGCAGATCATGGCCGGCCCGGTGTGCGGCGTGCTGCTCTCCGACATGGGCGCCGACGTGATCAAGGTCGAGCGCTTTCCCGGTGGCGACGACGCGCGCGGCTACCAGCGCCCGGGCGATCTCGGCCTGTCGCCCGCCTTCGTGATGATCAACCGCGGCAAGCGCTCGGTGGCGCTGGACCTGCGCACGGCCGAAGGGCGCGCGGCGCTGCTGCGCATGGTGGCGCAGGTCGACGTGGTGACCGAGAACTTCCGCGTCGGCACCATGGAGCGCCTCGGGCTCGGCCACGAGGTGCTCCTGCGCGCCAACCCGCGCCTCATCTACGCCGCCATCTCCGGCTACGGCCGCACCGGGCCGCTGGCCGAGCAGGGCGGCTTCGACCTGATCCTGCAGGCCTTCTCCGGCCTCATCAGCGTCACCGGCGAGGAAGGCCGTTCGGGCGTGAAGCCCGGCATTTCGGTGGCCGATGTGAACGCCGGCATCCTGGCCGCGCTGGGCGTGCTGGCCGCCTACATCCGCCGCCTGCGCACCGGCCAGGGCGGGCGCGTCGACACCTCGCTGCTGCAGGCCTGCATGCAGCAGACCTACTGGTTCGCCGCGGCCTACTTCTCCCGGGGCGTCGTCGCGCGGCCCATGGGCACGGCGCACCCGCTGATCGCGCCGTACCAGACCTACGCCTGCGCCGACGGCGCCATCGCCATCGGCGGCGGCAACCAGGCGAACTGGCTGCGCATCGCCGCCACGCTCGGGCACCCCGAGTGGGCGCAGGACGAGCGCTTCGTCACCGGCGCCGCGCGCCTGGCCAACCGCCGCGAACTCGAAACCCTCATCACCGCGGTGCTGGGCACCGGGTCGGTGGCGCACTGGACGCAGGCGCTCGCACAGGCGGGCGTGCCCGTGGGCCCGGTGCAGGACGTGGGGCAGGCGCTGAGCCACCCGCAAACGCGCGCCGTGGGCATGGTGATCGACAACCACGACACCCGTGCCGGGCTGGACAAGGCGGTGGGCTGCCCGGTGCACTTCGACGGCGTGAGCCCCACGCGCACCGGCCCGGCCCCGCTGGTGGGCGAGCACACCGCCGAGGTGCTGCGCGAGTTCGGCTTCGACGAGGCCGAGCTGCAGGGCCTGGCCGACGCGGGCGCCATCGCGGCGCCGCAGGCCGCTGCCCCGGTGGCCTGACGCCGCCGAAGCGCCCGCCCGCGCCCTGTGCCGGGGCGGGCGAATCGTGACACCTGACACGCTCCGCCGGGGCGAGGCCGCCTTCGGGCGGCCATCGCGCGCCCAGGGAGGTTGTCCATACCCCACCGGGTACTTTACATTCGGCCTTGCCCATCAGCGGACCGGCCGGGCACCGGTCAGGGAGAAGGAGAACGCCACCCATGGCGCAACACCGAAAACGCTCGGTGCAGCTGTGGCTGCCGCTGTTGCCGGCAGCCGTTGCCGTACTGCTGCTGGCGCTCGTCATCTGGCTGGTCGAGCGCATCGTCGGGGACGAACTGGAGCGGCGCGCGGGACAACGCGTCGAGCAAGCCGCCGCTGTCTACGCCGATCAGGTGGCGCGCACGCTTGCGCGCCGCACCTCGGAGCTTGAACTGGTCGCGGCCATGCCCGCGCTCGGTCTGGATACCTCGGCCTGGCGCCAGCACCTCAACCGCCTCAAGCGCAGTTCGCCGGCCTATGTGTGGATCGGTGCCACCGACGCGAGCGGCACCGTGATCGTCGGCAGCGACGGCCTCCTGGAAGGCAACAACATCGCGAAGCGGCCGGTGTACCTGGAAGGCATGCGCGGCCTGTGGTTCGGCAGCCTGCACCCGCCGCTGGCGCTGGTGGCGCCCATGCAGGCGCGGCAGATGCCGGTGCCCCGGGAACTGGCCGACATCGCCCAACCCTATGCCGATGCCCTGGGCGCGCGCGCCGGGGTGCTGGCCGCGCACCTCGACGCGGCGTTCTTCGACGCCTTGCGCGAGCGCGTGCTCGGCCCCGCCGAGACGCAGCGCGGCCTGCAGATCGAGCTCTCCAGCGCCAAGGGCGAGCGCCTGCTGGGCGAGCGCGCGCCGGTGACGCCGGTGCAGTGGGCGCAACTGCTGGCCATGCCGGAGGGCGAGCCACTCGTCTTCGAAGGCGATGACGGCGAACGCCGGCTGCTGGTGCGCATCGCCATCAAGCCCACCGACTCGCTCCTGCAGACCGATTGGCAGGTGGTGGCCTGGCAGCCGCTGGCGCTGGTGCTGGCGCCGGTGCGCGAGCTCGAACGCAGCATCCTGCTGGCCGGTGGCACCACCGCCTTGCTGCTCGGCCTCGTGGGCTTCTGGGTCTCGCGCCGGCTCTCGCGCCCCTACAGCGAAATGCTCGACGCCGTGGCCGCGAAGCTCGACCCCGCCGCCGACAACACGCCGGGTGCGGTGTTGCGGGTGATCACCGAACAGATGCGCCGCCTGCCCGCGCGGGGCAGCGGCTCGCGCAGCGACCAGGCCCTGGCGCACGTGCTGCACGACGCGAGCCGGCTGCAGACCGTGCTGGCCCACCTGCCCGCACCGATCTACCTGGTCGATATGAACTACCGCGTGCTGTTCTGGAACCTCGCGGCCGAGCGCGTGTTCGGCTGGAGCGCGGCCGAGGCCGAAGGCCGCCATGTCGACGAGATCTTCCGCGACAAGGACCCGGCGGACCGCGTGCGCCAGGACCTGCGGCGGGAAATGGAGCACACCAACGAGCCGCGCGGTTTCCACGGCCACATGCTGCTGCGCGACGGCACCGAGATGTGGGGCGAGTGGTGGCTCACCAAGGTGCTCGGCGCCGACGGCGAACCCCTGGGCGTGCTCGCGCAGGTGCACGACCTCACGGGCGAGCGCCAGAGCGCGCAGCGCCTGCGCGAGCAGGGCGATGTGCTGGCCGCGGTGATCAACGCGGCCAGCGACGCGGTCATCAGCGTCGACATGCGGGGGCAGATCACCCTCTTCAACCCCGCGGCCGCGCGCATCTTCGGGCGCAGCGAGGCAGACATGCTCGGCCAGCCGCTGGACGCGCTGCTGCCGTCCGAGCTGCGGCGCGACCACATGGCGCTGATGCGCCATTTCGCCGAGTCCAGCACCACCACGCGGCCCATGGGCTTCGGCCGGGTCCGGGGCCTGCGCGCCGATGGCGTCGAGCTCGAACTCGAGGCGTCGATCTCGCAGGTCAACGTGCACGGCGCCAAGCTGCTCACCGCCATCCTGCGCGACGTGAGCGAGCGCGTGCGCGCCGAGCAGGCGCTCTCGCGCTACCAGGTCGAGCTGTCCGAACTCACGCAGCGCCTGCTGCACCAGGAGCAGGTGACCACGCGCGAACTCGCGCAGACCCTGCACGACCAACTTGGCCAGACGCTGAGCGCGCTGCGCCTGTCCTTCGACTCGCTGAGCACCCAGATGCGCGACGTGACGCTGTCGCCGCGGGCGCAGTCGCGCGCGAACACGGTGAACCAGCAGATCGACCAGGCCATCCTCGAGGTGCGCCAGGCGCTCATCAAGCTGCGCCCGCCGCTGCTGGAGAAAGCCGGCCTCGTGGCCGCGCTGGACAACGAAATCCGCCAACGCATGCCGGAGGCCGAGCCGGTGAAGCTGACCCTGGCGCACGAGCCCGGACTCAACGACCAGCGCTGGCCCGAAGACGTGGAATACGTGGGCTTCATGGTGGTGCGCGAGGCGGTGGCCAACGCACTGGAACATGCGCACGGCACGCAGGTGCGGGTGCGCGTGGCCGGCAACGCCGAGCGGCTGCGGCTGGACATCGGCGACGACGGCATCGGCCTGCCGCCCGAGGTGGCCGATGGCCGGCCGGGCCACCTGGGCATGGTGGGCATGCGCGAACGCGCGCTCGCCATCGGCGCGCGCATCCAGGCGCGCGCGCGCCGCGAAGGCGGCACCCTCATCACCCTGATCTGGACCGCGCGCCCGGGCAGCGCCGAACTGGGCGACAGCGCCTTCGGTTCGCTCGATTCCATGCGCGACAACCTGCAGCCTGAACCCAAGGGAGACACCACATGAGCGACATCTACCTCGTTGACGACCACGCGATGCTGCGCGACGGCCTGCGGGCCGTGCTCGAAGACGCCGGCCACAACGTGGTGGGCGAATCCGACAACCCCACCGCGGCGCTGTCGGAGATCGTTCGCCTGGCGCCCACGCTCTTGCTGCTGGACCTGCAGCTGGGCGCGCGCTCGGGCTTCGAGCTGCTGGAGCAACTGGTCAAGCGCAAGCTGTCGACGCGCGTGATCATGCTCACCATGTCGGCCCAGCCGCGCCACGTGGCCGAGGCCATGCGCCTGGGCGCGCACGGCTACGTGCTCAAGGGCTCGCCCGCGAGCGAGGTGCTGCTGGCCGTGGACGCGGTGGCCGCCGGGCGCAAGCACCTGGGCGGCGAGGTGGCCGAGCTGGCGGTCGAGGGCCTGACCCAGGGCAACGAAACCGGCGGCCTGGAATCGCTCTCGGTGCGCGAGCGGCAGGTGATCCAGCTCGTGGTGCAGGGGCAGACCAGCGCGGCCATCGGCGAGCAACTGCACCTGTCGCCCAAGACGGTGGAGAGCTACCGCAGCCGCCTCATGGCCAAGCTCGGCGTCACCGACATCCCCGCGCTGGTGCGCCTGGCCATCCGCGAAGGCCTGATCAGCGCCGACGACCTCTGAGCGGGCGTGACGCCCGGCACGGCGGGCGCGCCACGGCAGCCCGCTGCACGGATTCCGCCGCGGCGCATCCAGCTTTCCCGGCATCGGCGCGGCCCGTGCCGACGCACCATCGGTCTCCATGTACCCGGAGATCCGAATGTCCATTTGCACCGACAGCTCTCCCCGGATCGATCCGGTGGACGTGCTCGTTGTCTGCCCACGCGCCCATTGCGTGCCCACGGTGCGCGAGGTGCTCTCGCGCTGGCCGGTGCAGGTGCGCGTGCGCTGGACCAGCGATCCCCTCGACGCTTTGCGCCTGGCGCTGGCCGAACCGCCCTCGCTGGCGATCGTGGACGCGCGCATCGACCGCGCCGGCGGCCGCGCGCTGATCGCCCAACTGGCGCGCTGGCGCGCCGAGCTGGAGGTGTTCGCGTTCGATGACGACGGTGCCGGTGCCACCCCCGGCCGCCCCAGCACCTGGCTCTGGCGCGAGCTGCCCATGGTGTTGCGCTGGTGGGCCCAGCGCCACCTGCCGGGCGAAGAAGCCAGCCCGCCGTCGGAGCTTGGGCGATGAGCGCCGTGCTCAGCATGGTCGATGCCCTCGACGCGCGCCGCCAGCGCGCGCTCGACCGGCTCGACCTGACCGCGTTGCCCGACGACCCGGTGCTCGACGGCCTGGTGCGTGTCGCCGCGCGGGCGCTGCGCTGCCCCGTGGCCATGGTCAACGTGGTGGGCGCCGAGGGCGCCTGGTCGATCGCCAACACCGAAAACGAGCGTGGCTGGATGCCGCGCGAGACGGCCTTCTGCTCCACCGTGGTGGACCGCGGGCAGGCCTTCGTGGCCGAAGACCTGAGCCGCGATCCGCGCTTCGCGCGCCACCCGCTGGTGGCCGGCGAACCCCGCATCCGTTTCTATGCCGGCCTGCCGGTGGGCGACCAGGGCAGCACCCTGGGCTCGCTGTGCGTGATGGACACCGAGCCGCGCGCGCTGGACGCCGCCGCGCGCCAGACCCTGGAAGACCTGGCGCGCATGGCCTCGCACTGGCTCGCGAGCCGGCGCGAACGGCTGGAGCGCGTGGAGCTCGAAGCCCGCCAGCGCGAGCGGCTGCACGCCCTGGTGGCGCTGCGCACCACCGAGCTGGAGCACGCGCGCACCGCGGCCGAGGCCGCGAGCGCCGCCAAGAGCGCCTTCCTGGCCACCATGAGCCACGAGATCCGCACGCCCATGAATGGCGTGATCGGCCTGATCGAGCTGATGGACCGCAGCGGCCTGCCGCCGCACCAGCAGGAGCTGCTGTACTCGGCGCGCGAGTCGGCCCACACGCTGCTCGGCCTGATCGACGACATCCTGGATTTCTCGAAGATCGAATCCGGCCACCTCGAACTCGAGGACAAGCCCTTCGATCTGCGCCGCCTGATCGAAGGCACCGCCGATGCCTGGCTCGGCACCGCCAGCCAGCAGCGCGTGGCCTTGCACGTGTTCGTGCAGCCCGAGCTGCCGCCCGTGCTGCGGGGCGATGCCGTGCGCCTGCGCCAGGTGGTGGCCAACCTGCTGGGCAACGCCATCAAGTTCAGCGGCGGGCGCACCGACGCCACCGGCCAGGTCGTGCTGCGGGCCTTCGAACACGAAGGCGCGCTCGCGATCGAGGTGCGCGACAACGGCGTGGGCATGGCGCCCGACGCCATCACGCGCCTGTTCCGCCCCTTCGTGCAGGCCGAGGCCAGCACGACGCGCCGCTTCGGCGGCACCGGCCTGGGCCTGGCCATCTCGCAACGCCTGGTGCAAGGCATGGGTGGGCGCATCACGGTGACGTCCGAGCTGCAGGTCGGCTCGCGCTTCACCGTGTGCCTGCCGCTGCGCGCCGCGCCCGACGAACAGCCCGAGGGCGGTGCCGATGCCGCGGTCGACCTCGCGGGTGTGCGCTGCACCTGGCACGGCCTGCGGCCCGAAGGCCTGGCCGACTGGCGCCTGTACCTGCAGGCGGCGGGCGCCGAGGTGCAACTGATCGACGCCGAGCCGCTGGAGCCCGGCACGCTGGGGCACTGGCGGGTCGAACGCGCCGAGGCGCGTGGCCGCATCGCCCTGCGCCATGGCCCGCAACGCGGCGCGCGCGCCGACCGCAGCGGCCTGCTCTGGCTCGACACCGATGCCCTGCACCGCCGCGCGCTGTTGCAGGCCGTGCACCGCGCGATCGAGCCCGGCGCCGAAGCCAACGTCGACCCCGCCGATGCCGGGCCGCACGCCTGTGCGCTGCCCTCGGGTGGCCTGCCGGTGCTCGTGGCCGAGGACAACCCGGTCAACCGCCTCGTCATCCGTCGCCAGCTGCAGCACCTGGGTGTGCCGGTGGTGATGGTGAACGACGGCGACCAGGCGCTGGCGCGCTGGCGCGCCGAGGGCGGCCGCTTCAGCGCCCTGCTGACCGACCTGCACATGCCCGGCCTGGATGGCGAGGCGCTGTGCGCCGCGATCCGCGCCGAGGAGCCCGCCGGGTGCCGCCTGCCGGTGCTGGCGCTCACCGCCAACGCCGTGCGCGGCGAGGCCGAGCGCGCGCTCGCCGCCGGCATGGACGACTACCTCACCAAGCCGGTGCCGCTGGAGCGCCTGGCGGCCGCCCTGCGGCGCTGGCTGCCCACCGGCGACGCGCTCGCCCCTTCCGAGGCCGACGGCGCCGCGCCGGCCGCCACCGATTTCGACCCCGAGGCCCTGGCGCGCGCCATCGGCCCCGACCCCACGGCCCAGGCCGAAATGCGCCAGGTTTTCCTCAGCGGCCTGGCCCGCGCCGAAATCGAGGTCCGCGAGGCCGTGGATGGCGGCCAGTGGCTGCAGGCCGGCCTGGTGGCGCACCGCGTCAAGTCGTCGTCGCACGCCGTGGGCGCGCACCGCCTGGGCCGCCTGTTCGACGAGTTCGAGCAGGTGGCGCGGGCCGCGCAAGGCGAGCGCCTGGCCGAACGGCTCGGCGAGCTGCTGTCGCGCATCGCCGCCGCGGCGGCCCCGGTGCGCCACGCCCTCGGCGCGGCCTGATTGCGGAGTCCCTCACCCGGCCGATCCAGTTTTCCCGGCTCAGCGCCCGCACCCGCCGGCCGAAAGCCGAAGCACACCGCCCACACACCACCCGGAGACCCCCATGCGCAACAACGGCCCCGTCACCCAACGCGAATACCCCTTGCAGGCCGGTCAGACCCTGGTCTCGACCACCGACCTCAAGAGCCACATCGTCTACTGCAACCCCTCGTTCATCGAGGTCAGCGGCTACGAGCGCGAGGAACTCATCGGCCAGCCGCACAACATGATCCGCCACCCCGACATGCCGCGGGAGGCGTTTCGCGACATGTGGGCCACCATCCAGGGCGGCAAGCCCTGGTCGGGCCTGGTGAAGAACCGCCGCAAGAACGGCGACCACTACTGGGTGCAGGCCAACGTGACGCCGGTGCTCGACGGCGGGCGCATCACCGGCTTCATGTCGGTGCGCACCGTGCCCACGCGCGAGCAGGTGGCGCAGGCCGAAGCGCTCTATGCCCGCATGCGCGAAGAGGCCGCCAGCGGCCAGCGCGTGCACGTGCTCGCCAGCGGCGAGCTGCTGCGGCACACGGCGGTCTCGCGCATGGGCCGTGCGCTGCGCGTGTTGTCGGGGCAGCGCACCATGCTCTGGCTGCTGGCCATCGGCGCGGGCGGTTCGGTGCTGGGCTCTTATGTGCCCAACCACGCCGTGGCGATCGCCATCACCAGCGGGGTGGCCCTGGGCGCGGGCTGGCTGCTGCAGCGCCACGGCACGCTGCCGCTGGGCCGCATCCTCGACTCCGCCAACCGCCTTGCCGCCGGCGATCTGGCCACGCGCCAGGCCGAAAGCGGCAAGGGCCTGATCGGTCAGATCCACCGCGGCCTGACCCAGCTCAACGTGAACCTGCAGGCCGTGGTGAGCGACGTGCGCACCCAGGTCGACGGCATGCACAACGCCACCCGCGAGATCAGCGCCGGCAGCGCCGACCTGAGCTCGCGCACCGAAGCGCAGGCCGGCAGCCTGCAGCAGACCGCGGCCTCGCTCGAACAGATGACCGCCACCATCAAGACCAACGCCGACTCCGCACAGCGCGCCGCCGCGCTCGCCAACTCGGCGCGCGAGCTCGCCGAGCGCGGCGGTGCCGCGGTGGAATCGGTGGCGCGCCGCATGGCCGACATCCAGGCCGCCAGCCAGCGCATCAATGAAATCGTCGGCGTGATCGACGGCATCTCCTTCCAGACCAACCTGCTCGCGCTCAACGCCGCGGTGGAGGCCGCGCGCGCCGGTGAACACGGCCGCGGCTTCGCGGTGGTGGCCGGCGAGGTGCGCTCGCTCGCCGCGCGGGCGCGCGAGTCGGCCAAGGAAATCAAGGCCCTCATCGCCGATTCGGAACTGCAGGTGCAGGCGGGGGCGAAGCTGGTGAGCGAAACCCAGGCCACGGTGCAGGAAACCGCGGGCTCGATCGGCCGCGTGAGCGCGCTGGTGGCCGAGATCAGCGCCGCCTCGTTCGAGCAGTCGCAGGGTGTGGCGCAGGTCAACGCCGCCGTGGCGCAGCTCGACAGCCTCACCCAGCAGAACGCGGCCATGGTCGAGCAGCTCTCGGCCTCGGCGGCTTCGCTGTCGGCCCAGGCCGGCACCGTCACCGAGACCGTGCGCGTCTTCAAGCTCTGAGCGGGTGCTTCCCATGCGCGGTCGGCCACGGCAGTTTCATCACCTCTGGGTGCTCGCCACGCTGCTGCTGGGCGCGGTGGTGACCGTGTCCGCCGTTCTGCAACGCGAGCACGCCAACGCCGCCTTCGTGAAGGAACGCTTCGAGGCCGAATCGCGCGAGCTGGCCGACGCCATCGTGGCGCGCTTCTCGGTCTACGAATACGGCCTGCGCAGCGCGCGCGGCCTGATGCAGCACGTGGGCGAATACGGCCTCACGTCGTCCGACTTCCACCGCTACATGCGCTCGCGCGATCTCGACCGGGAGTTCCCCGGCGCGCGCGGCTTCGGCTTCGTGCACCGCGTGCCGGCGGAGCGGCTGGTGGAACACGCCGGCGAGCACCTCGGTGCCGTGCCATCGCCGGCCCACATCCACCAGATCGACCCCCACGAGGGCGATCACTTCATCGTCGAACTCATCGAGCCGATCGAGAGCAACCGCGAGGCCCTGGGCCTGGACATCGCGAGCGAACCGTCGCGGCGCCAGGCCGCGCTCGCCGCCCTGCGCAGTGGCCGCGCGGCGATGACGGCGCCCATCACGCTGGTGCAGGCCCAGGAGGCGCGCAGCCGCTCCTTCGTGGTTCTGCTGCCCCTGTACCGGCCGGGCCAACCGCTGGAGACGCCGGCGCAGCGCGAGGCCGCCGGCTACGGCTGGGTCTTCGCGCCGCTGGTGACCGACGAGGTGCTGGCCGGCCTGCCGCTGCGCACGCAACACATCGCGCTCACGCTCACCGACATCACCGAAACCGAGCACGCGGTGGAGTTCTTCCACACCGCGAAGCTGGGCGCCGCGCCGCAGGCCGATGCCCTCAGCGCGGCGTTGCTGCGCGTGCCCTACGGCCGCTCGTGGATGGTGCGCACCGAGGCGCGCCCCAACTACGCGGCGCAATTCGGCCTGCTCTCGCCGCGCCTGGTCGGCTGGACCGGCGCGCTCGTCACGGTGCTGCTGGCGGCGTTGCAATGGGTGTGGCTCGCGCTGCGCTGGCGCCAGCGCCAGGCGGCCGAACAGGAGGCCGCGGCGCGCCAGGCCCACGAACAGCACCTGCTTGAAATCAACGCGGGCCTGGAAGTGCGCGTGAGCGAACGCACCCGCTCGCTCGAGGAGGTGGAGCACTTCCTGCGCACCGTGCTCGACGCCGTGCCTTCGATGATCAGTTACTGGGACCGTGACCAGATCAACCGCGCCAGCAACCGCGCCAACCTGGCCTGGCGCCTGCCCCAGGGCGGCACGCTGGTGGGGCGCAGCGCGCGCGACGTGGTGGGCGCCGCGGTCTACGCCGTCATGCAACCGCGCATCGAGGCCGTGCTGCGCGGGGAAGCGCAGTCGTTCGAGGTGGACGTGGACAGCCCGGCCAGTGGCGAACCGCGCGAACTGCACATGCGCTACCTGCCCGACCTGCGCGAAGGGCAGGTGCACGGCTGGTACGCCGTCATCGACGACGTGACCGATCGCAACCGCAACCGCCGTGCGCTGGAGGCCGCGCTCGCGCAACAGGCCACCGAACGGGTGCGGCTGCAGAGCATCCTGCAGGGCACCAACGTCGGCACCTGGGAATGGAACCTGCAGACCGGCGAGTGCCGCTTCAACGAGCGCTGGGCCGCGATGATCGGGCACGACTACGACGAGCTGCGGCCCGACACGGTGCAGGCCTGGATCGACCACATCCACCCGGACGACCTGGCGGTCGCGACCGAGCAACTGCAGCGCCACTTCCGGCGGGACACCGACTTCTACGAGTGCGAGGCGCGCATGCGCCACGCCGACGGCCACTGGGTCTGGGTGCTCAACCGCGGCCAGGTGCGCAGCTGGACCACCGACGGCGAACCCGAATGGATGTACGGCACGCAGCAGGACATCAGCGCCCGCAAGGCGAACGAGCAGCAACTGCGCGAAGCCACGCGCGCCGCCGAGGCCGCCAGCCAGAGCAAGAGCGCCTTCCTCGCCAACATGAGCCACGAGATCCGCACGCCGCTCAACGCCGTGCTGGGCGTGGCCCACCTGCTGGCCGACAGCCCGCTCAGCAACGACCAGCGTGCGCTGCTGGGCAAGGCGCAAGCCGCGGGCCGTTCGCTGCTCGGCATCATCAACGACGTGCTCGACCTGGCCAAGATCGAGGCCGGCGAGATGCGCCTGGCCGACGAACCCTTTGCCTTGTGCGAACTGCTGCGCGAGGTCGAATCGGTGTACGCGGTGCAGGCGGGCGACAAGGGCCTGACGCTCACGCTGCGCGTGGACCCGGCGGTGCCGCCCGCTGTGCAGGGCGACCCGGCGCGGCTGCGCCAGGTGCTCGTCAATCTGGTGGGCAACGCCCTGAAGTTCACGCACACGGGGGGCGTGCACATCGCCGCGTCGGTGCATGGCGATGCCGCGGCGCCCCGGCTGCGCCTGAGCGTGCGCGACAGCGGCATCGGCATTGCCCCGGACCAGCAAGCCCGCCTGTTCCAGCCGTTCACGCAGGCCGACGAAACCACCACGCGCCGCTTTGGCGGCACCGGGCTGGGCCTGTCCATCGTGCGCCGGCTGGTCGACCTGATGGCCGGCCAGGTGGGGCTGGACAGCGCGCCGGGGCAAGGCAGCGATTTCTGGTTGAGCATTCCCCTGCACCGGGCCGACCCGGCCAGCCTGCCCGCGCCCATGGCGCCCGGCGCGGGCGCGGCGCGCGGCCTGTCCGGCCTGCGCGTGCTGCTGGTCGACGACAGCGAGGTCAACCTCGAGATCGCGCAGCGCATGCTGGAACGCGAAGGCGCGCGCGTGCACTGCTGCGGCGACGGCGCGCAGGCGCTGGCCTGGCTGTACCAGTCCGCGGGCGCGGTGGACGCGGTGCTCATGGACGTGCAGATGCCCGTGATGGATGGCCTGCAGGCCACGCGCCGCATCCGCGGTGACGCCGCGTTCGCCGGCCTGCCGGTCATCGCGCTCACCGCGGGCGCGCTGGCCAACGAACGCCAGCGTGCGCACGACGCCGGCTTCAGCGATTTCCTGGCCAAACCGCTCGACCCGCAGGAACTGGTGGCCACGTTGCGCCGCGCCTGCCCGCGCCTGGTGCACGCCGATGCGCCGGCCGAAGCGGCCGACGCCTTGCCGGCCGACTGGCCGCGCGTGCCCGGCGTGGAC
>JACVCO010000024.1 GCA_016741995.1 Hydrogenophaga sp. | reverse complement strand
ACGGGCACCACTGCTCCTGGCGAAGGCTGGCCTCCTGACAGCTCGCGCTCTACGTGAGAAGCGAAGTCTCCCGAGTCAATGCTGTTGCGCAAGCAGTTCTCCAATATCCGCTTCTGGCCGATAGCGCCATCCTAGTCGACACAAAACCGCTCGGCACGCCACCCCGCCTCTGGCCGAGGGCTTGGGCCGTGGGTTGGGGGGCGCCTTTGCGCTGGCGAGGAGCGCAGGGTGGCGGGCTGGCGCGCGCAGCGCGCTTCGTGCTCTGACTTGCGGCATCTGTTTGAACGGAGCGGCCAACGGCCGCGCAGTGAGTTATGCCGCACAGACCGCCACCCGAGCACCGCAGCGAACCCCTTGCGCAGCAAGGGGCAGCGCAGTGAAGCCCACCAGCCCATGGTCCAAGCCCTCGGCTTGCCGACCAAGCTACGAACGTCCTCTGCGCGACGCCCCCCACCCCGCCCCGTGGTTAGCATCGCGCGGCACAACCGACACAACCTGGAGACACCCCATGCTCAAGCTCTGCGGCTTCGCGGCCAGCAACTACTACAACAAGGTCAAGCTCGCCCTGCTCGAAAAAGGCGTGCCGTTTGAAGAAGAACTGGCCTGGATCGGCGAGACCGACAAAGCCTGCAGCCCGTTGGGCAAGGTGCCTTACCTCAAGACGGACCAGGGCGGCCTGTCGGAATCGACGGTGATCCTGGAGTACCTGGAGGACGCCTACCCGCACCCCGCCCTGCTGCCGGCCGACCCGTTCGCGGGCGCCAAGGTGCGCGAGCTGGTGCGCTACATGGAGCTGCACCTGGAGCTGGTGGCGCGCAACCTCTACCCCGAGGCCTTCTTCGGCGGCAAGGTGAGCGACAGCGCGAAGGAAAAAATCGGCCCGCAGCTGGAGAAGAACATCGCGGCCTTTGCCAAGCTCACCACCTTCTCGCCCTTCCTCGCGGGCGACGCGTTCACGCTCGCCGATTGCGCGGGCGTGGTGCACCTGCCGCTGGTGGCCAGCGCCACCAAGATCATCTACGGCCGCGACTACATGGCCGACCTGCCGGTGCGCGACTACCTGAAGCGCATGGGCGAACGCCCCGCGGTGCAGAAGGTCAACGCCGACCGCAAGAGCAACACCGAACTCATGCTCAGCCGAAGCAAGGGCTGAACGCCCGCGCACCCAGAAGAAAGGCCCGCGTTGCGGGCCTTTCTGTTTTCAGGTGGCGATCAGCTCACTTCTTGGGCCGGATCGCGTCTGCCGTTCCCTGGATGAAGGCCTTGATCTTCTGTACGTCGTCCTGGCTCAGCTTGCCGGTGAAATCCGGCATGCCGCGCGCCATGGCCGGGCCTTTGAAGACGAACTTGTCGAGGTTCTCGATGAAGGCCGCATCCATGTAGCCGAGGTTGGGGATGTTGCCGCCGCGGTCCACGCCCGGCACGCCGTGGCAGAACACGCAGTTGCTCACGTACAGCGCGGTGCCCTGCGGCACGTGCTGCGGGTCGTACTTCACGCCCTCGACCAGCTTGCTCATGTTGTAGGCGACGAAGGCCGGCGCCGGGGCCTTGCCGCCCACCGCGAAGGTGTAGACCGTGCCCGGGCCCTGGCGGTCGGTGGCGCGCTGCGCCAGGCCGTACACACCGCCCCAGCCCACGGCGATGGATACGTACTGCTTGCCGTCGACCAGGTAGGTGGTGGGCGCGGCCACCACGCCGGTGCCGGTGGGCGTCTCCCACAGCTTGGCGCCGGTGCTGGCGTTGTAGGCCGCGAAGCGCCCGTCGGCCGTGCCCTGGAACACCAGGTCGCCCGCGGTGGTGAGCGTGCCGCCGTTCCACGGCGAGACGTGCTCCACCGTCCACGCGGGTTGCTGCTTCACCGGGTCCCACGCGAGCAGGCGGCCGAAGGGCTTGCTGGTGGGCGGCTCCACGTTGGCGAACATGGCCAGGTTCCAGCCCATGCCCGCGTGCGGTTCGCCCGGGCGGTCGGCGTTGAACTTCCAGTCCTTGTTGTCCACCAGCGAGATCGGCACGCCCTGCACCGGCATGTAGACCAGGCCCGTCTTGGGGTTGTAGGACATGGAGTGCCAGTTGCGCGCGCCGTATGCGCTGGGGATGATCTCGCGCGGGCGGTCGGCCACGCGCGCGATGGCGGTCTCGATCGGGCGGCCGTTCTTGTCGTAGCCCGTGGCCCAGTTCACGTCGACAAAGTTCTTGGCGGAGATGAACTTGCCGTTGGTGCGGTCGATGATGAAGAAGAAGCCGTTCTTGGGCGCGTGCATCACCACCTTGCGCTTCTTGCCGTCGAGCGTGAGGTCGGCCAGGATCATCGGTTGCGTGGACGTGTAGTCCCAGTTGTCGCCGGGCGTTTCCTGGTAGTGCCACACGTACTTGCCGGTGTCGGGGTTGAGCGCGACGATGGACGCGAGGTACAGGTTGTCGCCACCGGCCGGGCTGCGTTTCTTGTGCGCCCAGGGCGAGCCGTTGCCGGTGCCGATGTAGAGCAGGTTGAGTTCGGGGTCGAAGGCCATCGCGTCCCACGCGGTGCCGCCACCACCGGCCTCCCACCACTTGCCGGCCGGGTCCCAGGTCTTGGCCGCCTTGGCCATCGACTCGTCCTCGAACGGCTTGCTCGGGTCACCGGGCACGGTGAACCAGCGCCACTTCTGGTCGCCGGTCTTGGCGTCGTAGGCCGTCACGTAACCGCGCACGCCGTACTCGGCGCCGCCGTTGCCGATGATGACCTTGCCCTTCACCACGCGCGGCGCGCCGGTGATGGTGTAGCTGAACTTGCGGTCGATGATGGTGTCCTTCTCCCACACCTTGGCGCCGGTGGCGGCATCGAGCGCGATCAGGCGGCCGTCATACGCGGCCACGTACACGCGGCCCTCGTGCAGCGCCACGCCGCGGTTCACCACGTCGCAGCAGCCCTTGTAGCCGGCCTCGCGCGCCACCTGCGGGTCGAAGCTCCAGATGCGCTTGCCGGTGCGCACATCAACGGCATGCACCACGCTCCACGAGGCGGTGACGTACATGATCCCGTCGACCACCAGCGGCGTGGCCTCGACGCCGCGCGTGGATTCGAGGTTGTAGGACCAGACCAGGCCAAGGTCCTTCACGTTGCCGGCGTTGATCTGGTCGAGCTTCGAATGGCGCGTCTCGGCGTAGTCCAGGCCGTGCGCGGGCCAGTCGGGGGTGGCGCGGGCGTTGCTGCGGATGAAGGCCTCGTTGACCTTCTGCGTGGTGGCCGTGATGTGCGCGGCCGAGCCCTTGGCCTGCGCCAGCGCGGACACGGGAACGGCCAGCGCCGTGGCCAGCAGCAGCGCGAGGCCGATGCCGGTTCGAGCGCCGGGGTGGCACGGTTGAGCGGTCATGGTGTCTCCTGTGGGGCCGGTCCGGGCCGGCGTTGTGGGTTGGTGTGTTCGCTCGCGCATCCGCCCGGACCGGGATGCCGTGCCTTGCATGTTCCGCAGCCGCGGATGTGGCGGCACCCCCGGGGTTTCCCTCAGGTCTTTTGTTCCACCGTGGAACACGCTGCAGCGCGGCGCAGGGATTTCCCGCAGCCGGCCGCGCCGCCGGGCGGCACATACTGATTTCCACCATGCGCTCCCCCACGCAACCCCTCTTCTTCCAGACCACCGAGCAGCGCACCGCGCTCGCGCGCCAGCGCTTCTTCGAAGAAGGCGAACGCCCGACCGGCCTGGTGAACGAGGCGGTGATCCAGTCGTGGATGCGCTGCACCGCAGCACGCCGCGGCGCGCACGACGCGGTGAGCTTCGACCCGGTCACGCGCAGCCGCATGCACGCCAGCCTGATGCGCAACCAGCAGCTGCTGCAGGCCGGTGACGAAGAACTGCAGCAGCTCGCCACCGCGCTCAGCGGCACCGATTGCCGCGTGCTGCTCACCGACGCCCAGGGGGTGGTGATCCACGCGAGCGCGCCGCTGGGCCTGGCGGCCCAGCCCCTGATGCAGGTGGCCAGCCGCGTGGGCGTGAACCTGGGCGAGAGCGAGATCGGCACCACGGCGCCCGGCATCTCGGCGCGCGCGGCCGTGGCCTGCACGGTGCACGGCGGCGAGCACTACCACGCCATGCTGCAGCACCTGCACTGCGCGGCCGCGCCCATTCGCGACGTGCACGGCCGCCTGGCCGGCGTGCTCGATCTGTCGATCGAGGGCCGGCCCTTCGGCTTCGACGCCGCGGCGCTGGTGGGCCTGTACGCGAGCACGATCGAGAACCGCCTGCTGCGCATGCAGTCGCCCGCGCACCTGGTGCTGCAGTTCCAGGCCACGCCCAAGGTGCTGGACACGCCGCTGGAAGGCCTGGCCGGGGTGGACATCGCCGGCCGCCTGGCCTGGCTCAACCCGGTGGCGCAGCGCCTCACCGGCGCCGACGCCGCCACCCAGCCCGAAGCCGCCGAGGTGTTCGGCCTGCCGCTGGACGCGCTGCTGGCCTTGCACCGCGAACACACACCCAAGGCACTGCGCCTGCCCAACGGCCTGACGGTGTGGCTGCGCGCCCACGTGGGCCGGGCCGACGGCGTGGACTTCAACCGCGCGGTGACGGCCCCCGCCACCGCGGCCGCCGGCCCCACGCCGGCACCCGCCGCGAGCGCGCCCGCCCCCGGCGCCACGCTGGACACGCACCGCGACCACGTGATCCGCGAGACGCTGGACGCGTGCGGCGGCAACATCGCGCGCGCGGCGCGCCAGCTCGGTGTGTCGCGCGGGCTGCTCTACCGCCGCCTGCGCGCTCAGGGCAGCGTCGAGGCGTCGAGCAAGGCCTGAACCGCGGCCCGCAGTTCACCCGCCCAGGCGCGGCGATCGAGCGCCCCCGCACGCTGCGGCTCGCCGAACCGCACCACGGCCTGCACCGTGTCCGAACGCAGCGTGCGCCACACCGAAGCCACCAGCGTGTCGTCGCCGATGTAGACCGGGCCGGGGTGCGGTTCGCCGCTGTCGCGGTCGAGGTAGCGCAGGGCCACGGGCAGCGCGGGCGCGCTGGCCGAGATGGCCGACTGCAGCAGGTTGGCGTGAAACGGCAGCAGCGCGCGGCCGTCGGTGGTGGTGCCTTCGGGAAACACGGAGATCACGTCGCCTTCGCGCAGCCGATCGGCCACGCGGTGCACCACGCGCATCGCATCGCGCCGGCTTTCGCGCTCGATGTAGAGCGTGCCCGCGCCGCTGATGAGCGAGCCCAGCAGCGGCCAGTGCTGCGCGTCGGCCTTGGAGACGAAGCGGCTCGGGTGGGCCGCGTTCATCACGAGGATGTCGAGCCACGACAGGTGGTTGGCCACCTGCAGCAGCGGCCCATGCGTGGGTACCTCACCCTGCACCACGAGTTCGATGCCCATGATGGCCAGCATGCGGCGCGACCATTCGCGCACCAGCAACTGGCTTTGCGCGTGCGTGAGGCGGCCGAACTGCGTGCGGATGGTCCAGAGGCCGTGCACCACGTGCCCCAGCGCGCGCACGATGCGGACCAGGGCACGCAGTCGGCTCATCCGGCGGTCTCGGCGCGGCCGGCGGGCGTCACAGGTGCTGCACCGCGCCGTCGAGCGCGTGCGCGATCTGCCCCGCGACCAGCGTGGCGCGCACCGACACCGGCAGCTCGTGGCCTTCGAAGGGCGTGTGCTTGCCCTGGCTGCGCAAGGCCGCGGGTGCCACCGTCCACGGGTCGTCGGGGTGGAAGACCACGATGTCGGCTGCGCCACCCACCGCGAGCTGGCCCACGCTGGCCTGCAGCGTGCCCAGGCTGGCACCCAGCACCCGCTGCGGGCCGTGCGTGATCACCGCGAGCGCTTGCGACAGGCCCAGGCCCTCCTGCTGCGCCCAGGTGCAGGCCAGGCCGAGCAGCAGTTCCACCGCGGTGGCCCCGGGCTCGGCCTCGGCAAAGGGCAGCGTCTTGGCGTCGCTGTCGACGGGGGTGTGGTCGGAGACCAGCGCGTCGATCGTGCCGTCGGCCAGCGCGGCGCGCAGCGCGTCGCGGTCGCGCTGCTGGCGCAGCGGCGGTTGCACGCGGAAGCGGCTGTCGTAGAAGCCGATGTCCACATCGGTGAGGTGCAGGTTGTGCACGCTCACGTCGCAGGTGACGGGCAGGCCCTCGGCCTTGGCCGCGCGCACCAGCGCCACGCCGGCCGCGCTGCTGATCCGGCACAGGTGCACGCGCCCACCGCCCTTGATGCTGCGCATGAGTTCGAACAGCGTGTGCAGCGCGATCGTTTCGGCCGCGGCGGGCACGCCCGAGAGGCCCAGGCGCGTGGCCAGCGGGCCACTGGCCGCCACGCCCTTGCCCAGCCACAGGTCCTGCGGGCGCAGCCACGCGGTGTAGCCGAAGGTGGCCGCGTACTGCAGGGCACGCAGCAACACCTGGGTGTTCTGGATCGGCACCTCAGCCTGGCCGAAGCCCACGCAACCGGCTTCGGTGAGCTCGGCCATTTCGGTGAGCACCTCGCCACCCAGGCCGCGCGTGAGCGCGCCGAGCGGGAACACGCGCGAGCGGTGCAGCTTCTCGGCGCGGAACTTGAGCATGTCGACCAGGCCGGGCTCGTCGAGCACGGGCTCGGTGTCGGGCGGGCACACCAGCGAGGTGACACCACCGGCCACGGCCGCGGCGGTTTCGCTCTCGAGCATGCCGGCGTGTTCCTGGCCGGGCTCCTTCAGGCGCACGCCCAGATCGACCAGGCCGGGGGCGACGATGCAGCCGGCGGCGTCGATGGTGCGGGCGGGGTGGAAATCGGCCGCCACCTGGCCGATGGCGATGATGCGGCCCGCGGCGATCGCCACGTCGGCCATCTCGTCGCGCCCGCTGGCGGGGTCGATCACGCGGCCGTTCTTGATGAGGATCTTCATGCTTCGTTCCCCGCGACGATGGACATCACGGCCATGCGCACCGCGATGCCGAAGGTGACCTGCGGCAGGATCACGCTCTGCGCGCCATCGACCACGGCGGAGTCGATCTCGACGCCGCGGTTGATCGGGCCCGGGTGCATCACGATCGCGTCGGGCTTGGCCCACTTCAGCCGCTCGGGCGTGAGGCCGAAGCTCTTGAAGTACTCCTGGCTCGAGGGCAGCAGCGCGCCGCTCATGCGTTCGTTCTGCAGGCGCAGCGCGATCACCACGTCGCAACCCTTGATGCCTTCTTCGAGCGTGTGGCACACGCGCACGCCCATGTGCGACAGATCGCCGGGCACCAGGGTGCGCGGGCCGACCACGCGCACATCCGGGCAACCCAGCGTGGTGAGGGCGTGAATGTCGGAGCGCGCCACGCGTGAGTGCAGCACGTCGCCCACGATGGCCACCGAGAGCTTGGTGAAATCGTGCTTGTAGTGGCGGATGGTGAACATGTCGAGCAGCCCCTGCGTGGGGTGCGCGTGGCGCCCGTCGCCGGCGTTGACCACGTGCACGTGCGGGGCCACGTGCTGCGCGATCAGGTAGGGCGCGCCCGACTCGCTGTGGCGCACGACGAAGATGTCGGCCGCCATGGCGCTGAGGTTGGCGATGGTGTCGAGCAGCGACTCGCCCTTGGCGGTGGAGCTGCGCGCGATGTCGAGGTTGATGACATCGGCAGACAGGCGCGTGGCCGCGATCTCGAAGGTGGTGCGGGTGCGCGTGCTGTTCTCGAAGAACAGGTTGAACACGCTCTTGCCGCGCAACAGCGGCACCTTCTTCACCTCGCGGTTGCTCACGCTGGTGAAGCCGGCCGCGGTGTCGAGGATGTGCGTGAGGATGTCGCGCGACAGGCCCTCGGTGGAGAGCAGGTGGATGAGCTCGCCGTTCTTGTTGAGCTGCGGGTTGCGGGCAGGTGTCATGGTTGGAGGGTCTCCAGCACGAAGCGCAGGCGCCCCGCGTCGTCGCGCGCAAGGTCGAGCGAGTGCCCGGTGGGCACGTTCACCTGCGCGGCGCAGAGATCGGCCGCCACCGGCAACTCGCGCCCGCCGCGGTCGGCCAGCACAGCCAGCGCCACGCGCGCCGGGCGGCCGTGGTCGAAAAGTTCATTGATCACCGCGCGCACGGTGCGCCCGGTGTAGAGCACGTCGTCGATCAGCAGCACGCTGGCGCCATTGACGTCGAAGGGGATGTGGGTCTGCACGCTGCTGGCCAGGCCGCGCTGCGCGAAGTCGTCGCGGTGCATGGACGAGGACACCACGGCCACGCGGCCCGCGCGGCCCAGGTCGGCGTGCAGGCGCTCGGCGATCCAGGCCCCGCCGCTGGCGATGCCGACGAGCTGCAACGCGGGTTCGGCCGCGGCACGCGCGCGCACCTGGCGCAACAACTCGGCGTAGAGGGCCTCGGCGTCGGGCGGGGCGGCGGTCTGGGTCAAGGCAGGCTCCTCAGGAACTGTTCCAGGATGATGCAGGCGGCCTCGGCGTCGGCGTCTTTCGCTCCACGCGAGAGCGCTTCGGTGGTGCTGTAGCGCTCGTCCACCTCGAACACCGGCAGCGGGTGGCGCCCGCGCAGGCGGCGCGCGAACTTGCGGGCCATCGCGGTGTTGGCGTGCGGTGCGCCGTCGGGGTGAAAGGGCACGCCCACCACCAGCGCGTCGGGCTGCCATTCGCGGATGCGCGCGGCCGCGTGCTCCAGCCGCGCATCACCTTCGGCCACGATGGTGCCCTGGGGGGTGGCGCTGCGCGTGATGCGGTTGCCGCTGGCCACGCCGGTGCGCTTGAGCCCCACGTCGAAGGCGAGGAAGGTCTGCGCGGCGGTGGTGGTGTCAGGCGTGGCCGGCATCGGGCGAGAGCATCCACGGTTGCTGCAAGCCCAGCAGCGCGAGGGCGCGACCGTAGCGCTCGGCCACCGGCACGTCGAAGATCAGGTCCACATCGGCCGGCACGGTGAGCCAGCTGTTCTCGGTGATCTCGGATTCGAGCTGCCCCTGCCCCCAGGACGCATAACCGAGCGAGACGAACACGCGCCGCGGACCGGCCCCGGAGGCCATGGCCTCGAGCACGTCCTTGGAGGTCGTCATTTCCAGCCCGCCGGGGATGGACAGCGTGGAGGCGTACACGGTCTCCTCCGCGCCGCCGCTGATGGCCTCGTGCAGCACGAAGCCACGCTCCGTCTGCACCGGGCCACCCTGGAACACCGGCTGATCGAGCAGGTCCTCGCGGTGCAACTGCAGATCGACCTTCTCGAACAGGCGAGGCAGCAGGATGTCGCTGGGTTTGTTGATGACCAGCCCGAGGGCGCCGCGTTCGCTGTGTTCGCACATGAACACCACGCTGCGACCGAAAAGCTCGTCGGTCAACCCGGGCATCGCGATCAGGAAGTGATGGGTCAGGTTGGTCGGAGCAGAATCGGCGGCCATGGGCTGATTTTAGGCGCGCCCATTCCGGCCCCGGTCCGTGCCGGTCTTCATCGGCCACCCCCTTGCCCTCACCATGAGCCATTTCGACAGTGGTTTGATGTGGTTTCGGCGCGATCTGCGCGCCAGCGACAACGCGGCCCTGTACCACGCGCTGCGCAGCTGCCGCCGGGTGTGGTGCGTGTTCGTGTTCGACCGCGACATCCTCGACGCCCTGCCGCGCGCCGACCGGCGGGTGGAGTTCATCCGTGAATCGCTGGTCGAACTCGATGCCTCGTTGCGCGAGCTGGGGGCACAGCACGGGCACACCGGCACCGGGCTGATCGTGCTGCACGACCCCGCGGCAAAAGCCATCCCCGCCCTGGCGCAGCGCCTGGGCGTGCAGGCCGTGTTCGCCAACCACGACGACGAGCCCGCAGCGCTGGCGCGGGACACCCAGGTGTTCGGCGACCTCGCGCACCAGGGCGTGCTGATGCGCAGCTTCAAAGACCATGTGATCTTCGAGCGGCGCGAGGTGCTCACGCAGGCGGGTCAGGCCTTCGGTGTGTTCACGCCCTACAAGAACGCGTGGCTGAAGGCGCTCACGCCCTTTCACCTCAAGGCTTACCCGATCGAGCGGCACGCGGCCACACTGGCGCCCTTGCCCGAACCCCTCGACCGCCCGGTGCCCACGCTGGACGACATCGGCTTCAAGCCGACCAACCTGTCGGCCTTGCCGGTCCCCACCGGTGAAAGCGGTGCGCTGAAACTGTTCGACGATTTTCTCGAGCGCATCGACCGCTACGACGAGGCGCGCAACTACCCTGCGGTGAAGGGGCCGAGCTACCTGAGCGTGCACCTGCGCTTCGGCACGGTGTCGATCCGCGCGCTGGCGCGGGTGGCGCACACGCTGCAGGTGCAGGGCAACCCCGGCGCCGCGACCTGGCTCTCCGAGCTCGTCTGGCGCGACTTCTACCACCAGATCCTCGCCAACTTCCCGCACGTGGTGGAGCGCAGCTTCAAGCCCGAGTACGACGCGGTCCGCTTCGAGCACGGCAAACACGCCGAGGCGCTGTTCCAGGCCTGGTGCGAGGGGCGCACTGGCTACCCGCTGGTGGACGCGGCGATGGCGCAGATCAACCAGACCGGCTACATGCACAACCGCCTGCGCATGGTGGTGGCCAGCTTCCTGGTGAAGGACCTCGGCATCCACTGGCAATGGGGCGAGCGCTACTTCGCCGAGCGCCTGATCGACTTCGACCTCGCGGCGAACAACGGCGGCTGGCAGTGGGCGGCCTCGACCGGCTGCGACGCGCAGCCTTGGTTCCGCATCTTCAACCCGGTGACGCAGAGCGAGAAGTTCGACCCACAGGGCCGTTTCATCCGCCGCTACCTGCCGCAACTGGCCGCCCTGCCCGATGCCGCCATCCACGCCCCCTGGACGGCGCTGGCCGTGGAGCTGGCCGGCGCCGGCATCGAGCTCGGCAAGCACTATCCGATGCCGATCGTGGACCACGCGCTGGCGCGCGAGAAGACGCTCGCGCGCTACGGCGTCGTCAAAAAGAAAAGCCCGGCATAGCCGGGCTTTCGGGAGCGCGCGGCGAGGGCTCAGGCCTCGGCCGTGCTCCGGGCGTAGCGCGCCACCAGCGCAAGCAGTTCCTCTTCGGCGTAGGGCTTGCCCAAGTAGTGATCGACACCGAGTTCGCGCGCATGTTCGCGGTGCTTCTCGGCGATGCGCGAGGTGATCATGATCACCGGCAGATCGGCCAGGCGCGCGTCGCCCCGGATGTTGCGCACGAGGTCGAACCCGTCCATGCGCGGCATTTCGATGTCGGACAGGACCACCGTGGGGCGCTCGGCCTGCAGCCGCTCCAGCGCCTGCAAGCCATCGGCCGCCAGCGCGACACGGTAGCCTTCGCGCTGCAGCAGGCGCTGCGTGACGCGGCGAACAGTGATCGAGTCGTCGACCACGAGCACCAGCGGCACATGGGCCATCGGCACATCGGGCACCACCTCACCACCCGCCGGCAACTGGGGTTGCTGCGGCTGCTGGAGCTGCAGATGCACCCAGTCGGCCACCTGCGGCCCGTACACCGTGGACAAGGCCACGGGGTTGTAGATCAGCGCCACGGCACCCGAGGCGAGCACCGACATACCGGCCAGACCGGGCAGCCGCGAGAGCTGCGAGCCCAGGTTCTTCACCACGACTTCCTGGTTGCCGAGCACTTCGTCCACGTGCATGGCCACGCGCTGCGCGGCGCTGCGGAAGATCACCACCGGTAGCGTGCGGTGCGATTCCTGCGATTGCGGCGACGACTGCAGCAGCGCACCACCCCAATAGAACGGCACGTCCACATCACCGTGGCGCACATGGCCGCTGGCGTACGCGGCCTGCAGATCGGCGGGCGGGAGGCGGCGCACGATCTCGACCACGTTGGACGGCACGCCCACCGCGAGCTCGCCCACGCGCAACATCACCACCTGCGTGACGGCGGTCGTCAGTGGCAGCACGAGTTTGAACGCCGTGCCCTGGCCGCGTTGCGTCGAGGTCTCGACGCGGCCGCCCAGGGCCAGCACGTCGTTGCGGACAACGTCCATGCCGATGCCACGGCCGGAGAGTTCGGACACTTCCTTGGCGGTCGACAGCCCGGCCTCGAAGATGAGTTGGGCGGCCTGCTCGTCATCGATCCAGGCATCGGGCGCCACCAGGCCGATTTCGCGCGCCTTTTCGCGCAAACGATCGAGATCGATGCCGCCGCCATCGTCGGCGAACACCAGCGACACATCGTTGAGCTCCTGATGGAGCGTGATGTCGATGCGGCCTTCGGCCGGTTTGCCGCGCTGTTCGCGCAGATCGGGCGACTCGATGCCATGCGCCACGTGGTTGCGCAGCAGGTGTTCGAAAGCGCCGGTCATGCGGTCGAGCACGCCGCGGTCCATTTCGATGTTGCCGCCAGCGATGTCCAGGCGCACCTGCTTGCCGGTTTCCTTGGACGCCTGACGCACGACGCGGTACAGGCGCTCGGAAATGCCCTCGAACTCCACCATGCGCGTGCGCAGCAGGTCGCGCTGGAGTTCGCGCGTCTGGCGGCCTTGCGCCACGAGGTTGTCTTCGGTGGCTTCCACCGCGCGCTGCAGGTTGCGCTGCACGGTGGCCACGTCGTTCACCGACTCGGCCATCATGCGGGTGAGTTCCTGCACACGGGTGAAGCGGTCGAACTCGAGCGGGTCGAACGACTGGTCGTGATCGCGCGCCTGTGCCAGACGCGACTGCATCTGCGTTTCGGCCTGCAGCTCGATGTCGCGCAGTTGCTGGCGCAAGCGATCCAGGTTGCCGGTGAGTTCCTTGAGCGAGCCGCGCAAGGTGACGATCTCGGCTTCCATGCGCGAGCGGGAAATGATGACCTCGCCGGCCTGGTTCACCAGGCGATCGAGCAGTTCGGGGCGCACGCGAACCGCGGCGCCACCGCGCGCCGCGAGCTGGGCCGGTGCGATCGGTGCAACGAACTGCTGACCGATGGGCATGCCGACCACGCCGGCCGCGGGCGCCGCCGCGTCGGGCGTCGCGCCAGCGGCGGTGGCCTCCTGCGGCTCGGCCGGCGCCGCCACGGATTCGGGCAGGGACTGCACCACCGCGCCGGTCTCGGCATCGGGGTGGCGCAGCTGTTCGAAGCGCGCCGCGATGGCGTCGAACACGTCCTGCAACACCTGCACGTCGCTGGCACGCTGCACATCGGAGCCCAGGCGCTCGGCCGCGGTCTCCATGCGGTGCGCCATTTCACCCAGACGCAGGGCACCGGCCAGGCGGGCGCTGCCCTTGAGGGTGTGCAGGTTGCGCAGCACCTCGGCACGTGCGCTGGCGTTGTCCGGCCGGGCCACCCATTGGCGCAGCGCGGCACCCAGCTGCGGCAGCAGTTCTTGCGCCTCTTCGGCAAAGATCGGGAAGAGATCGACGTCGATCGTGTCCACCGCATCGATGTCGTCGTCGATGTCCTGGTGTCCGAACGATGCCGTTTCCTTTGGCGCCCTCGGAGCCAGCGGTTCGGGAGGGAGCACGCCCCAACGGGTGGCGGCGGCGGGTTCGGGGACAGTGGCCGCCGGCACGGCTTCGGCCGGCGCGTCGAGGACGGGTTCGATCGACTCGTCGTCGCCGGGCAGCAGCTCCACGTCGTCGGTCAGCTGCAGGAACACGCCGTCGGCGCTGTTGGTATCGGCGGGCGCGGTGAGCTCGACCACCTCGGGCTGCGCGGGCTCGGCGAAGGAGTCGGGGTCGTGCAGCACGCGCAGCAGGTCGGCCAGCAACGCGGGGTTGGCGTCCTTGAGGAAACCCGCCGCGAACTGATGCAACAGGCGGCGGATGTCCTCGGCGGCGTCGACGAACAACGGCCCCAGCGCCGCGGGAGCGGTCTGCCCTTCGTGCTGGCGCGCGGCAACGGCCTCGAGCGCGTGCTCGAGCGCGCGCGCCATGTCGGACAGCGATTCGAAACCGACCGTGCCCGAAGCGCCTGCGAGCGAGTGGGCAAGGGCTTCGGCCTGTTCGGGAACCTGCACATGCGGCTCGAGCGCCCACTCGGACAACGCCGTGCTGAGGCGGCGGGACCACTCGTCGGCCTCGTTCAGGAAAACGTTGTAGAGCTTGTGACCGATGCGCAGGGGTCCGATTTCGCGGACCTGCTCCTCGGACGCGGCCGGGGTTTCGGCTTCGACGGGCAACACCGCGTCAATGGGCACGGGAGCGGACGGCACGGCCGAGAGTTCGATTTCCTCGACATCGGCAAAACCGGATTCGACCGCGTCGCGCGGAAAGTCTTCGATCGCGTCGAACTCGGGCATCACGCGCGAGGACGGGCCTTCGCGCTCGTCCGACGCCACGTCGGGCTCGGGCAGGACAACGTCGGGCTCGGCCAAAAGCGTTTCGCCAGGCACCGGTTCGAGCGTGGGGGCTTCGGCCGCCACCGGCGCGGGCTCGGCCGGGGTCGCCACCGCCGCCAGCAGATCGAGGTCGATGTCGGCCAGCAGGGGCACGGGCTCAGGTGCGACCGCCGGGGCAGGCTCCGCGAGCGGCGCGAACGCGCTCGGGGTGGTGCGGATCGGCACCCAGGTGCCGTGTTCGCGCAAGGCTTCGGCGCTGATGCGGAAGGGGTGCGAGCGCCAGGTGTCAGCCTGTTGGGACTCGATCGCCTGCACCCATTGTTCGAAGTGGTCGAGCGCGTCGCCCGAGAGGCCGAGCAAGGCGTCGTTCGCGGGACGCTGTTCGGCCAGCACGGCGTTGAGCAACTGCTCCATGGCCCAGCCCGCTTCGCCGAACTCGTTGAGCCCGACCATGCGCGAGCTGCCCTTGAGGGTGTGGAAGGCGCGCCGCAGCGTGGTCAGGTGATCAAGGTTCGAGGGTTCATCGCGAAGGTGGGCGATTGCGTTGCGGCCATTGACCACGACCTCGCGCGCCTCTTCCAGGAAGATGTCGAGCAGTTCGTCCTCGGCGCCATCGTCCGGGGTGGGGGCTGAGGCGGCGGGTTCACTGGCCGATGCCGACTGCTTGGCGGTAGCGACCTCGGTGAGTCCGACCAGCGCTTGTGCAGCGAGTTGTGCGTCGTCGCGCACCACGGCCTCGGCGGCCTCGCGCGCGGCCTTGGCCATGGCGGGCTGCTCGGCCAGGGTGGCCCGATCGGCCAGCGAGTCCAGTTGCTGGCTCAGCCCGCTGAGGTCATCCAGGCCACCGAAGACGCTGTCGACCACATCGCGCACGCCTTCCTGCAAGGCCTCCGCATCGGCCTGGGCGGGGAGCGCCCGGTCCTTGCCGACGCTGGCGCGTCCCATCAGCGGTACCAGACCGCCCTTGTCTTCGTCAAAAACAAACAGCTTCTTGGCCAACGCCGGCTGGTAGCTGAGCATGTCCACCAGGAAGCTCAGCGCACTAAGGTTGTCGCCCAGCTGCTGGAAGGTGCCGGCCGCGCGCGCGCGGTCTTCGTCGACTTCGGTGTCGAGAATCTGCTCGACACTGGTGCGCATGCGGGCCACGGCGTGCACCGCGTGATCCAGCCCCAGCACCGAAAGCACGCCGCGCATCTGCGCAAGCTGGGAGGCGGCCACGTGCAGGCCCGACTTCTCCTGCGGGTTGCGAAAGAACTGGTCGAGCGATTTCTCGACCTCGCCCAACGACACCTTGAGCTCGTCGACCACGCTGCCCATGGTCTGGCGATCGCTCACGCGTCGGTACAGCAGCTCCATCCATTCGTCGAGGGGACGCGGGCGCTGGCCTTCGATCACGCCGTTGAGGCGGGTGGCCAGGTCCTGGGTGCGTGCCGCCAACTGCGGATCGGCAGGGTCGAAGTCCTCGAAGGCCGCTTCGAGATACAGCGTGGTGGTGGCGACCTCCATCGCCAGTTCGGGCCGCACGCCGCCGGCTTCGTTGACGGCACGGTCGGTGGCCTTGACGAGCGCCGCCGCGAGGGGGGCGCTGGCCGGGTGCAGGCGCAGCAGCGATTCACCGATCAAACCGAACTGATCGGTGACCTGGCGCGCGCGCGAAGCATCGCCACCCGAGAACAGCGACCAGGCTTCCTTGGCGGCATTGATGCGCTTGCGGGCCGTGGCCAGCAAGGCGGGGTCGTAACGGCCCAGCGTGGCCTGGTGGTAATCGACCGGTTGGTAGCGATCGAACCCATAAGCCGCGCGCACGGCAGCGAGGTGAGCCGACGCCTGCGCGGTCCGCGGCGGCGTCTGGGCGCAGAAGAACAGCAGATCGTTCAGCAGCGTTTCCGAGATCTGGGCACTGCCCGCGGCGAGCTGGCCGAACTGCATCAGCAGGCGCGAAGTGGCGCGCTTGGCGTAGACATCGAAAGCCAGGCCGTGCGCGGCAGCGCCTTCGAAGAAGGCCGCAGCCACGCGCCAGAACGTGCGCTGACGCGGCTGGGCGGCACCGGCCGACAGGCCGGCACACAGCTTGGAGAGTTGCTGGCAAGCCGCGGCGCTCTGTGTCTTGACGACCAGAAGAATCAGGCGATCGAACAGCGAGCGCACCGCGGGCGCGGCCTCGAGCGGTTTGACCCCCTCGGGTGCCGGCACATCAATGGCGCGAAGGTCGGTGTCCCAGAGATCGGCCGGGTGAATGCGTTCTGCACCGGCGACCTCGAGCACTTCGCGGTACTGGTGGAACAGCGCCACCGGCTGCACCGGCTTGTGGTTCAGCACCGCTTCGAGGTATTCGATCAGCGCGAAGCTGGCGCGCTCGACGCGCCCCGCGGCATCCTCGTTGCAGGTGTCGGGCTTCTGCACGAAGCGCTGCACCGCCGATTCCATGCCACGCAGCACCTGCGCCGGCGCGGCCAGGCCAACTACCTCCAGCGCGCCGACCGCCTGGTGCAGCTGCTGGCGCGCGATGCGCAGGGCCGCCGGGTCGACCGCTTCGAGGTCACTGTGGCGCGCCTGTTCGTTCTCTCGCACGAAGCGGCGGATCGCCTTGTTCGCTCCGTCCAGTGACTTGCGCAGCTCGTCGAAGACCCAGGCCAATGGGCCAAGGTCGGCAACGGGAAGATCCTGAAGGGCGGATTCGGTCGCTTCGGCCATGGTGATCGCAGTGGGTCAGCGGAACGGAGGACGGTGTCAGGCGATCTTGAATCGCGCCACCGACTGGCGAAGTTCTTCGGCCATTGCCGAGAGTTCGCGCACCTGCTGGGCTGTGGAGCGTGTGCCTTCGCCGGTCTGCTCGGTCACCGCAAAGATGTGCTGGATGTTTCCAGCCACCTCGTTGGCGGACTCGGCTTCGCGGGAGGCCGCACTCGAAATCTGCTCAATCAGGTCGGCGAGTCGGCGCGACACGCGGTCGATTTCCGAGAGCGCGGTACCGGCGTTGTCGGACAGCTTGGCCCCTTCAACCACACCCTGCGTGGAGCGCTCCATGGCGGCCACCGCATCCTGCGTGTCGGTCTGAATGGCTTTCACGAGTGCCGCAATCTGGCGCGTGGCGTCGGCGGAACGTTCAGCCAGGCGCTGCACCTCTTCCGCAACCACCGAGAAGCCGCGGCCCGCTTCACCGGCCGACGCGGCCTGGATGGCGGCGTTCAGGGCCAGCACGTTCGTCTGTTCGGTAATGTCGGAAATCAGCTCGGTGATCTCGCCGATCTCCTGCGACGACTCGCCCAGGCGCTTGATGCGCTTGGAGGTTTCCTGGATCTGGTCGCGGATCGCGTTCATACCGCCGATGGCGTCCTGCACGGCCTTCAGACCGGACTCGGCGGCGTTCAGAGACGCACGCGCCACATCGGCCGATTCCTGCGCCTGGTTCGACACCTGGTTGATTCGCTGCGCCATGTCCAGCACGGACTGGCCGGTTTCACGGATCTCGCGCAGCTGTTCGGTGGACGCGGCCAGCAGCTCGGTCGAGGTGTTTTCCACCGCCGACGTCGTCTGCGCCACACGGGTGGCCGTGGCCTGCACGTTACCCACCAGCGAGCGAAGTTCTTCCACCGTGTAGTTCACCGAGTCGGCGATGGCGCCGGTGATGTCCTCGGTCACGGTGGCTTCCTGCGTCAGATCGCCTTCGGCCACCGTCTGCAGTTCGTTCATCAGTCGAAGAATGGCGGCCTGGTTGGCGTCGTTGACACGCTTGGCTTCCTGTTCCTGCGCCTCGGCGGCAAGCCGCTGCGATTCGGCCACCATCTGGCGGGCACGGCTGTCCTGCAGCTGCACATAGGCCAGACCACCAGCGCACAGCAGCGCAAAGACGGTGGAGAGGGCCAGCGCCAGCAGTTCACCACCACCGATACCGGAGCGGCCGGACAGGTCCTGCTGCAGCTTTTCGAGGCCGATACGCAGCGGCTCGCTGTCCGCCACGATCACCGACTGGGCTTCGCGCGCCGAGACCAGGCCTTGCAGGTTGCCCAGAATGGCGCCCGCTTCCGTGCGGGTGGCTTCGTAGCTTTGCAGCAGTGCTTGCAGGCGCTCACGCACCTGAGCATCGCGGGCCGGCGCCAATCGCAGTTCTTCGCTGCCATTGAGCAGGCCTTCGGAGACTTCCTTGAAGGTGATCAAGTCCTTGCCCAGCAGGAACACCGCCTCGGGGCTCACGCCTTCGAGCGTCAGGAACTCGTTGGCCGACTTGCCGATGCGCTGGGTCAGCATCACGAGCTGACCGGACGCCGAGATCTCCGCCGCGGGCGCGTTCTGCTGCAGCTTGAGCGACGAAATCGTTTCGGCAATCTCGAGCAGATCGGACGACTGGCGGTTGATGGTGCGCAGCGCGGTGCCCACCTGCGTCAGCGTGCCTTGCTGGTTCAGCACCGTGCCGGCACTGCCTTCAGCGGCGTCCACGCGCGGGAGCAATTCATCCAGCGCGCCGCTGAAATCCGGGCCCAGGGGCTCGATGCCCATCGTGCTGTCGCCCTGCTTGAGACCACGCACGCTGGTGGCCAGCACGCTGGCGCTGTCACGCACCTCGGGGAATGCGGTCGGGCTGCCCACCAGGGCCTGCGACACGCTCTTGGCCAGACGCTGCGACTGCATGAGGGCGGAACCGCTGGCGGCCACCTGACGGCTGATCTTCTCGGTCTGACTCAGGATGAAGAAGGTGATGGCACCGAGCACCAGCAGCGCAAAGGCCAGCAGCACGGCGAGGGAGCGCAGGTGCTGTTCGGCCGGACGACGGCCGAGCAGCGGCAGCGAGACCATCGCCTCCTTGCCCACATCGGCGTCGTCGTCCGCGATCAACAGGTTGTCGCCCAGGTCGCCTGCGTTGTCGTCCGGCGCGAGGCGGGCCGCGGCCATTTCGGCGATCTCCTGATCGGTCGCCCTCGACAGGTCAGGCTCATCGGCGTCCTTGCCCTTCTTGGAGAAAAGACCCTGAAAGCGATCCAGCGTGGCCATGTGTTTACCTTCCAACTCAGAACAGGTGACGGAAACGTCGGGTGCCGTGCATCGGCATCTTCATCAGGCCGCGATGGCCAGGAACTCGGGTTCGGCGACGAGCAATTGCAGATCCAGCTCCTGCCAGGCCTGCCCGCTCTCGTCGATCAACATGCGGGTGACATAGGACGGCGCGCCCTCGGGCCGCTCGGCCACCGTCTTGAAGGCACCGGGGTTGCGCAACCCCAGCAGCCGGTCGATCCAGAGCACGGCATTCAAGCCGAGCGCGCCGTGCAGACTGACCAGGCGCGACTCGGAGGTCACCCGATCGGCCGGGCGCTGGGTACCGCGCACGGCCTCCCCCTTGAGAAGCCCGGCGAGATCGACCACACCATGCAGGCCACCCCGCAGATTGGCGACCCCCACGTACCAGGCCTTCGTGTACGGAACCGGCTGAACCGCCGACCACGGAAAAATCTCGCCCGACTGCACAAGAGGCAGCAAATGCCGCTGACCGCCGGCCTCGATGGCCAGCCAAGTCGCGGTCAGGGCCTCGGTCTTGGCCGCCGTCAGGCGCTGGGCCAGGCGTTCCTGCAGTTCCTTGAGCGACTGTCGTTTGGCCATGCTGTGGTCGGGCTCGTGTCAGGCCAGCGCGCGGATCTTGGACAACAGCTCGTCGCCGTTGACCGGTTTGGTCACGTAGTCGCGCGCGCCCTGGCGCATGCCCCAGACGCGATCGGTCTCCAGGTTTTTGCTCGTGCACATGACGATGGGAATGCTCGAAAACTGCGGATCACGCGTGATGGCGCGCGTCAGTTGAAAACCATTCTGTCCGGGCATCACCACGTCCATCAGGATCAGATCGGGCTTTTCCTCGCCAAGACGACGAAAGGCCTCGTCGGCATTCTCGGCGGTCCGCACGGTGTAGCCATTTTTGGTCAACAGATCCGAGAGAACCATCAATTCGGTCTTTGAATCGTCGACGACGAGGATCTTCTGGATGGGCATCAGGACACTCCGTTGAAGTTGGCACCGAACTGCTGAACAGCCTGCAGCAGTTGGTCTTTGGTGAAAGGTTTGGTGAGGTAGTCCTGCGAGCCGACCATGCGGCCGCGGGCCTTGTCGAACACGCCATCCTTGGAGGACAGCATGACGACGGGAATGCCAGCGAAGCGTGCGTTGCGCTTGATGATGGCGCAGGTCTGATAACCGTCCAGGCGCGGCATCAGGATGTCGCAGAAGATCAGGTCGGGCTGGTAGTCGTTGATCTTCGCGAGGGCGTCAAAGCCGTCGTCTGCCAGCAGAACCTCATGCCCCCCTTGTTTAAGGAAGATCTCGGCACTGCGCCGGATGGTGTTGCTGTCGTCGACGACAAGAACCTTCAGGGCGGACGTTGCGCTCACGATGGACGGACTCCTCAACACACCATCAATGACGGTGCGGCCAGCCCACCCCGTCACATGGAACAACCGGTTGCCGAGCGATCGCCCGCCAACCGGTCAGATCTGAACCATTTCGAAGTCTTCTTTGCGTGCACCACACTCGGGGCAGGTCCAGTTCATCGGCACCTCGGCCCAGGGTGTTCCCGGTTGCACACCATGCTCGGGTGCACCAGCGGCCTCGTCATAGATCCAGCCGCAGATCAGGCACATCCAAGTCTTGCTATCGCTCATGGTTATTGGAGTCGGTATCGTAGAATGCAAGAATTGTATCTAGCCTGTTCAAGCGCTCTGCGGCGCGATTTCACAGGCGAATGGACGCGACACTGATGCGTGCGCGGCACGCTACGGGTTGAGCCACCCCGGCCCGAGAGCCCTCCCCATGTCCTCCCCCTCCGATTCAGACCCCTCCAGCGACGCCGGCGCGCGCCCGGCCGAAGTCAGCCTGCCCTGCGTCATGGCGTTCAACGCCAACGACCCCAGTGGGGCCGGTGGTCTCAGCGCGGACCTCACCGCCATGGCCAGCGCGTCGTCGCATGTGCTCCCGGTGGTCACCGGCAGCTATGTGCGCGACACCTCCGCCGTGCGCGACCACATCGCCTTCGACGAAGAGGCGGTGTCTGATCAGGCCCGATGCGCCCTCGAGGACATGCCGGTACAAGCCTTCAAGGTCGGCTTCGTCGGCACGCCCGAGAACCTCAGCGCGATCGCCCAGATCACCAGCGACTACGCCGAGATCCCCGTCATCACCTACATGCCCGACCTCTCCTGGTGGGACGAGTTGGCGATCGAAACCTATCTGGATGCCTGCACCGAACTGCTGCTGCCACAGACCACGGTGCTGGTGGGCAACCACAGTACGCTGTCGCGCTGGCTGCTGCCCGAATGGGAAGGCGACCGGCCGCCCGGGCCGCGCGAGGTGGCGCGGGCAGCGGCCGTGCACGGCGTCTCGTACACCCTGGTGACGGGTTTCAATGCCGCCGACCAGTTCCTCGAAAGCCACCTGGCTTCGCCGGAAAGCGTTCTGGCCACCGCGCGCTACGAACGCTTCGAGGCCACGTTCAGCGGCGCGGGTGACACGCTCTCGGCCGCGCTGTGTGCCCTGGTGGCCAGCGGTGCCGACCTGCAGACCGCGTGCGCGGAAGCGCTCACCTACCTGGACCAGTGTCTGGATGCGGGCTTCCAGCCCGGCATGGGCAACGCCGTGCCGGACCGGCTCTTCTGGGCCCACGATGACGAAGACGACGAGGCCGCCGCCGAGTCTTCCCCCTCCTCGACCTCGGACAGCACGCTCGACGCCGACGACTTCCCGCTCGACACCACCCGGCACTGACCCATGACCGACCGCAACGCCGACCTGTTCGAACGCGCCAAGGCGCTCATCCCCGGTGGTGTGAACTCGCCCGTGCGCGCGTTCCGGGCCGTGGGTGGCACGCCGCGTTTCGTGCAGCGGGCGCAGGGCGCCCATTTCTGGGACGCCAACGGCAAACGCCACATCGACTACATCGGCTCCTGGGGCCCGATGATCCTCGGCCATGGACACCCGGCGGTGCTCGACGCCGTGCAGAAGGCAGCCACCGATGGTTTCTCTTTCGGGGCACCGACCGAGCGCGAAGTCGAACTCGCCGAAGCGATCGTGGATCTCGTGCCCAGCATCGAGATGGTGCGCCTGGTGAGTTCAGGCACCGAAGCCGGCATGAGCACCATTCGCCTCGCGCGCGGCGCCACGGGGCGCAAGAAGATCATCAAGTTCGAGGGCTGCTACCACGGCCACGCCGACGCGTTGCTGGTCAAAGCCGGCTCGGGCCTGGCCACGTTCGGCAACCCCACCAGCGCCGGCGTGCCGCCCGAGGTGGTGCAGCACACGCTGGTCCTTGAGTACAACAACGTGGCACAGCTCGACGCCGCGTTTGCCGAGCACGGCGCCGACATCGCCTGCCTGATCATCGAGCCGATCGCGGGCAACATGAACTTCGTGCGCGCGAGCGTGCCCTTCATGACGCGCTGCCGCGAGCTGTGCACACAGCATGGCGCCCTGCTCGCGTTCGACGAGGTCATGACGGGTTTCCGCGTCGCGCTCGGCGGCGCGCAGAGCGTCTACGCGAAACTCATTCCCGGCTTCGAACCCGACATGACGGTGATGGGCAAGGTCATCGGCGGTGGCATGCCGCTGGCGGCCTTTGGCGGCAAGCGCGCGGTGATGGAACAGCTCGCGCCACTGGGCCCGGTCTACCAGGCCGGCACGCTGTCAGGCAACCCGGTGGCCACCGCCTGCGGCCTGGCCACGCTGGCCGAGATCCGCAAACCCGGCTTCTTCGACGCCCTGTCGGCACGCACGCGTTCGTTGGTTGATGGCCTGCAGGCCGAGGCACGCAAAGCCGGTGTGCCGTTCAGTGCCGACAGCGAGGGCGGCATGTTCGGCTTCTTCCTGCTGCCCGAACTGCCGCAGCACTACCAGGCCGTCATGAAGACCGACGGCGCGGTGTTCAACAAGCTCTTCCACGGCCTGCTCGATCGCGGCGTGTACATCGCGCCCGCGCTCTACGAAGCCGGTTTCGTGAGCGCCGCGCACTCGGCACAGGACATCGAAGAGACCCTGGCCGCTGCGGCCCAGGTGTTCGGCGCGCTGCGCTGACCGCTGCCCTCAGCGCGCCAGCCGCGACGCGCTGAACACCCCCGCCACGGCGGCCATCGCCGCGGCCAGGCCCAGCGCCACGAAGGGCCCCTGCCCCAGCGCCGGCGGCCACAGGCTGAAAACCGCGGCCGCGCAGATGGCGCCCAGCATGTGGCCGGTGAGGCGCGCCGCGCTCTGCATGCCGCCAGCACCGCCGCTGCGATGCACGGGTGCGGACGTCACGATGGTGTGGTTGTTCGGTGACTGGAACAGGCCGAAACCCGCGCCACACAACAGCAGGCAGGCCACGATGAGCGCATCGGCGGGCTGTGCCGGCAACAGCGCGAGCGCGGCCAGGCCCAGCATCTTCATGCCCAGGCCGATGGCCCCCAGCAACCCGGCCGGCACGCGCCCGATGAGGCGGCCCGCCAGCGGCGCGATGGCGATCGTCGCGAGTGGCCAGGCCATCATCAGCAAGCCCGTCTGCCAGTGGCTGCGGCCCAGGTGGTCCAGGAACAAGAAGGGCAGCGCGATGAAGGCCAGCATCTGCGCGCAGAACGCGCTCACCGAGGTGCACATGGACAGCGCGAACGCGCGGATGCGCAGCAGATCGAGCGGCAACAGCGGCGTGGTTTGCGTGAGCTGGCGGCGCACGTAGACGGCCCCAGCCAACAAGCCGAGCACCAGCAAACCCACGGCGAGGTCCGTGCGCATCCAGGGTCCGTGCTCGCCGCGCCCGGTGGCCAGCGCGTCGATGCCGAGGAACACGAGGCCGAAGGTGAGCACGTTGAGCAGCACATCCAACGGTCGGACGGCGCTGACCACCGTGCCGGTGTTGTCCGGCAGTGCGTGGGCGCCCAGCCACAGCAGCCACAGACCAATCGGCACGTTCACCGCAAACAACCAGGGCCATTCGGCCAGCGAAAGCACGAGGGCCGCCACCGAGGGCCCGAGCACCGACGCCCCGGCCACCACCATGGAGTTGAGCGCGATGCCACGGCCCAGTTGCTGGCGCGGATAGGCCGCGCGCACCAGCGCCAGGTTCACGCTCATCATGCCGGCCGCGCCCAGGCCTTGCACGAAACGCATGCCCGCCAGCCAGGGCAGGCTGGGTGCCAGCGCACAGCCCAGCGAAGCCAGCGTGAACAGCGCGGTGCCCGCCAGGTAGACCCGCCGATATCCCAAGCGATCACCCAGCGAGGCCAGCGGCAGCAGCACACACAGCACCGCGAGCTGGAACGCATTGACGACCCAGATCGCGCTCGACGGGCTGGCGCCGAAATCGGCCGCCAGCGTGGGCAGGGCCAGATTGACGAGTGTGCTGTCGAGCACCGCCATGGTGATGCCGACAAGGATGACGAGCACCGCCCAGCCGCGCTGGGGTTGGGGCAGGCCGTCGGGCACGGCGCGCTCAGTGGCGGAAATGCCGGACCCCGCTGAACACCATCACCACCCCGCGCTCGTTGGCCGCATCGATGACTTCCTGGTCGCGCATCGAGCCACCGGGCTGGATGACGCAGGTGGCCCCCGCGTCGACGACGACATCGAGCCCGTCGCGGAACGGGAAGAAAGCATCGCTCGCCACCGCCGTCCCCTGCAGCGAGAGCTTGGCGTGGCCGGCCTTGATGCTGGCGATGCGGGCCGAATCGAGGCGGCTCATCTGGCCGGCGCCCACGCCCATGGTCATGCCGTCCTTGCAGAAGACGATGGCGTTGGATTTGACGAACTTGGCCACCGCCCAGGCGAACATGAGGTCGTCGATCTGCTGCGGCGTGGGCTGCAGCGTCGTGGCCACCTTGAGGTCGGCGCGCTGCAGCACGTGGTTGTCGGCGCTCTGGATCAGCAGGCCCGAGCCCACGCGCTTCACGTCGGACATGTTCAGGCCCTTGTCCCAGGCGGTGGGGCCGCCGGGCGGCAGATCGATCTGCAGCACGCGCACATTGGCCTTGGCCTTGAACACGGCCAGCGCCTCGGGCGAGTAGCCCGGCGCCATGAGCACCTCGACGAACTGCTTGCTGATGGCCTCGGCCGCAGCACCGTCGAGCGGACGGTTGAGCGCGATGATGCCGCCAAAGGCGCTGGTCGGGTCGGTCTGGAAGGCCTTCTGGTACGCCTGCAGCGGGCCGTTGCCGATGGCCACGCCGCACGGGTTGGCGTGCTTGACGATCACACAGGCCGGCACGTCGAAGCTCTTGACGCATTCCCACGCGGCGTCGGCGTCGGCGATGTTGTTGTACGAGAGCTCCTTGCCCTGCAATTGCTTCGCCGTGACGAGCGAGCCCGGCGCGGGGTACAGGTCGCGGTAGAAGGCGGCCGACTGGTGCGGGTTCTCGCCGTAACGCAGGTCCTGCAGTTTCACGAAGCGGCCGTTCGATTGGGCGGGGTACGCAGTGCGCTGGGGCACCTCGGCGGCTTCGTCGAATTCGATCGAGGACAGGTAGTCGCTGATCGCGGCGTCGTAGTTGCTGATGCGGTTGAACGCGGCCACCGACAGCGCGAAGCGCGTCTTGAGCGATAACGCACCGGCCTTGAGTTCGTCGAGCACCCCCGCGTACTGCGACGCGTCAGTCAGCACCGCCACGTCGCGCCAGTTCTTGGCGGCGCTGCGAACCATGGCCGGGCCGCCGATGTCGATGTTCTCGATCGCGTCGGCCAATGTGCAACCGGGCTTGGCCACCGTGGCCTCGAACGGGTAGAGGTTGACGACCAGGATGTCGATGGTGGCGATGCCGTGCGTTTTCAGCGCGGCCATGTGTTCGGGCAGGTCGCGCCGCGCGAGGAGACCACCGTGCACCTTGGGGTGCAGCGTCTTCACACGGCCGTCGAGCATCTCGGGAAAGCCGGTGACTTCGGCCACCTCGGTCACGGGCAGGCCCTGCTCGGCCAGCAGTTTGGCGGTGCCGCCGGTGGACAGCAGTTGCACGCCCAACGCGTGCAGCGAGCGGGCGAAATCGACGATGCCGGTCTTGTCGGAAACGGAAATGAGGGCGCGCATGAAGTGGGGCTCAGGAAGTTTTGGAAAGGGTCAGTCGATCAGGCCGTGGTCGAGCAGCTTCTTGCGCAGCGTGTTGCGGTTCAGGCCCAGCCATTGCGCCGCGCGCGACTGGTTGTCCTGCGCCTGCGCCATCACCACCTCGAGCAGCGGGCGCTCCACAGCCTTGACGAGCATGTCGTGCAGGTTGTCCGGCTCGGTGCCGTTGAGGTCGCGAAAATAGGCTTGCAGGCTGCTGCGGACGCATTCGTCCAGCGGGTTGCCAGGGGCGTTGTTCTTCTTGGTGCTCATGCGCGGTCTCGGGCAACGCCTCAGGCGGCGAGTTTCCAGGCGGAGGATTCGCGGGCGTCGAGCCACGCGTCGAAGGCATCGGCCACCGCGCGGCGCTGCGCGTCGATGGTGGTGGTGGTGTTGACCCGGGTGCGGAAATTCACCACCTCGTCGCGCGACAGCGGCAGCGATTGCGCGTACCAACCCAGGTGCTTGCGCGCGCTGCGCACGCCGGTGTCCTCGCCGTAGAGGCTGTAGTGGTCGTCCAGGTGTTCGAGCAGCCAGCCGCGCACCTCGGCCAGATCGGGTGCGCTCAGATGTTCGCCGGTGGCCAGGAAGTGCGCGATCTCGCGAAAGATCCACGGCCGGCCCTGCGCAGCACGGCCGATCATGATCGCGTCGGCACCGGTGCGTTGCAGCACCTCGCGCGCGCGCTCGGGCGAATGAATGTCGCCGTTGGCGACCACGGGGATCTTCACGCTGCGCTTGATGAGCGCGACCGTTTCATGCTCGGCCTCGCCGCGGTAGCCCTGCTCGCGCGTGCGGCCGTGCACGGTGAGCATCTGCACGCCCACGGCCTCGGCGGCCCGCGCCAGCACGGGCGCGTTGCGCGCCACCTCGCACCAGCCGGTGCGCATCTTCAAGGTCACCGGCACACCGTGCGGCGCACAGGCCTGCACCACGGCCTCGACGATGGCGATCGCCAGGGCCTCGTCCTGCATGAGCGCGCTGCCGGCCCACTTGTTGCAGACCTTCTTGGCCGGGCAGCCCATGTTGATGTCGATGATCTGCGCGCCGCGGTCGATGTTATAGCGCGCGGCATCGGCCATCATGGCCGCGTCGGTGCCGGCGATCTGCACCGCGATCGGCGCCGCTTCACCTTCGTGGTTGGCGCGGCGCGAGGTCTTCAGGCTGTCCCACAGGTCCCGCCGGCTGGTGACCATTTCGCTCACCGCGTAGCCCGCACCGAGCCGCTTGCACAGCTTGCGGAACGGCCGGTCCGTCACCCCCGCCATCGGCGCGACGAAAAGGGCATTGGGCAGGCTGAAGGGCCCGATCTGCATGGCGATGGGAGAATGCTTTGGTCTTGTGTACGCCGCGAGCCGGGCGGCCGGGCGCGAAGGGAGCGGATTGTACCTGCCTGTTTTTTCAGCAGACGGGAGTCCGACGGAACGCACCGATCCGCCCCACATCCCATGCCCGACTGGTTCTCCGTCTTCGCCCAATGGCTCGCCTTGCCCGAGGTGGGCCTGAGCACGGTCTTTGTGGTCGCGTTCGTCTCGGCCACGCTGCTGCCCATGGGTTCGGAGCCCGCGGTGTTCGGCCTGATCAAGCTCAACCCCGAGCTGTTTTGGCCGGCCATCCTGGTGGCCACGGCGGGCAACACGCTGGGCGGCGCTGTGAGCTGGCTCATGGGCCTGGGCACGCACAAGGTGGTGGACCGCGCACGCGGCAGCACCACCGAGCTGCGCGCACTGCGCTGGCTGGAGCGCTTCGGCCCCAAGGCCTGTCTGCTGAGCTGGCTGCCGGTGGTGGGCGACCCACTGTGTGCCGTGGCCGGCTGGCTGCGTTTTCCCTTCTGGCCCTGCGTGGCCTACATGGCCATCGGCAAGTTCGCCCGCTACCTCACCATGACGGCCGCGCTGCTGTGGGCCTTTCCCGGGGTGTTGAAACCATGAACCAACCCGCGTTGCCACGCGCCCTGTGGGCGCTCATGGTCGGCAATTTCGTCATCGGCACCGGCGTGATGGCGGTGCCCGGCACGCTCAACGACATCGCGCAATCGCTGAACGTGTCCATCCCGCAGGCGGGCCAGCTCATCACCGCGGCCGCCATCCTCATGGGCGTGGGTGCGCCGTTGTTCGCCACGCTCGTGGCCGGTTGGGACCGGCGCCGCCTGCTGGCCTGGTCGCTGGTCTGGTACGGGCTGCTGCACGCGGCCTGTGCGCTGGCCCCGAACTACGGCCTGCTGCTGCCCTTGCGCGTGCTGGCCGTCATCTCGCCCGCGGTGTTCACGCCGCAGGCCGCGGCCAGCGTGGGCCTGCTGGTGCCCGACCACCAGCGCGGGCGCGCCATCACCTTCGTCTTCCTCGGCTGGTCGGTCGCGTCGGTGATGGGCATGCCGCTGGCGGCCTGGATCGGCGGCGAAGCGGGCTGGCGCTGGGCCTTCGGCCTGGTGGCGGTGATGTCGCTGGCGAGTGGCGCCTGGGTCTGGCGCGAGATGCCCGACGGCATCCGGCCCGCCGCCCTCTCGCGCGACGGCTGGAGCCGCACGCTGGGCTCGGCCACGCTGATGATGACCGTGGGCGTCACGCTGCTGTTCGCGTTCGGCCAGTTCACGCTGTTCTCGTACTTCGCGCCCTACTTCACCCAGACCCTGGGTCTGGGCGGCGCCGGGCTGTCGCTGCTGTTCCTGTGGTTCGGCGCGTTCGGGCTGCTGGGCAACATGGCGGTCACGCGCCAGATCGACCGCATGGGCGCACCGCGCGCGGTGCTCATCACGATGACGCTGATCGCGCTCAGCCTGCTGCTGTGGCCGCTGGGCCGCAGCAGCTGGTGGCTGCAGGCGCTGGTGATCGTGCCCTGGGCCCTGGGCTGCTTCGCCGCCAACTCGGCCCAGCAGGCACGGCTGGTTCAGCTGTCACCGGTGCTCGCGCCGGCCACGGTGGCACTCAACACCTCGGCCATGTACGGCGGGCAGGCCCTGGGCGCGGCGCTGGGCGGGTTGATGATTGCCCAGGGCCGCATGCTGCAGCTGCACTGGGTGGGGTTGGTGGTGATGGCGTCGGCGATCGGGCTCAGTGTCTGGGTGGCCGCGCGTCAGAAGCGCTCGGCGGCGCTGGCGTAGCGCCAGCGGCCGGGCGGCAAATCGCCCAGGCCCACGCGGCCGATGCGCTGGCGCCGTGCCGCCGCCACGGGCACCGGCACTCGTTCGAGCAGCGCGCCCAGCTGCCCGGGCCGCGGCCCCTTGATCACCAGGCGCAGGCGGCGCTCGCTTTGCCAGCTGGCGCGCGCCGCGGGCTGCTGCTCGCGTTGCAGGTAAACCGGCCGGGCCAGGGCCACGAGCACGGCCGCGCGGTCGGGCACGTCCGCTTCCACATCGATCAGCCACTCGTGTTCCAGAGGCTGTTGCACATCGGCCAGCCGGCGTGCCACGCCCGCGTGCTGGGTGAAGGCCATCAAGCCGCTGGCCAGCTCGCCCAGCGGCGCCAGCACGGCCAGGTGGCGCCGGTGTACGCCCAGCGGCCGCAGGCGGGAGGCATCGCCCTCGTGGCGCTGCGCCACGGGCAGCCACTGCGCCACCCAGGCATCGGGCAGTTCGGGTTCTTCGGGCACCGCCAGCCCAGCGGGCTTGTGCCAGATCAGCGTGACCGGCGCGATGGGCTCGGGCCGCGCCTTGGGGTCGATCTCGACCAACTGCTCCGGCCGCACGCGCGCCTGCGGTTCTTCCACCGTCTCGCCGTCAACGCGCACCCAGCCGCCGACGATGAGCAACTCGGCCTGCTGGCGCGAGCACGCCTGCTGCGCCGCCACGCGCTTGGCCAGGCGCAGTGCCTCTTCCATCAGCCGCTGAAGAGGAAGTTCATCACGTCGCCGTCCTGCACGACGTATTCCTTGCCTTCGGCGCGCATCTTGCCGGCCTCCTTCGCGCCCTGCTCGCCCTTGTGGGCGATGTAGTCGTCGAAGGCGATGGTCTGGGCCCGGATGTAGCCCTTCTCGAAGTCGGTGTGGATGACGCCAGCCGCCTGCGGGCCGGTGTCGCCCTTGTGGATGGTCCAGGCGCGCACTTCCTTCTCGCCCGCGGTGAAGTAGGTCTGCAGGCCCAGCAGGCCGTAGGCGGCGCGGATCAGGCGGTTCAGGCCGGGTTCTTCCTGGCCCAGCTCCTTGAGGAATTCGAGCCGGTCGGCGTCGTCCATCTCGGACAGTTCCGCCTCGATCTTGGCGCAGATGGCCACCACGGGCGCGTTCTGCTTCGCCGCGAATTCCGTGAGGCGGTCCAGCAGCGGGTTGTTCTCGAAGCCGTCTTCCGACACGTTGGCCACGAACATCGCGGGCTTGGCCGTGATCAGGAAGAACTGCTTGAGGTGAACCAGCTCTTCCTTGCTGAAATCGATGGTGCGCACCGGCTGCGTGTCGTTCAGCGCGGCCCGGCATTTCTCCAGGATCGCCACCTGCTTGATCGACTCCTTGTCACCGGAGCGCGCGGTCTTGGTCACGCGGTGCAAGGCCTTCTCCACCGAGGCCAGGTCGGCCAGGCAGAGCTCGGTCTGGATGACCTCGATGTCGGCGATCGGGTCGACCTTGTTGGCCACGTGGATCACGTTCGGGTCTTCGAAGCAACGCACCACGTTGACGATGGCGTCCGTCTCGCGGATGTGCGCGAGGAACTTGTTGCCCAGGCCTTCACCCGTGCTCGCCCCCGCCACCAGGCCCGCGATATCGACGAACTCCACGATGGCCGGTACGGTGCGCTGCGGGTTCACGATGGCCGCGAGCTGCGCCAGGCGCGGGTCGGGCACTTCCACCACGCCGGTGTTGGGCTCGATGGTGCAGAAGGGGTAGTTCTCGGCCGCGATGCCGGCCTTGGTGAGGGCGTTGAAGAGCGTGGACTTGCCCACGTTGGGCAGGCCCACGATGCCGCATTTCAAACTCATGGGGAGGGCTTTCGTCCGGAAATCGGAAAACCCGCGATTTTACGGGGCGGGCTTCAGTCGAAGCGCCAGCCCGCGCTGACGCGCTGGCCCACGCGCAGCACCTGGCCATCGCCTTCCAGCACGATGGCGTTCATGCCGAAGGTGAGCCCGCCGTTGACGCGCGGATCTGCGCGGTAGGTGCGCAGGGTGTCATTGACCGCGGTGCCGGTCTCGGCGGTGTCCGGGTTCACGTCGGGAATGGGGCAGCGCGCGCAGGGCTTCACGGGCTCGATCACGGCCGCGCCGGCGGCGGTCTCGATACGCAGCGCCCCCACGCGGTCCTCGTCGTGCGATTGCACCCCACCGAGCACGATGTTCGGGCGCACCCGGCGCTGGTCGACCTTCGGGTGTCCGCCCGCCACGAGGCGTTCGTTCAGTTCGTCGAGCGAGGCGGTGCTCGTCACCAGCAGCGCAAAGCCATCGGCGAACTGGGTGCCGGCCTCGCGCCCGCCGGTCCACTTCGGGTCGCTCGGGCGCTTCACCTCGGGGTCGAAACGGGCCAAGCGCAATTGTTTCAGCGAAGCCGGCGCATCGGCCCCCAGGAAATCGCTGAACCACTGCGCGGCGAGGTCGCCCATGTCCCAGGCCTCGACCTCGTCGTTCCACACACGCACCTTGAGCGGCCCCTCCACCGCGTCGAGCTGCAGGTGCAAGGCCAGCATGCCCGGCGCGCGCAGCACGAGCTGCCCCATCTTGAAGGTCGGCTGGATCAGCGCCATGCGCGGCAGCTCGCGCTGGCTCACGAACTCGCCCTGCGCATCCACCACCATCCACGCGCGGTCGTAGAGCAGGCCAGTGTCGGTGAGCTCGGCTTCGTCGAGCCGCACGCCGGCGCAGGATTTCACCGGGTAGACCCAGAGTTCTTCGATGGTGGCTTGCACGTCGGCGGCGTCGGTCATGGCGGTCGGGGGTTCGGGGTGGCGCGAAAGCGCCGGATTGTGCCCGCTTCTAGAATGCCGGCATGTCTTCCAACGCCTCTGCACGACGCGCCGACGTGGTCATTCGCGGCGCGGGCGTGGTCGGCCAGGCCCTGGCCTTGCTGCTCGCCCAGGACCGCCTGCGCGTGGCCCTGCTGGCCGGCGCTGGCGCCCCCCGCCCCGACGACGTGCGCGCCTACGCCCTCAACACCGCCTCGCGCGACCTGCTGCGCGCCCTGCGCGCCTGGCCCGACGACGTGCCCGGCGCCGTGACCCCCGTGCACGGCATGCAGGTGCACGGCGATGCCGACGGCGCGCTGCGCTTCGACGCCGCCGAGCTCGGCGCCGAGGCGCTCACCTGGATCGTCGACGTGCCCGCGCTCGAGCGCCGCCTGGGCGAGGCCATCGGCTTCGCCGCCGGCGTCGAGCGCGTGAGCGAGGCGCCCGCGACGCGCCTCACCGTGGTCTGCGAGGGCCGCCACAGCGCCACGCGCGAGGCCCTGGGCATCGAACACGAGGTGCGCCCTTACCCGCACAAGGCCGTCGCGGCGCGCCTGCGCGCGGCGCAGCCGCATGGCGGCATCGCGCGGCAGTGGTTCGCCGACGGCGAGGTGCTCGCGCTGCTGCCGCTGGGCGGCGATGGCGGGCACGAGCTCGCGCTGGTGTGGTCGTTGCCGGCCGAGAAGGCCGACGACTGGCTGCGCGCGGAACCCGCGGCCTTTGCCCAGGCGGTGCAGGCGCGCAGCCAGCAGGCGCTGGGCGATCTGCACCTGCTGGGCGCGCCGCAGGCCTGGCCGTTGCAGCTGTCGCGCGCGCGACGCTGGATCGCCCCCGGGCCCGAAGGCACCGTGGTGCTGGCGGGCGATGCCGCGCACGCGGTGCACCCACTGGCCGGCCAGGGGCTCAACCTCGGCCTGGCCGACGCCGCTGAGCTGGCGCGGGTGCTGCATGCGCGCGAATACTGGCGTGAACTCGACGACCCGAAACTGCTCAGACGCTACGAGCGGGCCCGCGCGGCCGACGTGCAGGCCATGGCCTGGGTGACGGACGGCCTGTTCTCGCTGTTCGGACTGGCCGATACCCGGGTGCAGATGCTGCGCAACCGGGGCCTGTCCGGCTTCGACCGCAGCGGCCCCCTGAAACGTTGGTTCGCACGCCAGGCCATGGGCCTGTCCCTCTGAATATTCACCCGCCTCCGCGCAGGACCCCACCGATGAAACCCTTCAAGACCCTGCTGCTGGCCCTGCTGGCCGGCGCCTGCTTTGCCGCGAGCGCCCAGGAAGCCGCCATCCGCAAGAACATCGCCGAGCGGTTGCCCGACTTCCCGGCCATCGAGGAGGTGAACAAGACGCCCTTCCCCGGCCTGTGGGAAATCCGCCTGCCCGGCAACCGGCTGGCCTACACCGACGACGGTGGCAACTACCTGATGCTGCAGGGCTCGCTGTTCGACACCCGCACGCGCGAGAACCTCACCGAGGCGCGCATGGAAAAGCTCAACGCCATTGCCTTCAAGGACCTGCCCTTCAAGGACTCGTTCAAGCTCGTCAAGGGCAAGGGCACGCGCCAGGTGGCGGTGTTCGAGGACCCGAACTGCGGCTACTGCAAGCGGCTGCACAACGAGCTGTCCAAGATCGACGACGTGACGGTGCATGTGTTCCTGATCCCCGTGCTCGGCCCCGACTCGGCCGACAAATCGCGCCGCATCTGGTGCGCCAAGGACCGCGCCAAGACCTACACCAGCTGGATGATCAACCAGCAGCCGCCCGAGGCCGCGCAGTGCGACACCGCGGCCATCGAACGCAACAGCAAGCTCGCGGCCAAGCATGGCATCAACGGCACGCCCACACTGATCTTCGTGAACGACACCCGCGTGCCGGGCTACATCCCCGCCGATCGCCTGGAGTACGCCCTCAAGGAAGCCAAGGCGCGATGAGCAGGCCGCGCGGCAAGCCGGCCGCTGCGGTGCACTACCGCATCGAGCCCACCGAGCTTCACGCCCACCTGTTCACCGTGACGCTCACGGTGGCGCGGCCCGCGCGGGCCCAGCGCTTCGCGCTGCCGGTGTGGATTCCCGGCAGCTACCTTGTGCGCGAGTTCTCGCAACACCTGCAACACCTGCAGGCGCGCCAGGGCAACCAGCCCGTGGCCCTGAAGCAGCTCGACAAGCACCGCTGGCAGGCCGACTGCGCCGCCGGCGAGGCGCTGGAACTGCGCTACGAGATCTATGCCTTCGACGCCTCCGTGCGCACGGCCTGGCTCGACACCACCCGCGGCTTCTTCAACGCCACCAGCACCTGCTTGCGCGTGCTTGGCCAGGAAGACGCGCCGCACACGCTGGAGATCGCGCGCGGCAACGCGCCGGCCGACTGGTCGGTGGCCACGGGCCTGGCGCCCCAACGCGTGGACGAACAGGGCTGGGGCACCCACCGCGCGGCCCACTACGACGAGCTCGCCGACTGCCCCGTCACCCTCGGCCGCTTCTTCAGCGCCGAATTCACCGCCGGCGGCGTACCGCACCGCTTCGTGGTCACCGGCCTCGGTGGCTGGGTCGACACCGAGCGCCTGATCGAGGACACGCGGCGCATCTGCGAAACGCAGATCGCTTTCTGGCACGGCGACGGCGCGCCGCCGTTCGATCGCTACGTGTTCATGCTGCACGCCAGTGGCGACGGCTACGGCGGCCTCGAACACCGCAACAGCACCGCCCTGATCTGCCAGCGCAGCGACCTGCCCGCGCGCCGCACGGGCGACGCCAAACCCGCTGCCTTGAAAGCCACCGATGGCTACACCACGCTGCTCGGCCTCATCAGCCACGAGTACTTCCACACCTGGAACGTGAAGCGTTTGCGCCCGGCCGAGTTCGCGCGCTACGACTACGACCGCGAGAACCACACCACCCTGCTCTGGTTCTTCGAAGGCCTCACCAGCTACTACGACGACCTGTTCCTGCGCCGCGCCGGGCTGATCGACGACGCCACCTACCTGCAGCTCGTGGCCAAGAACGTCAACCAGGTGCAGCAGACGCCGGGCCGGCACGTGCAGAGCGTGGCGCAGGCCAGCTTCGATGCCTGGACCAAGTACTACCGCGTGGGCGAGAACACGCCCAACGCCACGGTGAGCTACTACACCAAGGGTTCGCTGGTGGCGCTGGCGCTGGACCTCACCCTGCGCCAGGAGGGCACGGGCTCGCTCGACGCCGTGATGCGCGCGCTGTGGCAGCGTTGCGAAGCCGGCCCCATGCGCGAAGCCGACCTGCGCAAGGTGCTGCGCCAGATCGGCGGCCGGTCATTCGATGGCGAGCTCGACGCCTGGGTGCACACCACCGGCGACCTGCCGCTGGAGCCGCTGCTGCAGGCGCTGGGCGCCAAGGTGCAGCACGAACCCGCGCCGCTGGCCCAGCAACTCGGTCTGCGCGTGGGCGAAACCGGCGGCGCGATCCAGGTGAAGACCGTGCTGCGCGGTGGCGCGGGCGAAGCGGCCGGCCTGGCCGCGGGCGACGAGTGGCTGGGCGTGGAGTTCGCGCCCGCCCGGCGCGGCGGCGCGCCCGAGGCCTGGCGCGTGCAACGGCTCGACGACGTGAGGGCCTTGCGCGGCACGCGCGACAAGCTGGTGGCCCTGGTCTCGCGCGACCGGCAACTGCTGCGGCTGCCGCTGGGCTGGCCCGACGAGCAGAAGACCTTGCGCCTGACCGTGGGCGACGCTGCGCGCCTGGGCGCCTGGCTGGTGGGCGACAGCGCGCCGGCTCAGACCGCTGGCAGGCGCGGTACCACGTCCTGATCGAACTGGGCCACGGTGGCCGCGTTCTTGAAGTTGCGCAAACCGTCCCGGATGCGCGGCAGCGCGGCCAGGAGGTCGGCGGCGCTCTTGCAGCCCTCCACCTTGATCGCCAGCGGCTCACCCATCGGGCCGAGCTGATCGTTGATGAAGCGCACGACGAGGCGGCGCGCCTCGGGGAACGGCAAGGCATCACCGGACGGCGGGGGCAGTGTCACTAGCCCCTCGGCGGCCGGCGACACCGCCGGCACGGCCACGGGCGCAGACGCCTCGGCCTCGACCCAGCCTTGCACCACCAACTGCTCAAGCAGCGGTGCAGCGGCACCTTCGCTGCCGAGCAGCTTGTCGAGCTCGCCCACGCTGCGCTTGCCATCGACCATGATGAGCAGGGAACGCAGGCGCGGCCCCAGGCCCGCGGGGCGGCTGCTCAGGGCTTCGCGGCCCTGGTCTGTTTTGAAGAAGACGGTTTGCTTGTCCATCACGTCCCAACCTTTGGGCGCGACTGTATCCACAGCCCCGCGCTGCTGACCACCGGGTTTGACCCCAGAGCAGCCACAAGGGTGACAGGCGTCACACCTGAAGCGACCACCGTGCGGGTCAGCGTGGTCGCTGATCCACGACCCGCTTGGCCTTGCCCTGGCTGCGCTCCACGCCACCCTCGGCCTTGAGTTCGACCTCGATGCTGGTGCCGACGAAGGTCTTCACGTCGTGTTGCAGCGCCCGCGCCGCAGCCAGTGCCTCGCCCGAGGCCGGGTCCAGCCCGGGCCGCGTCTCCACCCGCACGCTCAGGCAGTCCATCGGCCCCTCGCGCGTGAGCACGCACTGGTAGTGCGCGGCCAGCGCGGCCTGCTTGAGGATCAGCTCTTCGATCTGCGTGGGAAACACGTTCACCCCACGCACGATCATCATGTCGTCGCTGCGGCCGGTGATCTTTTCCATGCGCCGCATGGTGCGCGCGGTACCCGGCAACAGGCGCGTGAGGTCGCGCGTGCGGTAGCGGACGATGGGCAGCGCTTCCTTGGTGAGGCTGGTGAACACCAGTTCGCCCAGCTCGCCATCGGGCAACACGGCGCCGGTGTCGGGGTCGATGATCTCGGGGTAGAAGTGGTCTTCCCAGATCGTCGGGCCGTCCTTGGTCTCCACACACTCGTTCGCCACGCCCGGGCCCATCACCTCGCTCAGGCCATAGATATCCACCGCGTCGATGCCCATGCGCCGCTCGATGGCCTTGCGCATGTCGTTGGTCCAGGGCTCGGCGCCGAAGATGCCGATGCGCAGGCTGCTCTCGCGCGGGTCCAACCCCAGGCGCTCGAACTCGTCGGCGATCGCGAGCATGTAGCTCGGCGTGACCATGATGATGTCGGGCCGGAAGTCTTGAATGAGTTGCACCTGGCGTTCGGTCTGGCCGCCCCCGAAGGGCACCACGGTCAGGCCCAGCTTCTCGGCACCGTAGTGCGCGCCCAGGCCGCCGGTGAACAGGCCGTAGCCATAGCTCACGTGCACCAGGTCGCCCGCGCGCGCGCCGCTGGCGCGAATGCTGCGCGCCACCACCGTGGCCCAGGTGTCGATGTCGCGCTGCGTGTAGCCCACCACCGTGGGCTTGCCGGTGGTGCCGCTGCTGGCGTGGATGCGCGCGCACTTCTCGCGCGGCACGGCGAACATGCCGAAGGGGTAGTTGTCGCGCAGGTCGGCCTTGGTGGTGAAGGGGAACTTCGCGAGGTCCGCCAGGCTGCGGCAGTCGTCCGGGTGCACGCCCGCGGCGTCGAACTTGGCGCGGTAGACCGGCGAGTTGGCGTAGGCGTGCTGCAGCGTGGCGCGCAGGCGCTTGAGCTGCAGGGCGCGCAGCTCGTCGACGCTGGCTTTCTCGATCGGCTCCAGGGGGAGGTTCGTCATGGCTGGTCCTCTTCGGGAAACACGGTGCCCGGGATCTGCGCGCTCTTGCCGCGAAACAGCGCCACCGCTTCACCGCGCTGGTTGGTCACGCGCATGTCGTAGATGCCGTGCCGGCCCGACAGCGTTTGCTCGACGCCTTCGCAGGTGAGCACGTCACCGGCCTGCGTGGGCCGCAGGAACTCGATGCTGCAGCCCGCGGCCACGGCGTTGCGGTTGTGGCTGTTGCAGGCGAACGCGAAGGTGGAATCGGCCAGCGTGAAGATGAAGCCGCCATGGCAGATCTGGTGGCCGTTGAGGTGCAGCGGCTTGACCACCATGCGCATCACGGCGCGGCCGGGCTCGCAGGCCAGCAGCTCCATGCCCATGGTGTCCTTGCTCGCCACGTCGTTGGCGAACATGGCTTCGCCCACCTTGCGGGCGCGGTCCTGCGGGCTCATCACTCGCCCTTGAAGCGCGCCGGGCGCTTTTCGCGGAAGGCCATCACGCCCTCGATGTAGTCGTGCGTGCGGCCCAGCGCCGACTGCGTGTCGCGTTCGACATCGAGTTGCGCGCTGAAGCCGCGCGTGGACGCGTCGCGCAGCAGGTGGCGCGTGGCGACCAACGCCTTGGTGGGCATGGCGGCGAGCTTGTCGGCCATGGCCAACGCCGCGGCCACGCTGTCGTCGGCCACATCCCAGATCAGCCCCCACTCCCTGGCCTGCGCCGCGGGCAGCTTGTCGCCCGTCATGGCCAGCGCCATGGCGCGCGCCAGGCCCAGACGCTCCACCAGCAGCCAGCTGCCTCCCGCGTCGGGAATCAGCCCGATCTTGCTGAAGGCCTGGATGAAGCTCGCGTTCGGCGCCGCGATGGCGATGTCGCAGCACATCACCAGCGAAGCGCCCGCGCCCGCGGCCACGCCGTTCACGGCGGCGATCGTGGGCATGCGCAGGCCCATCAGCCGCCGCGCGGTGGGGTTGAAGGCCTGTTCGATCACCGGGCCGGGGTCGGCGCGCTGCACCAGGTCGGGCCCGGGTTCGAAGTCGAACTCCGCCAGATCGGCGCCGGCGCAGAAGCCGCGGCCGGCGCCGGTGATCACCAGCGCGCGGATCGCGGGGTCGGCTTCGGCGCGGTCCAGCGCGGCCCACAGGTCGCGGTGCATGGCGCGGGTGAAGCTGTTGAGGGCGTCGGGCCGGTTGAGCGTGAGCAGGGCCACGGCCCCTCGCGCTTCGTACACCACGGTGGTGTCGCTCATCGTGTCTCCTCGTTGGGGTGGTTCGGGGGCAATTTACCATTAACCAACCGATCGGTCGGCTAATGAATACCCGTAGGGGTGGCCCGCTATAGTGCCCGGCTGGCACCCGAAAACCCCGAGGAGATTCCATGAGCACCGCCCCCGAATGCATCACCGTGCGCACCGAAGGCCGCGTCGGCATCGTCACCCTGAACCGCCCCAAGCAGCTCAACGCGCTGAACAACCAGCTCATGGATGAGCTCGGCGCCGCGCTCAAGGCCTTCGACGCCGACGAGAACATCGGCTGCATGATCGTCACCGGCAGCGAGAAGGCCTTCGCCGCCGGCGCCGACATCGGCGCCATGGCCACCTACACCTTCGCCGACGTCTACAAGGGCGACTACATCACCCGCAACTGGGAAACCATCCGCTCCATCCGCAAGCCGGTGATCGCGGCGGTGAGCGGTTTCGCGCTGGGCGGCGGCTGCGAGCTGGCCATGATGTGCGACTTCATCATCGCGGCCGACAACGCCAAGTTCGGTCAGCCCGAGATCAAGCTCGGCATCATCCCCGGCGCGGGTGGCACGCAGCGCCTGCCGCGCGCGGTTGGCAAGGCCAAGGCGATGGACATGGCACTCACCGGCCGCATGATGGACGCCACCGAGGCCGAGCGCGCCGGCCTGGTGAGCCGTGTGGTGCCGCTGGACAAGCTGATGGACGAAGCCCTGGGCGCCGCGCTCTCGATCTGCGACTACTCGCAGATCGCCGTGATGGCGGCCAAGGAATCGGTGAACCGCTCGTTCGAAGGCGGCTTGTCCGACGGCGTGATGTTCGAGCGCCGCATGTTCCACGCCCTCTTCGCCACCGAGGACCAGAAGGAAGGCATGGATGCCTTCGTGAACAAGCGCAAGGCGGCGTTCAAGAACACTTGACGGGCTTTGGGCTGGGCTATAATGCCGGGCTTCGGCGATATAGCTCAGTTGGTTAGAGCGCAGCATTCATAATGCTGATGTCGGTGGTTCAAGTCCACCTATCGCCACCAGATTCGAGGCGGGCTCCGGCAACGGAGCCCGCCTTTTTCATTGCCCCGCCCGCAGACCCCACGCGCCATGGCACTCAAGTCCACCATCTTCAAGGCCAACCTGCAGATCGCCGACATCGACCACGGCTACTACGCCGATCAGGCCGTGACCCTGGCGCGGCACCCGAGCGAGACGGACGAACGCATGATGGTGCGCCTAGCCGCGCTGGCGCTCAACGCGCACGAGCTGGTCGACACCTGCAACGGCGACGGCACGCTGGCCTTCGGCGCCGGGCTCTCCGACCCGGACGACCCCGACCTGCACCTCACCGATTTCACCGGCCGCAAGCGCCTGTGGGTGGAGGTGGGCCAGCCCGAGGACAAGCCACTGGCCAAGGCCTGCAGCCAGGCCGATGCGGTGCGCGTCTACCCCTTCGGGCCCGCCGCCGAGGTCTGGTGGCGCGGCATCGAAGGCAAGCTCACGCGGCTGGACAAGCTGCAGGTCTGGCGCCTGCCCGCCGATGCGGCCCCCGCCCTGGCCGCACTGGCCGAACGCAGCATGCAATTGCAGGCCACGGTGCTTGAAGGCGTGCTCACGCTCAGCAGCGAGCGCGGCAGCGTGAGCCTGGAGCCCCTGCGCTGGCGCTGACCGGCGGGCGCCGGTGCGCTCCGCGCGGCGCGCAGCGAGCGCCCACCCCCGTGAGACAATCGCGACCCCGTTCAGCCTCTGGATCTACACCATGAACCGCTGTTTCAGCCCCCTGCTGCTTGCGCTGGCCCTGGCCGGCACCGCACACGCACAGACCGCTCAGATCCTCCCCGCCGATGGCGAGGCCTCTCGAGCCACCAAGTCGCGCAACTTCCCCAGGGAAGCCCTGCGCGGCGAGATGACCGTCAAACAACCGCCTTACCTCGAGATGGACGATCGCGTGACGCGCCTGTCACCCGGTGCGCGCGTGCTCGACGAAGGCAACCGCCTGCTGCGCCCCTCCGCGTTGCTCAACCGCGAAGTCACGGTCAACTACCTGCTCGATCGCCGCGGCCAGGTCACGCAGGCCTGGATCCTCACCGCCGACGAGAAGAAGGAAAAGCGCCCGGGCTACGGCGTGGTGCGCAACTTCACCTTCGAGTCGCAGCAGGACGCGGGCACCGTGCGCACGCTGCCGGCCCCGGCCACCGCCAACTGAATCCCTTTTGATCGCGCCCGCCAAGCCGGGCGCCGCCTGGGCGCCACCGCGCCCGCAGGAGCCATTGCCATGACCCGCAAAGTCTTCATCAAGACCTTCGGCTGCCAGATGAACGAGTACGACTCGAACAAGATGGCCGACGTGCTCAACGCCGCCCAGGGCTACGAGCCCACCGACGACCCCGAGCAGGCCGACCTGATCCTCTTCAACACCTGCTCGGTGCGCGAGAAGGCGCAGGAGAAGGTGTTCTCCGATCTCGGCCGCATCAAGCACCTCAAGCAAAAGGGCGTGCTGATCGGCGTCGGCGGTTGCGTGGCCAGCCAGGAGGGCGAAGCCATCATCCAGCGCGCGCCCTTCGTGGACGTGGTGTTCGGCCCGCAGACACTGCACCGCCTGCCCGATCTGCTCGCGCAGCGTCAGCGGCAATCGAAACCGCAGGTGGACATCAGCTTCCCCGAAATCGAGAAGTTCGACCACCTGCCACCGGCCAAGGTGGAGGGTGCCTCGGCCTTCGTCTCCATCATGGAAGGCTGCTCCAAGTACTGCAGCTACTGCGTGGTGCCCTATACCCGCGGCGAAGAGGTGAGCCGCCCGTTCGACGACGTGCTGGTGGAAATTGCCGGCCTGGCCGACCAGGGCGTGAAAGAGGTGACCCTGCTGGGCCAGAACGTGAACGCCTACCGCGGTGCGATGGGCGAAACGGCCGAGATCGCCGACTTCGCGCTGCTGCTGGAATACGTGGCCGAGGTGCCGGGCATCGAGCGCATCCGCTACACCACCAGCCACCCCAACGAGTTCACGCCGCGCCTGATCGAGGCCTACGCGAAGATCCCGAAGCTCGTGAACCACCTGCACCTGCCGGTGCAGCACGGCAGCGACCGCATCCTCATGGCCATGAAGCGCGGCTACACCGCCATGGAATACAAGAGCACGATCCGCAAGCTGCGCGCGATCCGGCCCGACATCTCGATGAGCAGCGACTTCATCGTCGGCTTCCCGGGCGAGACCGACGACGACTTCAACAAGATGATGAAGCTGATCGAGGACGTGGGCTTCGACAGCAGCTTCTCCTTCATCTTCAGCCCGCGCCCGGGCACGCCCGCGGCCAACCTGGCCGACGACACGCCGCACGACGTGAAGCTCAAGCGGTTGCAGCATCTGCAGGCCACGATCGAAGCCAATGTGCGGCGCATCAGCGCCAGCCGCGAGGGCACGGTGCAGCGCATCCTGGTGGAAGGCCCGTCGCGCCGGCCAGGCAAGGACGGCGCGGCGGAGCTGATGGGCCGCACCGAGTGCAACCGCATCGTCAACTTCGACGGTGGCCCGAACGGCACGCGCCTGGTGGGTCAGATGATCGATGTGCGCATCACGCAGGCGCTGCCGCACTCGCTGCGCGGCGAGGTGCTGGTGCGCGAAACCGCCTGAGGTGTTCGCGCGCGTGAGACCGTCCTCGCTGTCGTTCCAGCAACTGCTGCTGGTCGCCTTCCTGCTGATCGGTGCCCTGCTGGGTGCCGCGGCGGTGCGCGCCCTGTTCTCGCTGGAAACGTTGCTGGAGCAAAGCCGCGAAGGTACGGCCCAGGCCATCGCGCTGTCCACCGCCACGCAGTCGCTGTCCGAACGCAGCCTCACCATGGAGCGCGCGGCGCGCCAGGCGCTGGTGCTGCGCGACAACCAGCTGCGCCAACGCTTCACCGACGCCGCCGGCAACGCGCGCGACATCCTCAAGCGGCTGGAAGACAACGAACTGCCGGCCGACTTTTCCCGCCCCTGGCGCGAACAGCTCCAGGCCGTGTCCGACATGCTCGACGGCCCGCCCGAAACCGCATTGGACCGCGAACGCGAGGTGGCGCGCACCTTCCGCGAACTCGATGGCCACAGCGCGGCCATCGCGCAAAAGGTGCAGGCGATCATCGCGGCGCGCAACGACGCGCTGCAGGCCGGCTTCAAGCGCAACCAGGACCAGCTCACCCAGATCGTGACCGGCTCCATCCTGCTGGCCACGCTGATGGCGCTGGGCTTCGGCATCTGGCTCGCCAAGCCTTTCCAGCGCCTGGAGCGCGCCATCGTGGCGCTGGGCGAAAACCGGCTCGACCTGCCGATCGACATCCGCGGGCCCAAGGACGTGCGCCGCGTGAGCCAGCAGCTCGACTGGTTGCGCCTGCGCCTGACCGAACTCGACGCCGACAAGGCGCGCTTTCTGCGCCACATCTCGCACGAACTCAAGACGCCGCTGGCCTCGCTCAGCGAAGGCGTGGCCGTGCTCGGCGACGGCGTGGCCGGGCCGATGAACCCGAACCAGGCCGAAGTGGTGAACATCCTGCAGCACAACACCCAGGTGCTGCAGTCGCAGATCGAAGCGCTGCTGCGCTTCAACGCGGCCGCCTTCGAAGCCCGCCAGCTCAAGCGCGAACGCACCGACCTGCGCGCGCTGCTGGAAGACCAGGTGGAAGCCCAGCGCCTGCACTGGCAGGCGCACGGGCTCGTCGTGCGCGTCGAGGGCGAGGCGGTGCACCTGCCGGTGGACCGCGAGAAGATGGCCTCGGCCATCGGCAATCTGCTGCTCAACGCCATCCGCTTCTCGCCACACGGTGGCACCATTCGGCTGGTGCTGATCAGCCTGCCCGGGCGCGTGAGCATCGACATCGTCGACCAGGGCCCGGGCGTGGCACAGGATGACCGCGACCGCGTCTTCGAACCTTTCTACCGTGGCGAGCGTCAACCCGAGGGCACGGTGCGTGGCACCGGCATCGGTCTGTCCATCGTTCACGAATACATCGTCGCCCACGGCGGCCGCATCGAGTTGCTCGATGGCCCCGGGGGCGCCCACTTCCGCATCGAGCTACCCCATGCCGCATAAGCCCCTGCCCGGCCAGCCCCCCGCCACCGCCCTGCGGCTGGCCTGCGCCCTGGCGCTGGGCGCCTTCACGAGCGCCTGCGCCGTGACGCCCCTGCCC
>JACVCO010000006.1 GCA_016741995.1 Hydrogenophaga sp. | reverse complement strand
ATTAAGATTGTGGTAATTTGACTTAGCCGAAGCCAATTGGGCCAACGGGGTTTTGTGCGTGAGGGCGGGGTGGCGGTCCAGGGGGTCTGCATGGCGTACGAAAGTACTCGGCGCGGGGCATTCTGCCCAAGGCGCGCGCCCGGTTCCCGGGGGTGTGTACGGGCAACGCCCCGGGGGCTCAGGCCACCAGCGGCGGCTGGGCCATCGCCTCGATCTGCTCGTGCAGCAGGCGGATCTGGCCACGCCAGTGATCGGGGTGGGCGAACCAGGGGAAGTTGGGCGGGAAGCTCGGGTCGTCCCAGCGGCGCGCGATCCAGGCGTTGTAGTGGATCAGGCGCAGTGTGCGCAGCGGTTCGATGAGCGCGAGTTCGCGTCGGTCGAAATCGCGGAACTGCTCGTAGCCATCGAGCACGGCCGAGAGCTGCAGCGTCTGCTGGCGCCGGTCGCCCGAGAGCAGCATCCACAGGTCCTGCACGGCGGGCCCGCTGCAGGCGTCGTCCAGGTCCACGAAGTGCGGGCCGGCGCCGGGCATGCCCTCGGGCGTCCAGAGGATGTTGCCCGGGTGGCAATCCCCATGCAGGCGGATGCAGGCCGGGCCATCGGCCCCGGCCTCGCCGCGCAGCACCGCGTGCCGCTCGATCGCGGCCACCGCCTGCTGCGCGACTTCGCGCCATTCGCGTTGCACTTCCAGCGGCACCACATCGTGTTGCTCAAGCCAGGTCAGCGGCTCGCGGGCCATGCGCTGCGCGTCCAGCCGCGGGCGGTGCGCGAAGGGGCGCGCCGCGCCCACGGTGTGCAACCGCGCCAGAAAGCGGCCGATCCATTCGAGCACCTCGACGTCGTCGAGCTCGGGCCGGCGCCCGCCTCGGCGCGGGCTGGCGGCCCAGAAGAATCCCGCGTGCGTGTGCAGGGTGCGGCCCTGCGGCGCGAGCGGGGCCACCGCCGGCACCTCGGCCGCGGCGAGCTCGGCCGCGAAGGCGTGCTCTTCGGCGATCTGCGCGGCGCTCCAGCGCTGCGGCCGGTAGAACTTGGCCACCACCACGTCGTGGCCCTCGAAGGGCGTTTCCAGCGGCACCTGATAGACGCGGTTCTCGAAGCTGTTGAGTGTGGTGAGGCGGCCGTCGCCGCGCAGGCCGGCGGCGTCTAGCGCGTCGAGCACGGCGTCGGGCGTGAGTTGCGCGAAAGGGTGGGTGGCTGTCATGGTCATGCGCGATTGTCGGCGCGGGGGCTCACCTATCATCGCCGCCATGTCCGCCGCGCCCCGCCCGAAAACCCCGCGTGCCCCCGCACCCGGCCTGCAACAGCAACTGCCCGAACTGCGCGAAGGCCAGTCGATCGCCTTGCTGCAGGAGCTGCACATCCTCACGCGCGAAGGCAAGCTCAACCAGGACACGCGGCGCAAGCTCAAGCAGGTCTACCACCTGGTGCAGTTCATCGAGCCGCTGCTGGCCGAGGTGCTGGGCGAGCAGGGCGACGTGGCGCTGGCCGACCACGGCGCGGGCAAGTCCTACCTCGGTTTCATCCTGTACGACCTGGTGCTCAGGCCGCGCGGCGCGGGCCGCGTGTTCGGCGTGGAGGCGCGCAACGAGCTGGTGGAGAAATCGCGCGCGCTGGCACAGCGCCTGGGGTTCGAGCGCATGCAGTTTCTCGCGGGCACTGTGCAGCAAGCGGTGGGCGACGCCACGCTGCCGGCGCGCATCGACGTGGTGACCGCGCTGCACGCCTGCGACACCGCCACCGACGACGCGATCGACTTCGCGCTGGCGCGCGATGCGCGCCACCTGGTGCTGGTGCCCTGCTGTCAGGCGGAAGCCGCGGGCGTGATGCGCCAGCACAAGGCGCTGGCCCTCAAGCGCACGCCGCTGGCCGAGTTGTGGCGGCACCCGCTGCACACGCGCGAGTTCGGCAGCCAGATCACCAACGTGCTGCGCTGTCTGCGGCTGGAAGCACATGGTTACGACGTGACGGTGACCGAACTGGTGGGCTGGGAGCACTCGATGAAGAATGAACTCATCCTCGCCCGTAGAATGGCCGGCGACCGCCATGGCCAGCGCGAGAAAGCGCGCCAGCGTTTGCTGCAGGTGCTTGACGCGTTCGGCCTGCAGGATCTGCAGACCCGCTTCGCGGTCTGAGGTCCGCCCCGCGGTGGCCCCGGTGGCCGCCACTCCGATGAACCGCCGGCCCATGAGCCGGCGCGCCGACCCGCCACCGGCCCCACGCCGGTTTCCTTGCCCCGTCGGCGCGCAGATGGAGACGCTTTCTTGGTCACCACCGATTTCGCTTTTCTGCTCCAGGCCATTGCCTGGCCCCTGGCGCTGCTGATCGCCTGGTTCCTCGGCGAATGGCTGCTCGAGCGCTGGCACATCCCGCGCGTGACGAGCTACGTCGCCGTGGGCCTGATCGGCAGCCTGATCAACCTGCCGGGCCTCACCACCGACATCCCGGGCCTGCCCTTCCTGGCCAACGTGGCGCTCGCGCTGGTGCTGTTCGAGTTGGGCTACCGCATCAACCTGCGGTGGTTCCGGCACAACCCCTGGGTGCTGTTGCTGGGGGTCGTGGAGTCGCTGGCCACGTTCGGTGTCGTGTACTGGGTGGCGGGCTGGTTCGCACTGCCGGTCGATCACCGGCTCATCATTGCGGCGCTGTCGATCTCGGCCTCGCCTGCGGGCGTGCTGCGCGTGGCCAACGAACTGCGCAGCACCGGCCAGGCCACGGAGCGTGTGCTCCACCTGTGCGCCATCAACTGCCTGTTCTCGGTGCTCGCGCTCAAGCTGGTGGTGGGCTACTGGACGCTCTCCACCTCGGGCGACCTGGTGCTCGCGGCCTTCGGCAGCGTGCACGTGGTGGGCACCTCCATCGCCGTGGGCGCCTTGCTCGGCGTGTTCATTCCCTGGCTGCTGCGCCTGCGCAACACGAGCGAGAGCGGTGTGACGGTGGTGTTCGCGCTGGCCGTGCTGCTGCTCACCACCGCGGCCTACGGGCTCATGCTGTCGCCGCTGCTGGCCGCGCTCACCTTCGGCATCGTGGCGCGCGAACGCCGGGTGCACCTCACCAGCGCGCAGCGCAATTTCGGCACCGCGGGCGACATGCTCTCGGCCTTTCTGTTCGTCTACATCGCCTCGCTGCTCAACTGGGCCGACGTGCCCGCCACCTTCGTGCTCGGCGTGGTGCTGATCCTCGCGCGCACGGCCGCCAAGGTGTTGTGCAACGTGGCCGCGGCGCGCCTGTCGGGCATCTCGGAACGCAAGGGTGTGCTCACGGGCCTGGCGCTCACGCCGATGTCGGCCTTCGCCATCCTGCTGATCGAGCAGACCCGGCTCATGGGCTTCGACCCGGCGGTGCAGGTGCTCGCGGCCCTGGCCGGAATGATGTTGCTGCAGGAGCTGTTCGGCCCTGTCGTCACGCAGCGGGCCCTGATGGCCGCGCGCGAAACCCATGTGACCAAGGAGGGATGACCCCATGCCGTTGGAAACCTTCAAGGCCTCCGATTCGCTGACCATGGGCGTGGAGCTCGAGCTCCAGCTCGTCAACAGCTACGACCACGACCTCTCCAGCAGCGCCAACGACCTGCTCGACCTGCTTGCGCGCAAGCCCTTCCCGGGCACCGTCACGCCCGAGATGACGCAGAGCATGATCGAGATCGCCACCGGCATCCACACCGAGCACGGCCCGCTGCTCAAGCAGTTGCAGGACATCCGCGACACGCTCGTGACCGCGGGCGACCGCCTCAACATCGAGCTCGCGGGTGGCGGCACGCACCCGTTCCAGCGCTGGTTCGAACAGCGCATCTTCGCCAAGCCGCGCTTTCACGAACTCTCGGGCCTGTACGGCTACCTGGCCAAGCAGTTCACCGTGTTCGGGCAGCACGTGCACATCGGCTGCAGCTCGCCCGACGAGGCGCTGTTCCTGCTGCACTCGCTCAACCGCTACGTGCCGCACTTCATCGCCTTGTCGGCTTCGTCGCCGTTCTCGCAGGGGGTCGACACGCTGTTCGACTCGGCGCGCCTGAACTCCGTGTTCGCATTCCCGCTGAGCGGGCGCGCGCCCTTCGTCCTCAGCTGGGAAGAGTTCGCCAACGTCTACTTCACCAAGATGGAGAGCACGGGCGTGGTCAAGTCCATGAAGGACTTCTACTGGGACATCCGGCCCAAGCCCGAGTACGGCACCATCGAACTGCGCGTGTGCGACACGCCGCTGACGGTGGAGCGCGCGGCCGGCCTGGCCTGCTACCTGCAGGCGCTGTGCCGCCACCTGCTGGTGCGCACCGAGCCGCCGCCCGAAGAAGACGATTACCTCGTCTACACCTACAACCGCTTCCAGGCCTGCCGTTTCGGGCTCGACGGGATGATGGTCAACCCCAAGACGCGCGAGCAGATCAGCATCCGCGAGGACGTGCTGGCCACGCTGCGCGTGCTGGCGCCGCACGCGCAGGCCCTGGGCAGCATGGCCGCGCTCGACGAGATCGAGCGCACCGCGGCGCGCGTGGGCAACCACGCGAGCTTCCTGCGCAACCGGTTCAACGACGTGCGCAGCGTGGAAGCGGTTGTGCGGTCGAGTGTGGAGGCTCTGCGGCACGGACCGTGAATTCCGTCACGAATCGCCTGCCAGAGGATTCCCCACGTGTGTCGGGGAATTTCCTACACGGTGAATGGCGGCGCGCCGACTTAACGGGCCCGGGGGGCATCGATACAGTTTGTTTCCATCGATACACCCTCCGTCTCACCCGCTTATCTCAGGACCGCACCATGAAATCCTTCGCCGACCGCACCAACCCCTTCGTGATGATGCTCGACCCCGAGGCCGTCATCAGCGCCATGGAAAGCAGCCAGCCGCTGCGTGGCCTGCGTGGCCGTGTCTGCCGCCCGCTGGACAAACCGCTGATCCCCAAGCTGTTCGACACCACGATCCGTGAGTTCGACGCCGCGATCGACGACGAGGAATTCATGGACAGCGGCATCGACAGCTACGTCGACGCCCAGCCCGGCCTGGTCACCGTTCACTGAGCTTCAGCGCGCAAATCGCCTTCTGGTGAGCGCCAGCGCCAGCCAGAACCCGGCCACCGCGTAGAAGACCAGCACCGCCAGGTGCAGCGCGGCATTCGTGGGCCACTGGTCCAGGAACAGCGGGCGCACCAGTTGCACCGCGTGCGTGAGCGGCAGCAGATCGGAGAGCAGCAGCACCGGCCCCGGCAGCTGCTCGCGGGGGAAGAAAACGCCCGAGAGGAACATCATGGGCGTGAGCACCAGCGTGAAGTAGTAGCTGAAGAAGTCGTAGCCCTTGGCCAGGGCGTTGAACACCAGCGCGATGCACGAGAAGGCGATGCCGGTGAGCCACAGCACTGGCCAGGCCACCAGCAGCTTCGGCGAGTGCGTGATGCCCAGGCCCAGCATCACCAGCAGGATCACCGTCACGGTGAACATGGCCTTGAACCCGGCCCACAGCATTTCCGCCAGCACCACGTCGTCCAGGCTCACCGGCGCGTTCAGGATGCCGTCCCACGTCTTCTGCACGTGCATGCGCGAGAACGCCGAGTAGAGCGCCTCGAACGTGGCGGCGTTCATGGCGCTCATGCAGATGCTGCCGCTGGCCAGGAACAGGATGTAGGGCACCGCCACCGTGGCCCCCCCCGGCGCGGCCATGTTCACCGTGCCCACCAGCGCCCCCAGCCCGTAGCCGAAGGCCACCAACCAGATCAGCGGTTCGGCGATGTTGGCCACCACGCTGGGCAGCGCGAGCTTGCGCCACACCAGCAGGTTGCGCAGGAACACCGGCCACCAGCGCCGCGACAGGCGCGGCGCGGACCAGGGGTTCATGGGGGTGAGGGTCGTGGTGCTCATCAGCCGTCTTCCCGGATCTGGCGACCGGTGAGTTTCAGGAAAAGATCTTCCAGGTTGGCCGGCCGGTGCAGCGTGCGCAGCTGGTGGTTGTCGGCCAGCGCGGCCAGGATGGGCTGGGCCTGCGCGGTGTAGAGGAACACGGTTTCGCCGCTCACCTCCACGCGCGCGGCCAGTGCGCGCAGCGGCGCGTGCTCGTCGCGTTGCGCGATGTCGAGCGCACCCGGGCCGTACACCTCCACCACGTCGGGCTCCAGGTGCTCGGCGATCAGCGCGCGCGGGCGGCCCTCGGCGATCTTGCGGCCGTGGTCGAGCACCAGCAGGCGCGAACACAGGCGCTCGGCCTCGTCCATGAAGTGCGTGGTGAGCAGGATGCTCTTGCCTTGTTGCAGCAGCAGCTGCAGGCGTTCCCACATCAGGTGGCGGGCCTGCGGGTCCAGCCCGGTGGTGGGCTCGTCGAGCATGAGCAGCTGCGGGTCGTTCACCAGCGCGCGCGCCAGCGACAGGCGCCGCTTCATGCCGCCCGAGAGCTCGCCCGGGCGTGCCTTCGCCTTGTGCGAGAGCGCGGCGAACTCGAGCAGTTGCGGAATGCGCGCGCGGATGGCCGCGTCCTTCATGCCGAAGTAGCGGCCGTAGACGAGCAGGTTTTCCTCGGCGTTGAAGTCCGGGTCCAGCGTGTCCATCTGCGCCACCACGCCCAGCCGCGCCTTGATCGCGAGCGCGTCGCGCGGCATGTCCAGCCCGAAGGCGGTGATGCGGCCGGCGTCGGGCGCGGTCAGGCCCAGGCACATCTTGATGGTGGTGGTTTTGCCCGCGCCGTTGGGCCCGATGACACCCAGACATTCGCCGGGCTGGATGGCAAAGCCCAGGCCGTTGACCACGGTGGCTTCGCCATAGCGCTTGACGAGGTCGGCGACCTCGAACAGGGGTTGGCTCATGGCGGGCATTGTGCCCGCCGCGCCATACCCCCAAGGGTGCCGGGGCGGCCTCCTACAATCCGGCTCCCATGTCGTTGGCTGTCCGTCTTCAATACCTGCTGCCCAAGGGGGCGCTCACGCGCCTGGCCGGGGCGTTCGCCGCGTCGCGCAGCGGCGCGCTCACCACCTGGGCCATCCGCCGCTTCATCGCCCGCTACGGGGTGAACATGGCCGAGGCCGCCAACCCCGACCCGGCGGCGTACCCGAGCTTCAACGAGTTCTTCACACGCGCGCTCCGCGCCGACGCCCGCCCGCTGGCCGACGCGGCCTTCGTCTGCCCGGTCGACGGCGCGATCAGCCAGTTCGGCCGCATCCAGCGCGACCAGATCTTCCAGGCCAAGGGCCACCACTACAGCACCGCGGCCCTGCTGGGTGGCGACACCGAGGCGGCCAAGGCCTACGACGACGGCGACTTCGCCACCATCTACCTCAGCCCGCGCGATTACCACCGCATCCACATGCCGGCCGCGGCCACGCTGTGCCGCATGGTGCATGTGCCCGGCGAACTGTTCTCGGTGAACCCGGCCACGGCCGCGGGTGTGCCCGGGCTGTTCGCGCGCAACGAGCGCGTGGTCTGCCATTTCGATATGCCCGTGGGCGAGCGCACCGTGCCCTTCGTGCTGGTGCTGGTGGGCGCCACCATCGTGGGCAGCATGGCCACCGCGTGGCACGGCGTGGTGAACCCGCCGCGCCCGGGCAGCGTGCGCACCTGGCGCTACGACGACGCGCCCGTGCCTCTGGAGCGCGGCGCCGAGATGGGCCGCTTTCTTCTGGGCTCCACCGTGGTGCTGCTGTGGCCGAAAGACACCATCCGCTTCCAGCCTGGCTGGGCGCCCGAACGCCCCGTGCGCATGGGTGAGGCCATGGGCGACGCGCTCTGATTTCTCTTCGCAAGGATTTCGACATGACCACGCTCGGCACGCCGCTGTCGCCTTCGGCCACCAAAGTCATGCTGCTCGGCAGCGGCGAACTCGGCAAGGAAGTGCTGATCGCGCTGCAGCGCCTGGGCGTGGAGACCATCGCGGTCGACCGCTACGAGAACGCGCCCGGCCACCAGGTTGCCCATCGCGCCCACACCATCGCCATGAGCGACCCGGCGCAGCTGAAGGCGCTCATCGAGCGCGAGCGCCCGCACCTGGTGGTGCCCGAGATCGAGGCCATCGCCACGCCCATGCTGCAGGAGCTGGAAGCCGCGGGCGTGGTGCGCGTGATTCCCACCGCGCGTGCCGCGCGCCTCACCATGGACCGCGAAGGCATCCGCCGCCTCGCGGCCGAGACGCTGGGCCTGCCGACCAGCCCCTACAAGTTCTGCGATTCGCTGGAAGAGCTGCAGGCCGCCATCGACGGCGGCATCGGGTATCCGTGCATCGTGAAACCGGTGATGAGCAGCAGCGGCAAGGGCCAGAGCAAGATCGACGGTCCCGCCGATGTGAAGACCGCGTGGGACTACGCCATGTCGGGTGGTCGCGTCGGGCCGGGGCGGATCATCGTCGAGGGCTTCATTCGCTTCGACTACGAGATCACGCTGCTGACCGTGCGCGCGCTTGGCGCGAACGGTCAGATCGAAACCCACTTCTGCGACCCGATCGGCCACGTGCAGGTGAGCGGCGACTACGTGGAAAGCTGGCAGCCGCACCCCATGAGCGCGAAGGCGCTGCAGGCCAGCCGCGATATCGCCAAGGCGATCACCGACAACCTGGGTGGCCAGGGGCTGTTCGGCGTCGAGCTGTTCGTGGCCGGCGACCAGGTGTGGTTCAGCGAGGTGAGCCCGCGCCCGCACGACACCGGCATGGTGACCATGGCCACGCAGTGGCAGAACGAGTTCGAACTGCACGCGCGCGCCATCCTCGGCCTGCCGGTGGACACCACGCTCAAGAGCCCCGGCGCCAGCGCCGTGATCTACGGCGGTGTCGACGCGCAAGGCATTGCCTTCGACGGCGTGGACGAGGCCTTGCGTGTGCCCGGCACCGAGCTGCGCCTGTTCGGCAAGCCCGAGAGCTTCGTCAAGCGCCGCATGGGCGTGGCGCTGGCGCGGCACGCCGACGTGGAGCAGGCGCGGGGGAGCGCGAAGCTCGCCGCGGGCAAGGTGAAGCCGCGCGTGGCCTGATCGCGCAGGCTCGGGCGCTCAGGCCTTGCTGGTCTGCTGCGCCGCCAGCGCCACCGCTTCCTCGATGCGCTGGTAGGTACCGCAGCGGCACAGGTTGCCGCTCATGGCCTCGGTGATGGCCTTGGCGTCGGGCTTGGGGTTGCTCTTGAGCAGGGCGCAGGCGCTCATGAGTTGCCCGCTCTGGCAGTAGCCGCACTGCACCACGTCCACCACCGTCCAGGCGCTGCGCAGCGCCGCGATTTCGGGGCCGTCGATGCCTTCGATGGTGGTGATGGACTGGTCCGCCACCGCGGCCACCGGCGTGACGCACGAGCGGATGGCCTGGCCGTTGGCGTGCACCGTGCAGGCGCCACACAGCGCCATGCCGCAGCCGAACTTGGTGCCGGTGAGTTTCAGGTCGGCGCGCAGCACCCACAGCAGGGGCGTGTCGGGGTCGGCGTCCACCGTGACGGGGCGGCCGTTGACGTTGAGCGTGGTCGTCATCGCAAGCTCCTCAGGCGGTGAGTTTCAAGGGCAGGCTGCGCAGGCGCTGGCCCGTGAGGGCGAACAGCGCGTTGGCCACGGCGGGTGCGATCGGTGGCAGGCCCGGTTCGCCCACGCCCTCGGGGTGTTCGGTGCTGGGCAGGATCACGCACTCCACGCGCGGCGCTTCGTTCAGCCGCACGATGGGCTGGTCGTGGAAGTTGCCCTGCTGCACCTGGCCGTCGACGATTTCCACACCGCCGTGCAGCGCGGCCGACAGGCCGAAGACCACCCCGCTTTCGAGCTGCTGGCGGATGCCCGCGGGGTTGACGGCGAAGCCGCAGTCGATGGCGCACCACACGCGGTGCACGCGGATGGCTTTGTCGGGCCCGAGCGAGACCTCGGCCACCTCGGCGACGGTGGAGCCGAACGAGTCGTGCAGCGCAATGCCGCGCGCGGTCTTCGCGCCGTCGGGCGCGGGTGGCGAGGGCGTGCCCCAGCCCGCGGCCTTGGCCGCGGCGCGCAGCACCGCCAATTGCTTGGGGTGTTGCTGCAGCAGCGCTTCGCGGAACGCCAGCGGGTCCTGCCCCGCGGCGTGCGCGCATTCGTCCACGAAGCCTTCCTTGAAGAAGGCCTGGTGCGAGTGGCCCACAGCGCGCCAGAAGCCGATCTGCAATGGCAGCGCCACCGTGGCGTGCGCGATGCGCGCGGCCGGCCACTCGTAGGCCTGGTCGAACGCGCCTTCACTCGTGGTCTTGTCGGGCCCGCCGCCGGGCAGGCCGAACAGGCGCTTGAGCACCTGCGGCACGATGGCCTGGCCCGCGCTGGTGTTCTTCCAGGCCACGAGGCGCTTGTCGGCGTCGAAGCCGGCCTCGAAGCGCGCCACGCAGGCGGGGCGGTAGATGTCGTACTTGGTGTCCTGCTCGCGGCTCCAGATCGTCTGCACCGGCTGGCCGGGCACGGCCTTGGCAATGGCCGCGGCCTGGGCGATGAAGTCCACCTCGAGCCGGCGGCCGAAACCGCCACCGAGCAGCAGCACGTGCACCGTCACGGCCGCGGCGGGCAGGCCCATTGCGTCGGCCGCGGCGCTGCGCGCCAGGCCCGGCACCTGGGTGGACACCCACACCGTGGCCTTGTTGCCTTCGAACAGCACCGTGCAGTTGATGGGTTCGAGTGCGGCGTGCGCGAGCCAGGGCGCGCGGTACTCGGCCTCGATGCGCTGCGCGGCGCCCGCGAGCGCCGCGTCGATCTCGCCGGTCTCGAAGTAGGCGAAGCCTTTCTCGGTGCGGGTGGCGCGCGCAAACTGTTCCATGGCCTCGGCGCTGCTGAAGTCGGCCAGCTCGCCGTGGTCCCACACCACGTCCAGCGCGTCGGCCGCCTGCCGCGCGCGCCAGGGGTGGTCGGCGACCACCGCCACGCCACCGGTGCCGCCGTTGAGCGGCGCCACCGCCACCACGGCCTTCACGCCGCGTTTCGATCGCGCGGCCGCGTCGTCGTGCCGCTGGGCACGGCCACCGAGGGTGGGGCACATCTTCACGCTGGCGTAGAGCAGGCCCTCGGGCAGCGCGTCGATGCCGAAGCGCGCGCTGCCGTCGATCTTGCCGGGTGTGTCGATGCGTCGCGTGGGCTGGCCGATGAGCTTGAAGCGCTCGGGCGCCTTGAGCGTGGGCGACGAAGGCATGGCCTGCTGCGCCGCGGCCGCGGCGAGCGCGCCATAGGCCAGGCGGCGGCCGTCGGGTGCAATGACCTCACCCTTCTCGGTGCCGCAGTCCGCCGCCGGAATGCCCCACTGCGTGGCCGCCGCGGCCACCAGCATCTGGCGTGCGGCGGCGCCGGCCTGGCGCATGGGCAGCCACAGGTCCTTCACGCTGGAAGAGCCGCCGGTCATCATCACGCCCACTTCGCGCATGGTCTTGGCGGTGAGCCACTTCACCGCGTCGAGCACCACGTTGTCGGTGTCGGGGTGCACCGGCAGGCCGTCGACCACGGTGCTGATGTTGTTGTAGATCTTGTCGATGGGCGACTGCTGCCAGCGCACGCGCGACCAGTCGGCGTCGAGCTCTTCGGCCAGCAGCATGCACAGCGCGGTGACCACGCCCTGGCCCATCTCGCTCTTGGCCAGCGTGACGGTGACCGCGCCATCGCGCGCGATCTTCACCCAGCCGTTGAAGGCCACCTCGCCCTCGCCGGTGGGCAGCGGCTCGGCGGTGGTGAGCCGCTGGCGCGGTGGCAGCACGCCCCAGCCGATGGCCAGGGCGCCGGCCACGCCCAGCGTGCCGAGGACGAACTTGCGACGGGTCGATGCCATGCGGACCTCCCTTTCGGCTCACTGATTTACTGGAACGCCACCTCGGCGAAGCTGCGCAGCTTGCGGCTGTGCAACTGATCCACACCACCGGTGCGCAGCCGCTCCACCGCGCGGATGCCGATGCGCAGGTGCTGATCGACGCGCTCGCGGTAGAAGTGGTTGGCCATGCCTGGCAGCTTGATCTCGCCGTGCAGCGGCTTGTCGCTCACGCACAGCAGGGTGCCATAGGGCACGCGGAAGCGGAAGCCGTTGGCGGCGATGGTGGCGGACTCCATGTCGAGCGCGACCGCGCGCGATTGCGAGAAGCGCCGTTGCGGCATGTTGTTCGGCAGCAGTTCCCAGTTGCGGTTGTCGGTGCTGGCCACGGTGCCGGTGCGCATGATGCGCTTGAGTTCCTGCGGGGCCACACCGGTCACGTCGGCCACCGCGGCCTCCAGCGCGAGCTGGATCTCGGCGAGCGCGGGGATGGGCACCCACAGCGGCAGTTCCTCGTCGAGCACGTGGTCTTCGCGTACGTAGGCGTGGGCCAGCACGTAGTCGCCCAGTTGCTGCGTGGTGCGGAGGCCGGCGCAGTGGCCGAGCATCAGCCAAGCGTGCGGGCGCAACACGGCGATGTGGTCGGTGATGTTTTTGGCGTTGGCCGGGCCCACGCCGATGTTGACCATGGTGATGCCGCTGCGGTCTTCGCGCATGAGGTGGTAGCCCGGCATCTGCGGCAGGCGCGGTGGCGCGTGGCCGAGTTCGTCGCCGGGTTCGTGCGGCAGGCCGGTGCGGCGCGTGACCACGTTGCCTGGTTCGATGAAGGCAACGTAAGGGCTGTCGGGCTTGGCCATCTCGGCGTGGCCGAGCTTGATGAACTCGTCGATGTAGAACTGGTAGTTGGTGAACAACACGAAGTTCTGGAACCAGTCGGGCGAGGTGCCGGTGTAGTGCCGCATGCGCTGCAGCGAATAGTCCACCCGCGGTGCGGTGAACAGGGCCAGCGGGTGTGGCTCGCCGGGGCCGGGTTCGTAGGTTCCGTTGGCAATGCCGTCGTCCATGGCGTTGAGGTCGGGCAGGTCGAACACGTCGCGCATGAAGGCGCGGCGTTCCACACCCATCTGGCCTTCCACGTGGTCGTTTTCGGCGAAGGAGAAGTGGATCGGGATCGGCTGGGTGCTGGTGCCGACCTCCAGCTCGCCGCCGTGGTTGGCCAGCAGCAGGCGGAACTGCTCGCGGTAGTAGTCGTTGTACAGGTCGGGCCGCGTGAGCGTGGTCTCGTAGCGGCCGGGGCCGGCCACGAAGCCGTAGCTCAGGCGCTTGAGGCCGAGCTCGTCGGCGCCGTCGCCCAGGCGCAGGTTGCTGTGGGTGTGAAAGCGCACGAAGGGGTAGCACGCGCGCACGCGCACGCCATGGAAGTCGGCGCCGTCCACGTAGTCATGCAGCGCCTTGCGCAGGAAATCCACGCTCTGCTGGTAGATGCGGCGCACCTGGTCGAGCGCGGCATCGGGGTCGTCGAAAAAACGCGGAGCGGTGAAGTCGGGCGATCGCTGCATGGGCCTATTGTGTACGCCTTGGGCAGCGGCGGAGCGTGGGGTCTTACCTGACCGGCTCGCGCATCGTCACGAACTCTTCGGCGGCGGTGGGGTGGATGCCGATGGTGCTGTCGAACACGGCCTTGGTGGCCCCGGCCTTGAGCGCAACCGCGAAGCCCTGCACGATCTCGCCGGCCTCGGCGCCCACCATGTGCAGGCCCACCACGCGGTCGGTTTTCGTGTCCACCACCAGCTTCATCAGCGTGCGTTCGCTGCGGCCCGACAGGGTGTGCCTGAGTGCCTTGAATTCGCTGCGGAAGAGGGTCACGTCGCCGAAGCGTTCGCGCGCTTGGGCTTCGGTCAGGCCCACCGTGCCGATGCTCGGTTGCGTGAACACCGCGGTGGGGATGAAGTCGTAGCTCATGTCGCGCGCGGCCTTGCCCGGTGCGGGGCCGCAGAGCTGGTCGACCACCACCATGGCCTCGCCCAGCGCCACCGGCGTGAGTTGCACACGGCTCGTCACGTCGCCCACGGCCAGGATGTGGGGCACGTTGGTGCGGTAGTGCGCGTCCACCCGCACCTCGCCCTTGTCACCCAGCGCCACGCCCGCGCGCTCCACGCCCAGGCCGCGCGTGAGCGGCACGCGGCCGGTGGCGTAGAGCACGGTGTCGGCCTCGATGACCGCGCCAGTGGTGGTGTGCACGCGCAGGCCTTGCGGTGTGCGCTCGACGCGCTGCACGTCGGTGTTCAGGCGCAGGTCCACACCGGCCTTGGCGATTTCGGCCGCGGCGAAGTGGCGGATGTCGTCGTCGAAGCCGCGCAGAATCTGCTCGCTGCGGTAGAGCTGCGTGACCTTCGAGCCCAGGCCGTTGAAGATGGACGCGAACTCGCTCGCGATGTAGCCGCCGCCCACGATCACGAGGCGCTGCGGGAAGGTCTCGAGGTCGAACATCGCGTCGCTCACCACCACGTGCTCGCGGCCTTCGATGTCGGGCACGCTGGGCGTGCCGCCGGTGGCGATGAGGATGTGCTTCGCGGTGAAGCGTTGCGTGGCGCTCTTGTCGCTGGGGCTGAAGTCGATCTCGTTCGGCCCGGCGAAGCGCGCGAAGCCATCAAGCTGCGTGACGCCCGAGCCCTTGAGCAGGTTGGCGTACACGCCGTTCAGGCGCGATATCTCCCTCGCCCGGTTGGCCTTGAGCGTGGCCCAGTCGAACGCCGTTTCTCCCACGCGCCAGCCGAAGCCACGCGCCTCCTCGAACGCCTCGCTGTAGTGCGCGGCGTAGCTGTAGAGCTTCTTGGGAATGCAGCCCACGTTGACGCAGGTGCCGCCCAGGCCGTCGGTGCCCAGCACCTCGGCCAGCGCCACGCGCAGGCCACGCTGCGCGGCCATGCGCGCGGCCCGCACGCCGCCACTGCCACCGCCGATGACGAAGAGATCGAAGTGATGTGCGCTCATGGGCGTGATGGTAGGCGCGCGTCAATGCCCCGGTGCGTGCGGGGCCACCGTCAGTAGGTGTACACCCCGCGCCCCGTCTTGCGCCCCAGCCAGCCCGCGGCCACCATCTCCTTCAGCAGCGGGGCAGGGCGGTACTTGCTGTCGTTGAACTCGGCCATGTAGACGTTCATCACGGCCAGGCACACGTCCAGGCCGATCATGTCGGCCAGCGCGAGCGGGCCGATCGGCTGGTTGGTGCCGAGCTTCATGCCGGCGTCGATGTCTTCCGGCGTGGCGATGCCTTCGGCCAGCACGAAGAAGGCCTCGTTGATCATGGGCACGAGGATGCGGTTGACCACGAAGCCCGGCGCGTTCTTCACGGTGATCGGCGATTTGCCCAGCGCTTCGGCCAGGGCCTTCACGGTGTCGTGCGTGGCGTCGCTGGTCTGCAGGCCACGGATGATCTCCACCAGCGCCATCATGGGCACGGGGTTGAAGAAGTGCATGCCGATGAAGCGGTCGGCGCGCTGCGTGGCGGCGGCCAGTTTGGTGATGCTGATCGAGCTGGTGTTGGTGGCCACGATCACATCGGGCGCGAGCAGTGCGTCGAGCTGTTGCAGGATCTTGACCTTCAGGCCTTCGTTCTCGGTCGCGGCCTCGATCACGAGCTGCGCGCCTTTCAGGTCCTCGTAGTTCGTGCTGGTTTTGATGAGCGCGAGCGCCTGGGCTTTGCCTTCGGCCGTGAGCTTCTCTTTCTTGATGAGCCGGTCCAGGCTGCCCGACACGGTGGCCAGGCCCTTGTCGAGCGCGGCCTGCGCGATGTCGACCATGACCACGCGGATGCCGCTGGTGGCGCAGGCCTGGGCGATGCCGTTGCCCATGGTGCCCGAGCCGATGATGCCGACGGTCTGGATGCTGTTGCTGCTCATGCGAAAACCTCGTGTGGAGATGAGGGGAAACCCGCGTCGCGGGGGTGTCTCGGCTAGGCGCGGCTGCCTACACCGCAGGGCGCGCACCGTGCTACCTTGGCCGCCGATTGTCGCGCAGCCATGCTGCGCTGCAGCGACATGGGAGACACCGAATGTTTGACGTGATCATCGTGGGCGGCGGCTCGGCCGGCTGCGTGCTGGCCGGCCGGCTCAGCGAAGACCCGGCCCTGCGCGTGGCCCTCATCGAAGCGGGCCCCGGCGACCGCAGCGTGCTCATCCACTGCCCCGCGGGCCTGGCTGTGCTGGCGAAGAACGGGCAGGCCAACTGGTGCCTGGAGACGGTGCCGCAGGCGGGCCTGAACGGGCGGCGCGGCTACCAGCCGCGCGGCAAGGTGCTGGGCGGTTCGAGCTCGGTCAACGCCATGATCTATGCGCGCGGCCACGCGAGCGATTACGACGCCTGGGCCGCCGAGGGCAACCCGGGCTGGGCCTGGGCCGACGTGTTGCCCTACTTCAAACGGGCCGAGCACAACGAGCGCGGTGCCGATGCCTTGCACGGCACGGGTGGCCCGCTCAACGTGAAAGACCTCACCAGCCCCAACCCGTTCGGCGCGCACTTCGTGGCGGCCGGCCGTGAGGCGGGTTACCCGGTCAACCCCGATTTCAACGGTGCCGAACAAGAAGGCGTGGGCCCCTACCAGGTGACGCACAAGGACGGTGAGCGCTTCAGCGCCGCCAAGGCCTACCTCACGCCGCACCTGGGCCGGCCCAACCTCACGGTGATCACCGATGCGCTCGTGATGCGCGTGGTGATGGACGACGAAGCCGGCGCATCACCGCGTGCGGTGGCGGTGGAGTACCGCGCCCAGGGCGGCCGCGGCCCGCTGCAGACCGCACGCTGCCGCGACGGCGGCGAGGTGGTGCTCAGCGCGGGCGCGTTCGGCTCGCCGCAGCTGCTCATGCTCTCGGGCATCGGCCCGGCGGATCACCTGCAGGAACACGGCATCCGCACCGTGCACGCGTTGCCCGGCGTGGGGCAGAACCTGCACGACCATGTGGACGTGGTGCAGGTGGTCAACGCGCCGCGCGCCACCGAGCTGTTCGGCCTGTCGTTCAAAGGGGTGCTCAATGCCTTGCGCGGCATCGCCGAATGGCGCCGTGCCCGCACGGGCCTGCTCACCACCAACTTCGCCGAGTCGGGGGGCTTCATCAAGAGCAAGCCCGACGAAGCGGTGCCCGATCTGCAATTGCACTTCGTGATCGGCAAGCTCGTGGACCATGGCCGCAAGACGGTGTTCGGCCACGGCTACTCGTGCCACGTGTGCCTGCTGCGCCCCAGGAGCCGCGGCACGCTGCGCCTGGCCAGCCGCGACCCGCAGGTGGCGCCGCTGATCGACCCGGCTTTTCTGCAGGACCCGGACGACATGGCGCGCCTGGTGCGCGGCTTCAAGCTCATGCGCCAGCTGTTGCAGCAGCCCGCGCTGGCGCGCTTCGGCGGCACCGAGGCGCGCGCGTCGATCGACGCGCAGAGCGATGCGCAGATCGAGCAGTTCATCCGCGGCCACGCCGACACCATCTACCACCCCGTGGGCACCTGCCGCATGGGCCCGGGCGCCGACGCCGTGGTGGACCACGAACTGCGCGTGCACGGTGTGCAGGGCCTGCGCGTGGTCGACGCCTCGGTGATGCCGCGCATCGTGGGTGGCAACACCAACGCGCCCGTGATCATGGTGGCGGAGAAGGCGGTGGACATGATCCGCGCCGCGCGCCGTACCGTGGCTGCGCCGGTCGCGATCGAACGCCGCGAACCCGTCGCCCACGGCTGAGGGCAGGCTCAGGCGCGCGGCGCCTGTTTTCGCATCAGCGTGGATTTGCCGAACAGGCTTTCGATCAGGTCGACCGCGAGCACCGCGGTGCGGTTGCGCACGTCGAGCGCGGGGTTGAGTTCCATCACGTCGAGCGAGGCCAGGCGCCCCGTGTCCGCGATCATTTCCATGCACAGCTGCGCTTCGCGGTAGGTGGGGCCGCCGGGCACGGTGGTGCCCACGCCGGGCGCGATCTCGGGGTCGAGGAAGTCGACGTCGAAGCTCACGTGCAGGTGGGTGTTGTCGTCCACGCCGAGCAGCGCCTGTTCCATGGTGTGGCGCATGCCCATCTCGTCGATGTAGCGCATGTCGAACACCTCCAACCCGTGCTCGTGCACCAGGCGTTTTTCGCCCGGGTCCACGCTGCGGATGCCGATCTGTCGCACCTGGTCGGGCGTGATGGCCGGCGTGGTGCCACCGATGCCCGTGAGCTCGGCCGGCCCCAGGCCGCAGAGCAGGGCCACCGGCATGCCGTGGATGTTGCCGCTGGGCGTGAGCGCCGCGGTGTTGAAGTCGGCGTGCGCGTCGAGCCAGAGTACGCGCAGTTTCTTTCCGCGGGCACGGCAGTGGCGGGCCACGGCGCTGATCGAACCCAGGCCCAGGCAATGGTCACCGCCCAGCACGATGGGCAGGTGGCCTTGCTGGAGTTCGGCAAACACGGCCTCGTGCAGGGTGGCGTTCCACGCCACCACCTCGCCCAGGTGGCGGTAGCCGTTCTCGGGCGCCTGCCAGGGGTTGGCCGGCCCGCTCAGGTTGCCGCGGTCGAGCACGCGCAGGCCCTGCGCGGCCAGCACCTCGCCCAGGCCGGCCACGCGCAAGGCCTCGGGGCCCATGGAGGCGCCGCGCGCGCCGGCGCCGATGTCGGTGGGCACGCCGATGAGGGTGATGTCGGTCTGCATGGCGGCCTATTGTGGCCACTGCCGCACAATCGCGCCCGTTCACCCCGTACCCATGACAACAGACACCTTTGCCGCGCCCCCGGCGCACGCCGCCTGGCCCGCCTGTGGCGCCCGCCACCTGCAAGCCGACGCACGCGGCTGGCACCGCCCCACGCCCGATTACTGGCGGGCCTGGCTGCAACGCCCCGAACTCGCGCCGGTGCCCGAATCGTGCGTGGCCGAACGCGCGCTGCACCAGGCCTTGCTCGACGACCCCTTGCGCAGCGTCATCGCCGGCCAGGTGGAGGCCGTGGCCGATGCCGACGTGCGCGAGAACTGGCGCCACTTCCTGCGCCTGCGCGACGCGGTGCAGCGCGCCGGCACGCTGGAGGCCGCCTGGGCCGGCTTCTTCGAGGCCGGCACGGTGGCGCTGCCACCGCTGTTCCTGGATCTGCTGGTGCAGGCCATCGCCGTGCGCATGCTCGGCAACGAACACGACGCCCCGGTGTGGCGCGCGGCCGAGCTGCTGTTTCGCCGCCAGCGCGTGCAACTGCACGGCGGCCGCGTGCTGGCCGGCGATGCCGAAACGCTGGACCACCTGAACGACACCGCGGGGCTGGGCAGCATGGGCGCGTTGCTCAAGCAGGCCGGTGCCACGCTGCGCGGGGTCGACCTGCAGGTGCTGGGCAGCGACAACGCCACCGCCTACCTCGACAAGCTCACGCAGGCCGGTGGCGGGTACGGCTTCGTGCTCGACCTCACCCACACCGTGCAGCAGGAACTGCCGCACGGCCTGGTGCTCAGCATGAACCGCGCGCAGTCGGGCCTGAAGGCGCTGGCCACCGTGCTGCAGCGCTGGGTGACGCACCTGCACGGCGTGCAGGTCACGATCGAGCCGCTGTCGCGTGTGGACGACCCCGCGTGGCGCTGGCACATCGGGCTCGACGCCGAAGCCACCGCGCTGCTCAACGACCTGTACCAGGGCAAGACGCTGAGCGAGTCGCGCCAGCAGCGCCTGATCAGCCTGTTCCGCCTGCGCTTTGCCGACCCCGCGCAGCAGCGCGAGGACTTGCGCGGCAAGCCGGTCTACCTGGGTCTGGCGATCAACGAGCAAGGCCTGTTGCGGCTCAAGCCGCAGAACCTGCTGCTCAACCTGCCGCTGGCCGACGCGCTCAGCCCGAGCCCGGCGCCCTGATCACGCGCAGCGACGACGGCCGCACCGCGGCCGTGAACGAGCGCGCCTGGCCCAGCCATTCACCGTCGGCCGCCAGCGGCAGATCGCCGCGGCCGAGCACGGTCATCTGCTCGAAGGCCTGGGTGTGGATGCGCGGGTGGCCCAGGTGCCATCCCATCAGCAGGCGCGGCAGCATGCCGAGCGCACCCAGGCGTGTGAACGGTCCGGCCAGCAGCAGGTTGAGCAGGCCGTCGTGCGTGCGCGCGCCGGGCGTGGCCGGCATGCCGCTGCCGAACGTGGGGGTGTTCAGCGTGGCCGCGAACAGCGCCGGGCCGTCGTGGCGGTGGCGCCCGTCCACGGTCACGTCGATGTTCCAGGTGCGCAGCGCCGCCAGCTCGCGCAGCGTGGCCCACAGGTAGCGTGGCTTGCCGCGCAGGCGGCCCGGCCCGGTGAGGGCGCGCGCCACCACGGCGGCGTCGAAGCCCGCGCTCAGGCTGGAGAGGAAGGGCGTGTCGCGGCGTTCGCCCAGCGTGTCGTGCCAGGTGGCCAGGCCGGTGTCCATGAAGCTCGGCGGCCCGTTGAGCGCGTGCGTGAGCCAGATCAGCGGGCTGCCGTGGCGCAAGCCCAGGGCGCGTGCCGTGTCGTTGCCGCTGCCCAGGGGCACCACGCCGAGTTCGTGGTCGCGCTCCAGCAGCGCGGGCAACCAGCGGTGCAGCGTGCCATCACCGCCCACGGCCACCACGCGCGAGCCTTCGGGCAGGGCGCGCAACAGCGTGAGCGCGGCGTCGATGCGGTCGGGCGTGTGCAACTCGACGCCCGGGGGCAGGGCGTCGCGCAGCGCGGGCAGCAGGCGCGCGGCCTGGCCGCCTTGCGCGCGCGGGTTGGCGATGACGACGCGCACGGGCGCCGTCACATGTTGCGCCGGTACTGGCCGCCGACCTCGAACAGCGCGCTGGTGATCTGGCCCAGCGAGCAGCAGCGAACGGCGTCCATCAGCACGTCGAAGACGTTGCCGTTCTCGATCACGGCCTGCTTCAGGCGCTCGAGCATGGCCGGGGCTTCGTGGGCGTGGCGGGCGTGGAAATCGTGCAGGCGCTGCAGCTGGCTTTGTTTTTCTTCTTCGGTGGAGCGCGCCAGTTCGAGCGACTGCGGGATCGGGTCGCCGTGCGGGTTGCGGAAGGTGTTCACGCCGATGATGGGCAACTCGCCGGTGTGCTTGAGCATCTCGTAGTGCATCGACTCGTCCTGGATGCGGCCGCGCTGGTAACCGGTTTCCATGGCGCCCAGCACACCACCGCGCTCGGCAATGGCGGCGAACTCGGCCAGCACCGCTTCTTCCACCAGCTCGGTGAGCTCGTCGATGATGAACGCGCCCTGGTTCGGGTTCTCGTTCTTCGCCAGGCCCCACTCGCGGTTGATGATGAGCTGGATCGCCATCGCGCGGCGCACCGAGTCTTCGGTGGGCGTGGTGATGGCCTCGTCGAACGCGTTGGTGTGCAGCGAGTTGCAGTTGTCGTAGATCGCAATCAGCGCCTGCAGCGTGGTGCGGATGTCGTTGAACTGGATCTCTTGCGCATGCAGGCTGCGGCCGCTCGTCTGGATGTGGTACTTGAGCTTCTGGCTGCGCTCGTTGGCGCCGTACTTCTCGCGCATGGCCACGGCCCAGATGCGCCGCGCCACGCGGCCCATCACCGTGTACTCCGGGTCCATGCCGTTGCTGAAGAAGAAGCTCAGGTTGGGCGCGAAGTCGTCGATGTGCATGCCGCGCGCGAGATACGCCTCCACGAAGGTGAAGCCGTTGGAGAGCGTGAACGCGAGCTGGCTGATCGGGTTGGCGCCGGCCTCGGCGATGTGATAACCGCTGATGGACACCGAATAGAAGTTGCGCACGTCGTGGTGCACGAAGTACTGGGCGATGTCGCCCATCACCTTCAGGCTGAACTCGGTGCTGAAGATGCAGGTGTTCTGGCCCTGGTCTTCCTTGAGGATGTCGGCCTGCACCGTGCCGCGCACATTGGCCAGCACCCATTCGCGGATCTTGGCGGCCTCGGTGTCGGTGGGGTCGCGGCCGTTGTCGGCCTTGAACTTCTCCAGGTTCTGGTCGATGGCCGTGTTCATGAACATGGCCAGGATGCTGGGCGCCGGGCCATTGATGGTCATGGAGACCGAGGTGGCCGGGTGGCACAGGTCGAAGCCGCCGTAGAGCACCTTCATGTCGTCCAGCGTGGCGATGCTCACACCCGAGTTGCCCACCTTGCCGTAGATGTCGGGGCGCGGGTCGGGGTCGTTGCCGTAGAGCGTGACGGAGTCGAACGCGGTGGACAGCCGCTTGGCCGGCATGCCTTCGGAGAGCAGCTTGAAGCGCCGGTTGGTGCGGAAGGCGTCGCCTTCGCCCGCGAACATGCGCGTGGGGTCTTCGCCCTCGCGCTTGAAGGCGAAGGTACCGGCCGTGTACGGGAAGCTGCCCGGCACGTTCTCCAGCATCAGCCACTTGAGCAGCTCGCCGTGGTCTTCGTAGCTGGGCAGTGCCACCTTGCGGATCACGGTGCCCGACAGGCTCTTGGTGGTGAGCGCGGTGCGGATCTCCTTGTCGCGGATCTTCACCACGTACTCGTCGCCCGCGTAGGCCTTCTGCATGTCGGGCCATTGCAGCAGCAGCTTGCGTGCACCGTTGTCCTGGTCAAGCTCGCGCACCTGGGCCAGGTCGATCACGGCCTCGGCCGCGCGGGCGCGCTCGGGCTTGTCCTTGCGCAGCATGTCGGCGGTGGCCCGCAGCTGCTGGATCTCGCGCGCCAGGCGCGCCTGCTCGCGCACGGTCTTCTTGTAGCCGCGCACGGTGTCGGCGATCTCGGCCAGGTAGCGGGTGCGCGCCGCGGGCACGACGGGCGTCTGGTTGGTGCTGTGGCGCACGGACACGGTGGGCAGGCGGCCCTCGGTGAGCGCCAGGCCCAGACCCGCCAGGCGCGGCTTGAGGGCCTGGTACAGCGCGCTCACGCCGTCGTCGTTGAAGCGCGCGGCCATGGTGCCGAACACCGGCATGTTTTCGGGGCGCTTGCCCCAGGCCTCCTTGTTGCGCTGCACCTGCTTGGCCACGTCACGCAGCGCGTCGGCCGCGCCCTTGCGGTCGAACTTGTTGATCGCCACGAACTCGGCGAAGTCGAGCATGTCGATCTTCTCGAGCTGGCTCGCGGCGCCGAACTCGGGCGTCATCACGTACATCGGCACGTCCACGTGCGGCACGATGGCCGCGTCGCCCTGGCCGATGCCGGAGGTCTCGACGATCACCAGATCGAAGCCGGCGGCCTTGCAGGCGGCGATCACGTCGGGCAGGGCGGCGCTGATCTCGCTGCCGAAATCGCGCGTGGCCAGCGAGCGCATGAAGACGCGCGGGCCTTGCTGCCACGGCCCGATGGCGTTCATGCGGATGCGGTCGCCCAGCAGCGCGCCACCGCTCTTGCGGCGCGACGGGTCGATGCTGATCACGGCCACGCGCGGCGCGTCGCTCTGGTCCAGCCGCAGCCGGCGGATGAGTTCGTCGGTGAGCGAGGACTTGCCCGCGCCACCCGTGCCGGTGATGCCCAGCACCGGCGTCTTGACGCCCGCCGCCGCGTCGCGCACGGCCTGCAGCAGCGCGGCGTCGGCGCGGCCGTTCTCGATCACGGTGATGAGTTGCGCGAGCGCGCGCCAACTCATTTCGCCGTGGCCTTGCACCGCGGCCAGCGCCTTCGGTGCGTGGCCCGAGAGATCCTGGTCACAGCGCATGACCATCTCGCCGATCATGCCCTGCAGGCCCATGCGCTGGCCGTCTTCCGGGCTGTAGATGCGGCACACGCCGTAGGCCTGCAGGTCCTGGATTTCGCCTGGCACGATCACACCGCCGCCGCCGCCGAAGACCTGAATGTGCGCGCCGCCGCGTGCCTTGAGCAGGTCGACCATGTACTTGAAGTACTCGACGTGGCCGCCCTGGTAGCTGCTGATCGCGATGCCCTGCACGTCTTCCTGCAACGCGGCGGTGACGACTTCGTCCACGCTGCGGTTGTGGCCGAGGTGGATCACCTCGGCACCCATGCCCTGCAGGATGCGGCGCATGATGTTGATGGCCGCGTCGTGGCCATCGAACAGGCTCGCGGCGGTGACGAAGCGCACCTTGTTCTTCGGGCGGTAGTTGGCCAGTGCCTGGTAGTCGGCGCTCAACTGGGTCATGTCGTGTCTCTCTCGGTCTCGGGGTGGCTCATTCCACGCGCAGTTTCTTCAGCGCGGGGTCTTCCGGGGGAAAGCGCAAGTCCAGCGCCTTGAGGGTGTCGCGCACGATGGTGGCGATCATGAGGTTGCGGTGCGTCTTGCTGTTGGCCGGCACGATGGTCCAGGGGGCCCAGGGCGTGCTGGTGGCTTCGAGCAGGTCTTCGTAGGCCTTCTGGTATTGCGGCCACTGCTTGCGCACCTCGATGTCGCCCATGCTGAATTTCCAGTGCTTCGCCGGGTCGTCGATGCGGTCCTGCAGGCGCTGGCGCTGCTCGTCGAAGCCGATGTGCAGCATGAACTTCAGGATCACGGTGCCGGTCTCGGCCAGCATGCGCTCGAAATCGTTGAGGTGTGCGTAGCGCTGGCGGGTCTGTGCCTTGTCGATCCAGCCGTTGACCACGGGCACGAGCACGTCCTCGTAGTGGCTGCGGTTGAAGACCACGATCTCGCCGTTGCCGGGCATGGTCTGGTGGATGCGCCAGAGGTAGTCGTGCGCCCGCTCGATCTCGGTGGGCGCCTTCCAGCCCACGGTGCGCACACCGAGCGGGCTGGTGCGGGCGAACACGCCACGCACCGTGCCGTCCTTGCCCGCGGTGTCGGTGCCCTGCAGCACCACCAGCATCTTGAAGCGGCCATCGGGGTGGAACACGTTCTGCAACCGGTCGATCTCGTCGGCCAGCCGATCGACCGCGGCCTTGTCGGCCGCTTTGTCGCCACCCGAGAAGGGCTTGGCTTCGGGGTCGAGCGCCTTGAGCGAGACCTGCGGCTTCGCGGCCTCGGGATCGACCTGCCATGCTCGCCAGGGGCTGCCCTTGGGCGCGCGCAACACCTGTTCGTCGAACGGCAGGCGGGCGTCGCTGGGGCGGGGCATGGCGTCTCCGGAAGGGGTCGGGGCCTACCGTAACCGGGCGGCCATGATTGACGTTAACGTAAACGTCAATGGTAGCGGCAAACCAGAAAAAAAGGGGCGCCGAAGCGCCCCCTGGCTGGATGAGTGGTGATCAGTTGTAGAGCACCGAAGGCAGCCACAGGCCGATCTCGGGGAACCAGTAGAGGATCACGATGGCGATGATCTGGATGCCCATGAAGGGAATCATGCCGGCGAAGATCTGGTTCAGCGTCACGTGCTTGGGGGCCACGCCCTTCAGGTAGAACGCGCTCATGGCCACGGGCGGGCTCAGGAACGCGGTCTGCAGGTTCAGTGCCACCAGCAGGCCGAAGAACAGCGGGTCGACGTTGAAGTTGTCGAGCAGCGGAATGAAGATGGGCATGAAGATCACGATGATCTCGGTCCACTCCAGCGGCCAGCCCAGGATGAAGATGATCACCTGGGTCATGACGAGGAACTCGGTCTTGCTGAGGTTCATGCCCAGCACCCACTGCTCCACCAGCTCCTGGCCACCCAGCAGCGCGAACGCCGCCGAGAAGATCGCCGAACCCACGAACAACCAGCACACCATGGCGCTGGTCTTGGCCGTGAGGAACACGCTCTCCTTGACCACCGCGAAGGTGAGCTTGCGGTAGGCCGCCGCGAGCAGGAAGCCGCCGAAGGCTCCCACGGCCGCTGCCTCGGTGGGTGTGGCCAGGCCGAACACGATCGAGCCGAGCACGAACAGGATCAGCACCACCAGCGGGAAGAAGCTGGAGAGCAGCATCTTGAAGATCTCGAAGCGTGCGTAGCTGAGCAGCGCGTAGAAGACCAGCAGCGACACCAGGCCCATGCCGACGCCGATCCAGTAGCCCGCGCCCGCGCCGGTGGCTTCGGGTTCTGCCTGCGCATTGGCATCGGGCGCCGCCGGTGCACCCGGTTCGCTCAACCCCCCCGCGGCAGGCGCTTCTTCGGGTTCCGCCCCCTCGGGTTCGGCAACGCTGTCGCCATCGGCTTCATCGGTCGGGGGCTCGGCCAGGCCACCCGAGGATTCGCTGTCGGCTTCGCCGCCGGGTGGTTCGGCCAGGCCGCTGCCCGCATCGCGCACGGGCGCATTGGCACCCAGTTGCACGAGTTCGCTCGGCAGCTCTTCGTCGATCTCCTCCTTGGCGCTGGGGTAGCTCAGGATGGCCACGGCCACGAACAGCAGCGCGGGCAGCAGCGCGATGCCCAGCTGGCGCAGCAGGTAGCCCGCGGGCACGCTCTGGTTGTTGCGGCCCTTGAGGCCGTTGACGAGGCCCGCCAGGGCCGATGCGCCGGTGCGCGCGCCGATCTTGAGCAGCGGCTCGGGCAGCGGCACGATGCGCTGCTCGGCCGACAGCGGGGGCGCCCAGGCCGGCTTGAGCTTGGCCAGCAGGATCACGTAGATGATGTACAGCGCCGACAGCATCAGGCCGGGGAAGAACGCACCCGCGTAGAGCTTGACCACCGACACGCCCGCGGTGGCGCCATAGACGATCAGCAGCACCGAAGGCGGCAGCAGGATGCCCAGGCAGCCGCCGGCGGTGATGGCGCCGGCCGCCAGGCGCGTGTCGTAACCGCCTTTGAGCATCTGCGGCAGTGCCAGCAGGCCCATGAGCGTGACCACGGCACCCACGATGCCGGTGGCGGTGGCGAACACCGTGCAGGTGACCAGCGTGGCCACGGCCAGCGAGCCTGGCAGGCGCGCCAGCGCCAGGTGCAGGGCGCGGAAGAGCTTCTCGATCAGGTTCGCGCGTTCGACGAGGTAGCCCATGAACACGAACAGCGGGATCGAGATCAGCACGTCGTTCGCCATCACGGAGAACGCGCGTTGCACCATCAGGTCCAGCGTCTGGCGGATCGCCCCGGCCGCGGACTGGTCGCCCGAGTGGTAGGCGAAGAAGGTGAAGATGATCCCCATGCCCATCAGCGTGAAGGCGGTGGGGAAGCCCAGCATGATGGCCACGACCACCAGCGAGAGCATCAGCAGGCCGTAGTGGCCGTTTTCCATCTTGTCCACGCTGAGCACCATCACCCCCGCCGCGGCGATGATGATGCCCATCAGGATGAAGCCGAACCAGAGTTCCTTGCGCAATTTCATCACTGGCCACCTTTCTGCTGAGCAGTCAGGCTCTTGTCCAGTGCTTCGATGTCGGCGTCTTTCACGTGCACCATTTCCTTGAGTTTGTCGACGTCGACTTCTTCCACGTCTTCTTCACGTTTGGGCCATTCGCCGGTGCGGATGCAGATCACGCAACGGATGATTTCCACGATGCCCTGCAGCAGCAGGAAGGCGCCCGCCACGGGCACCACGAACTTGAACGGGTAGACCGGCAGCGGGTCGGCGTTGAAGGTCTGTTCGCGGATCGCCAGCGATTCGTTGGCGAAGGTCCACCCGGCCCAGGTGAGGGCCACGATGCCGGGCAGGAAGAACACCACATAGAGCGCCAGGTCGATGCTGGCCTGCGTGCGCGGCTGGAAGAAGCCGTACAGCACGTCACCGCGCACGTGGCCGTTCTTGGCGAGGGTGTAGGCGCCTGCGGTCATGAAGAGCAGGCCGTACAGCATGATCTGGGCGTCCAGCACCCAGGCGTGCGGGTTGTTGAGCACGTAGCGGGAGAAGACTTCCCACGTGATGAGGCCGGTCAGGACCACCACCGACCAGGCGCAGGCCTTGCCGAACCAGGTTGACAACGCGTCGACCGACAGAAGTAGTTTTTGCATGACGATTTCCGGGAAACAGAAAGGGCGCCCGAGGGGCGCCCTTTCTGGGCTGACCCTTGAAGGATCAGCTCTTCTTGGCGCCGCGGCCGAAGTAGTGGTTGTAGGCCATCTTGAAGTCGACGGTGTAGTCGTTCTGCCATTGGCCGGCGCGCTGGGCGAAGACCTTCTGCGAATCGAGCACCTTCTTGAACAGCGCGTTCTCGCCGGATTTCTTGGCGATGGTCGTGTCCCAGGCCGCCAGCTGCGCGCGCAGCACGGGGTCGGGCGTCTTGTAGAACTTCACGCCGGCTTTCTTGAGCTCGATGTAGTCCTCGCTGTTGCGGTGGATCGCTTTCCAGCTCATGTCGGCACTGGCGGCCTGCACGGCGTAGTCGATGATGGCCTTGAGTTCGGCGTTCAGGCCGTTGTACTTCGGGCCGTTGAACAGGATCTCGAACTGCTCGCCGCTCTGGTGGAAGCTCTGCAGCATGCAGTTCTTCACCACGTCGGCGAAGCCGAGCACGCGGTCGGACGAGGCGTTGTTGAACTCGGCCGCGTCGATCAGGCCGCGGTCGAGCGCGGGCACGATCTCACCGCCGGGCAGCGGGTTGACGGCGGTGCCCATGGCGGTGAACACGTCCACGGCCAGGCCCACAGTGCGGAACTTCAGGCCCTTCATGTCCTCGACCTTGGCCACCGGCTTCTTGAACCAGCCCAGGGGCTGGCAAGGCATCGGGCCGTAGAGGAACGACTGCACGTCCATGTTCAGCGACTTGTAGATCTCGGCCACGAGATCCTTGCCGCCGCCGTAGTAGTGCCATGCCAGCACCATGTTCGGGTCCATGCCGAAGGCCGGGCCCGAACCCCACAGCGCCAGGGCCGAGTTCTTGCCGTAGTGGTAGGCGATCACGCCGTGGCCGCCGTCGAGCGTGCCCTTGGCCACCGCTTCGAGCAACTGGAACGCGGGCACCACGGCACCGGCGGGCAGCACCTCGATCTTGAGGCGGCCACCGGCCATGTCATTGACCTTCTTGGCGAAGTCGTTGGCGTACTCGTGGAAGATGTCCTTGGCCGGCCAGGTGGACTGGAAGCGCAGCGTGGTGGTCTGCGCGGTGGCGACCATCGGCACGGCCATGGCGCCGGTGGCGACGGCAGCACCTTTGAGCATGCCGCGGCGGGACGTGACGGTCTTCTTCTCGGTCATCGGTTGTCTCCAGAACGGGTTGGGAAAAAAGCCATCATCCTTCCGCAAGCATGCTTACCAAGACAGGGTTTTCACCAACGTTCAGGTTGCTGCAAGCTGCGGCTCACGCCCATCCCCTCGGTGGTGGGTCGGCCCCGGGCGCCGTGAATTTTTTTGAACGGCTTGATGAAATACGCCGCGGACCCATCATGCAGACCAATGTGAGCCAATTCAGGGGCTCACGCATCCTTTGAGAGCACCCCATGCAACCCCTGCAGTTTTTCGATCCGGCGTCGAGCACGTACACCTACCTGCTGTTCGACGCCGCCAGCCGAGAGGCGGTGATCATCGATCCCGTGGACGAGCAATTGCAGCGCGATCTCGACGCGCTTCAGGCCCACGGCTTGAAGCTGGTCTGGGCCATCGAAACCCACGCCCATGCCGACCACATCACCAGCGCGGGCCGGCTGGTGGAACTCACCGGCGCGCGCTCCGCGGCACCCGCGGGCTGCGGCATCGGCACCGCCGTGGTGCAACTCGAGCACGGCGACGAACTGCGCTTCGGCGGTGAAACGCTGCGCGCCCTGCACACCCCCGGCCACACGGCGGGCAGCATGAGCTACGTCTGGCGCGACCACGTGTTCACCGGCGACACCTTGCTCATCGACGGGTGCGGGCGCACCGATTTCCAGTCCGGCAGCGCGAGCGATCTCTACCGCAGCCTCACGCGCGTGCTGTTCGAGCTGCCCGACGACACCACCGTCTGGCCCGGGCACGATTACCACGGGCGCACGCAGTCGACCATCGGCCACGAGAAGCGCCACAACGCGCGCGTGGCCGGGCGCAGCGAGGCCGAGTTCGTGGCCTTGATGGACGGCCTGAACCTGCCGCGCCCACGGCGCATCGACGAGGCGGTGCCGGCCAACCTCAGTTCGGGCTTGCGCCATGACGCCGGCGGTGACGCGCTGGCCGCGCCGCGCCCGCCCCAGGGCGCCGACGCGTCCAGCTACGCGGGCGACGTGTCGGCCGAGCTGGCCTGGCGCTGGGTGCGCGAGGGCCGCGCCGTGCTGGTGGACGTGCGCACCGATGCGGAGCGTGAATGGGTGGGGTTTGTCCCCGAAGCGGTGCCTGTGGCCTGGAAACAGTGGCCCGGCATGGCGCCCAACCCCGATTTCGATGCCCAGGTGCGGGCCGCAGCGGGCGGCAAACCCCTGGTGATGCTGTGCCGCAGCGGGGTGCGTTCCATTGCCGCCGCCCAACGCGCCACCGCCATCGGGCTGCAGGCCTACAACATCCTGGAGGGCTTCGAGGGGGATCCGGACGACCAGGCGCACCGCGGAACCCGGGGGGGCTGGCGCCGCCGCGGCCTGCCCTGGCGGCAGAAATAACTGGCACAGCCGTGAAGAAAACCACACGCCCATCCGACCACTGGTCGGATTTGCAAGCCCAAACTTGAGACGAAAGCGTCACACCCCCTGTCAACTCTGACAGGGTTCGTGCGATACGTCACACATTCATTTTTTTAATGGAGTTCTCTGGCCTTCTAGGAGAACTCCATGGATTCGTTGGGAACGTTGGAAAGAGCGGTGCCGAAAGAGCCCGCCATGCACCCCGCCGTGCTCGCCCGCCTCGAGCGCGACTTCAAACCCCGCTGGGAGGGGGAGTGGGGTGGCAAGTTTGTGTTGCACGGCAGTCAGCCAGGCCCCAATGCGGTGCGTCTGGACGGCAACGACTACCTCAGCGTCACCGGTCACCCGGACATCGTCTCGGCGCAGGTGTCGGCCCTGACCCGCAGCACCGAATTCGTGGTGCAGTCGGGCGTGTTCCTGCTGCAGCAGCACCCCTCGCGCGCGCTGGAGCGAGCGCTCGCTGACTGGGTGGGCAAGGAAGAGGCCCTGGTCTGCCAGTCCGGCTATTCGGCCAATGTGGGCTTGCTGCAGTGCATCGCCAACGCCAACACCCCCGTGTTCATCGACGCCATGGCGCACACCTCGCTGTGGGAAGGCGCACACGCGGCGCGCGCGCCGGCGCACATGTTCCGCCACAACGACCCGGACCACCTGGACAAAATGCTGAGCCGCAAGGGCCCGGGGGTGGTGGTGGTCGATTCCGTCTACAGCACCACCGGCGCGGTCTGCCCCCTGGCCGAAATGGTGGAGGTGGTGGAGAAGCACGGCGCCATGATCCTGGTCGACGAGTCGCACTCGCTGGGCACGCACGGTGAGCGCGGCGCCGGCCTCGTGGCCTCGTTGGGCCTCACCAACCGGGTGCACTTCATCACCGCCAGCCTGGCCAAGGCCATGGCCGGCCGCGCGGGCTTCTTCACCATGCCCGCCAGCATGCGCTACTACGTGCTGACCTCGAGCTTCCCGAACATCTTCAGCTCCTGCCTGCTGCCGCACGAGGTGGCCGGCCTGCGCGCCACGGTGGACGTGCTGCAGCGCGCCGACGCCCAGCGCGAGCGCCTGTTCCAGATGACGCGCCGCCTGCGCGAGCGCATCACCGACCTGGGCTACCCGATCCACCAGGGCACCGAGCAGATCATTGCGCTGGAGGCCGGTACCGAGGCCGACACCATGAAGCTGCGCGACGCGCTGGAGGCGCGCGGCGTGTTCGGCGCGATCTTCTGCGCGCCGGCCACCAGCCGCAACCGCGCCATGGTGCGCCTGACGCTGAGCGCAGCCCTCACGGACGCCGAACTCGATCACATCGAAGCCGTGCTGGCCGAGGTGGCGCCGATCGTGCAACCCTGGGACTGGCCGATCGCGCGCCGCGCCCGGGTCGCTGCGGAGGCCTGACCTCTGCACCGCAAGAAAGACGCCGGCAACTGCCGGCGTTCTTCTTTCAGTGGTCCTGCACCACGCGGTGGTTCTCGGCCTGGAGGAAGTGGCGGTACGGGTAGATCGGCTGCGGCAGTTCGGCGCCGGAGAGTTCGAAAGCGGCCGCCATGAGCAGGCCGTCCTCGCCGATCGGGGTGGCCGACGCGGTGCGCACCGGCCCGCGCAGCGCCATTTGCTGGTGCAACTCCACCGCGGCCAGGCGGCGGCCATCGCGCACCGCCTGAACCACCTCCATGCCCAGCGCGGCCGAGGCGGCCAGCTCGGCCAGATCGCCCAGGCTGGCCGTGGGTTCGAGCTGCAGCCAGTGCACCTGGCCTTCGGCGTCGAGCCCGATCAGGCCGAAGGGCTCCCCGATCACCACGTATTCCACCCAGTGGTGGTGCGTGTAGTCGCGCAGCCATTGCGCGACCGAGGGGATCTGCAGCAGCGACACCTGGTGCGGCCGCAGCACGCCCCGCCACATGGTGTTCAGGCGCGGGTGCGGCGATTGGGCCAGGCGGCGCAGCACGCCCAGCAGGTGGCGCGTGATGTCGGTGGCCTGTTTGGGCACGAACTGATCGATCAGGCCGTTGTTGAAGGCCTGGATGGCGATCTGCTCGTCGGCCTGGCCGGTCAGCAGCACGCGCGAGCCCGGCCAGTCGAGCAGGGTGTTGAGCACGGTGAGGCCGTCGGTGCCGGGCATGGCGTAGTCGACCACGCAGATCTGCGCCAGCCGGTAGCGCTCGGGGCGCGTCGCCCAGTAGTGCAGCACCTGAGGGATCAGCGCCTGGCCCTGGCGCCAGCGGTCGATCATCTGCAGTTGCAGGGCGGCGTCGGCCTCCCAGTGGGCCGGTTCGGCCTGCATTCGCGCGAGAAAGCCCGAGGGCCGCGAGTAGAGCTCGACCTGTGTCTGCGCCGGCACCACCATGCCGAGCATCTCCAGGTAGTCGGGATCGTCGTCGAGAAACAGCACCGCGCCCGGGCGCTGGAAGAGGGACAGGGTCAGGGCCATGGCGTCAAGCGGTCGGGGTGGGCCGCATCGGCGAGCCGGAGGTGGACAAGGGCAAGTCGATCATGAACACGGCACCCAGGCCGGGCTCCGAGTGCACGCTGATGCGGCCGTTGGCCGCCTCGACCACGTTCTTGCAGAAGGTCAGGCCCAGGCCGTTGCCCGCGCCGGCCTGGGTGGAATAGAAGGGCTCGAAGATGCGTGTCTGCAGTTCGTGCGAGATGCCGATGCCGTCGTCGGAGACCGCGATGCGCCCCTTGCCGTGGTGGATGCCGACGTCCACGCGCAGGTCGCCCGGCTGCGGCGCGCTGCTGGCCGAGGCCAGCGCATGCAGCGCGTTCTTGAGCAGGTTGGTGATGACCTGGGCAAACATCGCGCGCGAACCGGTGAAGCAGAAATCCTGCTGAACCTGCACGCGCACGCAATCGCGCTCGCGCGAGCTGCGGTAGGGGTAGCTACTTATCACCTCCTGCACCAGATCGGCGGCCTGGATCGGCAGGTTTTCGCGTGGCAGCCGCAGCAACTGGGCGTTGGATATCTGCGTATCGATCTGGCGGTTCATGCTGCGCACCAGGTTCTGCAACCGGGTGGCGAGCTCCTCGAACTTCTTGCGCTTGGCCTCGCCCACGTCGTGCTGCGACAGGTTGCGCAGCACGTCGCCCATGAGGTTGACGGTGGCCAGCGGCGTGCGCAGCTCGTGGGCCATCACGCCCATGGTGGACAAGGTGTTGATCAGCCGCGCCCGCCGCAGGTTGGCGCTGGACAGGCCGAGCATCAGGCCCATCGACCAGGCAAAGCCGATGACCACGATGTTGGCCATGGGCTGTTCCGGGCCGACCGGGCTGGCGCCCAGCAGGTGCGTGGTCAACAGGCCGGCGCCACCGCCGACGATCAGGCCCAGGGTGGCGAGGCGCCAGTCGGTGGCGTGGTAGTAGACGAGCACCATGGCCACGAAGCTGCCCAGCCAGACCGGGTTGCCGCCGTTCATGCTGTACATCCAGGTGAAGAACCAGGGCAGTTGAATCCAGGTGGCGAGCGTGAACAGACGCCCGCTGGTGGCGGAGGTCGGGTCGCGCCGCAGGGCGGGCATGAGGTAGATCAGGGAGGTGAGCGCCATGAACAGGCGCGCCAACGGGTTCTCGTAGGGCTGGGGCAACCCGTAAGCCCAGACCCAGTGAAACAGCACATGCCCGCAGAACGTGAATACGCCGATCCACAGCAACCGTTGCGGGGATGGGTGCAAAATGGGCTCCAGCGGTGCGTCGACGACGTCGTCGTGCCACCATTGGCGCCAACGCGCCAGCGTGTTTCTCAATTGCAACCGGTCCAGCCGCAACATGCTCTCCTGTGTTCAAGCGTGCTTCGCCCCCGTGCCCTCGGCTCGGCAGGCTGCGCGCATTCTGCGCCCTGAAAGGGCGAGACGGGCATGACCCTCCCTGTCAACTTTGACAGTGTCGGGGTCGACAGCATCCTGTCGGACTGGCTTTGCGCGCTGCGCGAGCAGGGTGTGGAAGCGCTGGTGGTGCTCGGCCCGGATCCCGTCGGCCCGCGCGAGAAACGCGATGTTCTCGCCGCGCACCCGCCCCGTGTGCTGGCCGCCGCCGAGGCGCTGGCGGAGAGCCGCGATTTCGGTTCGAGCTGGCGCGAAAGCGACGCACCCCTGGTGGCTTGGCAGGACATCGCCAAGTCGGCGTCCGACCAGGGCAGCCGCTGGCGCCGCCTGTTTCTTGCGCATGGGCACCAGACCCTGGTGCGTGTGGCCTTCCCGCTGCCCGCGGGGCGCGCCTTCGAGTGTTTCCTTTTCAGCCCGCGGGCTTTTGGCGGCCGGGCCGAGGCGGCCGCCCTGGCGTGGTCGGCCTTCAACGTGTGGCCCATGCTCAAGCGTGCCCTGGCCGAGCAGCGAGTGGCGTTGAGCCCGCGCGAGCTCGAGAGCCTGAACCTTGCCTTCGAAGGCCTGACCGCGCGCGAGACCGCCTCCCGCATGGAAGTGTCCGAGCGCACCGTGAACTACCACCTGGCCAATGCCATGGCCAAGCTGCAGACCGACAACAAGCTCGCGGCGGTGCAGCGCGCCTGCTGGCTTGGCCTCATCTGAGCCGGCCTGACACGCGGAGCGCCCCAGCCTGGGGCGTTCGTCATAATGCCGGCCCATGGCCTTTCTCGCCCTGGACGTCGGCAACACGCGCCTGAAATGGGCGTTGTACGAGGAGCCCCGCGTGGGGGCCCGGCTGCTCGCGCACGGGGCCCAGTTCCTCGAGAACATCGAGTCGCTCGAGGAAGGCGACTGGAGCCGGCTCTCAACGCCGCGCTGGGTGCTGGGGTGCGTGGTGGCGGGCGATGCGGTCAAGCGCCGCGTCGAGGAACAGCTCGAACTCTGGGATGTCACGCCGCAATGGGTGGTATCCGGCAACGCCGAAGGGGGGGTGGTCAACGGCTACGACCACCCCGCACGCCTGGGCTCCGACCGCTGGGTTGCCGTGATCGGCGCGCGCCAGCGTCTGCTCGCGCGGGGGCCGGCGCGGCCCTGCGTGGTGGTGATGGTGGGCACGGCGGTGACGGTCGAGGCCATCGACACCCAGGGCAAATTCCTCGGCGGCATCATCCTGCCGGGCCACGGCATCATGCTGCGCGCGCTCGAATCGGGCACCGCGGGCCTGCACGTGCCCACCGGCGAGGTGCGCGATTTCCCCACCAACACCAGCGACGCGCTCACCAGCGGTGGCACCTTCGCCATTGCAGGCGCGGTGCAGCGCATGGTGGAGAACCTGCACCGCCATTGCGGCGAAGCGCCCGTGGTCTACATGACGGGCGGGGCCGGCTGGAAGATGGCACCGTCCATGTCCACCGAGGTCGAGCTCGTTGAGAGCCTGATCTTCGACGGCCTGCTGCACATCGCGAGCCGGCGGCTGAAGCTGTCGTTGCCGGAGCACGAGGCCTAGGTCTGCTCCCCCCAGGGCAGCATCAGCGTCAGGGCCAGCAACTGGTGGAACGCCGGTGTGAAGCCATCGATGATGGCCTGCGGCTCGGGGCACAGCGCGGTGTCGGCGATCACGCCGAACTGCACGCCGCCGCCGTAGCTGAGCACCGACACGCCCAGGCCCACCGAGCCGGTCTGCGGCACCCAGAACATGGTCTGCTCCAGCGTGCTGCCGCACACCTGCAGTTTCCTGCCCGGGCCCGGCACGTTGGTCATCACGGCCGTGGTCTTGCGGCCGAAGAGGTTGAGCATGGCGTCCTGCGCGGGCTTGATGAGCAGGCCGGCCACGCTGAGCAGGCCGAAGGTCAGCAGCGGTTGCAGGCTGCCCTTGAGGCTGCTCATGCGCGCGCGCACCGCGTAGAGGCGTTCCACGGGGTTGGTGATGCCGATGGGCAACAGCAGCGGCACCAGGCCGAAGCGGTTGCCGAGCTTCCAGGCGTCTTCCAGCGGGCGCAGGTTGATCGGCACCATGGCGCGGATCTCCTGCCCCTCGGTGTCGTCGCCCAGGCCACGCAGGTAGTGGCCGATGGCACCGGCCACGCACGACAGCAGCACGTCGTTGATCGACGCATTGAAGGCCTTGCCCACCGCTTTCACGGCGTCGAGCGGGATCGGCTCGCACCAGGCCACCTTTTTCACCGCGCCGGGCGTGCCCTTCAGGCGGGTGCTGGCGTCGTCGGGCATGAGCGCGAGGGCGGCCAGGTCGCTGGCGAGCTGGGTGCCGATGCGCGCGATGTCGATGGCCTGGTCCACCGTGCCGGCCAGGGTCTGCTGCGGCGCGGCCACGAGGGTGAGCGACTTTGCGGCGCTGCCGCCGGCCACCTCGAGTGCGCGCGCGGTGATGTCGCCCAGGGGGCGGATCAGGGTGTCGGCCAGCCAGTCTTCCGCGCCCGCCGCGGCTTCGCGTGCCGGCCTGGAGCGGCGCTGGGGCGGCATGGCGCCGCCATCGACCAGGCTCATCATCACGCTGATGAGTGCGATGCCGTCGGCGATGCAGTGGTGGATGCGTGCGATCAGCGCCGAGCCGCCCTCGTGGTGTTCGATGAGTTCGAACTGCCACAGCGGGTGGGCGTGGTCCAGCGGCTGCATGGCCAGTGTCGCCACCCGTGCCTGCAAGGCCGCCTGCGCCGTCTGGCCCCGGGCGCGCTTGAGGCGGTGTGTGGTGAGGTGGCGTTCGAGCTTGAAATCGGGGTCGTCGACCCAGGCGGCGCCGGCCGCGTCCTCGCGCGCGATCTGCAGGAAACGCCGGTAGGGCAGCAGCCGCTCGGTGATGCGCTCGGCCAGCGCGTCGCGCGAGACCGCGGGCTTGAGGATCCAGACGCCCACGATCATCATGAGGTTGGCGGACGAGTCCATGCGCAGCCAGGCCGTGTCGACCTTGCTCATGCGCTCGCCTTCCAGGCCGATCGCGGTGCTCAGCGCCTGCGTGACGGCGGCGACGCGGTGATCCATGCTGTCTCCTCGGGTGGGTTCCCTATTCTGGCGAGGCCGGGCTCCGTAAGATACCGGGACAAACCGCCATCCCTCAGCGCTTTCCCTTCAGGAGACCCCATGTCCGACCTCAAAGCCCGTTTCGAAGCGGCCGTTGCCAATTCCAAGAAGCTCGCCGAACGCCCCGACAACAGCACACTGCTCAAGATCTACGGCCTGTACAAACAGGCCACCGCGGGCGACAACACCGAGAAGAAACCCGGCTTCGGCGACATGGTGGGCCGCGCCAAGTGGGACGCCTGGAACGGTTTCAAGGGCGCCTCGTCGGACGACGCGATGCAGCAATACATCGACCTCATCGAAAGTCTGAGCTGATCGCCTCGCGACCCGCCAAGCCACCGATCAGGTGGCTTTCTTTTTGGCGGGCGCCTTTTTTGCAGCGGGTTTCTTCGCCGCCAGCAGCGTGTCCAGGTTCTTCACGATCTCGGATTCGATGCGCTCCTTGAACGCGCCGAGCAGGAAGCCCAGCTTGGCGTCGAGCACGAAGCGGTTTTCCGTGACGTGCAGGCAGCCGCTCACGCCCGAGCGCGTGAACTGCACGTCGTCGGCCTTCTTGCCTTCTTCGTAGGTGCAGCTCATGTCGAACTCGTTCTCGGCCTGCTCCGCCCACTGCCAGGCCAGCTTGCGCGCGGCGGCCAGCCCCAGGGTGTGTTCGCGTTCGATGTGGATGTCGGCCATGCCTCGTGTCTCCTCGGGTCAGCGGGTGGTCGGTGCCAGTGCCTGCAGGGCGGCGTGGCGGTCGGCCTGTGGCAGGTCGGCCAGCGCGCGCACCGCATCATAGAAGCGGGCAAAGTCTTTGCCTTCGCGTTCGAACAGCGCCTCGAAGGCCGGCACGAAGCGGTCGTAGGCGCCCTGGGCGCCCAGCAGTGCGTTGTTGGCGCGCGCCACCCAGCCGTCGTAGGCCGAAAAGCCGCCCCAGAAGGCCTTGAGTGCGGCGTACTCGCGGCGGAAGTCGTCCATCACCCCCTGTTTGCGGGCGCGTTTGGTGTCGTCGTCGAGCGCTGGGTCAGTGTAGAGCGCGTGCAGGCGCTCGCGCACCGCGCGCGTGAGCTGGCGGAAGGCGTTGCGGCGCTGGTCGAAGGCCACGTACTCGGCGCGCGCCGCGGGCGTGGAAGCCCGGGCCAGCCAGCGCTGCACGCCCAGGCGCTCCACCGCGGTGGCGAAGGATTCGTTGAAGGCGGTGTCGTCCTTCGCATAGGCGACCTGGTGCGCGAGTTCGTGGAACACCAGGCGCGCAAGCTCGCCCTCGGGGTAGTGGATGAAGGTGTTGAGCAGCGGATCGCCACCGGCCCAGTTCATCCAGCCCAGGGTGGAGTACGCGGGCACGGGGTAGACGGCCACCTCCAGGCCCTCGCCCAGGCCGCCGGCAAAGGCCTGGGCGTCGGCCTCGCGGTAGTAGCCACGGTAGCCCACGCAGCCCGCCACGGGGAAGCACCAGGTCTTGAGATCCAGCGACAACGGCGGGGCGGCCACCACGTTGTAGACGGCGGCGGGCCGCTGCAGGTCGGCGTAGCGCGTGTAGCTGGCGTTGTCGGGCAGGCCGAGTTCGCTCACCGCGAAGGCGCGCTGGCGTCGCGCCAGTTCAAGGCGCTGGCGCAGCGGGGCGGGCGTGGCGGGGTCGCCCAGCCAGTCGGCCACCGGCCGGGTGCGCCACATCAGGTCGGCATGGCCGGTGAACGATTGCCAGTAGTAGCCCGGCCCGGTGGTGCGCGCGCACCCGGTGGCCAGCGCGGCCGCCGCGAGCAGCAGCGCCAGCGCCGCGCGGCGCATCAGGGGGTGGCCTCCAGCGGGGCCACCTGCACGTGGCAGTCGTAGAAGGTGGGCGCGCGGCCCAGGTCGGTGAGCCGCTGGCTCGTCACCTCGTTCACGTTGGTGCCGAAGGGCCCGAGCTTGCGCCACCAGATGCCCAGGCCGTTGACCACGCCGGGCCGCGCGCGCGAGGACACCTCAGCCACGCAGCGGTACTCGCCACGCTCGTTGAATACCCGCACCATGGCGCCGCTGTTGATGCCGCGCGGGGCCGCGTCGTCGGCGTGGATCTCCAACAGCGGCTGGCCTTCCACGTCGCGCAGGCTCTGCACGTTGACGAAGCTGCTGTTGAGGAAGTTGCGTGCTGGCGGCGAGATCATGGCCAACGGGTAGTCGGGGTGCGTGCCCCCGGGTTCCACGTTGGGCAGGTGATCGGGCAGCGGGTCCAGCCCCATGGCGGCCAGGCGATCGCTGTGGAATTCGCACTTGCCCGACGGCGTGGGGAAGCCGCCATGGGCGAACGGCGCTTCGGGCACGGCCAGCGTGGCCCAGCCTTCATCCAGCAGTTGCTGGAAATCGATCACGCCCTCGAAGGCGGTGCGGCACAGCGTGAGGTCGTCGTCGGCGAAGCAGGGGTCGTCGAAACCCATTCGCGCAGCCAGCGCGCGGAACACGTCGGTGTTGGTGCGTGCCTGGCCTTGCGGCGCGATGGCCGGGCGGTTGAGCAGCACGTCGGTGTGACCGTAGCTGGTGTGGATGTCCCAGTGCTCGAGCTGGGTGGTGGCGGGCAGGATGTAGTCCGCGTGGTCGGCGGTGTCGGTCTGGAAGTGCTCCAGCACCACGGTGAAGAGGTCGTCGCGCGCGAAGCCTTGCACCACCTTGCCCGACTCGGGCGCCACCGCCACCGGGTTGCTGTTGTAGACGATCAGCGCCTCCACCTTCGGCCCGAAGCCGGGCGAGGCCTCGCGCAGCAGGTCGTCGCCGATGGTGCTCATGTTGATGGTGCGTGGCGCACGCCCGGCCAGCAGGTCGGGCCGCTGGAGTTCGGCGCGGCGCACCGGGAACATGCCGGACGACGAGAGCAGCACCCCGCCCGCGCGGTGCCGCCAGGCGCCCACCAGCGCGGGCAGGCTGGCCACGGCGCGCGCCGCGTTGCCGCCGCCGCGCACGCGCTGCATGCCGTAGTTCAGGCGGATGGCGGCCGGCTTCGTGGTGGCGTAGGCGCGCGCCAGGTCGGTGATCTGCTGCACCGGCACGCCGCAGACCGCGGCGGCGCGCTCGGGTGGCCATTGCAGCGCGCGCTCGCGCAGGCCTTCCCAGCCCAGCGTGTGGCGCGCGATGTAGTCGTGGTCGAGCCAATCGTGCACGATGAGTTCGTGCATGAGGGCGAGCGCCAGCGCCGCGTCGGTGCCCGGCTTGAGCGCGATGTGCTCGTGGCACTTGTCGGCCGTTTCGGTGCGTCGCGGGTCGATGCAGACCAGCCGGGCGCCGTCGCGCTTGGCCTGCTGCGCGAGTTTCCAGAAGTGCAGGTTGCTGCCGATGCTGTTGCTGCCCCAGATCAGGATCAGCTTCGCCTCGGCGAAATGCTCCACCTTCATGCCGACCTTGCCGCCCAGCGTCTGCGTGAGGCCCTCGCCACCGGCGGAAGCGCAGATGGTGCGGTCCAGCAGGGAGGCGCCGAGCCGATGGAAGAAGCGCCCGGCCATGGCTTCGCCCTGCACCTGGCCCATGGTGCCGGCGTAGCTGTAGGGAAGGATGGCCTGAGGGTCGCGCGCGGCGATGGCCTTCAGGCGGGCCGCGATGTCGTCCAGCGCTTCGTCCCAGCCCACCGGCTCGAAGCGGCCGCTGCCCTTGGGGCCGCTGCGCCGCAGCGGCGTGAGCAGCCGCTCGGGGTGGTGCGTGCGCTCGGCGTAGCGCGAGACCTTGGTGCACAGCACGCCGTCGGTGTGGCGGTGTTGCGGGTTGCCCTGGACCTTGACCGCGCGGCCGTTTTCGACCGTGGTGAGCAGGGCGCAGGTGTCCGGGCAGTCGTGCGGGCAAGCCCCGCGAATGGCGAAGGAGGCTTCGGTCATGTCTGGTCGGGTGTTGCGTGGGGATCATAGGCAGGTGCGCCTGCCCCGTGCAGCGCACCGCTTGGCGGATGGAGCCTTCCCCTATGAACCGGGGTTTATACCCTTACCGGGTACTCCCCACGAAAGCCCAAATCAGGAGACCCTGCCATGCAACGTCGCCGGCTTTTGAAGGCCACGGGTTCCGCGGCCACGCTGTCCTGTTTCAGTTGCCTGCCCTGGGCGGCCCATGCCCAGGCCGGGTTGTCCGACACCACCATCGTGCTCGGGCAATCCGCACCGTTCAGCGGGGCCGCCGAGCAACTCGGCCTGCAGTTCCACCTGGGCGCACAGCTCTTCTTCGAGCAGATCAACGCAAAGGGCGGTGTGCAGGGGCGGCGCATCGATCTCAAGCGCCTGGACGATGGCTACGAGCCCGAGAAGTGTGCGGCGAACACGAAGCAGTTGATCGGCGAGGGCGTGTTCGCGCTGTTCGGCTACATCGGCACACCCACCAGTGTGGTGGCCCTGCCGCTGGCCACCGAAGCGAAGGTGCCTTTCTTTGCGCCCTTCACCGGGGCCGAGGTGCTGCGCGATCCGTTCAACCGCTACGCCATTCACGTGCGCGCGTCCTACTACGACGAGACAGCGGCCATCGTGCGCCAGGTCACGCAGGTGGGCATCAAACGCGTCTCGGTTTTCTATCAGAACGACGCCTATGGCAAGGCCGGCCTGGAGGGGGTGACGCGCGCGCTCAAGTCGCTCAACATGGAGCCGGCCTCCACCGGCACGGTGGAGCGCAACACGGTGGACGTGGCCGCGGCGGTCAAGTCCATCATGGCGGGGCGCCCCGAAGCCATCGTGCAGATCAGCGCCTACAAGTCGTGCGCCGCCTTCATCCGCGAATCGCGCAAGGCGGGTTACGCGGGCAACTTCTACAACGTGTCCTTCGTGGGCACGCAGGCCCTGCTCGACGAGCTGGGCAAGGACGCGCGCGGCGTGGCGGTGAGCCAGGTCATGCCCTTCCCCTACAGCCCCGTCACGCCGATCTCCGGCGAGTACCTGGCCGCGGTGCGGGCCAAGCAGGGCCGCGCGCCCAACTACTCGGGCATCGAGGGCTATGTGGCGGCCAAGGTGTTCTGCGAGGCGCTCAACCGCGCTGGCCGCGGTGTGTCTCGCGAAGGCTTCATCAACGCCATCCAGACCCTGCGCGGCACCGACCTGGGCGGCTTCCCGGTCGACTTCGGCCCCAACAAGCACACCGGCTCCAAGTTCGTCGAACTGACCCTGCTCACCGAAGACGGCCGCATCCGCCGTTGAACGGGTTCTGAACCCGGACGCGGCGCTCGGCTTGTCGCCGCGGGGGCTGCCGCACCGGCCTTGAACCGATACCATGCCCGGTTTCGGAGACCGGTCATGAAACTCATCGATTCCATCGTCACGCAGGCCGCGGGCATTGCGGCCGTGCGGCGCGACATCCACGCCCACCCCGAACTGTGCTTTGAAGAGGTGCGCACCGCCGACGTGGTGGCCGCCAAGCTCACCGAATGGGGCATTCCCGTGCACCGCGGCATGGGCACCACCGGCGTGGTGGGCATCGTGCACGGGCGCGACGGCGGTGCCAGTGGCCGTGCCATCGGCCTGCGCGCCGACATGGACGCCCTGCCCATGCAGGAGCACAACCACTTCGCGCACGCCAGCACGCACGCCGGCAAGATGCACGCCTGCGGCCACGACGGCCACACCGCCATGCTGCTGGCCGCGGCCCAGCATTTTGCGAAGCACCGCAACTTCGACGGCACCGTCTACCTGATCTTCCAGCCGGCCGAAGAGGGCGGCGGCGGCGCGCGCGAAATGATCAAGGACGGCCTGTTCAAGCAGTTCCCCATGGAAGCCGTGTACGGCATGCACAACTGGCCCGGCCTGCCCACCGGCAGCTTCGCGGCCAGCACCGGCCCCGTCATGGCGTCCAGCAACGACTTCATCATCACCATCCGCGGCAAGGGCGCGCACGCCGCGCTGCCGCACAACGGCATCGACCCGGTGCCCGTGGCCTGCCAGATGGTGATGGGCTTCCAGACCATCATCACGCGCAACAAGAAGCCGGTGGACGCGGGCGTGATCTCGGTGACGATGATCCACACCGGTGAAGCCAACAACGTGGTGCCCGACCACGCCGAACTGCGCGGCACCGTGCGCACCTTCACCTACGAGGTGCTCGACCTGATCGAGCGCCGCATGAAGGAAATCGCCGAGCACACCTGCGCGGCCTACGGCGCCACCTGCGAGTTCCAGTTCAACCGCAACTACCCGCCCACCGTGAACCACCCCGACGAGACCGCCTTCGCGCGCGAGGTGCTGGCCGAGATCGTGGGCGCTGAACGCGTGGTGGCGCAGGAGCCCACCATGGGCGCCGAAGATTTCGCCTACATGCTGCAGGCCAGGCCCGGCTGCTACGTGTTCATCGCCAACGGCGATGGCAGCCACCGCGACAGCGGCCACGGCGACGGCCCCTGCATGCTGCACAACCCCAGCTACGACTTCAACGACGACCTGATCCCGCTGGGCGCCACCTACTGGGTGCGCCTGGCCGAGAAATGGCTGGGCCAGCCGCGCCGCGCCGGGGGTGCCGCGTGATTTCTCCGCAGGACGCTTTTTCTCCCACCTACGCCAAAGCCCGCGTCAAGTTCCTCGAAGCCGCCGCCACCGCCGGCATGGCCATCCACAGCCTGGCGCACCCGCTCAAGGGCCTCGAGGGCGAGGTGCTGGCCATGGACCTCGCGCTCGACGGCCCCGCCAACGCCGACAAACTGCTCATCGTCAGCAGCGCCTGCCACGGCGCCGAAGGCTTCTGCGGCTCGGGCGTGCAGGTGTTCGCCGCGCACGACGCCGAGTGGCGCGCCAAGGCGCGCGACGCCGGCGTGGCCGTGCTCTACATCCACGCGCTCAACCCGCACGGCTTTTCGTGGCTGCGCCGCGTCACGCACGAGAACGTCGACCTCAACCGCAACTTCCAGGATTTCGCGCAGCCGCTGCCGGTGAACGAAGCCTATGCCGAGCTGCACCCGCTGCTGCTGCCCGAGGTGTGGCCGCCCACGGCCGAGAACGACGCCGCGGTGGCGGCCTGGATCGCCGAGCACGGCCTCACGCGCTACCAGGCCGCGGTGTCTGGCGGGCAGCACGCGTTTGCGGACGGTTTGTTCTTCGGTGGCACCGCGCCCACCTGGAACAACACCACCTTGCGCCAGGTGCTGCGCGACCACGCCCAGGCGGCGAAGCGCATCGCCTGGATCGACCTGCACACCGGCCTGGGCCCCAGCGGCCTGGGTGAGCGCATCTGCGCCTGCCGCGACGACGACGCCGCGCTGGCCCGCGCGCGCGCCTGGTGGGGCGGCAACGGCGCCACGCCCGTCACCAGCATCTACGACGGTTCGTCCACCTCGGCCAAGCTCACCGGCCTGATGTGGACCTCGGTCTACGAAGAATGCCCGCAGGCCGAGTACACCGGCATCGCGCTGGAGTACGGCACCGTGCCCATCACCGAGGTCATCGGCTCCTTGCGCGGTGACCACTGGCTGCACCAGCACCCCGACGCACCGGCGGAACTTCAAGGCCAGATCAAGCAGCGCATCAAGGACGCGTTCTATACCGACACCGACATCTGGCGCGGGCAGATCGTGAGCCAGGCGCGGCAGGCGCTTTTTCAGGCGGTGGACGGGTTGGGGGCCTGATTTCTCTGGCCCGCGGGTTTTGTGTCGACCAGGATGGCGCGCAGCGGCCATGAGCGGCCCGACGAGCCACATATTTGGGCCAGCCAGCGGTGAGCGCCGCGTCGCATTCATCCGATTTGGTTTTCGTCGCTTCGTCACTGGAGCAACTGACCCGGCTGCGGCATCTGCAGCACCACGCGGCCCTGGGCCTCGCGACGGCGTATAAGGTCCAGCGCGACGGCGAAGTCCTCCCAGGGCATCGTGCGACCGACGTGCGGGCGCAGCTCCCCTGTCGCCACCATGCGCATCAGCGCTTCGTCGGCCGCGGCACTCTCGTGCGGATGGCGCTCGGCCCACGCGCCCCAATAGGCGCCGACGACCGAGTAGTTCTTCAGCAGTGGCAGGTTGGCAGCGACGCTCGGAATCTGCCCGCAGGCGAAGCCCAGCGGAACCAGGCGGCCGCCCCAGTTCATCGAGCGCGCCATGACGGCGAAGACGTCGCCACCGACGTGATCGAGGCACACATCCACACCACGGCCGCCGGTCAGCGATCGGATGCGCTCGCGCAGGTCTTCCTCGGTGTAGACGATCACGTGCTCGGCACCGCGCTCGCGCACGACAACAGCCTTGTCGCGCGAACCCACGCCGGCGATCACCCGCGCGCCGAGATGGCGGCCCAGGTCGACGGCGGCCAGCCCGACGCCACCGGCCGCTCCTGTCACGAACAGCGTTTCGCCGGCCTGCAGGCGGGCTTGCGTGACCAGCGCATAGCGCGCCGTCCCGTAGGCGTAGCGAACGGCCGCCGCCGTCCGGAAGTCGATGCCCGCCGGCAGCGGCACCGTGTTGCTTTCCGGGGCCACCATCCTCTCGGCCCATGCGCCATGCCAGTTGCCGCAGGCGACGCGATCACCGACGTGAAAACGCGTGACGTTGCAGCCGACCGATACGACCACGCCGGCTGCATCGGTGCCGGGCACGTAGGGAAACTCTGGCCGCATCTGGTAGCGCCCTTGGGCCATGAGAAGGTCCATGAAGCTGACCGCGGCGGCGTGCACCGCGATCTCGACGTCGTGCGGACCAGGCGTCGGATTCGTCGCCTCGCCAAGCCGCAACTGCGGCTCGTCGGCAAAGCTTGTACAAAGGATCGCCTTCATCGCGTCACCCCATCGCGGCGACGCGCACCGTCACCACCTCGGCCGTTGCGCATTCGCTGCCCTGCTGCAGGACTCGACAGGCGACGGTGGCCCGACGCGGCCCCGCGTCGACCACCTTCGCCCGCAACTCCAGGGGTTGGTCGATGACGGCCGGCTTGAGAAAGCTCACGCTGAGACGGCCGGTCACCACCGCAAAGGGCGGGGCACCATCCGCCAGGTCGATGCCTTCATCGCGACAGCGGGATGCCAAGGCGGTCCAGACCGCGTGGCAATCGACCACCGACGCGATGGTTCCGCCGTAGACGAAGCCGGGATGACCGATGTGATACGGCTGCGGCTGCCAGAAGCACACGAGCTCTTCGTCGCCGTCCCAGTGGCTCTTGATCTGCATGCCCTGCGCGTTCAGGGCACCGCATCCATAGCACCTTACTTTCAGCACATCCTGCAGCGGGCGTCCGTCCATGTCGTTCTCCGCAGTTTTCGTGCCGCGAGTCTGTGACGGATCACCGCGCGAGCGACAGTCGGCCGACTACGGTAGTCGGCCTGTCGGATACCGGGGCATCCCGGTAGGGCGGTGGAGCTTCAGGCCACGAACATGTGGCGCTCGGACGCGCGCCGAACCGCCTCGGCGCGGGTTCGGCAGCCGAGCGCCTGCAGGGCTCGCGCCGCGTGCATCTCCACGGTGCGTGGGCTCAGCCCCAGCGCCGCAGCGATCTGCTTGTCGGACTGGCCGACCGAGATCCGGCGCAGCACCTCCAGCTGGCGTTCGGTCAAGCGGATCTCGGCGCGCCCGGTCGGCTCGTCGTTCGTGCCGAGGAAGCGACGGGTCTCCCGCACAAAGCCTTCCCAGGCAGGCTCGTCGGGGAACGGGATGTGGTTGCGGCCCTCCAGCGGCACGAAGCGCGCGCCGGGAATGAGCGATGCAAGACGGCGCCCCTGCTTGAAGCTGACCATCTCGTCGTCCTTCGGATGCAGCACCAGCGTCGGGCAGCGCACCCGCGCAGCCGATTGCTTGACGTTCATGCCATACATCGCCCGCAGATAGCGCACTGCCACGTCGGGAGTCGCCGTCGTGCGCTGCACCTCGTCGAAGGCCATCCACTGCGCCTGCGTGGCCGTGGGCAGGAAGCGCGAGACGAAGACCTGTCGGAACGCGGGCGAACTGTTGCCCCACCCCAGCTCGGCCAGCTCGATCATCAGGTCGCCTTCGCGGCGAATCGCCGGATCGGGATGGCTGGTGCTGTGATACGAGGTCGCGAACCCGCCGAACAGGATCAGCCGGCTCACGCGCTCGGGATGCCTGGCCGCGTATTCCACCGCCACGCCGGCCGCACAGGTGAAGCCCAGCAGCGTGAACGGCTTGCGGCCGTGTGCGTCGGCCACGGCCTCCAGGTCGTGCACCCAGGCCTCGAAGGACAGGTCATCCACCCGGCGCTGCGACAGGCCGCAGCCGCGCGTGTCGTATTCGACGTAGCTGAATCGGGGAGCGAACTCGTCGATCAGCGCCTGCTGGATCGTTCCGGGGGCGGCGCGTTCAATGTGCGTAAGCCACGTTGCCGCCTTGATCAACGCCGGCCCCGCGCCGTAGCACGCGGTGGCGAGCTGGACCCCGTCCCGAGACGAGACGAACTCGATGTCGCGCGCTTGCCCCATAGAGTTCCTTCCTGGCCCACCATGCGTCAGCCGGGCCGACCCATCGCTGCGGTGTTTCTGCATCCAGCCTTCCGCCCGACTCTACTGCCAAAACCGCCCCACGCAAGCACGTCAGGTTCGGGGCTGGTGTCGGCAAGTTGCCTGACACACCCGCCACAAAAGCAGGCAAACAGTCAGCGCTGGTACGCCGAAGACAGCCCCATCAGGTGCTGCCGCTGCGCCGGCTCCAGGTACGGCGCCAATTGATGCAACACATGCTGGGCACCCCGCAGCAAGGCACTCTGCGCCTGCTCCGGCTCCAGCGCGCGCCGCGGGTCGCGCACGTATTCGTAGCTCAGCCAGTAGGTGATGAGCACCACCATGCTGTCGGCCGTGGGTTCCACCTCGCGGCTGTCGATCTGCACCGCGCCCGCGCGGCCCAGGCCGCCGAGCAGGCCGCGCACCGCGCGCGTCTTGGCCGCCAGCAGTGCCTGGAAGCGCGTCTCCAGCAGGCGGTTCTTCGACAGCAGGTCGTTCAGGTCGCGGTAGAGGAAGCGGTATTCCCAGATGCGCTCGAACAGCGAGTGCAGGAAGAACCAGGCGTCTTCCACGTTGCGCACGCCGTCGGCCGCGCCCAGCAGTTCGCCCAGCGCGCGCTCGTAGCGCTCGAACAGCGAGTTGATGAGCTCGTCTTTCGCCGGGTAGTGGTAGTACAGGTTGCCCGGGCTGATGCCGAGCTCGGCCGAGATCAGCGTGGTGGAGACGTTGGGTTCGCCGAAGCGATTGAACAGGTCGAGCGTGGTTTCGAGGATGCGCTCGGCCGTGCGGCGCGGGGCTTTCTTGGCCATGGACCCGTTGCGCCTCAGGCGGCGTGCGGCAGGCGCCGCTGCAGATCGTCGAGCACGCGGTGCAGGCGCGCGGCCACGGCGCTGTCGGCGGGTTTCATGCGCGTGTCGATCAGGCGGCGCTGCGGGTCGGCCAGTGCGGCGTGGTCGATGCTGATGCCGTGGCGCGCAAGCTGCGGCGCCAGCCGGCCGGCGCGCAGCTTGAGCAGTGCGCGCGTCTGCTGGTAGGCGTGCTCGGCCATCTCGCGGCGCTGGCGGTAGCTGAAGGTGTTGGCAAAGAACAGCTCGGCGTCGCGCTGGTCGGGTTCGATCAGCACGATGTCGGTGTTCGGGTAGTTGCGCTCGTAGTGCTTGAAGCCGAGCTCCAGCCGCGAATGGATCATCGAGCGGAAGGTCTGGCTCATCACCACCGGCAGGCCGCCCTCCACCAGCGCGGGGATGCGGCCCTCGTGCGTGGCCTCGGGCGAGGCGTGGTAGGGCACCAGCGGGTTCACGCACAGCAGCAGGTCCACGCCTTCGTCGAGCGCCACCGTGGCGTGCAGTGTTTTCTTGAGCGCGCCGTCCACGTAGTGCCGGCCATCGATGTGCACCGGCGGGAACAGGCCGGGCAACGCAGCGCTGGCCTGGATGGCGCGCGAGATGGGCACGTGGTCCCAGCCCGGCTGGCCGAAGGGTGCGGCCTCGCCGGTGTCGAGCGCGGTGGCCACCAGCGTGAGGCGCGCCTTGAGTTCGCGGAAATCGTTGGTGCGCCCGGGGCGGGTGAACAGCCGCTCGATCTCGGCGTGGATGGCCTCGTTGTCGAACACCCCGGTGGGCAGCGCCGCGCCCAGGCGTTCGATGGCCTGGGTGAAGGCCTTGCCGTGCACCAGCCAGGCCCAGGCCGCACCCCCCGCCAGCTGCGGCAGCGCGCGCAGGCGCTGCGCGAACTCGCCCCACGCCGGGCGCATCAGCCAGGCGGGGTCGAAGCCGTCGATCCGCGGGCGGCCTTCGATGAAGGATTCGCAGAGCTCGCGCGGCGTGATGCCGTTGGCCAGCGCCGCGGCGATGAAGCCACCCGCCGACACGCCCACGTAGTGCCCGCAGGCGTTGAGGTCCAGGCCCTCCAACGTGTCGTCGAGCGCGCACAGCGCGCCGACTTCGTAGATGGCGCCCAGCGGGCCGCCGCCGGCCAGGGCCAGCGCGATGCGGGGTGCCGTGGTGGCGGTGGGGCGGGTTCGGGTCATGCGGCCGAGTGTAGGGCGCGGCCCCGCTCAGGCCTGCTGCAACGCAGCAGGCTCAGGCGGCCTTCTTCGCCGCTGCCTTTTTGGCCGGCGCGCGCTTGGTGGCGGCTTTTTTCGCGGGGGCCTTGCGGGCCGGCTTGGTGGCCGTCACGCCCACGCCACCGAGTTTGAGCACCTGCGCGTTGAGCGCGTCGATGCGCTCCATCAGCGCGTCCACGTCGCGCGCCGAGGGCACGCCGAGTTTGCCGAGCGCCTTGGCCACGCGCTCTTCGAACAGGCTTTCCAGCTTGTCCCACTGGCCCGCGGCCTTGCTCTGGATCTCGTTGGCCATGCTGCTCACGCGGCTGGTGGCCTCGTTGATGCGCTCTTCGGCCACGGACTGGGTCTTGCGCTGGATCGACAGGCCTTCCTTCACCAGGGTCTCGAAGGCCTTGCCCCCTTCTTCCTGCGCCTTGGCGAACGCGCCCAGGCCGGCCAGCCAGATCTGCTGGGCCGAATCCTTGATGGCGCCGGCCAGGGGCGAGGCGCCGTTGGACGCGGATTTGGCGGACTTGGCGGCGCTGCCGCCCTTGGAGATCTTCTTGACCATGCTGCGGGCTCCTGTGGATTGGGTCACTGCGGGCAGGCGGCCGTTGCCGCCATGGCTGCGCATGTTCGCCGCGTGCGCGGCCCCTGTGTAGGGAAGCGCGACTAGACGTTGTTGCACCGCACGCGGGTTTCTGCGGAATGGGCCGGCCGATCGGCTGCAACAGAATCTCTGGCGACCCGAACCCATCCGATCAGGAGCGACTTCATGCATTACTTCGTCACCGGTGCCACCGGTTTCATCGGCAAGCGACTCGTGGGCAAACTGCTGCAGCGCAAGGGCGCGGTGGTGCACTTCCTCATCCGCAAGGAGAGCGAGGGCAAGGTGGCGGGCTTGCGCGAGTTCTGGGGCGTGGGCCCGGCGCGCGCGGTGCCGGTGTTCGGTGACCTCACCGAGAAAAAGCTCGGTGTGGCGGCCGACGACGTGAAGGCGCTCAAGGGCCAGATCGATCACTTCTACCACCTGGCCGCGGTGTACGACCTCGGCGCGGACGAGGAGAGCCAGGTGGCCGTGAACATCGACGGCACGCGCAACACGGTCGATTTCGCCAAGGCCATCGGCGCGGGGCACTTCCACCATGTGTCGTCCATCGCCGCGGCCGGCCTGTACGAAGGCGTGTTCCGCGAGGACATGTTCGACGAGGCCGAGAACATCGACCACCCGTACTTCATGACCAAGCACGAGAGCGAGAAGCTCGTGCGCGCCGAGGGCAAGCTGGCCTGGACGGTGTACCGCCCCGCGATGGTGGTGGGCGACAGCCAGAGCGGCGAGATGGACAAGATCGACGGGCCGTACTACTTCTTCAAGCTGATCCAGCGCATGCGCCAGATCCTGCCGCCGTGGATGCCCAGCATCGGCCTCGAAGGCGGACGCATCAACATCGTGCCGGTGGATTTCGTGGTCAACGCGCTCGACCACATCAGCCATGGGCAGCTCAAGGGTGGCGAGTGCTTCCACCTGGTGGACCCGGTGGGTTACCGCGTGGGCGATGTGCTGGACATCTTCAGCAAGGCCGCGCACGCGCCCAAGATGAACCTGTTCGTCAATGCCGCGCTGCTGGGCTTCATTCCCCGGAGCGTGAAGAAGGGCCTGATGGCGCTGGCGCCGGTGCGCCGCGTGCGCGACGCGGTGATGAAGGACCTGGGCCTGCCCGAGGACATGCTCACCTTCGTCAACTACCCCACACGCTTCGACTGCCGCGGCACGCTGGCTGCGCTCAAGGGCAGCGGCATCGAATGCCCCAATCTCAAGGACTACGCCTGGCGCCTGTGGGATTACTGGGAACGCCACCTCGACCCCGATCTGCACCGCGACCGCAGCCTGCGTGGCACGGTGGCCGGCAAGGTGGTGCTGATCACCGGCGGCAGCTCGGGCATCGGCCTGGCGGCGGCGCACACCTTTGCCGAGGCGGGTGCCATCACCGTGATCTGCGGGCGCGACCAGGACAAGCTCGACGAGGCCTGCAAGGAAGCGAAGCAGAAGGGCTACCAGTTCATCGCCTACCCGGCCGACATCGCCGACATGACCGACTGCGACCGCTTCGTGCAATTGCTGGTGCAGAACCACGGTGGCGTGGATTTCCTCATCAACAACGCGGGCCGCTCGATCCGCCGCGCCATCGAAGGCAGCTACGACCGCTTCCACGATTTCGAACGCACCATGCAGCTCAACTACTTCGGCTGCCTGCGCGTGACCATGGGCCTGTTGCCCGGCATGGTGCAGCGGCGCAAGGGGCATGTGGTCAACATCAGCTCCATCGGCGTGCTCACCAACGCGCCGCGCTTCAGCGCCTATGTGGCCAGCAAGGCCGCGCTGGACGCGTGGACGCGTTGCGCTTCGAGCGAGTTCGCCGACCAGGGCATCACCTTCACCACGATCAACATGCCGCTGGTGCGCACGCCCATGATCGCGCCGACCAAGATCTACAACAACGTGCCCACGCTGGCGCCCGAAGAGGCCGCCGACATGATCGCGCAGGCGTGCATCGACAAACCGGTGCGCATCGCCACGCGCCTGGGCATCACCGGCCAGGTGATGCATGCACTGGTGCCGCGCATCGCGCAGATCGTGATGAACACGAGCTTTCGCATGTTCCCCGACTCGGCGGCGGCGAAGGGCGAAAAGGGCGCGAAGCCGCAGCTGTCGCCCGAGGCGATCGCGATGCAGCAGATGATGCGCGGCATTCATTTCTGAGCCACGCGCATCCCTAGAATCCGGGCTTTTGGCCTCACCCGAAAGCCCGCGCATGTCTTCCGCTCCCGACATCACCACCATCGCCCCGCGCGACCGCGCCGAGATCCTGGCCCAGGCGCTGCCCTACATCCGGCAGTTCCACGGCAAGACCATGGTCATCAAGTACGGCGGCAACGCCATGACGGACCCGGCCCTGCAGCAGGACTTCGCCGAGGACGTGGTGCTGCTCAAGCTGGTCGGCATCAACCCGGTGGTGGTGCACGGTGGCGGCCCGCAGATCGAGACCCTGCTCAAGCGCCTGGGCAAGAAGGGCGAGTTCATCCAGGGCATGCGCGTGACCGACGCCGAGACCATGGAAGTGGTGGAGTGGGTGCTGGCGGGTGAGGTGCAGCAGGACATCGTGGGCCTGATCAACCAGGCCGGCGGCAAGGCCGTGGGCCTGACCGGCCGCGACGGCGCCATGATCCGCGCCCGCAAGCTGCGCCTGGCCGACCAGGCCGATCCGGCGCGCGAGCACGATGTGGGCCAGGTCGGCGACATCGTGGGCGTCGACCCCGCGGTGGTGAAGGCCCTGCAGGACGACCAGTTCATCCCGGTGGTCAGCCCGATCGGCTTCGGCGAACAGAACGAGAGCTACAACATCAACGCCGACGTGGTGGCCGCCAAGCTGGCCACCGTGCTGCAGGCCGAGAAACTGCTCATGCTCACCAACATCCGCGGGGTGCTCGACAAGGAGATGCAGCTCCTCACCGAGCTCACGCCGCGGCGCATCGACGAGCTGGTGGCCGACGGCACCATCTCCGGCGGGATGATCCCCAAGATCGCCGGCGCGCTGGACGCGGCCAAGAGTGGCGTGAACGCGGTGCACATCATCGACGGCCGCGTGCCGCACGCGCTCTTGCTGGAAGTTCTCGGCAACGAGCCTTTCGGCACCATGATCCGTTCCCGCTGAACCCATGCGCCTGCTGCTCGTCGAAGACGACCTCATGGTCGCCAGCGGCATCAAGCTGGGCTTGAGCGACGCCGGCTACATGGTCGATTGGGTGGGCAGTGCCGAGCGCGCCGAACAGGCGCTCGACAGGGACAGCTTCGACGCCGCCATCCTCGACATCGGCCTGCCCGGCGTGGACGGGCTGGAGCTCACGCGGCGCGTGCGCGCGCGCGGCCTGGCCATGCCGGTGCTCATCCTTACCGCGCGCGATGCGTTGCGCGATCGCGTGCAGGGGCTGGATCTCGGCGCCGACGACTACATGGTCAAGCCCTTCGAGTTGCCCGAGCTGTTGGCGCGGTTGCGCGCGCTGTTGCGCCGCTCGCAGGCCGCCACCACCGCGGTGCTGGGCTTCGGCACGCTGGAAATGGACACCGCACAGCGCCGCGCCACGCTCGCCGGCCAGCCGCTCGAACTCGGCCCTCGCGAGTGGACGGTGCTCGAATACATGCTGCTGCAAGCGCCCAAGCCCGCCGCCAAGGACAAGCTGCTGGCCGCGCTCACGGGCTGGGACAAGGAAATCACGCCCAACGCCATCGAGGTCTACGTCTCGCGTCTGCGCGCCAAGCTCGAACCCGCGGGCATCCGGTTGCGGTCCGTTCGCGGCTTCGGTTACCGCCTGGAGTGCGCCGATGCCCCTGCCGAGGATTGAGGGCGGCGGCGCGCGCGACATGATCGGCGGCCTGCGCCGCCGCCTGCTGGTCACGCTGCTGGCCACCATCGCACTGATCGGCGCGTTCAGCGTCTTCTTCCATTACCAGAGCGCAGGCACCGCTGCCCTGCAACAAGACCAGCGCCTGCAGCGCCTGGTGCCGATGCTGGCCGACTCGGTGGTGGTGTCGCGCATCGCGCGCAAGGGCGCCGACGGTCTGGCCGAGACCGACCCCGGTCTGGGCATCGGCATTGGCCCGGGGGGGCCTCCGCTGGTGGCCGATCTCGCGTTGCTCATGGCGCCGCCCATCCAGGAGTTCCTCGCCGACCGCGAGGGCTATGCCGCGCTCGGTGTCTTCAACGCCCAGGGGCAGCAACTCGTGGGCCCGACCTGGCTGCCCACGCTGTTGCCCGCCACCGAAGCCCCGGAGTTCGTGAGCGTGGTCGAGGAGGGCGTCACACACCGTGTGGTGGCGCAGCGCATGGACACCGAGGCGGGCGAGCTCATCGTCATGCTGGCCGATGGCAGCGACGCGCGCCAGCAATGGGTGCGCAACGTGCTGCTGCGCGTGCTCCTGCCCAACCTGTTGTTGTTCGCCGTGGCCGCGGCGGTGCTGAGCTGGGGCGTCTCGCGCGCGCTGCAACCGCTGATCGACCTCAAGCAGGCGGTGGAGCGCCGCTCGCCGCGCGACCTGAGCCCGATCGACGACCGCCAGACCCCGGCCGAGGTGCGCCCGCTGGTGGCAGCACTCAACCGCCTGTTCGCTCGCGTCAACGAACAGAGCGAGGCGCAACGCCGCTTCGTGGCCGATGCTGCGCACCAGCTGCGCACGCCGCTGGCCGGGCTGCAGGCGCAGGTGGAGGCCTGGGCCCAGGCGGCCCGCAGCATCGGCGTTGGCGATCTGTTGAGCCTGCGGGCCGAGCAGGTGCTGCGCCTGCGCGACGCGACGCGCAACACCACGCAGCTGGCCAACCAGCTGCTCGCGCTCTCGCGCACCGACGCGCTGCGCGACGACGACGGCGTGATCGAGCAGATCGATCTCGCCGAACTCTGCGAAAGCCTGCTCGCCAAGTTCCTCGACGCGGCGAGCGCGCGCCGCATCGACCTCGGGCTGGAGGTGATGCCGGCCCAGACGCGCGGCCACACCTGGTTGCTGCGCGAGCTGCTGATCAACCTCGTCGACAACGCGATCAAGTACACGCCCGCGCACGGCCACGTCACGCTGCGCTGCGGGCAGGGTGACACCCCCGAGGGGCCACGGGTCTGGATCGAGGTGGAAGACGATGGCCCCGGCATTCCGGTGGCGGAGCGCGAGCGCGTGCTGCAACGCTTCTATCGCGTGCCCGGCGCGCCCGCGGGCGGGCATGGCCTGGGCCTGGCCATCGCCGACGGCATCGCCAGGGTGCACCGCACGCAACTTCAGTTCGCCGAAGGGGCGCAGGGCCGTGGCCTGTGCGTGCGCGTGGCCTTTGATGCGGTCGCCCACTAGCCCCGCAGGCCGCGCCGATGCTGGGTAACCAGATGTTGCTGCCTGTGCGAGAATGCCCGCGGGGGTAACCCCGGGGCCCATCGGGCGCCATTCGCAGCCACCTCACGGACCGATCGCACGACCATGACCACCGCCGCGCCCGAGATGCCATCCCCCGATGACGATGCCCTGGACACCGCGTCCGCGGCCGAGACCAGCGACACCCCCACGCGCAAACGCCCCAAGCCCGGCGAGCGTCGCGTGCAGATCCTCCAAGCGCTGGCCACGATGCTCGAACAGCCCGGGGCCGATCGCATCACCACCGCGGCGCTCGCGGCCCGGCTCGAAGTCAGTGAAGCCGCGCTGTACCGCCACTTCGCGAGCAAGGCCCAGATGTTCGAAGGCCTGATCGAATTCATCGAACAGACCGTCTTCGGCCTCGTCAACCAGCTTGGCGAGCGCGAAGCCGACGCGCTGGTGCGTTGCCGCAAGCTGGTGGCGCTGCTGCTGCAGTTCGGCGAAAAGAACCCCGGCATGACGCGCGTGATGGTGGGCGACGCGCTGGTGTTCGAGAACGAGCGCCTGCAACAGCGCATGAACCTGTTCTTCGACAAGATCGAAGCCACGCTGCGCCAGAACCTGCGCGAAGCCGCCGTGCTCACCGGCGCCAGCACCCCCACCGTGGACGCCCAGGCCGATGCGTCCGTGATCACCGCCTTCTGCGTGGGGCGTCTGCAACGCTTTGCGCGCAGCGGCTTCAAACGCTCACCCGGCGAAAGCCTGGAACACAGCCTGAACCTGCTGTTGCCCGGCGGGCGGCTCTGAGCCCGCCCCATCGGGCGTGACGCCGCTCACGCCGAATTAGGGCCGCAGCCCTAAACAAAGCCCCGCGAAACGCGCGCGGCTTGTCCCGTCGCCGCCAATCTGGGTAAAAATAGCACGACCGTTCGTTTCTTTCGGCGGCCACCTTTCACCCACCCGAGCGAGCGCATGAGCGAAACCCCCACACGCCAACGCCGCGCCAGCGCGCCGCGCAGCGCCGACGCCCGCCAGGCCCCCAAGGGCCAGCAGACGAAGGCGGCCATCGTCGATGCCGCGCTCGGCCTGGCCACGCAGATCGGTCTGGAAGGCCTGTCCATCGGCGCGCTCGCCGAGGTCATGCAGATGAGCAAGTCGGGCGTGTTCGCCCACTTCGGCTCGCGCGAAGAGCTGCAGATCTCGGTGGTGCGCGAGTACCACACGCGCTTCGAAGACGAGGTGTTCTACCCCGCGATGGCCGCGCCGCGCGGCCTGCCGCGCCTTCGCGCGCTGTTCGACAACTGGATGAAGCGCACCTCGGTCGAGATCGACTCGGGCTGCATCTACATCAGTGGCGCGGTGGAGTTCGACGACCGCCCCGGCCCCGTGCGCGATGCGCTGGCCAGCTCCGTCACCACCTGGCAGGACGCGTTCAAGCGCGCGGTCGAGATCGCGGCCGAAGAGGGCCACTTCGCACCGGACACGGACGCGTCACAGGTGGCGTTCGAAATCCACGGCCTGATCCTCGCGCTGCACTATGAGGCGCGCTTTCTGCGCAGCCCCGGCTGCATCGACCGCGCCTGGCGCGGCTTCGCCGCCATCCTCGAGCGCAACGGGGCCGCAGCGGCCCCGCGGCGCAAAAGCTGATTTCCCCTTTTTCTTTCCGACGAAACCACAGGAGCTTCATCCATGCCCGTCTACACCCCGCCACTGCGCGACATGCAGTTCGTCATGCACGAGGTCTTCAACGTCGTCGACGAACTCAAGGCCTGCCCCAAGCACGCCGACATCGACGCCGACACCATCAACGCGGTGCTCGAAGAAGGTGGCAAGTTCGCGGCCGAGGTGACCTTCCCGCTCAACATCAGCGGTGACGAAGAGGGCTGCGTGCTCGACAAGACCACGCACGAGGTGAAGGCGCCCAAGGGCTTCAAGGAAGCCTATGCGCAGTACGTGGAAGGCGGCTGGCCCGCGCTCTCGTGCGACCCCGAGTTCGGTGGCCAGGGCCTGCCCTTCATCGTGAACCAGTGCTTCTACGAGATGCTCAACAGCGCCAACCAGGCCTGGACCATGTACCCCGGCCTGTCGCACGGCGCCTACGAATGCCTGCACGCGCACGGCTCGCCCGAGCAGAAGGCGCTGTACCTGCCGCACCTCACCAGCGGCAAGTGGACCGGCACCATGTGCCTGACCGAACCCCACTGCGGCACCGATCTCGGCCTGCTGCGCACCAAGGCCGAACCGCAGGCCGACGGCACCTACAAGCTCACGGGCCAGAAGATCTTCATCAGCGCCGGCGAGCACGACATGGCCGAGAACATCCTGCACCTGGTGCTCGCACGCCTGCCCGATGCGCCCGTGGGCAGCAAGGGCATCAGCCTGTTCCTGGTGCCCAAGTTCAAGGTGAAGGCCGATGGCTCGCTGGGCGAGCGCAACGCCATCCATTGCGGCGGCCTCGAGCACAAGATGGGCATCCACGGCAACGCCACCGCACAGATGATCCTGGATGGCGCCGTGGGCACGCTGGTGGGTGAGCCCAACAAGGGCCTGCCGGCCATGTTCGTGATGATGAACGCCGCGCGCCTGGGCGTGGGCAACCAGAGCCTGGGCCTTACCGAAGTGGCGTACCAGAACGCGCTGGCCTACGCCAAGGACCGCATCCAGATGCGCAGTCTCTCGGGCGTGAAGGACAAGAGCAAGCCGGCCGACCCGATCATCGTGCACCCCGATGTGCGCAAGATGCTGCTCACCGCCAAGGCCTACGCCGAAGGCGGCCGCGCGCTGCTGATGTTCTGCACCATCCTGCTCGACAAGGAACTGAACCACCCCGACGAGAAGGTGCGCAAGGACAGCGCCGATCTCGCCGCGCTGCTCACGCCCATCGCCAAGGCCTTCCTCACCGACAACGGTTTCGAGGCCACCAACCACTGCATGCAGGTGTTCGGCGGCCACGGCTACATCAAGGAATGGGGCATGGAGCAGTACGTGCGCGATGCCCGCATCAACATGATCTACGAGGGCACCAACACGGTTCAGAGCCTGGACCTGCTGGGCCGCAAGGTGCTGGGCAACAACGGCGCCACGCTCAAGAAGTTCGGCAAGCTCGTCGCGAAGCTGGTTGAAGAAGAGGGCGTGAACGAGAAGATGGCCGAGTTCATCAACCCGCTGGGTTACCTGGGCGAGCAGATGACCAAATTCACCACCGAGCTTGGCTTCAAGGGCATCCAGAACCCTGACGAAGTCGGCGCCGCTGCCGTGCCCTACCTGCGCGTGGCCGGCCACCTGGTGTTCGCCTATTTCTTCGCGCGCATGGCCCAGGCCGCGCAGCGCGCCATCGACAGCGGCAACACCGACCCGTTCTATGCCGCCAAGCTGCAGACCGCGCGCTTCTACTTCGCCAAGCTCTTCCCCGAGACGGCGACGCTGATGCGCCAGGCCCGTGCCGGCAGCAAGGTTCTCATGGACACCGACTTGGCCCTGGCCTGAGCGGTGCCCGTTTCGTAACCCGCCAGAAGGAGACAGCCATGTTGCTCAAGACGACACTTGCCACTTCCCTGATCGCGCTCGCGGGCCTGGCCCACGCGCAGATGACGCCCGTGGGCGTGTGGAAGACCATCGACGACGACTCCAAGAAGGAGAAGTCGCTCGTGCGCATCACCGAGAGCAATGGCGTCTTCAGCGGCCGCATCGAGAAGCTGCTCGACCCCGCGAGCGACCCCAAGGCCGTGTGCGACAAGTGCACGGACGACCGCAAGGACAAGCCCATCGTCGGGCTCGACATCCTGCGCGGCATCAAGCAGGGCGAGAGCGACAAGACCGTGTACGAGGGCGGCACCATCGTCGACCCGAACAACGGCAAGAGCTACCGCGCGCGCCTGAAGCCGGTCAATGGCGGCGCACAGCTCGAGATGCGCGGCTACCTCGGCCCCTTCTACCGAACCCAGGTGTGGCAGCGCGTCGAATGACGCGCACCCACCGCAACCGCTTTCATCCATGAACCGATTCAACGTCAGAAAAGTTGCCGTGCTCGGCGCGGGCGTGATGGGCGCGCAGATCGCCGCCCACCTCGTCAACGTCAAGGTGCCTGTTGTTCTCTTCGATCTGCCCGCGAAGGAAGGCCCGAAGAACGGCATCGTCACGCGCGCCATCGAGAACCTGAAGAAGCTCAAGCCCTCGCCACTGGGTGTGGCGGCCGATGCCGACCTGATCGGCCAGGCCAACTACGAGGAGCACATGGCGCTGCTGGGTGAGTGCGACCTGGTCATCGAGGCCATCGCCGAGCGCATGGACTGGAAGCTCGACCTGTACCAGAAGATCGCGCCGCACGTGGCGAAGCACGCCATCGTCGCGTCCAACACCTCGGGCCTGTCGATCACGAAGCTGAGCGAAGCGCTGCCCGAGGCCATCAAGCCGCGCTTCTGCGGCATCCACTTCTTCAACCCGCCGCGCTACATGACGCTGGTGGAGCTGATCGCCACGCCCACCACGCAGCCGAAGATCCTCGATGACCTCGAAGCCTTCGTGACCAGCGGCCTGGGCAAGGGCGTGGTGCGCGCCAAGGACACGCCCAACTTCATCGCCAACCGCATCGGCATCGCCGGCATGCTGGCCACGATGAAAGAGGTGGAGAACTTCGGCCTCACCTTCGACGTGGTGGACGACCTCACCGGCAAGCGCCTGGGGCGCGCCAGCAGCGGCACCTTCCGCACCGCCGACGTGGTGGGCCTCGACACCATGGCCCACGTCATCAAGACGCTGCAGGACAACCTGAGCGCCGAAACCGACCCGTTCTACGGCAGCTTCGGCACGCCGCCCGTGCTCAAGGCCCTGCTCGACAAGGGCCACCTGGGCCAGAAGGCCAAGGCCGGTTTCTACAAGAAGGTCGGGCGCGACGTGATGCGGTTCGAGCTCGACGGCGGCGAGTACGTGCCCGCGGGCGAGAAGGCCGACGAGGTGTACGGCCGCATGCTCAAGAAGCCCGCCGGTGAACGCCTGAAGCTGCTGCGCAACAGCACCGGGCCGCAGGGGCAGTTCCTGTGGGCGATCCTGCGCAACAGCTTCCACTACGCGGCCGTGCACCTGGCCACCATCGCCGACACCGCGCGTGACGTGGACCAGGCCATGCGCTGGGGCTTCGGCATGAAGCAGGGCCCGTTCGAGCTGTGGCAGGAAGCGGGCTGGCTCGATGTCGCACAGATGATTCAGGAAGACATCGCCGCGGGCAAGGCGCTGAGCACCGCGCCGCTGCCCGACTGGGTGTTCAAAGGCCCGGTGGCCGACGCCGGCGGCGTGCACACCGCGCAGGGTTCCTGGAACCCCGCCAAGAGCACGTTCGAGCCACGCCGCGAGCTGCCCGTGTACCAGCGCCAGCCCTTCCCCGAGTTGCTGCTCGGCGAAGCCGGCCCGCGTTTCGCGGACGCCGGCACCACGATCGAAGAGACCGACTCGGTCCGCCTCTGGACGTTGGACAACGAAGTCCTGATCGCCAGCATCAAGACCAAGATGCACGCCATCAGCCCCGAGGTGTGCGAAGGCCTGATGCAGGCGGTGGAACTGGCCGAAGCGCAGTACCAGGGCCTGGTGGTGTGGTCGGGCGACGAGCCCTTCAGCGTTGGTGCCGACCTGCAGGCCATGCTGCCGGCCTTCCTGGCCGTGGGTGTGGCCGCCATCGAAGACGCCGAAGGCTTCATGCAGCAGACCATGCTGCGCCTGCGCTACGCCAACGTGCCGGTGGTCTCCGCGATCCGCGGCATGGCGCTGGGCGGCGGCTGCGAGCTGGCCGTCTACAGCAGCAAGCGTGTGGCGCACATGGAAAGCTACATCGGCCTGGTGGAGGTGGGCGTGGGCCTGATCCCGGGCGCGGGCGGCCTCACCTACATCGCGCGCCGTGCGGCCGAGAACGCCGCCACGTCAACGGGCAAGGACCTGCTGCCCTTCCTCACCGAAGGCTTCACCGCCGCGGCCATGGCCAAGGTGGGCACCAGCGCCATCGAGTCGCGCAGCATCGGCTACCTGCTCGAGTCCGACCTCATCGTGCCGCACAAGGACGAACTGCTGTTCGTGGCGCTCAACGAGGCCAAGGCCATGTACCGCGCCGGCTACCGCGCGCCGCACAGACGCCTGTTCCCGGTGGCGGGCCGTTCCGGCAAGGCCACGGTGATGGGCCAGCTGGTGAACATGCGCGACGGCGGCTTCATCAGCCAGCACGATTTCCACATCGCCACCCTGATCGCCAACGTGGTCACCGGCGGCGACGTCGACCCCGGCACGCTGGTGAGCGAGGAATACCTGATGACGCTGGAGCGCCAGGCTTTCTGCGCGCTGATCACGAACCCCAAGACGCAGGAACGCATTCTCGGGATGCTCAACACCGGCAAGCCGGTCCGCAACTGAGGAGCCCCACCATGAGCAAACAAGTTCAAGACGCCTACATCGTTGCCGCCACGCGCACGCCCATCGGGCGTTCGCACAAGGGCTCGTTCCGTCATCTGCGGCCCGACGACATGCTCGCCCTCGCGCTGCGCTCGGCGCTGGCGCAAGCCCCGGGTCTGGATCCGAAGGCCATCGAAGACATCATCTGCGGCTGCGCCATTCCCGAAGCCCAGCAGGGCCTGAACGTGGCGCGCATCGGCGCCATCCTCGCGGGCCTGCCCAACAGCGTGGGTGGCATCACCGTGAACCGCTTCTGCGCCTCGGGCCTGTCGGCCGTGGCCATGGCGGCCGACCGCATCCGCGTGGGCGAGGCCGACGTGATGATCGCCGCCGGCACCGAGAGCATGAGCATGGTGCCCATGATGGGCAACTCGCCCAGCCTCTCGCCCGCCATCTTCGCCAACACGCAGGATGTGGAGCAGTACGGCATCGCCTACGGCATGGGCCTCACGGCCGAGAAGGTGGCGCAGCAGTGGAAGGTCTCGCGCGACGCGCAGGACGCCTTCGCGCTGCAGTCGCACCAGCGCGCGGTCATCGCCATGAAGAACGGCGAGTTCACGAACGAGATCACCCCGGTGGAAGTGACCGAGCGCAGCGTGGACCTGGACAGCGCCGCCGTGAGCACGAGCACGCGCACCGTGAGCCTCGATGAAGGCGCGCGCCCCGACACCAGCATCGAAGGCCTGGCCAAGCTGCGCACCGTGTTCGCCGCGCGCGGCTCGGTGACCGCCGGCAACAGCTCGCAGACCAGCGATGGCGCCGGCGCGCTGATCCTCGCCAGCGAGGCCGCGGTCAAGCGTTTCGGCCTCAAGCCGCTCGCGCGCTTCGTGAGCTATGCCAGCCGCGGCGTGCCGCCGCACATCATGGGCATCGGTCCGGTGGAGGCGATTCCCGCCGCGCTGCGCTACGCCGGCCTGAAGCAGGACGACATGGACTGGATCGAGCTCAACGAAGCCTTCGCGGCCCAGTCGCTCGCCGTCATCAACACCCTGGGCCTGGACCCGGCCAAGGTCAACCCCATGGGCGGCGCCATCGCGCTCGGCCACCCGCTGGGCGCCACCGGTGCCATCCGCTCGGCCACCGTGGTGCACGCGCTGCAGCGGCACCAGAAGAAGTACGGCATGGTGACCATGTGCGTAGGCATGGGGCAGGGGGCCGCCGGCATCTTCGAGCGCGTCTGAGCGATCACCCGCCAAGCAAAAAGGCGCCCCGCGGGGCGCCTTTTTTGTCAGTGCGAGATCACAGCGGCTTCTTCAGCCAGTTCGCGATCTCGCCCACCACACCGCGGCGGAAGGCCAGCACGCAGATCACGAAGATCACGCCCTGCACGATGGTGACCCAGGCGCCAAGCTGGGCCAGGTAGTTCTGCATCGAGACGATGATGGCCGCGCCCACCACCGGGCCGAACAGCGTGCCCATGCCGCCGAGCAGTGTCATCAGCACCACCTCGCCCGACATGCTCCAGTGCACGTCGGTGAGCGAGGCGAGCTGGAACACGATGGACTTGGTGGCGCCTGCCGCGCCGGCCAGGCCGGCCGAGAGCACGAAGGCCAGGTGCTTGTAGCGGTCAGTGTCGTAGCCGAGCGAGGTGGCGCGCGCCTCGTTCTCGCGAATGGCCTGCAGCACCTGGCCGAAGGGCGAATGCACCACGCGCCAGATGAGCAGGAAGCCGGCGATGAAGATGGCGTAGACCACCGCATACATGGCCATCGTCGAGCTCAGGTCGATCAGGCCGAAGAGCTGGCCCCGCGGCACGGCCTGGATGCCGTCCTCGCCGCCGGTGAACTTGGCCTGCAGGCTGAAGAAGAACACCATCTGCGCCAGCGCCAGCGTGATCATGGCGAAGTAGATGCCCTGGCGGCGGATGGCCAGCGCGCCGACCACCACACCCAGCAGCGTGGCGCACAGCGTACCGAACAGGATGGCCAGCTCGGGCGTGAGGCCCCAGACCTTGGCCGCGTGCGCCGACGCATAGCCCGCGCTGCCCAGGAACATGGCGTGCCCGAAGGAGAGCAGGCCGCCGAAACCGATGAGCAGGTTGAACGCGCAGGCGAAGAGCGCGAAGCACATCACCTTCATCAGGAACACGGGGTACACCACCATGGGCGCGATCAGGAAGAACGCGGCCATGATGGCGAAGGCGATGACCAGGTGCGAATGCCCGCCGCCGGTCTTGGCGGCGACGCTGCTCGTGGGGGCGGTGGGGGTCGTGGTGCTCATGGGCGGGTTCACTTCTGGGTGCCGAACAGCCCCGCGGGCTTGATCAGCAGCACGATGGCCATGATCACGAAGATCACCGTGTTGGAGGCTTCGGGGTAGAAGACCTTGGTGAGGCCTTCGATGATGCCCAGGCCGAAGCCGGTGAGGATGGCGCCCATGATCGAGCCCATGCCACCGATCACCACCACCGCGAACACCACGATGATCAGGTCGGCGCCCATCTGCGGGCTCACCTGGTAGATCGGCGCCGCCATCACGCCGGCCAGCGCGGCCAGGCCCACGCCGAAGCCGTAGGTGAGCGTGATCATGCGCGGCACGTTGATGCCGAAGCCCTGCACCAGCGTGGGGTTCTCGGTGGCCGCGCGCAGATACGCGCCGAGCTTGGTGCGCTCGATCACGAACCAGGTGGACAGGCACACGATGAGCGAGGCCACCACCACCCAGCCGCGGTAGTTGGGCAGGAACATGAAGCCCAGGTTCTGCGCGCCCTGCAGCTGCGCGGGAATGGCATAGGGCTGGCCCGATGAGCCGTATTCGTTGCGGAACAGGCCCTGGATGATGAGCGCGATGCCGAACGTGAGCAGCAGGCCGTAGAGGTGGTCGAGCTTGTACAGCCGCGACAGCATGAGCCGCTCGATCAGCATGCCGCTGGCACCGACCACAAAGGGCGTGATGAGCAGCGCCCACCAGTAGCCGATGCCGAGCTTGTTGAGCAGCAGGTAGGCCACGAAGGCGCCCATCATGTACTGGGCGCCGTGCGTGAAGTTGATGATGTTGAGCAGACCGAAGATCACGGCCAGCCCCAGCGAGAGCAGGGCATAGAACGAGCCGTTGATCAGCCCGATCAGCAACTGCCCGAACAGGGCCGCGGTGGGAACGCCGAAGATCTCGGTCATGCTCGTGGTCGCCTTACTTCACCAGCGGGCACTCGCCCATGTTGAGCGGGCGGAACGCCTGGTCGGCCGGAATGGTGGCGCGGACCTTGTAGTAGTCGTACGGGCCCTTCGACTCGGACGGCTTCTTCACTTCCACCAGGTAGGCCGGGTGGATCTTGCGACCGTCCTGGCGGATCATGCCCTTGCCGAACAGCGGGTCGTCGGTGGGCATCTTCTTCATCTGTTCCACCACCTTGGCGCCGTCATCCGTCTTGGCGGCTTCCACCGCCTTCAGGTAGTGCAGCACCGAGGCGTACACACCGGCCTGCACCATCGACGGGTACTTGCCGCCGTTGCGCTCGGCGAATTTCTTGCTCCAGGCGCGGGTCTGGTCGTTCAGGTCCCAGTAGAACGTCTCGGTGAAGATCAGGCCCTGGGCGGTGTTCAGGCCGAGTGCGTGCACGTCGGTGATGAACATCAGCATGCCCGCCAGGTTCTGGCCACCGCGCGTGATGCCGAATTCGGCCGCCTGCTTGATGGAGTTGATGGTGTCGCCGCCGGCGTTGGCCAGTGCAATCACCTTGGCCTTGCTCGCCTGCGCCTGCAGCAGGAAGGACGAGAAATCCTGCCCCGGGAACGGGTGGCGCACCTTGCCCAGCACCTTGCCACCGCCCTTGAGCACGGCCGCTTCGGTGTCGCGCTCCAGCGCATGGCCGAAGGCGTAGTCGGCGGTCAGGAAGAACCAGCTGTCGCCACCGGTCTTCACGATCGCGCTGCCGGTGCCGTTAGCCAGCATCCAGGTGTCGTACGTCCAGTGAACGGTGTTGGGGCTGCAGGCCTTGCCGGTCAGGTCCGATGTGGCGGCGCCCGAGTTCAGGAACACCTTGTTCTTCTCGCGCGTGATCTGGTTGATCGCCAGTGCCACCGAGCTGGTGGGCACGTCGGCGATGGCGTCGACCTTGTCCACGTCGTACCAGGTGCGAGCCACGGTGGAGCCCACGTCGGGCTTGTTCTGGTGGTCGGCGCCCACGATCTCGACCTTCATGCCCTTGGCAGCGGCGCCGAAGTCTTCCACCGCCATGCGCGCTGCGGTGACGGAGCCCGGGCCGGCGATGTCGGCGTACAGGCCCGACATGTCGTTGAGCACACCGATCTTGATCACGCCGTCGGAAATCTGCGCCTGCGCAGCCCCCGCGGCCATCAGCGCCGCGGCCGCGGTGCCCAGCAGTTTCATCGTCGTCTTCATCTCGTCGTCTCCTTCAGTGTGTCAACGTGGAAAGGACCCACCCCGGTGCCCGTCTGTGTGTCTAGACGCCGAGGTACTCGTGCAACATGCCCATCCTCGCGTCGAGCTCCGCTGCGGAGAAGCCCTCGACGATGCGGCCATGTTCCATGACGTAGAAGCGGTCCGCGAGCGGGGCCGCAAAACGGAAGTTCTGCTCGACCATCACGATGGTGAAGCCACGCTCGCGCAGCGTGCGGATGGTGCGTGCCAGCGTGTGCACGATCACGGGCGCGAGGCCTTCGGAAATCTCGTCGAGCAGCAGCAGCTTGGCGCCGGTGCGCAGGATGCGGGCCACCGCGAGCATCTGCTGCTCGCCACCCGACAGTCGCGTGCCCGGGCTGTGGCGCCGTTCCTTGAGGTTGGGGAACAGCTCGTAGAGCTCGTCGACCGACATGCCGCCGCTGGCCACGGCCGGGGGCAGCAGCAGGTTCTCTTCGCAGCTCAGGCTGGCGAAGATGCCGCGTTCTTCGGGGCAGTAGCCCAGCCCCAGGCGCGCCACCTGGTGCGTGGCCATGTTCACCGTTTCCTGCCCGAACAGGCGGATGGAGCCGGTGCGTTTGCCCACCATGCCCATGATGGACTTGAGCGTGGTGGTGCGGCCTGCGCCATTGCGGCCCAGCAGCGTCACCACCTCGCCGCGGTTCACGCGCAGATCGACGCCATGCAGGATGTGCGATTCGCCGTACCAGGCGTTCACACCACTGAGGCTCAGGAGTTCTTCGCTCATCCGTGGGCACCTTGCAGTTGGGCCTCGGCGCTGCCCATGTAAGCCTCGAGCACCTGCGGGTTGGCCGACACCGTGGCGTAGTCGCCTTCGGCGATCACCTGGCCGCGCTGCAGCACGCTGATGGTGTCGGCGATGCTCGACACCACGTTCATGTTGTGTTCGACCATGAGCACCGTGCGGTTGGCCGACACCTTCTTGATGAGTTGCGTCACGCGCTCCACGTCTTCGTGGCCCATGCCCTGCGTGGGCTCATCCAGCAGCATCAGCTCGGGTTCCGTGGCCAGCGTGGTGGCGATTTCCAGTGCGCGCTTGCGACCGTAAGGCAGCTCCACCGTCACCCAGTCGGCAAACTCGGCCAGGCCCACGGTTTCGAGCAAGGCCATCGCGCGGTCGTCCAGGCCGTCGAGCACCTTCTTCGATTTCCAGAAATGGAACGATTGCCCGGTGGCGCGTTGCAGACCGATGCGCACGTTCTCCCGCACGCTCAGGTGCGGGAAGGTGGCCGAGATCTGGAACGAGCGCACCATGCCCCGGCGCGCCACCTGCGCAGGCTTCTGCGTGGTGATGTCCTCGCCGTTGTAGAGGATCTGCCCGCGCGTGGGGATGAGGAATTTGGTGAGCAGGTTGAAGACGGTTGTCTTGCCTGCGCCGTTCGGGCCGATCAGGGCGTGAATGTGTCCGCGCTGTACACGCAGGTTCACGTCGTTCACGGCCATGAAGCCCTTGAATTCCTTGACCAGTCCTCGCGCTTCGAGGATGCAATCGGGTGCGTGGTTTGCTGCCATCGTAGGAGCGGCATTGTGAGCAAGCGTCCGGTCTGCAGGATGAGGGGAAACCCCACGGCGCATGCATGCGCCGGCGTCGTTTTGTCGCGCGCGCTACATGCGTGCGGACCGCCTCGGTGCGGTGCACGGCGCTGGTGCACACTGCACGGCATGGACACCCATTTCTTCGATCGCGCCACCGCGCTCACCGCCGATGGCGCGGGCCGCTGGCAGGGCCGCACCGATGCGGCCTACGCCAACATGGTCGGCCCTTACGGGGGCATCACCGCCGCCACCGCGCTGCAGGCCATCTGTCAGCATCCCGACAGGCTTGGCGACCCGGTGTCGCTCACCGTCAACTTCTGCGCCGCCCTGACCGACGGCGCCTTCGACGTGAGTGCGCGTGCGGTGCGCACCAACCGCTCCACCCAGCACTGGGTGATCGAGATCCAGCAGGGCGGCGAGACCGTGCTCACCGCCACCGCGCTCACCGCCGTGCGCCGCGAAACCTGGGGCTCGCAGGACGAACCCGCGCCGCGCGTGCTCTCGCCCAACGCCATCGGCAAACCCAACATGGCCGCGCCCGTGGAGTGGGTGAAGCGCTACGACATCCGCATGGTCGAGGGCGCGATCCCGCGCGTGTGGGACGGCACCGGCGAACACAGCCGCACCACCTTGTGGGTGCGCGACGAGCCGCCGCGCGCGCTCGATTTCCCGAGCCTGGCCGCGCTGTGCGATGTGTTCTTCCCCCGCGTGTGGCTGCGCCGCGCCACGCGCGTGCCCGCGGGCACCGTGTCGATGACCGTGTACTTCCACGTGGGCACGGCCGAGCTCGCGGCGGTGGGCGAAGGCTGGTTGCTCGGCCAGGCGCAGGCCAGCGTCATGCGCAACGGCTACTTCGATCAGCGCGGCCAGCTCTGGAGCCAGGCCGGCGCGCTGCTGGCCACCACGCACCAGGTCGTCTATTACAAGGAATGACCCAAGGAATGACGCTCGGGCGACAAACTCAGGGCCGGCCGAGGAACAGGTAGAGCCCGGTGAAGCCCTTGGGTGCGCTCACCACCGCGAGGTAGAGCGGGCCGATGCCGGTGTCTGCGCCCACGAACAGGCTGCCGCCCGCCAGCAGGTTCTTGATCGACGCCTCGTTGCGGTCGAGCCAGGCGTTGCCGGCTTCGATCGACCCGCCCGCGAACATCGCCCGCGCGATGCCGACCTCCCAGGGCAGGCGGCGGTAGTAGGTGAGGCGCCCGAAGGCCAGGTAGCTGCCCACCACCTGCCCGGTGCGAAAGCCCGAGAGGTTCTGGAAGCCACCGAGCGAGTACTCGTCGATCGCGCCGATGGGGATGCGGTTGGCGTGCGCCAGCCGCGCGCCCACGTTGAAGGTGTGCGGCCCCCAGCTGCGCACACCGGTGTAGGAACCCTCGATGCGGGTGAAGTTGCTGCGCTCGCCGCCGCGCACCTCGCGCCGCCCCACCACCACCTCGCCCAGCGCGCGGTAGCCGTGCGAGGGGAAGTTGGCGTAGTCGAGCTGGTCGGCGATCACCGCGGTGCGCATGCCCAGCTCGCGCCAGTGCACGTCGAGTACGCCGGCCGCGAAGTCGAAACCCGGCTGCACCAGTTCAAGCTGCGAGCGCCGCGAACTCGCCACCACGCCCACCCGCAGGTCGCCAACGGCGCCGCGCAAGCCAATCGGCCAGCCCACGTCGGCGCCCATGCGCAGCGATTCGCGCTGGATGCGCGCCAGCGGCCGGCTGCTCTCGTCGAACAGGTCCACCTTGCGCACGGTCAGGTCGGCATAGGCCGACACGAAGCTGCTGCTGGTGAGGTTCAGCGGTTGGTAGATCTCGGAGTACAGGCCCAGCGTCTCGCCCAGTTGCACCCGGTTGCGCCATTCGGTGCCGCGGTCGGTGAGCCAGTGGCGGTTGTGGCTCAGGCGCAGGTTGAACGCGCCTTCGCCGCGGAAGTCGGTGCGCAGGTCCAGCCCCACGCGCAGGTAGTTCGGCCCCCAGTTGTTCTCGCGCAGGCCGACCAGCAGGTCCTCGCCACCGGTGTCGGGGTTGCGCACCAGGCGGTAGTCCACGCGCTCGTAGTCGCCGGCAGCGGCCAGGTGCTGCAGGTCGTTCTCGATGCGTTTCACGTCGGCGCGCTCGCCCGTGAGGTGGTCCAGCCCGGTGGCCAGGCGCTCGGCGCGCGCCTCGCTCACGCCCTCGAAGCGGATGCGCTCGATGCGGCCCACGCGCGTGGCGTTCACCTCGGCCTGCGTGCGCCGCGCCTCGGCCCAGGCCTGGTACTGCGGCGCTGGCGCCGAGAAGCGCGCCAGCGCCTCGCTCACCGTGCGGGCGTACTCGTTGCCCAGGCGCACCAGTTCGTCGGCCTTGTCGAAATCGCCCGAGGTGAGCGTGCCCAGCGGCGGCGTGAGCAGCAGGTCGCGTGGCGTGAGCGTGGCGATGCTGGCCTGCACGTTCTGCTCGGTCAGGATGTGGATCATCTGCGTGCTGATGCCCAGCAGCGAATGCAGCGTGTCGCGCCCCGCCAGTGGCGTGCCGATGTTGACGGCGATGACCACGTCGGCGCCGAGATCGCGCGCCACGCTCACCGGCAGGTTGTTCACCAGGCCCCCGTCGCCCAGGATGCGGCCATCGATCTCCAGTGGCGAGAACACGCCCGGCACCGACATGCTCGCGCGCAGCGCCGCGGCCAGGTCGCCGCGGTCCATCACCACCGCCTTGCCGGTCTCCATGTCGGTGGCCACGGCGCGAAAGCGCGTGGGCAGGCCATCGAAGCTGGGCAGGTGGCGCGTGGGCAGCGTGTAGCGGCGCAGCAGCATCTCCAGCGAACGGCTCGACACCGCGCCCGTGGGCAGGTGGAACGCGCCGTCGCGAAAACCCAGCAGCAGCACCGGCGAGAGCTCGAAATCCTCTTCCTTGCGCCGCTGCGAGAGGATCTGCCGCGGCTGGCGCGTGCTGAACAGGCCGTTCCAGTCCACCCCCAGGATCTCGCGCTCCAGCTCGTCGGCGTTCATGCCGCTGGCATACAGCCCGCCCACGATGGCGCCCATCGAGGTGCCCACGATCAGGTCCACCGGCACGCGCGCGGCCTCCAGTGCCTTGAGCACGCCCACGTGCGCGAAGCCGCGCGCCCCACCGCCCGAGAGCACCAGCGCCACGCGCGGGCGCGGCATCTCGGGCAGGGGCGCCTGGGCGTTCGGGCTGGTGTCGGGTTTGTCTTGCGCGCGGGCGGGCGCCATGGCCAGGCACAGGCAGAGCAGCAGGAGCGGGGGAAGCAGCAGGCGGGGGCGCATGGCGTCGTCTGGGAGACAGTTCGAGGGAGCCAAGTCTAGGCCGCCCACGGGGCCTTCGTGGTAACTTGGCCCGCTGTTTTCACACCCCCTTGCAAAGCCATGAGCGACATCCTCGTCCACACCGAAGCCGGCATCCGCACCGTCACCCTCAACCGGGTCGACAAGAAGAACTCCATCACCTCGGCCATGTACGGCGCCATGGCCGACGCGCTGGCCAGCGCGGTGGACGACCCGGCCGTGCGCGTGGTGCTGTTCCAGGGCCACGAAACCGTGTTCTCCGCCGGCAACGACATCGGCGATTTCCTCAACAACCCGCCCGCGGGGCTGGATTCACCGGTGTTCCGCTTCCTGCAGGGCATCGCCACCTTCCCCAAGCCGCTGCTGGCCGCGGTGTGCGGGCCGGCGGTGGGCGTGGGCACCACGATGTTGTTCCACTGTGACCTGGTCTACGCCGGCGACAACGCCGCGTTCTCCATGCCCTTCGTGAACCTGGGCCTGTGCCCCGAAGCCGCCAGCAGCCTGCTGGTGCCGCAGATGCTGGGCTACCACCGCGCCGCCGAGGCGCTGCTGCTGGGCGAACCCTTCATGGCCGAGGCCGCGCTGGAGGTGGGCCTGGTCAACCGCGTGCTGCCCCCCACCGAGGCCAGCACCTACGCGCAAGGCGTGGCGAAGAAACTCGCCGCCAAGCCGCTGAGCTCGCTCATCGAAACCAAGCGCCTCATGAAGAAGGGCCAGAGCGATCTGGTGATCAAGACCATTGCGGAAGAGGGCGCGAGCTTCGGGCGCATGCTGCGCGAGCCGGCGGCCAAGGAGGCGTTCGGGGCGTTCATGGAACGGCGCAAGCCGGATTTTTCGAAGGTCTGAGAGGCGCTTCCCGGCGCGACCTCGCGCTGCTGGCGGACGCGGCCTGTTCGCTTCAGCTCCTGAAGCTGCGCTCCAGAACTTCAAGTCGCGTGGCCGCTATCGAACGGAAGCGCATCCGGTGCTTCTCCGGGCAGGAAGTACCAACCACGCGCCACGGGCGTACAAGGTACCCACGAAACCGGGGGAGTCTCCGCGCAGCACAACGAAGCCATTCCGTCCCGCGTCCACGACCGACACCGGGGATGCAGAGAGCATCTGTGCCCGCCGCTCTGGTGGCGCCCACGCGACCACCTCGTCAGCCGGTCGGGACCGATGTGCCAAGGCAGACAGCGTGGCTAGGCAGCATGCAAAGGCGAACATTCCGGTGGCGACGAGTGGTCGCCACTCAGTACTCATAGACATGCTCCAGTTCGCCGCCAATCGAGGCGAGCCGGCGCACCAGCGGGCCCAGGTCGATGACCTTCACGAGTAGGCCCTCTCGGTGCCAACCAGGGCGGGCCGCAACTGGCGAGTCAATAAGTGACTGGCCAACCAGCCCGGGTACCTTGGTTGGTAAAAGGATGGTGGTAAAGACTTCGTCGTTGCCCGCGATTTCCACGATATCGACTCCGCGCATCGACAAGCGCCGAACGATGTGAGTGAAGTCCCGGTAGCGAGAGGTTTCGATGACTTGCAAGCCGCCTGCAAGCGCCTCGAAGGTCTTGATGTCTGCTTCTTGGACTCCGGAAGTGTCCCATCCACGCACGACGCTGCGAACTTGCAGCGGTGCCGGTGCCATGCCCGCGAGCGCACCGATGGCCCGCGCATACAGTGCCTTGAAACCGAATTCCAGACTGAATGAAGCGCGCCGTTCGAGCTTGCGAATGACATTGCCTTCACCCCATGGAACCTCCCTCCAGAAGGTCTTCAATTTCTGGGTGAACGGATACGCATACCAAGGCGCTTGGACCAGGAAAAGGGCGTAGTCGTCTGCCACAGCGCGTGCGAACCGGTCTTCCGGCGTCGCTGGTTCACCGCCAATCGTTTCGGTAAGCCAGCCCATGGTTTTTTCGTAGGCACCCTTCAGGGCCATTTCGATCGAGAAGCTGACGCCGATGGTGTACAGCATGGCTTTCGAGTCGCTTGTGATGCCGCCACGTGCCGACGCGTGTCGGGTCATCACACACAGGTTCGACCAGTACCTGCCGATGCTGGAGAAATAAGGGAAGGCCGATTCACCCTCTGCGTGGGCCACGGCAGCGTAGTCCTCGTATACGTGAACGATCAACCACTCAGGGTATGTGACATACGTATTGGTCTCCGGGCGACGATGTTCGGGCGAGAGGATAGGGCTGTAGGTCGCGCTGTCGTCGACCGGCGTTTCCATGCAGCTGGCTTCGATCCACGCGATGGGAGCGATGGCGGCTGCTAGAAACAGGACGAGACCGAGTCCGAGGCCCAGTCCGATCAGCAACATTCGGCGCTTAGGCATGGCGTCGCGCGAGAACGAATCCCGCGTATGCCGCAAAGCCGCCCAGTGCGATATGCGGCAGGTTGGCCAAGAACTTGAACTGCAACGGCAGCGGTTGAATGCCATACACGACGATGGCCAGATCCAGGAACCCCGATCCTGTGGCCAGTCCCAGGAGCCCATCCAGCAGGTACAGGCTGCCGAACACCTTGAGGTAGATGACGCATGCGCGTGTGGATGTCCACGCTGCGGCAGCCGCCCATGCAGCGGATGCGAAATGCAGCAGGTCGTCGTACAGGTCGAGCGCGAAGATGCCAAAAACCCGTCCCTGATCGTCTGTGAGACCAGGTACGTAGTTGAGGGCAGTCACCAGCCCTAGAACGACAGCGTAAACAAGCGTGATGCGACGGAGGATGTTCATGGCGTGTTTGTCGTCAGACGGCAAGGTAGTTGTCCCAAAGCGCGTTGCGGAAGAGCAGGCCGGGGTCGTAGTGGCGCTTGCGCGCGGCAAAACGCTCCGCTCCGGGGTAGATGCGGTGAAATTGGTCGACCCGCGCGTGCAAGCGATAGGGCAGGTAGTAACTACCGCCCAAGGCTGATACCTGATCGATGAGCGCTTCGGTCATCAGCAACATGTCGGCCTCGCCTTCGGACGTCATGGCCTGGGAGAAGGACATGACCGCTGCGATTCTGTTGGCGGGTGCGAAGGACAGCACGCTGGTGTCATCGCGAGCGACGTAGCGCAGCGTGACATTCAGAAACTCGGCTTTGGCCTTGGGAATGATCTGCCTGCATGCGCTCAGGAAGGCATTGAAGCGCGCCGGTGGCACAAAGTACTCATGAAGGATGTCGGTGCGCCCCGCCGGCGAAGCGCCCAGGTTGGAAACGGGCTCGTTCAGCAGCGTGTTGCGTGTCGCCACGCCCGAGCCCAGCCGCGGGGCGCCCTGTGTTTCGGCGACCCAGCGTGCCCGCTTGGCTGGCTCGGAGCCGATCTGCGCGCGATAAACGGACCTTGAAAGCCCGGTCAAGGCGCCGCGGCGGGTGACGGGTGGCAAGCCTTCGGGCGGTGTCGGATCGGCCGTGTAGCTCACCAGCAGCGCCTCGCTGAAGAAGTTGGCTCGCGCGACGTTGAGGCGGGCGTATAGCAACCTGACCATGGCCGTATCGGCCAGCTTCTTCAGGAAGCGGTTCGCCAAGGCGTCTGCGTCCATGCGCTCGTATTCGGGTCGCATCAAGGTGTTCGGCACCATCTCCACTTCCAGGTCCAGAAGGATGCCGACCAGTCCATAGCCACCCATCGCGAGACTGAAGAGTTCGGTGTTTTCCGTCCGCGAGCAAGTAAGGATTGATCCGTCCGACAACATCAATCGAATCGCGCGGACGGTGGCGCCGAAGGGCCCGTAGGGAGCTGGCCACCCGTGGGCGTTCACCGAGAACGTCGAGCCGACAGCGAAGTCACTGTTCGATTGCATGACCGCTGGCGATTCGCGCAGCGGATCCAGCACCTGCATCGCTTCATGCCAGCGCGTTCCCGCCTGCACACGAAACACACCAGCGGACTTGTCTACATCGCATCGTGGCGCAGCGAAGGTGATGACGCTCCCGTTGCGCGCTAGGCTCTGCCCGCCCATCGAATGCCGGGCTGCTGCGATGGCCACCGGACGCTTCTGGGAGGTGGCGGACTTCAGTTCGGCGCGGAGCGCCGCGATGAGGTTCTCCTCGGTATCCGTATTGAGTATCCGATGGCTGAATACAGGCGTGGCCGACAAGCCGCTCGCGTCGTTCATGACGCTGCGCTGCTGAGCCCTCGATGAAACCGGCAGGACGGCACCTGTCACCATGGCCGATGAGGCCAGCACGAGTTTTCGCCGATCGTGGTCGATCATGGTTCCTCCCATCCCGCTGGTTTTGGCGGCTTTACGAGCCGCGTTCGAGTCCCGTCCAGAGCGTCGACATCATCGCTCACGGTTTTCAGCCTGGCCGTCGCGCTAATCCCACATCGGTGGATTCGGCGGAGCGGAATGAGGCGGTCACTCGGGAAAACCCACCCCGGGATCACCCGCAGAAGTGTGGGTTTTGAGTAGATGCCTGTGCCTTCAGGTCATGGTTGGCGTGGCATCGTCTTCCTAGGATTCGTCCACTCGAACGCCGGGTTCGGGGCTGACCATCCAAGAGGAGACAAATGAGCAAGAAACTGTTGCATTGGGCGGCCGCCAGCGTGGTGGCCGCGGGTGTGGGTAGCGCGCAGGCCCAGTCGGGCACGCTGTCCAACGACGTGCTGCGCATCGGCGTGCTGACCGACATCTCGGGCGTCTATGCCGACATCTCGGGCAAGGGCGCTGTCGAAGCCGTGAAGATGGCCGTGGAGGACTTCGGCGGCAAGATGTTCGGCAAGAACATCGACGTCGTATCCGCCGACCACCAGAACAAGGCCGATGTGGGGGCTGCGAAGGCCCGCGAGTGGTTCGACACCGGCGGTGTGGACATGATCAACGACCTGGCCAACTCGGGCGTGGCCCTGGCCGTGGCCGGCGTGGCCAAGGAGAAGAAGCGCCACGTCATCGTCAACAACGCGTCCAACGTGGGCGTGACGAACGCGCAGTGCTCGCCCTACGCCGTGCACTACGCCTACGACGCCTACTCGCTCGCGCACGGCACGGGCAAGACCATCGCCGAAGGCGGTGGCGACACCTGGTTCTTCCTCACGGTGGATTTCGCGTTCGGCATCGGCCTGGAGCAGCAGGTGAGCGACGTGGTGCGCGCCAGCAAGGGCCGCGTGGTGGGCGCTGCGCGCCACCCGCTGGGCACCACCGATTTCTCGTCGTACATGCTGCAGGCCCAGGCTTCCAAGGCCAAGATCATCGGCCTGGCCTCCACCGGCAACGACACCATCAACGCCATCAAGGCCGCGCAGGAGTTCGGTGTCACCAAGAACCAGAAGCTGGCCGCGCTGCTGCTGTGGATCCAGGACGTGCACTCGCTCGGCCTGCAGACCGCGCAGGGCCTGCAGCTCACCAACGCCTGGTACTGGGACATGAACGACGAATCGCGTGCCTTCGCGCGCCGCTTCATGCAGCGCGTGGGCCACATGCCCAACATGGCGCACGCGGGTGATTACTCGTCCACGCTGCACTACCTCAAGGCGGTGCAGGCCGCGGGCAGCGACGACCCGGATGCCGTGTCGGCCAAGATGCGCGAGATGCCGATCAACGACATGTTCGCCAAGAACGGCAAGATCCGCGCCGACGGCCGCATGGTGCACGACATGTACCTGTGGGAAGTGAAGAGCCCGGCCGAGTCCAAGTACGCCTGGGATTACCTCAAGCCGGTGAAGACCATCCCTGCCGAGCAGGCCTTCATGCCGCTGGCGCAGAGCACCTGCTACCTCGTCAAGAAGTGAGCATCGCCGCCCGCGGCGCGGTGTCGCAGCCGCGGGCGTTTTCCCAGTGACGGCGCGTTCCCCCGCCGCCAGGACATCCCCATGAAGGCCATTCTCGAAACGCAGGGGCTCAGCCGCAGCTTCAACGGGTTCCACGCCGTGCTCGACGTGAACCTGTCGGTGGCCGAGGGCAGCATCCACGCCCTCATCGGCCCCAACGGCGCCGGCAAGACGACCTGCTTCAACCTGCTCACGCGCTTCATCGAACCCACGGCGGGGCGCATCCGTTACCAGGGCGAAGACATCACGCGCCGCAAGGCCGACGCCGTGGCGCGCGACGGCTTGGTGCGTTCGTTCCAGATCTCGGCCGTGTTCGGGCAGCTCAGCGTGTTCGAGAACGTGCGCCTGGCGGTGCAGCGCGAGCGGGGGTTCTCCATGGATTGGTGGCGCAGCGAGCGCGTGCTCGCGCGCTTCGACGACCGCACCCACGAACTGCTGGCCGAGGTGGGCCTGAGCGAATGGACGACGGTGCCCGCGGCGGAGCTGCCCTACGGCCGCAAGCGCGCGCTGGAGCTGGCCACCACGCTGGCGCTCAAGCCGCGTGTGCTGCTGCTCGACGAGCCCATGGCCGGCATGGGCGCCGAGGACATCGTGCAGGCCGCGCAGCTCATCCGCCGCGCCGCGCAAGGCCGCACCGTGCTGATGGTGGAACACAATCTGTCGGTGGTGGCCGATCTGTGCGACCGCATCACCGTGCTGGCGCGTGGCGAGGTGCTGGCCGAGGGCGACTACGCCGCGGTGTCGAAGGATCCGCGCGTGGTCGAGGCCTACCTGGGCCAGGGCACCCACACCCATGCCGCGGTGTCCACGGGAGCCGCCCATGGCTGAGCCTTTGCTGCAGATTGAAAACCTGTGCGCCTGGTACGGCCCGAGCCAGGCCCTGCACGGCACCAGCCTGCACGTGAACGAGGGCGAGGTGGTGGCCCTGTTGGGCCGCAACGGCGCCGGCAAGACCACGCTGTTGCGCAGCATCATGGGCCTGGTGGACCGGCGCGAGGGCGCGATCCGCCTGCGCGGCCAGCAACTCATCGCCACGGCACCGCACCGCATCGCGCGCCAGGGCATCGCCTACTGCCCCGACGACCGCGGCATCTACGCCACGCTGAGCGTGCGCGAGAACCTGCGCCTGCCACCCGTGGTGGCCCAGGGCGGCATGAGCGAGGCCGAGCTGTACGAACTCTTTCCCAACCTGGCCGAGCGCGCGAACTCGGCCGGCACGCACCTCTCGGGTGGCGAGCAGCAGATGCTGGCGATCGCGCGCATCCTGCGCACCGGGGCGCGCGTGTTGCTGCTCGACGAACCCACCGAAGGCCTGGCGCCGGTGATCGTGGAACGCATCGGCGAGCTGATCGCCAGGCTGCGCACGCGCGGCTACACCATCGTGCTGGTGGAGCAGAACGTGCGCTTCGCGGCCAACCTGGCCGACCGGCACTACCTCATGGCTTCCGGTCGCGTGGTGGATGGCTTCGATGCCGACACCCTGCGGCGCGATTTCGACGCGATTGCCTCGCGCATCGGCGTATGAGCGCGATGCAAGACTCAAGCCGCCTGGGGACGACGCCGGTAGTCCGACGGCCTGAAACCCGTCATGCGCTTGAAGGTGTTGGAGAACGCGAACGGGTTCGCGTAACCCACGCTGTGCGCCACGGTCTCGATCTTTTCGTCGCTGGTGGCCAGCAGGTGCGCCGCGTGCGCGATGCGCAGCGTGGCCAGCTGCTTGCCGGGGCTGCGGCCCAGGCTCTTCTGGCACAGGCGGCGCAGGTTCTCCTCGCTGGTCTTGGCCAGCGCGGCCATCTCGGCCACGCTCCAGTCGCGCGCCAGGTCGGCCTTCACCGCGTTCCACAGCGGCACCAGGCGCGGCTCGCGCTGCAGCGGCGCCAGGATGCGCGCCGCGTAGCGCTCGATCACGTCGACCCACACCACGCAGGTGCCGGGGTCGGCCGCGCCTTCCATCTCGCTGGCCAGGCCCAGGATGGCGTGCTCCAGCACGCGGCCGTCGAAGGGCGAGATGGTGGGCGAGAGCGCACCGTCCACCGACAGCGGCGATTCGGGCATGAAGCGCACCCAGGCCAGGCGCCAGCGCTTGCCGGGCACGCAATGGAAGGCGTGCAGCACGTGTGCGGGCGAGAAGCTCACGCTGCCGGGCTTGTGCGTGTACCAGCGGCCGTCGAGAAAGGTGCGGCCCTCGCCGGCCAGGCACACCTGCATGAAGGCACCGCTCAGGTGCGTGCGCACGATGGTGTAGGGCGTGGCCGCGTCCACCACCGCCACGTGCGCGATGCGGCGCGCCGCGAGCGCTTCGCACTGTTCGGCGCGCACCACGGTCTGCGCCGAGTGTTCGCCCATCACATGGGTTTCAACGGAGATGTCGGGATGTCGGCTGGGCATGGCGTGCGCATGATAGGCAAGCGGGGGTGGGCGTGATGGAAATCTTCGGCCTGCCGTTGTCGGTGATCGCGGGGCAGATCATGCTCGGCCTGGTCAACGGTTGTTTCTACGCCGTGCTGAGCCTGGGGCTCGCGGTGATCTTCGGCCTGTTGCGCATCGTCAACTTCGCGCACGGTGCGTTCTTCACGCTCGGTGCCTTCGGTGCGTGGATGCTGCACCTCTACCTGGGCCTGGGCTACTGGGTGGCGTTGATCGCGGTGCCGCTGATCGTGGGTGCACTCGGCGCCGGCTTCGAGCGCACGCTGCTGCGCCGCCTCTACGGGCTCGACCCGATCTACGGTTTGCTGCTCACCTTCGGCCTGGTGCTGTTCATCGAGGGCGGGTTGCGCGTGGCCTACGGCACTTCGGGCCAGCCCTACCCGGTGCCGGAAGCGCTGCGCGGCATCTACAACCTGGGCTTCATGGTGCTGCCCAAGTACCGGGCCTGGGTCATCGTGGCCGCGCTGCTCGCCTGTGGCGCCACCTGGTGGCTGATCGAGCGCACCGCACTCGGCGCGCGCTTGCGCGCCGCCACCGAGAAATCGGCGCTCACGCAGTCCTTCGGGGTGAACGTGCCGCTGCTGCTCACGCTCACCTACGGCGCGGGCATCGCGCTCGCCGCGTTCACCGGCGTGCTGGCCGCGCCCATCCTGCACGTCAACTCGGGCATGGGCTCCAACCTGGTGATCATCGTGTTCGCCATCGTGGTCATCGGCGGCATGGGTTCGGTGGCCGGCTCCATCGTCACCGCGCTGGGCATCGGTGTTGTCGAAGGGCTCACCAAGGTCTTCTATTCCGAAGCGTCGACGACGGTGATCTTCGTGGTGATGGCGCTGATCCTGCTGCTGCGCCCGCGCGGCCTGTTTGGCCGGGAGGGCTCGGCATGAACGCGAAAGCCCTCGCCATCGGCGTGTTGATCGCCGCGCTGCTCGTGGTGCCCTGGGTGCCGCAGCTGCTGTACCCGGTGTTCGTGATGAAGCTGTTGTGCATGGCGCTGTTCGCCTGCGCCTACGGCCTGCTGCTGGGCTTCGGCGGCATGATGTCCTTCGGCCACGCGGCCTTCTTCGGCAGCGCGGCCTACCTCACCGGCCTGGCCGCCAAGACCTGGGGCCTGCCGCCCGAGCTGTCGCTGCTGGTGGGCACCGCGTTTGCGGCGGGGCTGGGCGCGGTGTTCGGTGCACTCGCCATCCACCGCCAGGGCATCTACCTCGCCATGATCACGCTGGCGCTGGCGCAGATGGTGTATTTCATCTTCCTGCAGCTGCCCTTCACGGGTGCCGAAGACGGTCTGCAGCAGATCCCGCGCGGCACGCTGCTCGGCTTCATCGACCTGCGCAGCGACGTGGCGATGTACCACCTGGTGCTGGCCCTCACCATCGCCGGCCTGTGGCTCATCCACCGCGTGGTGCATTCGCCCTTCGGTCACGTCATCGTCGCCATCCGCGAGCACGAGCCCCGCGCGCGTTCGCTCGGCTATCCGGTGGAGCGCTACAAGCTCATGCTGTTCGTGCTCTCGGCCGCGTTGTCGGGCCTGGCCGGGTCGATGAAGGCCATCGTGTTCCAGGTGGCCGCGCTCACCGACGTGCACTGGCACCTCTCGGGCGACGTGGTGCTCATGGCCCTGCTCGGCGGCCTGCACACCGTGTTCGGCCCCGCCATCGGCGCCGCGCTGGTGGTGGCGCTGCAGTACTACCTCGACGCTTTCGGTGGCTGGGTGACGCTGGTCACCGGCCTGATCTTCATGGTGTGCGTGCTCTGTTTCCGCTCCGGCATCGCCGGCGCGTTCAACAGCCTCATGGCACGCCGCCGCACTTAACCCTTACCCGTCACACACAGGAGTCACCCCCATGCCGCGTTTCGAACGCCAGGCCCTGATGGCCAAATTCCAGGCCATGGTGCGCGCGCGCCAGCCCATCCTGGGCGGCGGTGCCGGCACCGGCATTTCCGCCAAATGCGAGGAGGCCGCCGGCATCGACCTCATCGTCATCTACAACTCGGGCCGCTACCGCATGGCCGGGCGCGCGTCGTCGGCCGGCCTGCTGGCTTACGGCAATGCCAACCAGATCGTGGTGGAGATGGCGGGCGAGGTGCTGCCGGTGGTGAAGCAGACGCCCGTGATCGCGGGCGTGAACGGCACCGACCCCTTCATCGTCATGCCGGTGTTCCTCAAGCAGCTCAAGGAGCTGGGTTTCTCCGGTGTGCAGAACTTTCCCACCGTGGGCATCATCGACGGCACCTTCCGCCAGAGCCTGGAGGAGACCGGCATCAACTACGCGACCGAGGTGGACATGATCGGCCAGGCCCACGCGCTGGACCTGCTCACCACGCCCTACGTGTTCTCGGTCGAGGAAGCCATTGCCATGACGGAAGCGGGCGCCGATTTCATCGTGCCGCACATGGGCGTCACCACCGGCGGCACCATCGGCGCCACCACCGCGAAATCGCTCGACACCTGCGTGAAGCTCATCGACGAGTGGGGCGAGGCCGCGCGCAAGGTGCGCAAGGACGTGGTGGTGATCGCGCACGGCGGCCCGATCTCCAGCCCCGAAGACGTGGCCTACGTGCTCAAGCACAGCACGCACTGCAACGGCTTCTACGGCGCCAGCAGCATGGAGAGAATGCCCACCGAGATCGCGATCAAGGCCCACGTGGAGCGCTTCCGCCAGGCCGCCATCGGCTGACCCGACAACACCACACAGGAGACAAGACATGGCACGCGTGTACGTGAGCGCGGTGATGAACGCCACGCTGGAACAGGCCTGGGGCTACCTGCGCGACTTCGGTCGCCTGGGCGAATACCACCCCTTCTTCGAGAAGTCCTACATCGAAGACGGCAAGCCCGCCGATCAGGTGGGCTGCGTGCGCCACTTCACCGTGCGCGACGGCGGCGGTTACCTGCGCGAGCAACTGCTGGCCCTGTCCGACGACACGCACCGCTGCCGCTACAAGATCCTGCACATCGACGCCGACTGGAAAAACTACGTGGCCGAGATGCACCTGCTGCCCGTCACCGAAGGCAACCAGTGCTTTGGCGAATGGTGGGCCGAGTGGGACGTGCCCGCCGACCAGGAGGCCGAGGCCATGGAGCGCGTGAAGGGCACCTTCCGCACCTTCTTCGAGTGCGTGGACGCGCACTTCGGCGCGAAGCGATGAACGCGGCGCTGGCGCCCGCCTGGGTGGTCGGCACCTTCGACACCAAGGCGCCGGAACTCGATTACGTGGCCGGCCTGCTGCGCGCGGCCGGCGTGCCGGTGTGCACGGTCGACATCGGCACCCGCAGCGCGCCGGGCGTGGCCGACATCGACGCACGCGCTGTCGCGGCCCACCACCCGCGCGGGGTCAATGCCGTGTTCGGCCCGCGCGACCGCGGCGAGGCCGTCACCGCCATGGGCGAGGCGTTGGGCGCGTGCGTGCAGCGCGCGCTGGCCGCGGGGGAGATCGCGGGCATGCTGGGCCTGGGTGGCTCGGGCGGCACCTCGATGATTGCGCCCGCCATGCGGCGCCTGCCCATCGGGGTGCCCAAGCTGCTCGTCTCCACCATGGCCTCGGGCAACGTCGCGCCCTATGTGGACGTGATGGACCTGATGCTGATGTACCCGGTGACGGACATCGCCGGCCTGAACGGTCTTTCGCGCACCATCCTCGCCAACGCGGCGCACGCCATGGCGGGCATGCTGCTGCACCGCGCGCCCGCCACCGGTGCCGCGCAAGACAAACCCGCGATCGGCCTCAGCATGTTCGGCGTCACCACGCCCTGCGTGCAGGCCGTGCGCGCCGAACTGCAAAACGATTTCGACGCCCAGGTGTTCCACGCCAACGGCCCCGGCGGGCGCACGCTCGAAGCCCTGGCCGCCGCGGGGTTGTTGAGCGCCGTCGTCGACGTGACCACCACCGAGGTCGGCCAGCACCTGCACGGCGGCGTGTGCGACGCCGGCCCGAACCGGCTCGACGCCGCCGCGCGCCACGGCCTGCCCTGGGTGGGCTCGGTGGGCGCGCTCGACATGATCAACTTCGGCCCGCGCCACACCATCCCCGAGCGCCACCGCGAGCGCCTGTTCCACGTGCACAACCCCGACGTGACGCTGATGCGCAGCAACGCCGACGAGGTGCGCGCGGCCGGCGAGCGCATCGCCGAACAGCTCAACCGCGCGAGCGGGCCGGTGCGGCTGCTGCTGCCGCTGCGCGGCGTGTCCATGCTCGACGCACCGGGCCAGGCCTTCCACGCGCCCGCGGTGAACGCCGCGCTGTTCGACTCCCTGCGCGCGCGCTTCGCCACCAGCGACACGCACCGCCTGATCGAGCTTGACCTGCACATCAACGACCCCGCATTCGCCGCCGCGCTCGCGCAGCAGGTGCGCGAGGTGCTGGGCCAGAGAGCGGGCGGGGGCTGAAGCGGGGCCGAGCGGGCGCGCATCGCCTACGATGCGCGCTCCTTCGCACCCGAACGCCCCATGTCCGACGACACCATCGAACGCGCCAAGGCGCACTTCTTCGCCGGCAACGCGCATTTCGAGGCCGGCCGCCTCGACGCCGCGCGCGCCGACTACGAGGCCGCGCTCGCGCTCGTGCCCGGCCGCCCCTCGGTGCTGGCGAACCTGGGCGTCACGTTGTGCCGGCTCGGCCAGTGGAACGCCGCCGTCCAGCAGCTCGACGCCGCCTTGCTCGCCGACCCCACACACCGCGACGCCTGGGCCGCGCTCGGCCTCAGCCGCGAGGCCCTGGGCCAGTGGGCCGGTGCCGCGCACGCGCTGCGCCAGGCCATCGCGCTCGGCGCGCAGCAAAGCGGGCTGTACCTCTCGCTCGCGCAGTGCGAGCTGCGGCAGGACCGCGCGCGCGAGGCGCTGCAGGCGCTGGACGACGCGCTCGCCGCGGACGACACCGTGGCCGAGGTCTGGAGCCAGCGCGGCCACCTGCTGCGCGAGAACGGCCAGTTGCCCGAGGCCGCGCGCAGCTACGAACGCGCCCTGCAGCACGGTGCCGACGCCGACCTGCACCGCTACTACCTCGCCGCCGTGACCGACGTGCGCGAGCCGCCGGCACCGCCACCCGTGTACGCCAGCGTGCTGTTCGATCAGTACGCCGACGAGTTCCAGGACCACCTGCTCGCCCAGCTCAAGTACGCCGCGCCCGACACCCTGCTCAAACCGCTGCTCGCCAACGACCGCCGCTTCGGCCTCGTGCTCGACCTGGGTTGCGGCACCGGCCTGTGCGGCCGCCGTGTCGCACCGCACGCCGATGCCGTCGAAGGCGTTGACGCCTCGCGCGTCATGGTCGATCGCGCGCGCGCCAGCGGCGCCTACCGCGAGGTGGTGCATGGCGACCTGCTGGGTTTCCTGCGCGCCAGCCGCGAACCGGCCGATCTCATCCTCTCGGCCGACGTCTTCATCTACGTGGGCCCGCTCGACGAGGTCTTCGCCGCCGCGGCGCAACGCCTGGCCCCGGGCGGCGTGTTCGCCTTCAGCGTGGAACAGGCCGACCCCGGCCGCGACCTGCAGTTGCGCCCCAGCCTGCGCTACGCGCACTCGCGCGAACTCGTCCAGCGCCTGGCCTTCGCCCACGGCTTCACCGTGCAGGCCATCGAAGCCGGCCCGATCCGCGAAGAGCAGCGCCAGCCGGTGATGGGCTGGTACGTGTGGTTGCGGCGCGAAGCGGTCGCCGGTTCAGTTCACTGAGGGCGCGTTGCGCCGCTCAGGCGAGCGGATCCGGTGCCGACTGCAACGCCTGCAACTCGTGCAGCAAGGTGGGGAGGTCGTCCCGAACGATGCTCCAGATCACGTCGTCATCGATGCCGAGATAGGCATGGATGAGCCGGTTGCGGGTGGCGATCATTTGTCGCCAGGGCACCTGGCCGTGCGCGGCGCGAATGTCGGGCGGAATCCGGTTGGCCGCTTCGCCCAACAGCTCCAGGTTGCGCAATGTCGCATCGCGGCGCATGGAGTCTGACGAGAACTGCGCTCGATCAAGACCGCGGGTGTACTCCAGGGCCTTGCGAGTGAACCCGATCATGTCGTCAAGGTAGAAGCGCCATGCGCGTGCCGCTCCCTCAGACATCCATTCGATCCTTGTTCACGTAGGGTCGGAGTTCTTCGCGCAAGGCCTTTTCGGTCACCAGATCGACGGGATGACCGAAGAGATCTTCGAGATAGAACTGGACACCGAAGTACCGCTGCGAGGTGGCTGGGCCATCAAAGGCCACGAGCACATCCACATCGCTGTTCTCGCGTGCCTCGTCGCGCGCTGTGGAGCCAAACAGGGCAAGGCCGGCCACGCCGTATCGGCGGGCCAGTTCCGGTTTGCTGCGTGCCAGCAGTTCGAAAGCGTGTTGTCGGTTCACGCCAGCAATGTAGCGCAGCCGCGCCTCAGCCGTTGCGCCGCGCCACCCAGTACGCCGCGCCCTCGGCGCCGTAGCGCTCGGCGTGCGGCACATCGCGCCCCAGCGCGAAGGTGTCGCCCGTGCGCAGGTGCTGGGTGTCGCCGCCCACGGTGAGCCACATCTCGCCGGCGGTGACGACCGCTTTCACGGAGAACGGATGGGTGTGCGTGTCGAGCACGGTGTGGGGCGCCCACTGGCGTTCCAGCACCTCGTCGAAACCCTCGGCCAGGGCCTGCTCGCGAAACGTGTCGAAACGGTTGGTGTCCATGGCCGGGCATTCTGCGCCTAGGATGCGGCTTTTGCTTGCCCGGAGACCCTGCACGTGTCGTACATGCTGTTGATCATCGAGCCCGCCGGCCAGCGCGCCGAGCGCACCGAAGCCCAGGGCCGCGAGGCCTATGCCCGCATGCAGGCGTTCGGCGAATCGCTGCGCGCGCAGGGCAGGCTGAAGGCGGTGGAATCGCTGGCCGGGTTGAGCGACGCGGTGCGCGTGAGCCAGGCGCCCGGTGCCGCGCGCCGGCTCGACGGACCCTTTGCCGAAGCCAAGGAAATGGTGGGCGGCTTCTTCCTGCTCGAGGGCGTCACCCGCAACGAGGCCATCGAACTCGCCCGCCAGTGCCCGGCGGCCGAATGGGCCACGGTGGAGGTGCGCGGCCTGGCCCCGTGTTTCGACGAAAGCCGGGCCTAGGCGCTTCCCGACCAGCGGCTGTCGAAACCGGCGGCGCTTGCTCGTCGTGGGGGTGAACGCGGCGAAATGGGTCGCCGCGCCAGACACCTTCAGGAGACAGCCATGCGGTTCATGATCATCGTGCGTTCCGTGCCCGAATTCGAGGCCATGGAGGGGCCCGACCCCGACCCGGCCGTGTTCGAGTCCATGCTGCACTTCCACGAAGAACTCGCGCGCGCCGGCGTGCTGCTCGACTGCTCGGGCCTGCACCCCGGCCGCCAGGGGTGGTGCGTGCACCACGGCGCGCAGGGCACACCGCGCATCGTCGACGGCCCCTACGCCGAGGCCAAGGAACTCATCGCCGGCTACACGCTGATCCAGGCGCGCAGCCGTGAGGAAGCGATCGAATGGTCGCGCCGCTTCCCCAACCCGATGGGCCTGGGCCGCACGGCGGTGGTCGAGGTGCGACAGCTCTTCGATCTCGACGAGTTCCAGCCCGGCCCCGCCGTGGACCGCTTCCGCCGCCTCATGCAGGCCTGAGCCCCGCTTCTTTTCTTTCCGGAGATTTCCATGCCTTCACAACTCTTCGTCAACCTGCCCGTGTCCGATCTGCCGCGCTCGCGCGCCTTCTACACCGGCCTGGGTTTCACCCTCAACCCGCAGTTCAGCAACGACGATGCTGCGTGCATCGTCATCAGCGAACACCTGTACGTGATGCTGCTGGTGCGTTCCTACTTCCAGACCTTCACGCACCTGCCGGTGGCCGAACCGTCCAAGGCCACGGCCGTGCTCAATGCGCTGTCGTGCGAGAACCGGGCCGAGGTCGAATCCTTTGTCGCCAAGGCTCTGGCCGCCGGTGGCAGCACACCCAACCCGGCCAAGGACCTCGGCTTCATGTACCAGCACGGCTTCGCCGACCCCGACGGCCACCAGTGGGAAGTCTTCTATATGGACGAAGCGGCCTTCGCGCAGCAGGCCTGAACGGCCCATGCACAGCGCGGTCCATGAACGCATCGCGGCCACCTGGCGGATCGAGTCCGCGTCGGTGGTGGCCGCTGTGGCGCGCCGCGTGCGCGACCTCGGCGTGGCCGAGGACATCGCGCAGGATGCTTTGGTGGCCGCGCTCGAACACTGGCCGGTGGACGGCATGCCCGACAAGCCCGGTGCCTGGCTGATGCGCGTGGCCATCAACCGCGCGCTGGACCACCTGCGCCAGCGCGCCACGCGCGAGGGCCACGAGGCCGACATCGCCGCCGATCTCGAAGCCCTGGAGGCCGACCGCGTGCCCGACGTGGCCGACACCGTGGACGCGCGGCGGCAGGACACCATCGGCGACGACCTGCTGCGCCTGATCTTCACCGCCTGCCACCCCGTGCTCTCGGCCGACGCGCGCGTGGCGCTCACGCTCAAGCTGCTGGGCGGCCTGACCACGCACGAAATTGCGCGCGCGGTGTTGCAGACCGAGACCACCGTGGCGCAACGCATCGTGCGCGCGCAACGCACCCTGCGCGAGGCCGGCGTGCCGTTCGAGGTGCCGCGGGGCGCTGCGCTCGCCGAGCGCCTGGGCTCGGTGCTCGAGGTCATCTACCTCGTCTTCAACGAGGGCTACACGGCCACCCGCGGCGACGACTGGATGCGCCCCGCGATGTGCGACGAAGCCCTGCGCCTGGCGCGCGTGCTCACGGGCCTGATGCCCGACGAGCCCGAGGTGCTGGGCCTGCTGGCGCTGCTGGAGATCCAGGCCTCGCGCAGCGCCGCGCGCACCGACGCCGAAGGCCGCCCCGTGCTGCTCGAGCGGCAGGACCGCGCGCGCTGGGACCGCCTGCTCATCCGCCGCGGGCTGGAGGTGATCGCGCGCGCCGAATCGCTCACCACCGCGCCCGGGCCTTACCAGCTGCAGGCCGCCATCGCCGCGTGCCATGCGCGCGCCGCCAGCGCGCCCGAGACCGACTGGGCCCGCATGGCCGCGCTCTACGCCGAGCTCGCGCGCGTGCAACCCTCGCCGGTGGTGGAGCTCAACCGCGCGGTCGCTGTGTCGCGCCACGCGGGCGCCGCCGCCGGCCTGCAGGTGCTGGCGCCCCTGCTGGGTGAGCCCGCACTCGCGCGCTACCCCTGGCTGGCCGCGGTGCACGGCGATCTGCTCGAACAGCTCGGCCGGCGCGCCGAAGCGCGCGCCGCCTTCGAGCGCGCCGCCGAACTCACCGAAAACGCGCAGGACCGCGCCCTGATGCAGGCGCGCGCGCAGTCGCTGGCCTGAACGGCGGGCGTTTCATCGCCGTTTAATGTTCGCCGCCCACAGTGGCGGCATGAGTTCTTCCCACGCCGCTTCGGTGGTCATCGCTTCCCCCTGGCTGCGGCTGGATGTGTTGCTGTTCCGGCTGATCGGCGCCGGCCAGGGCCCGGCCTGGTTGATGGCCGCGTCGCGCGCGCTGGCGCGCTGGAGCTGGTTGCCCCTGCTGGCGGTGGTGGCCGCCGTGGGCGCGCAGGCGCCCGCCCACGGTGCTTGGCTGGCCCTGCTCGGGCTGGCGTTCGCCGGCCTGGTGCAGCTCGCCGGCAAACGGCTGGCGCGGCACTGGCAGGCGCAGCGCCCCTTCGTGCTCGGCCTGTGTGCCAACCACCTGGGCCACAGCGCGCGGGCCGGGTTTCCGAGCAGCCACGCGCTGGTCATGGGGGCCGTCATCGGCGTGATGCTGCCCCACACCCTGAGCGACACGCTGGTGGCGGCGATGACCGCCATCGCCGTGCTCACCGGCTGGGCGCGTGTGCACACGGGCGCGCACTTCCCGCTCGACGTGGTCGTGGGCACCGTGGCCGGCCTGTTCGCCGGGCTGCTGTTCGGGCTGCTGCTGCCGTTCTGATCCCGCCCGGCCACGGGCGAACACCGATGCGCGGTGGCCCGGGCCGCGGGCACACTCGCGGCCACCATGCCCGAGACCACCCCCGCGCCGGCCGCGCCGCCTTCCCCCGTGCTCATCGTCGGTGCCGGCCCGGCGGGCCTGGCGGTGGCCGGCAGCCTGCGCCAGCGCGGCATCGCCGCCACCGTGATCGACCAGGCCTGCGGCGTGGGCACCTCGTGGCGCCACCACTACGAGCGGCTGCACCTGCACACCGTCAAGACGCACTCGGCGCTGCCGGGCCTGCCGTTCCCGCCCGAGGCACCGCGTTACGTGCCGCGCCAGGGCGTGGTGGATTACCTGGAGGCCTACGCGAAGCACCACGGCATCGAACCTGTGTGCGGGCAGACGGTGGTGCGCGTGGCGCGTGGCGAAGGCGTGTGGACGGCGCATGCCGCCTCCGGCCGCGATTTCAGCGCGCCGCAGCTGGTGCTGGCCACGGGCGCCAACCGCGAGCCCGTGGCGCCCGTGTTGCCCGGGCAGGACGTGTTCGCCGGCCGCATCCTTCACAGCCGCGACTACCGCAACGCCCAGCCCTTCGCGGGCAAGCGCGTGCTGGTGGTGGGCATCGGCAACACCGGTGCCGAAATCGCGCTCGATCTGGCCGAGCAGGGCGTGAGCGCCGCGCTGTCGGTGCGCTCGCCGGTGAACATCGTCAAACGCGACGTGCTGGGCCGGCCCACGCAGCTCTCCAGCATTGCGCTGAGCAAGCTGCCCGAACCGGTTGGCAACGCGCTCGGCAGCCTGCTGCGCGACCTCACCGTGGGCGATCTGTCGCGCTGGGGCCTGCGCACGCCCAGGGCCTCGCCGCTGGAGCAACTGCGCCGAGAAGGCAAGACGCCCATGATCGACATCGGCACGGTCGATCGCATCAAGCGCGGCGAGATCGCGGTCTACCCCGGCATCGCCACGCTCACGCGCGGCGGCGTTCGCTTCACCGACGGCCGCGAGCAGGCCTTCGACGCCATCGTGCTCGCCACCGGCTACCGCGCGGCGCTGGAACCCCTGTTCCCGCAACACACGTTGCCGCTGGATACGCGGGGCCTGCCGTCGGTGGTGCATGGTGAGGGCGCTCTGGCCGGCCTGCACTTCGTGGGCTTCGACATCCGCCAGCCCGGCGGGCTGCTGCGCACCATCGCCCAGCAGGCGGAGCAGGTGGCGGCGCGCATCGCTGCACATCGGGCCGCCTGAGGCACCGCCGGTCATCCGCCCGCGGGCCGCGCGGCTTGCACCCCGTAAGAAACGCCCGCACGATCCGACGGACACGCAGCACCATGAACAGGAAGCGGTATGAAAGCGATCTGGAAAGGGGTTGTCATCGCCGAAAGCGATGACATCGTCACCGTCGAAGGCAATGCGTACTTTCCGTCCAGCGCCGTGCGCACGGAATACCTTCAGCCCAGCAACCACCGCACCCATTGCGCCTGGAAGGGCGAGGCCCGCTACCAGAGCCTGCTGGTCGACGGCGAGCTCAACCGCGACGCGCTCTGGTTCTACCCCGACCCCAAGCCCGAAGCCGAGAGCGTGCGCGATCGCGTCGCGTTCTGGCGCGGCGTGCAGGTCACGCCCTGATGCGCCGCGACGACCTGGGCGAACTCGCCCTGCGCTTCAGCGAAACCCGCGCGCGCAGCGCCGCGCTGTGCGCCCCGCTCGCGGTGGAAGACCATGTGGTTCAACCCGTGGTGGACGTGAGCCCGCCCAAGTGGCACCTGGCGCACACCACCTGGTTCTTCGAGGCGCTGCTGCTGGCGCAGGCCGTGCCCGGTCACCGGCCGTTCCATCCGGCTTACGGCTTTCTCTTCAACAGCTACTACGAAAGCGAAGGCACGCGCGTGCCCCGCGCGCAGCGCGGGCACCTGAGCCGGCCAACCGTGGGCGAGGTGATGGCCTACCGCGCGCACGTGGACGCGGCCGTGCTCGCCTGGCTGGACACGCGGCCCGATGCCCGGTGGCTGGAACGAACGGAGCTCGGCCTGCAGCACGAACAACAGCACCAGGAATTGCTGCTCACCGACATCAAGTTCATCCTGGGCCACAACCCCTTGCGCCCGGCCTACGTTTCAAGCGACACGCCCGCCATCGCCGTGAGCCAGGAGCACCCTGATCAACCGGCCGCGTTGCAGTGGCTGTCGCACTCCGGTGGCGTGTGCGCCATCGGCCATGGGGGTGAGGGCTTCGCATTCGACAACGAGGGCGCTCGCCACGAGGTCTTGCTGCAGCCCCATGCGCTGGCCGATCGCCTGGTGAGCAATGCCGACTACCTGGCCTTCATGCAGGCCGGCGGCTACGACGCGCCGCGGCACTGGCACGCCGACGGATGGGACTGGCGCAGCGCCAGCGGCGAGCGCGCGCCGATGTACTGGTTCCGCGATGGCGAGGGCCGCTGGTGGCACCAGACCTTGCGCGGCCCGCAACCGTTGCCGCTGGATGCACCCGTCACGCACGTGAACTGGTACGAGGCCAGTGCCTACGCCGATTGGGCGGGTGCGCGCCTGCCCACCGAAGCCGAATGGGAGGTGGCCGCCACCACCGGCGGCATGGGCTGGGGCCTGCGCTGGGAATGGACCGCCAGCGCCTACACGCCATACCCCGGCTTTCGCCGCGCCGATGGCGCTGTGGGCGAATACAACGGCAAGTTCATGGTCGGGCAGCAGGTGCTGCGCGGCGCTTCGTTCGCGACGCCACCGGGGCATTCGCGGGCGACGTACCGCAATTTCTTCCAGCCGGCCTTGCGCTGGCAGTACACCGGCATCCGCCTGGCCCGATGAGCAAACGCCACCGACTTCCTGCCGCGGCCCCCGCACTGGCGGCCAACGCACCGCCCGCCGAAGCCGCCATCGGCACGCTGGCGGGCGACGTCTTGCGGGGCCTGAATGCCACGCCCAGGCAACTCTCGTCGAAGTATTTCTACGACGCGCGAGGCTCGCGCCTGTTCGAACGCATCATGCGGCTGCCCGCCTACTACCCCACGCGGGTCGAGGCCCGCCTGCTGCGGCGCCACGCGCGTGCCCTGCTGGGTGCGCTGGTGCCCACCGCCGCCCCCGTCGAACTGCTCGAACTCGGCAGTGGCGACGGCCGCAAGACACTGGCGCTGTGCCGCGATTGGCTCAAGGCGGGCACCAGCCTCAGTTACCGCCCGATGGACATTTCGGCGCAGGCGCTGGAGCGGCTGGGGCAACGCGTGGCGCGGCAACTGCCGGCGCTGTCGGTGCAGCCCCTGTGCGGCGACTATTTCCAGACCTGGCCGCTGCCGCAGGCACGGCGCCACCAGGTGGCGCTGTTCCTGGGCAGCAACCTCGGCAACTTCACCGATGCCGAGGCCCACCGCTTCCTGCGCCGCGTGCGCGCGCACCTGCGGGCGGGCGACAGCCTGTTGCTGGGCCTGGACCTGCGCAAGGACCCCCGCACCGTGCTGGCGGCGTACGACGACCCCGAGGGCGTGACCGCCGCCTTCAACCTCAACCTGCTGCGCCGGCTCAACCGCGAACTCGGCATGGATTTCGACCTCGACGGTTTTCGCCACTACGCCAGCTACTGCCCGCTGCAAGGCGTGGCCCGCAGCTTTCTGGTGAGCCAGCGCGCGCAAACCGTGAACAGCCGCGTGCTGGGGCAATCCTTCCCGTTCGGGCCGGGCGAGGTGATCTACACCGAGCAATCGCAGAAGTACGAACGCGCGGGGGTGGACGCGATGGCCGTGGCCTGCGGCTTTGCCGTGCACGCCTGGTTCGAGGACCCCGAGCTGCCCTACGCGCTCGTGGCCTGCCGCGCGCAAGCCTGAAGGGCCGCGCCGGCCGTGCGGGAAAACCCCTGCGGGGAGCGCGGGCGAAAGGAACGCGCGCGACAGTGCGTCGCAATTTCACCAAGCAACCGCTTGCTATAAATAAGCGGCGCTGCTATGTTCCCGTCCGATGGATGAGGACACCCTGCTTACCGAGGCGCCCCCGCGCCGCAGCCGCGGCCGCCCGCGCAAGACCTTCGATGAACGCGACGACGGCAACCGCCGCCAGGCGCTGCTGCGCGCCGCGGCGCGCCTGTTCCGCCAGAACGGCTTTTCCGCCACCAGCACGCGCGACATCGCCGCCGCGGTGGGCATGCGCTCGGGCTCGCCCTTCTATCACTTCGAAAACAAGGAAGCGCTGCTGGCCGCGGTGATGGAGGAGGGCATGCAGCGAGCCCTGGCTCACCAGCGCGCGCGCATGGCCGAGGCCGTCGCCGCATCGCCCGCCCCGCTGTCCGCGCGCGAATGCCTGCGCGTGCTGGTGCGCGGCCACTTCGACAACCTGCTCGGCCCCGAGAGCGACCACATCCCGGTGATGCTGTACGAGTGGCGCGTGCTGTCGGACGAGCAGAAGCACGCGGTGAATCAGCTCAAGGACGAGTACGAGGCCGTGTGGGTGCCGGTGCTGCAGGCGCTGCGGCGCGAGGGCGCGCTCGGCGGCGATCAGCGCGTCGCGCGGCTCATGCTGTTCGGCGCACTCAACTGGACGGCGCAGTGGTTCGTGCCCGGCGGGGCCGCCTCGCTCGACGACCTGACCGACACCACCCTGCAACTGTTTCTGAAGGACGCGTCATGAGTGGCGTTTACCGTTCTGCCTTCCGCCCCGGCCTGTTCGCGGGCCAGGTCATCGTGGTCACCGGCGGCGGCTCGGGCATCGGGCGCTGCACCGCGCACGAGCTGGCGGCGCTGGGCGCGCACGTGGTGCTGGTGGGGCGCAGCCTGGAGAAGCTGCAGACCGTGGCCGAGGAGATCGTGGTCGACGGCGGCCACGCAAGCTTTCACGCGGCCGACATCCGCAACGAGGCCGCGGTGCAGGCGCTGGTCACCGCCATCGTGGTCTCGCACGGCCGCATCCACGGCCTGGTGAACAACGCCGGCGGCCAGTACATCAGCCCGCTGGAGAAGATCGGCGCCAAAGGCTGGCAGGCCGTGCTCGACACCAACCTCACGGGCGGTTTCCTGGTGGCGCGCGAGTGCTACGTGCAAAGCATGCAGGAACACGGGGGCAGCATCGTCAACATCGTGGCCGACATGTGGGGCAGCATGCCCGGCATGGGCCACAGCGGCGCGGCGCGCGCTGGCATGGTGAGCTTCACCGAAACCGCGGCGCTGGAATGGGCGAGGGCCGGCGTGCGCGTGAACGCGGTGGCGCCGGGCTACATCGCCTCCAGCGGCATGGACCACTACCCGCCCGAGGCCGGCCCCATGCTGCGCGAAATGCGCGAGACCGTGCCGCTGGGCCGTTTCGGCAACGAGGCCGAAACCAGCGCGGCCATCGCCTTCCTGCTCTCGCCCGCGGCCAGCTTCATCAGCGGCAGCGTGCTGCGCGTGGACGGCGCGCGCCCGCAGGTGCGCCTGGGCTGGGGCGACATCGCCGCGCCCGCCGAGGCACAGCAGCGCGACGCGGTGAAACCCTTCGACGGCTTTCACCGCTACGTCACGCCCAAGGTGTTCCAGTCATGAGCTTCGAGTCGGCCTTCAATCCGCATGGCGAAGCCGCGCAGGCGCGCCGCGCGGCCATGCTCGAACGCATCGCGCAATTGCGCAGCATCGAAGCGCGCGCCGCTGCCACCTCGGCGCAGAGCAAACCGGTGTTCGACAAACGCGGCCAGTTGCTGCCGCGCGAGCGCATCGCGCTGCTCATCGACCCTGGCGCGCCCTGGCTGCCGCTGTGTTCCATCGCCGGCTTTCTGCAGGACACGAAGGCCCCGGCCAAGAGCGTGGCCGGCGGTGGCGTGGTGGCGGGCATCGGTTTCATCGCGGGCGTGCGCTGCATGGTGGTGGCCAGCGATTCGGGCATCGAGGCCGGCGCCATCCAGCCCCGCGGGCTGGAGAAGATCCTGCGCGTGCAGGCCATGGCGCTCGAAAACAAACTGCCCTTCGTGCACCTGGTGGAAAGCGCGGGCGCCAACCTCACCAAGTACAAGGTCGAGGGCTTCGTGCACGGCGGTTCGCTGTTCCGCAACCTCGCGCGTCACTCGGCCGCGGGCCTGCCGGTGATCACCGTGCAGCACGGCTCGGGCACCGCGGGCGGGGCCTACATGCCGGGCCTGAGCGACGTGGTGGTGATGGTGCGCGGCCGTTCGCGCGCCTTCCTGGCCGGGCCGCCGCTGCTGAAAGCCGCCACCGGCGAGGTGGCCACCGAAGAAGAGCTGGGTGGCGCCGAGATGCACACCGGCGTGTCGGGCCTGGGCGAGTACCTGGCGGAGGACGACCGCGAGGCGCTGGGCATCGCGCGGCGCATCGTGGCGCAGGTGCGCGACGGCTTTGCGCGCCACGCCGCGCCCGCCTGCGCCGAACCGCTGCTGAGCGCCGACGACCTGCTGGCCCTGATGCCCGCGCACCACCGCGAGCCGGTGGACATGCGCGAGATCATGGCCCGCCTGGCCGATGGCTCCGAGCTGCTGGAGTTCAAGCCGCTCTACGGCGCGGCCACGCTGTGCGTGCAGGCCCGCGTGGGTGGCCACGCCATCGGCTTCATCAGCAACAACGGCCCGATCGACGTGCCCGGCGCGAACAAGGCCACGCACTTCATCCAGTGGATGTGCCAGCTCGGCCACCCCATCGTCTACCTGCAGAACACCACCGGCTACATGGTGGGCAAGGACAGCGAGCAGGGCGGGATGATCAAGCACGGCAGCAAGATGATCCAGGCCGTGACGGGCGCCACCGTGCCGCAGCTCACCATCCAGTGCGGCGCGTCCTTCGGCGCCGGCAACTACGGCATGTGCGGGCGGGGCTTCGAGCCGCGCTTCCTGTTCAGCTGGCCCAACGCGCGCACCGCCGTCATGGGCGGCGAACAGGCCGCGCGCACCATGCAGATCGTGGCCGAGGCCGGCTTCGCGCGCAAAGGCATCACGCCCGACCCGGTGCAGATGCAGCAGCAGTTCGAGCAGATCGTGCAGGTGTTCGAAAGCCAGGCCGACGCCTTCCACACCAGCGGCCTGGTGCTCGACGACGGCGTGATCGACCCGCGCGACACGCGCGCCGTGCTCATCTTCTGCCTGGACACCTGCGCCGAGGCGGCGCAACGCCACCCGCGGCCACTGCCCTTCGGCGTGGCGCGCATGTAAGACACCACCCGAGGAGACAAGACCATGCAGTTCACGCACGAGCACCGCGAGATCCAGAAAACCCTCAAGCGCTTCATCGACGACCACATCAACCCGCACGTGGACGAGTGGGAAGCGGCCGAGATGTTTCCCGCGCACGAGGTCTTCAAGGGCCTGGGCGACCTGGGCCTGCTGGGGCTGTGCAAGCCCGAAGCGCACGGGGGCGCAGGGCTGGACTACAGCTACAGCGTGGCCATGGCCGAAACGCTGGGCCACATCCACTGCGGCGGTGTGCCCATGGCCATCGGCGTGCAGACCGACATGGCCACGCCCGCGCTCGCGCGCTTCGGCAGCGAAGAGCTCAAGGCGCAGTTCCTGGCGCCCGCGATCCGCGGTGAGACGGTGGGCGCCATCGGTGTGAGCGAACCCGGCGCGGGCAGCGACGTCGCCGCCATCAAGACCTACGCCCGCAAGGACGGCGACGACTACGTGATCTCCGGCCAGAAGATGTGGATCACCAACAGCCTGCAGGCCGACTGGATCTGTCTGCTGGTGAACACCAGCGAAGGCCCGCAGCACAAGAACAAGAGCCTGGTGATGGTGCCGCTGCGCGAGAACGGCAAGACGGTGAAGGGTTTCGAGGTCGGCAAGAAGATCCGCAAGATCGGCATGCACAGCAGCGACACCGGCCTGATCTACTTCGACGAGGTGCGCGTGCCGCAGCGCTACCTGATCGGCCAGGAGGGCGCGGGCTTCATCTACCAGATGCAGCAGTTCCAGGAAGAGCGCCTGTGGTGCGCGGCCAGCACGCTGCAGAGCCTGAACAACTGCATCGAATGGACGATCGAGTGGGCGCAGGAGCGCAAGCTGTTCGGCAGCACGCTGGCCGACCAGCAATGGGTGCAGTTCAAGCTGGCCGAACTCAAGACCGAGGTCGAGGCACTGCGCGCGCTCACCTACCTGTCGTGCGACCGCTACGTGGCCGGCGAAGACGTGACCGAGTGGGCCACCATGGCCAAGCTCAAGGCCGGGCGCCTGAACCGCGTGGTGCCCGACACCTGCCTGCAGTTCTGGGGCGGCATGGGCTTCACGCTGGAGAACAAGGTCTCGCGCATGTACCGCGACGGCCGCCTGGCCTCCATCGGCGGCGGGGCGGATGAAGTGATGCTCGGCATCCTCACCAAGATCATGGGCATCGCCAAGCGGCAGCCCCGATGACGGCCGCTGCGATGAACAGCGCCCTCATCGTTCAACGCGACGGCGCCGTCGAGCGCTGGACGCTCAACGACCCGACCTCGCGCAACGCGCTGAGCGACGCGATGGTGGTGGCCCTGTACGCCGCCTGCCTGCGCGCGCAGGGCGATGCCTCGCTGCGCGGCGTGGTGCTCACCGGCGCGGGCGGCGCTTTCTGCGCGGGCGGCAGCCTGGGCGGTTTTGCGCACGCCATCGGCCAACCGCTGCAACCGGGCGAGGCCGACCCGCTGATCGGCATGAACCGCGCCTACGGCGGCCTGCTGCACGCGCTGGCCGCGCTGCCGCAATGGCTGCTGTGCGCGGTGGACGGCCCGGCCATGGGCGGTGGCTTCGGCCTGGTGTGCTGTGCGGATCTGGTGCTGGCCACCGAACGCGCGAGCTTCGCCACGCCGGAGGTGACGCTCGGCCTGCCGCCGGCGCAGATTGCGCCCTTTGTGTGGCGGCGCCTGGGCGACGCGACCGCGCGCCAGTGTTTGCTGAGCGGCGCGCGCTGGGCCGCGCGCGAGGCACAGGCCGCCGGCCTGGTGAACCGCGTGGTGGCCGATGGTGCGCTGGACAGCGCCGTGGCCGAGGCCACGCAGGCGCTGAACCGCGCCGCGCCCGGTGCCGTGGCCGCCACCAAACAACTGCTGCAGCGCCTGCGCACCGACGTGCCCGACCTGCGCGACGAAGCCGCCATCGCCTTCGCCACCGCGCTGCGCGGGCCCGAGGCCGCCGCCGGCCTGGCCGCGTTCGCGAAGAAGCAGGCCGCACCCTGGGCCAGCCAGCCATGAAGCGACTCCTGATCGCCAACCGCGGCGAGATCGCCCGCCGCGTGATCCGCACCGCGCAGCGCATGGGCATCGCCACCGTGGCGGTGTACAGCGAACCCGACGCGAACGCCCTGCACGTGCGCGAGGCCACCACCGCGGTGGCCCTTGGCGGCGCGAGCTCGGCCGATTCCTACCTGCGCATCGACAAGCTCATTGCCGCGGCGCGCGCCAGCGGCGCCGACGCGGTGCACCCCGGCTACGGCTTCCTGAGCGAGAACGCCGACTTCGCGCAGGCCGTGATCGACGCCGGCCTGACCTGGGTCGGCCCGCCGCCCTCGGCCATCCAGGCGCTGGGCAGCAAATCGGCCGCGAAGGCGCTGGCGCAACAGCACGGTGTGCCCGTGTTGCCCGGCTACTTCGGCAGCGACCAGCGCGACGACACCTTCGCCGCCGAGGCCGCGCGCGTCGGCTACCCGGTGATGGTGAAGGCCGTGGCCGGTGGCGGTGGCCGCGGCATGCGCCTCGTGGCCGACGCCGCGCAGCTGCCCGCCGCGCTGGCCAGCGCGCGCACCGAAGCGCTGGCCGGTTTCGGCAACGCCGACCTGCTGATCGAACGCGCCGTGGGGCGCCCGCGCCACGTGGAGGTGCAGGTGTTCTGCGACGCGCTGGGCCATGGCATTCACCTGGGCGAGCGCGATTGCTCGGTGCAGCGCCGGCACCAGAAGATCGTGGAGGAAGCGCCGAGCCCGGCGGTGTCGCCCGCGCTGCGCGAGCAACTGGGCCGCGCTGCCGTTGCCCTTGCACAAGCCGCGGGCTACCAGGGCGCGGGCACGGTGGAGTTCCTGCTGGACGGCGAAGCGTTCTATCTGATGGAGATGAACACGCGCCTGCAGGTGGAACACCCCGTGACCGAGATGCTCACCGGCCTCGATCTCGTGGAATGGCAGATCCGCGTGGCGCGCGGCGAGCCCCTGCCGCTGGCGCAAGACCAGGTGCGTCTGAACGGCCACGCCATCGAGGTGCGCCTGTGCGCGGAAGACGAGCGCTTCACCCCGCACACCGGCACCGTGCGCACGTTCATCGAGCCCCCGCTGGCCGACGGCTTGCGCTTCGATCACGCCATCGAAACCGGTGGTGTGGTCACGCCGCACTACGACGCCATGCTCGGCAAGCTCATCGCCCACGCGCCCACGCGCGCGCAGGCCATCGAACGCCTGGCCCACGCGCTGGACGCCACCGTGCTGCTGGGCCTGCCCACCAACCGCGCCTTCCTGGCGGCCTGCCTGCGCCACCCGGTGTTCGGCGCGGGCGAGGCGCTGATCCCCTTTCTGGCCGAGCACGGCGACGCGGTGCGCGCCTCGCTGGTGCCGCCGGCCGACGCGGTGCTGGCCGGCGTGCTGGCCGCGGCGTATGGCGGCATGGGCGCATCGGCGCTGCCGTGCCCGTTCCCCCGCCCGTTGCGTTGGTGGCATGGCGATGCGGCGCTCGATATCGCGGTGCTCGAACAAGGGCAGGGCGGCTTGCGGCTCACGCAAGGCGATGCCACGCACACCGCCCACATCGCGCCCGGCCGCGTCGTCGTCGACGGCGTCACGCACACCGTGAATGCCACCGCACTGGGCGACGTCGATGGCGGCGGTGCCTGGCAGGTGCAGGTGGGCCCGCACACGCTCGCGCTGCACGACCTGGGCTTCGCCCCGCGCGAACGCGCCGGCGGTGGCAGCGCGGCGCGCGAACTGCGCGCGCCTTTCAACGGCAAGCTCGTGGCCGTGCACGCACAGCCCGGCGCGCGCGTGGCCAAGGGCGACGCGTTGCTGGCCATCGAGAGCATGAAGATCGAACACCAGATTGCCGCGCCGCGCGACGGCGTGGTGGAGGCGGTGTCCGTCGCGCCCGGCCAGCAGGTGGCCCCGGGGCAGTTGCTGATCACCTTCGCCGCGGAAGCCAGCGCATGAACTGGGCCACCGAGGACACCACCGCGCTGCTCGACACCGTGGGCCGCTTCGCGCGCGAGGCCCTGGTGCCGCACGTGAACGACTGGGACGCGCAGGCCGGTTTTCCGCGCGACCTGTACCGCGAGGCCGCGCACATCGGCCTGCTGGGGCTGGGTTACCCCGAGCACCTGGGGGGCACGCCCGCGCCCTGGCGCGCGCGCAACGCGGTGTCGCAACTGCTGGCGCGGCGCACCGCCAGCGGCGGCCTGCTGGCCAGCCTGTTCAGCCACAACATCGGCCTGCCGCCGATCCTGAAGCATGGCGCGCCCGAGCTGCAGGCCGAGATCATCCCGCCCGTGCTGCGCGGCGAGCGCATCGCGGCGCTGGGTATCACCGAACCCGGCGGCGGCAGCGACGTGGCCAGCCTGCGCACCGCCGCACGCCGCGACGGCGGCGACTACGTGATCGATGGCGAGAAGACCTTCATCACCTCCGGCGTGCGCTGCGACTGGATCACGCTCGCCGTGCGCACCGATTCGCAGAGCAAGGGCGCCGGCGGCATCAGCCTCATCGCCGTGCCCTGCGACGCGAAGGGCATTGAACGCGCCGCGCTGCACAAGATGGGCTGGCACGCCAGCGACACCGGCCACCTGCGCTTCGACGGCGTGCGCGTGCCCGCGCGCTACCTGATCGGCGAAGAGCACAAGGGCTTTCGCATGATCATGGGCAACTTCAACGGCGAGCGCCTGGCCATGAGCGCGCTGGCCCTGGGCTTTGCCGAGGCCTGCCACGACGAGGCCCTGGCCTGGGCGCGAGAGCGCAAGACCTTCGGTGCCGCGCTGGTGGAGCACCAGGCCGTGCGCCACAAGCTCATGGACATGCGCATGCGCATCGCGTCCACCCAGGCCTGGGTGGATGTGCTGGGCGACCGCGTGGACGCGGGCGACGAAGGGCCCGATTGGGTGGGCCACGTGTGCCTGCTCAAGAACCACAGCACCCAGGCCATGCAGGCCAACGCCGACGCCGCGGTGCAGATCCTGGGCGGCATGGGCTTCATGCGCGGCACCGCCAGCGAACGCATCTACCGCGAGGTGAAGGTGATGATGATCGGCGGCGGCGCCGAGGAGATCATGAAAGAGCTTGCGGCCCGACAATTCGGCACAGCATGAGCACCCCCAAGACCCCCCCCATCACCTTCGAGCCCGAGTTCATCGAACTGTTGCGGGACCTGTTCGAAGAGAAGATCGTCTTCAACAACGTCATCGGCTTGAAGATCGTCGCCATCACGCCCGAGCGCGTGAGCGGCCGCATCGAGATGCGCCGCGAACTCATCGGCCACTACGGGCACAACCGCATCCACGGCGGCGTCATCAGCGCCTGCCTGGACGCCATGGGTGGCCTCGCGGCGCTGGCCGCCATCGGCGCGCGCCACATGGACGAATCGCCCGAACAACGCCTGACGCGCTTCGCCAAGTTCGGCACCATCGACCTGCGCATCGACTACCTGCGCCCCGGCGTCGGCACCCACTTCGATCTGCACGCCGAGGTGCTGCGCCTGGGTTCGCGCGTGGCCAGCACGCGCATGGCTTTTCATGGGGCCGATGGCAAGCTGCTCTCCACCGGGGCGGCGGCCTACATCGTGAGTTGAGTTGACCAGCCGCCCGCGGCGGGCGAACACAGCAGAGGGCGGGCATGAGCGATTTCAAACTGACCTACTCCACCATGTTCGCGCCGCCGCGCGAGCTGCACGAGCGCTTCGACGCCGCACTCGCGCGCGTGCGCCAGCAACTCGGGCAGACCCACGGCCTTTTCATCGATGGCGCCTTCGTGCCGCGCGCCGACACCATCGAACGCCACAACCCCGCGCAGCGCAGCGAACGGCTGGGCCGCTTTGCCGCTGCGTCGGTGGCGGACGTGGACCAGGCCGTGGCCGCCGCGCGCCTCGCCCAGCCCGCCTGGCGCCGCACACCGTGGCATGAACGCGTGGCCCTGCTGCGCCGCGCCGCGCGCATCGTGGACGAGCGCCTGTACGACATGGCCGCCATCGTCTCGCTCGAGGTGGGCAAGACGCGCATGGAAGCCCTGGGCGAAGTGGCCGAGGTCAGCGCCTTCTTCGACATCTACGCCGAACAGATGGAAGCGAACAACGGCTACGACCACGCGCTGCCAAACGACCCGCTGCCCCACCTGGTGAGCCGCAACCGCAGCGTGATGAAGCCCTACGGCGTGTGGGCCGTCATCGCGCCCTTCAACTTCCCCTTCGCGCTCGCGGGCGGCCCCACGGCGGCGGCGCTCGTCACCGGCAACACGGTGGTGCTCAAGGGTTCGGTGGAAACGCCGTGGTCCGGCCTGCTGCTGGCGCAGTGCTTGAAGGACGCGGGCCTGCCCGACGGCGTGTTCAACGCCCTGGTGGGCGACGGCCCGAACGTGGGCGAAGCGCTCATGCGGCACGACGGCATTGGCGGCATCACCTTCACCGGCTCGTACGCGGTGGGCATGCACATCCTGCGCGCGCAGGCCGCGCGCGATGTCCCGCGCCCCTGCATCGCCGAAATGGGCGGCAAGAACGCCGCCATCGTCACCGCGCGTGCCGACCTGAACGTGGCCGCGCAAGGCATCGTGCGCTCGGCCTTCGGCATGTCGGGCCAGAAATGTTCGGCGCTCTCGCGCGTGTATGTGGACAGCAGCGTGGCCGACGCGCTCATCGAAAAGCTGCAAGCCGCCGTGGCCCAACTGGCCATCGGCAACCCGCAGCTTGAAACCACCTGGACCGGCCCCGTGGCCACGAAAGCCGCGCACGCGCGCCACGCCGACTGTTGCCGACAGCTCGAAGGCAACGGCGCACGCATCGTGGCCACCGGCCCGCTGCCGGCCGACGCGGCCCAGGGCTTTTACTGCGCCCCCGTTATCGCCGAAGCCCCGCTGAACCACCCCCTGTGGCACAAAGAAATGTTTGCCCCGCTGGTGATGATCGGCCGCGTGGACAACGCCGAACACGCCATGGCCCAAGCCAACGCCAGCGCCTTCGGCCTCACCGCCGGCTTCTTCGGCGCCGACGACGAAGTGGCCTGGTTCCTCGACCACATCGAAGCTGGCGTCACCTACGTCAACCGCCCCCTCGGCGCCACCACCGGCGCGTGGCCGGGGTATCAGCCGTTCGGTGGCTGGAAGGGCTCAGGCAGCACGGGGAAGGCGCTGGCGTCGTTCCACTATCTGCCGCAGTACATGAGGGAGCAGTCGCAGACGCGGATTGAAGAATGAGCCTTTGGTCTTCAGCCTTCGAGAGAAAGTCGGAGCGAAGTTCTCTAGCTTGGTCCAGATTTGATCCGTCTCAATTGAAGAAGTCGAGTTTGTTGGAAGTACTACCGCGTGGGTCGCTAGTCAAGTTCGCTGAATCATGATCTAGTGACACGAGAGCACAGCACTTCGCTTAGCGGGTTTTTGGCTGCGGTTATGTTCGACTGATACGGCGTCCGAAGGACTCGGTTAGGACCTTGTAGCTTGGCGCGCAGTATTTCGGAACGATAGGTAGGAGGAGCGTTCTGGCTCGTGAGAGGCCTGCATAGTGAATCATGGCCCATTCGATCTGACCGATCTCGCCCATGTCGATGGCGATCACCACGGATCGCTCCAGCCCCTTGAAGGCGTGCATCGTGCAGAAGGCGATGGATTTCGAAGCAGGTCCGTCGGAAGCTTCCCGCACCGGCAGGCCCGCTAAGACGGCCTTGCCGGCGATCATCGAGTTCTCCCTTCGGCGGGTCGAGAGGATGATGATGTCGGACGGCTTCACGTCGGCATCGAGCAGCCGTTTCAGCTCCGTCTCGATGCGGGCCAAGCCATCGGCAGGCGTGTCGTAGAAGATGCATTCGCACGACGGCCCCGAGGGCGCGCCTTCGACTGCGACGTCCAGCGTGGAGAGGATCGAGGTCTGGTACGCGACCTCCCGAGTGTTCCGGCAGTTGTCGAGAAGCTCGTCGCGCGCGATGCTGATCCGGTCGAGGCGCTTCTCTGCCTTTTCTGACAGCTTGCCGTATATGTTCTGCTGCGGGTCCAGGAACAGGTGCCAGCGGCCCGACTCCAGCCCGCCATCGACAGAGAGGTCCAGCGCATCGAGGTGCTCGGCAGTGAGGATGTCCTGCGCCTCGTCCACTACAACGGAGTCGAATGGCTTCGGCTCAGTCTCCATTAGGGCCTCGACGTAGAGCTGCGGGAACACGACGCCGTAGGCGTGTGTCTGGTCCCCTGTCGCCGAGGGAAGCCTGTCCTGTAGGCCCGCCGCGGCGATCGCGTCCCGGTAGTGCCCGTGCAGATGACGGACCGTGATCTTGTCGGCACCCGCTCGGCCCTTGATCGTCTCAGCGACATGGCGCGCTAGCAACTGGTTGAAACAGAGATACAGGACCGACAGGCCGCTCTCGGCCAGGAGCAGTGCGCGCTGCACGGCGAGCACGGTCTTGCCCGTTCCCGCCTTGCCCGTGACGATCATGCGCGGATTGGCTGCCAGCCTTCGCGAGATCCGGATCTGCTCGTTCGTCAGTAGAAGCAGTTCCTGCTCCAGACCGTTCAGCCATGAGCCAAGGCTGAACGCGGACTCGATGTTGGGTCGCAGGATCTTGCGAATCCGCTTGATGTCCTCCATGGTCGGCCGCCGCGGCTCGCGGAGACCTCGCTCGGAGTGGATCTGCCGCCATCGACGCTCGAGGTCGCCAATGTAGAAGGAGAGGTTCCTGCCGAAATCGCGCTTGTCCAGCAGCACCTCGGGGTCGATCTCCATGCCCTTGGTGGTGAACCGCTCCATCGGCATTACGACGCCGAATCCGTACAGCAGGCCATCGAGGTCTGGCGCGTCGACCTTGATCCGCTTGATCACCGCGAACATTGCACCGGATGCCTGGGACCAGGGGTCTTCTTTGCGCTCGACTTCCTTTTCGCCGGGTGTTCCGAAGTACCACTTGCCATCCCGGCAGGAGACGTGACCGCCCTTGACCTCGAGAACGAAGATGCCGCGGGTGCTCAGGACGACGATGTCTGCCTCGCCGCGTCGCTTCGTCTCGTGGTTCACCAGCCCGAGCGAGTGGAGAACGACCCAGTCCTTGTCGAGTTCCTCACCGAGTCTCTGATAGACGACGCGCTCGCTTCGCGTACAGTCTTTCGGCGTATCGGGGATGAGCACTGCCATCTCAGGCCCCGTCCTCGTAATCGGAGAAGTACCCGGTCCACGCTCCGTCATGGCTCCCGACGAGCGTCGTCCGGTCGAGTTCGCGGTTGAACTTCTCGCAGGCCGTCTCTGGAAGGAGCAGGCAGCTGTGACACGCCGCACCGCTAATTCGCTCGCCAGCCTGAGCCGGATCGGTCTCTAGGCATACCGGATCACTGCCGCACCAGTCCGCCCCGGCCACCGTGCGCAGGATGACCTGCTCGAGCAGCGCCTGATCGGACATACGTACGAGCCCGCCCAGACTGCCGTCGGAATCAGGTGAACCTGTATACACGAGCAGCCCGCTCATGGCCTGCGCACCGTCCAATGGCTCAGAGACGTAGAGCCGTTCTCTGAGGGAGGAGGCTGAGTATCCGCAGTCCAGTGACAGCTGCCTGATGAGTGCGTGGGAGAACGAGTGCACGAGAAGAAGGCGGGGCGTGATCGAGTAGTCCCGCGCGTATCCCCTCCGGATAGCGCCCGCTGCCGAAACTTGGTCGAGCACGGCTGCCCGACGTGCAAGGGCCGGATTGCGCCGCAGCCATTCCTCTATCCGGTCGTTTCTGAACCGGAGGAAGATGCCCTCTCCCTTGATCTCGGCGGCGGGCAGCCAGTCAGGCGCAGAATCCGCTGTGAGCGGGGAGACGTGCCCATCGGCGATCGCGTCGAGGATTCGCTCGCCGGCAACCGGATACGGCTCAATGCGCGAGAAGCCCGCGAGGGCGCGGACCTCTCGCAGCCTGGATACTGCCCCGACCAAGTCGAACCATTGCGACATAGTCCCTTCGGCCGGACGCACGTCGTTCTGGAAATGGGGAACGTAGCCGGCCTGCGGATCGTCCTGCGTGGTGGTGCACAGAGCCCGGTACTCCTCGGCACGCGACACCGCGTCGGTGTATCGCCCGTCGCCCGACTGCACGGCCTGGGTCGCTTCGTACGCTGCGCGAAGCTCGCTGGGGTCGAATCTGCGCTCGGCAGCAAACCCGTCGAGTGCGTCCATGCGCGTCGACTCCGGGATGTGGCGCAGTACCTGCATCAGCTCCTCGACGGCCTGGAATGCCGGCTGCGATGCTGGAGGGATCGAGAGCGCGGACGCCACGACGGCGAAGTGGACGTTGGACGCACCGCGCTGGATTGCACGCGGAATCGCGTCGCAGTCCTCCCGGTCATGAAGCCAGGGGCGGGTACCGGTGCAGCTGCGTCTCCCCTCGAAGGTCTTCGCTCCGAACGCGTCGCCGAGCGAACTGCGTGCACCCTTGCACGCCACGCACTCGACGTACAGGTCGGAGAGCGCTGCCGACGAGCCATGCGACTTGAGAAACAGCGTTGGTCTGTCGCACATGCCGTCGGGATAGTTCCTGTGCGCCCACCATGACCATGGGAAGTCGGAGATGTGACCGCGGCGACATGCGACGACGAAGCGGACCGGGTTGACCAAGACTCCGCAGCCGACGCACCGGAGCCGATTGCCCTTGGCCTCGAACGGCGCTTCCTCCACCCCGAGCCGATGGCACTTGGGGCATTCGTGCCACTCCGGAAAGCGGACGGCAGGCGTCGTCTTCCTCGAGTCGACCTTGCCAAAGGAATTGGGGATTACCTCCATGATCGGCGCCGCACGGAAATGTGTGACCTTCAGCTGAGCCTGCAGCCGCGGTTCCGAGATCGAGAGGGACGCGAATCGCGTCGCGTGGGCCCAGTCCTCGAGGCCGGAAGGCATAAAGGAGCCAGCCTCCAGGTCGATGATGGCCCCGATGCCGTAGGTCGTGATGAGCTGCGAGCGCCTCACTGTGCCCAGAGGCTCGACCCCCGGCACGTCCGCCTGCGGCCGAGCGGGCCCTCCTACGCGGGGACGTCCTGCGTTGCGTACTGTGGCCATGATTCAGCTCCCCCTGCCAATGCGCATGACGAATGCCGACGAGGGTTCGACCTCTCGCAGCGAACCTGGCGCGGCCCATGCGAGCGAGGCCGGATCGCCTGCCTCCTCTGCCGGGCGCAGCAGGTGCGGCGATGCGTTGCCGAACTTTGACTTCTTCTGCCAGTACAGAAGCTTCCGTCCGGTCGCACGGGCATCGGCTGCTCGTGCCTCCCAGTACTTGACGATTGCTGCGAGTTCCTCCGCGGTATCGGCGTCCTCGATTCCGAACGAACCGAGACGGCAGCGGCGCGCCAGTTCGTCGACGATCAGCTTGACCCTCGGATCGCCGGGCTGAAGCTGCGACGCAGCCTCGTCGTCGACCATGTCGGGCAGGAGCTGGCGCACCGCCCCGATCAGCACTGCAGGCAGTGCCTTGTCCCGTGCCCGAGGGGCCCAGGGCGTCACGCTGGTCGCCTCGACGCTTCGGTACAGGGCGGCGTGATAGGACTTGAAGTGCTCGAAGTGGGAAAGGTCGCGAGGTCGGCCGAAGTTGTATAGCGTGACGACGAGGCCCGGGAGGCCGCGGCCGACGCGGCTGGTCGCCTGGATGTACTCCGATGTCGACTTGGGCTGGCCGTTCATGACCATGAGGCCGAGTCGCGGCACATCGACGCCGACGGAGATCATGTTGGACGCGAGCACGACGTCCTCCGCCTGCTCGTCCATCGGATCGGCGCCGAGCCTCGCCTCGAGGCGTTTCAGCATCAGCGGGATTTCTCTCGACGACACGCGGCTGCTGAGCTCCGCAACCGGGTTCTTGATCATCGGCCGGGGTGATGCGGCATCGAGGCGCTTCGACAGGAACACCATCTGGCGCGGAACGTCGTCCTGCACGAGCACATGCGCGCCGCCAAGTTCTCGCAGACTGTTGAAATAGGCCACGCAAGTCCAGTAGGGATCGGTCACGCTGACCTCTTCGGTCGCTAAGCTGAGCTTCTGCGCTCCTTCGAGTAGTGCTGCCAAGACAGCCTGAAGTGTGAACTTCGGGCTTCTGCCGGCGGTGGGGACGCCTAGGTACAGGCGATCGCTCCCGGACTGCAGCTTCACGGCGAAGAACGAATCGTCAGCGTCGATTCCGGGTGGAGGGAACTGCAGCACTCTGCGATCGAACAGGGAGCGGACCTGACTCTCAGCTCGGCCGATCGTCGCGGTGGATCCGATGATCTTCGGCCGCACGCCGTCCCTCGTGCAAAGGATGTCGATGGCCGACTCGTACAGGCCCGACATCGAACCCAGCGGCCCCGAGATCAGGTGCAGTTCGTCCTGGATGATCAGGCCCGGGGGAAGCGTTCCCCTCAGCCCGAAGAGCTTTCCGATGTTCTCGTTTCTTGGGATCTGGGCGAACTTGTCAACCGTACCGATCAGCAGAGAGGCGGGCTTGTCGTAGATGCACTCGTCGACGACCAGCACGGGGAGTGTGTGACCCGATGTGGGACAGGCCGGCGAAGGGCAGGCAATGTCGAGGCGGGGCTCCGTCAGTGAAGGGCGGTAGTGCTGCCGGCTCATGGCTGCCGAGCAGACCGGACAGGTCAGCAGCTGGCGAGGTGTCGACTTCGGAGTCTCGCCTGCGGCCTCGCGCTGGAGCGCATCCCGCGCATCGGCCATAGAGTTGGGCGTGGTGTCCTTTCCGACATAGAGACCGATCGTGATGCGCGCCTGCCCGAGAGACTTCGGGCTCTTGACGCGCATGAGTTCGCACGCGCTGATCAGCGCCGCGGCTCGCTGGAACTGCTGGACGGTCAGCAGCCGCAGCGTGTAACGCATCAGCACGTCGACGCCACCGCTCGCACGTGCGACGTCGGAAGTCAGCCTCCGCAGGAAGATCTGGAAGGCAGTGAGGCCAAGGTATGCCTCGGTCTTTCCGCCACCCGTGGGGAACCAGAGCAGGTCCATGCAATCGCGATCGCGCCGCTTCGGATAGACCATGGAAGGTATGGCCATGACCAAGTAGGCCAGCTGGAACGGACGCCACTCCAGCGGGCCAGCCCTGTCACCCTTTGCCGGGAAGCGCGCCTGCATGTCCATCGCTTGGTTCGCGAGCTGGAAGGCGCGCCAAGCATCTTCGTTGTCCTCGAGGACTCGAACACCTTCGCCCATTCGCAAGCAAGCCTCGCGACACCTTTCATGATTGGCGCTGGCGGCTCGGTTTTGATCGTCCACGAACTCCTTGATCCGATCCTCGACCTTCTCCTTAATCCACTTCTGGTAGCAGCCGACTAGAGCATCGAGGCCGGTGACGACGGAGACTCGATCTGCAGTGTGTAGCCACTCGGCATGAAGCAGCCTCGGATGTACCTTGAGGACATCGCCCAGTCTCGAATGTCCTCTGGGATCCGTGCCTGGCACGTGGTGGCGCGGCAGCCACGCCGTCCTGATCCAGTCGACGCCTGAAGAGACCGGCTCGGCCCACTCGACTGATATGCCGTGCCCGACCGCATACTCGACTGCATCGCGGTAAATCAGCAGGTTGGACAGAGCATCGGCATCCGATGCTCTCGAGTGCACCTGCCGGCGAGGCACGATGGTCGTGGGAGCCGGACCGACGCGGGCCGATACCACTAGCTGCGCCTGGAAGAGGCAGGCTGCGTCGCGCATCGAGGGATCCTCCGCTTCGGCCGCTGTGTTGATGAGGGTGAGGGTCAGTGTTGCGTCATTGCCTGCAACTCGTCTTCGGACGTGCAGGCAGACATCGCGATCCTGCCGGCGCGAGCCGTCAGGACAGAGAAACTCGCTCAGCTTGTAGGTGCCTGCAGCTTGGCCGCCGGGAAGAGTCAGACGGTATCCCAGACGCTCGTGCCGCCAAACGACGGCAGGGCGCGTCGCACGCCCACGCCCGGAACGGAACTGCACCGCCGGCTCACCTTCGGAAGGCGCCGCGGCGCCCTCGGGCTTGTATCTCGCAGTCGCACCAAAGTCGACATCGACATCGGTGTTGTCAGCGACGGTGAAGGTGATGCCGATCGAGCACGGCTTCACGGCGCGATAGCCAGGGACTTCCCCGTCGCCATCAGGCTCATCGGCTTCCCCGGCTACGATGCCTTCGTCGTCCCCCGCTTCGGGGCCCGTGCCGCGCGGCCACAGGATCCCGGTCAGGTAGGTATCGCCGGGTGCGGACTCGATCACCTCCGCCTCTGCCAGCGGACCGCAGGCGAGGCGGTCGAACAGTTCGATCAGGCCCTTCCGGAATTCGTCTCGACTCTTCATTCTTGGGGCTCCCTTTCCCTGTCTCAGCCTCGTGCAAATGTTCGAAAATCGCCGGTGCCGAACAGTTCGACGCCTAGCCACATCCCGCTGGATGCGAAGAGGCTCGACACATCCGAGGCAGCACCCGCGTGACTTGCAACCGAGACGACACGCGCAATGCGCAGGTTCATGATCAGCTTCGGCAGCGAAAGGCCGTGCGAGTGCAGTAGTCCGAGCAGGTCATAGACGAGGTTCTGGTGCATCGCACCTAAAAGGCGTCCAGGTTGCTTGCCGTCCTGCAGGCAAATCTCGTAGCGCGCCTTGCCGCCTTCGGAGCCTGGTATCGCAGTTTTCCGAAGCATCACCTTGTGGCCGATGAGCGTTCGGGAGTTGACCGCAAGAAAGCGGTAGTTCTCTGCAACTGCCTCATCGGAACCGTGAATCGCGACGTTTGCGAAGCTCTCTGGCACGACATCGCCTGAGATTCCCATCTCCATGTTCACCCAGCCGTTTCGCCACCAGACAAGGCGCTTGCGGGTTCCGTGCCCGAACTCTCGCATCGACGGGGGGGCGTAGATGGAGTCTGCCGGCAGTCGCACGACTCTCTTGGCAGCGCGGCTGAGCGCGACGAAGCCCACGCAGGCCTCCTCCTCGGGGTCAGACTCGGCTGGCGTGCGGTTCGGATCGCGCTCCATGATGGCAACGAGATCGAACTCTCGACCCTTGGACTGGTGGATGGTGGAAATGCACAAGCCGGAGTCAGCCACGCCTTCGTCATCCGGAAATGCGTCTGGCCACGACATGCGCTTCGCTAGCTCGCTAACAATTAGGGAGGGAGCCTCAATAGCCGTTCCGGCGGCGGTGGTTAGCCGTTGCCAAGCTACGTCCACAGGTGGCACCGCGAGCGCGAAGAACGTCTCTGGCGAGTCTCCGGCGGCCCTGGCATGGATCATGGTGAACTGCTGACGAGTCAGCGTTCCGCTGCGCAGGCTGGCCAGCAAAGCGGCCACCCATGCGGGCGCAGCGGTCGGATCCCCGCTGCCGATTTGCAGCGCGATTCCGGGTCCCTCCACTTCTGTACCGAGCACCTTCTGCGCGACTCGTAGCACTTCGCCGTTTGTCCGCGCAAGTAGAGCAATCGACTGGGAGCGACAAGAGTTGAACAGGGTGTCATCCAGCGGGAAGTCGGCAGCAGGCAGTCCTGCCAGCGCCTCGGTCACCTGTGCCAGCTTCTGGGCGCCGTCCGTGTCGCTTCGCAGAATGCCGCGGAGCTGCTCGAGGAATGAGGCGATGTGTGGCACCGACCGATAGTTCCGATCCAAGGGGACTTCGCGCATAACGTGCGCAAACTCGCTTCTGATCGCCGCGAGCAGCTCCGCGGTGGTGGCGCCATGCAGGCATTGGTGCTCGGCGGACCTCAGGCCGAACCCGTAGATGGACTGGGCGGGATCTCCGAGAAGCGTGAACCCGACCGTATTCGACGAAGGTGGGGCGATGATCCTTAACAGCTCGAAGACCAGATCGCCGCGCACGCCGGCCAAGTCCTGCACTTCGTCGATCAATATGTGGCGCACGCCCTTGAGCAACTTCCCTATCTCGGCCGCATGTTGCGACCGGAGTATGTCTACGAGAGCCGCGATGTTCTCGTTATGAGACCTTCTGAGGAGAACGTCGCTGTCTTCGCCGAGACGGCGCAGCATCCTGAAAGTCCAGGAGTCGAATGTCCGGATGGAGACATGTCGAAGCTCTTCCAGCACCTGTTCGTCTAGTCCGTCGAGGCGGGAAAGGCGCGCGATGAGTGTCCGGACAGCGGACCTCGAGAACGACAGCACTAGCAGGTTGGGCGCTGTGAGCCCTAGCGAAAGGAGTGCCGCGATGCGCCGCGCAGACACTTCCGTCTTGCCCGAGCCGGGCGCCGCCAAGACAAGCAGTCGAGCAGATGCATCGGCGCGTATCAACTCAAGTTGGGGATCATTGGTAAATCTATCGCGGCCGGGCGGACATCCCTCAAAAGTCGGCATCTGGATCCCTGTAAGCAATTGACCTAGTGGACAATTCGCAAACTGAGACTGTCCCTATTGGCAATTGAGTTGAGTCGACGAGTTGCGGTCTTTAGAACCTGTAAGCTAGTTTATGGCATTGGACACTACTTGCGCTATCTGGCTCGACAACAGTGCAGGCACTGCATTGCCGACTTGTTGGTACTGTTGGGTTCGGTTTCCTTGAAGGAAGTAGTTGTCCGGGAAACTCTGCAATCTTGCCGCTTCTCGAACGGTTAATGCGCGACACTGCGCTCCATCGGGGTGCACGAAGTAGTGCCCATCCTTTGCGATATGGCTGGTGACCGTCGTGCTTGGTTCGGCCTCGAGTTGCACTCTGAACCGATCGATGAAGTGGCCGGTCTCCCAGTTCTTATGGTTGGGGGCCAGGCCATCCAGTGTGAAGTTCTGGTGCCCCTTCGGCGTGCGACCGTGTGCCTTGCCGAAGCTGGCCACATAGAAGTACCTAGCCAGATCGCTCGCCATGTGCGAGCGGGCTTCGTGGTTCAGCCAGACGTTGAGGCGCGAGTCCGATATCCAGCGGTGATACCGGTCTTTGGATTTCGGGTTCTGTCTTGGTCCGTACCGCAGGTTCCCCGTTTCCAGAGAACCGCCCAGATTGAGCGCCTCGCCGCGCATGGCCAGTGCAACTTGATCCAGGCCATTCCTGATCGCGTCCTCCTGCAAGCGCTCCGCCATGGCCTTTACCTCTCCACGCCAAGCCTCGTCGCTATCTCCAGAACTGAGACGGCTTCTCAGTGGAGGCAGATCGAAGATCGCTTCTTTCAGTGAGATTGGTTGCGCCGGCTTAAGGTGATGTCTGCCGTCGTACTTCAAATCTTCCCGTATTCCCAGCAGGATCACCCGATGCCGACACTGCGGAATTCCGTACTTCTCGGCCTCGATGACAAATCGCGTTACATCGATATCCCTCGGGTCCATGCCCGTCTCGAACACGTCGCTGTTGACGAGTGAATGAATGCGGTAGCGCGGGCCGCGAGCCTTGCCCAGCGCTTCGCTCGGAGCCGCCATGTCACGCAGGATGTCGTGGAACACCAGGCGGCCATTCACCTTGGCGGTCAGGATGCCCTTGACGTTCTCCATCACGAAAACCGCGGGGCGATTCTTCTGGACGACGCGGAGGTATTCCCGGTACAGGAAGTGGCGGTGATCCTCTTCGGCTACGTAGTCCTTCTTGCCGCGGTTTCGGGACCGGCCCACGAGTGAGTACGCCTGGCAGGGGGGCCCGCCGATCAACACGGTGCGGTCGTTCTGGCGCACCTTTGCCTTGCGTAGCAAGTGGTCCAGCGTCGCGTTGTCCTGTTCCTCGCCGAGGGTCAGGCGCTGCGCCTCCTGTTTCGCCACGGCCCAGGCTGATGGCACCACCACGGACGGATGCGGCGCAGTGTCCGAATGACAGAAGTCGTAGTAGGCGCGCAACCCCTTTTCGTCCCCGGCGTTGCGCACATGGCGGAAGTAGGCGCGCAATGTCAGCGTCTTGTGTGCACTCTCTTCCATTTCGGCTGACACGGCGATCTTGAATGTTTGGCCGTCTTTCAACGAGGCGAACCCCTCGCCGAGTCCCCCGGGGCCGGCAAATAGGTCGATTACTGGATACGTCATTGGCTGCTGGTCTTTGTGTTTGAGGTGCGCTTCGCTGTGGCGCTGGCCTTCTTTTCAGTCGTCGGTTCGCGAAAGTCGCTCACCTGTTGATCACCCTCGATCCAGTCGCGCAACGCGGTGGCGAGGTCTGCATGCAGTGGTGACCGGAGATAGCACTCCCACACCACCAGCGTTCGCCAACCTGCCGCGTGCAGGGCATCGATGTCGCGCTGGTCGCGTTGCCGGTTGCTTTTCAGTTTGGCTGCCCAGAACTCGGTACGCGTCGAGGGCGTCTTGGCGTACCTGCAATCCTGATGGCCGTGCCAGAAGCAGCCATGCACGAGGATGGCGATTCGCCGTCCGGGCATCACGATGTCGGGCCGCCCTGGCAGATCCTTGCGATGAAGCCGGAATCGGTAGCCCATGCTGAACAGGGCCTTGCGGACCTGTAGCTCAGGCCGCGTGTTTTTGCCTCTGATGCCCGACATCATTTCGCTGCGCTTTTGAGCGGTCACGATATCGGTCACAAGGGTCCTCCGGCTGGTGGCGGTGGATCGTACCAGGTCGGTGCTGCGTTCGGTCAGGCCCAGGTCTCATGGCCGGGTAACCACGTTGGATGTCGGTTTCAGTTTTTCTGAACGTTGGCGAGAACCAGCAACTGAACCCGCGCTTCATCCAGCACGCTTACCAGCTCCCGCGCATCGCCCGCGGCCCGATCCCCCGCTTCCTCGATCCCCAATGCCAGCCCGTACGCCCGCTCCAGCAACGCCGCCGTGGCCTCCAGGTGCACCTGCTGCGCCGTCACCATGGCCGTCTTGCCCGCTACTTCGTGAGGTTGGCCAGGCCGAGGCCGATGAACACGATGAACAGGGCGCGCTGGAACGCGGGGCCGCTGAGCTGGCCGCGCGCCAGGGCGCCGAGCCACATGCCGGCGAAGGCCGCCACCAGGGCGATGACGGTGGTGATGGACCACATGTTCAGGCCGTCGCTGGCCTGCAGGCGCAGCGCGAGCGCGAGCATGGCGACGGTGAAGCTCATGCCCAGGGCCTGCACCAAGGCGTCCTTGTCGAGCTTGAGGCTTTGCAGGTAGGGCACGAGCGGCATCACCGCCACGGCGGTCAGCGCCGTCATGAGGCCGGCGGTGCCGCCTGCGATGGCGCCCCAGGCCGGGTGGCGTTGTGAAAGATCGGGCAGGCGCGGGCGCCACAGGCCCCAGGCGCCGTAGATCACCAGGATGGCGCCGAGCGCGTGGCGCGGGTCGAAGGGCAGGGGGGCGCCGCCCAGGCCCGGGGCCAGCGCCGTCACCCCGGCCAGCGCCAGCCAGGCGGGCCACAGGCGGCGCAGCAGCATGCGCGTGTGCGGGCCGCGGCACTGGGCCACGTTGGTGGCCAGGGTGGGCGCCACCAGCAGCGCCGCGGCCTGGGCCGGCAGCATCCACAAACCCAGCAGGCTGATGGCCACGGTGGGCAAGCCCATACCGGTGATGCCTTTGACGGTGCCCGAGAGCACGAAGACGGTGGCGATGAGCAGCAGCTCGTTGAGATTGGCCATGCGCGCATGGTGGCCCAGGGCCGCGGCGCTGTCGATCAGACAGGTGTTGAGGCATCCTTCGGCCAAACCGAAGGATCGAACCATGCCCGCCACCCGTTCCAGACACACCGCCCGCCGCACCGTGGATTACCGCGTCGACCCGTTCGACCTGCACCTCTTCAGCGCGGTGCTGGAGCACGGCACCATCACCGCGGCGGCGCAGGCGTCCAGCTTGTCGCTGGCCGCGGCCAGTGCGCGGCTGAAGGCGCTGGAGGCGGTGGTGGGCGCGCCGCTGTTGGGGCGTTCCAAGGCGGGCGCCACGCCCACCGACGCGGGCAAGGCGCTGGCGCGGCACGCGCGGCGGGTGCTGGCCGAGCTGGAGGCGTTGCACGTGGAGATGGCGGGCTTTGGCCGCGGCCTGCGCCGCACCGTGCGCCTGATGTGCAGCAACGCCGCGCTGGGCGAGCCGCTGCCGCCGCGGCTGGGGCGCTTTCTGGTGCAGCACCCCGACATCGATCTCGATGTGCAGGAGTTGCCCAGCGACGCCGTCATCGACGGGCTGCACCGCGGTCTGGGCGACGTGGGCATCGCCGCCGATTACATGGACACGCGCGGGCTCATCGCGTGGCCCTGGGTCGACGACCAGTTGGTGGCCTTGATGCCGCGCGGTTGGCTGGGCCGTGCGCCCGGGGCGGTGCGTTTTGCGGAGCTGCTGGAAAAGCCCTTCGTGGGCCTGCCGGCCGACGCCGGCCTGAGCCGTTACCTGGCGGTGCAGGCCAGCCGCTGCGGGCGCGTGCCGCACCACCGCGTGCGGCTCGGGCAGTTCGCGGCCATCGCGCAACTGGTGGCCGACGGCGTGGGCGCCGCGGTGATGCCGGCGAGCGCGGCGCGCCGCTGGCGCGTGGCGCCCGCGGTGTGTGTGCCGCTGGCCGACGCCTGGGCCCGGCGCCGCCTGCTGGTGTGCACCACGCCGCAGAACGCCGGGCTGGCGGCGGTGCAGGCGCTGCTGGGCGTGCTGATCGGCGCCGAAGGCCTCGCGCGGCCGCTCACTCCGGCTTGAAGCCCGAGGCCTTCACCGGCGCCTCCCAGCGCTTCAGGTGCTCGGCCACGGTGGTGGCGGTGGCTGCAGGGCCGGCGTGGCTGGGCACCAGGCCGAAGCCGCGGATGCGTTCCTGGATGCCGGGGTCGGCCAGCGCCTGGGCCACCGCGTGGCTGATGCGTTCGGCCACCGGGGCGTTAAGGCCCGCGGGGCCGAGGTAGGCAAAGAAGGCGTCGGCCGCCATGGGGATGCCTTGTTCCCTGAGCGTGGGCACATCGGGCAGCGCGGCCGAGCGTTGCTCGCCCGTGACGGCGAGGATGCGCAGGCGGCCCGCACGGTGGTGTTCGATGGTTTCGGACGCGGTGTCCACCATCAGCGGAATCTGGCCGCCCAGCAGGTCTTGCGCGGCGGGCGCGCCGCCGCGGTAGGGCACGTGCGTGAGCGGCACGCCCGCGGCCTGGCCGATCAGCAGGCCCGCGAAGTGCGGCACCGTGCCCGCACCCGAGGTGGCGTAGTTCGCGCGCGTGGGGTCGGCCTTCATCCAGTCCAGCACGGCGCGCAGCTTGCCGGCCGGGGCGCCCGGGCCGGCGGTGACGGCGAAGTCGAACACCGTGGCGCGCGCGATGGGCGTGAAATCGCGAATGGGGTCGTAGCCGAGGTTGTCGTAAAGCCAGGGCGCGATCACCAACGCGCCACTGGGTGCGAGCACGATGGTGTTGCCGTCGGGCGCGGCGCGCTTGAGTTCTCCCAGCACCACGCGCCCACCAGCGCCGGGCTTGTTCTCCACGATCACGTTCTGGTTCAGCGTGGCCTTGATCTTCTCGGCCACCAGCCGCGCCACCGTGTCCACCGAACCCCCGGGCGGGAAGCCCACCCACACGCGCAGGGTGGTGCTCTGGGCGTGTGCCGGGCTGCTGGTGGCCAGCAAGGCGGCGGTGGCCAGGGTGATGAGGTGCCTTCGTTGCATGGCGCATTCTCCTTGCGGTGGCCATGCAAGCGGCATGCCGTGGGCGGTGGGGCAGGGCGTGGCGGTGTTCACCGGCGGGGCCTCACCCACCACCAGGCCAGCGCCACCAGCGCGGCGAACGCGGTGTACGCGGCCACGAACACCCACCACGGCGCTTCCCAATACAGCAGGCGCGAGAGCCAGTGTTCGATGAAGCTCTGTGTGTAGCTGCCCTGGCCGGCCATGCGGCGCAGCTGCTGCTCCCACACGGTCAGCGGGCAGAGCTGCCCGAGCCAGGCCTGCGCGGCGATGAACAGCATGAGGCCCAGGTGCGTGGCGCGCAGCCCGCGGTGGCGCACCCAGCGCCAGCCCAGCGCGCCGCCGGCCAGCACCAGCGGCAGCAGCCCCACCACGAACAGCACCACGCCGACGTGCAGCGCGAGCAGCGCGTCGGCCAGCCATTGCGCGGTGGTGGGTGCCATGGGCCGATTCTGCGGCGGGCGAAAAAAAGCCGCCGGGCTTTCGCCGCGGCGGCGTCTGCGCATGGCCCGTTGACCGGGCGGCGCGGATGCGTGTGCGCTTACTTGGCGCCGTCGATCTTCATGTATTCGGTGACCACCTTCCAGCGGTTGTTGTCGAGCTGGGACATGCGGGTGGCGTTGCTGCCCAGGCGCTTCTGCGCGGTGAAGGTCATCTCGGCGCTGCCGAAGATGTCGGGCGGGATGGTCATGGTGTCCATGGCCTTGATGAAGCTTTCGGTGGTGAGGTTGGCACCGGCGCGGGTGGACGCGCGGATGAAGGAGTCCATCGCGCTGTAGCCGTACACCGAGAACACCGTGGGCTCTTCGTTGAACTTCGTCTGGTACTTGGTGGCCCAGAAGCGGATGGGTTGCGAGGCGGCGTCCAGGTAGGGGTGCTGCACCGTCATGGTGGCGTACAGGCCGTTCATGGCCGGGCCGCCGAGCTTGTGGATCAGATCGGTGTAGGCCGCGCTGGAGCCGATGAAGGTGGGGTTGAAGCCCAGGCGGCGCGCGGTGGCGATGCCGCCGATCGTCTCGCGGATGATGGTGCCGAGCACCACCATGTCGCACTGCTCGGACGCGAGCTTCTGCATCTGCGAGGCGAAGTCGGTGGCGCCGCGCTTGTAGGTGGTCTCCACCGCCAGGCTCATGCCCGCGGCCTTCAGGCCGTCTTCGGCGCCGCGCTTCACCTCCAGGCCGAACTCGTCGTCCTGGTACATGGTGCAGACCTTCTTGGCGCCTTTCTCTTTCGCGAGCTTGGGCACCGCGATCTTCATCTGGTCGTAGTAAGTGGCGGCGAAGCTGTACTTGAGCTTGTGGAAGGGCTCGTACATTTCGCGCGCGGCCGTCACCGGGAAGAAGTTGATGACGTTCTTCTGGAACTGCACCGGCATGGCGGCCATGTTCTGCGCGGTGCCGATGTGGCCGATCATCGCGAAGATCTTGTCCTGGTTGACGAGCTTCTGCGCGGCCAGCACGGCGTTGCGCGGGTCGTACTTGCTGTCTTCGACGATGAGCTTGATCTTGCGGCCGTTGATGCCGCCCTGCTCGTTGGCTTCATCCACACGCAGCAGCATGCCCAGGCGCACCTGCTTGCCGAAGCCCGCGATGGGCCCCGACAGATCCTGGATGGAGCCGAGCACGATCTCGTTCTTGCTCACACCCTGGGTTTGCGCCATGGCGGCGCCAGCGGTCAGCGCGATGGCCGCGCCGATCAGGCTCAGTGTCGTTTTCATCGCTGATGTCTCCAGAAGGGGGTTGTTATCGCGGGGATGATGGGCTCTTTCACAGGGGTGGTGATGCGGACAAACCCTTCCTCGCACCACCGCCAGTGCTCACTTGTTCACGTAGTCGGACGTGACCTTCCAGCGGCCGTCCTGGATCTGCGAGAGGCGCATGGCCATGCTGCCGTAGCGGCGCTGCGGGCTGAAGCGCAGCTCGGGCGAGCCGAAGATGTCGCTCGGCACGGTCAGGCTGTCCATGGTCTTGACGAAGTTGTCGGTGGTGAGGTTCGCGCCGGTGCGGCCCGCCGCGCGCGCAAAGATGTCGATGGCGTTGTAGCCGTAGACCGAGAAGACGTTGGGGTCTTCGTTGAACTTGGTCTTGTACTTGTTGGCCCAGAAGCGGATGGGTTGCGAGGCCTCGTCCAGGTAGGGGTGCTGGGTGGTCATGGTGGCGTACAGGCCGTTCATGGCCGCACCGCCGAGCTTGTGGATCAGATCGGTGTAGGCCGCCTGCGAACCGAAGAAGGTGGGGTTGAAATCCATCTTGCGCGCGGTGGCGATGGTGCCGATGGTCTCGCGGATGATGGTGCCCATCACGATGAAATCGCAGTTGGCGGCTTTCATACGCGCCACCTGCGACGAGAAATCGGTGGCGCCACGCTTGAACGAGGTCTTCTCCACCATCGGCATGTTCAGGCCCTTGAGGGCTTCCTCGGCGCCGCGCAGCACCTCCAGGCCGAACTCGTCGTCCTGGTAGATGGCGCACACCGCCTTGGGCTTCTTGTCCTGCACCATGCGCGGCAGGAAGGTGCGCATCTGCTCGTAGTAGGGGCCGATGTTGGCGAACTTGAGCTTGTGGAAGGGCTCGTACATTTCGCGCGCCGCCGTCACCGGCAGGAAGTTCACCACGTTCTTCTGGAACTGCACCGGCATGGCGGCCATGTTCTGCGCGGTGCCGATGTGCGCCACCATCGCGAAGATCTTGTCCTGGTTGACGAGCTTCTGCGCGGCCAGCACGGCGTTGCGCGGGTCGTACTTGCTGTCCTCCACCAGCAGCTTGATCTTGCGGCCGTTGATGCCGCCCTGCTCGTTGATTTCGTCCACGCGCAGCACCATGCCCAGCCGCACGGATTTGCCGAAGCCGGCCAGCGGGCCGGAGAGATCCTGGATCGAGCCGAGGACGATCTCGTCCTTGCTCACGCCCTGCGTCTGGGCGAGGGCCGTGCCGGCCGAGAGGCTCAGCGCGAGGGCGATCAGGGTGTGCCGGGATGCGGTCATGGGTGGTCTCCTTGATGGGGAAAGGGCGAGGTCAGACGTACATCGCCTCGATCTGCTCGGCGTATTTCTGTTGCACCAGCTTGCGCTTGAGCTTCATGGTGGGCGTGAGCTCTTCGTCTTCGGCGCTGAGCTGGGTGTCGAGCAGCCAGAACTTCTTGATCTGCTCGACGCGCGCGAACTTCTTGTTGGCGCTGTCGATGACGTCCTGGATGAGCTGCTGCACTTCGGGTGTGCGCGTGAGGCTGGCGTAGTTGGAGAACGGGATGTCGTTGTCCTGCGCGAATTTCTCGACGTTCTCCTGGTCGATCATGACGATCACCGTGAGGTACTTGCGCTTGTCACCGATGACCACCGCGTCGGTGACGTAGGGCGAGAACTTGAGTTCGTTCTCGAGCTCGCTCGGCGTCACGTTCTTGCCGCCCGCGGTGATGATGATGTCCTTCATGCGGTCGGTGATGCGGAAGAAGCCGTCTTCGTCCACCGTGCCCACGTCGCCCGTGTGCAGCCAGCCATCGGGGTCGATGGTCTCGGCGGTTTTCTCGGGCAGGTTGAGGTAGCCCATGAACACGTTGGGCCCGCGCACCAGGATCTCGCCCGTGGCCGGGTCGAGCTTCACCTCGTTGTATTGCGCGGCGGGGCCGATGCTGCCGGGCTTGATGCGCTCGGCCGGGATGCCGGTGGAGGCGCCGCAGGTCTCCGTCATGCCCCAGACCTCGAGCATGGGCACGCCCAGCGCCAGGTACCAGCGCACCAGGTCGGGCGAGATGGGCGCGGCGCCCGTGACGAGGAAGCGCGAGCGGTGGATGCCGATGAGCTTGCGCACGTTGTCGAGCACCAGCACGCGCGCCAGCTTGAACTGCAGCCGCAGGCCGCCGGGCACGGCCTCGCCCTTGAGCACGTGGTCGGCCACGCGTTGGCCCACACCGATCGCCCAGGCGTAGGCGGCCTGCTGCACGGCCCCGGCTTCCTTCAGGGCGATCATCACGCCGGAATAGAACTTCTCCCACACGCGCGGCACGGCGGTGAACACGGTGGGCGCGATCTCGCGCACGTTCTCGGGCACCGTTTCGGGGTTCTCGACGAAGTTGAGCCGGGCGCCGGTGTAGAGCGAGAAGTACTCGCCGCCCATGCGCTCGGCGATGTGGCACAGCGGCAGGAAGCACATGCACTCGTCGTTGCCGTCGCGCGAGATGAGCGTGTTGTAGCCGCGCACGGTGTAGACCAGGCCCTGGTGCGAGTGCATGGCGCCCTTGGGCTTGCCGGTGGTGCCCGAGGTGTAGACGAGGATCGCCAGGTCGTCGGGCTTCACGGCGCGCACGCGCTGCTCCACCAGTTCCGGGTGCATCTGCAGGTGGCCGCGGCCGAGCTCGCGCAGGGCGTCCAGGCCCATCACCTGCTCGTCGTGGAAATCGCGCAGGCCTTCCATGTCCACCACGATGATCTTGCGCAGCAGCGGCAGTTGCGCGCGCACCTCCAGCGCCTTGTCGAGCTGTTCCTCGTCTTCCACGAACAGCACGGTGGTGCGCGAGTCTTCGCACAGGTAGTGCACCTGCGCGGCCGCGTCGGTGGGGTAGATGCCGTTGGACACGCCGCCCGCGCTGAGCACGGCCAGATCGGCCAGCACCCATTCGATGGTGGTGTTGGAGAGGATGGAGGCGGTTTCCTTCGCCTCGAAGCCCAGCGCCATGAGCCCGTGCGCGATCTCGCGAACGGCCTGGCCGGTCTGGTCCCAGGTCCAGCTGCGCCAGATGCCGAAATCCTTCTGGCGCATCCAGATGGCCGGGCCGCGCGCCTTCACGCCGTTCCAGAACAGCGCGGGAATGGTGTCGCCTTCGAGCACGACGCGCGTCTCGGGCTGGATGTGGGAGAGGTCCCAGAGGTAGCTCATGTCTTGTCCCCGTTCTCGGCCGCTCAGCGCCAGTTCTTCTTCTTCTTCCAGCGGCGGTCGGCGCGCACGCCTTGTTCTTTCATGCCGAGGTAGAACTCCTTGATGTCGTCCTTCTCGCGCAGGCGGGCGCAGGTGTCTTCCATCACGATGCGGCCGTTCTCCAGCACGTAGCCGTAGTCGGACGCGTTGAGCGCCATGTTGGCGTTCTGTTCGACCAGCAGGATGGTGGTGCCGCGCTCGCGGTTGATGCGCACCACGATCTCGAAGATCTCCTTGGTGAGCTTGGGCGACAGGCCCAGGCTGGGCTCGTCGAGCAGCACGAGATCGGGGTTGGCCATGAGCGCGCGGCTGATGGCCAGCATCTGCTGCTGGCCGCCCGAGAGCAGCCCGGCGTCTTGTGCGGCGCGTTCCCGCAGGATGGGGAAGTACTGGAACACCGATTCCATGTCGCGCGCCACGCCGTCGCGGTCCTTGCGGGTGTAGGCGCCCATGAGCAGGTTGTCGCGCACGCTCAACAGCGGGAACACCTCGCGCCCTTCGGGCACGTGCAGCAGGCCCTGCTGCACGATGTGCGCCGGGTCTTGCGCGGTGATGTTCTCGCCCTTGAACTCCACCGTGCCCTTGCGCGGGTCGATGATGCCGCTGATGGTCTTGAGGATCGTCGTCTTGCCCGCTCCGTTGGAGCCCAGCACGGTGGCGATCTCGCCGCGGCGCACCTGCAGGCTCACGCCACGGATCGCCTTGATCGGGCCGTAGGCGCTCTCCACGTTGGAGAGCTTGAGGACGGGGGCGTCGCTGGTCGGCACGCTCATGACGCCACCTTGTTGTGGTTCTCCCGGCGCAGGCTGGACACGTCGTCCATGCTGCCCAGGTAGGCCTCGATCACGCCCGGGTCGGCCTGCACCTCGGCCGGTGTGCCGGTGGCCAGCTCGGAGCCCATGCTCATGGCCAGCACGCGGTCGGACACCTTGGAGACCAGGCTCATGTCGTGCTCGACCATCAGCACCGTGATGCCGAGTTCGTTCTTGATGTCGGTGATCCAGAACGCCATGTCTTCCGTCTCTTCCACGTTCAGGCCGGAAGAGGGTTCGTCGAGCAGCAGCAGGCGCGGTTCGGTGCACAGCGCGCGCGCCAGCTCCACCACCTTGCGCACGCCGTAGGGCAGGCCGGCCACCATGCTTTCGCGGTGGTGTTGCAGATCGAGCAGGTCGATCACGTGCTCCACCTTTTCGCGCGCCTCGATCTCGGCGGCGCGCGTCTTGCCGCTGAAGAAGATTTCGCTCCACAGCCCGGTGCGGCGGTGCGTGTGGCGCCCGATCAGCAGGTTCTGCAGCACGGTGGCGTGCTCGAACAGCTCGATGTTCTGGAAGGTGCGCGCAATGCCCAGTTTCGCGATCGCGTGCGGCGGCTGCTCGGTCAGGCGCATCGGGCCGTTCGGGCCGTCGTAGTCGATGGTGCCGGTGGTGGGCGTGTAGATGCGGCTGATGAGGTTGAACACCGTCGTCTTGCCCGCGCCGTTGGGGCCGATGAGGGTGAACACCTCGCCCTTCTTCACGTCGAAGCTCACGTTGTTGACCGCGAGCACGCCGCCGAAGCGCACGCTCAGGTTCTTCGCGGATAGAAGGACGTCGTTCATTTCAGGCGATCCGATTTCTGGAACGACTTCTGCCGCTTGAACATGCCCTTGCGGTAGAACGGGAAGAGTTGGAAGTAGGCGCGGATCTTGAGCCAGCGCCCGTACAGGCCCATGGGCTCGAACAGCACGAAGGCGATCAGCACCAGGCCATACACCGTGCCCTGCAGGCCCGCGGCCTGGCCGATCGCGTCGGGCAGGTAGTCCTTGCCGAGCGCGATGAGCTGCGGCATCACGATCAGGAAGATCGCGCCGAGGAAGGCGCCGTGGATGGACCCCAGCCCGCCGATGACCACCATGAGCAGCAGGTCGATCGACTGGATGATGGAGAACTGCTCGGGCGAGAGGAACTGGATCTTGTGCGCGTAGAGCGCACCACCCAGGCCCGCCAGCGCGGCCGACAGCGCGAACGACAGCGTCTTGTAGCGCGCGAGGTGGATGCCCATGCTCTGCGCCGAGATCTCCGAATCGCGGATGGCGACGAAGGCGCGGCCGGTGGACGAGCGCATGAGGTTGACGATGGCCAGCGTGCTGAGCACGCACACCACCAGGCACAGGAAATAGAACTCGTTGGTGGAGTCGAGCTCCCAGCCGAACAGGCTGGGGTAGCTCACCATCAGGCCCTTGTTGCCCCCCGTGACGGACTCCCAGCGCGCCATGCCCTCTTCGACGATGAAGCCGAAGGCCAGCGTGGCCATACCGAGGTAGATGCCCTTCACGCGCAGCGCGGGCAGGCCCACCACCACGCCCACCGCCGCCGCCAGCAGGCCGGCGCAAGCCAGTGCGATGGGGAAGGGCACGCCGGCGTTCACCATGACGGCCTGCGTGTACGCGCCCACGCCCAGGAAGGCCGCGTGCCCGAGCGAGAACAGGCCGGTGAAGCCCGCCAGCAGCATGAGCCCCAGGCCCACGATGCCGTAGATCAGCACGAAGGTGAGTTGCGCGAGCCAGTATTCCTCGATGGCCCAGGGCGCGACGACAAGAAACAGGCACAGCAGGCCGTACCAGAACACGTGCCCGCCGTGCTTGGCGAGGCGGATGTCCTGGTCGTAGTTCGTTTTGAAGAGGAAGCGCATCGTTCGGCCTCAGACTTTCTTGCGCAGCTTTTCGCCGAACAGCCCGTTGGGCTTGAGCACCAGCATGATCAGCACCACGATGTACGGCGCGATGTCCTTGAAGCCTTCGGGCAGGTAGAAGCCCGCCACCGCTTCGACGATGCCGATGATCAGCCCGCCCACGATGGCACCGGGCAGGCTGCCGAAGCCGCCCACCACCGCCGCCGGAAAGGCCTTGAGGCCGATGAAGCCCATGTTGGCGTGCACGAAGGTGATGGGCGCAAGCAGCAGGCCGGCGATGGCGGCCACGCCCGCGGCCAGGCCCCACACCAGGCCGTTGAGCCGCTTCACCGGAATGCCCATGTAGTAGGCCGCCAGCTGGTTCTGCGACGCGGCCTGCATCGCGATGCCGAGCTTGCTGTAGCGGAACATGGCGAACAGCAGCCCGCACAACAGCGCGGTGGCGCCGATCACCACGATCTGCTCGGCCGAGATCACCAGCGTGCCGAGGTTGAGTACCTGGCCCGCGTACGGCACCGGCAGCGTGTGCGTTTCGGTGCCGATGTTGGGGATCATGGTGATGAGCCCGCGCAGCGTGTAGCCCACACCGATGGTGAGCATGACGATGGAGAACGCGGGCTGGCCGAGGATGGGGCGGATCACCAGGCGTTCGAGCGCGATGCCGAACAGCGCCATGCCCCCGATGGCCGCGATGACCGACAGCCAGAACGGAAAGCCCAGCAGCGTCATGGTGAGCAGGCCGCCGAAGGCGCCCACCATCATCAGATCGCCCTGCGCGAAGCTCACGGTCTCGGTCGCCTTGTAGATGAGCACGAAGCCCAAGGCGATGAGGCCGTAGATGCATCCCTGGGCTGCGCCGCTGATCAGCAGTTGCAGCAGTTGCACGGAACTGTCTCCTGTCTTGTTATGCCCGGGCGCCAGTGCGTGGCTGCTGCAATCCTGGAAGCAGGGGCTGGCGCCGGGCTGCAGGATTTATAGCTGTCCTCCCCGAGACTGCCGCTAGGGGTTCTCCCCCATCGGCAGTCGCCGACGCGCCACGAACATCGCTGTCATGAAATCCTTCCGCATCGGCGCCGGCCTTGGCTTCTATGGCGACGCCTGGGAACCCATCGCCGCGAGCATCGAACGCGGCGATGTGCAGTTCATCGCCAGCGATCACCTCGCCGAACTCACGCTCGCCATCCTGCAAAAGGACAGGCAGCGCGACCCCACCTTGGGCTATGCGCGCGACGTGGTGCCGCTGCTGTTGCGCCTGTGGCCGCTGATGCAGCGCCACGGGGTGCGCTTCGTGTGCAACGCGGGCGGGCTCAACCCGCAGGGTGCGGCGCAGGCGGTGCTGGCGGCGTTCGCGGCCAAGGGGCTGAAGGCGCGCATCGCGGTGGTCACGGGCGACGACGTGCTGCCGCGCCTGCACGATGCCGGTGCGGATTTCCCGCACCTGTTCACGGGTGCACCGGTACAGGGCGTGCGCGAGCGGCTGGTGTTCGCCAACGCCTACCTGGGTGCGGCGCCCATCGTGCAGGCGCTCGACGCGGGCGCGCAGATCGTGATCACCGGGCGCGTGGCCGACGCGGCGCTGTTCCTGGCGCCCGCGGTGCATGCGCTGGGCTGGCGCCTGAATGACGCGGCGCATCTCGACCGGCTCGCGCAGGGGCTCACCGTGGGGCATTTGCTGGAATGCTCGGGCCAGGGCAGCGGCGGCAACTTCGGCGCGCAGGGCACGTGGCAGACGATCCCCGACCTCGCGCACATCGGCTACCCCATCGCCGAGGTGTGGGAAGACGGCAGCGCGCTCATCACCAAGGCGCCGGGCACGGGCGGGCGCGTGAACTTCGACACCGTGCGCCAGCAACTGCTCTACGAGGTGCACAACCCGCACGCGTACCACAGCCCCGACGTGGTGCTCGACATGGGCGGCATCCGGCTCGACGACCTGGGGCAGGACCGGGTGCGGCTCACGGGCGCGCGGGGCGGCGCGCCGGGCGAGCGGCTGAAGGTGGTGGCGGGCTTTCGCGATGGCCACAAGGCCGAGGTCACCTGGGGCTTCTCGTGGCCCGACGCGTGGGACAAATCGCAGCAGGCGCAGGCCACCATCCGTGCGCTGCTGAAGGAGAAACGGGTGCCGCACGACGAGCTGTATGTGGAGTACCCGGGCCTCAATTCCGCGCACGGCCCGCTGGCGCCGATGCCGGCGGCCGACGCGCTGAACCAGCTCAACGAGGTGTGGACGCGGCTGGTGCTGCGCACGCCGGAGAAATCGGCCGCCGAGGGCTTCGGCCGCTTGTTCCCGTGGATGGGCCTGAGCGGCCCGGCCTACACCTGCGGCTTCACCGGCCTGCACAACGTGAGCGAGCTGCTGGGCATCTGGCCGACGCTGGTGGAGCGGCGCGATGTGGAGGCGGGTGTGCAGGTGGAACTGCTTGGGGAGCTCGCATGAACACGCTGCGCATTCCACTCGCGCGCATCGCGCACGCCCGCAGCGGCGACAAGGCCGACTGGGTGGATTTCGGCCTGTTCGCGTGGAACGCGGCGGGCTACGCGATCCTGGAGCGCGAGGTGACGGCCGCGCGCGTGCGCGAGCATTTCGCGCCCTGGTTGCCGGGTGAGGTGGACGCCTGGCCGCTGCCGAACATCCTGGCGCTGAAGTTCGTGCTCAAGGGCGCGCTGCAGGGCGGCGGCGCGCGCAACCTGCGGCTGGACAACCTGGGCAAGGCCATGGCCGCGGCGCTGCTGCGCATGGAGATCGAGGTGGACGCGGCGGCGTTCGACGCCGCCACGAAGGCGCCCCGCGTGGGCTGGTGGGGTGACGCATGAGCGTGCACACGGAAACCCTCGGCGACATCCGCGTCGTCACGCTCGACCGGCCCGACGTACGCAACGCGGTCGACAGCGCCACCGCGCGCGAACTGCACGCGGCCTTTCTCGCCTTCGAGGACGACGCCGGCGCGAAGGTGGCGGTCTTCCACGGTGCACACGGCCACTTCTGCGCCGGGTGGGACCTGCAGTTCGGCGCCCGCGCCGCGCAGTCGGGGCAGGGCGGTGCGCTGGCCGATCTGGAGTTCGACAGCGCCGATCCGCGCGCCATCGGCCCCATGGGCCCTTCGCGCCTGCGCCTGAGCAAGCCGGTGATCGCGGCGGTGAGCGGGGCGGCCGTGGCCGGTGGCATGGAGCTCGCGTTGTGGTGCGACCTGCGCGTGATGGAAGAAGACGCCTACTTCGGCGTTTATTGCCGCCGTTTCGGCGTGCCGCTGATCGACGGCGGCACCGTGCGCCTGCCGCGCCTGATCGGCATGGGCCACGCGATGGACCTGATCCTCACCGGCCGCAAGGTGGAAGCGGCCGAGGCCTTGCAGATGGGCCTGGCCAACCGCGTGGTGCCGCGCGGCCAGGCGCGCGAAGCCGCGATCGCGCTGGCGCGCCAACTGGCGGCCTTTCCGCAGGCCACCATGCTGGCCGACCGCGAGAGCGCGCATGTGCAGTGGGATCTGCCGCTGGGCGAGGCGCTGCAGCAGGAGTGGCAGCGCGGCAAGGCGCGCATTCCCGACGCGCTGGACGGTGCGCAGCGTTTTGCCGCCGGCGAGGGGCGGCACGGCACGTTCTGAACGCGGCGGGCCGTCTCAGGCCGGTGCTCGCCAGCCGGCCCTGGCTTCGTCGGGGATCGGGCGCGGGCGGCCCTCGGCGTCGATGGCCACGTAGGTCAGGCTGGCCTCGGTCACCTTCACGTACTGCCCCTGGGCCGAGAAGCGCTCGGCGAACACCTCGACCATCACCGTGATCGAGGTGCGGCCGATGCGCGTGACGTGGGAATAGAAGCTCAGGATGTCGCCCACGCGCACCGGCTGCTTGAAGATGAACTGGTTCACCGCCACCGTGGCCATGCGCCCGCGCACGTAGCGCGCCGGCACCACCGCGCCGGCCAGGTCGACCTGGGCCATGACCCAGCCGCCGAAGATGTCGCCGTTGGCGTTGACGTCGGCCGGCATGGGGATCACCTTGAGCACCAGCTCGCGGTGGTCGGCGGGCAGTGAGGGCAAGGGGGCGTTGGCCGGGCTTGAATCGGTGGTCATGGGCACAATCTCCAGGTACCCACGAATTGTCCTGCATGCGATCCGACAACCCCGCCCGAGGCCATGTGGCCTTGCCCAACGTTCCCGGCCAGGCCGCGCCTGTGCGCGGCTCCGACTGGGCCACCCTCAAGACCCTGTTGCCCTACCTGTGGCAATACAAATGGCGCGTGATCGCGGCGCTGGGCTTCATGGTGGCGGCCAAGGTGGCCAACGTGGGTGTGCCGGTGCTGCTCAAACAACTGGTCGACGCCATGACCATCCCGCCCGGCAGCGCGCAGGCGCTGCTGGTGGTGCCGGTGGCGCTGCTGCTGGCCTACGGCGGCCTGCGCCTGTGCACCAGCCTGTTCACCGAGCTGCGCGAACTGGTGTTCGCCAAGGCCACCGAAGGCGCCACGCGCCACATCGCGCTGCAGGTGTTCGGCCACCTGCACGGCCTGAGCCTGCGCTTTCACCTGGAACGCCAGACCGGTGGCATGACGCGCGACATCGAGCGCGGCACGCGCGGCGTGCAGTCGCTCATCTCGTACTCGCTCTACAGCATCGTGCCGACGCTGATCGAGGTGACGCTGGTGCTGGCCTTGCTGGGCACGCAGTTCGACATGGGCTATGTGTGGATCACCCTCGGGGCACTCGTGCTCTACGTGGCGTTCACCGTGACCGTGACCGAGTGGCGCACGCAGTTCCGCCGGCGCATGAACGAACTGGAGTCGAACAGCCAGAGCCGGGCGATCGATTCGTTGCTGAACTACGAAACCGTCAAGTACTTCAACAACGAGGCCTTCGAGGCGCGCCGCTACGACGAAGCGCTGCAGAAGCTGCGCCGGGCACGGCTGGTGAGCCAGCGCACGCTGTCCATGCTCAACGCCGGGCAGCAGCTCATCATCGCCGTGGCGCTGGTGCTCATGCTCTGGCGCGCCACGCAGGGCGTGGTCGACGGCCGCCTCACGCTGGGTGACCTCGTGATGATCAACGCCTTCATGATCCAGCTCTACATTCCGCTGGGCTTTCTGGGCGTGCTCTACCGCGAGATCAAGCAGAGCCTGACCGACCTGGAGAAGATGTTCTCGCTGCTCGAGAAAGAGCGCGAGATTGCCGACGCACCCGGCGCCCGGCCGCTCGCGCTCGACGGGCCGCCCACCATCCGCTTCGAGAACGTGCGCTTCGCCTACGAGCCCGCGCGCGAGATCCTGCACGGGGTGAGTTTCGAGATCCCGGCGGGCAAGACGGTGGCGGTGGTGGGGCCTTCGGGCTCGGGCAAGAGCACGCTGGCGCGTCTGCTCTACCGCTTCTACGACGTGTCGAACCGCGACGAGGGCGGGCGCATCACGGTCGACGGCCAGGACATCGCGCAGGTTGCGCAGGGCAGCGTGCGGCAGGCCATCGGCATCGTGCCGCAGGACACCGTGCTGTTCAACGACACCATCGAATACAACATCCTCTACGGCCGCCCCGACGAAGGCCACGAGGCCGCGGTGGCCGCGGCCAGGGCGGCGCACATCCACGGGTTCATCGACAAGCTGCCCCAGGGCTACAAGACCATGGTGGGCGAGCGCGGCCTGAAGCTCTCGGGCGGCGAGAAGCAGCGCGTGGCGATCGCGCGCACGCTGCTCAAGAACCCGCCGATCATGATCTTCGACGAGGCCACCAGCGCGCTCGATTCGGCCAACGAGCGAGCGATCCAGGCCGAGCTGCGCAGCGCCGCCGCCGACAAGACCACGCTGGTGATCGCGCACCGGCTGTCCACGGTGGTGGATGCGCACGAGATCCTGGTGCTGGAGCACGGGCACATCGTCGAGCGCGGGCGCCACGCGCATTTGCTGGCGCTCGGCGGGGCCTACGCGCGCATGTGGGCCTTGCAGCAGGCCGGCAACGACTGACCCCCCTCCGCGGAAAACCCCACCCGGTGCCCCGGCTTGCCGGCACGATAATCGCGCGCCATGGAAACCAAGTGGCTGGAAGATTTCGTCAGTCTGGCCGAGACGCGCAGCTTCAGCCGCTCGGCCCAATTGCGCCATGTGACGCAACCCGCGTTCTCGCGCCGCATCCAGTCGCTGGAGGCCTGGGCGGGCACCGATCTGGTGGACCGTTCCTCCTACCCCACGCGGCTCACGCCCGCCGGGCAGACGCTGTACGAACAGGCGCTGGAGATCCTGCAGCAGCTCAACGGCACGCGGCTCATGCTGCGCGCCCACACCGCGGCCGCGCAGGACGTGATCGAATTCGCGGTGCCGCACACCCTGGCCTTCACGTTTTTTCCGCAATGGCTCTCGGGCCTGCGCGAAACGGTGGGGCCGGTCAAGAGCCGCCTGATCGCACTGAACGTGCACGACGCGGTGATGCGCCTGGTCGAGGGCAGCTGCGACCTGCTCATCGCCTACCACCACGCGACGCAGCCGATCCAGCTCGATCCGCTGCGCTACGAGATGCTTCACCTGGGCAGTGAACAGATTGCCCCCTACGTGAGGCCCAATGCCCAGGGCGCGCCCTTGTACGCGCTGACCCCGGGCAACGGGCAGCCCCAGCCTTACCTGGGCTACGCGCCCGGTGCCTACCTGGGCCGCGTGGTCGAGCACCTGCTCAAGGATTCGCCGCTGGCGCCGCAACTCGACCGCGTCTACGAGACCGACATGGCCGAAGGCCTGAAGGCCATGGCGCTGGAGGGCCACGGCATCGCCTTCCTGCCGGCCAGCGCGGTGCGCAACGAACTCGCCGCGCGCCGCCTGGTGCCCGCCGCCGACGGCCTGCAGCTCACCATGGACATCCGGCTCTACCGCACCCGCCCGCAGGACGCCAGCAAGGGCAAGCGCGCGGTGGCCGGCTTCTGGAACCGCCTGAGCGATCTGCTCGCCAGCAAGGGCTGAACGCCGTCCATCCGGCGCCGGGCCGTGTTGATCGGCCATTCAAACAAATACCGCCTCGGTAGTAGGGCCCACCCCGGTGGGCCTGCTTACATTCGCCCCCAACCTTCGTTTTCAGACAGGAAGCATTCGCCATGAGACGCACCCGCCATGTGTTGCTCGCCGCCGTTTTCGCCAGTCTGTGTGGCGCCGCCCACGCCAACCCGCCGCTCAGCGGCCCGGTCATCGACCAGCTGCGCACCACCAAACAGATCGTGCTGGCCCACCGCGAATCCTCGGTGCCGTTTTCCTACGTGGGGCCCGACAAACAGGCCATCGGTTACGCGCTCGACGTCTGTAAACGCCTGGTGCTGGCTTTGCAAACGCGTCTGGGGATTCCCCAATTGGAGGTCGTCTACCGCCAGGTGACGCCGGCCAACCGCATGGACGTCATCGCCAACGGCGAGGCGCACATGGAGTGTGGCTCCACCACCAACAACGCAGACCGACGCAAGAAGGTGGCCTTCACCGTGCCGCACTTCATCACCGGTGCGCGCATGCTGGTCAAGGCCGACAGCCCGATCGACCGCATCGACCATCCCGATGTCAAGCGCCTGGTTTCCACACGCAACACCACGCCGCTGACGGCGCTCAAGCGCATCAACGCCGAGCGCTACCTGCGGCTGGAGATCATCGAGGCCGAAGACCACGAAAAGGCGATCCAGATGGTCGAGCGCGGCGAGGTTGCGGCTTTCGTGATGGACGACGTGCTGCTGTATGGCCTGGCGTCCAACCGCGCCGACCCCAAGGCACTCAAGGTGACGGGGCGTTTCATCACCACCGAGCCGCTGGCCATCATGCTGCCGCCCAACGACCCGGCGTTCAAGAAGATCATCGACGACGAGATGCGTCGCCTGATCCTCAGCCGCGAGATCCACCCCATCTACGACCGCTGGTTCATGCAGCCCATCCCGCCGCGCAACATGCCGATGAACCTGTCCATGAGCTACCTGCTGCGCGACTTCTGGAAGTACCCGACCGACCAGGTGCCCTGAACGGCGCGGGGCGCTGGCTGCGACAATCCCGCCCCATGAGCGCCGCCACCCCCGATACCCTGACCTTCACCCGCCCCGACGACTGGCATCTGCACCTGCGCGACGGCGATGCCCTGCGCACCACGGTGCCACACGCCGCCGCGCAGTTCGGGCGGGCGATCATCATGCCCAACCTCAAGCCGCCGGTGACCACCGCGGCGCAGGCGTTGGCTTATCGCGACCGCATCCGCGCCGCGGTGCCCGCGGGCCAGGCTTTCGAGCCCCTGATGACGCTCTACCTCACCGACAACCTGCCGGCCGAAGAGATCCGCCGCGCCAAGGACGCCGGCGTGGTCGCGCTCAAGCTCTACCCCGCGGGCGCCACCACCAACAGCGACGCCGGTGTGACCGACATCCGCAAGACCTACAAGACGCTTGAAGCCATGCAGCGCGACGGGCTGCTGCTGCTGGTGCATGGCGAGGTCACGTCCAGCGACATCGACCTGTTCGATCGCGAGGCCGTGTTCATCGACCAGGTGCTGATCCCGCTGCGCCGCGATTTCCCCGAGCTCAAGATCGTGATGGAGCACATCACCACGAAAGAGGCCGCGCAGTACGTGGCCAGTGCCGGCGCGCACACCGCGGCCACCATCACCGCGCACCACCTGCTCTACAACCGCAACGCCATCTTCCAGGGCGGCATTCGCCCGCACTACTACTGCCTGCCGGTGCTCAAGCGCGAGACGCACCGCGTGGCCCTGGTGCAGGCCGCCACCGGTGGCAGCGACCGCTTCTTTCTCGGCACCGACAGCGCGCCGCACGCCGCGCACCTGAAGGAGCACGCCGTGGGCTGCGCCGGGTGCTACACGGCGCACGCCGCGATCGAGCTTTACGCCGAGGCCTTCGAGGCCGCGGGTGCGCTCGACAAGCTCGAAGGCTTCGCGAGCGTGCATGGCCCGGCCTTCTACGGCCTGCCGCGCAATCCGGGCACGGTCACCTTGCGCCGCGAAAGCTGGACGCCGCCCGAGTCGTTCCGCTTCGGCGAGGCCGACCTCAAACCGCTGCGCGCGGGCGAGGCGCTGCGCTGGCGTCTGGCGGCCTGAGCGCCGTGCAACCGGGGTGGTCGGCCCCATGGTTCGCGCCGGTGGCCGGGGCGGGGCGTGCCGTGCAGTGCGCGCAGGCCACGGGCCTGGCCCTGCCTGACGCGCTCAACACCGCCGCCCCGGGGCCCTTGCGGGCCGTGCCCCAGGCGGCGCTGCCCGAGGGCATGCCCTACGAAGCCTTCATCGCCGAATCCGGGACCGTGCCCACGCGCGAAAACCTGCACGACCTGTTCAACGGCTTGATCTGGCACCGCTTTCCGCTGGCCAAGCGGCGCCTGAACCGCCTGCAGGCCGCGGCCATCGCGGCGCAGGGCGTGGGCCCGGTGCGCGGGCCGCTGCGCGACGCGATCACCCTGTTCGACGAGAACGCGGCGCTGCTGCAGGCCCCGCCCGCGGTGTGGGACGCGCTGCTGGCGCGCGACTGGGCGCGCCTATTCGTGGGCGAGCGCGCGCTGTGGGCGCAGGCGCGGCTGGTGTTGTTCGGGCACGCCCTGCTCGAAAAGCTCGCGACGCCTTACAAATCCATCACCGCGCACGTGTTCGTGCAGCCGGTACCGGCGGCACTGGGCGACGATCTCGCCGCCTGGGATGGCTGGCTGGCGCCGCGGCTGGATACCGATGCCCTGGCGCGCAAACCGTTCACGCCGCTGCCGGTGCTGGGGGTGCCGGGCTGGTGGCTGGCGAACGAGACACCGCGGTTCTACGACGACGCCCAGGTGTTCCGCGGGCCACGTCAGGCATGAAATCCGCTTGAAAAACACCGTCATCGGCCCCATGTCGAGGCTCGGTATCATCCGCTGCCCTGCCCGGGTGGCGGGAACCTGAAGGCCTGAAACGGGTCATTGCGCTGCCGGCATCCACGAGCCGGCGCTTACGGAGCACACATGAAACGCATCCTGCTGTTCGTCCTGACCAACTTCGCCGTGATGGCGGTGCTGTTGATCACCACGCGCATCCTCGGCGTGGACCGGTTCCTCACCGCCAACGGCCTGAACATGACGGCGCTGGCCGGCTTCTCGCTGGTCATCGGTTTCGGCGGCGCCATCATCTCGCTGCTGATGAGCAAGTCCATGGCCAAGTTCAGCACCGGCGCGCGTGTGATCAACCAGCCGCAGACCGCCGATGAAGCCTGGATCGTGGAAACCGTGCGTCGTTTCGCCGACAAGGCCGGCATCGGTATGCCCGATGTCGCGATCTTCGAAGGCGCGCCCAACGCCTTTGCCACCGGCGCCTTCAAGAACAGCGCGCTGGTGGCCGTGTCCACCGGCCTGCTGCAGAACATGACGCGCGAAGAGGTCGAGGCCGTGATCGGCCACGAGGTGGCGCACGTGGCCAACGGCGACATGGTCACCATGACGCTGATCCAGGGCGTGATGAACACCTTCGTGGTGTTCCTGTCGCGCGTGATCGGCTACGCGGTCGACAGCTTCCTGCGCCGTGGCAGCGACAGCAATTCGGGCCCCGGCATCGGCTACATGGTCACCACCATCGTGATGGACATCGTGCTGGGCTTCCTGGCCGCGATCATCGTGGCCTGGTTCAGCCGCCAGCGCGAGTTCCGCGCCGACGCCGGCGCCGCCGACCTGATGGGCCGCAAGCAGCCCATGATCAACGCGCTGGCCCGTCTGGGCGGTCTGACCCCGGGCGAGCTGCCCAAGACCATGCAGGCGCTGGGCATCACCGGCGGCCTGGGCAAGCTGTTCAGCACCCACCCGCCGATCGAAGAGCGCATCGCGGCGCTGCAGCAGAACTGATCGCACGGCGCTGCCGAAAACCAAAAGGCCACCCGAGGGTGGCCTTTTGCATGGGGGCCGCCGGGTTCAGCGGCGGTGCTCGAAATCGCGGTGGTGGCGACCGGGCGGGTGGCGGTCGTACCCCGGCCCGTTCCAGCGCGGCGGGCGGTGGTAGCGCTGGCCGCCGATGATCACCACGCCGGTCGAGATGGTCGACACGCCGGTGGAATAGGTGGTGGTGTAGCCCGAGGGATAGCCGCCGTACACCACGGGCGGTGTTTCGTAGCGCACTTGCGGGCGCATGTGGTACGTGGGCGGGGGGGCCGCCGGCGGCAGCGAATCCATCGGGGTGACGTTCAGGCGCACGTACTGGCCCGGGTCCTGGGCCATCTGGGTGCGGTACTGGCGGCCGGCGTATTCGTAGACGACGTCGTACGCCACGGTGCGCGGCTCGTAGTAGGTCTGGGTGCCGCAGCGGCGCACGATTTCGGTGTGCGGTTGCGGTTCGCCTTCGATGCGGTTGCCCAGGATGGCGCCGCCGATCAGGCCCAGTGCGGTGGCCGCGGCGCGGCCGCTGCCGTCGCCGATGGCGTTGCCGGCGGCACCGCCGGCGATGGCACCAAGCAGGGCGCCCGCGCCGGATTTCTGGCCGCGGTAGGTGACCTGTTCGTCGCTGCACACATCGCGCGGCACGGCCACCTGTTGAATGACCGGCGTGCTGCTGACGACGCGGCCTTGTTCTTCCTGGGCCTGGGCCAGACCGCTACCGGCCAGGGCCAGCAGGCCGGCGGCAACGGGAAGGAGAACGGGGGTTTTCATGGCGAACTCCTGAAAGGGGTAGCGTGGAGCATGCACCGGGAGTGTCAACCCGGCGTGCCCGGATTGCAAAGATTCGTGTCATCCCGGACGCGGGGCCGGATTTTCCGACGAAGGGCCGGGTTTCCGGCGCATGGCAGACGCGGCGGCGACCGGCTCAGGCCGGGGTGGCTGCGCCGGCCAGCAGGCCCGCGCCAGCGCTTCGGCCACCCTCAGGCCGTCCACGCCCGCCGACAGGATGCCGCCGGCGTAGCCCGCACCTTCGCCGGCCGGGTACAGGCCGCGCGTGTTCAGGCTCTGGCAGTCTTCTCCGCGGGTGATGCGCAGCGGCGCCGAGGTGCGTGTTTCCACCGCGGTGAGTAGCACGTCGGGCAGGTCGTAGCCGCGGATCTGGCGGCCGAACACGGGCAGGGCCTCGCGCATGGCGTCCACCGCATAGGCCGGCAGCACCTCGGCCAGGTCGGTGAGGTGGATGCCCGGGCGGTACGAGGGCTCGACTTCGCCGAGCGCGCTGGAAGCTTGCCCCGCGAGGAAATCGCCCAGGCGCTGGGCGGGGGCGCTGTAGTTGCTGCCGCCCACGGTGTACGCCCGGCTTTCGAGCTGGCGCTGCAGCACCACGCCGGCCAGCGGGTGGTGCCGGCCCTGCGCGCGCAGGGTTTGCGCCTGCCCGGCGTAGCGGGCACCGTCGGCTTCGCCGAAGGCGGCCGTCCACAGAGGCAGATCCTGCGGAAAGGTCTGCGGGTAGTCGGCCGGGTCGATGCCCACCACCAGGCCCGAGTTGGCGTTGCGTTCGGCGCGCGAGTACTGGCTCATGCCGTTGGTGACCACGCGGCCCGGCTCGGAGGTGGCGGCCACCACGGTGCCGCCGGGGCACATGCAGAAGCTGTAGACCGCGCGCCCGTTCTTCGCGTGGTGCACGAGCTTGTAGTCGGCCGCGCCCAGCAGCGGGTGGCCCGCGTGGCGGCCCCAGCGCGCGCGGTCGATCAGGCTTTGCGGGTGCTCGATGCGCACGCCGATCGAGAACGGCTTGGCTTCGAGAAACACGCCCGCGTCCCACAGCAGCGCAAAGGTGTCGCGCGCACTGTGGCCGAGCGCGAGCACCACCTGGCGCGCCGCCAGATCGAACGCCTCGCCGGTGTCCAGCCGGTGCACGCGCAGGCCGGTGAGACTCAGGCCGTCGCCATCGGGTTCGGTGTGCAGGCCGGTGACGTGGTGCTGGAAGCGGATCTCGCCGCCGAGTGCGACGATCTTCTCGCGCATGGCCTCGACCACCTTCACGAGCTTGAAGGTGCCGATGTGGGGGTGGGCCTCATAGAGGATTTCGGCCGGCGCGCCGGCGGCCACGAACTCGGCCATGACCTTGCGGCCCAGGAAGCGCGGGTCCTTGATCTGGCTGTAGAGCTTGCCGTCGGAGAACAAGCCGGCGCCGCCTTCGCCGAACTGCACGTTGCTCTGCGGGTTGAGCTGGCGCCGGCGCCACAGGCCCCAGGTGTCCTTCGTGCGCTCGCGCACCGGCTTGCCGCGCTCGAGCACGATGGGCCGCAGGCCCATCTCGGCCAGCGCCAGCGCGGCGAACAGGCCGCAAGGGCCCAGGCCCACCACCACGGGGCGTTCGCCTTCCCCGTGGCCAAAACCGGCCGGTGCCCGGCCCGGTGGGTGCCAGGCCATGTCGGGGGTGGGGCGCACGTGGGGGTGTTTCGCGTGCTGTGCGAGCAGCGCGCCTTCCAGCGCGGGGTCGGCCAGCGCCACGTCGACGATGTAGACCGCAAGCAGTTCGGCCTTGCGCGCGTCGAAGCTGCGTTTGAAGACCTGCAGATCGGCGATGGCCGCGGGCTCGATGCCCAGGGCCTGCGCGGCCAGGCGCTGGAGGGTGTCGGTGGGGTGGGGCGCCGGGGCGCGATCGGCCTCGGTTTCGGTGGGGGCGTCGGCGGCGCGGCGTTCTTCGAACGGCACCTCGGCCAGGGGGAGCTTGAGCTCGGCGATGCGGATCATGGGTGTCGTGGGGCTTGTGGTGATCAAGCAGACGAAAGCCGGGATTGTCCCCAATGTCGACCGGACCGGCCGCGGGCGTCTAATTCGCGGATGTCGACCGCACCGCAACACCCGCTCTGGCGGGTCTATCTCGTCTTCCTGGTGCCCATGGTGTTGTCCAACATCCTGCAGGGCCTGTCGGGCACGCTCAACGGCATCTTCATCGGGCAGATGCTCGGCACACACGCGCTCGCGGCGGTCTCGGGCATGTTTCCCATCGTGTTCTTCTTCATCTCGCTGGTGATCGGCATCGGGGCGGGCGCCTCGGTGTTGATCGGTCAGGCCTGGGGCGCGGGAGATCCGCACAAGGTCAAGCAGATCGCGGGCACGGCGTTGGTGCTGGGGTTGCTGATCGGCTTGGTGGCCGCGGCCCTGGGGGGCGTCTTCGCGCGGCCCGCGATGGTGGCCCTGGGCACGCCAGCCGATGTGCTGGAAGACGCGGTGTCGTACGCGCGCGTGATGCTGCTCATCATGCCTTTGCTGCTGGTGTTCATTCTGTTCACGCAGTTGCTGCGCGGCGTGAGCGACACGGTCTCGCCCTTGCTGGCGCTGGTGTTGTCCACGGCGCTGGGCCTGGTGCTCACGCCTGCGCTGATCAAGGGGTGGCTTGGCTTGCCGCCGCTGGGTATCCGCAGCGCGGCTTACGCGGGGCTGGTGTCGTACGCGCTGGCGCTGGTCTTTCTGGCGTGGCGCCTGAAGCGCCTGCGCAGCGTGATGGCCTTCGATCGCGAGATGGTGCTGGCGCTGCGCCTGGACCGTGCCCTTCTGGGCAAGGTGATGCGCATCGGTTTGCCCACGGGTGTGCAGATGGTGGTGATCTCGGTGTCCGAGCTGGTGATCCTGACGATGGTCAATGGCCATGGATCACAGGCCACGGCGGCCTATGGCGCGGTGACGCAGGTGGTGAACTACGTGCAGTTCCCCGCGCTGTCGATCGCCATCACGGCGTCCATCCTGGCCGCACAGTCCATCGGTGCGGGGCAGGTGGACCGCCTTGGCGCGATCCTGCGCACCGGGTTGTGGCTCAACGCCGTGCTCACGGGCAGCCTGGTGCTGCTGGGCTATGGCCTGTCGCACCACCTTCTGGGCCTGTTCCTCACGCAGCCCGAGGTGCGGCTGCAGGCCGAGCACCTGCTGCACATCATGTTGTGGAGCATCCTGCTGTTCGGCTTCCAGGCCATCGTGGGCGGGCTCATGCGCGCCAGTGGCGTGGTGATGGTGCCGATGGCGATCTCGGTGTTCTGCATCCTCGGCGTTCAATTGCCCGCGGCCTGGCTGCTCGACATCCGCTTCGGCCTGGCCGGTGTGTGGATTGCCTTCCCCGTGGCCTACCTGAGCATGCTGGTGCTGCAGACCAGCTACTACCGCCTGGTGTGGCGGCATCGGCGCATCGAGCGGCTGGTGTGAGCGCGTGGGACAATCCCGCCCGTGAAGCGCGCCAGACCGCCGCTGGTGCAAGGCCCGAAAGGGTGCACTGGAGGAACGTCCGGACTGCACAGGGCAGCGTAGGAGGTAACACCTCTCCACCGACAAGCCACCCGGGTTCGCTCGGGTGGCCCTAAGGTGAGGATCAGAGCAACAGAGACGAGCCGATTCAGTTCGGGTGAAACGGGCAATCTCTACGCGCAGCAACACCAAATAGGCCAGCGCTGATGTGGCTCCGCGGAGCTGGCGGGTAGGTGGCATCGAGCCGGGTGGGCGACCCCCGGCCCAGAGTAATGGCGGTCACGTGCCGGGCAACCGGCACGCACAGAATCCGGCTTATCGGCGCGCTTCACACTTTTACTTTCGTTCAGGCGTTGAACCCGCCCAGCGCACGGATGCGCTCCACGTGCGCCAGCAGCGAGCGCCGCGCCACCGGCCACAGGCGTTCGGGCACGTCGTCGTAGGCCAGGGGCACCCAGTCGTCGAGCCCGCCATCGGGGCGTTGCTGCATGGCGCGCGCGATCTTGGCTTCGCGGGCGAGGCGGTGCGCCTTCAGGTGGTCGATCGCGCGGCGCGCGCCGCCTTCCACCGGGGCCGAGGCGTTGTCCGGCGTGCGGCGCAGATCGCCCAGCACATAGCCGTGCGCGGGCAGGATGAAGTCGATGCCGTGCTCGTCGCACAGCGCGGCCAGGCGGTCGAGCGAGTCGAGGTAGGCGCCCATGTTGCCGTCGGGCGGGTCGATCACCGTGGTGCTGCCGTTGAGGATGTGGTCGCCGGAGAACAGCAGCCCGTCTTCCAGCAGCACCAGGCACAGGTGGTTGGCCGCGTGGCCGGGGGTGTGCACGGCCATGAGCGTGTGCGTGGTGCCCGATGCGTCGCGCAGCACCAGGCGCTCGCCATCGGCCAGTTCGCGCTCGGGCGCGAAGCGGCTGTTCTCGCGCGCGGTGGGCGCGCTGGCCAGGCCCAGGATGGGTGGCTTCGCGCGCCCGGCCTGCACGCACAGCGCCTGCAGCCGCGCCGCGCCGGGGGAATGATCCGGGTGGGAATGGGTGCAGACGATGGCGCGCAGGTCGGCGCCGACGGCGCGCCACAGGCGTTCGATGTGTTCGGGCTCGTCCGGGCCCGGGTCGATCGCGATGTAGCCGGTGCCCGGGTCGCCCACCAGGTAGCTGTTGGTGCCGGGGCCGGTCATCACGCCGGGGTTGGGTGCGGTCAGGCGTTGCACGTGCTTCAGCAGCGGCATGGGCTGCTCGTGCTGCCAGTCCAGGCTGTGCACGATCTGGCCGTCGGGGCAGACGAGCGCCAGCTCACCGAACGGCGGTTCGTGTTCCATGTGGCGCGATTCGCGCCCGTGCAGCAGGCCGGCGCGCGGGCAGCTGGTCCACAGTGGCTCGTCGTGCGCGGCGCAGGCGGCCAGCACCGATTGCACCGTGGCGTGCGCCTGCAGCCGCTCGAGCGTGCGGATGGTGGGGAAGATGATGAAGAACTGGCCCGCGGCGTGGCGCGCCAGCGCGTCGGCCGGGCGCACCCACAGGGGCTCGAACTGCTCGCTTTCGTCGGCCACGGGTTCCTGGCCTTCGGGCATGCGCGCCACGAGGAAGGGCACGTCGAAGCGGCGCGAGAGGTCGCGGTCGGTGATCCAGTGCGCGAGCACGAAAACTTCGTCGGCCGCGAGCCGGAGGCCGCGCGCGCTGCATTGCGGCGCGAAGGGCGCCTTGCGGTCGAGTGCGGCGATGTCCTCGGCCGTGGCCCAGGTGCCGTCGGCCCGGCGCGCGAGCAGCACGCCGAGCTCCTCGAAGCTCTCGCGGATGGCGGCGATGGCCTGGGTGAGGCGGAGGTCGGTCTGCGTGGGGCGGCGGGCGGCGGCGCCGAAGGCCTGGGCGTCGGCGGCGTCGATGCCGCCACCGGGGAAGACGTAAGCCCCGGGCGCGAAGCTCGCCGTCATGGAGCGGCGCGTCATCAGCACTTCGATGCCATCGGGGCCGTCGCGCAGCAGCAGCACGGTGGCGGCGGGGCGCAGGGGCGCGATGGCGCGGGGCGGGTGCAGGAGTTGGGTGGGGCGGACCATGCGGCGCATTTTGCGCGCGGGCGTTGCGCGCAGCGGTCATGCGCGCGTCAGGGTCGGGGCGCTGCGCCGATAATCGCGCCCATGCAGATCCGCTTCACCAAGATGCAGGGTGCGGGCAACGACTTCGTCGTGCTCGACGAGACGCGCGGTCTGCTCGGGCTGAACGACGCCCAGTACCGTTTCCTGGCCGATCGCCACTTCGGCGTCGGCGCCGACCAGATCCTCTCCGTGCGGCCCGCGCCCGCGCCCGGGCTCGATTTCGAGTACGTGATCCACAACGCCGATGGCGGCGAGGTGGAGCATTGCGGCAATGGTGCGCGCTGCTTCGTGCGCTACGTGCACGACAAGCACCTGAGCGAGCGCAACCCGCTGCGCGTGAAGGTGAAGAACGGCGTGCTCGAACTCCAGCGCCTGGCCGATGGCCGCGTCACCGTCGACATGGGGCCGCCCGTGTTCGCTCTGCCCAAGGTGCCGTTCAATGCCACCGGCCTCAAACCCGAGCGCGTGGGCGGTTTCGAGCGCTGGCCGCTCACGCTGCCCTACGCGGGCGAGGTGCCGGTGGCCGTGCTCTCCATGGGCAACCCGCACGCCGTGCTGCGCGTGGACGACGTCGACGCCGCGCCGGTGGCCGGCTGGGGCCCGCTGATCGAGCGCCACGAGCGTTTTCCGCAGCGCGTGAACGCCGGCTTCATGCAGGTGATCGACCCCCACACCGTGAAGCTGCGCGTGTACGAGCGCGGCGCCGGCGAAACCCTGGCCTGCGGCACCGGCGCCTGTGCCGCGGTGGTGGCCGGCATCCGCCTGGGCTGGCTCGCCGAACGCGTGGACGTGCACACCCGCGGCGGTGTGCTCACCATCGGATGGCGGGCCACCGAAGGCCTCGACGCCCCCGTGTTCATGACCGGCCCGGCCACGCCCGTGTTCGAAGGCACGATCGACATCCCCGACCTGAGCTGACCCTTTTTTCCGCACCACACCATGACCCAGCCGATCCCGCCCATCACCGAGGACGACATCGCCCAGTACCTGGCCAACAGCCCCGATTTCTTCGAGCGCCACGCCGGCCTGCTGGCCGAGGTGCACCTCACCAGCCCGCACGGCGGGCGCGCGGTGAGCCTGCAGGAACGCCAGGCCGAGATGCTGCGCGAGAAGATCAAGGGCCTGGAGCTCAAGGCCGCCGAAATGGTGCGCCATGGCAAGGAGAACACCACCATCGCCGACAAGCTGCAGCGCTGGACCCGCGAGCTGCTCATGATCCGCGAGGCGGGCGACATTCCGGGCGCCATCACCGAAGCGTTGGCGAGCCAGTTCCTGGTGCCGCAGGTGGCGATCAAGGTCTGGGCGGTGGCGCCCGAGTTCGCCGACGAGCCCTTCGCCCAGGGCGCGAGCGACGACGTGCAGGCCTTCGCCTCGTCGCTGGCCGTGCCCTATTGCGGCAACAACCCGGGGCTGGAGGCCGCGCAGTGGCTGGTCGATCCGGCCTCGGCCGCGTCGCTCGCGCTCATCCCGTTGCGCGCCGGTGCCGCGCCGCAAGCCTTCGGCCTGCTGGTGCTGGCGTCGGGCGATCCGCAACGCTTCGCAGCCGACATGGGCACCGACTTCCTCGAACGCATCGGCGAGCTCGCGAGCGCTGCGCTCGGGCGGCTGCGGCCGGTCGTGCCCGCCGCCGTCGAATGACCGGCGCGGCCCGCACCGACGACGCGGGCCTGATCGCGGCCTACCTGGAACACGTTCGCGTCGGCAAGCGCCTGGCCGAACGCACGGTGGCGCTCTACACCGAAGACCTGCACAAGCTTGCCGGTTTCGCGCGGGCGGCCGGTGTGGCGCTGCCCGAGGTGCAAACCCACCACGTGCGGCGCTGGAGCGCGCAGATGCACGGCGGTGGCCGCAGCCCGCGCGGCATCGCGCTCATCCTCTCGGGCTGGCGCGGCTTCTACACCTGGCTCGCGCGCCAGGGCCTCACGCAGCACCACCCGGTACAGGACGTGCGCGCCCCCAAGGCCGGCAAGCCCCTGCCCAAGGCGCTCGCGGTGGACGACGCGGTGCGCCTGGCCGAACACACGCAGCCCGACGACGACCCCGGCCTGGAGGCGCGCGACGCCTGCATCACCGAACTGCTGTACGGCTGCGGCCTGCGCATCGGCGAGCTCGTGGGGCTGGATGTGGCGGCCAGCGCCACGGCGCGCGGCTGGATCGACCGCGACGCCGGTGAGGCCCACGTGCTGGGCAAGGGCAGCAAGCGGCGCAGCGTGCCGGTGGGGCGCGCCGCCCTGGCATCCCTTCAGCGCTGGATCGAAGCCCGCGCCGCCTGGGCGCGCGACGACGCGGCGCTCTTCATCGGCCAGCGCGGCCAGCGCCTCACGCCGCAGCACATCCGCGTGCGCCTCAAGCGCCGCTCGCTGCAGGCCGGCCTGGCCACGCCGGTGCACCCGCACATGCTGCGCCATTCCTTTGCCAGCCACGTGCTGCAGTCCAGCGGCGATCTGCGCGCGGTGCAGGAACTGCTGGGCCACGCCAACATCGGCACCACGCAGGTCTACACCCGGCTGGATTTCCAGCACCTGGCCCAGGTGTACGACGCGGCGCACCCGCGGGCGCAGGCGCGAAAGCCGCGCGGCAAGTGATCGCCGGGCCGCGACAATCGCGGCCATGAAATCGATCCGACTCAAACCCGGCAAGGAGCGCTCGCTGCAACGCCGCCACCCCTGGGTGTTCGACGGCGCCGTGGCCAAGGGCAGCGCCGACCCCGGCGAGACCGTGCGCGTGGACGACGCCGAGGGCAACTTCCTGGGCTGGGGCGCGTGCTCACCGGCGTCGAAGATCCGCGTGCGCCTGTGGAGCTTCGAGCAGACGCAACGCATCGACGCCGCCTTCTTTCGCGAGCGCTTGCGCGCGGCGATCGCGCTGCGCGAGCGCCTGGCCGTGCCAAGCGAAGGTGTGCGTCTGGTGCACGCCGAGTCCGACGGCCTGCCCGGGCTGGTGGTCGATCGTTACGGCGACACCCTGGTGGCGCAGTTCGGCGCCGCCGGCGTGGAGCGCTGGAAGGACACCCTCGCCGACGCCTTGCTCGAACTCACCGGCTGCACGCGCCTGTACGAGCGCAGCGACACCAGCAGCCGCAAGCTCGAAGGCCTGCCCGACGCCGCCGGCTGGTTGCGAGGGCAGGGCGAGACCGCACTCGTGTTGCGCGAGCACGGTTGGCAACTCGGGCTGGACATCGCCAGCGGCCACAAGACCGGCTACTACCTCGACCAGCGCGACAACCGCGCCATCTGCCGCGATCTGGTGCAGCGCTTCGGCCTCGCCGAGGTGCTCAACTGCTACAGCTACACCGGCGGCTTCAGCGTGGCCGCGCTGGCCGGCGGCGCACAGCGCGTGGTGTCGGTCGATTCGTCGGGCCCCGCGCTGCAGCAGGCCGCGGCCAACGTGGCGCTCAATGGGCTCGACGCCGCGCGCTGCGAATGGCTCGACGCCGACGTGAACGCCACGCTGCGACGCTTCATCGACGAAGGCCGGCAGTTCGATGCCATCGTGCTCGACCCACCCAAGCTCGCGCCCACCGCGGCGCACGCCGAACGCGCCGCCCGCGCCTACAAGGACATCAACCGCCTGGGCTTCAAGCTGCTGCGCCCGGGTGGCGTGCTGCTCACGTTCTCGTGTTCGGGTGGCGTGGGGGTGGAGCTGTTCCACAAGATCGTGGCCGCGGCGGGCCTGGAGGCCGGGGTGGACGGCGTGTTCCTGCAACGCCTGGGCGGCGCCCCCGACCACCCCATGACGGTGCAGTTCCCCGAAGGCGAATACCTCAAGGGCCTGGTGGTGATGCGCCGGCCCTGAGGCGCGGCCCTCGCCCGCTGGCTAAACTGCCTGCCCTCCGTTCAAAACCACCGTCTGCACCACCATGGCCCTGATCCCCGCGACCATCCTCACCGGCTTCCTCGGCTCGGGCAAGACCACCCTGCTCAAACGCGTGCTCACCGAAGCGCACGGCCAGAAGATCGCCGTGATCGAGAACGAGTTCGGCGAGGAGAACATCGACAACGAGATCCTGGTGGCCGACACCACCGAGAACATCATCCAGATGAGCAACGGCTGCGTCTGCTGCACCATCCGCGACGACCTGCGCACCACGCTGCAGGACCTGGCGCAGCGAAAGCGCAAGGGCGAACTCGATTTCGAACGCGTGGTGATCGAGACCACCGGCCTGGCCGACCCGGGCCCGGTGGCGCAGACCTTCTTCATGGACGACGAGGTGGCCGAGCAGTACCTGCTCGACGCCATCGTGACGCTGGTGGACGCCAAGCACGCGGCGCAGCAACTCAACGACCGCCAGGAGGCGCGCCGCCAGGTGGGCTTTGCCGACCAGATCTTCGTGAGCAAGGCCGACCTGGTGGGTGAGGACGAGGTCGATGCGCTCATCCATCGCCTGAAGCACATGAACCCGCGCGCACCCATGCGCCCCGCCCATTTCGGCGAGGTGGCGATCAAGGAGGTGTTCGACCTGCGCGGCTTCAACCTGAACGCCAAGCTCGACATCGACCCCGACTTCCTCAAGGTCGACGACCACGATCATGGACACGACCACGGGCATGACCATCACGACCATGACCACGAACACGGCGAGCACTGCAACCACCCCTCGCACCAGCACGGCCACGACGGGCACGGTCACCACCATCACCACGACGACGATGTCAAGAGCTTCGTCTTCCGCGCCGATCGCCCATTCAGCCCCGAGAAGCTCGAAGACTTCCTGGGCGCCATCGTGCAGGTCTACGGCCCGCGCATGCTGCGCTACAAGGGTGTGCTGCACATGCAGGGCACCGAGCGCAAGGTGATCTTCCAGGGCGTGCACCAGCTCATGGGCAGCGATCTCGGGCCGGAATGGGCCCCGGGCGAGAAACGCATGAGCAAGATGGTCTTCATCGGCATCGACCTCCCGCGCGACATCCTCGAGCAGGGGCTCGAGCAGAGCCTGGTCTGAAGCCCGGTCAGCGCTCGCGGGCGCGTGTGGCGTGTGGTTTGTCGCGTCACCGGTGCTGTCGGGCCGACCGGCGCGACAAGGGCCCTTCGCCACATCGCTACAATCGCGCGCGCCGAATCGGCAGGGGTTGCGGCCCGGGCTTCATGGCCCGGTCCGCCGATCGTCAAGGGGGTATAACAGCGCCCTTGCCGACGGAGTTCCCCCAGCCGAGTCGTCGAACCGGTCCGCGAACCGGGCATGTGGCCCGTTTCGCGCCATGCCCGCCATCCACAGGAGACCCGTCGTGAAAGCCCCGGCTTCCAAGGCAGCGAAAGCAGGCAAGTCTTCCGCTGCGGCCAAGACGGCCAAGGCGGCGACAGCGCGCAAGCCGGCAGCGAAAGCGCCGGCCAAGGTGGCGGCGAAGAAAGCACCGGCCAAGGCCGCGAAGGCGCCCGTCAAGGCAACGGCCAAGGCCCCGGCGAAAGCCGCGGCCAAGCCGGCGCCCAAGGCCGCGGCACCCAAAGCGGCCAAGCCGGCGGCCAAAACCGTGAAACCGGTCGCGAAGGCGCCCGCGCCCCGGCCGGCCGCCAAAGCACCGGCCAAACCCGTGGCAAGCGCCAAGAGCGCCGCTGCCCGTGCGGCATCGGCCCTGATCAACAAGGTGGCGGCAGCGCCGGCACCTGCACCCGTGGCGCCTGTCGCCGCACCCCGGCCCGTCAGCAAGCGCGATGCGCGCAAGGCGATGCTGGAACAGATGACCCAGGCGGAGGTGGTCCCCACCCACGCCCCGGACGCCGCCAAGGCGACCTTTTCAAACACGATCGAACGAACCGTCATGACGCCCCCCGTCCCCACCTCCCTCCAGAAAGACCCGAAACGGGCCAACAACTGGAAAACCCTGTCGGTCGAACAACTCACCGACCAGGACGTGCTTGCCATGCCCGATGGCGAGTACATGAACGACCAGCAACTGGCGTTTTTCCGCCTCAAGCTGCAGCGTCTGAAGGCCGATATGCTGGCCAACGCGGGTGAAACCACCGAGCACCTGCGCGAAGACACCGTGGTCGTGCCGGACCCGGCCGACCGCGCCACCATCGAAGAGGAGCACGCCCTGGAGCTGCGCACCCGCGACCGTGAGCGCAAGCTGCTCAAGAAGATCGAGCAGGCCATCGCCCGCATCGACTCGGGCGACTATGGTTATTGCGAGGAAACCGGCGAACCCATCGGGGTTGGCCGCCTCATGGCGCGTCCCACCGCCAGTTTGTCGCTTGAGGCGCAGCAGCGCCGCGAACTCAAGCAGAAGATGTTCGGCGACTGAGTTCCTCAGCGCCCCGACCCCACCGATCTCCATGGCCAAGGACGACTCCACCGGCGGTTTTCTCTCCAAAGTGGTGAAGTTCGTTCGCCATCCGACCACCAGCTGGGCGGATCTCGACACGCGCCAGTCCGATCGCGAGAGCGAATACAGCAAGGCCGCGCTCAAGGAGATGATCGAGCGCAAGCGGCGCAACGACTTCGTTCGCAAGCGCGAGTTCGACATGCTGCGCAAGATCCGCAGCCGCGAGGGCACACCGGCCGAGGCACAGGGCATGCGCCCGTCCTTCTTCCAGAGCAGCCTGCCGTCCAAGCCGGACGACCGGGCCATGACGCTCAAGAAGATCGACGAGATCGAGGCCCAGATGTCGATGCAGTGGTGGAAGACCAAAGGCGCCGACTCGATCAACAGCACCGGCTCCGGCCTCAACACCAGTGCGCAGGGCCCCGGCGCCCAGAAACCCGGCGATGCGTCGCCCCCCCGGCAGGCCGCGCCCGCGGTGGATCCGGCGCGCCTCAAGGCGCAGTACGACGTGACCGAGCCGGCGCCGCTGCTCAACCCGATGGCGCAGGGTGCGGCGCGGTCCAATGGGGCCAAGGCCGCGCCGGCGCCCGCCAAACCCTCGTCAACCGCCCGCACCGGCCTCATGGCCCCCAAGGCCAGTGGCGGCACGCCCAGTGGCCAGGGCAGTTCCTCGTTCTCGGCCTCCCACTTTTACGCACTCGACGTGCAGGAAGTGGCGCAGGACCCCGAGGTCGAGGAGGCTGCGATCCGTTTCGCCAACGGTGACGACACCGGTGCCGAGCAGGGGCTGCTCGAAGCGCTGGCCGACAACGGCCCGCGCGTGGAACAGGAGGCCGACTGGCTCGCGCTGTTCGATCTGTACCGGGCGACCGGCCAGCTCGCGGCCTTCGAGAGCCGCGCTGTCGATTTCGTCAACCGCTTCGACCGCTCGGCGCCGCAGTGGTACGACATGCCCGCCGAGGTGGCGCGCCTGGTCGGCCGCACCGATGAGCCGCTGGCCAGTGGCCAGGCGCGCGCGGTGTGGGTGGCCGAGGCCGAACTCGATGCACACGCCATCGGCACCTTGCAGAATGTGCTGTCGCGCGCCCGGCAGCCCTGGGTGATCGACTGGAGCCCGCTGGCGTCGATGGATCCCAAGGCGGCGCGCGCACTGATGGGGCTGGTGACGCTCTGGACCGACCAGGACATCGATCTGCGCTTCGCCGGCGGTGCCAAGCTGCGCGATCTGCTGAAAGGCATGACGCCTTCGGGGCGCCGCGACGTGGAGCAGTTCTGGTGGGAACTGCGCATGGCCGTGCTGCGGCTGATGAACCGGGTCGACGAGTTCGAACTCACCGCCCTCGATTTCTGCGTGACCTACGAGCTTTCGCCACCGGGCTGGGAGCGACCGCGCTGCCGCTATCAATCCATGCGTGGCGACGGCAGCGACGATGGCCTGCAGTCGGTGCTGGGCGAATCCATCATGGAAGAGGTGCCGTCCACGCTGTCGGGCGAATCGATCATCGATTCCTCGCCCGCCAGCGGTGTCAATCACCTGGGCCTGGTCGAGCTGTCGGGCGAGATCCGGGGCGACGCGCAGAACACGATCGACATGCTCGAGCAGCGCCTGGCCGGTGCCGACGTGCTGATCATGTCCTGCCGCAACCTGATCCGCATCGATTTTTCCGCCGCGGGCACGTTGCTCAACTGGGTCACCAGCCACCACGCTGAAGGCCGCCTGGTGCAGTTCGTCGATGTGCACCGGCTGATCTCGGCCTTCTTCCACGTCGTGGGCATCACCGAGTACGCCAAGGTGGTGCTGCGCAACGACTGACCGCGCGCGTCCTTCGCGGGCCGCGGTTTCATCCGGTTTCACGTCCCGTCCTTGCGGCCGGGCGGTTCAACCCCACATCGCTCCCATGGAATCGTTTCACGGCACCACCATCGTCTGCGTCCGACGCGAGACGCCCGCCGGCGTGCAGGTGGCCATCGGCGGCGATGGCCAGGTCACGCTGGGCCACATCGTCGTCAAGGGCAGCGCGCGCAAGGTGCGCAAGCTCCACCACGACCGCGTGTTGGCGGGCTTCGCGGGCGCCACGGCCGACGCCTTCACCCTGTTCGAGCGCTTCGAGGCCAAGCTCGAGAAGCACCAGGGCCATCTGGCCCGGGCCGCCATCGAACTCACGCGCGACTGGCGCACCGACCGCGTGCTGCGCCGCCTGGAGGCCATGCTTGCGGTGGCCGACAAGACCGCCTCGCTCATCATCACCGGCAACGGCGACGTGCTCGAGCCCGAACACGGCATCGTCGCGATCGGCTCGGGTGGTGCCTACGCGCAGGCCGCGGCCAAGGCCTTGATCGACCACACCGATCTCAGCGCCGAAGACGTGGTGCGCCGCTCGCTCGCCATCGCGGGCGAGCTGTGCATCTACACGAACATGAACCACACCATCGAGACGCTGGACTGACATGTCCTCCATGACGCCCCAGGAGATCGTCTCCGAACTCGACCGCTTCATCATCGGCCAGCACGGCGCCAAGCGCGCCGTGGCCATTGCGTTGCGCAACCGCTGGCGCCGCCAGTTGGTGGACGAAAAACTGCGGCCCGAGATCACGCCCAAGAACATCCTCATGATCGGCCCCACCGGCGTGGGCAAGACCGAGATCGCACGCCGCCTGGCCCGGCTGGCCGACGCGCCCTTCATCAAGGTTGAGGCGACCAAGTTCACCGAGGTCGGCTACGTTGGCAAGGACGTCGACAGCATCGTGCGCGATCTCGCCGACATCGCGATCAAGCAGATGCGCGAGGCCGAGATGCGCAAGCAGCGCGCCCGCGCCGAGGACGGGGCCGAGGAGCGCATCCTCGACGCGCTGATTCCGCCGCCGCGCAGCGTGGGCTTCGAGCCGCCGCCCGCGCAGGACAGCACCGCGCGCCAGACCTTTCGCAAGAAGCTGCGCCAGGGGGAACTCGACGACCGCGAGATCGAGATCGAGGTGGCCGAGCCGCGCCCGGCCATGGAAATCATGGGCCCCGCTGGCATGGAAGAAATGGCCGAGCAGCTCAAGGGCCTGTTCGGCCAGTTCGGTGCCGGGCGCAAGCAGGTGCGCAAGCTCAAGATCGCCGAGGCCATGAAGCTGCTGATCGACGAAGAGGCGGCCAAGCTCGTCAACGAAGACGAGATCAAGACGCGCGCGCTGCACAACGCCGAACAGAACGGCATCGTGTTCATCGACGAGATCGACAAGGTCACCTCGCGCAGCGGCGAGGGCGGCACGGCCGAGGTCTCGCGCCAGGGCGTGCAGCGCGACCTGCTGCCGCTGGTGGAGGGCACGACGGTGTCCACCAAGTACGGGCCGATCAAGACCGACCACATCCTGTTCATCGCCAGTGGTGCGTTCCACCTGTCCAAGCCCAGCGACCTGATCCCCGAGCTGCAGGGCCGTTTCCCGATCCGGGTCGAGTTGCAGTCGCTCTCGGTGGACGATTTCGAGGCCATCCTCACGCAGACGCACGCGTCGTTGGTGCGCCAGTACGAGGCGTTGCTGGCCACCGAAGGCGTCACGCTTGCGTTTGCGGCCGACGGCATCCGCCAGCTGGCACAGATCGCCTGCGAGGTGAACGAGCGCACCGAGAACATCGGTGCCCGCCGCCTGTCCACCGTGATGGAGCACCTGCTCGACGAGGTCAGCTTCGACGCCGCGAAGCTGCAAGGGCAGACCGTGACCATCGACGCAGCCTACGTGAACGCCCGCCTGGGCGCGCTGAGTCGCAACGAGGACCTTTCGCGCTACATCCTCTGAGCGCCCCGCTGACGGCTACCGCCCGTCGCCCCAGAGAACGCCCGCTGGCCTTGCCGCGGGCGTTCCTGTTTTGAAGCTTCACATGCAGAGCGCGTTGTAAGTGCTTGCTTTTTATGTGCTTTTTGGCTTCGAAAGTTGCACGAAATCAGCTCTAAGTGGTTGATTTCATTGAAAAAATCGCGGATGACCACCCTTGTGGCGAAGGTTTTTCCTGCTACAGTGGAAAAAAGTGCAATTAAGTGGTGGAAAGTGCCATCTAGGGGCTGAAAGCGGTGTTCCAGGGTCCGTCCTCGTTGAATCTCGATGCCAAAGGCCGGCTGTCCATGCCGACCCGGCATCGCGACGCCCTGGGCACGGCACTGACCATCACCAAGCACCCCCACGGCTGCCTCATGGTCTTTCCGCGCACGGCCTGGGAGGAGTTCCGGGGCCGCATCGCGGCGCTGCCCATGGGCGCGCAGTGGTGGAAGCGCATTTTCCTGGGTAATGCCCTGGATGTGGAGATGGATGCGACCGGCCGCGTGCTGATCGCGCCCGAACTGCGCGAGGCAGCCGGCATCAGCAAGGATGTGGTGCTGCTCGGCATGGGGGCTTACCTCGAACTCTGGGACGCGTCGACCTACAAGGCGCAGGAGGCCGAGGAGATGAAGGCCGAGATGCCCGATGTGTTCAAGGACTTCTCGTTCTGAGGACCCGGGTGCAAACCGAATGGACACACCAGACCGTCCTGTTGAACGAGGCCGTGCAGGCCCTGGCGATCAACCCGGACGGCCACTACGTCGACGCCACCTTCGGTCGCGGCGGTCACAGCCGCGCCATTCTTCAGAGGCTGTCGCCCCAAGGGCGGCTGACCGTCTTCGACAAAGATCCCCAGGCCATTGCCGAAGCGCAGGCCCTGGCCGCGCGCGATGCGCGTGTGGCCTTGCGGCACGAGGGCTTTCGCGCGCTCGGCGAGCTGGGCGTGGCTTCGGTCGATGGCGTGCTGATGGATCTGGGCGTGAGCTCGCCGCAGCTCGACGACCCGTCCCGCGGTTTCTCGTTCCGCCACGAGGGGCCGCTGGACATGCGCATGGACACCACCCGCGGCCAGAGCGTGGCGCAGTGGCTCGAGACGGTTCCGGTTTCCACCCTGGCGGAGGTCATTCGTGACTATGGCGAAGAACGGTTTGCTGCACCGATTGCAAAGGCGATTGATCGCCGCCGACAGGAACGGGGCCCTTTTCGAACCACCCGTGAACTGGCCGAAGTCGTGGCTGGCGCGGTCAAAACCCGCGAGCCGGGCAAGGACCCTGCAACGCGCACATTTCAGGCTCTTCGGATTTTCATCAACGCCGAGCTTGAAGAGTTGCAAGCAGCGCTAGAGGCCAGCCTTTCCGTGCTCCAACCGCAAGGGCGACTCGTGGTCATCAGTTTCCATTCGCTGGAAGACCGCATGGTCAAGCAGTTCATGGCGCGCCACTCGCGCACCGTGGTGGACCGCCGCGCGCCCTTTGCCGAACCGGCGCCCACGCGCCTGGGTGATGTGCAGCGCGTGATGCCCTCCGACGCCGAAGTGCAGGGCAACCCGCGCGCGCGCAGTGCCGTGATGCGCGTGGCCACGCGCAGCGAGGTGCCTGCGTGATCCGCCTCAACCTTGTCCTGTTGCTCGCGGTGCTGGCGAGCGCGTTCTATCTGGTGCACACCCAGTACGAATCGCGCCGCCTCTACGCCGCGCTCGATCGTGCGCAGGCGCAGGGCAAGCGGCTCGACGCCGATCACGAGCAGCTCGTGGTGCAGCGCCGCGCGCAGGCCACGCCCGCGCGCGTGCAGCAACTGGCCACGCGCCAGCTGCAGATGCGCCCGGTCACGCCCGGGATCACGCAGTACGTGAGCGAGCGCTCGTCGGCCGCGGGCGCGCCCGCCACCGGGGAGGGCGCGCGGTGAGCCGCAGCATCAACTACACCTCCAGCCCATTGCTGGCGAGCAAGACGCCGGTGTGGCGCAGCAAATTCATCGTGGCCTGCCTGGCGCTGGCGTTTGCGGGCCTGGCCGGCCGCGCGGCCTATGTGCAGGTGCTGGGCAACGATTTCTTCAAGCGCCAGGGCGAGGTGCGTTTTGCGCGCACGCTCGACCTGCCCGCCAACCGCGGCCGCGTGCTCGACCGCAACGGTCTCATCCTCGCTTCCAGCGTGGTGGCCGAGAGCATCTGGGCCATCCCCGAAGACGTCGACAAGAACCACCCGAAGCTGCGCGATCTCGCGCGCCTGCTCGAGATGCCGCTTGCCGACCTGCGCAAGCGCCTGGCCGACGACGACAAGACCTTCGTCTGGATCAAGCGCCAGGTGGACGAACCGGTGGCGAAGAAGATCGCCGCGCTCGATATCAAGGGCATCTACCAGCGCCGCGAGTACAAGCGCCAGTACCCCGAGGGTGAGGCCGCGGCACATGTGGTGGGCTTCACCAACGTGGAAGACCGTGGCCAGGAAGGCGTGGAACTGGCCTTCAACCAGCAGCTTGCGGGCAAGGCCGGCTCGCGCCGCGTCATCAAGGACCGCCTGGGCCGTGTGGTGGAAGACGTGCGCGACGTGGTGCCGCCGGTGGACGGTCCCGATCTGCAGCTCTCGATCGACAGCAAGGTGCAGTACTTCGCGTGGCAGAAGCTGCGCGAGGCGGTGGCACACCACAAGGCCAGGGCCGGCAGCGTGATCGTGATCGACACCGTCACGGGCGAGGTGCTGGCGCTGGCGAACATTCCGAGCTACGACCCGAACCGCCGCCGCAACCTCAGCGGCGAGCAGCTGCGCAACCGTGTGCTCACCGACACCTTCGAGCCCGGTTCGACGATGAAACCCTTCATCGCGGCGCTCGCGCTCGACAAGGGCATGGTGCGACCGACCACGCCCGTCCACACCGCACCCGGACGCATCATGATCGGTGGCTCCACCATCCGCGACACGCACCCCGCCGAAATCCTCACGGTGGCGCAGATCATCCAGAAGTCGAGCAACGTCGGCACCGTGAAGATGGCGATGCAGATGAGCCCGCGCGAGATGTGGGAGACCTATGCCCAGGCCGGTTTCGGCCAGAAGCCGCAGGTGCCTTTCCCGGGCGCGGTGGCCGGCCGCCTGCGGCCCTACAAGAGCTGGCGCCCGATCGAGCAGGCCACCATGAGCTACGGCTACGGCCTGTCCACTTCGCTGTTCCAGCTCGCGCAGGCCTACACCATCTTCGCGCGCGACGGCGAAATGATCCCGCTGACGCTGGTCAAGAACGACGCGCCCGTGCAGGGCGTGCGCGTGTTCAGCGCCGAGAACGCACGTGCCGTGCGCGACATGCTGGGCCTGGCCGTGCAGCCCGGTGGCACCGGCACGCGGGCGCAGACCATGGGGTACTCGGTGGGGGGCAAATCCGGCACGGCCCGCAAGCAGGAAGGCAACGGTTACGCCGAGGGCAAGTACCGCAGCGTCTTCGTGGGGCTGGCGCCGGTGGAGAGCCCGCGCATCGTGGTGGCGGTGATGGTCGATGAACCGAACAACGGCCAGTTCTACGGCGGCCTCGTGGCCGCGCCCGTGTTCAGCGAGACGGTGCAGCAGACGCTGCGCATCCTCGGTGTGCAGCCCGACATGAGCGTGAAGCCGCAGATCGTGGCCGAGCCCGTGGAGGAGTCGTTCTGATGGTGCAGACGCTCGTGCACCCGCTGGCCGTGGCCACCTGGCTGCGCGCCAGCGTGACCGGTGCGCTGGTGTGCGACAGCCGCCGCGTGCGGGCGGGCGATGGCTTCGTGGCCTGGCCCGGTGCCGCCACCGACGGCCGCCGCTTCGTGGACGACGCCCTGCGTGCCGGTGCCGGCGCCGCCATCGTCGAGCGCGAAGGCCTGGAGGCTTACGCCTACCGCGACGACCCGCGCGTGCTGGCTGTGCCCGGCCTCAAGGCGCAGGCGGGTGCCATCGCCAGCGCGTACTGCCATGAGCCCAGCGGTGCACTCGACGTGATCGCGATCACCGGCACCAACGGAAAAACCTCCAGCGCCTGGTGGGCAGCGCAGTTGCTCTCGGCCTGCGCGCGCCCCGCGGCGGTGGTGGGCACGCTGGGCATGGGCCAGCCGGGCAGCACGCTGGTGTCCACCGGCCTCACCACGCCCGATCCGGTGATGCTTCAGCACCAGCTGCGCGATTTCGTCGACGCCGGCCTGCGCGCGGTGGCGATCGAGGCCTCGTCCATCGGTGTGGTCGAAGGTCGGCTCAACGGCACGCGCGTGGCCGTGGCGGTGTTCACCAACTTCACGCAGGACCACCTCGATTACCACGGCAGCATGGACGCCTACTGGCTGGCCAAGCAACGCCTCTTCGATTGGCCGGGCCTCAAGGCCGCGGTGATCAACGCCGAGGACCCCAAAGGCGCGGGGCTGATCGAGCGCCTGGCGAGCCGTGGCCTGGATCTGTGGTCGGTGGCCATCGACCAGCCGGCCCGCCTGCAGGCTGAAGGGCTCACCGTCACGCCCGGTGGCGTGGCCTTCGATCTCGTCGAGCGCGACCGCCACGGCCAGGAGCGCCACCGCCAGGCACTGAGCCTGCCGCTGGTGGGCCGCTACAACGTGCACAACCTGCTGGGTGTGATCGCCACCGCCCGCGCACTGGGCGTGCCCATGGGTGCGGTGGTGCAGGGTTGCAGCGCGCTCACGCCCGTGCCCGGCCGCATGGAGGCGGTGCGCGGCGACACCACCGACGCCCCGCTGGTGCTGGTCGACTACGCGCACACGCCCGACGCACTCGAAAAGGCCTTGCAGGCCCTGCGGCCGCTCGCCAAGGCGCGCGGCGGTGCCCTCTGGGTGGTGGTGGGTTGCGGTGGCGATCGCGATCCGGTCAAGCGCCCGATCATGGCCGCGGTGGCCGAGCGCGAGGCCGCGCACGCCGTGCTCACGAGCGACAACCCGCGCAGCGAAGCCCCCGAGGCGATCCTGGCGCAGATGCGCGCCGGGCTGCGCAAGCCCAAGGCCGTTCGCACCGTCGTCGACCGGGCCGAAGCCATCGCGCTCGCGGTGCGCGAGGCCGGCCCCGCCGACGTGGTGCTCATCGCCGGCAAGGGGCACGAGGACTACCAGGAGATCCGCGGTGTGAAGGCACCGTTCTCCGACACCGCGCAGGCGCATGCCGCGCTGGCCCGGCGCACGGGAGGGGCGGCATGAAGACCATCGCGGACCTGTTGCCAGGCCTGGCCGGCGCGCGCCCCGTGGGGCACATGGCCCAGGCCGTGCTGCGCGTGCACACCGACACGCGCAGCCTGCGCGCGGGCGATCTGTTCGTGGCGCTGAAAGGTGAACGCTTCGATGCGCACGACTTCCTGCCCCAGGCCGCTGCGGCGGGCGCGGTGGGCGCCATCGCGCACCAGGGCTTGCAGGCCGCGGGCCTGGCGGGCGTGGAAGTGCCCGACACGCGCGCCGCGCTGCTCCAACTCGCCCGCGACTGGCGCGTGCAATTCGCGCTGCCCCTGATCGCGGTCACCGGCAGCAACGGCAAGACCACCGTCACGCAGATGATCGCGAGCATCCTGCGCGCGCACGCGGGCGCGGCGGCGCACGCCACGCAAGGCAACTTCAACAACGACATCGGCGTGCCGCTCACGCTGCTGCGCCTCACGGCCGAACACCGCTGCTCGGTGGTCGAGCTCGGCATGAACCACCCGGGCGAGATCGCCCAGCTTGCCGCCATCGCCGCACCCACCGTGGCGCTGGTGAACAACGCGCAGCGCGAGCACCAGGAGTTCATGGCCACGGTGGAGGCGGTGGCGCGCGAGAACGGTGCCGTCATCGGCGCCCTCGGCACCGACGGCACCGCCGTGTTCCCGAGCGACGACGTGCACACGCCCGTCTGGCAGTCGCTCGCCGGTGCCCGCCGCGTGCTCACGTTCAGCGACGTCGACCCCGAGGCCGGCGTGCGCGCGCATTCGTACCGCTGGCTTGGTGAGGCCTGGTCGCTGCACATGGCCACACCCGCGGGCGACGCCGAATGCACGCTGCGCATCGCGGGCCGCCACAACGTGCGCAACGCCCTGGCGGCTGCGGCCTGCGCCCTGGCCGCTGGTGTGCCGCTGGCCGCGGTGGTGCAAGGCCTCGAGGCCTTCGAGCCCGTGGGTGGCCGTTCGCGTGCGATCGCGCTGCAGGTCGGTGGCCGCGTCGTCACGCTGGTGGACGACAGCTACAACGCCAACCCCGATTCCGTGCGCGCCGCCATCGAAGTGCTGGCCACGCTGCCCGGCCCGCACCTGCTGGTGCTGGGCGACATGGGCGAGGTCGGCGACCAGGCCCAGGCCTTCCACCTCGAGGTGCTGCGCCATGCCTTCGCGCGCGGTGTCGACGAAGTGCGTGTGAGCGGTGCGCACATGCTTGACGCCGTCACTGCCTTGCGCGCGGCCGCCGAACCGGCACCGCAACACGTGGCCGACGTGGCCGCGCTGGCCGCGGACGTGGCGGCCGAGGTGGCCACCGGCGCGGTGGGCAGCGTGCTCGTGAAAGGCTCGCGCTTCATGCGCATGGAACGCGTGGTGCAGGCCGTGCGCGCACTCGACCCCACGCAGACCCCCAACGACAAGGACGCCTCCCATGCTGCCTAGCATCGCCCTCTGGCTGCAGGGCCTTTCCCCCGACCTGGGCTTCCTGCGCGTCTTCCAGTACCTCACCTTCCGCGCCGTGATGGCTGCCATGACCGCGCTCGTTGTCGGTCTGGTCGCCGGTCCGTGGTTCATCCGCCGTCTCGCCGCGCTCAAGATCGGTCAGCCGATCCGTGAGTACGCGATGCAGACGCATCTCTCCAAAGGCGGCACGCCCACCATGGGCGGCGTGCTGATCCTGTTCGCGATCGCGTTGTCCACGCTGTTGTGGTTCAACTGGAGCAACCGCTTCGTGTGGATCGTGCTGCTCGTGACGCTGGGCTTCGGTGCCATTGGCTGGGCCGACGACTGGCGCAAGGTGGTGCACAAGAACCCCGAAGGCATGCCCTCGCGCGAGAAGTACTTCTGGCAATCGGTGATCGGCCTGATCGCGGCGTTCTACCTCGTGTTCGCGGTCTCCGAGACCAGCAACGCGCGCGTGTTCGAGCTCTTCATCGCCTGGGTCAAGTCCGGCTTCACGGTCGATCTGCCGCCGCAGTCGGGTTTCCTCGTGCCCTTCTTCAAGGAAGTGAGTTACCCCCTGGGCGTGGCCGGTTTCGTCATCCTCACCTACCTCGTCATCGTGGGCGCGAGCAACGCGGTCAACCTCACCGACGGTCTCGACGGCCTGGCCATCATGCCGGTGGTGATGGTGGGCTCGGCGCTGGGTGTCTTCGCCTACGCCACCGGCAATGCGGTGTTCGCGCGCTACCTGCTGCTGCCGCACATTCCCGGCGCGGGCGAACTGCTCATCTTCTGCGCCGCCATGGCCGGCGCGGGCCTGGCCTTCCTGTGGTTCAACACCCACCCGGCGCAGGTCTTCATGGGCGACGTCGGCGCGCTCGCGCTCGGTGGCGCGCTCGGCACCATCGCCGTCATCGTGCGCCAGGAGATCCTGCTGGCCATCATGGGTGGCATCTTCGTGGTCGAAGCGCTGTCGGTGATGCTGCAGGTGAGCTACTTCAAGTACACCAAGAAGCGCTATGGCGAAGGCCGGCGCCTGTTCCAGATGGCGCCGCTGCACCACCACTTCGAGAAGAAGGGCTGGAAGGAAACGCAGGTCGTGGTGCGCTTCTGGATCATCACCATGCTGTTGTGCCTCGTGGGCCTGTCCACGCTGAAGCTGCGATGAACGACCAGCCCGTCCTCGTCCTCGGTCTCGGCGCCTCCGGCCTGTCGATGGCGCGCTGGTGCGTGCGCCAGGGCGCGCGCGTGACCGTGGCCGACACGCGCGATGCGCCGCCGCAGCTCGGCGCGCTGCGCGCCGATTGCCCGCAGGCCACGTTCGTGAGCGGTGCGTTCGACGAGAACCTGCTCGGCCGCGAACCCTGGGCCCTGGTGGCGCGCAGCCCCGGCCTGGCGCCCGATGCGTTGCAGGCCGTGTTCGCGCACGCGCAGGCCGCAGGCGTGCCCGTGCTCACCGAGCTCGACCTGTTCGCCCAGGCGCTGCAAGCGCTCGCGCAGCGCGAGCGTTTCCCCTACCGCCCCAAGGTGCTGGCCATCACCGGCACCAACGGCAAGACCACCGTGACCGCGCTCACCGGGCTGTTGCTGCAGCGCGCGGGTTGGCCCGTGGCGGTGGCCGGCAACATCGGCCCCGCGATGCTCGACATGCTGTCCGCCGCGCTCGACGCCGAGGCCGTGGCGCAGCGGGCGGACGACGAACGCGCCGCGGCCGAAGCCGCCGAACAAGCGGCACAGCAGGCCGCCGGGCAGGCCGTTGAAAGCGCGACAGCGCCCGACGGCGCCACCACCCCCGCCGCCACGGAAGCCGACGAGCGCGAGGACGACGAGGAGCCCTTGCCCGGTCTGCCCGATGACGAGGCGGAGACGCAGCTCGTGCCCCCGCCCGCCGAGCCCCCGCCCGCGCCGCACCTGCCGCGCGCCTGGGTGCTCGAACTCTCCAGCTTCCAGCTCGACGGCACCGCGCAAGGCGCCTGGGCCTCGGTGCCCAGCGCGTCCACCGTGCTCAACCTCACCGAAGACCACCTCGACTGGCACGGCAGCATGGAGGCGTACGCCCAGGCCAAGGCCGCGGTGTTCGGTGCGCAGGCGCTCATGGTGCTCAACCGCGACGACGCGCGCGTGCTCGCCATGAAGCCCGGCCTGGTCACGGTCAAGATCGGCAACCGCAACCGCCAGGTGCCTGCACGCCCCTGGACCACCTTCGGGCTCGACGCGCCCACGCGCCCCGGCGACTGGGGCCTGGAAACCGTCAACGGCATGACCTGGCTCGTGCGCGCTCTCGCACTCGACGAGACGCGTTCGAAGGGCAAGGCGCAGGAGGACGAAGAGGTCTACTTCCAGCGCCTCATGCCCGCCGAGGCGCTGCGCATCCGCGGACGCCACAACGCAGCCAACGCGCTGGCGGCGCTCGCGCTGGCCACATCCACCGGTGCGCCGCTCGGCCCCATGCTGCACGGCCTGCGCGAATACCGCGGCGAGCCGCACCGCGTGGAGCCCGTGGCCATCGTCGAGGGTGTGGAGTACTTCGACGACAGCAAAGGCACCAACGTGGGCGCCACGCTCGCGGCCGTGAACGGCCTGGGTGCCGAGCGCCGGCTGGTCGTCATCCTCGGTGGCGATGGCAAGGGGCAGGATTTCGCGCCGCTGGCCGCACCGCTCGCGCGCCACGCGCGCGCCGTGGTCTTCATCGGCCGCGACGCGCCGCTGCTGCGCGCCGCGGTGGCCGAAGCCTTGCAGGCCGCGGGCGTGCCCATGCACGACGCGGGCGAGCTGTCCGCCGCGGTCGCTCTCGCCGCCGAGCTCGCGCAATCGGGCGACGCGGTGCTGATGTCGCCGGCCTGCGCGAGCCTCGACCAGTTCAGGAACTACGTGCACCGCGCCGAGGTGTTTGTGGCCGCCGTGCGCGAGCTGGCCGAAAACCACGGCATGAGCCTGGAGGGTGGGTTGTGAGCCGACGCAAGGCGAATACCGTGACCGAGTCCGAAGGACGTTGGGCCGCGCTGCGCGCGCGCTTGCTCGGCGCACTGCCGTCCTGGGCGGGTGGCCTGGCCGGTGCCGGCGTGGGCGACATCCCGGTGCGCCTGTCCAGCCGCAGCTACGGCCGCCAGCGCGGCGTGGCCGTGCGCGAGACCGGTTTCGACCAACCGCTGATGTGGGTGGTGGTGGCCTTGCTCGCCTGGGGCCTGGTGATGGTGTATTCGGCCTCGATCGCGTTGCCCGACAACCCGCGCTTTGCCAACTACGCGCACACGCACTTCGTGCTGCGGCACGCCCTGTCCATGGGCATCGGCGTGGTCACGGCGTTGCTGGTGTTCCAGGTACCGCTCAAGACCTGGGAGCGTGTTGCGCCGTGGCTGTTTGCGTTGGCGCTGGTGCTCATGGTGCTGGTGCTCATTCCCTTCATCGGCAAGGGCGTCAACGGCGCACGGCGCTGGATGTCGCTGGGCGTCATGAACTTCCAGCCGTCCGAGCTCGGCAAGCTGGCGGTGCTGCTCTATGCGTGCAGCTACATGGTCCGCAAGATGGAGATCAAGCAGAACTTCTGGCAAGCGGTGCTGCCCATGGCGGTGGCGCTGGGCGTGGTGGGCATGCTGCTGCTGGCCCAGCCCGACATGGGCGCCTTCATGGTGATCGTCGTCATCGCCATGGGTATCCTGTTCCTGGGTGGCGTGAACGCGCGCATGTTCTTTCTCATCGCTGCGGTGGTGGTCACGGCCTTCGCGCTGATGATCATGGCCAGCGAATGGCGGCGCGAGCGCATCTTTGCCTACCTGGATCCGTGGAGCGCGGAACACGCGCTGGGCAAGGGCTACCAACTTTCGCACGCGCTCATCGCCTTCGGCCGTGGCGAGGTCTTCGGTGTCGGCCTGGGCGGCAGCGTGGAAAAGCTCAACTGGCTGCCCGAGGCGCACACCGATTTCCTGCTCGCGGTGATCGGCGAGGAGTTCGGCCTCGTGGGCGTGGTCACGCTCATCGGCCTGTTCCTGTGGATGACGCGGCGCATCATGCACATCGGCCGCCAGGCCATCGCGCTCGACCAGGTCTTCGCCGGGTTGGTGGCGCAGGGCGTGGGCCTGTGGTTCGGCTTCCAGGCCTTCATCAACATCGGTGTGAACCTGGGCGCGCTGCCCACCAAGGGCCTCACGCTGCCTTTCATGAGCTACGGCGGCTCGGCCATCCTGCTCAACCTGATCGCGCTGGCGATCGTGATGCGGGTGGACTACGAGAACCGCCAGATGATGAAGGGGGGGCGGTCGTGACCCGGGAACCCTGCGCCCTCGTGATGGCCGGCGGCACCGGTGGCCACATCTTCCCCGGCCTGGCCGTGGCCGAGGCGCTGCGTGCGCGCGGCTGGCGTGTGCACTGGCTGGGCGCGCCCGGCAGCATGGAAAGCCGACTCGTGCCGCCGCGCGGCTTTCCGCTCGAAGCGGTGCAGTTCGGTGGCCTGCGTGGCAAGGGCCTGCTCACCAAGCTGCTGCTGCCGCTGAACCTGCTGCGCGCGTTCTGGCAGAGCCTGCAGGTGGTGCGCCGCGTGAAGCCCGACGTGCTGGTGGGCCTGGGCGGCTACATCACCTTCCCCGGCGGAATGATGGGCGTGCTGCTGGGCAAGCCCCTGGTGCTGCACGAGCAGAACTCGGTGGCCGGCCTCACGAACAAGGTATTGGCCGAGGTGGCGGACCGCCGCTTCAACGCCTTCCCGGACGCGCTGGCCAAGGCCGAGTGGGTGGGCAACCCGCTGCGCGAGGCCTTCCTGAACCAGCCCGCGCCCGCCGAACGCTTTGCCGGCCGCAACGGGCCGTTGAACCTGCTCGTGGTGGGGGGCAGCCTGGGCGCGCAGGCGCTCAACCGCATCGTGCCGCAGGCGCTGGCGCTCATTCCCCAGGCGCAACGCCCGACGGTGCTGCACCAGAGCGGGGAGAAGCAGATCGACGAGCTGCGTGCGAACTACACCGCCGCCGGTGTGCAGGCCGAGTGCACCCCCTTCATCGAGGACACCGCCAGCGCCTACGCCCGTGCCGACCTCGTGATCGCGCGCGCCGGTGCCAGCACCGTGACCGAACTCGCCGCCGTGGGCGCCGCTTCGCTGCTGGTCCCGTTCCCCGCCGCGGTGGACGACCACCAGACGCACAACGCGCGTTTCCTGGTCGACGCAGGCGCCGCCTGGCTCGAAGCGCAGGCCGGCCTCACCCCCGAAAAACTCGCGGTCCTGCTCCAGGGGCTGGACCGCGCGCAACTGCTGGCCATGGCCGAGAAAGCCCGCACGGTCGCCAAGACCGGCGCGGTCGAGGCCGTGGTGGGCGCTTGCGCCGAACTCGCGAAAGTCCGAACGGCATGAAGCACGCCATCCGCCACATTCATTTCGTCGGCATCGGCGGCGCGGGCATGAGCGGCATCGCCGAGGTGCTGCTCAACCAAGGCTACCGCATTTCGGGCAGCGACCTGGGCGACAGCGCCACCACGCGCCGCCTGGCCGCGCTGGGCGCGCAGGTGCACGCCGGGCACGACGCGAAACACATCGAGGGCGCCGACGCCATCGTCACCTCCACCGCGGTGAAGGCCGACAACCCCGAGGTGGTGGCGGCGCACGCGAAGCTGATCCCCGTGGTGCCGCGCGCCGTGATGCTGGCCGAACTGATGCGCCTGCAGAAGGGCGTGGCCATCGCCGGCACGCACGGCAAGACGACGACCACCAGCTTGGTGGCCAGCGTGCTCGCCGAGGCTGGCATGGACCCGACCTTCGTGATCGGCGGGCGCCTGAACAGCGCAGGCGCCAACGCGGCCCTGGGCAGCGGCGAGTACATCGTGGTCGAGGCCGACGAATCCGACGCCTCGTTCCTGAACCTGCTGCCCATGATCGCGGTGATCACCAACATCGACGCCGACCACATGGACACCTACGGCCACGACTTCGGCCGCCTGAAGGCCGCGTTCGTGGAGTTCCTGCACAAGATGCCGTTCTACGGCGCGGCCGTGGTGTGCGTGGACGACGCCGCGATCCGCGAAATCCTGCCGCAGATCGCGCGCCCCATCACCAGCTACGGCATCGTCAGCGACGACGCGCAGGTGCGCGCGGTCAACGTGCGCGCGGTGGGTGGCCAGATGCACTTCACCGTGCAGCGCCGCAACGGCGTGGCCCTGCCCGACCTGGACGTGGTGCTCAACCTGCCCGGCCAGCACAACGTGCTCAACGCGCTCGCGGCCATCGGCATCGCGGTGGAGCTCGGTGCCCCCGATGAAGCGGTGCTCAAGGCGCTCGCCGGGTTCAAGGGCGTGGGCCGGCGCTTCCAGCGCTATGGCGAGGCCGCGCTGTCCACGGGCGGCCACCTCACCGTGGTGGACGACTACGGCCACCACCCGGTGGAGATGGCCGCAACCATCGCCGCCGCGCGCGGCGCGTTTCCGGGCCGCCGCCTGGTGCTGGCTTTCCAGCCGCACCGCTACACCCGCACGCGCGATTGCTTCGAGGACTTCGTCAAGGTCATCGGCCAGGCCGACGCGGTGTTGCTGGCCGAGGTCTATGCCGCGGGCGAGGCGCCCATCGTGGCGGCCGACGGCCGCTCGCTGGCGCGCGCCCTGCGCGTGGCCGGCAAGCTCGAACCGGTGTTCGTCGATGACATCGCCGCCATGCCGCAGGCCGTGCTCGACAACGGGCGCGACGGCGACGTGGTGCTGTGCATGGGCGCGGGTTCCATCGGTGCGGTGGCGGGACGAATCATGGAGTTGGCGAAATGAACAGCAAGGAATTCGGCAAGGTCGCGGTGCTCATGGGCGGGCGCTCCGCCGAGCGCGAGGTCTCGCTCATGTCGGGCACGGGCGTGCTCAAGGCGCTGCAATCCAAAGGGGTGGATGCCCACGCCTTCGACCCGGCCGAGCGCGACCTGAGCGAACTCAAGCGCAGCGGCTTCGCGCGCTGCTTCATTGCGCTGCACGGCCGCTTCGGCGAAGACGGCACGGTGCAGGGCGCGTTGGAGCTGCTGGGCGTGCCCTACACCGGCCCGGGCGTGATGGCCTCGTCGGTGGCGATGGACAAGCTCATGACCAAGCGCATCTGGGTGGCCGAGGGCTTGTCCACGCCGGCGTGGCGCCAGGTGCACAGCGCGGCCGAAACGCGAGACGCCTTTGCCGCGCTGGGCTCGCCCATGATCGTCAAGCCGGTGCGTGAAGGCTCCACCATCGGCCTGACCAAGGTCACCGATGCCGCGCAGTGCGACGCCGCCTACGCACTGGCCGCGAAGCAGGACCCGATGGTGATGTGTGAACAGTTCATCGCGGGCGATGAAGTCACCTGCCCGGTGCTGGGCACGGGCGAGGCCGCACGGGCGCTGCCGGTGATCCGCATCGTGGCGCCCGATGGCAACTACGACTACCAGAACAAGTACTTCACCGACGACACGAAATACCTCGTGCCCTGCGGCCTGCCCGAGGGCGAAGAGGCCGCGATCCAGGCCCTGGTGCTCAAGGCCTACCGAACGCTGGGCTGCCGCGGCTGGTCGCGCGCCGACGTGATGATCGACGCCGCCACGCGCAAGCCCTGGCTCCTCGAGATCAACACCTCGCCCGGCATGACGGGCCACTCGCTCGTGCCCATGTCGGCGCGCGCGGCCGGCATCTCTTACGAAGACCTGTGCGTGCAACTGCTGGCCAGCGCCGGCCTGGACAACGCGTAAGCGAACCTGCGACATGGCGAACACCGAACTGCCCCTGGACGTGAAGCTGATGGCCGTGGCCACCCAGCTTCTGCTGGGCGTGTTCGCGCTGGTCACGCTGGGCGCCATCGGCACCTGGGCCGTTCGCCACCCGGTGTGGACGGTCAAGGCCATCAGCGTGCACGGCGACGTGGCGCACCAGAGCGCCGTCACGCTGCGCGCACAACTGGCCACGCAGATGCGCTCGCGCCTGTCGTCGAGCTTCCTGAATGTGGACCTGCAGCAGGTGCGCGCGCTGTTCGAGCAGGTGCCCTGGGTGCGCCGCGCGGTGGTGCAGCGCGAGTTTCCCAACCGCCTGCGCGTGACCATCGAAGAGCACCAGGCCGTGGCCTGGTGGGGCGAATCCGGCTCGGGCCAGCTCGTGAACACGCTCGGCGAGGTGTTCGACGCCAGCCCCGACGACGCCGACAACCTGCCCGAGTTGATCGGCCCCGAAGACCGATCGGCCGAGGTGTGGGCGCTCTACCAGGCCCTGCAGCCGGTGCTTGCGCGCCTGGAGCTTGGCCTGGACCGGCTGGAATTCGGCGAGCGTGGCGGCTGGAGTGCGCGCCTGCACAGCGGTGCCGCGATCGAGATCGGCCGCGGCACGCCCGAGGAACTGCTGGCGCGCGTGCAGCGGTTCATCGGCACGCTGCCGCAGCTCACCGAACGCTACGCCGGCGCGCTGCAGAGCGTGGACCTGCGCTACCCCAATGGCTACGCGCTGCGCATCCGCGGCGTGACCACCGCCACCGACACCCCCGTCAACCCGAACCAACGCCCACCGAACCGGTAATCGATCGCACCCATCATGGCCAAGGAATACAAGGACCTCGTCGTCGGACTCGACATCGGCACCGCCAAGATCATGGTGGTGGTGGCCGAGGTGCAGAACGGCGGCACGCTCAAGCTCGCGGGCCTGGGCGTGGCCGCCAGCCACGGCCTCAAGCGCGGCGTGGTGGTCAACATCGACGCCACCGTGCAGAGCATCCAGCAGGCGCTGAAAGAGGCCGAGCTGATGGCCGACTGCCGCATCGCGCGTGTCTACACCGGCATCACCGGCAGCCACATCCGCGGCATCAACAGCAGCGGCATGGTGGCCATCAAGGACCGCGAGGTCAGTGCCACCGACGTGGCGCGCGTGATCGAGACCGCCAAGGCGATCAACATCTCCACCGACCAGCGCCTGCTGCTGGTCGAGCCGCAGGAGTTCGTGATCGACGGCCAGGAGGTGAAAGAGCCGATCGGCATGAGCGGCATCCGGCTGGAGGCCAAGGTGCACATCGTCACCGGTGCGCAGAGCGCGGCCGAGAACATCATCAAGTGCGTGCGCCGCTGCGGGCTGGAGGTCGACCAGCTCATGCTCAACCCGCTGGCCAGCAGCCAGGCCGTGCTCACCGACGACGAGAAGGAACTCGGCGTGGCGCTGGTCGACATCGGCGCCGGCACCACCGACGTCGCCATCTTCTCGGGCGGTGCGATCCGCCACACCGCGGTGATCCCGATCGCGGGCGACCTCATCACCAGCGACATCGCGATGGCGCTGCGCACGCCCACCAAGGACGCCGAGGACATCAAGGTGGAAAGCGGCTGCGCCAAGCAACTGCTGGCCGACCCGGACACGCAGGTGGAAGTGCCCGGCCTGGGCGACCGCGGCCCGCGCCTGCTGGGCAAACAGGCCCTGGCCGGCGTGATCGAGCCGCGGGTGGAAGAAATCTTCTCGCTGGTGCAGCAGGTGCTGCGCGACAGCGGCCACGAGGAAATGCTCTCCAGCGGCATCGTGCTCACCGGCGGCAGCGCGGTGATGCCGGGCATGGTGGAGCTCGGCGAGGACATCTTCCTCAAGCCGGTGCGCCGGGGTGTGCCCAACTACCACAGCGCGCTCTCCGACATGGTGGCGCAGACCCGCTCGGCGACCGTGATGGGCCTGCTCGAAGAAGCCCGTCTGGCGCGCGCGCGCGGCCACAAGGTGGCGCAGAAGGCGGGCTCGATGTCGGGTGCGCTCGAACGTGTGAAGAACTGGTTTGTGGGGACGTTCTGATGAACTGCTTCAACGACCCCCTCATTCACGGTCCGCCCGCGTGGCGATGTCGGCGACGACGAGGACGGTGTGCCGAACACACCGGGCCCCCCGGATGACCCGAACCCTGGCTACCCAGACATCACCAGACAAACAGGCAACTGCATCAAGGAGCACGAAATGAGCATCGAAATGATCGAAGTCGAAGAATTCAACCTGGGCACGCAGATCAAGGTCATCGGCGTGGGCGGTGGCGGCGGCAACGCCGTCGAGCACATGATTGCCCGCCAGGTGCAGGGCGTGGAATTCATCTGCGCCAACACCGACGCGCAATCGCTCGCGCGCAGCGCATCGCACAAGACCATCCAGCTCGGCGTGACCGGCCTGGGCGCGGGCAGCAAACCCGAGAAGGGCCGTGAGGCCGCCGAAGGCGCCGTGGACCAGATCCGCGAGGCCATCGAAGGCGCGCACATGCTGTTCATCACCGCAGGCATGGGCGGTGGCACCGGCACCGGCGCCGCACCCGTGATCGCGCGCGTGGCCAAGGAAATGGGCATCCTCACCGTGGGCGTGGTCACCAAGCCGTTCGACTGGGAAGGCGGCCGCCGCATGACCAACGCCGACAACGGCCTGGCCGAGCTCGAGGCCAACGTCGATTCGCTGATCGTGGTGCTCAACGAGAAGCTGCTCGAGGTGCTGGGCGACGACATCACCCAGGACGAGGCCTTCGCGCACGCCAACGACGTGCTCAAGAACGCCGTGGGCGGCATCGCCGAAATCATCAACGAGTACGGCAACGTCAACGTCGACTTCGAAGACGTGCGCACCGTGATGGGCGAACCCGGCAAGGCCATGATGGGCACCGCCACCGCGGCCGGCCCCGACCGCGCGCGCATCGCCGCCGAGCAGGCCGTGGCCTGCCCGCTACTGGAAGGCATCGACCTCTCCGGCGCCAAGGGCGTGCTGGTGCTCGTCACCGCGGCCAAGGGCTCGCTCAAGCTGTCGGAGTCCAAGCTGGCGATGAACACCATCCGCGCCTACGCGTCGAGCGAAGCGCATGTGATCTACGGCGCCGCGTACGACGACAGCCTGGGCGACGAGATGCGCGTGACCGTGGTGGCCACCGGCCTTTCCCGCCACGGCGCGCGCCGCACCGCACCGCCGCTGCAGGTGCTGCGCACCGGCACCGACAACGCGCCGATCAACGTGCCCACCGTGAACCAGGCCGTGGGCGGCCCGGGCGCCGGCTCGGCCCAGCCCGACTACCAGCACATGGCCGTGCCCAGCGTGTGGCGCACCAATCGCACCCAGGCCGCGGCCAAGGTGGACGCGCTGGCCTCGGGCGGTATGGACGACTTCGAGATCCCGGCGTTCCTGCGCAAGCAGGCCGACTGATCGACCCAGGCAGGGGCGGGCATGGGCCCGCCCCTATCGCGGTCATCACCATTTCTCACCGTGTTCCACAGGGCGAAAACCTACAATCGCGCCATGCTCGCGCAACGCACCCTCAAGTCCCTGACCAAAGCCGTGGGCGTCGGCCTGCACAGCGGTCAGCGCGTGGAACTGACGCTGCGCCCGGCCGCGCCCGACACCGGCATCGTGTTCCGCCGCGTCGATCTGCCCCAGCCGGTGGACATCCCCGTCAATGCCACGTCGGTGAGCGACACGCGCCTGGCCTCCACCATCTCCAACGGTGGCGCCAAGGTGCACACCATCGAGCACCTGATGAGCGCCTGCGCCGGCCTCGGGCTGGACAACGTGCTCATCGACATCACCGCCGAAGAGGTGCCCATCCTCGACGGCTCCTCGGCCTCTTTCGTCTACCTGCTGCAGAGCGCGGGCATCGTGGCGCAGAACGCGCCCAAGCGCTTCATTCGCGTCACGCAGCCGGTGGAGGTGCGTGAAGGCGAGGGCCGCGGCCTCAAGTGGGCACGGCTGGAGCCGTACCACGGCTACAAGCTCGCCTTCGAGATCGAGTTCGACCACCCCGCGGTCAACGCCTCGGGCCAGCGCGTCGAGTTTGACCTGGGCAGCGGCAACTACGCGCGCGAGATCGCGCGCGCACGCACCTTCGGCTTCACGAAAGACGTGGAAATGATGCGTTCGCACGGCCTCGCGCTCGGTGGCGGGCTCGACAACGCCATCGTGATGGACGACGTGAAGGTGCTCAACGCCGACGGTTTGCGCTACGGCGACGAATTCGCGAAGCACAAGATCCTCGACGCCATGGGCGATCTGTACATCGTGGGCAAGCCGCTGCTGGCGGCGTACAGCGCCTTCCGCAGCGGCCACGCGATGAACAACCAGCTGCTGCGCGCGCTGCTCGCCCGGCCCGAGGCCTACGAGGTGGTGAGCTTCGAGAACGAGCGCGAAGCCCCGCGCGGCTTCACCCAGGTCGCCCCGGCCTGGTGATCGCGGGCACCGATGCTGCTGTTTCGCTGGACGGTCCTGCTGCTGCTCATCGCGGCGGGCGTGTGCTTTGCGTTCTATATCGGCACCGGTCAGGCCCGCTACCGGCAATGGGGGCTGGTGATCCTGAAGTGGACCATCCTCGCCGCGCTGGGTTTCTTCGCGGTGCTGGTGCTGGAGCGGCTGCTGTAGCCGCGCCTCAGTAGCTGCGCCCGCCCTTGTACGCCGCGTGCGTGCGCGCCCGCAGCGGCGCCACGCGTTCGATGGCCGCGGTGGTGCGCGCCACCTGCGCGTGCGTGATCGCCAGGCCCAGGGCGTCGGCCGCGTCCTTGCCGGGCAGGCCGGGCAACTGCAGCAGGCGTTTCACCATCTCCTGCATCTGCTCCTTGGTGGCACGGCCGTGGCCGGCCACGGCCTTCTTGAGCTGCAGCGCGGTGTATTCGGCCACGCTCAGGCCGTTGGCCACCAGCGCGGTGAGGCAGGCGCCGCGCGCCTGGCCCAGCAGCAGCGTGGCCTGCGGGTTCACGTTCACGAACACGATCTCGCACACCGCCACCTCGGGTTGGTAGCGGCTCACCACCTCGCCGATGCCGTCGAACAGCACCTTGAGCCGCGCCGGCAGCAGCGCACCGTCTTTCGGGCTGGTCTGGATGGTGCCGCTGGCCACGTAATGCAGGCGCGGGCCGTCGGTGTCGAGCACGCCGAAGCCGGTGCACTGCAGGCCGGGGTCGATACCGAGGATCCTCATAGGTTGAAGGTCCAGCGCACGGAATGGAAGAACACCGGGGCGGCGAAGCACAAGGCGTCGATGCGGTCGAGCAGGCCCGCGGCACCAGTAACCGAGCGGCGTTCACCGCCCCAGTTGGTCACGCCGCGGTCGCGTTTGATGGCCTTCATCACCAGATGGCCCAGCGAGCCGGCCACGCAGGCCACCAGCGCCAGGGCGAGCGCGGGCAGGGGTTTGAAGGGCGTGAAGCCCGCGAGCAGCGCACCGAGCAGGCCACCCGCGAGCAGGCCCCAACCCCAGCTCTGCCAGTGAAAGCTCGCGCTGATGGCGGGCGCCACCGGGCGCTGGCGGCCGCGCGCGCTGAGGTGCTGCACCAGCATGCAGGTCTGTACCACCAGCACCAGGAAGAACACCAGGAAGGCGTTGTTGCCCAGCCAGCGCGGGAACTGCAGCAACAGCAGCGCGGGCACGTGGCTCAGGCCGTAGACGCAGACCATGATGCCCCACTGCAGTTTGGCGTTGCGCTCGAGGAAGCGCTGCGGATCGTTGCGCAGCGCGCTCACCACCGGCAGCGCCAGGAACACGTACACCGGGATGAACACGGTGAACAGGTTGAAGTGCTCGTTCCAGACCAGCGCGTACTGGGCGGGCAGCACCGCGAAGAAGGCCAGCACCAAGCTGCGGTGGTCGCCGCGGCGCGTGGGCGATAGGCTGATGAACTCGCGCAGGGCGAAGAACGAGAGGATGCCGAACAGCACGATGGACACGCCTTCGCCGAGCACCCAGCCGACCCAGAACACCATGGCCATGAACCAGGACATGCGCAGCAGGTCGGCGTTGTCGTGGCGGCGCTGGGCCAGGGCGGCGTCGTCGCCGTGCGCGCGGCGCTCGCGCAGCGAGAGCAGCATGCCCACCACCGTGACGAGCGCGAGCAGGCCGAACACGAACAGGAACAGCAGGCCGACCTGCTGGTTGGCGCTGAGGTTGCGCAGGAAGGAACCCATCAGATGTCCCTCAGCGCAATGACGGCGGCGCGCGCGCGCACCAGGAAATCGGCGCGCGCTTCGTCGGCCCCGGGCTTCACGGGTTCGCCGAAGGTCACCGAGCACAGCACCGGCACCGGCACCACCTCGCCCTTGGGCATCACGCGCTGCACGTTGTGGATCCAGGTGGGCACGAGCACGACGTCGGGGAAGCGGGTGGCCAGGTTGTAGAGGCCGCTCTTGAAGGGTTGCGGGTCTTCCTCGAAGCCGCGCGTGCCTTCGGGAAACAGGATCAGCGAATCGCCGCTCTCCAGCGCGGCGATCAGCGGGGCCAGTGGGTCTTCGTCGCCCTTGCGCTCGCGTTCCACATAGACCGCGTTGAACACCTCGGTGGTGATCCAGTGCTTCAGGGGTGAGGCGGTCCAGTAGTCCTTGGCCGCAATGGGGCGCGTGATGCTGCGCAGCTCGTGCGGCAGCGCCGCCCAGATGAGCACCAGATCGGCGTGGCTTTGGTGGTTGGCGAAGTAGATGCGCTGCTCGGCCTTGGGCGGGCAGCCGTACCAGCGCGCCTGCGCGCCGGTGAGCAGGCGCACCAGGCCCAGGAAGAAGTAGCCGACGGCGCTGGCGGCGAATCGCATGGCGGGTCAGGGCAGGGCGACGTCGCCCATGCGGGCCACGATGGTGCCGGCGCGGCGGGCCAGGTAGGCCGAGCCCGGGCGGGTTTCGAAGAATTTGGGCGAGGGCAGCATCACCGCCAGGCGCGCGGCTTCGTACGCCGTGAGCCGGCTGGCGGGCTTGTTGAAGTAGCGCTGCGCCGCCGCCTCGGCGCCGAACACACCTTCGCCCCATTCCACGCTGTTGAGATAGATCTCCAGAATGCGTTGCTTGCTGAGCAACAGCTCGAGCATGAGCGAGAGCACCAGTTCCTGCCCCTTGCGCAGCAGGGTGCGTTCGCCCGAGAGCAGCAGGTTTTTGGCCAGTTGCTGGGTGATGGTGGAGCCCCCCACCACCTTGGGTTCGCGCGCCGGCCGGTTCGGGTTCTGCGCGGCGCGGCGGTCGGCCTGGACCTGGCGCCGCTCGTTTTTCTGCCAGGCTTTTTCGATGGCTTCCCATTCCACGCCGCGGTGCTCGAAGAAGCCCGCGTCTTCGGACGCCACCACCGCGCGCCAGAGGTGCGGGCTGATCTGGTCGCCATCGACCCATTGCTGGCGCCAGCGCCATTCGCCATCGCCGCGAGCGCTGTTCACCGCGACGCGCCAGGCCTCGGAACGCTGGAAGGCGGTGCTGTGCGGATCGAACACCGCCATGAGGGCGATGCGGGCCAGGAAAAACACCTGCAGCGCGATGCCGGCGAGCATCAGCCAGAGCAGCCAGCGACCGAAGGCGCGTAACAAGGGTGGTCCTGCCCGGCCTTACTGGCCCGAAAGCTGGGTTTGCAGGCCGTCTTCGCGCGTGAAGCGAAAGCGCGAGACGACCACGATCTGGTCGGCCTGGCGGCGCATGGCGTCGCTGAAGCGGCCGAAACGCAGGCCTTGCACGATGGCCTGCGCACGGCGATCGAGCAGGGACGTGCCCGAGCCTTGCACGACCTCGGTGCCGAGCACCTGGCCGGTGTGGTTGACGGTGATCACCATGGTGAGTTCACCGTAGAGCTTGCGCCCGGCCGCTTCGGGGAAGTTGGCCGTGCCGTGCTGCTCGATGCGCCGGCGCAGCCCGTCGTAGTAGACGGCGTACACCGCCTCGCGCGTGGCCGGGCTGATGTAGCGCTTCTTGGGGCGTGCGTTCTCTTCGTTGATGCGTTTCTCGATCTCGGCCAGGATCTTCACGAGCGCCTGGCGCCGCTGCTCCTGTTCGCGCGCCTGCTGGCTGGGCTGGGCGCTGGCCTTCTCGGGTGGGGGCATCGCGGCCAGCGCGCTGCGCACCTGGGCGAGCAGGCGTTCCTGTTGCTCGTGCAGCGCCTCCACGCGGCGCGCTTCTTCGTCGGGTGCGTCGCCCAGGCGGGCCACGGCCGAGGGCGGCAGGGGCGACGTGGCGCGGCCGCGTTCGGCGTCGCCACCACCGGCGAGCGACGCCTGGGCGATGGCCTGGGCTTTCTCGGGGCGCTGGTCGCTGCGGGCGTTGACGAGGATGACTTCGAGCGGCGTGTCCCGGATCACGCGGTCGAAGCGCTCGGGATCGACGAAGCGCACCGTGAGCACGGCCGCGTGCAAACCGAGCGACACCAGCAGCGCCAGCTGCAGCGTGCTCAGGTTGCGCAGGGTCTTGCCCGCCGCCTGGGCAGGGCGCGATGGCGCGCGGGCGGGCTTCACGCGGTCGGAGGTCACGCGCGGATTATCCGTTCTCCCCCGCTGCCGGGGTGCCGTTCTCGGGCTGCGCGTCGTTCACGTCGATGGCCAGCGCCAACGGGGCGCCGAGCGGTTCGTCCTCGTCCTCCGTGGCCAGGGCGTCGGCCTCGTTCACCGGCTGGTCCAGGCGCTCGATCACGGTGCCCGAGATCTCCAGCGTGATGTCGTCGATGGCACCCAGGCGCACGCGCACATGCGCGCCGCGCGGCAAGCCGTCGGCGCCGAGCACGGGCAGGACCAGGGGCAGCGTGTCGGTGCGCACCAGGTTGTCCTTGATGAGCGCGGCCGTGAGTTCGGTGACGCCGTTCTGGCGCAGGTATTGCAGCGTCCAGTAGCGCTCCATGCCACCCTGGAAGCCGTTGTACGCGGTGTAAGCGGCGTCGAAGGCGCTGATGACCGCGAACAGGTTGGCGTCCTTGGGCTTGAACGGGGCGGCCAGCGCGGCCGTCTTGCCGTGCCGTGCGCAGGCAATGATCTGCCACTGGTTGACCAGATCGACGTAGCGGCGCAGCGGCGAGGTGCTCCAGGCGTAGCACTTCACGCCAATGCCCGCGTGCGGCAGCGCCTTGGTGCCCATGCGCACCTTGATGCCCGGCAGCAGGCTGGCCTGGCTGCGGTAGATGCCGGGCACGCCGCTGTCGGCCAGCCACTGTCCCCAGGTCTTGTTGGCCAGGATCATGGCCTCGGCCACGATCAGGTCGAGCGGCGCGCCGCGCGAGCGCGTGCCAATGCGCACGGTCTCGCTGCCATCGGGCTCGTCACCCTGCACGCCGTCGAGCTTGAAGGTGTAGTCGGGCCGTGTGAAGGTTTCGGGCTTGCCGCGCGCCACCTCGCGCTGCGCCTTGTGGTGCGCGGCGAAGCGGTGCAGGAAGGCCAGCATGGGCTGCAGTGCGGCGATGTCGGCGGGGGCGCCGGCGTTGGGTTCGCCCGCGAGCCATGCCTCGGTGATGAAGGCGTCGAGCTTGTCGTGGCGCAGGTTGCGCGCGATGGGCACGCGTTCCAGGGCGGTGCGGCTGGTGCGCGGCTCCAGCGTGGCCTCGTCGAACTCCACATACAGCGACACGGCGGGGCAGTCGCGCCCTTCCTGCAGCGTGTAGGCCTGCACCACCTCGTCAGGCAGCATGGTGATCTTGTGGCCCGGCATGTAGACGGTGGACAGGCGCTGGCGCGCGATCTGGTCGAGCGCGCTGTCGGGCGTGATGACCAGGCCCGGCGCCGCGATGTGGATGCCCAGCGTGACCGTGCCGGTGCCCAGGCCCTGCAGCGAGAGCGCGTCGTCGATCTCGGTGGTGGCCGAGTCGTCGATCGAGACGGCCTGCACCGGCGCCAGCGGCAGTTCTTCCGTGATGGCGGGGGCCTGCAGCGCGCCAAAGCCCGTGCCCTTGGGAAAGTGCTCGAACAGGAAGCGCTGCCAGTGGAACTGGTAGGCGCTGCGGATGGCACCGGCCCGCTGCAGCAGCGCCAGCGGGGCCAGGTGGCTGCGTTGGGCGGCCTCGACCACGGCCTTGTACTCGGGGCCGTTCTTGTCGGGTTTGAACAGGATGCGGTAGAGCTGCTCCTGCACCGGGGCCGGGCAGCGGCCTTCGATGAGCTCGCCCGCCCAGGCTTCGATCTGTGCCTGCACCTGCTGCTTTTTCTCGATGGCCGCGAGCGCCTGCGCCACGACCTCGGGCGGCGCCTTCTTGAAGCGGCCCTTGCCTGCGCGGCGGAAGTAGTGCGGTGCGCCCTGCAGTGTGAGTAGCGCCGCGACCTGCTCGGCGGTGCCGGCCTGGGCGCTGAAGTACTCGCGCGCCAGGTCGGCGAAGCCGAACTCGTCTTCCGGGGCGAATTCGTAGGCGAGCTCGAGCTCGAATGCCGCGGCCAGCTTCGTGGCTTCGGCCATGAGCTCGGCGGGGGCGGGTTTGTCGAAACGCAGCAGCGCGTTGGCTGCTTTCACTTTCACGCGTTTGCCGGAGTCGAGTTCGACCTGCATCGAACTTTCGGCCTCGGACAACACGCGGCCGGTCAGGAACTTGCCGGCCTCGTCGAACAGGATATGCATGCGGCGGATTGTCCCATCCCGCCCGGGGGTGGCTCAGGCCAGGCGCAGGAAGTCGAACAGCGTGTCGATGTGGTCGTCGAAATCGCTGATCGCGTGGTCGCTGCCCTCCAGCAGACGGATCGAGCCGCCCGTGGCAAAGGCCTGCATCTCGCGCCAATCGAGCACCTCGTCCCCCTTGGCCAGCAGCGCGAACAAGCGGTCGGGCGTGGCGGGTTGCCCGGGCCCCAGGCGCGCGATGTCCGCTTCGAGCACGCGCAGCTCATCCACGAAGTGCGGCTCGAAGAAAAAACGCTCCGCCGGGTTCTGCCAGGTGGTTTGCTCGCCGATGTGGGCGGCCAGATCGCGCGCCGGAAACGGCGCCGGGTTGAGCAGGGCGGCGCGGCAGCCGGTCTGCAGCGCCACCCAGCGGGCGTAGAACCCCCCGAGCGACGAACCGACCACCGCCATGCGATCGTGTGGCCAACCGGTCAGGCCTTGCATCACCTGCGCCATGGCCGCCTGGGGCGAAGGCGGCAGTTGCGGGCACCACCAGGTGACGCCAGGGTGCTCGCGCTGCACGCGCGCGGCCACCTTCTGCGCCTTCATCGACAGCGGCGAAGAGCGAAAACCGTGGAGATACAGCAGGTGGGTGGTGGGCGCGTGCATGGGCCGCAGGATAATCGCGGCCCATGGCTGTCGTGATCGAAAAACCCACCTTGCTGCAGCGGGTCGTTCCCTTCCTGCGGGGGGTCGACTGGCCGCTGCTCGCCATCATCCTGTTCATGGCCGCGCTGGGCCTGACCACCATGTACTCGGTGGGCTTCGACCACGGTTCGCGTTTTGCCCAGCACAGCCGCAACATGCTCATCGGTGCCGGCGTGATGCTGGTGTTCTCGCAGATCCCGCCCCAACGGCTCATGAGCCTGGCGCTGCCGCTGTACCTGGTGGGCGTGGTGTTGCTGGTGGGCGTGGAGTTCGCAGGCATTGCGCGCAAGGGCGCGCAGCGCTGGCTCGACGTGGGCGTGACCGTGATCCAGCCCAGCGAACTCATGAAGATCGCCATGCCCATGATGCTGGCCTGGTGGTTCCACCGCCGCGAAGGCCTGCTCAAGGCCACCGACTTCGTCGTCGCGGGCCTGCTGCTGGCGGTGCCGGCCGCGCTCATCCTCAAACAGCCCGACCTGGGCACCACGCTGCTGGTGGTGGCTTCGGGCCTGGCGGTCATCTTCTTTGCCGGCCTGAGCTGGAAGCTCATCATCCCGCCGGTGCTGCTGGCGGCCGTCGGCATCGTGGTGCTGATCTCCAACGAAGCGAGCTGGTGCGCCCCGGGCGTGGATTGGCAGGTGCTGCACGAGTACCAGCGCCAGCGCGTGTGCACCCTGCTCGACCCGACCAAGGACCCGTTGGGCAAGGGGTTTCACATCATTCAGGGCATGATCGCCATTGGCTCCGGCGGCGTCTGGGGCAAGGGCTTCATGCAGGGCACGCAGACGCACCTGGAGTTCATTCCGGAGCGCACCACCGATTTCATCTACGCCGCCTTCTCCGAGGAGTTCGGCCTGCTGGGCGTGCTGCTGCTGCTGGCGGGCTTCATCGCACTGATCGGTCGCGGCCTGGTGATCGCGGCCGAGGCGCCCACGCTGTTCTCGCGCCTGCTCGCGGGCGCGCTCACGCTCAACGTCTTCGTCTACGCCTTCGTGAACATGGGCATGGTCAGCGGCATCCTGCCGGTGGTGGGCGTGCCCTTGCCCTTCATCAGCTACGGCGGCACGGCCATGGTCACCATGGGCGTGGGCCTGGGCATGTTGCTGGCCATCTCCCGCGCCAAGCGGCTTGTTCCCTCATGACTTCCATCAGCGTGCTCGAACCCGTGGCTTTCGTGGGCGCCGGCAACATGGGCGGTGCCATGGTGCAGCGCTTGCGCGAGCGGGGCTGGCCCGCGGCCGTGTGCGATATCGACCCCCGGCGCCAGGCCGAGGCGCGCGCGGCTGGCGCCCGTGTCTGCGCCACGCCGCACGAGGCCGCCACCACACTGGAAGAGGGTGGCGTGCTGGCCATCGTGGTGGTGGACGCCGCCCAGTGCCGGGACGTGCTCTGGGGCGCGCACGGTGCCGCCCCGGCGCTGCGTTCGGGCCAGACCGTGCTGCTGTGCCCGACCATCGCGCCCGAAGACGTGGAGGCCATTGCCCTGCGCCTGGCCGCGCAAGGCGTGCACACACTGGACGCGCCGCTTTCAGGCGGCCCCGCGCGGGCGCGCGCCGGCACCATGAGCCTCATGCTCGCGGGCCCGGCCGCCGTGGCCGATCGCCACGCCCGGTTGATCGCGGATCTGTCCGACGCGGTGTTCCGCGTGGGCGAGCGCGTGGGCGACGGGGCTCGAACCAAGCTCGTGAACAACCTGCTCGCGGGCATCAACCTCGCGGGCGCGGCCGAGGCCATGGCGCTGGCCGAGCGGCTGGGGCTGGACGCACGCACCACGCTGGGCGTGATCGAGCGCTCCAGCGGGCAGAGCTGGATCGGCAGCGACCGCCTGCAGCGCGCGCTGGCCGGCGACACCGCGCCGCGCGCCCACATGACCCTGCTGGCCAAGGACACCGGCCTGGCCGTGGCCGCCGGCGAGCGCGCGGGGCACGCCGGCGTGCTCGGCCCGCTGGCCGCCGCGGTGTTTGCGGCCGCGCTGCGCGACGGCCTGGCCGGCCACGACGACGGCGCGCTGCTGGACTGGATGCGCCGGCATCCCGACGGTCTGCCGCCAAGACCCTGAGCCCCACACGCGGGCGGTGCCTTCCTACAATGGCCGCATGATTGCCCGCGAACCCACCCTGGCCCGCCTGGCCACCGCCGAGCAGCACCTGCTCGAACCCTTCGGCCTGACCACCGCCCACCTGCACAAGGCGCTGGCGGAAATCGCCTCGCACGGCGTGGACGACGCCGACCTGTACTTCCAGGCCACCCGCAACGAGGGTTGGAGCCTGGAGGAGGGCATCGTCAAGACCGGCAGCTTCAGCATCGAGCAGGGCGTGGGCGTGCGCGCGGTCAGCGGCGAGAAAACCGCGTTCGCCTACTCCGACGACTTGTCCTGGGATTCGCTGCTCGACGCCGCGCATGCGGTGCGCAGCATCTCGGGCCAGGGGCAGGCGAAGAAGGTCAAGGTCGCCGCGGGCAAGGTGGCGAAATCGCGCTCGCTCTACGCGGGTGTTGACCCGATTGCCACGCTGGACAGCACCACCAAGGTGGCGTTGCTGGAAAAGGTGGAGCGCCTGGCCAAGGCGAAAGACCCGCGCGTGGTGCAGGTGATGGCCGGCCTCGCGGCCGAGCACGACGTGGTGCTGGTGGCCCGCATGGACGGCACGCTCGCGGCCGACGTGCGCCCTTTGATCCGCTTGTCCGTCACCGTGATCGCGGAGCAGAACGGCCGGCGCGAGATGGGCAGCTCGGGCGGCGGTGGCCGCTTCGGCCTGGCGTATTTCGACGACGCCATGGTGCAGTCCTATGTGGACGAGGCCGTGTCGCAGGCGCTCACCAACCTCGAGTCGCGCCCCGCGCCCGCGGGCGAGATGGTGGTGGTGCTGGGCAGCGGCTGGCCCGGCATCCTGCTGCACGAAGCGGTGGGCCATGGCCTGGAGGGCGATTTCAACCGCAAGGGCTCCAGCGCCTTTGCCGGCCGCATCGGCCAGCGCGTGGCGGCCAAGGGCGTCACCGTGCTCGACGACGGCACCATTGCCGACCGCCGCGGCTCGCTCAATGTGGACGACGAAGGCAATGCCTCGCAGCGCAACGTGCTGATCGAAGACGGCATCCTGCGCGGCTACATCCAGGATTCGATGAACGCCCGCCTGATGGGCGTGAAGCCCACCGGCAATGGCCGGCGCGAGAGCTACGCGCACACGCCCATGCCCCGCATGACCAACACCTACATGCTCGGCGGTGACAAGAACCCCGACGAGATCGTCGCGAGCATCAAGAAGGGCCTGTACGCCACCAACTTCGGCGGCGGCCAGGTCGACATCACCAGCGGCAAATTCGTGTTCTCGGCCAGCCAGGCCTACTGGGTCGAGAACGGCAAGATCCAGTACCCGGTGAAGGGTGCCACCATCGTCGGCAACGGGCCCGACGCGTTGACCCGCGTGAGCATGATCGGCAACGACATGAAGCTCGACACCGGCGTGGGCACCTGCGGCAAGGAAGGCCAGAGCGTGCCGGTGGGCGTGGGCCAGCCCACGCTGCGCATCGAGGCGCTCACGGTCGGCGGCACCGCCTGAGGCTTGGCGCCTCTGCCGCCGCGGCCGTACACTTTCTCGCCGGGAATTTCAGCCTCCCGTGGCCCGTCGGGCCAAGACACGTCGTCCAAGCGCTGATGCCAGCCCTCACGGAGCCTGACATGGACGACGATCTTTTCATCTCGCGTCGCGCCCTGGCCGATCGCCTCGGCCACCCCGACGCCCCCTTCATTCTGGATGTGCGCCGCGAAGCGCGCTTTGCACCCGGTGAGCACCGCGTGGCCGCTGCGTTGCGCGCGCTGCCGCCCAGCGAGCCGGTGCGCGATGTGGTGGTGTATTGCGTGCACGGCCACGAGGTCAGCCAGCAGGCGGCGCGCGAACTGCGCGCGGCCGGCCGGCGCGCCTGGGTGCTCGAAGGCGGCATCGAGGGCGGCGAGCCCGGTGTCGACGCTGCGGCCTTCGTGGCACGTGTGCGCGCCGAGCCGCTGCCCCGGGTTCGCCAACGCCGCGACCTTGGCGTGACCGGCGAGGCGCCGAGCCAGTGGATCACGCGCGAGCGCCCGCGCATCGACCGCATCGCCTGCCCCTGGCTGGTGCGCCGCTTCATCGACCCGCGCGCGGTGTTCCATTTCGCGCCCACGGCCGAGGTGCTGGCGCGCGCCCGCGCGCTGGTCGCGGTGGCCTTCGACATCCCCGGCGCGCCGATCACGCACGTGGGCGAACGCTGCAGTTTCGACGCGCTGATCGATGCTTTCGAGCTGCGCCTGCCGGCGCTGAATCGCCTCGCCACCATCGTGCGCGGCGCCGACACCGACCGGCCCGACCTCGACCCGGTGTGTGCCGGCCTGCTGGCGACCTCGCTCGGCCTGGCGCGGCTGCACGATGGCGATGACCACGCGCTCCTGGCCGCCGGCCTGCCCGTCTACGACGCCCTGTACGCCTGGTGCGTGGCCGAAGAACACCACCACAACGAAACCCACACCTGGAGGCCCGCGTGAGCGATGCCCGCACCGTCCCCTTCGGCGAGGCCTTGCGCTTCTGGCTCAAGCTCGGCTTCATCAGCTTCGGCGGGCCCGCGGGCCAGATCGCCGTGATGCACCGCGAACTGGTGGAGCAACGTCGCTGGATCAGCGAGCGGCGGTTCCTGCACGCGCTCAACTACTGCATGCTGCTGCCCGGGCCCGAGGCGCAGCAGCTCGCCACCTACATCGGCTGGTTGATGCACCGCACCTGGGGCGGCGTGGTGGCCGGCGCGCTGTTCGTGCTGCCTTCGTTGCTGCTGATCGTTGTGCTGAGTTGGGTCTATCTGGTGTTCGGGCACGTGGGTTGGGTGGCCGGTGTGCTCTACGGCATCAAGCCCGCGGTGGCTGCCATCGTGGTGCAGGCGGTCTGGCGCATCGGTGGCAAGGTGTTGCGCACACCGCGTGAAGCACCCTGGCTCTGGGCGCTGGCGATCGGCAGCTTCGTGGCCATTGCCGTGCTCAAGCTGCCGTTTCCCCTGGTGGTGCTGTCGGCTTTGGTGCTGGGCTGGTTCGGCGGGCGCTTCGCGCCCGCGCAGTTCGTGCCACCCAACGCCCACGCGCGCGCGGCGGCCCAGGGCACGGATCACCTGCCCGCGTTGATCGACGACGACACGCCCACGCCGGCGCACGCGCGCTTTTCCCGCGCACGCCTGCTGCGTGTCTTGATCGTGGGCGGGCTGTTGTGGCTGCTGCCCATGGGGCTGCTGCTGGCCTGGCAGGGCGCGCAGAGCACCCTGCCCACCATGGGCCTGTTCTTTTCCAAGGCCGCGTTGCTCACCTTCGGCGGGGCTTACGCGGTGCTGCCGTATGTCTATCAGGGCGCGGTGCTGCAGCACGGCTGGCTCAGCGGGCCGCAGATGATCGATGGCCTGGCCTTGGGCGAGACCACGCCCGGGCCGCTGATCATGGTGGTGGCCTTCGTGGGCTTTCTGGGGGGCTGGCACACCGAGGTGCTTGGCCCTGACGCGCTTTTCCTGGGCGCGGCGCTGGCGGCGGTGGTGGTCACCTGGTTCACCTTCCTGCCGTCGTTTGTCTTCATCCTCGCGGGTGGCCCGCTGGTGGAGAGCACGCACGGCCAGTTGGGCTTCACCGCGCCGCTCACGGGCATCACGGCCGCCGTGGTGGGCGTGATCGCGAGCCTGGGCCTGTTCTTTGTCGTGCACATCGCCCGGCCGGTGCCCGGTGGCCCGCTGGATGTGGCCGCGTTGCTGATCGCCGCGCTGGCCGCGATCGCGCTGGTGCGCTTCAAGGCCGGTGTGATCCCCGTGATCGCGGCGTGTGCCGTGCTGGGGGTGTTGCTCAAAACCACCGGCCTGGCGGGCTGACACGCGCCCGCCCGGGCCCTGTGCTACATTGCCGCCCATGTTCTCGCGCCAGTACTTTGCTTTTTACTTTTGGTTCTCTGTCCCCGGCGGACGAGAGGCGAAGACGTAAGCGCGCCAAAGAATCTCGAACCAAACCGCCGGAGCCCCAAGCCCGGCGGTTTTTTTTCGCCCCTTCACCTTTCCAAGATCCCACCCAGGAGCCCGTGATGAACGCCAAAGCCACTTCCGCCGCCAGCGACGCCTGGTATGCGCGCCCCGTCGACAAGACCAGCGAGACCGACGACGAACGCATCCAGGACATCACCGTGCTTCCCCCGCCCGAACACCTCATCCGCTTCTTCCCCATCGCCGGCACACCGACGGAGGCGCTGATCAGCCAGACGCGCCACCGCATCCACCGCATCCTGCACGGCAAGGACGACCGGCTGCTCGTGATCATCGGCCCGTGCTCGATCCACGACCCGGCCGCGGCGCTGGACTACGCGCGCCGCCTGAAGCCGCTGCGCGACAAGTACGCCGACACGCTGGAGATCGTGATGCGCGTGTACTTCGAGAAACCGCGCACCACCGTCGGCTGGAAGGGCCTGATCAACGACCCCTACCTCGACGAGAGCTACCGCATCGACGAAGGCCTGCGCATCGCGCGCCAGCTGCTGATCGAGATCAACCGCCAGGGCCTGCCCGCCGGCAGCGAGTTCCTCGACGTGATTTCGCCGCAATACATCGGTGACCTCATCAGCTGGGGCGCCATCGGCGCGCGCACCACCGAGAGCCAGGTGCATCGCGAGCTGGCCTCGGGCCTGTCGGCACCGATCGGCTTCAAGAACGGCACCGACGGCAACATCAAGATCGCCACCGACGCGATCCAGGCCGCGGCGCGCGGCCACCATTTCCTCTCGGTGCACAAGAACGGGCAGGTTGCCGTCGTGCAGACCAAGGGCAACAAGGATTGCCACGTGATCCTGCGTGGCGGCAAGGCGCCCAACTACGACGCCGCCAGCGTGGCCAGCGCGGTGAAAGACCTCGACGCGGCGAAGCAGGTGCCGCGCCTCATGGTCGATTGCAGCCACGCCAACAGCAGCAAGCAGCACGAGAAGCAGCTCGACGTGGCGCGCGACATCGGTGCCCAGATCGCTGGCGGCAGCAAGTCCGTCTTCGGCGTGATGATCGAAAGCCACATCGAGGCCGGCGCGCAGAAGTTCACCCCGGGCAAGGACGACCCGGCCGCGCTGCACTACGGCCAGAGCATCACCGACGCCTGCCTGGGTTGGGGCGATTCGCTGCAGGCGCTGGAGGTGTTGTCGCAAGCGGTGCTGGCTTCGCGGCGCTGAGGTCGATCGGGGCTTCTCCCGAGGGGTGCGCCGGTCGGGCGGGGCACAATGCCCCGACACCCGATTCGAGGAGACGCCATGCGCAGCCAAGTCATCGTCACCTGGGGCGATCCCGCTTCCTACCGCATCGACCTGGAAGAGGTGCAGCCCATGCCGCACGACCAGGCGCGGCACTGGCTTGATGAACAGTTCACGGCCATGGGTTGCGAACCCTTGCGCCCCACGGGCAAGGTGCTCACGGCCGACAAGATCCTGTGCGTTGCGCAGGCCGCGGGCGAGGCGCACTTCCGTGATGTGGCCCACCGCGAATGGGCAACCGCCTTTGCGCGCGCGGCGAGCGCGGCGCTGGCCAAGCCCGTGGTGACGGTGGACGTGCCGGGGCAGTCCCTCAGCTACTGATGGGTGTTCAACCCGCGAGCGCCTTGAGCAGGCGCTCGTGGATGCCGCCGAAGCCGCCGTTGCTCATGCACACGATGTGATCGCCGGGCTGTGCGGCCTGCACCACCTGGTGCACCAGCGCGTCGATGTTGCCGGCCACCTGCGCGCGCGCGCCCATCGGGGCCAGGGCTTCGGTCGCGTCCCAGTCGAGCCCGCCCGAGTGGCAGAAGGCCAGATCGGCCTGCTCCAGGCTCCAGGGCAACTGGGATTTCATGGTGCCCAGTTTCATGGTGTTGCTGCGCGGCTCGAACACCGCGAGGATGCGACCCCGCGGCGAGCCCAGGCGCCGCGCGAGCCCGTCGAGCGTGGTGCGGATGGCCGTCGGGTGGTGCGCGAAGTCGTCGTAGACGGTGATGTCGCCGCCGGTGCGGGCCACCGTGCCGCGCACCTCCATGCGCCGGCGCACGTTCTCGAACCGGGCCAGTGCAGCGGCCGCGTCGGCCGGTGGCACGCCCAGGTGCTCGGCCGCGGCAATGGCGGCGAGCGCATTGAGCTGGTTGTGCACGCCCGACAGCGCCCAGCGCACGTGGCCCGCACCGCGCCCGCCGCGCAGCACCGCGAAGTCGTGCGGTTCGCCTTCGGCGGTGAAGTCGCTCACGGCTGCCCCGAAGCTGCAGACCTCGCTCCAGCAACCCTGGTGCAGCACACGCGCCAGGCTTTCCTCCAACCCGTTGACGACCACGCGCCCGCTCGCAGGCACGGTGCGCACGAGGTGGTGGAACTGGCGTTCGATGGCCTTGAGGTCGTCGAAGATGTCGGCGTGGTCGAACTCGAGGTTGTTGAGGATGGCCGTGCGCGGCCGGTAGTGAACGAACTTACTGCGCTTGTCGAAGAAGGCGGTGTCGTATTCGTCGGCCTCGATCACGAAGCCGGCGCCTTGGCCAAGGCGCGCCGAGACGCCGAAGTTCATGGGCACGCCGCCCACCAGAAAGCCGGGTTGCTGCCCACACGCTTCCAGGATCCACGCGAGCATCGACGTGGTGGTGGTCTTGCCGTGCGTGCCCGCCACCGCCAGCACGTGGCGGCCCTGCAGCACGTTCTCGGCCAGCCATTGAGGGCCGCTGGTGTAGGGCGCGCCGGCGTCGAGGATGGCCTCCATCAGCGGGAATTTGGGCGTGCCGTCGGTCAGCCGCGCGCGGCTGACCACGTTGCCGATCACCCAGACGTCGGGCTTGAGCGCCATCTGGTCGGCGCCAAAGCCTTCGATGAGATCGATGCCCAGCGCCCGAAGCTGGTCGCTCATGGGGGGGTAGACGCCGGCGTCGCAGCCGGTCACGCGGTGGCCCGCCTCGCGGGCCAGGGCCGCGACACCGCCCATGAACGTGCCGCAGATGCCCAGGATGTGAATGTGCATGCGCGGATTCTAGGTATGTGGCCCGGGGCACAATCCCCCGATGCTTTCGCGAGATGACACCGCCGCCGAAATCGCCGCCGTGGCCGCCGGCCTGGTGGTCGACGAGGGTCAGGACTACGCCGCCGCCAAACGCGCCGCGATCCGCCAGCTCGGCCTGCCACCGCGCTCGCCCCTGCCCGACAACGACACCCTCGAGGCCGCCGTGCGCGAACACATCGCGGTGTTCTGCGCCGACACCCAGCCCGCCGAGCTGCGTGCCCTGCGGGAACTGGCCCTGGTCTGGATGGATCGACTTCAGGCCTTCCGCCCACACCTCGGCGGCGCCGTCTGGCACGGCACGGCCACGCGCCACAGCGACATTCACATGCACCTCTTCTGCGACGACCCCAAGCAGGCCGAATGGGCCTTGATCGACCACCGCGTGGACTACCACCCGGGCAGCACCTCGGATTGGCGGGGCGACGAGGTGAGTGCCTTGACGGTGCGTACCCGCTGCGAGCCTTTGGGCCAATGGGTGCTGCTGCACCTGGTGGTGCATGACCACGACGGGCTGCGCGGCGCGCTCAAGGCCGACAGCCAGGGGCGCAAGCCGCGGGGTGATGCCCAGGCCGTGCGGGCCTTGCTGGCCGGGGAGGGCGCATGAACCCGCAGCGCCGGCGCTGGCTGATGGGTGGGGTGGCCGTGGCCGCGGCAGGGGCCGGGGTGTTCTTGGCCGAGCGCCGTTGGCGGCCGCAACCCGTGCTGGAAGGGGCCGAGGCCACCTTCTGGGCCTCCAGCTTCGACTCGCCCGAAGGCCGGCCGCTGGCCATGGCCGGGTTCCGCGGCAAGCCGCTGCTGGTGAACTTCTGGGCCACCTGGTGCCCGCCCTGCATTGAAGAGCTGCCGCTGCTCAATGCCTTTCATCGCGAGCAGGCGGCCAAGGGCTGGCAATTGCTCGGCCTGGCGGTGGACCGTGTGGAGGCGGTGCGTGGCTTTCTCAACAAGCTGCCGCTGGATTTCCCCGTGGCCATGACCGGCTTTGCCGGCACCGACCTCAGCCGCACCCTGGGCAATCCGTCCGGTGGCTTGCCCTTCACGGTGGTTTTCGGCCCCGAAGGCCGGGTCGTCCATCGCAAGATCGGGCAGGTCAAACCCGAAGACCTGGCTGAGTGGGCCAAGCTTGCCTGACGCCCTCAACTCCCGCTAACGTCGTCCAATGTCCCGCCAAGCGTCCATGGATGGACGGCTCGGCGCGTGAAATCCGTTCGTGTACACTGCTGCACCCTCGCGCCGGCAGGCCATTGCAGTCCTGTGGACTTATGAGCAATTGAGCCAGTTTGGCGTAGAAATCGTTGGAGATACCATGGATTTGCGAAAACTTAAGACTCTGATCGATCTCGTGTCGGAGTCCAATGTGTCGGAGCTCGAGATCACCGAGGCCGAAGGTAAGGTCCGCATCGTCAAGGCCAGCCCGGCGGTGATGCCGGCACCGGTCACCTACAGCATGGCCCCGACGCCCGCCGTGGTCACCGCGCCGGTGGTCGAGGTGGCTCCGCCGGCGTCTGCCCCGGCTCCCGCTCCGGTGGCGCCTGCCGGGCACACCGTCAAGTCGCCCATGGTGGGCACGTTCTACCGCTCCTCGGCGCCCGGCGCAAAGCCGTTTGTCGAGGTGGGCGACAGCATCAAGGAAGGCGACACCATCTGCATCGTCGAGGCGATGAAGATCCTCAACGAGATCGAAGCCGACAAGAGCGGCACCGTGACCCAGATCCTGGTCCAGAACGGGCAGGCGGTCGAATACGGCCAGCCGCTGTTCGTGATCGAGTGAAGGCCACCCACCCATGTTCAAGAAGATCCTGATCGCCAACCGCGGCGAGATCGCGTTGCGTGTCCAGCGCGCCTGCCGTGAGATGGGCATCAAGGCGGTGATGGTCTATTCCGAGGCCGATCGCGACGCCAAGTACGTCAAGCTGGCCGACGAGGCGGTCTGCATCGGGCCGGCCCCGTCGGGGCAGAGCTACCTGAACATGCCGGCCATCATCTCGGCCGCCGAGGTGACGGATGCCGAGGCCATTCACCCGGGCTATGGCTTCCTGTCCGAGAACGCCGACTTCGCCGAGCGTGTCGAAAAGAGCGGCTTCACCTTCATCGGCCCCACGCCCGATTCCATCCGCCTCATGGGCGACAAGGTCTCGGCCAAACAGGCCATGATCCGCGCCGGCGTGCCCTGCGTGCCCGGCTCCGATGGTGCGCTGCCCGACGATCCGGTGGTGATCAAGCGCACGGCCAAGGCGATTGGCTACCCGGTGATCATCAAGGCCGCGGGCGGCGGTGGCGGCCGTGGCATGCGCGTGGTGCACACCGAGGCCGCGCTGCTGCACGCGGTGCAGACCACCAAGGCCGAGGCCGGTGCGGCTTTCGGCAACGCCGAGGTCTATATGGAGAAGTTTCTCCAGAACCCGCGGCACATCGAGATCCAGATCCTCGCTGACCAGCACCGCAACGCGGTGTATCTGGGGGAGCGCGACTGCTCCATGCAGCGGCGCCACCAGAAGGTGATCGAGGAAGCGCCGGCGCCCGGCATTCCGCGCCGCCTGATCGAGAAGATCGGCGAGCGCTGCGCGGCCGCCTGCAAGAAGATCGGCTACCGCGGCGCGGGCACCTTCGAGTTCCTGTTCGAGAACGGCGAGTTCTATTTCATCGAGATGAACACGCGCGTCCAGGTGGAGCACCCGGTCACCGAATGGATCACCGGCATCGACATCGTGAGGACGCAGATCGCGGTGGCTGCCGGCGAGAAACTGCCTTTCACACAACGCCAGGTGCAGCTCAAGGGTCACGCGATCGAGTGCCGTGTCAACGCCGAGGATCCGTACAAGTTCACGCCCTCGCCGGGCCGCATCTCGATGTGGCACCCCCCGGGGGGACCCGGGGTGCGCGTGGATTCGCACGCCTACACCAACTACTTCGTGCCGCCCAACTACGACTCCATGATCGGCAAGATCGTCGTGCACGGCGACACGCGCGAGCAGGCGCTGGCACGCATGCGCACCGCGCTGGCCGAGACGGTGGTCGAAGGCATCAAGACCAACATCCCGCTGCACCGCGAGATCATGGTCGACGCCAACTTCGTGGCCGGCGGTACCAACATCCACTACCTTGAAGAGTGGCTCTCGCAACGTGAGCGCTGATCAACCCACCGACGAGACCCGGCCCCAGGCCGGGTCTTTGTTTGAGCTTGTGCTGCTGGTGCCCGAGGCCGCGGTCGAACCCGTGAGCGATGCGCTGGAAGCGCTCGATGCCCTGAGTGCTTCGGTCGAGGACGCCGACGCCATGACCGAAGCCGAGCAGGCGCTGTTCGGCGAACCCGGGATGCCGCCGCCCAAGGAGGGCTGGCAGCGTTCGCGCGTGGTGGCGCTTTTCGGCACCGAGGTGGCCGCGCGCGAAGCGGCCGTGCTGTTGCAGGCGCAGGACTTTTTCGAAGGCTGTGTCGTACACGGCGTGCGCGCCGTGGCCGACCAGGACTGGGTGCGTCTGACGCAGTCGCAGTTCGATCCGGTCGAGATCACCCCCAGCTTCTGGATCGTGCCTTCCTGGCACGAACCGCCCGCGCAGGCCGAGCAGGTGATTCGCCTCGATCCCGGCCTGGCCTTCGGCACCGGGACCCACCCCACCACGCGCATGTGCCTGCGCTGGACCGCGCGCCACGCGCCCGTGGGCCCGCGCGTGCTCGACTACGGTTGCGGCTCCGGCATCCTGGCCATCGGTGCGGCCAAGCACGGTGCGCGCGACATTCTCGCGGTCGACATCGATCCCGCGGCGGTCGAGGCCACGCGGCTCAACGCCGAGGCCAACCACGTGCAACTGCTGGCCGGCTTGCCCGAGGCCGCGGTGGGTGAGCACGATCTCGTGCTGGCCAACATCCTGGCCACGCCCCTCAAGGTGCTCGCGCCTTTGCTCTGCGCGCATGTGCGCCCGGACGGGCATCTGGTGCTCGCAGGCATCCTCGCGCGCCAGGCCGACGAACTCAAGGCGGCCTACGCGCCGTGGCTGGCGCTCGATGTCAGCGATGAAGAGGATGGCTGGATCCTCATGACCGCACGCAAGGCTTGAGCCCTGTGGGCCGATGGCACCCGGGCCCGCCATAATTCGCGCATGAGTTTCACCACCCGCTGTCCGGCTTGCGGCACCGTGTTCCGCGTCGTGGCCGACCAGCTCAAGATATCGGACGGCTGGGTGCGCTGCGGCCATTGCTCCGATGTCTTCGACGCAACGATTCACTTGCAGGCCTGGGTGCCGCCACCTGCACCAGAACCCGCACCGGCACCCGCGGTGGACCTCGAGCCCGCAACGCCCTTGCCGGTGGCGGTGATGGACGAGGAGGTGGTTCAAGCCGCCCCTGCGCCCGTGCCCGTACCGACGGATGGGGTGCCCGAAGACGACGACGACCTTCACGCGTGGTTTGGTGAAGGCCCGCTCGATGCGCCCGCCGCCGTGTCGCCGGCCGCAGCCCCCGTACTACCGATCGAGGCCGCGCCGGTCGACAGCCCGTTGACGGAGGAACCACTTGCCGAGGTCGATGCCGGCACGGCGGACGATCCCCCGCAATCATCGGACGACGCGCTGTCGTCCGACTTCCATGCCGAACTCGAGCGCTTCGCACAGACGACGCGTTCCTCGACATCCGTTGCGACCCTGCCGGCATCGGCGCGCGAGGACGCGTCGGAGTCGGTGATGCCATCCGATCTCAGGCACGTCGACGACGACGATGAAGACGTGGCCCCGGAGGGCGCGGTGCCCGGCTTTGTGCGCCAGGCCCGCCGGCGCGCTTACTGGACCTCGCCGGGCGTGCGCGTGGGGCTGGGTGTGCTGGCCTGCGTGCTGGTTGTCTTGCTGGCCGGGCAGTGGGCCATTCAGGAGCGTCACCGCCTGGTGGCCATGCATCCCGAGGCGCGTCCCTGGGTCGAGCAGGCCTGTGGCTGGCTTGGCTGCGATCTGGCGCCGATCCGGCGCATCGACGCCGTGGAGATCGAGAGCGCCGAGCTCGTGCGCCGCCTGGGCAACTTCTATTCCTTCGATTTCGTGCTGCGCAACCGCTCCGCGCTGGAGGTGGCGCTGCCCGCGCTTGAACTGACCCTGACCAACATCGGCGAGCAACCGGTGGCGCGGCGTGTGTTCCTGCCGCAGGACTGGCCCGATGCCCCGGCCGCGCTCTCGCCCAACGACAGCGTGTCGGTGAGCCTTCGCCTGTCGCTCATGCTCGGCGAAGACACGCCCACGGCGGGTTACCGCGCACTGGTTTTTTATCCCTGACCTTTCTTCACCCACTGCATCATCGCCATGGCCATTCTTGTCTGCGGTTCGCTTGCCTTCGACACCATCATGACCTTCGAGGGTCGGTTTGCCGACCAGATCCTGCCGGATCAGCTTCACATCCTGAACGTGTCCTTTCTGGTGCCGGGTCTGCGCCGCGACCCGGGAGGCTGCGCGGGGAACATCGCCTACGGCTTGCGCCAGTTGGGCGCCGAGGTGGTGCCGCTGGCCGCGCTGGGGAGTGACGGGGCCGACTACCTCGAGCGCATGCGCGGCCTCGGGGTGGACACGCGCCACGTGATCAGCGTGCCCGATGCCTACACGGCGCAGGCCATGATCATGACCGACCGCGACAACAACCAGATCACCGCGTTCCACCCCGGCGCCATGTCGTTCGCGCACCAGAACCCGGTGCCCGATCGCCGGGACCTGAGCCTGGGCATCATCGCCCCCGATGGCCGCGACGCAATGATTTCCCATGCCGCGCAGCTCGATGCCGCCGGCATTCCCTTCGTGTTCGATCCCGGCCAGGGTCTGCCCATGTTCAATGGCGAGGAGCTGCGCCGCTTCATCGCGCAGGCGAGCTGGGTGGCGGTGAACGATTACGAAGGGCGCATGCTGTGCGACCGCACCGGGTGGTCGCTCGCGGATATCTCGCGCCAGGTGCGCGGCCTGATCGTCACGCTGGGCGAACACGGTTGCGACGTGTGGGAGCAGGGCGAGTCCACGCGTGTGCCACCGGTGCAGGCCCAGGCCGTGGTCGACCCGACAGGTTGTGGCGATGCCTTCCGCGCCGCGTTGCTGCACGGGCTGTCGCAAGGATGGTCTTTGCAGCGTTGCGCCGCACTGGGCAACCGCATGGGCGCGCTCAAGATCGCGGTGCGTGGCCCGCAGAACTACGCCTTGAACGGCTTGCAGGGCTGAGCTTGGGCCGGAAATAAAAAAGCCCGGCGCTTTCGCACCGGGCTTTCAGATCAACCCAACCGGGTTCAGGGCTTGCTGGACGTGGGGAACGGCCAGGCAGCCTGAGGATTGAGTTTGGTCTGAGCGGCGGGAGCGGCCGCGGGCGCAGGGGCAGCCGGCTTCTTGGCCGGCTCAGCTTTTTTTGCGGGGGCCGCCTTTTTCGCAGGGGCCTTTTTCGCAGGAGCCTTCTTCTTCGCAGCGGCTTTCTTCGCCGGCGCCTTCTTCGCAGCGGCTTTCTTGGCCGGCGCTTTCTTGGCCGCGACCTTTTTCTTGGCCGGGGCTTTCTTGGCGGCGACCTTTTTCTTGGCCGGCGCCTTCTTGGCCGCGACCTTTTTCTTGGCCGGGGCTTTCTTGGCGGCGACTTTCTTCGCCGGTGCCTTCTTCACCGCGGCTTTTTTGGCCGGGGCTTTCTTGGCGGCGACTTTCTTCGCCGGTGCTTTCTTGGCCGCGACCTTTTTCTTGGCCGGGGCTTTCTTCGCCGCGGCCTTCTTGGCCGGGGCTTTCTTCGCAGTTGCCATTGCTTTCTCCTTGATCAAGTTGCAAAGAGCACTTCAGCCGGTCGGATGGCCGGTGAAGTGATTCAGCGCCTTGCGGTTTCGCAGCGGTGCTGCGGTGAACCCCAGGGTGCTGAACCCGGGTCCAGGCCGGCAATGGCGTCTGCGCGCCTCGTGGCCGGCCTGATGAAACGATGCTGAACGTCTTCTTCTGATCTTTTGTGATGCAGGCAATGCGGTCGAGCCCTCGGCCTGGGTCAATCCCAGGACAGCGCGCCGCCCGATTGGTACTCGATCACCCGTGTTTCAAAGAAATTGCGTTCCTTCTTGAGGTCGATCATCTCGCTCATCCAGGGGAACGGGTTCTCTTCGTTCGGGAACAGGGGTTCAAGGCCGATCTGCGTGGCGCGCCGGTTGGCGATGTAGCGCAGGTAACCCTTGAACATGGAGGCATTGAGGCCCAGCACGCCGCGCGGCATGGTGTCCTCGGCGTAGCGGTACTCGAGTTCGACGGCCTTGAGGAACAACTCCTTGATCTCGGCCTTGAACTCGGGCGTCCAGAGCAGGGGGTTTTCCATCTTGATCGCGTTGATCAGATCGATGCCGAAATTGCAGTGCATCGATTCGTCGCGCAGGATGTACTGGTACTGCTCGGCGGCGCCGGTCATCTTGTTCTGCCGACCCAGTGCCAGGATCTGGGTGAAGCCGACATAGAAGAACATGCCCTCCATCAGGCAGGCAAAAACGATCAGGCTTTTGAGCAACGTCTGGTCGTTCTCGGGCGTGCCGGTGTGGAAGTTCGGATCCATGATCGCCTCGATGAAGGGGATCAGGAATTCGTCCTTGTCGCGAATCGACTGCACCTCGTTGTAGGCGTTGAAGATCTCGGCTTCGTCCAGGCCGAGCGATTCGACGATGTACTGGTAGGCGTGCGTGTGGATCGCTTCTTCGAACGCCTGGCGCAACAGGAACTGGCGGCACTCGGGCGCCGTGATGTGGCGGTAGGTGCCCAGCACGATATTGTTCGCCGCGAGCGAGTCGGCCGTGACGAAGAAGCCGAGATTGCGTTTGACGATGCGGCGCTCGTCTTCGGTCAGGCCGTTGGGGTCTTTCCAGGTCGCGATGTCGCGCGACATGTTCACTTCCTGCGGCATCCAGTGGTTGGCGCAGGTGGCGAGGTATTTTTCCCAGGCCCACTTGTACTTGAACGGCACCAGTTGGTTGACATCGGTCTGGCCGTTGATGATGCGCTTGTCGGCCACGTTGATGCGGCGCTGCGGATCGGAGGCCTTGCTCGCAGGCGCGACGGGTGCAGCGTGAGCAGAGACAGCGGCGGTGGTCTCACCGATGGATGAGACTTGCAAGCCCGGCTGGCCGGAGAGGCGGGGGCTGTGCGTCGATGTCGAAGATGGTGTTGTGGGGTCTTCCCAGGTCAACATAGGGGTCGGTCCGATTCAGCGAATTATCAAAGTGTCTGTGCGAATTGCAAAGCAATCAGGCAGCGTGCTCACGATTTCTGTTGCGGTGTTGCATCGAATGAATCCATGCGCAACACCGTTTCGGTCGTCGATGACACGCCATCCAATCACTGACATGCCTCGCAACCCGGGTCATCGATGGCGCAGAACTTGATGTCGGTGGCCGGTTCCGCGGCAACGCTTGCACTGCTCGCGGCGACCGCGACCGGTGCACTCGGGGTCACCGACACCGCGTTGAGTTGTCCGGTGCGGCCCGTGGATTTCTCGATCTGCGTGGCCGAGGTGGTGCGCAGGTAATAGGTGGTCTTGAGGCCGCGCAGCCAGGCGAGTTTGTAGGTCTCGTCGAGCTTCTTGCCCGAGGCACCAGCCATGTAGATGTTCAGGCTTTGTGCCTGGTCGATCCACTTCTGGCGGCGCGCGGCGGCTTCCACCAGCCACACGGGCTCGACTTCGAACGCGGTGGCGTACAAGGCCTTCACGTCTTGCGGCACGCGGTCGATCGGGCGCAGCGAGCCGTCGAAGTGCTTGAGGTCCATCACCATCACGTCGTCCCACAGGCCCAGGCGCTTGAGATCCTTCACCAGGTAGCTGTTGATGACGGTGAACTCACCCGACAGGTTGGACTTCACCGAGAGGTTGCCGAAGCAGGGCTCGATGGAGGCGTCCACGCCGATGATGTTGGAGATGGTTGCGGTGGGGGCGATGGCCACGCAGTTGGAGTTGCGCATGCCGTCCTGGGCGATCTTGGCGCGCAGGGCGTTCCAGTCGAGCACGCTGGAGCGATCGACATCGACGTAGCCGCCGCGTTCCTGGGCCAGCAGGTCCAGCGTGTCGGGCGGCAGCACGCCCTTGTCCCAGAGCGAGCCCTTGAAGCTGCTGTAGCGGCCGCGTTCCTTGGCCAGCTCGGTCGAAGCCCAGTACGCGTGGTAGCAGACGGCTTCCATCGAGCGGTCAGCGAATTCCACGGCCTCGTTGGACGCGTAGGGAATGCGCAGTTCGTACAGCGCGTCCTGGAAGCCCATGATGCCCAGGCCCACCGGGCGGTGGCGCAGGTTGGAATCGCGCGCCTTCTTGACCGCGTAGTAGTTGATGTCGATCACGTTGTCGAGCATGCGCATCGCGGTGGCGATGGTCTTCTTGAGCTTGTCGTGATCGATCCCGCCGTCCTTCAGGTGGCGCAGCAGGTTGACCGAGCCGAGGTTGCAGACCGCGGTTTCGGCGTCGCTGGTGTTGAGCGTGATCTCGGTGCACAGGTTGGAGCTGTGGACCACGCCGGCGTGCTGCTGGGGCGAGCGCACGTTGCAGGCGTCCTTGAAGGTGATCCAGGGGTGGCCGGTCTCGAACAGCATCGAGAGCATCTTGCGCCACAGGTCGGAGGCGGGCACCTTGCGGTAAGGCTTGATCTCGCCGCGCGCGGCTTTTTCTTCATAGGCCACGTAGGCTTTTTCGAAGTCGGTGCCGAACTTGTCGTGCAGGTCGGGCACGTTGGAGGGGGAGAACAGGCTCCACTCGCCTTTTTCGAGCACGCGCTTCATGAACAGGTCGGGAATCCAGTTCGCCGTGTTCATGTCGTGGGTGCGGCGGCGGTCGTCGCCGGTGTTCTTGCGCAGCTCCAGGAACTCTTCGATGTCCAGGTGCCAGGACTCGAGGTAGGTGCAGACGGCGCCCTTGCGCTTGCCGCCCTGGTTCACCGCCACGGCGGTGTCGTTGACCACCTTGAGGAAGGGCACGACGCCCTGCGACTCGCCGTTGGTGCCCTTGATGTGGCTGCCCAGTGCGCGCACGCGGGTCCAGTCGTTGCCCAGGCCGCCGGCGAACTTGGAGAGCAGCGCGTTTTCCTTGATGGACTCGTAGATGCCGTCGAGATCGTCGGGCACCGTGGTGAGGTAGCAGCTCGAGAGCTGCGAGCGCAGCGTGCCACTGTTGAACAGCGTGGGCGTGCTGCTCATGAAATCGAAGGTGGAGAGGATCTCGTAGAACTCGATCGCGCGGGCTTCGCGGTCGATTTCGCCCAGCGACAGGCCCATGGCCACGCGCATGAAGAAGGCCTGCGGCAGTTCGATGCGCGATTTGCGCACGTGCAGGAAGTAGCGGTCGTACAGGGTCTGCAGGCCGAGGTAGTCGAACTGGAGGTCGCGCTCGGGTTTGAGTGCGGCGCCCAGGCGGGTCAGGTCGAACTGGAGCAGATCGGGGTTGAGCAACTCGGCGTCCACACCCTTCTTGATGAAGCCGGGGAAGTAGTCGGCGTAGCGCTGGCCCATCTGCGCGTGCGGCACTTCCTCACCCAGGATTTCCTTGACGATGGTGTGCAGCAGCAGGCGTGCGGTGGCGTAGGTGTAGTCGGGGTCTTTCTCGATCAGCGTGCGCGCGGCCAGGATGGCGGCCTTGTAGACCTCTTCCATCGGCACACCGTCGTACAGGTTGCGCTTGGTCTCGGCCACGATCGGCTCGGGCTTGACGTCGGTGCCCAGGCCGGCGCAAGCGTCGGTGATCAGGCGGGTGAGGGCGTCGATGTCGAGCGGCACGCGCTGGCCGTTGTCGAGCACATGCAGCGCGGGCTCGGCGGCGCGCACGGCGGCGGCCTGCGTGGCGCGCTCGGCGGCGCGGCGCTCGCGGTAGAGCACGTAGGCGCGAGCGACCTCGTGGTGGCCGCTGCGCATCAGGCCGAGCTCGGCCTGATCCTGCACGTCTTCAATATGGAAGGTGCCGCCACCCGGGCGCGAGCGCACGAGCGCACGCACCACGTTCTGGGTGAGTTCGTCCACCGTCTCGCGCACGCTGGCCGAGGCCGCGCCCTGGGTGCCGTGCACCGCCAGGAAGGCTTTCATCATGGCCACGGCGATCTTGCTGGGCTCGAACGGGACCACCGCGCCATTGCGGCGAATGATCTGGTACTGCGCGTAGATCGACGCGCTCGCGCTGCTGCCACCGCTGGTGGTGCCGGCAGCCGGGCGAGCGGGCGATTGCGTTGTGGTCTGGGAATGGGTGGCGCTCAGCATGATTCCTCTCGCGATCCGGTCTGGTTTCTTTATGGGTTTGCAGTTGCCGATGTCTGCGGCTGTTCCGGTTTTGGTGGCCGGTTGCCGTGGCCTTGCGGAGGGCTCCGCAGGCATCGTTGAGGGCACACTATATCTGGTGTGTGCAGGGGCTACAAGACACTACGGGTAGCGTTTTCCGCAGACCTTGGCTCGATGGCTGAATGGTACCGGAATGGTGCGTGTCTCTGGCGCGCCAGCGGCATAGACCCCACTTGCGAATCGCTTGAAAAACCCAGCGTCGTTGCGCTCTGTGGCGCGATTTGGCGCGGCGGGCCGCATGGGGCCTGTGTTCGATGAGCGGGCCTAGCGCGATGCGCCCGCGTCGACGTTGTCAAAGGGGGTTGTGTCTTCGGGAAAACACGCACGCGACCAGCCGAGTGCACGTTGCAGGTGCGCCCAGTCGAACCCGGCACCCGGGTCGCCCTTGCGCCCGGGTGCGACGTGCTCGTGCCCGGCCACGTGCGCCAGCGGGTGTTGTTGCGCGAGGGCATTGCACAGGCGCACGAGCGCAGCGTATTGGGCGCTCTCGAACGGGTCGCCTTCCAGGCCCTCGAGCTCGATGCCGATGGAGAAGTCGTTGCAGTTCTCGCGGCCGCGCCAGCGCGATCGGCCGGCATGCCAGGCGCGGTTCAGCGTCGAGACGTATTGCTGGACGCGGCCGTCGCGCCGCACCACGAAATGCGACGACACCTCCAGGCCACGGATCGACTGGAAGTAGGGGTGGGCGTCCCAATCGAGCCGGTTGGTGAACAGCCGCTCGATCGCATCGCCGCCGTATTCCCCGGGCGGCAGGCTGATGGAGTGAACCACCACGAGATCGATGGCTGTGTGCGCCGGGCGCGGGCCGTAGTTGGGGGAGGCGATCGTTTCGGCCCCGGCCCACCAGCCGCCGCGCCAGGCTTCAGGCATCGCCGAGGTCGCCTTCGGCGGCACCCGCTGCGCCAGGCAGCACGATGCCCAGGCGCTGGATGCGGTAACGCATCTGGCGCAGGTTCAAGCCCAGGCGCGCGGCGGCGGCGGTGCGGTTGAAGCCGCATTCCTGCAGCGCCTGCATGAGCACGCGGCGCTCCTGGTCGTCCAGGTAGCTTTGCAGATCGGCCGGCAAGGGCGATTCGGTGTCGGGTGGCGCAAAGGTGCTGTCGATGCCGGGCAACGCATCGCGCAGCGTGTCGGGCAGTGTGTCGCCGCCTTCGCCGAAATCCACCGCGCGCAGCACGGTGTCGCTGGACAGCGCGAGCGCACGCTGCAACAGGTTCTCGAGCTCGCGCACGTTGCCGGGCAGTTCGCGCGATTGCAGCCAACGCAAGGCTTCCTCGGAGAGTTCGGGCACGGGTTGGCCGGCCTCGTCGCAGAGCCGCCCGAGCAGGGCATGGGCCAGTTCGGGCAGGTCGTCGAGGCGTTCGCGCAGCGCAGGGGTGCGCAGCCCGATGACGTTGAGGCGGTAGAACAGGTCCTGGCGGAACTGGCCCGACTGCACCTGTGCGGGCAGGTCGCGGTGGGTGGCGCTGACGAGCCGCACGTCCACCGCTTCTTCCTGGACCGCGCCCAGCGCGCGCACGCGGCGTTCCTGGATCACGCGCAGCAGCTTGGCCTGCATCGCCAGCGGCAGGTCCCCGATTTCGTCGAGGAACAGGGTGCCGCCGTGGGCGGCCTGGAAGTAGCCCTCGCGATCCGCCGAGGCGCCGGTGTAGGCGCCCTTGCGCGCGCCAAAGAACTCGGCTTCGATCAGGTTTTCAGGGATGGCCCCGCAGTTGACGGCCACGAAAGGGCCACCGGCGCGGTGGCTGCACTCATGCACCGCACGCGCCACGAGCTCCTTGCCGGTGCCCGATTCCCCAAGAATGAGTACCGGCGCCATGCTGGTCGACACCTTCTCGATGCGCGACTTGATCTGCACGATGCTGGGCGAACGGCCGACGATGCGTTCCAGGGCACGCACGCCGGCGGGCGGCGGCGGCGCGTTGCGCAAGGGCTCGCTGGCCACGGTAGCGCGCTCCACCTGCGTGGCCGCCAATGGTGCGCGCTGGCTGCGCAACGCGGCGCTGACGGCACTGCGCAACTGGCGCAGATCGACCGGCTTGGTGAGGTAGTCGAAAGCGCCCGCCTTGAGCGATTCGACCGCGTTTTCCGCCGAGCCGTGCGCCGTGATCACGATGCACTTCTCGCTGCGCTGGCGATCGGCCACCTCGCGCAGCAACTCCAGGCCCAGCCCGTCGGGCAGCTGCATGTCGGAGATGAGCACGTCGAAGCGGTGATCGGCCAACTGCTCGCGCGCCTGACGCAGGTCGGGTGCGGTGGTGACGGCGTGGCCTTCGCGCAGCAGCGTCAGCTCGTAGAGCGTGCGCAGATCGGGCTCGTCGTCGACGACCAGAACGGAGGCGTTCGGGTGGGGCTGTGACATGCGGTCGAACGGCCTTGGCGGTGATTCAACCGGCCGCTAGCGGGGGGCGCCCGGAGCGCAGCGGATCGACGATGGTGCGTTCTTCGCCGGGTGGCTGCGACGGGTAGGACAGGCTGTGCTGATGGCCCGCCTCGCGTGCGGGTGGCGCAGCGGTGCCGCGCACGGCCGGGATCAACACGTAGAACTCGTTGCCCTCGCGCTGGTCCAGGCGCGAACGCTGGTAGCCGATCTGCGCGCCATAGCGTTCGCACAGCTCGCGGCAGATGTAGAGCCCCAGACCGCTGGAACGGCTTTCGGAAGAGAAGAAGGGCTCGAATAGGTGCTTGTGCACGGACGCCTCCAGCGGGCCGCCATCGCTCCAGACCGAAATGCGCAGGTGGCTGCCGCCGCCGCTGGGCTGCGTGATCACGCGGATCGAGGCCGGTTTGCCGCTGGCGTGGCGCAAAGCGTTGTCGAGCAGGTTCACCAGCAGACGCCGCAGGTGTTCGGGATCGAAAGCGACCTGGCCATTGCTGGAGTGCAGGTGCACGCCCAGCGCCTGCGCGACCTGGTTCTGCCGCATCCATTCGCCGGTGATGCGGCGCAGCGCGGTGTCCAGCGGCAGGGCGGGCACCTGGCCGTCGGCGCGGCTGGGCTGCGGTCGCGCGACGTTGAGGATGTCGTCGACGATGCGGGAGAGGCGCTGCGCGTTCTGCTCGATCATGTGCGTGAGCCGCTTCTGCCCGGGCTCTCTCACTTCTTCATCGAGCAAGGCATTGGCCTGCGTGATCGCCGACAGCGGGTTGCGGATCTCGTGTGCCACGGCGGCCGACATGCGCCCCATGGAGGCCAGCTTTTCGGTGCGCACGCGCGCCTCGACCTCGCGCAGGTCTTCGAGGAAGAGCACGCACAGCGAACCGCGCTCGCCCATCACCGGCGTGAGCTTGGTGCGCGCGTGCAGCCGCTGGCTCGGGCGGTCGGGGTGTTCGATGGTGGTCTCGGTTTCGAGCGCGGCGTCCACCGCAAAGCTTTCCTGCACCAGCGAGGCCAGGTGCGACCAGCTCGGCCGCGCCGAGAGCAGCAGCTTGGCGCCGGCGGGGAAACCCTCGCCCATGAGCATGGCCCGGGCCGCGGGGTTGGCGTTGCGCACCACGCCGTGCGGATCGATCACGAGCACACCCAGGCCCAGGCTTTCGATGATGACCTCGTTGACCGCGGCTTGCGCGCGCGCGGCGGCCTGGTTGCTGGCCGAGACCGCTTCTTCGCGCGCCAGGCGGATGGCGAGCTGGTTCGCGAGCACCGCCACGATGAAAAAGCCCGTGCCCGCCAGCCCCGCCTGCAGGAAGCGGGCGGCGTCGAGCTGCCCGGCCACCGGGGCACCGAACCAGGCGTCGGCCAGCATCAGCAGGGTGACGGCCGCGGCCGTGCCCAGCCCCAGCACGAGCGGGCCCAGGATGGAGCCCAGCAGGACCGGCAGCGCGAACAACGGCGTGAAGTTGATGCTGCTGGCGTCGAAGTGCTGCATCAGCGCGAACACCGCGATGTCCACGCCGATCGTGAGCAGCCATTGCACGGCCGGTGCGCGCCCGTGTTCGGCCGGTGGCCAGTACAGCGCAAGCAGCGCGCAGGTCAGCAGGTACACCGAGGTGAGCCCGGTGATCCACACTGAGCCGTTGCCGCCGCTCACGAGCAGGAACACCTGCAGCGCCAGCAGCACCATGGCCACCACCAGGCGCGCACGCATGAAGGCGCGCCACAGGCGAACGAAAGCGCGGTGGCGTTGCTCGCGGGTGTGGTTGGCCGGGCTCTCGAAAGCCGAGTACCAGGAGGTCGCGAACGTGGAGCTGTCGTCGGTGGGCATGGGGCTCAGCCGGCAGGGCCTTCGAGATGCTGGCGGTGTTCGTTGCTGCAGTACGCGCCTTGGTGGCCCTGTACGGCTTCCGAGTGCGGCAGGTGGGTGCCACACACACGGCAAGCCACCATGGTCACCGGTTTCGTGCCCGGGCGGGCTGGTGGGCGCTGTGCGGCGCGATCGGCCGCCTCGGCGCGGCGGTTGTTGCGCCAGATCCAGAACGCGACCACCACCACCGCGATCACAAGCAGGTATTTCATGGTTGTCTCAGGTGCGCTGCAGCAGCACTTCGAGCACGAAGCGCGAGCCCACGTAGCTCAACAGCAGAAAGCCGGCGCCGACGTAGAGCGTGCGCACCGCCATGCGCCCACGCCAGCCCAGCTGCCAGCGGCCCCACAGCAGCACGCCCATGGTGAGCCAGGCCAGCACGGAGAACACCGTCTTGTGGTTCCACACCATGCGCTGGTTCAGCAGTTCGGAGAAATACCAGCCCGCGAGCAGCGTCAGGCTCAGCAGCACGAAACCCGCGGCAACGAAGCGAAAGGTGAGCCGCTCCAGCGTGAGCAGCGGCATCGAGGCCTCGCCCGCTTGGCCACTGCGCATGGCCTGCTCGGCGCGCTGCATCAGGAAGGCGTGCACCACCGCCGCGGCGATCAGCCCGTAGGACGCAATACCCAAGGCCCAATGCAAGGGCAGCCAGGCCGATGGCAGGGCCGTGTGGTGGGCGCCCGGGAACAACACGGCCAGCACCATCACCAGCGCGCCGAGGATGGCGAGCGTCCAGCGCGCTTTCAACTGCGGGTAGAGCCGGCTTTCGACGAGATAGACCGTGAGCACCAGCCAGGCCGTGACCGACAGCGCCGGCGCGAAACCGAAACGCACTTCGTCGCCGACCAACCCGGCCAGCAGTGTCAGCAGGTGCAAGCCCCAGGTCAGCGCCAGAAACGCGCGCGCCTGCAGCGGGCTCAGCCTCGGGCTGGCCCAGGGCACCAGCGCGTAGGCCAGTGCCGTGACCACGGACAGCACCGCCGCCAGCGGGTTCAGCGCCAGATGGGGCAGCAGGTTCATGGCCGCGAGGACGTGCTGGGGGTGCCGAGGGCTAAAATCACCCGCACATCTTAACGGCGCCTCCGGTCGCGAAACCCCGATCGGGCTGGCGTCGGCGCGCTGCTTGTGTGGCCGATTCCACAGCCGCGCGACCACCCCACTCACCGCCGAGCAACACCCCATGGCCTCCGCCCTGTCCGAACGCCTGTCGCGCATCGTCAAGGAAATGCGCGGGCAGGCGCGCATCACGGAAAGCAACATCAGCGACATGCTGCGCGAGGTGCGCATGGCGCTGCTCGAGGCCGACGTGGCCTTGCCGGTGGTGCGCGACTTCATCGCGCGCGTGAAAGAGAAAGCCCTGGGCGCCGATGTGGTGGGCTCGCTCACGCCGGGCCAGGCGCTGGTGGGCATCGTCAACCGCGAGCTCGCCGCCACGATGGGCGAGGGGGTGGCCGACATCAACCTCGCGGCGCAGCCACCGGCGGTCATCCTCATGGCCGGCCTGCAAGGGGCGGGCAAGACGACCACCACCGCCAAGCTCGCGCGCCATTTGATCGAGAAGCGCAAGAAGAAGGTGCTCACGGTCTCGGGCGACGTCTACCGCCCGGCGGCCATCGAGCAGCTCAAGACCGTGACCGCGCAGGCCGGGGCCGAGTGGTTCCCCAGCACGCCCGACCAGAAGCCCGCCGATATCGCGCGCGCGGCGCTCGACCACGCGCGCCGCCACCACGTTGACGTGCTGCTGGTCGACACCGCCGGCCGGCTGGCAATCGACGAAGCGCTGATGCGCGAGATCCAGGACCTGCACGCCGTGCTCAAGCCGGTCGAGACCCTGTTCGTGGTCGACGCCATGCAGGGCCAGGACGCCATCAATACCGCCAAGGCTTTCAAGGAGGCGCTGCCGCTCACCGGCATCGTGCTCACCAAGCTCGATGGCGATGCCCGCGGCGGCGCGGCACTGTCGGTGCGCTCGGTCACGGGCGTGCCGATCAAGTTCGCCGGCGTGTCGGAAAAGATCGATGGCCTGGAGGTGTTCGACGCCGAGCGCCACGCGCAGCGCGTGCTGGGCATGGGCGACATCGTGGCCCTGGTCGAGCAGGTCACCGCGGGCGTCGACATGGCCGCAGCGCAGAAGCTGGCGGCCAAGGTCAAGAGCGGTGAGGGCTTCGACCTGGAAGACTTCCTGGAGCAGTTGCGCCAGATGAAGCAGATGGGCGGGTTGTCGAACCTGATCGACAAGTTGCCGGCGCAGATGGCGGCCAAGGCCGGTACCGCCGATCTCTCGCGCGCGGAAAAAGACATCAAGCGCAAGGAAGGGATCATCTGCAGCATGACGCCCACCGAGCGCCGCAAGCCCGATCTCATCAAGGCCACGCGCAAGCGCCGCATCGCTGCCGGTGCGGGCGTGCACGTTCAAGAGGTCAACCGCCTGCTCAAGGAGTTCGAGCAGATGCGCGACATGATGAAGAAGATGAAAGGCGGCGGCCTGATGAAGATGATGAAGCGCATGGGCGGCATGAAAGGCATGCCCAGGCTCGGCTGACGCCCCACCGCGGCTGCGCGCGACCCCCTCAAGACAAAAGGCCCGGCGGTTTTCCGTCGGGCCTTTGTGTTGAAGAAGCGTCTCAGGCGGTCTTGAGTGCCAGCCGGCTCGCGTGGCGCCAGGCGCTGCGCAGCACCGCGGGCGACCAGGCTTCCTCGGGGATCAGCAGCACGCCGCGCGCGCGCATCCAGGCGCCCAGATCGACATGGCTGGTGGCCACGGTGAGGGGGATCGCGAGCAGCAGCGGCAGGGCCACGGGCGCCAGCCACAGGAGGGCGGCGGGGTTGAGCAGGGCCACGCCCACGCCCATCAAGCCGATCAACGCGCTCATGGGAGCCAGGCGCTGCGCGGCGTCGGTCCAGGCCACCCCGGTGGCTTCGCGCGGGGGCGATTTCCACTCCAGCTTGAGGCCGGTGAGTGCGACCAGCACGAACAGCGAGTGCGCGAGCATGCGGATCGGTGCCTGCAGCAGCGCGAGCACGGTCTCGGTGATCGCGCTCAGCAGCAGCGCGCGGCTGCCGCCGAACTGGCGTTGCTCGCGCTTGAGGAACACCGCCGCCAGGCCCAGCACGCGGGGCATGAACAGCAGGCACAGCGTCCACACCCACAGACCGCGCAACTCGGCGGGCACGGCGTTCCAGCTCGGCACCACGGTCTGGTCGGTCACCCACACCGCGGTGCCGAAGGCCAGGAAGGACAGCCACAGCGGCGCTGAGAGGTAGGACATGGCGCCGATGACGAACATGCTGCGGTGCACGCGGTGGATGCCGGGTTCGGCCATCAGGCGCGCGTTCTGCAGGTTGCCCTGGCACCAGCGGCGGTCGCGCTGCAGCTCGCTGAGCAGGTCGGGCGGCTGCTGTTCGTAGCTGCCTTGAAGGTCGGAGACCAGCCACACGTGGTAGCCGGCACGGCGCATCAGCGCGGCTTCGACGAAGTCGTGCGACATGATGCCGCCCGACATGCCGCCCTTACCCGCGATGGGCGCCAGCGCGCAATGCTTCATGAAGGGCTCGACGCGGATGATGGCGTTGTGGCCCCAGTAGTGCGACTCACCGAGCTGCCAGAACTGCATGCCCAGCGTGAACAGGTGGCCCGTGACGCGCGAGGCGAATTGCTGCGAGCGCGCGTGCAGCGTGGCGTGCCCCACGGCCTGGGTGGCGGTCTGGATGATGCCGGCGCGCGGGTGGGCCTCCATCAGCTTGACCATGTCGGTCAGGCAGCGGCCGCTCATGACGCTGTCGGCATCGAGCACAACCATGTAGCGGTAGTCCTTGCCCCAGCGGCGGCAGAAGTCGGCCACGTTGCCGGCCTTGCGGTGGGTGCGGCGCTTGCGCAGGCGGTAGTACACCTCCACCGCGGCCCGGCCGCTTTGCGTCGCGAGTTCGGCGCGCAGGTTCTCCCACGCGGCGCGCTCGGCGCGCTGGGTGGCGGGGTCGTAGCTGTCGGAGAGCACGAAGACGTCGAACACCTGCGCCTCACCGGTGGCGGCGAGCGAGTCGCAGGTGGCGCGCAGGCCGGCGAACACGGTGGCCACGTCCTCATTGCAGATGGGCATGATGATCGCGGTGCGGGCCTCGGGGTTCATGGCGTGGTCGCGCACATCGGCGGCGCGCAGCGTGTGCCGGTCGCCGAAGATCGACACCCAGAAGCCCATGAGCGCCGTGACGAAGCCGGTGAGCACCCAGGCCGACAGCACCACGAACAGCAGCAGCTGGCCGGTTTGCAGCCAGGGGTTGGCGCCCTCGGGTTGCAGGTCCAGGAACATCAGGCCGGCGACCATCGTCCAGACCAGCGTGAGCGCGATGAACACGGCGCGGCGCAGGTTGGCGGCGTTCTGCCAGGGCTCGTTCGGCTCGGCCACGCGGGCGGCGCGCTGGCCATAGGGCGGCAGCAGGTCGCTCGCGGTGCTCAGCAGCGCGGTGCCCACGCTGTTCCAGAACCCGCGCCAGGGGCGGGGCACCATGGAGCCGCGGTTCATGGGGGGTGCGGTCACCGCGTTCGGGTGGCGCTCCTCACGCAGCAGGCTGCGGGTGTTCATTCGGGCAGAAGCAGGTGCGTCCATGTTTCGCTCACGGTGTGTTGCTGGTGTTGCAGGAAGGCGCGCAGTTCGACCGGCTGCGCGGGGTCATTGCGCGCGACGCGCAGGCTCACGCGCCAGCTGCGCGTGGCGGGGTTGGGGTAGGCGATGGCCTCGAGTACGCGGCCGTTGGCGTTGGCGCTGACGACGGCACGGACCTCGGCGCCGGCGGGCAGCGCATCGAGCGCGGGGCCGGCGAAATCGAGGATGTATTTGGGTTGGGCGGCCTGTTCGGCGGCGCTCAGCTTGGTGTAGCCGTAGCCGCGGCGGCTTTGCGTGACCCAGCTCGACGGCGGGCGTTGCTGCTCGTCGCCTTGCCAGGCGATGTCGTAGGCGAGCTCGATCGGTTGGCCCGGGGCGAGGGCGCGCGCGGGGACCCAGTAGGCCACGATGTTGTCGTGCGTCTCGTCGGGCGTGGGCAGTTGCACCAGCTCGACGCGGCCGGCCCCCCAGTCGCCGCGCGGCGTGATCCACGCGCTGGGGCGGCGCTCGTAGCGTGCTTCCACGTCTTCGTAGCTGGCGAAGCGGCGGTCGCGTTGCATCAGGCCGAAGCCGCGCGGGTTGGTGGTGGTGAAGGAGCTCACCGCAGTCGCGTTGGGCCGCTGCAGCGGGCGCCACAGCCATTCGCCTTCGCCGCTGGCCAGCATCAGGCCGTCGGAGTCGTGCACCTCGGGGCGGAAGTCGCTGGCCATGGGCTGGTTCTCGCCCGACAGGAACATGCTGGTGAGCGGCGCGATGCCCAGCGTGTTGATGGGTGCCGCGCCCTCGCGCGCGAACAGCTGCACGCGCACGCTCATGCTGGTGTTGAAGCCCGGGCGGATGTCGAAGCGGTAGGCGCCGGTCACGCGCGGCGACTCGAGCAGCGCATAGACGGTGAGTTCCTTGGCGTCGGGCGCCGGGCGCTGGATCCAGAACTCGGAGAAGCGCGGGAACTCCTCGCCGTTGCCACCGGCGGTGTCGATCGCCAGGCCGCGTGCCGACAGGCCGTACTGCTGCTGGGCGCCAAGCGCGCGGAAGTAGCTTGCGCCCAGGAAGACGACCAGTTCGTCTTTGTAGGCGACGTTGTTGAGCGGGTAGTGCAGGCGAAAGCCGGCGTGGCCCAGGTCGCCCCAGGTGCCGGTGTCGAAGCGGTTGGCGCCGAAGTGGAAATCCTCGGTGCGGTAGGGCAGGTGGCGCACCTGGCCATCGGGCATCAGCTCGTGGATGCGGACCGGCTGCGTCTGGTACAGGCCGAGGTGGAAGTACTGCGCTTCGAAGGGCAGCTTCTGCTCACGCCAGGTGGAGCGCTCCGGGCGGAAGCGGATGTCACGCAACTGGTCGTAGGTGATGTTGGCGAGCGGCTCGGGCAGCTTGTCGCCGCTTTCGCGCCAGGGCTCGGCCGAGCGCACCTGGGCGATGTGTGTGAGCTGGTCCCAGTCGAAGGCGTGGGCGGGCCCGAAAGCCAGCAGGGGTGCGGCAATCAGCGCGCCGCGCAGGCTGGGGGAAAGGCGTAGGAATCGTGAAAAGCTCCAAGACATGCCCAGTAAGGGGCAAGCCCTGTGCCAACCCGGAAAACCGGTTGCATATCAAGCACTTGCGCGTGTGTTGCGCGCGTTGAAGGGCGGCTGGCCGGCGTGACCCCGGGAAAACCCGCGCTTTTTGTCGCTGACCAGCGACCGGGGGGTATCGTCACCCAAAAAATGGCTTGTAAATCAAAGCCTTGCGTGTGTCACGAATCGGCGACAGGGCCTTCGTCGATGGCCTCACCGGTGCCCGTGCCGTCGCTTTTGAACAGGCCGGGGGTGAGCGCGTGTTTCTGCAGCAGGCGATAGAACTCCGTGCGGTTGCGCTGGGCCAGGCGCGCCGCATCGGCCACGTGGCCGTCGGTCATCTTGAGCAGGTCCACCAGGTAAGCGCGCTCGAAGCGCTGACGCGCCTCGGCGAAGCTGAGCACCTCCACCGAGGGCGTGCGCAGCGCGCGCTGCACCAGCGCCAGCGGCACCAGCGGCGTGGTGTTGAGTGCGCAGACCTGTTCCACCACGTTGTAGAGCTGACGCACATTGCCCGGCCAGGTGGCCATGGTGAGTGCCTTGAGCGCCTCGGGCGCGAAGCCCGAGCTGCGCTTGCCGTACTTGGCCGAGAGCCTGGCCAGGAAGTGGTTGGCCAGCAGCGGGATGTCCTCGCGCCGTTCCGCGAGCGTGGGCAGCGTGAGCGTGACCACGTTGAGCCGGTAGTACAGGTCCTCGCGGAACTGGCCCTCGGCCATGGCGGATTCGAGGTCGCGGTGCGTGGCCGAGACGATGCGCACGTCCACCGGGACCGATTGGCTCGACCCCAGCGGGCGCACCGCGCGCTCTTGCAGCACGCGCAGCAGCTTGACCTGCAGCGCCGGCGGCATGTCGCCGATCTCGTCGAGCAACAGCGTGCCGCCGTCGGCGGCCTGGAACAGGCCCTTGTGGTTGGCCACGGCGTCGGTGAAGGCGCCCTTCATGTGGCCGAACAGCTCGGATTCGAGCAGCGCTTCGGGAATGGCGCCGCAGTTCACCGCAATGAAAGGTTTGCTCGCGCGCGCGCTGGCCTTGTGGATGGCGCGCGCCAGCATTTCCTTGCCGGTGCCCGAGTCGCCGCGCAGCAGCACGCTGGCGTCGCTCTGCGCGACCATGCGCGCCTCGGCCAGCAGGTCGGCCATGCGGTTGGAGCGGCTCACGATTTCGGCGCGCCAGGTCTCGTCGGCGTGTTTCGTGGGCAGGCTCGGGGCGGCCAGTGCCAGGGCCTGCGCAATCTTCTCCAGCAACTCTTTGGCGTCGTAGGGCTTGGTGAGGTAGGTGAAGACACCGCGCGCCGTGGCCTCGACCGCGTCGGGGATGGTGCCGTGCGCGGTGAGCAGGATCACCGGCAGCGAGGGGTGGCGCGCGCGCACCTCGTCGAACAGGGCCAGGCCGTCGCGCCCGGGCAGGCGCACATCGGACAGCACAAGCTGCGGGCGCTCGATCTCGAGTTGCGCGAGCGCGGCCTCGGCCGAGCCCACGGCGGTGACGTGGTAGCCCGCGGCACCCAGGCGCATCGAGAGCAGGCGCAGCATGTCGGCGTCGTCGTCGACGACGAGCAGGCGCGCGCGCGGCGGGGTGTCGGCGGCGCTCATGGGGCGGGCGGGCGCGGCGTGGTGGCCGGCGCGCGGTTGTTCAGGCTGCGTTCGATGGCGCGCATCGCTTCGAGCCGCTCGTTGAGCTGGTCGATGCGCCGCTGCTGCTCGCGCAACTGCTGCGCCTGCCGCTCAACGGCTTCTTCCAGCTTGCGTTGCTCCAGAAGCCGGTTGGCGATCAGGCGCGCCAAAGGGCGGTAGGGCGGGGCGTCGGGGGCGGTGCTGGCGGCGGCGCGCTGGGCCAGGCCCAGCGCCCGCGCGGTTTCCACCGGCTGGTTGCTCTGCATGAGCGCGATTGCCAGTTGCAGCAGGCGGGCCGGCTGGTTGCCGGGCTCGCCCAGCGAAGCGATCTCGAGCGCGAGCTCGGCGGGGGTGAGCGCGCGCACGCGGTCTGCGTAACGCAGCAGGCTGACCGTGGCTTCCTGCTCGCCGACGTTGCCGATATTGGTCACCAGCATCGACGGGGCCACCGTGGGCGCGGGCGCGGGGACCGCGGGGGTGGCCGCCGGTGCGGGCACGGGGGCCGTGGCCGGTGGTGTGGTGTTGTTGGGCGCCGGTGCGGGGGCGAGTTTGGGGC
>JACVCO010000029.1 GCA_016741995.1 Hydrogenophaga sp. | reverse complement strand
GGGGCGGGGGGCGCGGGGGGGCGAGGGGGGGGTGGGGGCGCAGGCCCGGCCGGGCGGGGTGGCCGGAGGCCGGGGGGGGTTGCCCGTACCCGCGCGGGGGGACCTGGCGCCGCGCTTGGGCCGAAGGCCGGGGGGCGTATGGCTACGTCCGGCGTGGAGACGCACTGGCCGGCCGACCGCCCCTCACGCAAAAACCCGCGTTGCGCACATGGGCTTCGTGCAATTCAATTGCACACAATCTAATTGCACTCAATAATACCGCCATGCCCAGCGCCCGCCCCACCCCCGACGACCTGCTCAAGCTCGATCACCAGCTGTGCTTCGCGCTGTACTCGGCTTCGCTGGCCATGACCAAGCTCTACAAGCCCATGCTCGACGAGCTTGGCCTCACCTACCCGCAGTACATCGCCATGCTCGCGCTGTGGGAAGAAGACGGCATGACCGTCTCGGCCCTGGGCGAGCGCCTGCGCCTCGACTCCGGCACGCTCACCCCGCTGCTCAAGCGGCTGGAGAGCGCCGAACTGGTGGTGCGCCTGCGCGATGTCGACGACGAGCGCCGCGTGCGCATCCGCCTCACCCCGGCGGGCCGCAAGCTGCGCACGAAGGCCACCCGCATCCCCGCCTGCGTGCTCGACGCCACGCAGTGCTCGATCCCCGAGATCCTCGCCCTCACGCAGGAGGTGCGCGCCCTGCGCGATCGCCTCAGCGCCTGATCCCGTTCCCCACCGCTGTCCACAGCACCACCCTCAAGGAGTTCAACCATGCCCACCCAACTCGACAAAGTCCTCTACACCGCCCGCGCCCACACCACCGGCGGCCGCGACGGCGCCTCGCGCAGCGACGACGGCCTGCTTGACGTGAAGCTGTCCCCGCCCAAGGCCATGGGCGGCGCCGGCAACGCCACCAACCCCGAACAGCTGTTCGCTGCCGGCTACTCGGCCTGCTTCATGGGCGCACTCAAGCACGTGGCCAGCATGAAGAAAGTGGCCGTGCCGGCCGACGCGTCGATCGACGCCGAGGTCGACATCGGCCCGATCCCGCAAGGCTTCGGCATCGCCGCGCGCCTGAACATCAGCCTGCCAGGCGTGGACCGCGCCGTCGCGCAGGATCTGGTCGACACCGCGCACAAGGTCTGCCCCTATTCCAACGCCACGCGCGGCAACATCCCGGTCACGCTGACGCTGGTCTGATCGCGCACCGCCCAACAAAAAACCCGCCGTGTTCCGGCGGGTTTTTTGTTCTCGGGGCAAGGCCCGTCACTTGTTCTTCTGTTCCGAGGGATCGTGGATCACCGTGCTGGTGCCAACACCCACCCCGGCGCGCACGCCGCTGTTGCCGATCTCGGTGCTGGTGCCCACGCCCGCGCCGGCACTCACCCGGCCCCGTTGGTCAACCCCCACGCCAACGCCCACCGGCCCCACGCCCGTGCCCACGCCCAGGTTCACGCCATGGTTGCTGGCCCCCACGCCGATGGTGACCGGCCCCACGGGGATGCCGATGCCCACACCCACGCTGCTGCACCCCGCGAGCAGGGCAAGCCCGAGGGTGGGCGCGATCAAGAACAGCGGACGGGGCATGACGAACTCCTGAAGCGGCAAGCGCAGTGGGCATTGTGACCGCCCACCGATCTCGCGGTTCCGGCCGTGCGACAAAGCGTCACAAAGCTCAATAGGCCAGCGGCGAGGCGGCCTCGATCGCGTCGACCAGCCAGCCGGGTGGCGGCACTTCGGGTACGGCGGCCGACACCGTGCACGCCGTGCCGTCAACCTGCAGGCGCGCACCCCCACCGACCCACAGCAACCAGGCCAGGCAGGCACCATCGGCCGGCGCGAGCGGCACCCCCGGCGCCCCCGCGAGCAACGCCGTCAGGGATTCGGTCGCCTCCAGGCGCACCAGGCCATCGCCGGGTGACCGGCCCAGCGCGCTCGCCAGCACGGCCAGGCGCGCGGGGCCATCGGCCGGCACCACACCCCAACCCGTCCACCAGTCGCGCACACGGGCCACGAGCTGCACGCCACGCTCGGCTTCGGCGCGCTGCAGCTCGGCGTGGTCCCAGCGGCGCCAATCGACGGCCGGTGAAGCGGCCCCGGCCGCGAGCGCCGCGCGCACATAGGCGTGCACCGCCGCTTCATGGCCGTGGCTGCCCAGCACCGCCGCGAGCGTGCTGAGCTGGCCGATGCGCTGGCCCAGCAGGCGCGCCTGCTCGACCATGAGCTTCTCGCGCAGCAAACCGTCTCGCTCGGCCCGCAGGGCGGCCAGGTCGAGCGCGTTGCGCAGGTCGGCGCGCAGATGCTCGAGCTCCCAGGGCTTGCTGATGTAGCGGTAGATCTCGCCGCTGTTGATGGCCTCGATGGCTTCGCCGATGTCGGAGTACGCGGTGGTGAGCATGCGCACCACCGCGGGGTGGTGCTCGCGCGCGTGGCGCAGCAGCTCGTTGCCGCGCGCGCCGGGCATGCGCTGGTCGCTCACCAGCACGGCGATCTCGTGGCCCTGCGCATCGAGCAGCGCGCGGCCCTCGTCCACCGACGTGGCGGTGAGCACCGGCGCCAGCGGGCTCACCAGCCGCTCGAAGTACTTGAGGGCCATCGCCTCGTCATCGACATACAGGATCTTGTTGCGCGTCATTTGTTGTCCTCCACTGGAAACTGCAGCGTCACGGTGGCACCACCGCCATCGGCATCGCCCACGGCGATGTCGCCACCGATCGAATTCATCACGCGCCGGCAGAACAGCAGGCCCATGCCGGTGCCGCCCGAGCCCGAATCCACCGGCTCGCGCGTGAGCCGGCTCTTGAGCGCGGCGGGCAGGCCCGGGCCGTTGTCGCTCACCACCAGCACCGGGTGCGGCTGGCGGCTCAGACGCAGATGGATGCGCGGCGCCGGGTCGGTCTGCCCGCGCTGGGCCTGCAGCGCGTTCTTCACCAGGGTGCACAGCACCAGGTGAAGCAGGTCGCGCTGGCGCCCGGGCACGGGGAAATCGTCGTCGAGCTCGGCGAGCAGGCGTTCGCGCTCGTCGGTCTCGAACGGGTATTCGTCCTGCACCGCGCGCACCAGGTCGGCCGCGGTCAGCCGCAGCACGGCCGCTTCGCCATAGGCTTCGCGCGCGGTGTTCACGAAGCTGGTCACCAGCGATTGCGCGTAGTCGGCGCGCCGCTGTGCGGCTTCGATCATGCGCAGCGTGTCGCCCGGTGCCGCGTCGGCCGCGGGCACGGCGCCGCCCGCGGCGTGGCGGTCGCGCAGCGCGGCCAGGTAGCCGCTCACGGTGGCCAGTGGCGTGCGCACCTCGTGCGCGAGGAAGCCCAGGGTTTCGCGCAGCATGGCCGCACGCCGTTCCAGCACGGCGCGTTCGTTCGCACGCAGGCGCGCGGTGGTCAGCGCGTCGCGCAGCACCTGGCGCGTGAGCGGCTCGTCCAGCGGCTTTTCCAGGATGTGCTCCACGCGGCCGAGGTTCACGGCCTGCAACGCGATGTCCTTGTCGGCATAGGCCGACATGAGCACGCGCACCACGTGCGGATGGGCCTCGGCGGCCGCGGCCAGCAGGTCGACCCCGGAGCGCTGCGGCATGCGGTAGTCGGTCAGCAGCACGGCCACCTCGGGCCCGCGCTCGGCCAGCACGGCCAGCGCCTCGACCACACCGCCAGCGACCAGCACGGTGAACTCGTCGCCGTAGCGGCGCGCGAACCACTTGCAGGCCTGCGGCTCGTCGTCGACGATGAGCACGGCGTGTGCGGCGGCGGGGGTCTGCGGCGCGTTCATGCGGGTCGCGGCAGATGGAAGTGGAACTCGGTCCAGGCGCCGGGTTCGCTGCGCACCGCGAGCGTGCCGCCGTGGCGCTGCACGATGCCGTAGCTGATGCTCAGGCCCAGGCCCAGGCCGCTGCCGACGTCGCGCGTGGTGAAGAACGGCTCGAACACGCGCTCGAGATTGCCGGCCGGTATGCCCTGGCCGTTGTCGCGCACGGTGATCGCCATGCGATCGCCTTCGATCACGGCACGCACCGCCACCTCGGGGTGTTCGCGCTGCGCCGCGCGCACGGCGTGCGCGGCGTTGCTCAGCAGGTTGATCATCACGCCGATGAGCGCGGGTTCGTCGCCCATCACGTGCGTGTCGTGCGGCATGTCCAGCGTCACATCCACGCCCTTGAGGTCGAAGCCGGCCAGGCGCACGGCCGAGCGCGCGGCGTTCTCGAACAGGAAGGGGCGGGCGTTGCCGCCGTCCGGCTTCTGGTAGGCGAAGGTCTTGAGGTCGGTGACGATGTTCTGGATGCGCACCAGGCCTTCGCGCGCGTCGCCCAGGCTTTCGGACAGCAGTTCGTCCTGCTTCACGGCGGGCAGCTGGCGGCCCATGTCGATCGCCATGAGGCTGAAATTGACCGGGTTGTTGAGTTCGTGCAGCAACCCCGCGGACAAGGTGCCCAGGGCGGCCATCTTTTCCTGCTGGACCATCTGGCCCTTGATGTCGGCCAGCGCCTGGTTGGTGCGCGACAGCTCGGCGTTTTTCTGCGACACCTCGTGCTGCAGGCGGAACATGTTGAATCGGCCGCGTTCATTGAAGTAGGTACAGAAGGAACTCACCGTACCCGAAAAAAGAATGAACAGCGAAACACCGGCAAAGCGGTTGAAATCCTGCAGCCCCTCGGCGTGCCCGTAGCAGGCCATGGCGTACAGCACATAGGTGAACAGGCCGAAGCCCACGTTCTCCAGGAAGCTGATCGGCAGGATGATGCCGGTGGCATAGAGGGCCAGGTGCAGCCCGACGAAGTAGATCGAGTCCACGCCCTCGGTGTACCAGATCATCCAGGCGATCATGATCTGGGGCAGCGCGAGCCACAGCAGCGTCAGGAAGCGCACATAGCGCAGCCCGTACGACGTCCACAACACGCCGTAGACGATCAGGGTGGCCAACGAGGTCAGCACGCGTGCGCCGAGCAGGGTGGTGAAGTGCTGCGGGTACAGCGTGTAGTCCAGACCGACGCCGAACATCACCAGCACCAGACTGACCAGGGAGCCCGCCTTGCTGAACGCCAGGCGGAACTGGCTCATCTCCAGGTAGTACGGCGACAGGGCTTCACGGGAGAGTCGGACCACGAGGAGGCTCCCTCAGGAAGGACGTGGGACCTGGAACTCGGCGAAGACGTTGACGCCCGTCTCGTCCGTGTACAGCCGGGTGTCATCGCGCGGCGCCGGCAGCACGGCTTCCAGCCCGGCCTCGTCGCGGTAGATCAGGTGCCATTCCAGCAAGTGCTCCATGACGTTGCGCTGCGGATTGGACGAATGCACGTTGGTGACCAGCACCGCCCCGCCGGCCGCGGTGCGGGCAACGAAGTACTCCAGCAGGCGCGCGCAGACCTTGTCGGACAGGTAGTCGAACAAGCCCGCGCAGTAGACGAAATCGAACACCTCGTCCTGCAGCAGGTCGTTGCGGTTGGACGCCCGCTTGAGCAACTGGTGCACCGACTCGTTGACGAAATCGACGTTCGCGCGCTTGCCGCTGCGCTTGCACGCCTGCTGGATGCAACCGCGCGTGTAGTCGAGCGTCGGCTCGCTGAAATCCACCAGCGTGAAGGCGATGCTCTCGGGCTTGGGGTGTTTTTCGATGAAGCGCTGGACTTCGATCGCCGGCCCGCAGGCCACGTTCAGCACCCGCATCTGCCGGCCTTCGGCGGCGGCCTTGTCGGCCACGGCCATGAGGCGATCGAGCAGCACGTCGATGCGGTTGCGGTGGGCCTGCGCCACGGCCGCCTTCAGGAAGAAGGCGTTGATGATCTGGAAATAGGTGCTGTTGCCCTGGCGCGGGTCGGCCAGGATCTGGTTGACCATTTCGTAGTCGCCCGCGTAGCCCAGGGGCTTGGCGAAGGTGCGGTACACGAACGGGGCCCGCAACAACAGCGGGTGCAAGGCACTCTGCGCAAAGTTGCGGTGCGCCACCGAATCCTCCGCCGGCACCCGGCCGCCCTCTTCCTCCAGCCAGATGAAGTACTCCCGGCCTTTCTCCATGACGGGCAGGGCCAGCTCGTAGAAAACGTCTTCGCGGATGCGCCCGTCGGGCGCGCGCGGCAGGGCATCGGACATGTCCGCCTGGTCACACCAGCGGGAGGTTTCGGCCAGGAAGGAACGGAACTCGCTGATCGTGACCTGGTAGCTGCGGCCGATGCGGAAGCGGCTCTCCCAGTCCTCCACGAACCGCCGGGCCTCGGTGGCCACCCGGGTCGGGTCGCCGCGCGTGGCGTTGAAGTCGGACCACTCATCGATCAGGGTGACCGAGACCACCGCCATCAAACCGGTGTTGAGAAGCGACACCACCACGGCCTTGCCTTTGTAGAGCGCCTGCTCGCCCGAGCGGATGGTGAAGTCGTTGAGCACCTCACTGACCTGGACGATGGAGTACGGGTTGTAGATCTCCATCACCAGCGACCGGCGTTGCACGCTGGTCAACGTGCCACGGGCGGAGTCACCCTGGCTGTTGCGGAACGAAACGGCGGGGTCGTAGGGGCGCTGGAATTGCACGGCGGATGGTGTTGGACGGGGTTGTCGGGGAGATCAACCCCGCGCTGGACCTGCCCGGAGTGTAGTGAAGGCCCTGAACATTTGTTCAGGGCCTTGCGTCAGACCAGCAAGGTGTTGACGCGGCGCACGTACGCGGCCGGGTCGTCGGGCAGGCCGCCCTCGGCCAGCAGCGCGTGATCGAACAGCACATGGGCCAGGTCGTCGAAGCGGTCGCTGGCCTCGAGTTTCTTCACCAGCGCGTGGCCGGCGTTGACCTCCAGGATGGGCTTGACCTCGGGCGCGCTCTGGCCGGCCTGCTTGAGCAGGCGCGCGAGCTGCATGGAATAGTCGCCGTCCTCCACCACCAGGCAGGCCGGCGAATCGACCAGGCGCGAGGTGACGCGCACGTCCTTTACCTTGTCCTTGAGGCTCTCGCGCAGCCGCTCCAGCACCGGCTTGAAGGTTTCCGCGGCGGCCTCGGCAGCCTGTTTCTCGGCGGCGTCCTGCAGCTCGCCCAGGTCCACCGCGCCCTTGGCCACGCTCTGCAGCGGCGCGCCGTCGAACTCGGGCAGGAAGGACAAGGCCCACTCGTCCACCCGGTCGGCCATCAGCAGCACCTCGATGCCCTTCTGGCGGAACACCTCGATCTGCGGGCTGTTGCGCGCCGCGGCCAGGGTGTCGGCGGTGAGGTAGTAGATGGCCTTCTGGCCTTCTTTCATGCGCGCCTTGTAGTCGGCCAACGCGGTGGGCTCGGCCTGCGTGGTGCTGGCAAAGCGCAGCAGCTTTGCAAGCTTGTCGCGGTTGCCGAAATCCTCGCCCAGTCCTTCCTTCAGCACGGCCCCGAAGGCGGTGTAGAACCTGGCGTACTTCTCGCCGTCCTTGCTCAGATCGTCCAGCAGCGACAGCACGCGGCGCGTGTTGCCTTCGCGGATGGCCTTCACGTCGCGGCTTTCCTGCAGCAGCTCGCGGCTCACGTTGAGCGGCAGGTCGCTCGAATCGACCACACCCTTGACCCAGCGCAGGTAAGCCGGCATGAGGCTTTCGGCCTCGTCCATGATGAACACGCGCTTGACGTAGAGCTTGATGCCGGCCTTGCGCTCGCGGTTCCACAGGTCGTGCGGCGCCTGCGCCGGGATGTAGAGCAGTTGCGTGTACTCGGTGCTGCCCTCCACGCGGTTGTGGCTCCAGGCCAGCGGGGCCTCGCTGTCGTGGCTGAGCGTCTTGTAGAACTCGACGTACTGCTCGTCGCTCACGTCCTTCTTGGGGCGCGACCACAGCGCGTTGGCCGAGTTGATGGTCTCCCACTCGGGCTTGGGCACGTACTCGCTCTTCTCGGCGTCCCATTCCTCGGCCTGCATGCGGATCGGCAGGCTGATGTGGTCGGAGTAGCGCTCGACGATGGACTTGAGCTTCCAGTGGTTGAGGTACTCGGTCTTGTCCTCGCGCAGGTGCAGGATGACGCTGGTGCCGCGCGCCGCGCGCTCGATGGCCTCGACCTCGAAATCGCCGCTGCCCCCGCTGGTCCAGCGCACGCCGTCGCCCGCGGGCAGGCCGGCGCGGCGGCTTTCCACCACGATCTTGTCGGCCACGATGAAGCCCGAATAGAAGCCGACGCCGAACTGGCCGATCAGTTGCGCGTCGGCCTTCTGGTCGCCGCTCAGGCGGCTCATGAAGTCCTTGGTGCCGCTCTTGGCGATGGTGCCCAGGTGCTCGATCGCCTCGGCCGCGCTCATGCCGATGCCGTTGTCGGTGATGGTGATGGTGCGGGCGGCCTTGTCGAAGGCCAGGCGCACCTCGAGTTCGGGCGCGTCCTCGTACAACGCGGCGTTGTTCAGCGCCTCGAAGCGCAGCTTGTCGCAGGCGTCCGACGCGTTGGACACCAGCTCGCGCAAAAAGATGTCGGGGTTGGAGTAGAGCGCGTGCGTGACCAGGTGCAGCAGTTGCGCCACTTCGGCCTGGAAGGAATGGGTCTGTTTGCTCATGGTGGAACGGATGGGGAACGGGAAAAGGAAATCGCCCGACAGGGCACAAACCGCGGCCCACATGGGGGCCGCGGCGGGGGGTTTCAAGTGCCGCCGCGCGCCGGCGCCAGCCACTGCCGCAGCTGTTCGGCCACCGCCGGGCTGGACAACAGCTCCAGGTGCCCGGTGCGGTGCACCACGTGCAGGCTGCCGCGTGCAAACACCAGCCGGCGCGCCGGGTCGTCGTGTTCGCCGAGCGCGCTGCGCAGTGGCACCAAGCCGTCGCCCACCAGGCGTTCGGCCAGCAGGCCGCGGCGCGGGGCCAGGCAGGCGGCCACGCCGAAGCAGGCCACACCCTCGGGCAGCGGCAGGGGCGCGTCGGGCGCGGGTTCGTCCGGGTGCCACAACTGGCCGTGCCGCAGATCGGTGATGCCGGCGCTGCGCAGCCGGCCCAGCCGCGCCAGCGGCGCCGTGAAGGGAGACGACGCCAGCAGCAGATCGGCGCCATGCCCGGCGCGCTCCAGCGGCGCCCCGTGGTGCGGCGTGCCCAGAAACACCAGGTGCTTCACCAGCGCGGGCCAGCGGTGGCCGGCGCGCTGCCCCTCGTGCACGGCGCTGCGCGCCACCAGCCCGCCCATGCTGTGCCCCACCAGGGTGATGCCCTGCAAGGTCACCGGCCAGTGCTGCGACAGCCGCTCCAGCATGCGGGCCAGTTCGCGGCCGTTGGCGGCGATGTGCAAGCCGCTGTTGTAGCGCAGGTGCAGCGGTGTGGCCTGCTGCAGCGCCTCGGCCAGCACCGGGGTGTGGTCGTGGCCGCCGTGGTGCCACTGGGTGTCGTTCATGCACAGGCCGTGGATCATCAGCAGCAACTGCGGGCGGGCCTCCGGGTGCTGCGTCAGTTGCTGCGCCAGGCGATCGGCCCGCTGCAGCGGCAGCACCTGGCCGCCGTGGCGCAACACCATGGGTTGCGCGAGTGCATTGCCCATGGCGGCCAGCCGGTCGCCGAACACGCCGTTGAGGGCGGCCACCACGGCCTCGCGCTGCACGGAATCGGCGGCCTCGTCCGCACCGGGCCGCTCCAGCACGGGCAGCAGGCTGTGCAGCACACCGTCGATGCCGGCGCCGACACCGCGCGCCGTGCCGCGGATCGCGGCATAGATGCGGCCGGTGAGCCCACCCGCCTGCCCGGGCGCGTCGCCCCCCGGCAGGCCGATGCGCTGGCGCACCGCCTGGTGCACGCCCTCGGTGATGCCCACCACCCCCAGGGTGGCCTGCGTGACCAGCTGGGCCGCGGCGCGCATGTCGCTCGGGCGCAGGTGCCGCGCCGGGGGACGGGAGCGCGGGGTGGGCGCCATGTTCAGAAGGCTTCGTCAGCGCCCAGGTAGCGCCACTGCCCCTGGGGCAGCTTGCCCAGCACCACGCGGCCGATGCGCACGCGCTTCAGGCCCACCACGTGCAGGCCCACGGCCTCGCACATGCGGCGGATCTGGCGCTTCTTGCCCTCGGTGAGCACGAAGCGCAACTGCTCGGGGTTGAGCCAGTCCACCTGCGCGGGCTTGAGCGGCTGGTCGTCGAGCGAAAGGCCATGGCGCAGGCGCGCCAGCTGGTCGGCCGGGAACACGGCCTGCACGTCCTGCTCCACCACGCCCGCGCCCTTGGGCCCGTTGGGCGCCCAGACCACGCGCACCAGGTATTCCTTCTCCACGCCGCTGTCTTCGCCGATCAGCGTGCGCGCCACGCGCCCGTCCTGCGTGAGCACCAGCAGGCCGGTGGAGTCGATGTCGAGCCGGCCCGCGGGCGCCAGGCCCTTGAGCTGCGCGTGCGAGAAGCGGCGCGGGCCGCGGTCGTCCTTCCAGCGGCTGCCCGGCTGCAGCAGCACCACGGCGGCCTCGTGCCCGTCCTCGGGCTGGCCACTCACGTAACCCACGGGTTTGTGCAGCAGGAAGGTGGCGCGCTCCTCTTGCGCGCTGGTGGCCTGGGGCAGCACCTTGATCTGGTCCTCGGGCGTGACGGTCTGGCCCATGTCGGCCACGCGCCCGTTCACCATCACCCAGCCGTGCGCAATCCAGTCG
>JACVCO010000005.1 GCA_016741995.1 Hydrogenophaga sp. | reverse complement strand
TCACCACGTCGGCGGCCTTGACCGCCTCGTTGACTTCCAGCACGTTCAGCCCGGCCTTGCCCACCTTGTCCCAGCTGGCGCCGCCCTTGCGCAGGCCCACCACCACCTTCACCCCGCTGTCGTTGAGATTCTGCGCGTGCGCGTGGCCCTGCGAGCCGTAGCCAATGATCGCCACAGTCTTGCCCTTGATCAGGGAAAGATCGCAGTCCTTGTCGTAGAAAACTTTCATGATTGCTCCGTTGTTGGATGGGGGTGTGATCAGACGCGCAGGATTCTCTCGCCACGACCGATGCCACTGGCACCGGTGCGCACCGTCTCGAGGATGGCGCCGCGGTCGATGGCTTCCAGGAAGGCGTCGTTCTTCCCCTGGTCGCCGGTGAGTTCGATGGTGTAGCTCTTGTCGGTCACGTCGATGATGCGGCCGCGGAAGATGTCGGCCATGCGCTTCATCTCTTCACGTTCCTTGCCCACCGCGCGCACCTTCACCATCATGAGCTCGCGCTCGGTGTAGGCACCTTCGGTGAGATCGACGACCTTGACCACCTCGATGAGGCGGTTCAAGTGCTTGGTGATCTGCTCGATGACGTCGTCCGACCCGGTGGTCTGGATGGTCATGCGAGACAGGCTCGGGTCTTCCGTGGGGGCCACGGTGAGCGACTCGATGTTGTAGCCACGGGCCGAGAACAGGCCCACCACGCGTGAGAGTGCGCCGGGCTCGTTCTCGAGCAGCACGGCAATGATGTGCTTCATATGCAGCTTCCTCTTTTCGCCGCCCTCCCCCGTGCACGGTAATGCACGGGCTCGGCGGGCAATAGATTCGACTTGAGGGAATGGGCCGGTGTCGCCACCGGCCCGCGGGGTCAAAGGTCTTCGGAACCGAGCAGCATCTCGGTGATGCCCTTGCCGGCCTGAACCATCGGGAAGACGTTCTCGGTCGGGTCGGTGCGGAAGTCCATGAAGACCGTGCGGTCCTTGAGCTTGCGCGCTTCGCGCAGCGCGGGCTCCACATCCTGCGGGCGTTCGATCAGCATACCCACGTGGCCATAGGCCTCGGCCAGCTTCACGAAGTCGGGCAGCGCGTCCATGTAGCTGTGGCTGTAGCGGCCGGAGTATTCGATCTCCTGCCACTGGCGCACCATGCCCAGGTAGCGGTTGTTGAGCGACACCACCTTGATCGGGGTGTTGTACTGCAGGCAGGTGGACAGCTCCTGGATGCACATCTGCACCGAGCCTTCGCCAGTGATGCAGAACACCTCGGCCTCGGGCTTGGCCAGTTTGATGCCCATGGCATAGGGAATGCCCACGCCCATGGTGCCCAGGCCGCCGGAGTTGATCCAGCGCCGCGGCTCGTCGAACCGGTAGTACTGGGCGGCCCACATTTGGTGCTGGCCGACATCGGATGTGATGTAGGTCTCGGCGTCCTTGGTCATGTTCCACAGGGTCTCGACGACCATCTGCGGTTTGATGACGTCCTGGTTGCCGCGGTCGTACTTGAGGCAATCGCGCGAACGCCAACCCTCGATCGTCTTCCACCAGTCGGCGAGGGATTTCTCGTCAACGCGTTGCGGCGTCTCGCGGGCCATGTGGATGAGCTCGGTGAGCACGTCCTTCACGTCGCCCACGATGGGCACATCGACCTTCACGCGCTTGGAGATGCTCGACGGGTCGATGTCGATGTGGATGATCTTGCGTTCGTTCTGCGCGAAATGCTTGGGGTTGCCGATCACGCGGTCATCGAAGCGCGCGCCCACGGCCAGCAGCACGTCGCAGTTCTGCATGGCGTTGTTGGCTTCGATCGTGCCGTGCATGCCCAGCATGCCCAGGAACTTGCGGTCGCTTGCCGGGTAGGCACCCAGGCCCATGAGCGTGTTCGTCACCGGATAGCCGAGCATGTCGACCAGGGTGCGAAGCTCTTCGGTGGCATTGCCCAGCAGCACGCCGCCACCCGTGTAAATGTACGGCCGCTTGGCATTGAGCAGCAGTTGCAGCGCCTTGCGGATCTGGCCACTGTGGCCTTTGCGCACCGGGTTGTACGAGCGCATGGTCACGCTCTCGGGGTAACCCGTCCAGGCGGTCTTGTTGAACGAAACGTCCTTGGGGATGTCCACCACCACCGGGCCGGGGCGGCCGGAACGGGCGATGTGGAAGGCCTTCTTCATCACCTCGGCCATCTGCCGCACGTCCTTCACCAGGAAGTTGTGCTTGACGATGGGACGCGTGATACCGACGGTGTCGCATTCCTGGAAGGCATCCAGGCCGATGGCGGGCGTGGGAACCTGGCCCGAGATGATCACCATCGGGATGCTGTCCATGTACGCGGTGGCGATACCGGTCACCGCGTTGGTCAGCCCGGGGCCCGACGTAACCAGCGCCACGCCGACGTCGCCGGTGGCACGGGCATAACCATCGGCCGCGTGAACGGCGGCCTGTTCATGGCGCACCAGCACGTGCTGGATGGTTTCCTGCTTGTAGAACGCGTCGTAGATGTGCAGCACGGCACCGCCCGGGTAGCCCCAGACGTACTTGACGCCTTCGGCCTGCAGGGCTTTGACGAGGATTTCCGCGCCGCGGAGTTCGAGGGGAGACTGGCCGGATTGGGCGGCCGCTGCCGAGGCCAGCTCGGCCTTGGAGATGTCCATGATCAACCTTTCGAGAATTTCTCTGACGAAAAACCTTGGGTGCCCCTTGGCCCACCCTTGTGGGGCGACTTCGGGACTTGAGACCAGTGGCCATGAGCGGAACGAATACCCGCCGGACCCTGATCCGTTTGCCTTGTGATGACGGAAGCCGGCGATTATGGCACTGCAGCAAATGCCCCGCCCGGCATTTCGTCGGCCTCAGGCGGGAATGCGACAATTCCGGCCTCTCTGCAAGCCCTCACATGACCCTCGACGCCCCTGCCTCCGGCGCCGCCGACCGCCCCGACCTCACCGCCCCTTCGCTGCGCCGCCGCATGGCCTGCTGGCTCTATGAAGGCATGCTCATGTTCGGTGTCGTCTTCATCGCCGGCTACCTGTTTTCCGCCCTCACCCAGCAGCGCCACGCGCTGGAGAACCGCCACCCGCTGCAGGGTTTCCTGTTCGTGGTGTTCGGCATCTACTTCACCTGGTTCTGGCACAAGGGCCAGACGCTGGCCCAGAAGACCTGGAACATCCGCGTCGTCGATGCCCACGGGCACGCCATCAGCCAGTGGCGCGCCCTGATGCGCTACGCGCTCAGCTGGCTGTGGCTGTTGCCTCCCCTGGGTTTGAGCTGGGTGGTGGGTGCGCAGGGTGGCGAACTCGTCGTGCTGTTGCTCGGCTGGGTGGTGGTCTATGCCCTGCTGTCGCGCTTTCACGCGCAACGCCAGTTCCTGCACGACGCACTGGCCGGCACGCGCCTGGTACACCACGCACCGGCCGACAAGCCCAGGCGCGCCAAGGCATGACCCCCGACGACGACGTCAACCCGCAGAAGCGCCGCACCGGCCTCAGCCGCGTCTGGCATGCGCTGTTCTATTCGCTGGCCGGCCTGCGTGCCGGCTGGGGCGAAACCGCTTTTCGCCAGGAAGCCCTGGCCGCCTTCGTGCTGGTGCCACTGGCGTTCTGGGTCGGTCAGACCTGGGTGGAGACCGCCCTGCTCATCGGCACCGTGGTGCTGGTGATGGTGGTGGAGCTGCTCAACACCGGCATCGAAACCGCGATCGACCGCATCGGCCCCGAATGGCACGCGCTCTCCAAGCGCGCGAAGGACATGGGCAGCGCCGCGGTGTTGCTGAGTCTGTTGTTGTGCGCCGGTACCTGGCTGGCTGCGCTGTGGATGCATTTCGGGCCGGCATCGTGATGAGCGAACCCAGTTTTTCCCTCTGCGTCTACTGCGGCTCGCGCCCGGGCGCGCAACCCGCCTACGCCGACGCCGCGCGCGCCGTGGGCCGCTGGATCGGCCAACGCGGTGGCCAACTGGTTTACGGCGGCGGGCGCAACGGCTTGATGGGGCTGGTGGCCGACACCACCTTGCAGGCTGGCGGGCGCGTGGTGGGTGTGATCCCCAAGGCCCTGGTCGAAAAGGAATGGGCGCACCACGGCTGCAGCGAACTGCACGTGGTGGACACCATGCACGAACGCAAACGCCTGATGGCCGAGCGCGCCGACGCCTTTCTGGCCCTGCCCGGCGGCATCGGCACCTTCGAGGAGTTTTTCGAGGTCTGGACCTGGCGCCAGCTCGGATACCACGACAAGCCCGTGGGCCTGCTCAACGTGGACGGCTACTACGACGGCTTGCTGGGTTTTCTGCGCAACAGCGTGCAGGCGCAGTTCATGGGCGAGTGGCAGATGGACCTGATGCGCGTATCACCGGATGTGGACGCGCTGCTGCCGGAACTCGTGCAGTCGGCCGGGCTGGCGCCTGAGTCGCGCCTCGACGAGATCTGAAGCGGTCGATCAGACCGCGGCTTCGTCTTCCTCACCGGTGCGGATACGCACCACGCGCTCCACCGGCGCCACGAAGATCTTGCCGTCGCCGATCTTGCCGGTGCGCGCCGCGCTCACCAGCGCTTCCACGCAGCGGTCCACGTCCTCATCCTTGACGACGACCTCGACCTTCACCTTGGGCAGGAAGTCGACCACGTACTCGGCGCCGCGGTACAGCTCGGTGTGGCCCTTCTGCCGGCCGAAACCCTTGACCTCCGTCACCGTCAGGCCCGTCACGCCCTGTGCGGCCAAGGCCTCGCGCACCTCCTCGAGCTTGAAGGGTTTGATGACGGCGGTGATCTGTTTCATGGCGGGGGTCTCCGAATGTTCGGGGCATTATGCCCAAGGGTGTGCCTACACTGCGGCATGCGCGAATACCCCCTGCCACACCACCAACCGATCGCCGCGAGCTTTCGCGGCGGCTACCCGGAGAACGTGCACCACGGCTCGTTCGCTGTGGTCGATGCCACAGGCCATCTGCTGGCCGCGGTTGGCGATGTCGACACACCCGTGTTCACACGCTCGGCGCTCAAGCCGCTGCAGGCCATGCCGCTGGTGGCGGCGTCCGCCGACAAGCTGGGCCTGGACGATGCCGACATCGCCTTGCTGTGCGCCAGCCACAACGGCGAGCCCATGCATGTGGAACGGGCGGCCCGCCTGCTCGCGCGCATCGGCGCCAGCGAGGCCGCCCTGGCCTGTGGCACGCACGAACCCTACCTGTTCCGCTTCACCGGCCAGACACCGCCCGCTGGTGCGCGCTTCGGCCCGCTGCACCACAACTGTTCGGGCAAACACACCGGCATGTTGCTGCTGGCCGATGCGCTCGGTGCGCCGCTGGGCAGCTATCTCGACCCGGGCCACCCCACGCAACAGGCCATTGCGCGCTGCGTGAGCCACTGGTCGGGGGTTCCCGAGGCCTCACTCGTGCGCGGCATCGACGGCTGCAGCGCGCCCAACTTCGCGCTGCCGCTGCGCTCGTTGGCCCACGCCTTTGCGCGCCTCACACAACCCGGGCCCGACCCGGTGTACGGCCATGCTCCGCAGCGCATTGCACGCGCCCTGGGCCACCACCCCGAACTGGTGAGTGGCCAGGGCCGCAACGACCTGGTGCTGATGCGCGCCGGCCGCGGCGACTGGTTCAGCAAGGTCGGCGCCGATGGCGTGCAGACCCTGGCCAGCTTCAGCCGCGGCATCGGCATTGCAGCCAAGTGCGGCGATGGGCAACTGGCGCCCTTGATGGTGGCCCTGGTGGCCGCCCTCGATCAGCTCGGCTGGCTCGACGACGCAGCCCGCGGTGCGCTGGCCTCGCTGATTCCGCCGCCCATGAAGAACGCGGCGGGCATCGAGGTCGGCGAACTGCGGGCCGTGCTGACGCTCAGGCCCGGTAGCGGCTCGTGATCGGGTAGCGCCAGTCCTTGCCGAAGCTGCGGTGGGTCACGCGAATGCCCACCGGGGCCTGGCGGCGCTTGTATTCGTTGATGCGGATCAGGCGCACCACCTTCTCCACATCGGCGCGCGCAAAACCCTCGGCCACGAGGGTCTCGGGGCTCTGGTCGTTCTCCATGTAGCGCTCGATGATGGCGTCGAGCACCTCGTAGGGTGGCAGGCTGTCCTGGTCCTTCTGGTCGGGGCGCAGTTCGGCGCTGGGCGGGCGCGTGATGATGCGTTCGGGGATCGGGTTGGCGCCGGTGCCGTAGGGGTCGTGTGCGTTGCGCCAGCGCGCGAGCTGGAACACCACGGTCTTGGCCACGTCCTTGATGACCGCGAAGCCGCCCGCCATGTCGCCGTAGAGCGTGCAGTAGCCGGTGGCCATTTCGCTCTTGTTGCCGGTGGTGAGCACGATGCTGCCGAACTTGTTGGACAGCGCCATCAGCATCGTGCCGCGGATGCGGGCCTGCAGGTTCTCTTCGGTGGTGTCTTCGGGCCGCCCCTCGAACAGCGGCGCGAGCGATTGCTTGAACGCATCGAACTCGGGCGCGATGGCGATCTCGTCGTAGCGCACGCCAAGCCGCGCGGCCATGTCGCGGGCATCGATCCAGGAGATGTCGGCCGTGTAGGGCGAGGGCATCATCACCGCGCGCACCTTGTCCTTGCCCAGTGCGTCCACCGCGATAGCCAGCACCAGCGCGGAATCGATGCCGCCCGACAGACCCAGGATGGCGCCCGGGAAACCGTTCTTGCCCAGGTAATCGCGCACGCCCAGCACCAGCGCATGCCACAGGTCGGCCTCGGCGCTGTGGGCGCGGTCGATGTCGGCCGTGATGCGCCAGCCTTTCGCACCCCGCTCGAAACGCGCGTCGAACTGCGTTTCCTCGAAACTCACGGCGCGCCCGACCAGTTCACCCGTCCCGTCGAGCACGAAGCTGCGGCCCTCGAACACGATTTCGTCCTGCCCGCCCACCAGGTGCGCATAGACCAGCGGCAGGCCGGTACCGCGCACGCGCTCGCGCATGGTGGCCTCGCGCTCGCCGCCCTTGCCGGCGTGGAAGGGCGAGGCATTGATCACGGCAATCAGATCGGCCCCGGCGGCCTTCAGGTCGGCGGCCGGTGCGTCGAACCAGGCGTCCTCGCAGATCAGCAAACCCACGTTCACCGGTTGGCCCTGCGCATCGGGCACGGCCACCACGCACGGCGACTGGCCCGGCGCAAAGTAGCGGCGTTCGTCGAACACCTGGTAGTTGGGCAGTTCGCGTTTGGCGTAACTCGCCACCACACGGCCTTCGCTGATGACACTGGCTGCGTTGTGCAAGGCCGGCACGGAGACGCTGCGCTCGCGCGCACCCAGGCCGGCGCGGGCCGGATGTCCCACCACGATGTGCAGGCCTTTGAGGCTGGTGGTCTCCGCGGCCACGGCCTTCACGGCATCATCACAGGCGTCGATGAAGGCTGGCCGCAGGTACAGATCCTCCGCCGCGTAGCCACAAATGGCGAGCTCGGGCGTGAGCAGCAATTGCACCCCCCGCGCATGCGCGGCGCGTGCTGCCTCGACGATGCGGCGGGCGTTGCCCGCCATGTCTCCCACCACGAAGTTGAGCTGGGCAACCGATACGGAAAACGTCATGGAATCTGGTGGGCAGGCAGGGGAAAACGATTATGTCACCCGGGTTCTGGGCGACTGGTCCGAGGTCACCGAGGAAGACTGGGACGCACTGCTCGCCCACGAGAGCGACCCGAGCCCGTTCGCGCGCCACGCCTACCTGCGCGCGATGACCGACAGCGGCAGCGCCACGCCGCACACCGGCTGGACGCTGCGCCTCCTCACGTTGTGGCAAGGCGGTGTGCTCCGGGCCGCGTGCGCGCTCCACCTGAAGGACCATTCCTACGGCGAATACGTGTTCGACTGGGCCTGGGCCAACGCCTACGCCCAGCACGGACTGCCCTACTACCCCAAGGCCGTGGCGGCGGTGCCATTCACACCGGTGCCCGGCGCGCGTCTGCTGGCGGTGGACGCACCCGCCCGCCATGCGCTGGTGCGCGCCCTGCTCCACTGGTGCGAGGGCGAGGGCCTGTCCTCACTGCACCTGCTCTTTGCGCAGCCCGATGACGTGGCCGCTTGTGAGGCCCATGGCCTGATGCTGCGGCACACGGTGCAGTTCCACTGGCAGAACCAGGGCTGGCCCGACTTCGACGCCTTCCTTGCCAGCCTGCAACAGGAGAAGCGCAAAAAGATCCGGCAGGAACGGCGCAAGGTGGCTGAAGCCGGCGTGCGCTTTCGCTGGGTCGCGGGCCGCGACATCGCCGAAGCCGACTGGGATTTCTTCTACTGCTGCTACGAACGCACCTACTGGGAGCACGGCAACCCGCCCTACCTCACGCGCGATTTCTTCTCGCGCATGGCGGCCAGCATGCCGCAGCACTGGCTGCTGTTCATCGCCGAGCACGAAGGCCAACCGATCGCCAGCAGCCTGATCGCCCTCGACCCCGCGCGGCGCGTGGCCTATGGCCGCTACTGGGGAGCCTTGCAACGCGTGGACTGCCTGCACTTCGAGGCCTGCTTCCACCAGCCTTTGCAGTGGTGCATCGAGCACGGCTACCAGCGATTCGAAGGCGGCGCACAGGGCGAGCACAAGATGGCACGCGCCCTGCTGCCGGTGAAAACCACCAGCGCGCACTGGCTGGCGCACCCGGCCTTCGCCGAGGCGGTGGACCGCTTTCTGCAACGCGAAGAACAAGGTGTGGCGCAGTACCTGGACCACCTGGCCGCGCGCAACCCGCTCAAGACCGGCCCGCGTTGACTACACTCGACCGCCATGGACGAGCAGGACGCCTTCTTCACCCAGGCTGTCGTCGGCGCACCGTTTTCGGTGTTGCTCGGGCGGCAGATGTCGGCCGCCTCGCTGCAAGCCCAGGGCGTCGAGGTGCAGGCCAGCGCAGGCCTCAGCCGCCTCGGTGAGCCCTGGCAGCCCTGGGCCATCGAGCGCACCGCCGACCTGCCGGCCGGTGTGCCACGCGCGCGGCCCCGGGGCCTGCGGCGCTGGCTGGAGCGCCATGCCCTGCCGATCGCGCTCCTTGGTCTGGCCAGCCTCGCCACCGGCGCCCTGCTCGCCGCACACGCCCAAGGCTGGCTCGCCCCTTTGTTGCGGAGGCTGCCGTGGTGAGCAAAACCCAGCAGGACACCCTCACCATCGACCCGTTGACGATGAACATCGTCAACCGCGTGGCCGCGGGTTGCGACCTGAGCGGCGACCTCAACTTCGAGGGCGGCCTGCTCGTGCAGGGTCACATCGAAGGCCACATCCGCGTCGACGGCCGCCTTGTCATCTGGACCGGCGCCAGCGTGCGGGGCCGCATCCGCGTGCTGGGCGATCTCTACCTCTTCGGCCAGCTTGGCGCACCCAACGGCGGCCCGCACGACACGAGCCTGGAGTGCGAGGGCATGGTCTACGTGAGCAAGAGTGGTGTGTCCACCGGCACGCTGCTGGCCAAGCGGCTGCAGATGTACGAAGGGGCCCAACTCAAGGGCCCCTTCCGCACGCTGCAGACCAGCGACAAACTGCCCGTGCTTCGCGACGTGCTGGTCGAGCCGCCCGCCGCACCCGGACAGAACGCCTGATCGATCAGGCCTTCTGCGATTTCTCGTAGTTGGCCATCCCGTCCAGGATTTCCTTGTGGGCGGCGGCCTTGTCGGCCCAGCCCAGCACCTTCACCCACTTGCCCTCTTCCAGATCCTTGTAGTGCTCGAAGAAGTGCTGGATGGTCTTCAGGCGCATCGGGTTCAGGTCTTCGGGCTTCTGCCACTGCGTGTAGATGGACAGGATTTTGTCCACCGGCACGGCCAGCAGCTTGGCGTCTTCGCCGGCTTCGTCTTCCATGCGCAGCATGCCCAGGGCACGGCAGGTCACCACCACGCCGGGGTGCAGCGGCACGGGCGTGATCACCAGCACGTCGACCGGGTCGCCGTCGCCCGAGATGGTCTTGGGGATGTAGCCGTAGTTCGTGGGGTAGTGCATGGACGTGCTCATGAAGCGGTCCACGAACAGCGCGCCGGTTTCCTTGTCGACCTCGTACTTGATCGGGTCGGCGTTCATCGGGATCTCGATGATCACGTTGAACGAATCGGGAACCTTGCTGCCAGGGGTGACGTTGTCGAGTGACATGGATTGCTCGGGGGAGGTTGAGGAAATCTGTACCGGAACGTCACGCGGGTGACGCCAGGCGCGGGGCGCGCTCCGGATTTACCCTGATTTTACCGACGCGGAACTGACGCCCCCGATGGCAAGCGGGGGGAATCTGGCTACATTGAGGCCGTTGGCCAATCGCCTGCCTGCCGCTGCAGCTTTCGCAGCGCGCCCGACAGCGAGGAAGCAACGCAGCGGGGGCAGCCCCGGAGGCGTTGCCCCCTCCAAGTCGATAACTGGCAGGAGATTTTCATGGTTGGTCAAAGTGCGCTGATCTTCGCGCTCGTCTGTGGCCTCATTGCCGTGGTCTACGGCTTCTGGTCACGCAGTTGGATCCTTTCCCAGGACGCCGGCAACGCCCGCATGCAGGAAATTGCGGGCGCCATCCAGACCGGGGCCGCCGCCTACCTGGCGCGGCAATACAAGACGATCGGCCTGGTCGGCATCGTGCTCGCGGTGCTCATCGGCATCTTCCTCGACGGCCCCACGGCCATCGGCTTCGTCATCGGGGCGGTGCTCTCGGGCGCCTGCGGCTTCATCGGCATGAACATCTCGGTGCGCGCCAACGTGCGCACCGCGCAAGCCGCCACCAAGGGCATGGGCCCTGCGCTCGACGTGGCCTTCCGCGGCGGCGCCATCACCGGCATGCTGGTGGTGGGCCTGGGCCTGCTGGGCGTGGCCGGCTTCTTCTGGTTCCTGGTGGGCAACGGCAACCTCAACCCGGCCTCCAACCTGGCCAAGATGCTCAACCCGCTGATCGGCTTTGCCTTCGGCTCCTCACTCATCTCCATCTTCGCGCGCCTGGGTGGCGGCATCTTCACCAAGGGCGCCGACGTGGGCGCCGACCTGGTGGGCAAGGTGGAAGCCGGCATTCCCGAAGACGACCCGCGCAACCCGGCCGTGATTGCCGACAACGTGGGCGACAACGTGGGTGACTGCGCCGGCATGGCCGCCGACCTGTTCGAGACCTACGCGGTCACGCTCATCGCCACCATGGTGCTGGGCGCGCTGATGGTGGCGGCCGCGCCGATGCAGGCCGTGCTCTACCCGCTGGTGCTGGGCGGCGTGTCCATCATCGCGTCCATCATCGGCTGCTTCTTCGTCAAGGCCAGCCCGGGCATGAAGAACGTGATGCCCGCGCTCTACAAGGGCCTGGCCATCGCCGGCGTGCTCTCGCTGATCGCGTTCTGGTTCGTCACCGCGTGGATCATTCCCGACAACGCGCTCGGCGCCTCGGGCAGCCAGCTCAAGCTGTTCGGCGCCTGCGCCGTGGGCCTCATCCTCACCGCGGCGCTGGTGTGGATCACCGAGTTCTACACCGGCACGCAGTACAGCCCGGTCAAGCACATCGCGCAGGCCTCCACCACCGGCCACGGCACCAACATCATCGCGGGCCTGGGCGTGTCCATGCGCTCCACCGCCTGGCCGGTGCTGTTCGTCTGCGCGGCCATCATCGCCTCGTACATGCTGGCCGGCCTGTACGGCATCGCCGTGGCGGCCACGTCCATGCTCAGCATGGCGGGCATCGTGGTCGCGCTCGACGCCTACGGCCCCATCACCGACAACGCCGGCGGCATCGCCGAGATGGCCGAGCTGCCCAGCAGCGTGCGCGACATCACCGACCCGCTGGACGCCGTGGGCAACACCACCAAGGCCGTCACCAAGGGCTACGCCATCGGCTCGGCCGGCCTGGCCTCGCTGGTGCTGTTCGCCGACTACACGCACAAGCTCGAGACCTACGGCGCCAAGGTCAGCTTCGACCTGAGCGACCCGATGGTGATCATCGGCCTGTTCATCGGCGGCATGATCCCCTACCTGTTCGGGGCCATGGCCATGGAAGCCGTGGGCCGCGCGGCCGGTTCGGTGGTGGTGGAGGTGCGCCGCCAGTTCAAGGAGATCCCCGGCATCATGGAAGGCACGGCCAAGCCCGAGTACGGCAAGGCGGTGGACATGCTGACCTCGGCCGCCATCAAGGAAATGATCGTCCCCAGCCTGCTGCCGGTGATCGTGCCCATTCTGGTGGGCGTGTTCCTCGGGCCAAAGGCGCTCGGCGGCCTGCTCATGGGCACCATCGTCACCGGCCTGTTCGTCGCCATCTCCATGTGCACCGGCGGCGGTGCCTGGGACAACGCCAAGAAGTACATCGAAGACGGCCACCACGGCGGCAAGGGCTCGGAAGCGCACAAGGCCGCCGTGACCGGTGACACCGTGGGCGACCCCTACAAGGACACGGCCGGCCCCGCGGTGAACCCGCTGATCAAGATCATCAACATCGTGGCGCTGCTGATCGTGCCGCTGTTGCCGCTGGCCTGATCAGGCCCGTGATCTGAAAAGGCCCGCCGCGAGCGGGCTTTTTCACGCCTGCGCCAGGCGGCGCACGATGTCGCTGGCCACTGGCACCAGGCGTTCCAGCTCGGCCTGCTGGTTGCGCTCGATGGCCTGCAGCACCAGTTCGGTGATCGCGCCGACCGCGGCCATGGCCATCGCCGTGCTGAGCGCCCGCGCGGCAGGGCGATCGCGGTTGACGGTGTCGCGCATGAAATCGGCCAGCGCGCCCATCATCTCGCGCCGTGCACTGGCACCGGGTTCACCCAGGTGGTGGATCTCCACGAACAGGGTGCGAAGCAGCCGCGGGCCGGCCGCGAGATGCTGGAAATAGGCGTGCAACGCGCTCTCCACCTGCGTCTGCCAGGGCAACTCGGGCTGCACCGCTTCGCGCAGGGTGCGCAGCGCCGAGGCGCTGGCCAGCCGGTACAGCGTGAGGAAGCACGTCTCCTTGTCGGGAAAGTGCTCGTAGAAAGTGCGCTTGGACACCCCGGCCACGCGAACCACATCGGCCACCGTCACGGCGGCCAGGCCCTTGTCGGCAGCCACCTCGGCCAGGGCTTGCAGCAAGCGGGTGTCGGGGGTGTCGACAGGGGCGGAGGCAGCGGAGCGGCGGGGCATGGCGCGATCTTAGGCGGCCCGGCGCACTGCGCCATGCGGGCTTGACAGGGTTGCGCATCGGGTGCAAAGTCCGTTTGGTACTTATCGGTACCAAACGGAGCCCCACCATGTCCGACCTCACCATCCGTCGCCTGCTGATCGATCTGGAGCAACCCGTGGCCCGCCACTGGTGCAGTGGCGACGCCTTCCTCACGGCCTGGTTCAACGCCTTGTCGATGAGCTTCCCGGTCGGCGAGCAGTTCTTCATCGATTCGGTGCGTGACGGCGCCAAGACCCTGCCCGACGAGCAACGCGCGCGCTGGGAAGCCGAGGTGAAGGGTTTCGTGGGCCAGGAGGCCACGCACCGGCGCATCCACGCGCTCTTCAATGGCCAGATCGAGAAGCACGGCCTGGTGAACGAATGGGCGCCGCGCGCGGAGCGGCGCATGAAGCTGCTGGCGGGCACCGACGCGCGCCATGCGCTGGGCATCACCGCGGCCAACGAACACTTCACTGCCCTCTTCGCCGAATGGCTGCTCACCCACCCCGAGGTGCTGGCAGGCAGTGAAGAGCGCCTGCAGGCGCTGTGGCTGTGGCACAGCGCCGAGGAGGCCGAGCACAAGTGCACCGCCTTCGACATCTACCAGGCCCTGGGGGGCAACCACGAATGGCGCGTGAAGTGGATGCGCCGCGTGACGGTGTTCTTCCTGGTCGACGCGATGCGCCAGACCGTGAACAACCTGCACCGCGACGGCACGCTGTGGCGCCTGTCCACCTGGCGCAGCGCCTGGCGCCATCTGCTGGGCGCCAAGGGCCTGTTGCGCGACACCTTCACGCCCTGGCGCGCCTACTTCCGCCGCGATTTCCACCCCAGCCAGCAGCACACCGAGCGCTCGGCCGACTGGCTGCGCGACAACGCAGCGCTGTTCACCCGCGTCGGCACCGCCTGACGCGCGGCAGCCGGCTCAGGCTGCCTTGGGGGCGCCGCGCAGCCGCTTGACCAGCGTCACCACGGCCACGATCACCGCGCCCGAGGCGATACCGACCAAGGCCCCCGCGAGGCTGGGCACGAAAGCGCCGAGCCAGCCCATGGTCTCGGCCATGGCCTCCACCCCGTGCGCGAGCAGCGGCAGGCCATGCAGCACGATGCCGCCACCCACCAGAAACATGGCGGCCGTGCCCAGCACCGACAACGCCTTCATGAGCCAGGGCGCAAAGGCCAGGATGCCCCGGCCGATGGCCTGTTTCCAGGCCTGCGCCTGCTGATTCAGGTGCAGGCCAAGGTCATCAAGCTTCACGATGCCGGCGACCAGCCCGTAGACGCCCACCGTCATCAGCAAGGAGATGCCCACCAGCACGCCGACGCGCTGCCCCATGGTGGCGCTGGCGACGGTGCCCAGGCTGATCACGATGATCTCGGCCGAGAGGATGAAATCGGTGCGCACCGCGCCTTTGATCTTCTCCTTCTCGAACGCCACGAGGTCGACCGTCTGATCCGCCACGGCCTGCACGCGCTCGGCGCGCTCCTTCGCGTCCGCCTTTTTGTGCGCGCCCAGGCTGTGCATCACCTTTTCCACGCCCTCGTAGCAGAGGAACAGGCCGCCCAGCATGAGCAGCGGCGTGATGAGCACCGGCATGAAGGCGCTGATGAGCAAGGCCGCCGGCACCAGGATGGCCTTGTTGACCATGGAGCCTTTGGCCACCGCCCAGACCACCGGCAGCTCGCGGTCGGCCTTCACGCCGGTAACCTGCTGCGCGTTGAGTGCGAGGTCGTCGCCCAGCACCCCCGCGGTCTTCTTGGCCGCGACCTTGGTCATCACCGACACGTCGTCGAGCAGCGTGGCGATGTCGTCGATGAGCGCGAGCAGACTGGTACCAGCCATGGAAAGCTCCGGTGGGTTGATCAGCCTGGCGCGGGCGGCCAGACCACGGGGAACAGGGGATCGTCCATCGCCACGCCCGCGGGCAAGCGCTGTTCCAGCCCGGCAAACGGCGGCGAAGTGCGCCAGCGCCGCGGCGCGTGCACGCTGTCGTCGCCCAGGTAGCGGGCCGAAAACACGCGCCGGCGCGCGCCGGGGCCGGTGCCGCTGGAGGCGTGCAGCGCGAGCATGTGAAAGGCCACGCAGTCGCCGGGTTCGAGTGCCCAGCCCAGCTGCGGCCAGGCCTGGGGCTCGGCGTCGATGGGCGGCAGCTCGGCCAGCGTGCCCTCGGGGAACCACTTGGCCTGCTGATCGCGGAAGGTGCGGGGCATGTACCAGGTGCCGCGGTGCGAGCCGGCGGCAAAACGCAGGGTGCTTTGCAGCGGCACCGGGTCGACCGGAATCCAGAAGCTCACGGTCTGCGCGCCATCGACGTTGTAGTAGGGCTGGTCCTGGTGCCAGGGCGTGGGCTGGCGCGTGCCGGGTTCCTTGACCAGCAGGTGGTCGTGGTACAGGCGCACGCTGCCGCTGTTCATGAGCTGGGCCGCCACGTGCGGCAGCGCCGAATGGCGCAGGACGTGCTCGTAGTCGGGATTGCTCGACCAGGTGCAGAAGTCCTCCACGAAGCGGCCCGGGTCGTCGGGCTCGCTCGCCACCAGCGCCAGCGGGCTCAGGTGCGCGAGGTTGTGCTCGATGCCTGCCTCCAGCCGCGCGAGGTCCTGCGCATCGAACACGCCGCGCAGCACGACCGCGCCATCGCGCGCGTACGCCTGCACCGTGGTGTCGTCGAGCGGGTGCAGGCGTGGCATGGTCAGCCGACCCAACGGCGCGCGTTGCGCCACAGGCGTGTCCAGCCGCTCGGCGCGGACACGTCCTGATCGGTCCAGCTCATGAGCACGTTGCGGAACACGCGCTCCGGGTGCGGCATGAGCGCGGTGAAGCGGCCGTCGGCGGTGGTGACGGCGGTGAGACCAGCCGGGCTGCCGTTGGGGTTGAAGGGGTAGCGTTCGGTGGCCGCGCCGGTGTTGTCGACGAAGCGCATGGCCGCGATCGCCTTCGCCGGATCGCCGCGGTGGCGGAAGTTGGCATAACCCTCGCCGTGCGCCACGGCGATGGGCAGGCGCGTGCCGGCCATGCCCTGGAAGAACAGGCTGGGCGATTCGAGCACCTCCACCTGCGAGAGCCGTGCCTCGAAGCGTTCGCTCTGGTTGGTGGTGAAGCGTGGCCAGGCCTCGGCACCGGGAATGATGTCGGCCAGCTCGGCGAACATCTGGCAGCCGTTGCACACGCCCAGGCCGAAGGTGTCGGGGCGCGCGAAGAAGGCCTGGAACTGCTCGGACAGCACCGGGTTGAAGGTGATGGAACGCGCCCAGCCGATGCCGGCACCCAGCGTGTCGCCGTAGCTGAAGCCGCCGCAGGCCACGACGCCGCGCACATCCCTCAGGTTCGCGCGGCCACTCTGCAGGTCGGTCATGTGCACGTCGATGGCTTCGAAGCCGGCCTGGGTGAAGCACCAGGCCATTTCCACGTGCGAATTCACGCCCTGCTCGCGCAGAATCGCGACCTTGGGGCGCGAGAGGTTCAGGAACGGCGCGGCCACGTCTTCGGCCGGGTCGAAACTCAGGTGCGTGTGCAGGCCGGGGTCGGCCGGGTCGCCGGCGGCGGCGTGTTCGCTGTCGGCGCAGGCCGGGTTGTCGCGCTGCTGGTTGATCTTCCAGCTCACGCTGTCCCAGACCTGCTGCAGGTCGGCCAGCTTCGCACTGAACACGGCCTTGGTGTCGCGCCAGACCTGCAGCTCGCCCTTGCCGGCGTCGATAGTCGAACTGGCGGGCCGTGTCTTGCCGATGAAGTAACTGTGCTTGGAGAGACCGTGCTCGCGCAGCACCTGCATCACGTCGTTGCGCTCGGCGGTGCGCACCTGCAGCACCACGCCCAGCTCTTCGCTGAACAGCGCCTTGAGCGTGAGCTCTTCGCGGCGCGCGCTCACCTGCTTGGTCCAGTTCTTGGCGTCACCCATCTCGGCGCGGCTGTCGCTGATGCCGTCGCCCTCGGTGACAAGCTGATCCACATTGAGCGCCACGCCCACCTGGCCAGCAAAGGCCATCTCTGCCGCGGTGGCGAGCAGGCCACCGTCGCTGCGGTCGTGGTAGGCCAGGATCCGGCCCTGCGCGCGCAGCGCGTTCACCGCGTTGACGAGATTCACCAGGTCCTTCGGGTCGTCGAGGTCCGGCACCTCGCCGCCTGGGTGGCCCAGGGTCTGCGCGAGGATGCTGCCGCCCAGGCGGTGGCGGCCCTGGCCGAGGTCGATCAGCACCAGGGTGCTGTCGTCGATCTCGCGGTCCAACTGCGGCGTGAGCGTGCCGCGCACATCCGCCAGCGAGGCAAAGGCGCTCACGATCAGGCTCACCGGCGCGGTGACCTTCTTCGTCTGGCCATCGGCCTGCCACTGCGTGCGCATGGACAGACTGTCCTTGCCGACCGGGATGGACACCCCCAGCGCCGGGCACAACTCCATGCCCACGGCCTTCACGGTTTCGTAGAGCGCGGCGTCTTCGCCCGGTTCGCCGCAGGCGGCCATCCAGTTGGCGCTGAGCTTCACGCGCGACAGTTCGATGGGCGCGGCCAGCAGGTTGGTGATGGCCTCGGCCACCGCCATGCGGCCCGAGGCTGCGGCGTTGGTGGCCGCCAGCGGCGTGCGTTCGCCCATGCTCATGGCCTCGCCCTGGAAACCCGCGTGGTCGGCCAGGGTCACGGCGCAATCGGCCACCGGCAACTGCCAGGGGCCGACCATCTGGTCGCGGTGGCTCAGGCCACCCACGGTGCGGTCGCCGATGGTGACGAGAAAGCGCTTGGAGGCCACCGTCGGGTGGCTGAGCACGTCGATCACGCTCTTCTGCAGATCGACGCCGGTGAGGTCCAGCGGCGGCGAGCTGCGCGCCACGGTCTTCACGTCGCGGTGCATCTTGGGCGGCTTGCCCAGTAGCACGTCCATGGGCATGTCGACGGGGCTGTCCTGGCCCTCGTCAACCAGCTTCAGTTGCCGCTCCTCGGTGGCCACGCCCACCACCGCGAAGGGGCAGCGTTCGCGCTCGCAGAACGCCTGGAATTGCGGCAGCGATTCGGGTGCGATCGCCAGCACGTAGCGCTCCTGGCTCTCGTTGCTCCAGATTTCCTTGGGCGCCAGCCCGCTTTCTTCCAGCGGCACGGCGCGCAGGTCGAAGCGCGCGCCGCGGCCGGCGTCGTGGGTGATCTCCGGGAAGGCGTTGGACAGGCCGCCCGCGCCCACATCGTGGATGGCGAGGATGGGGTTGTTCGCGCCCTGCTGCCAGCAGTGGTTGATGACCTCCTGCGCGCGGCGCTCGATCTCGGGGTTGCCACGCTGGACGGAATCGAAATCGAGCGAGGCGGCGTTGGTGCCGGTGGCCATGGAACTGGCCGCGCCGCCGCCCATGCCGATCTTCATGCCCGGGCCGCCGAGCTGGATCAGCAGCGTGCCGGCGGGGAACAGGATCTTCCTGGTGAGCGTGGCGTCGATGGTGCCCAGGCCGCCGGCGATCATGATGGGCTTGTGGTAGCCGCGCTGCACGCCGTCCACCACCTGCTCGTACTCACGGAAGTAGCCCAGCAGGTTGGGCCGACCGAACTCGTTGTTGAAGGCCGCGCCACCCAGCGGGCCCTCGGTCATGATCTGCAGCGGGCTGGCGATGTGCTCGGGTTTGCCGCCCGCGCGGTCGCTCAGGCCCCCCCAAAGCTGGCCGACCGAGAACCCGGTGAGGCCGGCCTTGGGCTTGGAGCCGCGGCCGGTGGCGCCTTCGTCGCGGATCTCGCCGCCCGCACCGGTGGAGGCGCCCGGGAAGGGCGAGATGGCCGTGGGATGGTTGTGGGTTTCCACCTTCATCAGCACGTGGTGCGTGGCCGGCTCGGCGCGGTAGGCCGGCGCCGCGGCGCCTTCGTAGCGCGCCACGAAGCGCTGCACGTCGTGGCCTTCCATCACCGAGGCGTTGTCGGCGTAGGCGATCACCGTGTGCTGCGGGTTCGTCTGGTGGGTGTGGCGGATCATGCCGAACAGGCTTTTCTCCTGCGCCACGCCGTCGATGGTGAACTGGGCGTTGAAGATCTTGTGCCGGCAGTGCTCGCTGTTGGCCTGCGCGAACATCATCAGTTCCACGTCGGTGGGGTTGCGCCCCAGGCCGTTGAAGGCGTTGATGAGGTAGTCGATCTCGTCGTCGGCCAGGGCCAGGCCCCAGGTGGTGTTGGCACGCTCCAGCGCGGCCCGGCCGCCGGCAAGCACGTCCACGCGCTCCATGGGCGCGGCTTGCAGTTCGGTGAACAGGGCGTTGGCTTCCTCGCGGCTGGCCACCACCGCTTCCGTCATGCGGTCGTGCAGCAGGCTGGCCACGGCCCAGCGCTGCTCGGGCGTGAGGGTGGGTTTGCCGCCGAGCAGCCCGGGCTTGAGGGCGACGCGGTACTCGACCAAGCGCTCGACCCGGTGCACCACCAGGCCACAGTTGCGCGCGATGTCGGTGGCCTTGGAGGCCCAGGGCGAAACGGTGCCCAGGCGCGGCATGACCAGCAGCGCGGGGGCGCCGTCGGCTTCGAGTTGCAGGTGCCGGGCTTCGGCGGGTTCGCCGTAGGTCAGCAGCTCGCCCAGGCGTTGCACCGTGGCCGTGTCGGGCGCGGCGTCGAAAGCGGCCAGGTGCACGAAGCGTGCGCTGAGCCCGGTGATCTTGTCGTGGATGCCCTGGAGGCGGGGGAGAAGCTGCTGGACTTTGAAGTCGCTGATGGCGTGACCGCCATCGAAAGTGCGCAGGTGCAGGGACACGGTGGGGCCTGAGGTGCGTTGAACCACCCGCGGACGGGGTGGTGGAAAGCCGGCGATTTTACCCGCCGACCCCCATGGCGATTGGCCGCCAGGCCGCGCTGCGCGGGGTCCGGTGGGATAATCCGCGCCCATGAGCATCACCTACAAGGACGCCGCCGGCATCGAGGGCATGCGCATCGCAGGCCGCCTCGCCTCCGAAGTGCTGGACTACCTCACGCCGCTGATCCAGCCCGGCGTCACCACGCTCGAAATCGACCGCCTGGCCGCCGAGTACATGAAGCGCCAGGGCACGGTCTCGGCCACCATCGGCTACCAGCCCAGCGGCTACCCGCCCTACCCGGGCCACCTGTGCACGTCGATCAACCACGTGGTGTGCCACGGCATCCCGAACGACAAACCGCTCAAGAAGGGCGACATCCTCAACGTCGACGTCACCGTCATCACGCCCGACGGCTGGTACGGCGACAACAGCCGCATGTTCCTGATCGGCGGTGAGGCGGCCAGTTCGCTGCAGGCGCGCCGGCTCTGCCAGGTCACCTTCGAGGCCATGTGGAAGGGCATCGTGCTGGTGCGCCCGGGCGCGCGCCTGGGCGACATCGGCCACGCCATCCAGACCTACGCCGAGAGCAACGGCTACTCGGTGGTGCGCGAGTTCTGCGGCCACGGCATCGGCCAGCGCTTCCACGAAGAACCGCAGGTGCTGCACTACGGCCGCCCGGGCACGATGGAAGAGCTCAAGCCCGGCATGACCTTCACCATCGAGCCCATGATCAACGCCGGCCGGCGCGAGATCAAGGAGCTCGGCGACGGCTGGACCATCGTCACGCGCGACCGCTCGCTCTCCGCCCAGTGGGAGCACACCGTGCTGGTCACCGAAACGGGTTACGAGGTTCTCACCTGGTCGGCCGGCAACATCGCGCCGCCGGCTTTCGTGAACCCGGCTGCCGACAGCGTCCCCGCCTGAGGGCGCCCGCGCCATGGACGACCTGGCCGCGCTGCGCCAGCGCTACCGCGACGACAAGGCCGCGCTGTTTGCCGAACTCGGCGAATCCGGCGCCTCCACGCGCGGCGTGCGCCAGGCGCTCGCCCGCCTCGCCCGCCTGACCGACCAGACCCTGCGCACCCTCTGGCAACGCGCCGGCTTCGGCCCGCGCTTCGCGCTGCTGGCCGTGGGGGGCTACGGCCGCGGCGAGCTCTTCCCGCATTCCGATGTCGATGTGCTGGTGCTGCTGCCCGACGGCTGCGAGCCCGACGGCGACGACGCGCTCAAGGCGCGCATCGAAGGCTTCATCGGCGCCTGCTGGGATCTCGGCCTGGAGATCGGCTCCAGCGTGCGCACCGCCGAAGAGTGCGTGGCCGAGGCCGAAAAGGACGTCACCGTCCAGACCTCGCTGCTCGAATGCCGGCTCATCACCGGGTACCGCGCGGGCTTCAACGCGCTGGTGCGCCGCCTGGGCGAGGCCATGGACCCGAAGGCCTTCTTCGTTGCCAAGACGCTGGAGATGCGCCAGCGCCACAACAAGTTCGAGAACACGCCCTACTCGCTCGAACCCAACTGCAAGGAATCGCCCGGCGGCCTGCGCGATCTGCAGATCATCCTGTGGGTGTCGAAGGCCGCGGGCCTGGGCCGCAGTTGGGACGAACTCGCTCGCACCGGCCTGGCCACCCCGCTGGAGGCACGCCAGATCAAGGCCAACGAAGCGATGCTGAGCCTCATCCGCGCCCGCCTGCACCTGATCGCCAAACGCCGCGAAGACCGCCTGGTGTTCGATCTGCAGACCGCGGTGGCCGAGTCCTTCGGCTTCAAGGCCCAGTTGCCCGCGCCCGGCGAAACCAACCCGCGCGGCACGCGCCGCGCCAGCGAAGCGCTCATGAAGCGCTACTACTGGGCGGCCAAGGCGGTCAGCCAGCTCAACCAGATCCTGCTGCTCAATATCGAGGAGCGCCTGGCCAGCACCGAGCCCGGCGTGCAGCGCCTGCGGCCCATCAACGAACGCTTCTTCGAGAAGGGCGGCATGCTGGAGGTGGCGAGCGACAACCTCTACCTGCAGCAGCCGCACGCCATCCTGGAAACCTTCCACATCTACCAGACCACGGTGGGCGTGAAGGGCCTGTCGGCGCGCACGCTGCGCGCGCTCTACAACGCGCGCTCGGTGATGAACGGGCGTTTCCGCAGCGACCCGGCCAACCGCGAGATGTTCCGCCGCATCGTGATGGAGCCGCAAGGCATCACACACGCCATGCGCCTGATGAACCAGACCTCGGTGCTGGGGCGCTACCTCTGGGTGTTCCGCCACATCGTGGGGCAGATGCAGCACGACCTGTTCCACGTCTACACCGTGGACCAGCACATCCTGATGGTGCTGCGCAACGTGCGCCGCTTCTTCATCCCCGAGCACTCGCACGAATACCCGTTCTGCTCCCAGCTCGCCGCGGGTTGGGACAAGCCCTGGATCCTTTACATCGCGGCGCTCTTCCACGACATCGCCAAGGGCCGTGGCGGCGACCACTCCGAACTCGGTGCGCACGACGTGCGCAGCTTCTGCCGGCAGCACGGCATCGCGCGCGAAGACGCAAAGCTCATCGAGTTCCTGGTGGCGGAACACCTCACCATGAGCCGTCTGGCGCAGAAGGCCGATCTGTCCGACCCCGACGTGATCGCCGATTTCGCGAAGCGCGTGGGCAACGAGCGCTACCTCACCGCGCTGTACCTGCTCACGGTCGCCGACATCCGCGGCACCAGCCCCAAGGTGTGGAACGCCTGGAAAGGCAAGCTGCTGGAAGACCTGTACCGCTACACGCTGCGCGTGCTCGGCGGCCGCGCGCCCGACCCGGGCGCCGAGGTGGAAGGCCGCAAGCGCGAGGCGCTGCAGGTGCTGGCCCTGCACGCCCTGCCCCACAACGCGCACAAGGCGCTGTGGGACACGCTGGACGTGAGCTACTTCATGCGCCACCAGGCCGACGAGATCGCCTGGCACACGCGCGTGCTCACGCGCGAACTCGCCAAGGCCGACCGCGAGCCCGAACGCTGCATCGTGCGGGCTCGCCTTTCACCCGAAGGCGAAGGCCTGCAGGTGCTGGCCTACGCGCCCGACCAGCCCGATCTGTTCGCGCGCATCTGCGGCTATTTCGACATGTCGCAGTTCAGCATCCTCGATGCGCGCGTGCACACCACGCTCACCGGCCATGCGCTCGATACCTTCCAGGTCGTGGTGCCCGAGCTCGCCGAGCACTACCGCGAGCTCGTGGCCATGGTCGAGAACCGGCTCGCGCAGGTGATCGATGCGCGCGGCCCGCTGCCACCGCCCACCCGAGGCCGGCTGTCGCGCCGCGTCAAGAGCTTTCCCATCACGCCGCGCGTCGATCTGCGGCCCGACGACAAGGCGCAGCGCTGGTTGCTGTCGGTGTCGGCGAGCGATCGGGCCGGCCTGCTTTACGGCATCTCGCGCGTGCTTGCGCGCCACGGGGTGAGCGTGCAGCTTGCCAAAGTCACCACACTGGGCGAGCGGGTGGAGGACACCTTCCTCATCAGCGGCGCGCCGCTGCAGGTGAACAGGCGCCAGATCGAGATCGAGACCGAGCTGCTCGAAACGCTCGAAGGCCCTGGCGCCTAGTCCGCCAGCAAGGCCGGCAAGGCCACCGCCGCGGTCTGCCGCAGCCACTGGTGCGCCACGTTGTCGAGCGCGGTCTCGTGCGGGTTGACGATCACCACCCGCGCCCCCGCACGCCGCGCCACCGAGGCCAGGCCCGCCGCGGGGTACACCTCGCCCGAGGTGCCCACCACCAGCATCAGGTCGCAACCCTCGGCCGCGGCCTGCGCCGCTTCCAGCTCGGCCTCGGGCAGCATCTCGCCGAACCACACCACCGCCGGGCGGCGCAGGTTGCCACAGGCCGGGCAATGCGGGGGCCGCCCGGATGCGATCGGCCCTTGCCCGCAGCAGGCGCGCGGCGCCTCCAGCCAGCGGTCGTCGGCGATGTTGCCGTGCAGGGCCAGCACGCCTGGGCTGCCGGCGCGTTGGTGCAGGCCATCCACGTTCTGGGTGATGACCGTGAGACGGCCCGGGTGGCGTTGCTGAAAGCCCGCGAGGGCCAGGTGCCCGGCGTTGGGGCCCACCCGGGCGATGGCCTCGCGGCGCTCGGCGTACCAGTCCCACACCAACCGGGGGTCGCGGCGGAACGCCTCCTCGGTGGCCAGTTGCTGCGGATCGAAGCGCGCCCACAGCCCGGTGAGCGCGTCGCGGAAGGTGGGCACGCCCGATTCGGCGCTCATGCCCGCGCCGCTGAGCACGGTGATTGCGCGCGCGGCGCGGACCGTCTCGCGCAGCGCCTCGAGCAATTCAGCCCCCGCGCTGGCGCAGCGCTTCGTACAGGCACACGCCGCTGGCCACCGACACGTTCAGGCTTTCCACGGCCCCATGCATGGGAATGCTCACGAGCTCGTCGCAGGTCTTGCGCGTGAGCTGGCGCATGCCCTGCCCTTCGGCTCCGAGCACCAGGGCCACCGGGCCTTTGAGGTCGACCTGGTACAGCGTCTTCGGTGCGTCGTCGCTGGTGCCGATGACCCAGATGTTGCGTTCCTTGAGCTCGCCCAGCGTGCGCGCGAGGTTGGTGACCATGAAGTACGGCATGGTCTCGGCCGCGCCGCTGGCCACCTTGGCCACGGTGGCGTTCAGGCCCACGGCGTGGTCCTTGGGCGCGATCACGGCGTGCGCACCCGCGCCGTCGGCCACGCGCAGGCAGGCGCCCAGGTTGTGCGGGTCGGTCACGCCATCGAGCACCAGCAGCAAGGGCACCTCGCCAGCGGCCTCGAACCGGTCGAGCAGGTCGTCGAGCGAGCGCGCCTGCTCCACCGGCAGCACGCGCGCGGCCACGCCCTGGTGGCCGTGGCTGCCCGCGAGCTTGGCGATGCGCAGGCCATCGGCTTCGATGAGGCGCACACCGGCTTCCTTGGCGCGCTCGAGGAACTGGCGCATGCGCGCGTCGCGCCGCGTGGCCTCGAAATACACCTCGACGATGCTCTGCGGTGCGGTCTTCAGCCGCACGCCCACCGCGTGGAAACCGAAAAGAACTTTGGTGGTGGACGGGGCTTTGGGCGAGGACGACATGGGCGGGATTATCCCGCCGAGCCCGGGGGCTCAGGCCGCGATGGCCGATGCGCCGCTGGAGATGTCGGCCACCTGCCCCGCCGCGATGGTGATGCGACGGTCGCAGCGCGCCGCGATGCCGCGGTCGTGTGTGACCAGCACCAGCGTGGTGTGCTGTTCGCGGTTGAGCTCGAACATCAGCCCCATCACGGCCTCGCCGGTGGCGAAATCCAGGCTGCCGGTGGGCTCGTCGGCCAGCAGCACGGCCGGGCGCACCACGAAGGCACGCGCCAGCGCCACACGCTGCTGTTCACCACCCGACAGCACCTTGGGGTAGTGGTTGAGCCGCTCGCCCAGGCCCACGCGCTGCAGCATGGCGGTGGCGGCCTGCCGCGCGTCGCGCCGCCCGGCCAGCTCCAGCGGCAGCATCACGTTTTCCAGCGCGGTCAGGTTGGCCAGCAACTGGAAGCTCTGGAACACGAAACCCACCTTCGCGGCCCGCAGCGCGGCGCGACGGTCTTCGTCGAGCGCGAACAGGTCGCTGCCGTCGATGTGAACCGAACCTTGCGTGGGCGTATCCAACCCGGCCACGATGGACAGCAGCGTGCTCTTGCCCGAGCCGGAGGCCCCCACGATGGCCACCGTTTCGCCGCGGCGCACGGCGAAATCGATATCCCGCAGAATGGTCAGCGTGCCCGTCGAGTCGGTGACCGACTTGAACACATGGCTGACCGCAATCATCACATCGGACATGAAGCAATCCCAGATTTCAAACCGCCGCCACTTTAGCCTGTGCCTGATTACAGCGCTGTCATTCGGACATGTCGGCGTGCTGCATGCTCAGGGCAAACCGGCCCCGGTGGTGCTGGTGGTGGGCGATTCCCTCAGCGCCGAGTACGGCCTGCGCCGCGGCAGTGGCTGGGTCGCGCTCACCGAACAAAAAATCGCCGCCGAAAAACTCAATGCCCGGGTGATCAACGCCAGCATCAGCGGCGACACCACCTCGGGAGGCCGCTCGCGCCTGCCCGCGCTGCTCAAGCAACACCAGCCTGCGGTGGTGGTGATCGAGCTCGGGGGCAACGACGCCCTGCGCGGCCTGCCCCTGTCCATGACGCGCGAGAACATCGGCGCCATGGCGAAAGCCGCCAAGGCGGCGGGCGCGCGCGTGCTGTTGCTGGGCATGGACATGCCGCCCAACTACGGTACGAAGTACGCGCAGGAGTTCCGCGAGATCTTCACCGGTGTGGCGCGCGACGAAAAAACCGCGCTGGTGCCCTTCTTCCTCAAGGGCGTCGCCGACATCGCCGACCCGCTGGCGCTGTTCCAGAGCGACCGCATCCACCCCAACGAAAAGGCCCAGCCGATCATGCGAGACACGGTCTGGCCCGAACTGAGGAAGCTGGTCGCGGCGGGATAATCCTGCCCATGCCCGTTGCCTTTCTCAGCGCCAACGAGGTGCTGCGGCGCCTCGCCGAGTTCGACACCTTCATCGATGCCCGCACCGAGGACGAGTACGCCCTGGACCACCTGCCCGGCGCGGTGAACTGGCCCACCTTGAACAACGCCGAGCGCATCACCATCGGGACGATGTACCGGCAGGACAGCGCCTTCGAAGCGAAGAAACGCGGGGCAGCGCTGGCGGCACGCAACATCGCAGCCCACATCGAGCGCGAGGTGATCGACAAACCCAAGGGCTGGCGGCCGCTGGCGTATTGCTGGCGCGGCGGGCACCGCAGCGGCTCTCTGGCCACCATCCTGGGGGCCATCGGTTTTCAGGTCACGCTCATCGAAGGTGGCTACAAGGCCTGGCGCGCGGCACTGGTGGACGATCTGGCGCAACGGGCACCGGGCCTGCGCTACCGCGTGCTCTGCGGCCCCACGGGCAGCGGCAAGACGCGCCTGCTGCAGGCCCTCGCGACCGAGGGCGCACAGGTGCTCGACCTCGAGGCCCTGGCCCGCCACCGCAGCTCGGTGCTGGGCCTGCTGCCCGGGCAGCCGCAGCCCAGCCAGAAGCATTTCGACTCGCTCATCTGGGATGCGCTGCGCCGTTTCGACCCGGCACGCCCCGTGTACGTGGAAAGCGAGAGCAAGAAAGTGGGCAACCTGCGCGTGCCCGACGCCCTGATGGAGGCGATGCGCACGAGCGAATGCATCGCACTGCAACTGGCCGACGGCGAGCGCGTGGCCCTGTTGCTGGAAGACTATGCCTTCTTCGTGGAGCGCCCCGATTTCTTCATCGAGCGCCTGCAGGCATTGCGGGAGATGCGCGGCGCCGAGGTCGTGAACAGTTGGGCGGAGCAGGTGCGCGCGGGGAACACGCCTGCCGTGGTGCTGGATTTGCTGGTGCGGCACTACGACCCCACCTACCTGGCCTCGACGCAGCGCAACTTCCAGCGCTACCCGCAAGCCCTGTCTTGCCCCGTGCCCGACCGATCCGACCGGGCCATGCGGGCCGCCGCCCGCTCACTGATCGCCACCGAGGCGCACTGAACGGCCCCGCGGGCGCGCTCAGTCGGCGCTGCCGCCTTCGCCGTTGGCCGTGCCCGTGGCGTCGGCACCGTCCTGCGGTTCGTCACCGGGATGGGGCCCATCGCCGGTCTTGCGCGCAGCCTTCTGCCGCGCTTTCTCTTCCTTCTTCTGCTTCTTTGCCAGCTCGCGCTGGCGCTTTTCGTATCCGTAGTTCGGCGTGGCCAAGGCGGTGTCCTGAGAGGTGGGTGAGATCAGGCCTGCAATTGCGGCAAGGCCTGGGCCAGATCGGCGCGGAGGTCTTCGACGTGCTCCAGGCCGGCGGCAAAGCGTACCAGACCCCCCGCGTGGGGCCAACCCAGCTTGCGGATGCCGGGCACGTTGTAGGGCGCACAAAGGCTGATGGGGCCGGCCCAGCTCCAGCCCAGCTTGAACAGGCGCAGGGCATCGCAGAACGCGTCGATGCGGGCCTGGGAAATGCCGGGCTCGAACGCGGCGCTGAACAGGCAGGCGGCCGCGCTGGCGTCGCGCTTCCAGGTGTCGTGCCCGGGCGAGCCGGGCAGCGCGGGGTGGAACACGCGGGCCACGCCCGGTTGCCCCTGCAGCCAGACCGCCAGCTCGCGGGCGGTGGCGTCCTGCCGCTGGTAGCGCAGTTCGATGGAGTGCAGGCCACGCAGCACGAGCTCGGCGTCGTTCACGCCGATGAACAGGCCCAGGCGCATGTGGCACAGCAGCACGGCGCGGTGCAGGGCCTCGTCGCGCGTGACGATCGAGCCCATGAGCACGTCGGCCCCGCCGCTGGCGTACTTGGTCAGCGCCTGAAGGGAGATGTCCACGCCCAGCTCGAACGGCTGGTAGGCGATGCCGGCACCCCAGGTACTGTCCAGCGCGGTGACGATGGGGCGCTCACGGCCCTGGTTGGCCGCCTTGACCACCGCGACCAGCGCGGGCACGTCGGGAAACTCCAGCGTGATGGAGCCCGCGGCCTCCAGCCACACCAGGCGGGTGGCCGGCGATATCTTCGCGGCCAGGTCGGCCGGGTCCATGGGGTCGTAGAAGCGGTGCGTGATGCCCCACTCGGCCAGCTCGCCGGCGGCGAAACTCTTGCCGGGTTCATAGCCGTTGTCGGGGATCAGCAGCTCGTCGCCGGTGCGCAGGAAGGCCATGTCCACCAGGGCCATGGCCGACAGGCCGCTGGGGGCCAACACGCAGAAACGCCCGCCGTCGAGCGTGGCGATGCGCTCCTCGAGCGTGAAGGTGGTGGGCGTGCCGTGCAGGCCATAGGTGTAGCCGCTCTTGTCCTTCCAGTCGAACGTGCGCAGCGCATGCACGTTGGGGAAGATGACGGTCGAGGCCTTGTGCACACCCGGCGCGACGGCCTCGAAGCCCCCGGGGGGCTTGTAAGGGTGGTGGATGAGGCCGGTGGAGCGCTTCCCCGACGCCATCAGACTTTCCACTTTTCCAGCAACTGGGCGGGGCGCAGGCTGTCGTAGCCCTCGAACGGCTGGTGGATCCAGGGGTTGGTGGGCAGGTATTCCACCGAGTAATCGGGCGTGAAGGTGGAGAGCGCCTTGGTCCAGATCACCGCGCTGCGCAACTCGGAGATGGGCGAGTAGTTGTTCTTCAGCAGGTCGATCACGACCTTGAGCGTGTGGCCCGAATCGGCCAGGTCGTCGACCAGCAGCACCTTGCCCGCGATCTCGCCCTTGGGCGTGGTGATGTAGCGCGCGATGTCGAGCTTGCCCTGCACCGTGCCGGCCTCGGCGCGGTAGGAGCTGGTGGACATGATGGCCAGCGGCTTGTCGAAGATGCGCGAGAGGATGTCACCGGGGCGCATGCCACCGCGCGCCAGGCACAGGATGGTGTCGAACTCCCAGCCCGACTGGTAGACCTTGAGCGCGAGCTTCTCGATCAGGTTGTGGTACTCGTCGTAGGAGACGTAGAGGTGTTTGCCGTCTTCGGTGAGCATGCGGGCTCCGGGTGGGGGTTCGGAAGAGTTTGGGGTGACAGATTCGAGCGCCCTACCCGGAATTACCCGTGGAACGGGTGGTGCAGCAGGATGGTGTGGTCGCGATCGGGGCTGGTGGACACGACGTGGATGGGCACGCCGGTCGTCTCCTGGATGCGTTCGAGGTAGTGGCGCGCGTTGGCCGGCAGGTCCTCGTAGCGCGTCACGCCCACGGAGGAGTCGGTCCAGCCGGGCATGGTCTCGTAGATCGGCTTGCAGCGCGCGATCTCGTCGGCCCCCATGGGCAGGATGTCGATGCGCTCGCCGTCGAGTTCGTAGCCCACGCACAGCTGCAGTTCCGACAGGCCGTCGAGCACGTCGAGCTTGGTGATGCACAGGCCCGACAGGCCATTGACCTGGGCCGAGCGCTTGAGCAGCGCGGCGTCGAACCAGCCGCAGCGGCGCGAGCGGCCGGTGGTGACGCCCTTCTCGGCGCCCACGGTGGACATGTGCCAGCCGGGCGTGCCTTCTTTTTCCCAATCGAGTTCGGTGGGGAACGGGCCACCGCCCACGCGCGTGCAATAGGCCTTGGTGATGCCCAGCACGTAGTGCAGCAATTGCGGGCCGACGCCCGCACCGGCGGCGGCATTGCCGGCCACGCAGTTGCTGGACGTGACGAAGGGGTAAGTGCCGTGATCGATGTCGAGCAGCGTGCCCTGGGCGCCTTCGAACAACAGGTTGGTGCCGGCCTTGTGCGCCTCGTTGAGTTCGCGCGAGACGTCAGCCACCATGGGCTGAAGTAGTTTGGCCTGGGCCATGGCTTCGGCATACACCGGCTCGAACTGGATGGCGCCGTCTTTCATGTAGGGCGCGATCTTGTTGTCCCAGGCCATGTCGGCCGAATGCAGGTAGGTGGTGAGCACATGGTTGTGCAACGCCAGCAGTTCGCGCAACTTGGTGGCGAAGCGCTCGGGGTACTTGAGGTCCTGCACGCGCAAGGCGCGGCGCGCGATCTTGTCTTCGTACGCCGGGCCGATGCCGCGGCCGGTGGTGCCGATCTTCTCGGTGCCAGCCTTGACCTTGGCGGCCTCTCGCGCGATGTCGATCGCGGCGTGGAACGGCAGGATCAGCGGGCAGGCCTCGCTCACGCGAAGGCGCGAGCGCACCTCCACGCCGGCCTTCTCCAGGCCCGCGATTTCCTCGAACAGCTTGCTCACCGAGAGCACCACGCCGTTGCCGATGTAGCACTTGACGCCGGCGCGCATGATGCCGCTGGGGATGAGGTGGAGCGCGGTCTTGACGCCATTGATGACCAGCGTGTGGCCGGCGTTGTGGCCGCCCTGGAAGCGCACCACGCCCTGAGCGGTTTCGGTCAGCCAGTCGACCAGCTTGCCTTTGCCTTCGTCACCCCATTGGGTACCGACCACCACCACGTTGCGCCCGGGGGTTGCGGCGCTGCCCTTGTTGCTCATCGCATCTTCCAATCAGAGGGTTCGTACGGTCCAGGTGCCCGCGCGGCCGGTGTCAGGCACCAGCTCGCGGTCGCAGTGGAATTCATCGACCTGGTGGTCGTGGCCCGGCAAGGCGCACACCACGGTCTGGCCTTGTGCGCGCAAGGCGGCAATGGCCTCGCGCAGCCCGGCATCGGTACTCCAGGGCGCGCGAATGGCGGCGGCCAGCGCGCGCGGCGCCACGGCGGCCACCAGTTCCTTCACGTCGAGGCTGAAGCCCACGGCGGGCCGCTTGCGGCCGAACACCGCGCCCACCTCGTCGTAGCGGCCGCCGCGTGCGATATCGGCCGCCGGGCCCTGTGCATCGCGGGCGAACACCGCAAAGCGCACGCCGCTGTAGTAGGCGTAGCCCCGCAGATCGGACAAGTCGAACGAGAGGCCCATGCCCTGCACGTGATCGGCGAGCCATTGCAGCGCGTCCAGCGCGGCGTGCAGCGTGGGCGATGGCGTGAGGCCACGCCGTGCTTCGCCGAGCACCGACACGTCGCCGTAGAGCGTGGTCAGCAGCGACAGATCGGTACGCGTGGCCGCCGGCAGTTCGCGCGCCAGCGAGCGCAGTTCGGCCGCGTCCTTCGCGGTGAGGGCGGCATGCAACCGGGCCACCTGGGCCGCAGGCAGGTGCAACGGATCGAGCACGGCATCGATCACGCGCACATCGGCCAGGTCGAGTTGCAGATCGCGCAGGCCCGCCGCACGCAGGCAGGCCTGCGCCAGCTCCACGGCCTCAAGGTCGGCCTCCAGCCCCGCATGGCCATAGATCTCTGCACCGAACTGCAGCGGCTCACGGCCCGCCGCAGGGCGGTCGATGCGGGTGTGCACCACGGGCCCGCAATAACAAAGGCGCGCCACGCCGTGCCGGTTGAGCAGGTGGGCATCAATGCGGGCGACCTGCGGCGTGCTGTCGGCGCGCAGGCCGAGCGTGCGGCCGCTCAACTGGTCGACGAGCTTGAAGGTCTGGAGATCGAGCGACTCACCGGTGCCGGTGAGCAGGGATTCGATGTGCTCCACCAGCGGCGGCATCACGAGCTCGTAGCCATACGAGCGCGCGGTGTCGAGCAGGCTTCGGCGGAGTTCTTCGATGTGCCGGGCCTCGGAGGGCAGGACATCGGCGATGTGATCCGGGAGGACCCAGGCAGACATGGCGTTTGGGGGACGCTGTTAAAAACGCGATTCTACCGGGCGGGTCCGGGCCGCCCGGCAGCGGCTCAGCCGAACAGCATGGCGATCAGCGCGCCGATGGCCACGCTGATCAGGCCGAAAAAACGGATCTGCCCGTCGCGCAGCGTGAGCATCTGGCTGAACACGCGCCGCCAGCCACCGGGCGAGATCAGCGGCAGCAGGCCTTCGAAGACCAGCACCAGGCCCAGTGCGAGCCACCAGGCCTCGCTCATGTCACCGGGGTGCTGGCAGGTTGCTGCTGCGCAGCGCGCCAAAGAAATCGGTCGAGGGATCCACCACCATCACGTCGCCCTTGCCAGCAAAGCTGGACTTGTAGGCTTCGAGCTGGCGGTAAAACCGCGCGAACGCCGGATCGCGACCGAAGGCGTCGGAGAACGCAGCGGCTGCCAGGGCATCGCCTTCACCCTTGATGCGCTGGGCATCGCGGTAGGCCTCGGCCACGGTGACCTCGCGCTGCCGGTCGGCATCGGCGCGGATGGCCTCGCCTTCAGCAAAGCCGGTGGAACGCAATTCGTTGGCCACCCGCTTGCGCTCGGCCTCCATGCGCTGGTAGACCGATGTCACGATGGATTCGGCGTAGTCGACGCGGTTGATACGCACGTCCACCACCTCCATGCCCCAGGGCTGGTTGGCGCTCTGGATGGCAGCGGTGACCTGGCGTTGCACGTCGCGCATGAGGTCGTCGCGTCGCGCCGAGAGCAATTCACGCAGGGTGCGCTTGTTCACTTCCTGCTGGAACGAGTTGCGCACCACGCGGTTGAGCTGCAGGGCACCGGCGCGTTCGTTGGTACCGACGTTGCGGATGTAGGCCTGCGGCTCGCTGATGCGCCAGCGCACGTACCAGTCGATCACCACGCGCTGCTTCTCGGCGGTCAGCGTGGGTTCGCTGTCCTGGCTTTCGAGCGTGAGCAGGCGCTTGTCGATGTAGGAGACGTTCTGGAACGGCGGGGGCAGCTTGAAGTTCAGCCCCGGCTCGGTGACGACCTGCTTGATCTGGCCGAGCTGGTAGACAACGCCGAACTGGCGCTGGTCGACGACGAACAGCGTGGAGCTGGCAATGGCCAGAACCACGATGAGCGAGGTGATGATGAATCCGATCTTGTTCATGTCTTGTCCTCGCTCAGCGGCTCTCGCGCTCACGCGAGCGGGCCGAATCGGTCGAGCGTTCCAGCGGGGTGGGCGTCGGCGCCGACGAACCGGGCAGCGACGTCGGTGCGGGTGCCGTCTGGGATGCACCCGCCGCCTGCATCAGCCGATCCAGCGGCAGGTACAGCAGATTGGAGCCGCCGTTCTGGGTGTCCACCAGCACCTTGGTCACGTTGCCGTAGATCTGCTGCATGGCTTCGGTGTAGAGGCGTTCGCGCGTGACCTGCGGCGCCTTCTGGTATTCCGTGAGCACCGAGCGGAAGCGCTGCGAATCACCTTGCGCCTGGGCCACGATGCGGGCCTTGTAGCCTTCGGCCTCTTCGGTCAGGCGCGAGGCGGTACCGCGTGCGCGAGGCACCACATCGTTGCGGTAGGCCTCGGCGTCGTTCTTGGCGCGCTCGCGCTCCTGGCCAGCGCGCAGCACGTCGTCGAAAGCAGCCTGCACCTGCTCGGGCGGGCGAACGCCCCCTTGCTGCAGGTTCACAGCCACCACTTCGATACCGACGTTGTAGCGATCGAGGATGGTCTGCATGAGTGTGCGAACACGCGGCGCGATCTGGTCGCGCTCTTCGGCAAGCACGGCGTCCATGCGCATCTTGCCCACCACCTCGCGCACCGCCGTCTCGGCGGCCTTCTGCACGGCGAGGTCGGGGTCGCGGCTTTCGAAGAGGAAGGCGCGTGCGTCGCTCAGGCGGTACTGCACCACGAACTTGATGTCGACGATGTTCTCGTCTTCGGTCAGCATGGACGACTCGCGCAGGCCGGTGGCCGGCACGACGTTGTCGCGGCCCACGTCCACCGAGCGCAGCTGCGTCACGAACACGGTCTCATGGCGCTGCACCGGGTACGGCAGACGCCAGTTGAAGCCAGCCCCCACGGTGCTGTGGTAGCGGCCGAACTGCGTGACCACCGCCTGCTGGCCTTCCTGCACGATGAAGAAACCCGTGCCGAGCCAGATCAGCGCGGCCACGCCGACGATCAGGCCGACGCCGACACCGGCCGCCTTGGGGTTGGGGTTGAAGCCCTGGCCACCGCCGCCGTTGCCGCCGGCACCACCGCCCTGCCCGCCACCACCCCCGCGGCGGTTGCCCAGCAGGCCACCGAGCTTGCGGTTGAAGTCGCGCCACAGTTCGTCGAGATCGGGCGGCCCCTGGTTGGGGCCCTGGCCACGGGGCCGCTGTGCGCCACGGTCGTCGTCGTTGCGGCCGTCCTGGCCGTTGTCGTCACGGCCCCAGCGCGGGTCGTTGAGATTGAACATGCCGAGCCAGCGGCGCCAGCCCCGGCGCGGCGCGCCGGTGTGCGGGTGGGTGGGGGTCACATCCATGCTGCGAGTGGTTCCTGTGTACAAAGCAAAGCTGACCCGACATTGTGCCGAATCAGGCCCGGGGGTTCCCGGTTTCAAGCGCTTCCTCGGGGTCTTGTGTGGCGCCCGCGGTGCTGCGACGGGCAAGCTCCGCGGCCAGCCAGGCACGCAGTTCGGGCAATCCGGTGCCTTCGTGCGCACTGACGAACAGCCGCGGCAGGGTACGCCCGCCGGTCTCGATCGTGTCGATGCGCTGGAGAGGCGCGCGAGCGGGATCGATCGCATCCAGCTTGTTGAACACCAGCAACTGGGGCAGTTCGGCGGCACCGATCTCGCCCAGCACACGTTCGACGGCGGCAATCTGTTCGGGGTGTTCGGGGTTGGCGGCGTCCACCACGTGCAACAGCAGGTCGGCATCCGCCGCCTCCTGCAGGGTGGCCGCGAACGCATCCACCAGACCGTGCGGAAGGTCGCGGATGAAACCCACGGTGTCGGACAGCGAAACGGTGCGCCCGGCTTCCCCCAGATAGAGCTGGCGCGTGGTGGTGTCCAGGGTGGCGAACAACTGGTCGGCCGCATAGCTGCGGGCCTTGACGAGCGCATTGAACAGCGAGCTCTTGCCGGCGTTGGTGTAGCCCACCAGCGAGATGGTGAAGGCGTCGCGCCGCTCGCGCTGGCGGCGCTGCGTGGCGCGCTGCTTCTTCACCTTTTCGAGCCGCTCCTTGGTGCGCTTGATGGCCTCGGCGATCATGCGGCGGTCGAGTTCGATCTGCGTTTCGCCCGGGCCGCCGCGCATGCCGATGCCACCGCTCTGGCGCTCCAGGTGCGACCAGCGACGCACCAGACGCGTGGACAGGTACTGCAGGCGCGCGAGCTCGACCTGCAGCTTGCCTTCGTGGCTGCGCGCGCGTTGGGCGAAGATCTCCAGGATCAACAGGGTGCGGTCATTGACCGGCAGGCCCAGGTGGCGCTCGAGGTTGCGCTGCTGCGCCGGGCTGAGCGATTGGTCGAACAGCACCTCGGTGGCGCCGGTGGACTGCGCCAGCATCTTGATCTCGTCGGCCTTGCCCGACCCCACGAACAAGGCCGGATCGGGCGCGCGGCGCTTGCAGGCCACGCGATCGGCCACCCGGTAGCCCGCGGTTTCGGCCAGCAGGCCGAGCTCGTGCAGTTCACCGTCGAAATGCGGCAAACCGAAATCCACGCCGACAAGGATGACGGCTGGGGCGGGGGTGGCGGTGCGGGGCTGGGCAGTCAAAACGGTGGGGCAACGCGCCCTGCGTTACCCGCCCGGCCTGGCAGAGCAGGCCTGGGGCGCTTCAGAGCGGCAGGCTCAGGTGTTGGAATCTTCGGCGTTGGCGACCGAGAACTGGATCGGGCGGCCCGGCACGATGGTGGAGATGGCGTGCTTGTAGACCATCTGCGTGACCGTGTTGCGCAGCAGGACCACGTACTGATCGAAGGATTCGATCTGCCCCTGCAGCTTGATGCCGTTGACCAGATAGATCGAGACGGGCACATGCTCTCGACGCAGCTGGTTGAGAAAGGGATCTTGCAAGAGCTGGCCTTTGTTGTTGCTCACGATATGCTCCGTGTTCGACTGTTTCGGAAGGCGGAAACATACCACACGCCTATTCCGAGCGCCGCGTAAGGGGATCAGGCGTCCTTGAACGGGTTGTCGGAAGTGCGGTACTCGATGCGCAGCGGCGTGCCGATCAGATCAAAGGCCTTGCGAAAGCGCCCCTCGAGGAACCGCGTGTACGCGTCGGGCACCCGGTCCAGGGCATTGCCATGGATCACGATCACCGGCGGGTTCATGCCACCCTGATGGGCGTAGCGCATCTTGGGGCGCCCGCCCCCGCTGCGCGGTGGGGCCTGGAACGCCACCGACTCCTGCAGCAGACGCGTCAGCAGCGGCGTGCCCATCTTGCGCATGGCGGCGGCGTGCGCCTGGGCGATGGATTTCCAGACCGGCCCGAGGCCCTGGCGCTTGCGCGCCGAGATGAGGTGCAGCGACGCGAACTTGAGGAAAGCCAGTCGCGTCTCGATCTGGCGTTCGATCTGCTCGCGCTGGTAGGCGTCGACCGCATCCCATTTGTTGATGGCCAGCACCACGGCCCGGCCGCTCTCGAGGATGTAGCCGGCGATGTGGGCGTCCTGGTCGGTCACCCCCTGGGTGGCGTCGAGCAGCAGCAGCACCACGTGCGCGCTTTCGATGGCCTGCAGGGTCTTGACGACCGAGAACTTCTCGATGGCCTCGAACACCTTGCCTTTGCGCCGCAGCCCGGCGGTGTCGATGAGCTCGAACTTCTGCCCGCCGCGCTCGAACGGCACGCTGATGGCGTCGCGCGTGGTGCCGGGCATGTCGAAGGCCACCAGGCGCTCTTCACCGAGCCAGACGTTGATGAGGGTGGATTTGCCCACGTTGGGCCGCCCCGCCACGGCCAGGCGGATCACGCCGGTCTCGGCCTCGGGCTCTTCTTCGTCCTCGGGGGGCAGGCCGGGGATGCGTTCCAGCGCGTCGTCGAGCAGGGTGCGCACGCCCTGGCCGTGCGCGGCCGACACGGGCAGCACCTCGCCGAGGCCGAGTTCGAAGAACTCCACCAGTTGCGCGCCCTCCGTCATGCCTTCGGCCTTGTTCGCCACCAGCAGGCACGGTTTGCCCAGGCGGCGCAGGTAGTTGGCGATGTCGTGGTCCTGTGCGTTCGGGCCGGCGCGCGCATCGACCACGAAGACCACCACGTCGCTCTCGGCAACGGCCTGGCGGGTCTGCTTGGCCATCTCGCGGTAGATGCTGCCCTCGCCCGCGTCGGGCTCGAAGCCACCGGTGTCGATGACGATGAATTCGCGCCGCCCGACGCGGCCGTTGCCATAGTGGCGGTCGCGCGTGAGGCCGGCGAAGTCGGCCACGATGGCGTCGCGCGTGCCCGTGAGGCGGTTGAAGAGCGTGGATTTGCCGACGTTGGGACGACCGACGAGGGCGATGACGGGTTTCACGGGTGCACGGCTTTCAGGTGCCTCATTGCGGGCGCCAGGCGTGGAGGTTGCCGCGGCTGGTCATGACCACGAGGGCGTCGCCCGCGAGCACCGGCGTGGCGACGATGGCCGAGCCATCGGTGCTCAAGCGAGCCATCTCGCTGCCATCTTCGCGCGAGAGCAGGTGCACGAGGCCATTGCCATCGGCGACGGCGAACACGCGGCCCAGCGCCAGCGGCGCGCCGAGCGGGTGGTGCTTGAGGTGTTCGTTGCGCCACGCGGGTTCGCCGCTGTCGCGGCGCCAGGCCAGCAGGGTGCCATCGCTCTCAGTGCCGAAGACCAGGCGGTCGTCGCCATGCACGCCGGCCGTTCCCTGGGCGGCGCGCGTCCACACCGGCTGGCCACGCTGCACGTCCACGCAACCCACGGCCGCGCCGTAGGCGCGCACGCACACGTTGCCACCCGCACGGCCGACCGGGGCGACGATGTCGACCAGGCGCTCGACCTCGTTGGTGCCACGCGCGCTGGCGATCGGCACCTCCCAGCGCACCGCGCCGTTGTCGGGGTTGAAACCCACCAGGCGGCCCGAGACACCCGCCACCAGGGTGTCTCCCACGGCCGCCAGCGCCGCGGGCCGGCTGAGCACCAGCGGATCGGCGGTGCGGGTCTGGGCCCACAGGCGCGCGCCATTGGCGGCGTCGTAGGCGGTGACGCTGCGGTCGGCGGTGAACACGAACACGCGGCCGCCGGCCACCAGGGGCGGCGTGAACGAGCGCGCGCCCAGGCGCACACGCCAACGCTCCTTGCCATCGGCGATCGCCAGCAGCAGGTTGTCGGCGGTGATCACGGCGGTGGTCTGGCCATCGCTGCCGACGCCGGCGGACAGCCGGGTGCGCAGGTCGACACGCCACGCTTCGGCACCGGTGGCCTGGTCGAAAGCGGCCACCACGCCGGCGGCGCCAGCGGCCATCACCCGGCCGCCAGCGGCCACGGGTTGAAAGCCGGTGCCGGCCTCGCCGACGCTGGCGGTCCAGATCTGGCGCGTGCCGATGAGCGATGTCGCGGGCCCGAGTTCGGCCGGCTGCGGCGGCTTGGGGCTGGACGAGCAGGCCGCCAGCACGCTGGCGGCCAGGGTCAGGGCGAGGACGGCAGCGCGTCGGCTCATGAGCGCGCCTCCGGCTCGACCGCCACACCGAGAGCGGCCAGCTTGATCGCCACGAGACGGCGGGCATCGCTGCGCGGCTCCATGGCATTCCAGGCCGCCTGGTACTGGGCCTTGGCTTCGTCGGGCTTGCTCTGCGCCATCAGCACGTCACCGCGGCGGTCGGCCAGCAGCGGCTCGAAGGCGGCAGGCACCGTGGCCTGCAACGCCTTCAAGGCGTCGTCGGCGCGGCCGGCTTCCAGCTCCACCGAAGCCAGGCGCAGGCGGGCAACGGCCTGCAGGCCGGCGTCCTTGCTGCCATTGATCACGCCCTGCAGCGCCTCGCGCGCCTTGTCGTGCTGACCGGCTTCGAACAAGGTCTTGCCTGCGAGCAGGCCGGCCTGTGCGGCGTAGGTGGTGCGGGCGAAGCTGGCACGCATGTCGGTGAGCACGCGTTCGGTGCGCTCGATGTCCTTGGCGGCCACGGCGCTGTCGAGCTCTTCGTACAACGCGGCGGCCTTGGCACCCTGGTTGCGCTCCCACCAGTTCCAGCCGTTCCACGCGGCAAAGCTGCCGAACACCACGATCAGCACCCAGCTGATGGCGTTGCCGTATCGGGCCCAGAAATGCTTGAGCTGATCGAGCTGTTCCTGCTCTTCGAGGTCGAGGTGCTTGGCCATGGGTTCTAGTCGGACGCGAAAGTGCTGGATTGTAGGTAGCCGGGCGCTGGCCCTCAGGCGGCGCGCACACGGGCGGCGATGGCGGCGGCGTCGGACAACGGCAGTGCCGCCTGCCCGGGCGCGCCGTCGCGCTCGCCACGCAAGGGTTTGAGAGCCACCTGACCCTGCGCGAGTTCGTCGGCGCCGAAGATCAGCGCCCAGCGCGCACCACTGGCGTCGGCCTTCTTGAACTGCGACTTCATGCTGCCCATGCCGTCCGCTCCGCCGGCGTGCATCTGCACGCGCGCACCGGCCTCGCGCAACGCGCGCAGCACAGGCATCACGCGCGGCAGGTCGGCCGCGTCGGGCACCACGGCGTAGGCGTCGGGCACGGGCGCATCGGGCAAACGGCCCTGCTCTTTCAGCAGCTCCAGGATGCGCTCCATGCCGAGCGCCCAGCCGACGGCGGGCGTGGGCTTGCCCCCGATCTGCTCGAACAGGCCGTCGTAACGACCACCGGCACACACCGTGCCTTGCGAGCCGAGTTGTGTGGTGACGAACTCGAACACCGAGAGGTTGTAGTAGTCCATGCCGCGCACCAGGCGCGGGTTGATGCGGTAGGCCACCCCGTGCGCCTCGAGCAGTGCCTTCAGGCGCTCGAAGTGGACCAGGGATTCGGCACCCAGGTGGTCCATGAGCCGTGGCGCGGCATTGACCATGTCCTGCATGGCCGGGTTCTTGGTGTCCAGGATGCGCAGCGGGTTGCTGTGCAGGCGCCGCTTCGCGTCCTCGTCGAGCAGGCCGGCGTGCGATTCGAGGTAGGCGATGAGCGCCTGGCGGTGCGCCAGCCGCTCGGCCGGCTGGCCCAGGCTGTTGATCTCGAGTTCGATGCCGGTGAGGCCGAGCGCCTGCCACAGGTCGCAGGCCAGCACGATGATCTCGGCGTCCACGTCCGGCCCGGCAAAGCCCAGCGCTTCGGCGCCGAACTGGTGGAACTGGCGGTAGCGGCCGCGCTGCGGGCGCTCGTGGCGGAACATCGGGCCCATGTAGTACAGGCGCTTGGGCCCTTCGTACAGCATGTTGCTCTCGAGCGCGGCGCGAACCACGCCCGCGGTGTTCTCGGGCCGCAGCGTGAGGTGCTCACCGTTGAGCTTGTCTTCGAAGGAATACATCTCCTTCTCGACGATGTCGGTGACCTCGCCCAGGCCGCGCACGAACAGCGCCGTGGGTTCGACGATGGGCGTGCGGATGTTGCGGTAGCCGTAGCGCGCCATCAGGTCGCGCAGCGTGGCCTCCAGCCATTCCCAATGCGCCGACTGCGGCGGCGCGATGTCGTTCATGCCTTTGACGGCAACCAGTTTTTCAGCCATGTTGTTCTGGGCGATTCAGGCGTGCACGCCGAACCGCTTCTCGATGTAGTTCTCGACCACCGTCTGGAATTCGCGCGCGATGCCCTCGCCGCGCAGCGTCATGGCCTTCTGGCCATCGATGAAGACCGGCGCGGCCGGCGCTTCACCCGTGCCGGGCAGGCTGATGCCGATGTCGGCGTGCTTGCTTTCACCCGGCCCGTTGACGATGCAGCCCATGACCGCGACCTTCATGCCCTCGACGCCCGGGTAACGCTCGCGCCACACGGGCATGGACGCGCGCAGGTAGTCGTCGATCTGCTTGGCCAGCTCCTGGAACGTGGTGCTGGTGGTGCGGCCACAGCCCGGGCAGGCGGTGACGCTGGGCACGAAACTGCGCAGCCCCATGGCCTGCAGGATCTCCAGGCCCACCACCACCTCCTGCGTGCGCGATTCGCCGGGCTGCGGTGTGAGCGAGATGCGGATCGTGTCGCCGATGCCCTGCTGCAGCAGCACCGACAGTGCGGCGGTGGACGCGACCGCGCCCTTGGTGCCCATGCCCGCTTCGGTCAGGCCCAGGTGCAGCGCGTAATCACAACGCTGCGCCAGCGCCTGGTAAACGGCGATCAGATCCTGAACGGCGCTGACCTTGCACGAGAGCACGATGTTCTCGCCCCGCAGGCCGATGGCTTCGGCCTTCTTCGCGGACTCGATGGCCGAGGTGATGAGCGCCTCGTACATCACCTGCTTCGCATCCCAGGGCTGGGCGCGGTTCGCGTTCTCGTCCATCAGGCGCGCGAGCAGGTCCTGGTCGAGGCTGCCCCAGTTGACGCCGATGCGGATGTGCTTGTCGTGGCGCGCCGCGATCTCGACCATCTGCGCGAACTGGCGGTCGCCTTTGTCGCCGCGGCCCACATTGCCGGGGTTGATGCGGTACTTCGACAGCGCTTCGGCGCACGCCGGGTGGTCGGTGAGCAGGCGGTGGCCGTTGTAGTGGAAGTCGCCGATCAAGGGCACCGGGATGCCCATGCGGTCGAGCTGCTCGCGGATGTGGGGCACGGCCTTGGCGGCCTCGTCGTTGTTGACGGTGATGCGCACGAGCTCGGAGCCGGCCTGCGCGAGTTCTTTCACCTGGATCGCCGTGGCGATCGCGTCGGCCGTGTCGGTGTTCGTCATGGACTGCACGCGCACCGGTGCGTCGCCACCCAGAGTGACGGCGTGACTCCCCCAACGCACCACGCCCTGGCGCGTGCGTCGGCGCGGCGCTTCGGGCAAGGGAATGGGCTGCTCCATGCGGTTCATGCGTGTCCTCAACGGGCGTCGAAACGGGCGACGTTGTTGCGCGCGATGGCCGCGGCGTTGAAGGCACGCCCCCGCAAGGCAACCTGCACCACAGCGGCATTGCCCAGCACCACGGTGTAAGGCGGCGCGGCCGAGAACTCGACGCGCTCGCCCGGCTGCAGCAGGCGCTGCAGCACCACCGTGCCGGTGCCGTTGACGACCTCGGCCCAGGACTCCTGGCTGGCCACCAGGCTCAGCACCGCCCCACCGGCAGGGGCGGCACCGGCGTCGGCTGCGGGCGCCGCAGCGGCCACGGGTGGCGTGGCATCCGCAGCGGCGGCAGGCGCAGCCGGGGCGGTGGTCGGTGGGTCGGCCTGCGCCGGCTCATCGGCCGGTGCGTCGCCGGCCACGGAAGCGGGCGGCGATGCGGCATCGCCCGACGCGGGCGCACTGGGTTGAAAGATGGGCGCCACCGGCGCAGCGGACGGCGGGGCGACCGCCGAGGTGGGCTCGGGCGCGGCCGCTTGGCGCTGCGGAAGGAAGGCGATCACCAAGGCCGCCAGCAGCAGCATGATGGCCCCCAGCAAGGCCGGCCGCGACAACCAGCTCAAGGGGTTGATCGCAGGGGCGTCCGTGGCGGGTTTGAACGGGGCGTTGAGCGCGCTGTCGCGATCACCGAGCGCGGGGGTGGGGCTCAGGGGAATCTGCTCCAGCACCGGTGCGGGATCGATCTTGAGGTGGCGGCAGGCGCTGGAGGCGAGCGCGCGCGCAAAAGTGAGGTCCGGCAGATCGCCGTAGCGGCCGGCCTCGAGTGCTTCGAGCTTGCGCACCGGCACCTTCAGGGCCGCCGCCAGCGCGGCGATGTGCAGCCCGGCCGCCTCGCGCGCCTCACGCAGGCGCACCGGCCGCTCGGGCATCTGGGCGTGGCCGTTGTCCATCACCGCCTCAGTCATTGAAGGCCCCCCGCTGGTAGGCGGCCCACTGGGGCGATTCGGGGAAACGGCGCCCCAATTGCTGGGCGAGCTGCGCCACGGTCACATCGTTGCGCAACTGGCGCTCGACACGGATGCCCAGCCACAGGGTCTCGGCGTTGGCCAGTTCGGAATTGTTGATGCGACGGATGATGAACTGCGCCGCCTGGCTGTCGCCGCGCCGGTGCTTCAGACTGGCCAGGTTGTACGCCGCGATGGGGTTGTTGGTGTCGAACTCGTAAGCACGCGACAGCGCCGACTCCGCCTCGGGCAGCTTGCCTGCGCGCACCAGGCAGACGCCTTGGACCAGCAGGGTGCGCGGCCGGTTGCGGTAGGTGGGGTTGCTCAGCGCCTGCTCGAACAAGCGGTCGGCCTGGTCGTAGCGGCCCTTCTCGCAATGGAACAGGCCGTAGGCGTGCTGGGCCTCGGCATCGCGCGGGTTGATCTGCAGCGCGCGGCGGAAGCTGTCTTCGGCCAGGGCGTCGTCGTTCAGTCGCATGTAGACCAGGCCACGCAGGATGTAGGCCGGGCCGTAGTTGGGATCGGCGGCCAGCGCGAGCTTGATCTCGTCCAGGGCCACGGTGGTCTGGCCCTGGTCGAAATAGTTCGCGGCCAGTTCGTAGCGCAGCCGCGCACGGCGCACCGACAGCGGCTCGTCCGACGCGGTGAGCGGTTCGACGCCCGGCGTGGGCGTGGACGACACGCGCGGCGCCTGCGACGCACAACCGGCCAGCATCACCAGAGCCAGCGCTGCAGACAACAGCCAGAGCGCGGGGTGGGAACGGAGCGGAAGCGGTCGGGTCGCTGGCTGAGTCATGCCTGCCTTTCCTTTTGGGGGGTCACGAAACGGATCGGTTGTTCGTTCTCGCGGCGCTGCGCCATGCGGCGCGCGGCGTCGGTGCGGTCGAGCACATCGCCAGCCAGTTGCCCGCAGGCGGCGTCGATGTCGTCGCCGCGGGTCTTGCGGATGGTGGTGACGATGCCCCCCTCGTTGAGGATCTGGCCGAAGCGCTGCACCACCGCGCGCGGCGAGCAGCGCAGACCGGAATCCGGGAACGGGTTGAACGGGATCAGGTTGATCTTGGCCGGCACGCCACGGCCACCGTGCCCCCGCAGCAGCTTCAGCAAGGTCTGCGCGTGTTCGGGCTGGTCGTTCACGCCGTCGAGCATGCAGTACTCGAAGGTGATGAAGTCACGCGGCGCGGCCGGCAGGTAGCGCAGGCAGGCGTCGAGCAGTTCGGCGATCGGGTACTTGCGGTTGAGCGGCACGAGGTCGTCGCGCAGCGGGTCGCTCGGGGCATGCAGCGACACCGCAAGCGCCACCGGGCACTCCTGCGCCAGGCGATCGATCATCGGCACCACGCCCGAGGTGGACACGGTCACGCGCCGGCGCGACAGGCCGTAGGCGTGGTCATCGAGCATGACCTTGAGCGCAGGAATCAGCGCGTGGATGTTCTGCAGCGGCTCGCCCATGCCCATCATGACCACGTTGGTGATCACGCGTTCCCCGGGCCGGTTCAGGTGCTGACGCAGGAAGAACTCGGCCTGCCAGAGCTGGGCCAGGATCTCACCGGTGGAGAGGTTGCGCGAAAAGCCCTGGTGCCCCGTGGAGCAGAAGCGGCAGCCAACGGCGCAACCCGCCTGCGACGACACACACAGCGTGCCACGGTCGTCCTCGGGAATGAACACGGTTTCGACGGCATTGCCATCACCGACGTCGAACAACCACTTGATGGTGCCGTCGGCCGAGTCCTGGCGCGAGAGCACGGGCAGGCCGGTGATGCGCGCCGCACCGGGCAGCTTCTCGCGCAAGCTGCGCGCGAGGTCGGTCATCTGGGCGAAATCGGACGCACCCTTGTGGTGGATCCAGCGAAACAGCTGGGTGGCGCGGAAGCGCTTTTCGCCCAGCTGTTCGCAGAAGGCGGCCAGCCCCTCGAGGTCGAAGTCGAGCAGGTTGACCGTCATGACATGGTCAGCGCGAGTAGACGTTCATGCCGGGGAAGAAGAAAGCCACTTCCTGGGCAGCGGTCTCGGGTGCGTCGGAGCCGTGCACCGCGTTGGCGTCGATGCTGTCGGCGAAATCGGCGCGGATGGTGCCGGCAGCGGCCTTCTTCGGGTCGGTGGCGCCCATCAGGTCGCGGTTCTTCAGGATGGCGCCTTCGCCTTCGAGCGCCTGGATCATCACCGGGCCGCTGATCATGAACTCGACCAGATCCTTGAAGAAGGGGCGTGCGCTGTGCACGGCATAGAACTGCTCGGCCTCGCGGCGCGAGAGGTGGGCCATCTTCGCGGCCACGACCTTCAGGCCGGCGGCCTCGAAACGGGCATAGATCTGACCGATGACGTTCTTGGCAACGGCGTCGGGTTTGATGATCGAGAGGGTGCGTTCGATGGCCATGGAATTCCTGGGGTTTTATGGGGGAAACGGCAGCGGCGCACTGGCGTCCGCAAAGCCCACGATTCTACATGGCGGAAGCGTCAGCCCCGCGGCCCGGCGCGACCACGCCCCTTCGGTGCACCCGGGCCTGCACCGCCCTGGCGGCGCTGACGTTGCCGCTCAAGCGCATCCCCACCGATGGGCCCCTGAGCGGGCGCTCGAGTGGCCTTGGACGGATCGACCAGGCTGCGCGGGCCCGCGGGGCGGCGCGCCCGCGAAGGCGGCGCCGGCGGCGTGCTGGGGCCGGGGCCGTATTTGCGGCGCGCGGTGGCCGGCGGCCCCGCTGGCGGACGGCGCACCGGGCGCGGCGTATCCATGCCGGCCGCCAACCCGAGGCGCTGCACGTCGCGCTCGTCGAGCTCGACCCAGTCGCCGCGGCGCAGGCCGCGCGGCAGCACCACGGCGCCATAGCGGATGCGGATGAGCCGGCTGACCGCGTGACCCACAGCCTCGAACATGCGGCGCACCTCGCGGTTGCGGCCTTCGCCGATGGTGACGCGGTACCAGCAGTTGGCCCCCTCGCCGCCGCCGTCGTCGATGGTCTGGAACTGGGCCATCCCGTCCTCGAGTTTCACGCCATCGAGCAGGCGCTGTTTTTCCTCGTTGGAGAGCGCGCCCAGCACACGCGCGGCGTACTCGCGCTGCAGGCCGAAGCGGGGGTGCATGAGCTTGTTGGCGAGTTCACCGGCGTTGGTGAGCAGCAGCAGGCCTTCGGTGTTGAGGTCGAGACGCCCCACCGATTGCCACTTGCCGTCGTGCAGGCGCGGCAGGCGGCGGAACACCGTGGGGCGGTTCTGCGGATCGTCGTGCGTGACGACCTCGCCCGCGGGCTTGTGGTACGCCAGCACACGCGGCGGCGGCGCCTGCAGGCGCACGCGCACCGGCTTGCCATTGACCTTGATCACGTCGCTCTGGCGGATGCGCTGCCCCACGTGCGCGGGCTCGCCGTTGACAGAGACGCGGCCTTGCTCGATCAGGGCTTCCATCTCGAGGCGCGAGCCCATGCCGGCCTGGGCCAGCACCTTGTGCAGCTTGGGCGAATCGGCGTCGGGCTGGAGCACACGGCGCGCGGGCACGGCGGGTGCTTCGTCGGTCAGCGCCTGATCGAAGGCGCCGCTCACGACCTCGTCGAAGCTCAGTGCGGGCTCGGCGCCGGCGTCCGCCGGCCGGCGCTCAGGCCGGGGCTTGGGTGGGGCCGCCTTGGTCATGCGTGTCCTCGTTGGGGGTGGCGTCTGCCGTCGACGCCTCTGCGGGCGCTTCGCCTGCCGGGGTGTCGTCGACGGCGACGATGGGAAGTTGCGCAGCGAGGTTCTCGAAATCGAGCGAGCCGAGCGCCGACTCCTGCACCTCGCTGGCCTCCAGCGGGGGCAACTGGTCGAGCGAGCTCAGGCCCAGGTCGTCAAGGAACTGCCGCGTGGTGGCGAACAGGGCCGGCCGGCCCACGGTTTCGCGGTGGCCGATGACTTCGACCCAGCCACGGTCCTCGAGCTGCTTGAGGATGAGCGAGTTGATCGTCACACCACGGATGTCTTCCATGTCGCCGCGCGTGACGGGCTGGCGGTAGGCGATGATGGCCAGCGTCTCGAGCGTGGCGCGTGAATACTTCGGCGGCTTCTCGGGGTGCAGGCGATCGAGGTAGTGGCGCATCTCGGGCCGGCTCTGGAAGCGCCAGCCGGTGGCCACCTGCACGAGTTCCACGCCGCGCCCCGTCCATTCGAGCTGCAGATGGGACAGCAGGGTCTTGATCGTGTCGGCCGATAGCTCGCCATCGAACAGCACCGACAGCTCGCGCAGCGTCATGGGCTGCGTGGCGCAAATCAGGGCCGTTTCGAGGACGCGCTGGGCATCCGTGGTGTTCATGGTCGCTCGGGTGGGCAGGATCGGGGGGCGCTCGGGGCCCGCGGAAGCGGTAGGCAGGTGGCCCCGCGTGGGGCGCCACACCAGGGATCGTCAGGCGATCAGACCTCTGCCGGCCGGGGGCGGATTGTACCGGAGCCCCCCCTGTGAAAGGGCGTCGCGAATGTCCGCGGGCGGATCGGACCAGAAGCTCAGCGCGACGCCCGAAACCGGGTGCGCCAGGCGCAGGAAGCTCGCGTGCAGCCCCTGCCGCTGCAGGCCCCAGGCGGGGCGCCCGCCATAGACCGCGTCACCGACCAAGGCATGCCCGAGTGAGGCCAGGTGCACGCGAATCTGGTGCGTGCGGCCGGTGTGCAGCTTGCAGGCCACGAGGGTCGCCAGGTCGTGCCCATCCACCCGCAGGAGATCGGTTTGGGCGGGTTTGCCGCTGCCCTCGCCCACCAGCGCCATGCGCAGCCGGTTGTGGGGATCGCGGCCGATGAACCCCTGCACGCTGCGCGTGTCGGCACCGCGCCAGGCGCCGTGGGCCAGGGCCAGGTACTGGCGATTGATGTCGCGCGCGGCGATGGCTTTCACGAGCGCGTCCATCGCCACGCGCGACTTGGCCACCATCATCAGCCCCGAGGTGTCCTTGTCGAGCCGGTGCACGATGCCCGCGCGCGGGAGCAAGGCGGCCGCCTCGTGGTGGGCCAGCAGGCCGTTGAGCAGCGTGCCCGACCAGTGCCCCGCGGCCGGATGAACCACCAGGCCCGCGGGCTTGTCGATCACGAGCAGGTGCTCGTCCTCGAAGCGCACGTCCAGCGCCATGGGCTGCGGCACGAAGGCGCGGGCCTGCGCGGTGGGCCTCAGCGAGACCTCGACCACATCGCCCACCGCCACCTTGGCCGCGGCCTTGCTGCAGGGTTGGCCCCGCCAACGCACGCCGCCGTCGGCCAGCACCTGCTGCAGGTGCGAACGCGAGAACTCGGGCACGAGTTGGGCCAGGGCACGGTCGATACGCCAGCCATGCAGCCCGGCGGGCACCGTGCAATGGCGCAGTTCGGCCTGATCGTCCAGGGCGTCGGCCTCGGTCGCCTCGCCCCCCGCCGATATACTGTCCGCTTCCGAAAACGAGTCCTGTTCCAGAGGTGTGCCCTTGAAGTTGCGCCGTCGATTATCGGCCCCTGCCCTCGCGACCCTTGCCCTGGTTGCCGTGCTGCAGGGCTGCAGCACCACGCCCGTGGACGAGACCGCCGGCTGGAGCCCGAACCGCCTGTACAGCGAGGCCATCGCCGAGCGCGATGCCGGCAACTTCGAACGCGCGGTGACCTTGTTCGAACGCCTGGAGGGCCGAGCCGCCGGCACGCCCCTGGCACAGCAGGCACAGCTCGACAAAGCCTTCGCCCACTACAGAAGCGGCGAACCCGCCAAGGCCCTGGCCACGCTGGACCGCTTCATGCGCCTGCACCCCGCCAGCCCGGCGCTGGACTACGCGCTCTACCTCAAGGGCCTGGTCAACTTCAACGACAACCTCGGCCTGTTCGGCTGGCTGAGCCAGCAGGATCTTTCCGAGCGCGACCAGAAGGCCGCCAAGGAATCGTTCGAAGCCTTCCGCGAACTCGCCACGCGCTTCCCCGACTCGCGCTACGCGCCCGATGCGCGCTCGCGCATGACCTACATCGTCAACTCGCTTGCGCAGTACGAAGTGCACGTGGCGCGCTACTACCACAGCCGGGGTGCGCACCTGGCCGCCATCAACCGCGCGCAATCGGCCCTGACCGACTACGTGGATGCGCCGGCCCTGGAAGAGGCGCTCTACATCATGATCCAGTCGTACGACGCATTGGGCATGACCCAATTGCGTGACGACACCGCCCGCGTGATGCGGTCGAGCTACCCCAACAGCGAGTACCTCGCGCAGGGTGGGGTCACGCGCAAGAGTGGCCCGTGGTGGAAGCTCTGGTGAGCGCCATCGCGCCGAGCCACCCCGCCACCGACGCCTCATCCTCCAGCCAGCGCCAGTTCGCCAGCGCCGCCCGCAGGCGCGACGCGTAGGCGCGCTGGCGCAGGCGCACGTCCCCCACCACGAACAGGCCCTGGTCGGCCGGGCCACGAATCAAACGGCCCGCGGCCTGGCGCAAGGCCATGGCGGCGTCGGCCACCTGCACCGCGTCGAACGCATTCAGGCCGGCGGCTCTGGCACGGGTCAGCCGCCGCTGCAGCCAGGGGTCGTCGGGCGGGGCAAAGGGCAGTTTGTCCACCACCACCAGCCGGAGCCGGTTGCCGGGCACATCCACACCACGCCAGAACGCCCCGCTGGCCACCACCACGGTGGGCGCTTCGTCGCGCAGCGCCTGCCAGCCCTGGCGGCCGTTCTCGCCGCTGGCACGCAGCACCCGCCAACGGGGTGGCAACTCGGCCAGCAACGCAGCGGCCAGGCGATCGGCCGCGCGGCGCGTGGTTGCCAGCACCAGCACCTGCCCGCCCAGCAACCCGGCCCAGTGCGCCACGCGCCGGGCCAGCGCTTCACCGTGCGCTGGGTCGGCGGGTTCGGGCAGGTCGGGCGGCACGTGCCAGACGGCACCGGGCACCACCGGACCAGGCTCCAGCGGCAGGGTCCGCCAGTCCACCGCCGATGGCGGGAGCCCGAGCGCGTCGCCGTGCCAGCGCAGCCCCGGTTCGTCCCCGAGCGTGGCCGAGGTGTGGATCACGCTGCGCGCGCCCCAGGCCGCCCCGGTCGCGAGCTCGTGGGCCGCGGCCTCGCTGGCCTGTGGCCCCGGGCGCACCATCGACCACCGTTGGTTGTCGCGCCATTCCAGCCAGGCCGGTTCGTCGCCCTCGGGGGCCAGCACGCCCTGCAGCACCCCGGCGATGGCCACCGCCCGCTCCCGCAGAACGGCGAGCCGGGCGTCACCGCCCTGCGCCGCCTCCAGGGCGCGGTGCGCCCATTGCAGGGCAATGCCGAGCTCGCGCACGGGCAGCGCATCCGGCAGGGGCCAGGCCTGCAGGCCTTCACGCGGTGCGGCGCCGTGCAGCGCCATCGACATCGAGCGCAACGCCCGCCCGCCCTGCAGCGCCAGGCCCGTCCAGGGCGCGGCGCCACGCATCGGGCCTTGCGCCAGCTCGGCCAGATCGGCCCAGAAACGGGCCACCGAGGTGGCGTCCGCGCGTGCCGTGTGCCAGTGGCGAGCCAACTCGTGCAGCGCATGCGCTTCGTCGAACACCAGGGTGTCGCAGCGCGGCACACCCGCGGTGCGGCCCTGGCGCTGCGCGCGCAACTCACCGAGCCAGACGTGGTGGTTGATGACGACCACGTCGGCCCCGTCGGCGCGGCGCCGCGCGCGCTCGACATGGCAGTCGGCCCAACTGGGACAAACCTGACGAAGGCAGCTTTCGCTGGTGGACGTGATGGTGGCGCGCAGCGCCGGGTCGCTCGCCAGGCGGGGTTGTTCATCGAAATCGCCATCGCGCGAAGCCTGCGCCCAGGCCAGCAGCTCACGCAGCCGGGCGTGGCGCGGCAGCTCGCCCGGCCGAGGGCCGCGCTGCACCACCTCGCGCAAGCGCTGCAGGCAGACGTAGCGACCACGGCCTTTGAGCACAGCGACCTGCGCCGGTCGGTTGAGCGCCTGCGCCAGCCGCGGCAGGTCGTTCCCGGCCAACTGGTGTTGCAGCACGTGCGTGCTGGTGGCCACCACCGCGCGGTGGCCCGACAACAGCAACGGCACCAGGTAGGCCAGCGTCTTGCCGCCCCCGGTGGGCAGCGGCGCCAGCAGCGCCCCCCCTTGCTGCAGCGTGTCGGCCACCGCCTGCGCCATGCGCCGCTGCGCCGGCTGGACGCGCCAGCCCGGCCACACGGCCGCGAGCGGGCCATCCCCGGCCAGGGCCGCGTCCACGCGTGTGTTCAGCTCAGGCAAGGCAAGGATTCCCCACGGGGCGGGCCGTTGATAAAGGGATACCATTGCGCCCACCGCGGCCAGCCCCTTCAACGAACGCCACCCCATGACCAAAGGCTATCGCATCCAGGCATCGACCGGCATCCACAAGGGCGACCGCGACTACCAGCAGGACCAGGTCAACCTGCTGCAGCACATCCGCGTGTCCAACTGCCTGCTCGCCGTGCTGGCCGACGGCATGGGTGGGCGCAGCGGCGGGCGCAAGGCATCCGATCAGGTGATGCTGACCGCCAAACAGCTGTTCGACCGCTTCGACCCCGAAACCGACGACCCGCGCGCGCTGCTCAAACAGATCGTCAACGAGTCGCACATGGTGATCAAGCTCACCGCCGTCTCGGCCGAGCAGGAACCGCACAGCACCGTCGCCGCCTTCATGCTGCTCCCCACCGGCGAGAGCCACTGGATCCATGCCGGCGATTCGCGCATCTACCATTTCCGCCAGGGCAAGCTGCTGCACCGCACCTACGACCATTCCTATGTGCAGACCCTGGTGAACCAGGGCGAGATCACCGAGCAGGAAGCGCTGGACCACCCGCACGCCAACATCCTCATGGGCTGCCTGGGCACCGAGAACGAGCCGCCGCTGGATCTGCACGCCGTGAGCAAGCTCAATGCGGGCGACGCGCTGATGTCCTGCAGCGACGGCATCTGGCATTACTTCTCGCCCGAAGAACTGGCCAGCACCATCGCCATGCTCTCGCCGCGCGAGGCCTGCGAGTTCCTGATCCAGAAAGCGCGCACACGCGCGCGCGGCACGGGCGACAACATGTCGCTCGTCATCGTGAAGCTCGACCCGCTGATCTGAGCGCTCAGGTCAGCGCCGTGTCCACGACACGGTGCGGCAGCGCCAGGTATTCCTGAGACTGCATTTCCGTCAAGCGCGACACCGTGCGCGGGAACTCGTGCGCGAGCGCGCCTTCGAGGTAGAGCTCTTCGGGCGGCACCGCGGCCGACAGCACCAGCTTGCAGCCGCGGTCGTAAAGCACGTCCACCAGCCAGGTGAAGCGGCGCGCCTCCGACGCCATGCGGGCCGACATCTGCGGCACGTTGGACAACATCACCGTGTGGAACTGGCTGGCGATTTCCAGGTAGTCGTTCTGCGAGCGCGGGCCCCCGCACAGCGTGCGGAAATCGAACCAGATCACCCCGCCGGCGCGCCGCACCGCCTGGATCTGGCGCGACTCGATGCCCATCACCGGGTTCTGGTCACCGGCCTCGGCCAGTTCGGTGAAGGTCTTTTCCATCGCGGCATCGGCTTCGGGGCCGAGCGGCGTGTGATACAGCGCGATGTGCGTCAGCGTGCGCCGCCGGTAGTCGGTGCCGTTGTCGACATTGACCACCTCCAGGTGCTGCTTGAGCAGGCCGATCGCGGGCAGGATGCGGTCGCGGTGCAGGCCATCGGGGTAGAGCTGGTCGGGCTGGAAATTGGAGGTGGTGACGAAGCCCACGCCGTTCCTGAACAGGCTGTCGAGCAGCCGGTGCAGGATCATCGCGTCCGTGACGTCGGCCACGTGGAACTCGTCGAAGCAGATCAGCTTGTAGCGCCGGGCGATGCGCTCGCCGAGCACGTCGAGCGGGTTTTGCGTGCCCTGCAGGTCGCGCAGTTCGCGGTGCACCTCGCGCATGAATTCGTGGAAATGCAGCCGCGTCTTGCGCTTGAGCGGCACCGCCTGGAAGAAGCATTCCATCAGGAAGCTCTTGCCGCGCCCCACCCCGCCGAACATGTACACGCCGCGCGGAATGTCGGGCCGGTTGATGAGCTTCTTGAGGGCGTTGGAGCGCTTGCTCTTGTAGTGCGCCCACTCGTTCGCGCACCGCTCCAGCGCGTCCACGGCACGCAGCTGGGCGGGGTCGGGCGAATAGCCGCGCTCCTTGAGCGCGGCTTCGTAGGCGCTGCGGACGCTCAAGGCTGCGTCAGAAGTTCAGCGTGCGCTTGTCGACGGCGAGCGCGGCTTCCTTCGTGGCCTCGGACAGCGAGGGGTGCGCGTGGCAGATGCGCGCAATGTCCTCGCTGCTGGCCTTGAACTCCATCGCCACCACGGCTTCCGAGATCAGCTCGCTGGCCATGGGGCCCACGATGTGCACCCCCAGGATCTCGTCCGTCGTGGCGTCGGCCAGGAACTTGACCATGCCGGTGGTGTCGCCGAGGGCGCGGGCACGGCCGTTAGCGAGGAACGGGAAGGTGCCAGCCTTGTAGGCGGCGCCGCGGGCCTTGAGCTGCTGCTCGGTCTCGCCCACCCACGCAATCTCGGGGCTGGTGTAGATCACCCAGGGGATGGTGTTGAAGTTGACGTGACCGTGCTGGCCGGCAATGCGCTCGGCCACGGCAACGCCCTCTTCCTCGGCCTTGTGCGCCAGCATGGGGCCACGCACCACGTCGCCCACGGCCCACACGCCGGGCAGGTTGGTCTTGCAGTCGCCGTCGACCACGATGGCGCCGCGCTCGTCGAGCTGCAGGCCCACGCCTTCGGCGTTGAGGCCGATCGTGTTCGGCACGCGGCCGATGGAGACGATGAGCTTGTCGGCGTCCAGCGTCTGGGCTTCGCCCTTGGCGTTGGTGTACGCGATGCTCACGCCTTTCTTCGCGGTCTTGATCTCGCCGACCTTCACGCCCAGCTCGATCTTCAGGCCCTGCTTGTCGAAGGCCTTCTTGGCTTCCTTGGCGATCTGCTCGTCGACCGCGCCCAGGAACGTGGGCAGGCCTTCGAGGATGGTCACCTCGGCGCCGAGGCGACGCCACACCGAGCCCATTTCCAGGCCGATCACGCCGGAGCCGATCAGCGCCAGCTTCTTGGGCACAGCGCCCAGGCGCAGCGCGCCGTCGTTCGACAGGATGGTCTCCTCGTCGAAGGCCGCGCCGGGCAGCGCACGGGCGTTGGAGCCGGTGGCCACGATGACCTGCTTGCCGGAGAGGGTCTCGTCCTTGGCGCCCTTGACGGCGATCTCGTAGCCACCGTCAACGGCCTTCACGAACGAACCACGACCATGGAAGAACGTGACCTTGTTCTTCTTGAACAGGTACAGGATGCCGTCGTTGTTCTGCTTCACCACGGCGTCCTTGCGGCCGACCATCTTGGCGATGTCGATCTTCACGTCCTTGGCGGTGATGCCGTGGTCCGCGAAGTGCAGGTTGGCGTGCTCGAAGTGCTCGCTGGACTGCAGCAGGGCCTTGGAGGGAATACAGCCCACGTTGGTGCAGGTGCCGCCGGGGGCGGGGCCGCCCGCGGCGTTCTTCCACTCGTCGATGCAGGCGACCTTGAAGCCCAGTTGCGCGGCACGGATGGCCGCGATGTAACCACCGGGGCCGCCGCCGATGACGATGACGTCGAATTGCTGGCTCATCGTCGGTTCCTCAGATGTCGAACAGGAGGCGGGCCGGGTCTTCCAGCGCTTCCTTCATGGCCACCAACCCCAGCACGGCTTCACGGCCGTCGATGATGCGGTGGTCGTACGACATGGCCAGGTAGTTGATCGGGCGGATCACGATCTGCCCGTTCTCGACCACCGCGCGGTCCTTCGTGGCGTGCACGCCCAGGATGGCCGACTGCGGCGGGTTGATGATGGGGGTGGACAGCATGGAGCCGAACACACCACCGTTGCTGATGGAGAAGGTGCCACCGGTCATCTCTTCGATGCCCAGCTTGCCGTCCTTGGCCTTCTGGCCGAACTCGGCGATCTTCTTCTCCACGTCGGCAAAGCTCATCTGGTCGGCGTTGCGCAGGATGGGCACCACCAGGCCGCGCGGCGAACCGACGGCGATGCCGATGTCGAAGTAGCCGTGGTAGACGATGTCGTTGCCATCGACCGAGGCGTTGAGCACCGGGTACTTCTTGAGCGCGTGCACCGCCGCCTTGACGAAGAAGCTCATGAAGCCCAGCTTGACGCCGTGTTCCTTCTCGAACTTCTCCTGGAACTTCTTGCGCATCTCCATCACCGGGGCCATGTTGACCTCGTTGAAGGTGGTGAGGATGGCGTTGGTGGACTGCGATTGCAGCAGGCGCTCGGCAACGCGGGCGCGCAGGCGCGTCATGGGCACGCGTTCTTCGGGGCGCTGGCCCAGGTTGGGGCCGGCCACCTGCACCTGCGGCAGCGCCTTGGTGGGCGCGCCGGTGGGCGCGGCCACGGGGGCGGTGCTGGGCTTGGGTGCGGCCACGGCGGCGAGGGCATCGCCCTTGGTCACGCGGCCGTCCTTGCCGGTGCCGGCCACGGCGCCGGCGGACAGGTTGTTGTCGGCGAGGATCTTGGCGGCAGCGGGCATGGCCACGCCGGCCTTGCTGTTGCCGGCGGCGGCAGCGGCCGCAGGCGCCGGGGCTGCTGCGGCAGGCGCGGCTGCGGGTGCAGCGGCCGGGGCCGTGGCACCGGCCACGGCGGCGGTGTCGATGCGCGCGATCACCTGGTCGGCGGTGACGGTGGCGCCGTCGGCCTGCACGATCTCGACCAGCACGCCGCCAGCGGGCGCGGGGGTCTCGAGCACGACCTTGTCGGTCTCGATCTCGATCAGGATTTCATCGACGGCGACGGCGTCGCCGACCTTTTTCTTCCATTGCAGCAGGGTGGCCTCGGCCACGGATTCGGACAGCTGCGGAACTTTCACTTCAACGATGGCCATGTTCTTTTCCTGGGGGATGCGTTCGGGTTGAGCGTGGGTGTGTGCCGGGGCAGGCGCGTTGCGCCCGCCCCGCCCGACGGCGGTTTACTTGGTGAGGATGAAGCCCTTGAGCTTGCCGAAGGCGGCTTCGATCAGCGTCTTCTGCTGTTCCTGGTGCAGGTGGGCGTAGCCCACGGCCGGCGATGCGGAGGCCGCGCGGCCGGCGTAGCCCAGCTTCTGGCCATCGAGCATGTTCTCGTGGATGTAGTGCTGCACGAAGAACCAGGCGCCCTGGTTCTGCGGCTCGTCCTGGCACCACACGATGTCCACGGCGTTGGGGAAACGCTTGAGCTCGGCGCTGAAGGCCTTGTGCGGGAACGGGTAGAGCTGCTCGACGCGGATGATGGCCACGTCGTCCTGGCCCTTCTCCTCGCGCTTCTTGACCAGGTCGTAGTAGACCTTGCCCGAGCAGGCGATCACGCGCTTGACCTTCTCGGCCTTCTTCACCACGTCGGCGTTGTTCTCCGGAATGACGGTCTGGAAACCGCCCTTGGTGAACTCGGACAGCGGGGAGGTGGCGTCCTTGTTGCGCAGCAGACTCTTCGGTGTGAAGAGGATCAGCGGCTTGCGCAGCGGGCGGATCATCTGGCGGCGCAGCACGTGAAAGATCTGGCTGGCCGTGGTGGGCTGCACCACCTGCATGTTGGTGTCGGCCGCAAGCTGCATGAAGCGCTCCAGGCGGGCCGAGCTGTGCTCGGGGCCCTGGCCTTCGTAGCCGTGCGGCAGCATCAGCGTGAGGCCGTTGACGCGGCCCCACTTCACTTCACCGGAGGCAATGAACTGGTCGACCACGACCTGCGCGCCGTTGAGGAAGTCGCCGAACTGCGCTTCCCAGATCACCAGCGTGTTGGGGTCGTTGGAGGCGTAGCCGTACTCGAAGCCCAGCACCGCCTCTTCGGACAGGATGGAGTCGATCACCACGAACGGGGCCTGGTTGTCGGCCACGTTCTGCAGCGGGATGTAGGTGCCCTCGTCGTACTTCTCGCGGTTCTGGTCGTGGATGACGGCGTGGCGGTGCGTGAAGGTGCCGCGACCGCAGTCCTCGCCCGACAGGCGCACCGGGAAGCCGCTGGCCGCCAGCGAAGCGAAGGCCATGTGCTCGCCCATGCCCCAGTCCACCGGGATGTCGCCACGGCCCATGGCTGCGCGATCGGCGTAGACCTTCTTCACCAGTTGGTGCGGCGTCACGCTCTCGGGGATGGTGGTGATGCGCTCGGACAGGCGCTTCCACTCGGTGAGCGGGATGGCCGTGTCGGCGCTGTCGCTCCACTTCTTGCCCAGGTAGGGGCTCCAGTCGACCGCGAACTTGCTCTTGAAGTTGGTCAGCACCGGGTCGACCGTGTGGCGGCCGGCGTCGAGCGCGGCGCGGTAGGTCTTGACCATGTCGTCACCCAGCGATTCGCCCAGGCCCTGCGCGGCCAGGCGGTCGGCGTACAGCTTGCGCGTGCCGGGGTGGGTCGCGATCTTCTTGTACATCAGCGGCTGGGTCAGCGAGGGGGTGTCCTGCTCGTTGTGGCCCAGCTTGCGGAAGCAGACGATGTCGACCACCACGTCCTTCTGGAAGGCCAGACGGAACTCGAGCGCGAGCTGGGTGGCGAACACCACGGCCTCGGGGTCGTCACCGTTCACGTGCAGCACGGGCGACTCGATCATCTTGACCACGTCGGTGCAGTACAGCGTGGAGCGGCTGTCGCGCGGGTCGGAGGTGGTGAAGCCGATCTGGTTGTTGATGACCAGGTGCACCGTGCCACCGGTGGAGTACCCACGGGTTTCGGCCAGCGCCAGGGTTTCCATCACCACGCCCTGGCCGGCGAAGGCGGCGTCGCCATGCACCAGCACGGGCAACACCTGCTTGCCCAGGGGATCACCGCGGCGGTCCATGCGGGCGCGCACCGAGCCCTCGACCACCGGGTTCACGATCTCCAGGTGCGAGGGGTTGAAGGCCAGCGAAAGGTGCACCGGGCCGCCGGCGGTGGAGACGTCGGAACTGAAGCCCTGGTGGTACTTCACGTCACCGGCGGGCAGTTCTTCAGGGGCGGTGTGATCGAACTCGGCGAACAGGTCCTTGGGCATCTTGCCCAGGGTGTTCACCAGCACGTTCAGGCGGCCACGGTGGGCCATGCCGATCACGATTTCCTGGATGCCGGCCTGGCCGGCCTGCTGCACCAGCTCGTCCATCGAAGCGATGAAGCTCTCGCCGCCTTCGAGCGAGAAACGCTTCTGGCCGACGTATTTGGTGTGCAGGAAACGCTCCAGGCCTTCGGCGGCCGTCAGGCGCTCCAGGATGTGCTTCTTCTTCTCGGCGTTGTAGGTCGGGCGGGTGCGCGAGCCTTCCAGGCGCTCCTGCCACCAGCGCTTCTGGTTCTGGTCGGTGATGTAGTTGTATTCGGCACCGATGGAGCCGCAATACGTTTCGCGCAGCGCATTGAGCAGCTCGCGCAGCGACATGGTCTCGCGGCCGAAGAACGTGTTGCTGGTGTTGAACACGGTCTCGTGGTCGGCATCGGTGAAGCCGTAGAACGAGGGCTCGAGTTCAGGAATGTGGGGGCGCTCGGTGCGTTTGAGCGGGTCGAGGTCGGCCCAGCGGGCGCCGACGTTGCGGTAAGCGGCGATGAGCTGCTGCACGGCCACGCGCTTGCGGCCAAGGTCGGAATCGGCACCCGAGGCGACCACCACGGTGGTGCCGCCCTGCTTGGCGCGCTCGGCGAAGGCGTTGATCACCGGCAGGTGAGGCACGTCCTTGGCGTTGCTGCCGTCAACGGCTGGCACGTTCTGCAGCGCGTCGAAGTACTCGCGCCAGTTGTCGGGCACGCTGGTGGGGTTGGCGAGATAGTTCTCGTACATCTCTTCCACGTACGGCGCGTTGCCGCCGAAGAGATACGAGTTGCCTTGGTAAGCAACGTAGACGTTGCCCGAGCCCGATGAAGAATCGCTCATGGATCCGCTGACCTCCGCTTCCCTTGGGGAAACATTAGCTGGTTGAAAAACCTCCCGCGACACGGCTTGACCGGTTGGCGGATGCGACAGTGGCTTTGGAAGGAACTGACTGCAGCCCGGGATTGTGCCACCGCACGGCCGTGCGCGGGGACATGATGCCCCTGCGGCCGTGTCGGTTCGGTGACCGACGGTGTCCGCCAGTCGTCAACCGGCGACGCGGGGCGACAGCCGTTGCGAGGCGGGCACCGAGGAAGGCTCGTCCATTTCGATCGCGATCTGCGTGCACACCGTGCGGCACAGCGTCACCGCTTGTTCGCTCTGCACACGGTAGAACACCTGGGTGCCGTCCTTGCGCTTGGCCAGCACGCCGGCCCGGTAGAGCAGGTTCAGGTGCTGCGACAGGTTGGGCTGGGTGGTGTCGATTTCCTTGAGCAACTGGGACACCGACTTCTCCTGGTCGCACAGCGCGCTGAGGATGCGCAGCCGCATCGGCGTGGCGAGCACGCCGAAGAGCTCGGCGGCGAGCTCGAAGACACGCCCTTTTTCGACCTGGGCTTCGCTGTCGATGATGTCGGCCATGGCACCCACGCTGCTTGGAAATATAAGCATGGATCATAGCCCTGCACCCCCTCGCCCGCCCCCCGGGCGGACCCGGCCCTTCAGCTGACGAGGTCGCGGATCTGCTGCAGCGCGCCGGGGTCGTCCATGGTGGTCAGGTCGCCGGGGTCGCGCCCTTCGCACACGGCCTGGATGGCACGGCGCAGCAGCTTGCCGCTCCGCGTCTTGGGCAGCAGGCTCACGAAGCGCACCCGCGCCGGCCGGGCCACGGCGCCCAATTGCCCGTCCACCAGCTTCATGATCTCGCCCTCCAGCTTGAGCTGGGCGTTGGCATCCCCCAGCGCCGAGGCGTCCTTGGCCACCACGAAGGCCATGGCGACCTGGCCTTTGAGCTGATCCGCCACCCCCACCACGGCCACCTCGGCCACGTTGGGGTGGCTGGCAATGCTCTCCTCGATCTCGCGCGTGCCCAGGCGGTGGCCAGCCACGTTAATCACGTCGTCGGTGCGGCCCAGGATGTAGAAGTAGCCGTCTTCGTCGCGGATGCCCCAGTCGAAGGTGGAATAGACCAGCCGGCCCGGGATGCTTTTCCAGTACGTGTTCACGAAGCGCGCGTCGTCGCGCCAGACCGTCTGCATGAAGCCCGGCGGCGTCGGGCCTTCGATGACGACAACGCCCTTCTGATTGGCCTCCGTGAGCTCTTCGCCCGTGCCCTCGTGCAGCAGCTTGACGCTGTAGCCCGGCATGGGAATGCCAGGGCTGCCGAACTTGCTGGGCTTCGGCTCGACGCCGTTGGCGATGGTGAGGATCGGCCAGCCCGATTCGGTCTGCCAGTAGTTGTCGATGATGGGCACGCCCAGGCCGTCGGCGATCCAGCGCGCGGTGGGCTCATCCAGGGGCTCGCCCGCCAGGAACAGCGCCTTCAGGCTGGAGAGGTCGTATTGCTTGAGGTAGGCCGGGTCCTGCTTCTTGAGCACACGCACCGCGGTGGGCGCACTGAACATGGCCGCGACCTTGTATTTCTCGACCAGCTTCCACCAGATGCCGCCGTCGGGGCGGATCGGCAGGCCCTCGTACATGATGGTCGCCATGCCCGCGATCAGCGGGCCGTAGACGATGTAGCTGTGGCCCACGACCCAGCCGATGTCGCTGGTGGAGAAGAAGGTTTCCCCGGGCTTGCCCAGGAAAATCTCGCCCATGCTCGCGGCCAGCGCCACCGCGTAGCCGCCCACGTCGCGCTGCACGCCCTTCGGCTTGCCGGTGGTGCCGCTGGTGTAGATGGTGTAGCTGATGTCGGTGGCGTCCAGCCAGGCGCAGGGCACCGCGGTGTTCAGGTGCTGCTCGCGCAAGGCGGCGTAGTCGTGATCGCGCCCGGGCACCAGGTTCATCGGGGCCAGGCCGCGATTGACCAGCAGCACGGAAGCCGGCTTGTGTTTCGCCAGCGCAATGGCTTCGTCGAGCAGCGGCTTGTAGGCCACCACCTTGCCGCCGCGCGAGCCGGCGTCCGCACTCACGATCGCGGCAGGGGTGGCGTCGTCGATGCGGCTGGCCAGCGAATGGCTGGCGAATCCACCGAACACCACCGAATGGATGGCCCCGATGCGCGCGCAGGCCAACATGGCGAACGCGGCCTCGGGGATCATGGGCATGTAGATCAGCACGCGGTCGCCGCGCTTCACCCCCTGGGCCAGCAGCACCGCGGCCATGCGCTGCACCTCGGCGTGCAGTTCGGCATAGCTGTAGACGCGCTCCTGGTCGGTCTCGGTGGACACGAAGATCAGCGCGTTCTGCTGCGCTCGGTCTTTCAGGTGCCGGTCGACCGCGTTGTGGCACAGGTTGGTCTGCCCGCCCTCGAACCAGCGCGTGAACGGCGGGTTGTCGTGGTTGCAGACGCGCGAGAACGGGCGGTGCCAGTGGATCCGTCGGGCCTGCTCCGCCCAGAAACCATCGCGGTCTTCGAGCGAACGGCGGTGAAAGTCGGCGTATCCCATGGTGTCTCCTGAGGGCCTCTACCCGGGCACAGCCGCCGGGCGTTCTGAATTCTTAATTATGAGAAGCCGGCTTGCTCGGGCCTGACAGGGCCCGGCCCGCCCAGGCAAGGCCCCTGTTCTCCTTACTTGATCAACCCCTGCACCGCCTTGAAATCGGGGTGCTCGGCGGTGCGCAGCCACTCGAACGCCACCATTTCGGTGGTCACGAGCTCGGCGCCCGCACCGGCCAGCCGGTCGAAGGCCGCGTCGCGGTTGCGTTCGGTGCGCGAGCCGCAGGCGTCGGTCACCACCCAGACCTCGAACTCCTGCTCCAGCAGTTCGAGCGCGGTTTGCAGCAGGCAGACGTGGGCTTCGCAACCGGCGATCACGATGCTAGGGCGCTCGGGTTCGCGCGGCCCCGGCGGTTTCTGAAGGTGCTTGGGCAGGCTGCGCACATTGCCCCCCTGGGGTTTGGCGGGTGGGCGCAGCCAGTCGGCCAAACCATCGCCCACGGCGCTGAAGTGCATCTTGGCCAGGGTCTTGCGGCACAGCGCACGCAATTCGGCGGGGTTCTGGCCCAGCTTGTCGGGGTTCTGTTCGGTGGCCCACACGGGCACATCCAGCGCCTGCGCCATCTGCGCCAGGCGCAGGGCATTGGCCAGCACCGCTGGCCCCTCGTGAATGGCAGGCATCAGGCGGGCCTGGTAGTCCACCAGCACCAGTTGGGATTCATCGGCGTCGAGCAGCATGGCGGTCCTTCAGCAAAACGCGCGATTCTGGCAGCGCGCGGCACTCACTCCGCGAACAGGTCGCGCTGTTTGCGCGCGGCGCTCGCCGTCGCGGGGTCGAAGCGCTCCACGAGGCGCTCCACGTACTGCGCAAACAAGGCCTCGGCCGCCTGGCCGAAGAGCTTGATGCGCCCGGTGTGCTGCAGCAGCAGCAAGCCCATGCCGTGCGCAAACAGCGCGGCGTTCTCGCGCGCGGCCGCATCGGGCGACAGGCCCATCTCTTCAAAGGCCTGCTCGCACGGCTGCAGCGCCTCCATCAAGCGCTCGTTGAGCGCCCGGTCCAGCGACTGCGTGAGGCCGCCCGGGGCCAGGCCGTTGACCAGGTAGAAGCCGAGATCGAGATCGCGCGGGTGGTGCACGTAGAAACCGAACCAGGCCTGCGCCTTGGCCACCAACAGGCGGGCCGGCTGCCCCTTGGCCGCCCGGGCCGCCAACACCTCGGCCTGCAGCCGGTCCAGCGACTCGGCCAGCAAGGCCGCGTAGATCGCCTCCTTGCTGTCGAAGTAGCTGTAGAGCGCGCCCGCCGTGTAGCCGGCCTCGCGCGCGATCTCGCGGATGCTGGCGCCCTCCACGCCGCGCTCGGCAAACACCCGGCGGGCGGCGTCGAGCACGTGCGCACGACGGGTGTCGGACATGGCCAATTGCCGCTGCTGCCGCAGCTCGAGCTGGCGCTGGGCCTCGGCCTGCTCGGCCGCGCTGGGCACGGGGCGCAACTCATCGATCTGGACGTCCATGGCGGCAGTGTATCGATGGAATCAACGTAGTTCTTGAAATTGAACTTGGCCAAATTTACTGAACATGGTTCAAAAAATTGCTTGGCCAGAAATTTATTGGACGCAATTGCCAGAGATTGACCTCATGGCAATGGATTGAATGATCGGCACCCGGTCACCATGAACTTCAATCCCCCGCCAAATCAAGTGCTTACAGCCTTTTTCTCACTTGACGCCGAGGTTGCGGGCGCCTACCCTCGCGCACCATGAAGCGTTGGCTGCCCTCCCTGTTGTTGCTCGGTTCCGCTGCGGCCCTGGCCGCACCGGGCAACCACTGGGAAGACATGGACAGCCTGCTGGCCGAAAAGGGCCTGATGACCCGCCTGGGTGAGCAGATGCAACAAGCGGGCGCCACGGCCACCGATCAGGCCTCGAGCCTCGTCATCAATGCCCTGGCTTTTCTGGGTGTGCCGTACCGCTGGGGTGGCAACAGCCACGAAACCGGCTTCGACTGCAGCGGTTTCGTGCGGGCTGTGTACGAGCAATCGGTCGGCAAGCTGCTGCCGCGCCGCTCCGACGAGCAAGCCGCGGCCACGCAACCGATCGAGCGCAACGACCTCAAGCCCGGCGATCTCGTCTTCTTCAACACCATGCGCCGCGCGTTCAGCCACGTCGGCATCTACGTGGGTGACGGCAAGTTCGTGCACTCGCCGCGCGCGGGCGCCGAGGTTCGCGTGGAAGACATGCGCGTGGCGTACTGGAGCAAGCGCTTCAACGGCGCGCGGCGTGTGCCGCTCGCCCAGGCCCAGCCCTGAGCCGCCCGGCCTGCCCGGGCCTCATTCCATCCGGATGCCGGCGTCCTTGAGCCGGCGGTTGCTCTGCCACTCCTGCTCGATGCGGCGAACGAAGCTGGCGCGGTCGGCCGTCGCGGGCAGGTTGTCGGCCGCCAGCAGGCGCTCGCGGATCCCGGGCGTGTCGATGGCCGTGTTGAGCTCGGCGTTGAGCCGCTCCAGCACGGCCGCCGGTGTGCCGCCCGGCGCGAACAGGCCGAACAGCGAGCCGATGTTGGCGTGCGGCAAACCGAGCTCGGTGAATGTGGGCACGGACGGCAACACGTCCAGGCGCTGGGGGGACCCCACCGCCAGCGGCCGGAATCGCCCGGCCTCCACATGGCGCAGCTGGGTCGGCGCCACGTTGGTGGACAACAGCTCGAACTGGCCGCCCAGTGCGTCGTTGAGTTGCTGCCCGCCGCCCTTGTAGGGCACGTGCGTCACGGCGATCCCGCTGCCCGCCTGCACCTGCTCCAGCACCAGATGACCGGCGGTGGCCACGCCCGACGTTGCCCAGCGCAAGGCGCGCGGCCGCTCGCGCGCCTGGCTCACCAGATCGGCAAAGCGGTGCCCGGTGAACGCCGGGGTGCCCACCAGCAGCACCGGCGTGAACATGACGCCCGCCACCGGGGCCACATCGCGCAGCGGGTCGAAGCCCATGGGGCCCAGGTGCGGGCGCAGCGTCAGGGGGCTGATGGCCGAGAACGCCAGGGTGTGGCCGTCGGGCGTGGCCCGTGCCAGCGCCTGCAGGCCCACGCTGCCCCCACCGCCCGCACGGTTCTCCACCCGGACCGGCACGCCGAGTTGCCACGCCAGGCGCTCGGCCAGCGCGCGCGCCACGCCATCGCTCAGGCCACCCGGTGGGTAGACCACGATGATGCGCAGGGCTTGTGCAGGCCAGGCGGAGGTTGCACGCACCACGCCGGCGGACACCAACGCCGCCACGGCCATGGCCAACCGGCGCCGACCCGGGTTCATGCCCCCTGCCCCCGGCGCGCACGCGCCTGCGCCTTGCGCGCCGTGTCGCGAAGGATCTTCAGAAAGTGCGCGGCCGGGCCGCTGGCGTCGGCACTGCGGTAGACCAGGGTCAGCGGCGCGTCCAGCGGGATGTCGTCGGCCAGGGGCAGGTACACCACCGCATTCGGGTGCACGCCGCGCATGGACGCCGGCACCACCGCGATGCCGGCGCCCGCCGCCACCAGGTTCAGGCTGGTGCCCATGCGCTCCACCTCGGCCGCAATGCGTGGGCGAAACCCATGGGCTTCGCACAGCGCCAGCAGATTGGCGTAGAGGCCCGGCGCGCCGGGCTGGCGCACGAGGACCAGGCCTTCGTGGCGCAGTTCGGCCAAGGCCAGCCCACGCACCGGGCGCGCACGGTGGCGTTCGCGCGCCAGCGGGTGGTCGAGCGGCAGCGCCACCAGCAGCGGCTCACACAGCAGCACCTCGAAGCTCAGGTGCTCGGGCTGCGACACCGGCACGCGAATCAGCCCGCAATGCAGCCGCCCGGTGGCCACCGCCTCGGTGATGCCGGCCGCGTGGTCTTCTCGAATGGACAGGCTGATGCCCGGCCAGGCGCGACGGCAGGCGCGCAGCGCCTCGGGCGTGAACGCGTGGGCCGCCGCCGAGCTGGTGAAACCCACGTTGAGCACGCCCAGTTCGCCGCGGGCGACACGGGCCATGCGCTGCTCCATCGCGGCCATGTCGTCCACCAGCCGGCGCGCTTCGACCTCGAACAGCCGGCCCGCGTCCGACAAGCTCACCCCCTTGGGATGGCGGTGGAACAAGGCCACGCCAAGCGCCTTCTCCAGCGCCTTGATCTGCAGGCTCAAGGGCGGTTGCTGGATGCCCAGGCGCTCGGCGGCACGCGTCATGTGGCCGGTTTCGGCCACGGCCAGGAAGTAGCGCAGGTGCCGTAGTTCCATATCTGAAAGGTATTGAAAACTGCCTTTCACTATATTTGACGCGAGGTGGTGGCGCACCTATCGTGCGGCGGACCCGAACGAACGACAACACCGGAGACAAGCCGTGCCCATCCGCCCCCTGGCGAGCCTTGCCCTGGCCGCCCTCATCCTTGCTCCCCTGCAAGCCCAGGCCGCGCCAGGCCCGGGTAACCCCAAGCCGCAAACCTGCCCGAGCGAGGTGCCGACCGGCGCCCGTTGCTTCACGGCCGAAGACGGCCTGGGTGGCTTTTTCTGGACCGCCCTGCCCGCCGGCTGGAAACCCGCCACCGGTGTGCTGGTGGTGCACGCACACGGCGGGCCGGCCGACACCGGCCCGGCCCGCTTCGACCGCGGGGAGGAAGACCTCAAGCGCTGGGCCATCACGGTCAAGGCGGGCTACGCCTGGGTGGCCGCCACGTACCGGCGTGGCGGCTTCGGCGTGAGCATGGCGGCCGAGGACACCGAACGCGCACGCCGCCACTTCGTGCAGCACTTCGGCCCGCCGCGCCGCACCCTGCTGCACGGCCAGAGCTACGGCGCGGGTGTGGCGTCGAAGGCGGCGGAGCTGTATGCCACCGTGGACGGCCCGAACGGCCCCACACGCGGCCCTTACGACGGCGTGTTGCTCACCAGCGGCGTGCTGGGCGGCGGCACGCGCGCCTACGACTTCCGGCTCGACCTGCGCGTGGTCTACCAGTACGTGTGCAAGAACCACCCCAAGGCCGACGAGCCCGCGTACCCGCTGTGGCAGGGCCTGCCCATGAACGCGCGGCTCACGCGCGCCGAGCTGGCCGCCCGCGTGGACGAATGCACCGGCGTGCGCAAGCCCGCCGCACAACGCACCGAGCAGCAAAAGGCCAACCTGGCCACCATCGTGAACGTCATCAAGATCCCGGAGCGCTCGGTGATTGCCCACCTGAACTGGGCCACCTGGCTGTTCCGCGACCTGACCCAGCTGCGCCTGGACAACCGCAACCCCTTCGACAACACGCGTGTGCGCTACCAGGGTTCGGCCGACGACGCGGCGCTCAACGCCGGTGTGCTGCGCTACGTGGCCGACCCGGGCGCCGTGGCCGAACTGGCGCGCGACAGCGATCCCCAGGGGCGCATCAACATGCCGGTGCTGTCGCTGCACGCGGTGCACGACCCGACCGCCTTCGTGGAGCTCAACGCGGCTTACCGGGACATCATCGACCGCGCGGGCAATGGCGCCCTGCTGGTGCAGACCTTCAGCGACGAATCGGAGCACAGCTACCTGAGCGAACCGCAGTACCCTGCGCTGTTCACGGCGCTGCTGAACTGGATCGACAAGAAAGACAAGCCCACGCCGCACACGGTGCTGGCGCTGTGCAAGGGCCATGAAGCCGCCTACGGCGACACCTGCAAGCTGCTGCCCGACTACCGCAGCCCGCCGCTGGCCAGCCGCGTTGCGCCGCGCTGAACACCGGCAAAGAAAAAGCCACCGGGGCAACCGGTGGCTTTTCGCGCCGTTGGCGGGGCGGCCTTACTTGCGCTGCGGCGGCACGTCGGTGCAACTGCCGTGCGCCACCTCGGCCGCCAGGCCGATGCTCTCGCCCAGCGTCGGGTGCGGGTGGATGGTCTTGCCGATGTCCACCGCGTCGGCACCCATCTCGATGGCCAGCGCCACCTCGCCGATCATGTCGCCCGCGTGCGTGCCCACCATGCCGCCACCCAGGATGCGGCCGTGGCCATGGGCCTCGGGCGAATCGTCGAACAGCAGCTTGGTGAAGCCTTCGTCGCGGCCGTTGGCGATGGCGCGGCCGGAGGCCGACCACGGGAACAGGCCCTTCTTGACCTTGATGCCCTGCGCCTTGGCCTGGTCCTCGGTCAGGCCCACCCAGGCCACCTCGGGATCGGTGTAAGCGACGCTGGGGATCACGCGCGCATTGAACGCGGCGGCGGCCAGATCCGCCTTGCCCTGCAGTTCCCCGGCGATGACCTCGGCCGCCACGTGGCCCTCGTGCACCGCCTTGTGCGCCAGCATGGGCTGGCCCACGATGTCGCCGATGGCAAAGATGTGCGGCACGTTGGTGCGCATCTGGATATCGACGTCGATGAAGCCGCGCTCGGTCACGGCCACGCCCGCGGCGTCGGCACCGATCTTCTTGCCGTTGGGGCTGCGGCCCACGGCCTGCAGCACCAGGTCGTAGGTCTGCGGCGCGGGCGCACCCTCGCCCTCGAAACTCACCTCGATGCCCGCGGCCGTGGCCTTGGCCGCCACGGTCTTGGTCTTGAGCATGATGTTGTCGAAGCGCGGCGCGTTCATCTTCTGCCAGACCTTCACCAGGTCGCGGTCGGCGCCCTGCATCAGGCCATCGAGCATTTCCACCACGTCCAGGCGCGCACCCAGGGTGCTGTAGACCGTGCCCATTTCCAGGCCGATGATGCCGCCGCCCAGGATGAGCATGCGCTGGGGCACACCCGCGAGCGCGAGCGCGCCGGTGCTGTCGACCACGCGCGGGTCTTCCGGCATGAAGGGCAGGCGCACGGCCTGCGAGCCGGCGGCGATGATGGCCTTCTTGAAGCCCACCACCTGCTTCTGGCCGGTCTTGTCCTGGCCCTTGCCTTCGGTGGCTTCCACGCCCAGGTGGTTGGGGCCGACAAAGCTGCCATAGCCACGCAGCACGGTGACCTTGCGCATCTTGGCCATCGCCGCCAGGCCGCCGGTGAGCTTGCCGATGACCTTTTCCTTGTGGCCACGCAGCTTCTCGATGTTGACCACCGGGCGGCCGTAGTCGATGCCGTAGCCCGACAGGTGGCTCACCTCGTCCATCACCGCCGCCACGTGCAGCAGCGCCTTGGACGGAATGCAACCCACGTTCAGGCACACGCCGCCGAGGGTGGCGTAGCGCTCGACCAGCACGACCTTGAGGCCGAGGTCCGCAGCGCGGAAGGCCGCGGAGTAGCCACCGGGGCCGCCACCGAGCACGAGCACGTCGCACTCGACGTCGGCCGCGCCGCCGTAGGCGGGGGCGGCGGGCGTGGCGGCGCGCGGTGCGGGGGCTGCCTTCGCGGCCGCGGGTGCAGCGGCCGGTGCCGGTGCGGGCGATGCCGCCGCCGGTGCGCTGGCCGCGCCCTCGCCGTCGATCACCGCCAGCAGGTCGCCGATGTTGACCGTGTCGCCGACCTTGACCTTGAGCTCCTTGAGCACGCCCGCGGCCGAGGACGGAATCTCCATCGAGGCCTTGTCGCTCTCGACGGTGATGAGCGACTGCTCGACCTTGATCGCGTCGCCGGGCTTGACCAGCACCTCGATGACGGCGACGTCCTTGAAATCGCCGATGTCGGGAACCTTGATGTCCATGAGTGCCATCGGGTTCTCCTTACAGCAGCACGCGGCGGAAGTCCGCCAGCACCTGGCCCAGGTACGCATTGAAGCGCGCCGCGGCGGCACCGTCGATGACGCGGTGGTCGTACGACAGCGACAGCGGCAGCGTCAGGCGCGGCACGAACTGTTTGCCGTCCCACACCGGCTTCATCTGGCCTTTGGACAGGCCCAGGATGGCAACCTCGGGCGCGTTGATGATGGGCGTGAAGTGCGTGCCGCCGATGCCGCCGAGCGAGCTGATCGAGAAGCAGCCGCCGCTCATGTCGGCCGGGCCCATCTTGCCGTCGCGCGCCTTCTTGGCGAGCTCGCCCATCTCCTGGCTGATCTGCAGGATGCCTTTCTTGTCGGCGTCGCGCAGCACGGGCACCACCAGGCCGTTGGGCGTGTCGGCCGCGAAGCCGATGTGGAAGTACTGCTTGTAGACCAGCGTGTCGCCGTCGAGGCTGGCGTTGAACTCGGGGAATTTCTTCAGCGCCGAGACCACCGCCTTGATCACGAAGGCCAGCATCGTCACCTTGACGCCCGACTTCTCGTTCTCCTTGTTGGTGGCCACGCGGAAGGCCTCCAGCTCGGTGATGTCCGCTTCGTCGTTGTTGGTGACGTGCGGGATCATCACCCAGTTGCGGTGCAGGTTCGCGCCGCTGATTTTCTTGATGCGGCTGAGGTCCTTGCGCTCGACCGGGCCGAACTTGGTGAAGTCGACCTTGGGCCAGGGCAGCAGGTCCAGGCCGGCACCACCACCGCCGCCGGCCGGCGCCTTCGCGGCCTGGGCCTGCGTCTGCGCGGTGCCGGCCATCACGGCCTTGGTGAAGTTCTGGACATCTTCCTGCGTGATGCGGCCCTTGACACCGGTTCCCTTGACCTCGGCCAGCGGCACGCCGAGTTCGCGCGCGAACTTGCGCACCGATGGCGAGGCGTGCGGCAAGCCGACGGGGGCCGTGGTGGGGTTGTGCGCGGCGGGTGCGGCCGGCGACGGTGCGGCGGCAGCGGGCGCCGAGGCTGGCGCGGCGGCGGGGGCCGCTGCAGCAGGAGACGGCGCGGCCGCGGCCGGCGCGGGTGCCGCGGCACCGCTGCCTTCGACGATCGCCAGCAAATCGCCGATGTTGACCGTGTCACCCACCTTGACCTTGAGCTCCTTGAGCACGCCCGCGGTGGACGAGGGGATCTCCATCGACGCCTTGTCGCTCTCGACGGTGATCAGGCTCTGCTCCACCGCGATGGTGTCGCCGACCTTGACCAGCACCTCGATCACCGCAACATCCTTGAAGTCGCCGATGTCGGGCACCTTGACCTCGACCGGGCCGCTGGCGACGGGGGCCGCAGCGGGGGCCGGTGCGGACGGCGCGGGCGCGGCAGCCGCCGGTGCGGGGCTCGCGGCCGGAGCCGGCGCGGCAGCGGGCGCCTCGGCCGGGGCAGCGCCCTCGGCCTCCAGCACCACCACCACGGAGCCTTCCTTCACCTTGTCGCCGAGCTTGACCTTCAGCTCCTTCACCACGCCCGCGGCCGACGACGGAATCTCCATCGACGCCTTGTCGCTTTCCACGGTGATGAGCGATTGCTCGGCCTTGACGGTGTCGCCCGGCTTCACGAGCAACTCGATCACCGCCACCTCGTCGAAATCCCCGATGTCCGGGACCTTCACATCAATGCTTGCCATGTCGGTCTCCGGCGCTCAGGCGTACAGGGGGTTGATCTTGTCGGCCTTGATGCCGTACTTCTTGATCGCCTCGGCCACCTTGGCCGCGGGAACCTTGCCCTCTTCGCTCAACGCCTTGAGCGCGGCGACCACGATGTAGTGGCGGTTGACCTCGAAGTGCTCGCGCAGCTTGCTGCGGAAATCGCTGCGGCCGAAGCCGTCGGTGCCCAGCACCTTGTAGGTGCGACCCTGGGGAATGAACGGGCGGATCTGCTCCGCGTAGTTCTTCATGTAGTCGGTGGACGCGATCACCGGGCCGGCGGTCTTGGCGAGTTGCTCCGTCACGAAGGCCGTGCGCGGCTTGTCGGTGGGGTGCAGAAGGTTCCAGCGGTCCACGTCCTGGCCGTCGCGCGTGAGTTCGTTGAAGCTCGGGCAGCTCCAGATGCCGGCGGCCACGCCCCAGTCTTTCTCGAGCAGTTCCTGCGCGGCGAACGATTCGCGCAGGATGGTGCCGCTGCCCAGCAGTTGCACCGTGGGCGCGTCCTTCTTGAGCGCGGGCGCCTGTTTGCACAGGTACATGCCCTTGATGATCTGCTCCTCGGTGCCGGGCTGCAGGCCGGGCATGGCGTAGTTCTCGTTGAGCAGCGTCAGGTAGTAGAAGACGTTCTCCTGGCGCTCCACCATGCGCTTCAAGCCGTGGTGCATGATCACCGCGACCTCGTGAGCGAAGGTCGGGTCGTAGCTCACGCAGTTGGGGATCGTGCCGGCCAGGATGTGGCTGTGGCCGTCCTCGTGCTGCAGGCCTTCGCCGTTCAGCGTGGTGCGGCCCGAGGTGCCGCCGAGCAGGAAGCCGCGCGCCTGCATGTCGCCCGCGGCCCAGGCCAGGTCGCCGATGCGCTGGAAGCCGAACATCGAGTAGTACACGTAGAACGGGATCATGATCCGGTTGTTCGTGCTGTAGCTGGTGGCCGCCGCGATCCAGCTGGCCATGCCGCCGGCCTCGTTGATGCCTTCCTGCAGGATCTGGCCGGCCTTGTCTTCCTTGTAGTACATCACCTGGTCGCGGTCGACCGGGGTGTAGAGCTGGCCTTTCGGGTTGTAGATGCCGATCTGGCGGAACAGGCCTTCCATGCCGAAGGTGCGGGCTTCGTCCACCAGGATGGGCACGACGCGCGGGCCCAGCGCCTGGTCGCGCAGCAGCTGCGTCAGGAAGCGCACGTAGGCCTGCGTGGTCGAGATCTCACGGCCTTCGGCCGTGGGCTCCAGCACCGCCTTGAAGGTGTCCAGCGCGGGCACGGTGAAGCTCTCGTCGGCCTGGGGGCGGCGCTGCGGCAGGTAGCCGCCGAGTGCCTGGCGGCGCTCATGCAGGTACTTCATCTCCGGCGTGTCGTCGGCCGGCTTGTAGTACGGCAGCTTGGGCAGCTCGCTGTCGGGGATGGGGATGTTGAAGCGGTCGCGGATGTACTTGATGTCGTCGTCCGTGAGCTTCTTGGTCTGGTGAACCGTGTTCTTGCCTTCACCGGCCTTGCCCATGCCGTAGCCCTTGACGGTCTTGACGAGCAGCACCGTGGGCTGGTTCTTGTGCTCGTTGGCGGCGTGGAAGGCGGCATACACCTTGGCGGGCTCGTGGCCGCCGCGGCGCAGATCGAAGATCTCTTCGTCGGTCATGTGCTCGACCAGCTTGGCGGTCTCGGGGTACTTGCCGAAGAAGTTCTTGCGCACAAAGGCGCCGTCGTTGGCCTTCATGGCCTGGTAGTCGCCGTCCAGCGTTTCCATCATCAGCTGCTTGAGCTTGCCGCTCTTGTCCCGGCGCAGCAGCTCGTCCCAGCCGTTGCCCCACAGCAGCTTGATGACGTTCCAGCCGCTGCCACGGAACTCGCTCTCCAACTCCTGAATGATCTTGCCGTTGCCGCGCACCGGGCCGTCCAGCCGCTGCAGGTTGCAGTTGACGACGAACACCAGGTTGTCGAGGTTCTCGCGCGCGGCCAGGCCGATGGCGCCCAGCGATTCCGGCTCGTCCATTTCGCCGTCGCCGCAGAACACCCAGACCTTGCGGTCGGCGGTGTCGGCGATGCCGCGGGCGTGCAGGTACTTGAGGAAGCGCGCCTGGTAGATCGCCATCAGCGGGCCCAGGCCCATCGACACGGTGGGGAACTGCCAGAACTCGGGCATCAGCTTGGGGTGCGGGTAGCTGGAGAGACCCTTGCCGTCCACCTCCTGGCGGAACATGTCGAGTTGCGCTTCCGTCAGGCGGCCTTCAAGGAAAGCGCGCGCGTAGATGCCCGGCGAGCTGTGGCCCTGGATGTAGAGCAGGTCGCCGCCGTGCTTTTCGTTCGCGGCGTGCCAGAAATGGTTGAAGCCGGCACCGAACATGCTGGCCACCGAGGCGAAGGAGCCGATGTGGCCACCCAGATCGCCGCCGTCGGCGGGGTTGAGGCGGTTGGCGCGCACCACCATCGCCATGGCGTTCCAGCGCATGTAGGCGCGCAGGCGCTTTTCGATGGCGATGTTGCCGGGGCAGCGGGCTTCCTGGTCCGGCTCGATGGTGTTCACGTAGCCGGTGTTGGCCGAGAACGGCATGTCCACGCTGTGCTGGCGGGCCTCTTCGAGGAGTTGTTCCAGCAGGAAGTGCGCGCGCTCGGGGCCTTCCTTTTCGATGACGGCGACCAGCGCCTCCATCCATTCCCGGGTTTCCTGGGCGTCCGTGTCCCCGGCCGCACGGCCGCTGTTCGTGTCGTTTGCTGACATCGCTGTCTCCTGTGGTTTGAAGGCCGAGCTTACGAAGGCCGCCCGACGCTGTCGCGCATTCTTTCACAGAGCAGTCGTGATTTCAATATGCGCTTCATGATTTCATAATGCGGATTGCAAGGAGGCGGATGGGCCACGGCAACCGCGGTGCTCACGTAGACTCCCAGCCTTCATGTCTGCGCCACCCACCCCACCTCGCGCCACCGTTGCCGCCCCCTGGTGGAAGCGGTGGTGGCGCCGCCTTCCGCCTTCGCGGCAGGACCGTTTTGCCACCCTGGGCCCGTTGCTGGCGGTGCTGCTGTTCCTCTCGGCCATCGTGGTCGCCATCGCCTACCTGCGCTTCGAAGAAATCGACCGCGAACGCGAGGCCGTCACGCGCGATGTGGAGTACGCCCAGCAACGCCTGCGCCTGCGCCTGCTCGAGCGCCAGGAGCAGCTCATGCGGCTGGCCCGCGAGATCGACAACCACGCCATCGACACCGAGGAATTCACGTTCCAGGCCGAGACGCTGGTCAGCCAGTTCCCCGAGCTGCTCGCCATCACCTGGGTCGACGGCCGCCGCCGCGTGCTGGCCACCTATGCATCGCCCAGCGCTCCCGTCGCCCTGATGCGCAGCGTGGGCGGATCGCTGTCGCCCGCGGAAACCGACGGCAGCTTCGACCTCGCACGCGACCTGCGCCAGCCCATCTACTCGCGCCCCCTCACCGGCGACAACACACGCGGTGTCACGCTGATGCTGCAGGTGCCGCTCACCGAACAGGGCCGCTTCTCGGGCACGGTGATGGGGGAGTACTCGGTCGATGGCCTCATGCGCTTCGGCATGCCGCCGGAGATCATGGCGCGCTATGCGGTGGCGCTGCTGGACGACGGCGGCAACGTGCTCGCCGGCAACCTGCAGACCGCCGAACCGGTGCTGTCCTTCCTGCCCTGGTCCAACCCCTCGCTGCAGCACGAGGTACCCGTCTCTCCGGTTGGCAACGGCCTGATCCTGAAGGCGCAGGGTTACCGCACCTCGCAGGACATCGTCGGCTCGGGTTTCTTCTGGGTCATCGGCGCGCTCTCGGCGCTCACGGTGTGGATGCTGATCGGCACCTGGCGCCACACGCGCCGGCGCGTGCAGGCGCAACAGGCGCTGGTGGCCGAAACCAACTTCCGGCGGGCGATGGAGAACTCCATGCTCACCGGCATGCGCGCGCTGGACATGCAGGGCCGCATCACCTATGTGAACCCCGCGTTCTGCTCCATGACGGGTTGGACCGAGGCCGAACTGGTGGGCCGCACCGCGCCCTTTCCTTACTGGCCCGAGGAAGACCACGAACAACTGCACGCGCGGCTGGAGGACGAACTCAACGGCCGCTCCACGCCGGGCGGCTTCGAGGTGCGTGTGCGCCGGCGCAACGGCACCATCTTCGACGCGCGCATGTACGTCTCGCCGCTGATCGATCCGAAAGGGCACCAGACCGGCTGGATGACCTCGATGACCGACATCACCGAGCCCAAGCGCATCCGCGAGGAGCTGTCGGCCTCTTACGAGCGCTTCACCACGGTGCTCGAATCGCTCGACTCGGCCGTCTCCGTGGCACCACTGGGCAGCGACGAACTGCTGTTCGCCAACAAGATGTACCGGCTGTGGTTCGGCACGCGCGGCCAGGGGCACCGCCACCTGGTGGACCTGGCCGGCAACCAGCCCCAGCCCAGCCCCGACGACGGCGACGCGGTGGACGCCTTCGCCGGCATGCCCACCGGCGCCCTGCCCGACGCCGGCGTGGAAAACGCCGAGGTGTTCGTGCAGGAGCTCGACCGCTGGCTGGAGGTGCGCACGCGCTACCTCACCTGGGTCGACGGGCGCCTGGCGCAGATGGTCATTGCCAGCGACATCACGCCGCGACGCAACGCCGAAGAGCAGGCCGCGCGCCAGGCCGAGCGCGCGCAGACCGCCAGCCGCCTGATCACCATGGGGGAAATGGCGTCGAGCGTGGCCCACGAACTCAACCAGCCGCTCACCGCCATCAGCAACTATTGCAACGGCATGGTGTCGCGCCTGCAGGAACAACGCATCAGCCACGACGAACTGCTCGCGGCGCTGGACAAGACCGCGCGCCAGGCCCAGCGCGCGGGCCAGATCATCCAGCGCATCCGCGCCTTCGTGAAGCGCAGCGAGCCCAACCCCACCTTGTCCGACGTGCCGCAGATGGTGAGCAACGCCATCGAACTGGCCGACATCGAGCTGCGCCGCCAGCAGGTGCGCCTCACGCCCTACGTGGCCGCGCGCATGCCCATGCTGATGGTCGATCCGATCCTCATCGAGCAGGTGCTCATCAACCTGCTCAAGAACGCGGGCGAGGCCATCGCCCAGGCCGCCCGACCGCTGGGCGAGCGCAACGTCGAACTGCGCGTGGCGCCGCGGCGCATCGAGGGCGAGGACGTGGTGGAGTTCGAGGTGCGCGACTCCGGCAACGGCGTGCCCGATGAACTCATCGAACGCATCTACGAAGCCTTCTACAGCACCAAGAGCGAAGGCATGGGCATCGGCCTGAAGCTGTGCCGCAGCATCGTCGAGTCGCACCATGGCCGGATGCGGGTCGAGAATCTCTACAATGGCGCCGATGTGGTGGGGTGCTGCTTCAGCTTCTGGATCCCCGTCACACCGCGTCTTCAACCCCAGGGCTCGCCGGACGTTGCCGCCAACGAGCCACTGACGGACACCGAGAGAGCCCGATGAGCCTGATTCCCAAGAAAGGCACCGTCTACGTCGTCGACGACGACGAGGCCGTGCGCGATTCCCTCCAGTGGCTGCTCGAAGGCAAGGATTTCAGGGTCCGCTGCTTCGAATCGGCCGAAGCCTTCCTGTCGCGCTACGACGCCCGCGAGGTGGCCTGCCTGATCGCCGACATCCGCATGGGCGGCATGACCGGCATGGAACTGCAGGACCGCCTGATCGAGCGCCAGTCCCCCCTGCCCATCGTCTTCATCACCGGCCATGGCGACGTGCCCATGGCGGTCGACTCGATGAAGAAAGGCGCGCTCGATTTCATCCAGAAGCCCTTCAAGGAAGACCAGTTGCTGGCCCTGGTGGAGCGCATGCTCGAGCACGCGCGCGAAGCCTTCGCCACCCACCAGCAGGCCGCCAGCCGCGACGCGCTGCTGGCCAAGCTCACCGGCCGCGAATCGCAAGTGCTCGAACGCATCGTCGCCGGTCGCCTGAACAAGCAGATCGCCGACGACCTGGGCATCAGCATCAAGACCGTCGAGGCCCACCGCGCCAACATCATGGAAAAGCTCGGTGCCAACACCGTGGCCGACCTGCTCAAGATCGCGCTGGGCCAATCGCCCGCCAAGGCCTGACACCCACCCACTCTCCAACGCCCGCCCCTTCGGCGGGCGTTTCGCTTTCAACGACGCCACGCTCCCCATGACCGCCCAGCTCATCGACGGCAACGCCCTCTCCCGCCAACTCCGCTCCGACGTGGCGACCCGCGTACAGGCCCTCAAGGCCCGGGGCATCACGCCGGGCCTGGCGGTCATCCTGGTGGGCGACAACCCCGCCTCGCAGGTTTATGTGCGCAACAAGGTCAAGGCCTGCGAGGACACCGGCATGCACTCGGTGCTCGAGACCTGGCCCGCGTCCATGGGCGAGGCCGAGTTGCTGGCGCGCGTGCACGCGCTCAACAACGACCCGACGATTCACGGCATCCTGGTGCAACTGCCCCTGCCCGCACACATCGACGCGCAGAAGGTCATCGAGGCCATCTCGCCCGCCAAGGATGTCGACGGCTTCCATGTGGCCAGCGCCGGCGCGCTCATGACCGGCCTGCCCGGCTTCTGGCCCTGCACACCGCACGGCTGCATGAAGATGCTGGAGCACATCGGCTACGACCTGCGCGGCAAGCACGCGGTGGTGATCGGGCGCAGCAACATCGTGGGCAAGCCCATGGCGCTGATGCTGCTGCAGGCCAATGCCACCGTCACCATCTGCCACAGCGCCACGAAAGACCTTGCCGCGCAGACGCGCCAGGCCGACGTGATCGTGGCCGCGGTGGGCAAACGCAACGTGCTCACCGCCGACATGGTCAAGCCGGGTGCGGTGGTGATCGACGTCGGCATGAACCGCAACGACGCCGGCAAGCTCTGCGGCGACGTGGACTTTGACGGCGTGAAAGCCGTGGCCGGCTGGATCACGCCCGTGCCGGGCGGTGTGGGCCCCATGACCATCACCATGCTGATGGTCAACACGCTGGATTCGGCCGAACGCCACGCGGCCTGAGCCGCTACGGCCCTCAGCCGCGCCCGACGAAGGGCATCGCGCTGGCCATGACGGTCATGCTCAGCACGTTGGCAGACAAAGGCATGGCCGCCATGTAGCGCACCGCCTGCGCGGCGTGCTGCACATCCATCATGGGCTCGGGCGCCGTGGTGCCGTTGGCCTGCAGCACCCCGCGCGTCATGCGCTCCGACAGCTCGGTCAGTGCGTTGCCGATGTCGATCTGGCTGGCCACGATGTTGTAGGGGCGGCCGTCGAGCGCCAGTGTCTTGGTGAGGCCCGTCACCGCGTGCTTGCTCACCGTGTAGGGCGCGGAGAACGGGCGCGGTGCGTGGGCTGAAATCGAGCCGTTGTTGATGATGCGGCCACCCTGCGGCGACTGCCGCCGCATCAGGCCGAAGGCCGCGCGGGCACACAGGAACACACCGCTCACGTTGGTGTTCAGCACGCTGAACCACTTGTCCAGCGGCAACTCGTCCATGGGCACGGCCGGCGCATTCACGCCCGCGTTGTTGAACAGCAGATCGAGGCGGCCGAACGTCTTCTCGATGGTGTCGAACAGCGCCTGCACGCTGGCCGGGTCGGTCACGTCGGTGGGCACGGCCAAGGCGGTCTGGCCGCGCGCGGCGGCCTCGTCCGCCAAGGCCTTCAAGGGCTCCGGGCGGCGCCCGGCGAGCACCACGACGAAACCATCGGCCAACAAGCCCTGGGCGGTGGCGCGGCCAATGCCGCTGCCGGCACCGGTGACCAAGGCAATGCGGCGGGTGGGGGATGTGCTCAAGTCGGTGCTCCTTGCGGGTTGGGGTGGATCGGCGTCAATCGACACTGATTTTGCGACTGCGGATGATCTCCGTGTAGCGCACCCGGTCGTCCGCGATGAGCCGGCCGAATTCCTGTGGCGTGGAGGCCCGCGGCACCCCGCCCAGGGCCACGAAGCGCGCGCTGACGGCCTCGTCCGCCAGCACCGCGCGCACATCCGCGGCAATCTTGTCCACCACATCCGACGGCGTACCGGCAGGCGCCAGCAAGCCGATCCAGGAGATGGCGTTGAAGCCCGGCAGCGGGCCCTCGGCCAACGTCGGCACATCGGGCAGTGCCGGCACGCGCTGCTGGCCGGTCACGGCCAGGGCGCGCAACTTGCCCGCCTTGATATGGCCCGAGGCCTCAAGCGCCGTCATGAAGGACAACTGCACGTGGCCCGCCAGCAGATCGGCAATCGCCGGGCCGCCTCCGCGGTAGGGAACGTGCAGCACGAATGTGCCGGTGCGTTCTTTGAACATCTCGGCCGCGAGGTGTGGCGCGCCACCGGCACCCGAGCTGCTGTAGCTCAGCTGGCCCGGCCGCGAACGGGCCAGCGCGATGAATTCGGCCGCCGTCGTGGCAGGCACGGAGGGATTGACCATCATGGCCAGCGGCAACTCGGCCACGAGCGAGATCGGTGCAAAGGCCTTGTCGGGGTCGTACGGCAGCTTCGAATACAGCACCGGGTTGATGGCCTGCGTACCGATGTTGCCCAGCAGCAGCGTGTACCCGTCGGGCCGGGACTTGGCCACGTGATCGGCACCGATCTGCCCGGCGGCACCGCCCTTGTTTTCCACCACCACCGGCTGCCCCCAGCGGCGGCTGAGCTGCTCGGCGATGACACGCCCGCCGGTGTCGGTTCCACCACCGGGTGGGAACGGCACCACGAGTGTGACGGCGCGCGCGGGAAAGCCCTGTGCAAAACCCGTGGCGTGGATGGCGGCGAACAAGGCCAGGGCGATGGCCAGGTGGCGTTTGATCATGGTTTGTCTCCTGTCGTTGTGGTGGGTTGAAAGAACTCAGGTCGTGAGGCTCATGGCCGGGCGCTGGCCCGCGAGCGCCTGGGCGACGCTGTCGAGCACCATCCGGCCCATGGCAGCGCGCGTTTCCCAGGTCGCGCTGGCGCGGTGCGCCTGCAGCGTCGTGCGCTCGGACTGACGCAGCGCAAGCGGCACGTGCGGCTCGTCGACAAACACGTCGAGGCCCGCACCCGCGATGCGGCCAGCGGCAATCGCAGCCGTCAGATCGGATTCGTTGACCAGGCGGCCGCGCGCCACGTTGACCAGAAAGCCTTGCGGGCCCAGCGCGTCGAGCACGGCCGCATTGACGATGCCTTCGGCCCGATCGGCCGCTGCACACAGCACCAGCGCGTCGCTCTCGCGCGCGAGCTCGATCAACCCGGGCACGAAGCGGTGCGGCACGTCGTCCATGGCACGCAGATCGGTGTACGAAATCGGGCAGCCAAACGCCGCGGCGCGGGCGGCCACGGCACGCCCCACACGCCCCATGCCCACGATGCCCACACGCATACCGGAAAAGCGCCGCGCGAGCGGGATGGCGCCGGGCGCGGGGTTGGTGGCCCACTGGCCATCGCGCACGAAGCGATCACCGGCGCAGAGGTTGCGGCAGGCCGCGATCAACAGGCCGATGGCCAGGTCCGCGACGTCTTCGGTCAAGGCGCCCACAGTGGCCGTGACCGGCAGGCCCCGCTCGCGGCAATAGGCCATGTCCACCGCGTCGGTGCCCACACCGTTGACAGCCACCACCTTCAGCGCAGGCAGTTGCTCGAGCAGCGGACGCTGGATGCCGGTGTGGCCACCGGTGATGACGGCCTCGACGGAGGCCCCGTGTTCGCGCAACCAGCCTTGAGGGTCGGCAAATTCGTAGTACTTGTGAACGTCGTAGCGCGCGGCGAGCGCGTCGTTGATCTCGGGAATCAGGATCGGGTTGAGCTGGAGAACCGGGTGTTTCATGGCCGCCTGCGGGCTGTTTCTGGAAGGTGGCGCATGTTATTCATTGATTGACAAACATGTAAATATTGATGTTTAAAATCAATGTGTTTTCACTCGATGACATCACCATGGGTACCTGGATTGCGATGGACGAAGCCTGCGCACGGCTCGGCGTGCGCCCACAAACGGTCTATGCCTACGTCAGCCGGGGCAAGCTGGAGGTCATGGCGGATCCGGCGAACACGCGGCGCAGCCTCTACCGCGCGGAAGACGTGGCCGCACTCGCCCGCCGCAAGCAGGCCGGGCGCAAGCACGAGACCGTCGCCAGCAACACGCTCTTTGGCGCCGAGCCCTGCATTGCAACGGCCTTGTCGGCCTTCTTTCGCGGGCAGCTGTACTACCGCGGGCAAGAGGCGGGAAATCTCGCGCGTTCGGCCAGCGTCGAAGACGTGGCGCGACTGATCTGGGCCGCGGAGCAACCGGTGACCTTCGCTTGCACCTCCGCGCCGCCGCAAACGCCCGGGCGCGTGGCCGCGTTCACGATGCTGGCGGCCCTGGCCGCCACCGGGCATTCCACGCGCGGGCGCCGCAATCGCGTGCTGCACGCGGAATGTCAGGGTCTGGTGGGCCAGTTGGCCAATGCGTTTGGCGCCAGCCCTGGCGACAAACCTCTGCATCTGCGCTTCGCGAAAGCCTGGAAGCTATCCGCACCGGTGGCTGATCATTTGCGCACCGCCATGGTCCTGCTGCTCGACCACGAGCTGACCAGCTCGGCCTTCAGCGCACGCATCACGGCATCCACCGGCGCGTCGCTGCCCACCTGCCTGCTGGCCGGGCTGGCCACGCTCTCCGGCCCTTCACATGGCGACGCCTCGGGGCGCGTACAGGCACTCTTCAACGAAGTACAGCGCCTGGGCGAAGACCACGTGATCGGCCATCACCTGTCCACGGGCCAGCCGCTGGCGGGCTTCGGTCACCGCATGTACCCCGACGGGGATCCTCGCGCCAGCGCCCTGCTCGCCTTGTGCGAGCCACCACAAGCCATTGCCCGCTTCATCGAAAAGGCAAGCCACCTGACCGGCCTGCAACCCAACGTGGATGTGGCACTGGCTTCGCTGGTGGCCCACCACCGCCTGCCCACCGACGCTGCCTTCGGCCTGTTCGCCACGGCCCGCAGCGTGGGCCTGCTTGCCCACAGCCTGGAACAACTGGCAGAGACGCAAATGATCCGCCCGCGTGGACGCTATGTGGGGCCCATGCCGACCCTCACCCCAGATCCCGCGATCTGATCCAGCGGATGGCGCGCAGGTTCAGCGCCGCGCCGCCAGGCGCCAGAGCAAGGCACCGGTGCACAGCCACTGCCCCAGCACCATCGCCGTGCCCACGCCATGCCACCACTTCAGGTCACCGCCACTGGCGCGCGCCGTGACGATCTTCTGAGCGACGGCGAACTCCTGAACCACGGCCAGCGCCATGGCCACGCAGATCAGCCCCAGCAGGGCATACGACGACGGCGAAGGCCCGCCCTGGCGCACGAGCGCCAGCAAGACGACACCGATCACCAGGCCGACCTGACACTGCAACGAGAACAGCTTGGCCGCCACCGGCCCGGCCACCGCCGGGTTGCCCAGGGTGGCGAACAAGGTGGGCACCGCCAGAAAGCTCAAGGCCGTGATGCCGCCCCACCAGAGGGCGGCCAGCACGAGGGCTTGACGCTGAAAGCGCATGCGGAATGCCGCTTCAGGCGTAACGCACGGCCACGATCTCGTAGCGGCGCGTGCCGCCCGGCGCCTGCACCTCGGCGGTGTCGCCCTCTTCCTTGCCGATGAGCGCACGCGCAATCGGGCTACCGATGTTGATGAGACCGTGCTTGAGATCCGCCTCGTCCTCGCCCACGATCTGGTAGGTCACGGCAGCGCCGCTGTCCTCGTCTTCAAGTTCGACGGTGGCACCAAAGACCACCTTGCCGCCCGCATCGAGCGCCGTCGGGTCGATGATTTGCGCGGCCGAGAGCTTGCCTTCGATCTCGGCGATGCGGCCTTCGATGAAGCCCTGGCGGTCCTTGGCGGCGTCGTACTCGGCGTTCTCGCTCAGGTCGCCTTGCGCGCGCGCCTCCGCGATCGCGTTGATCACCGCAGGGCGGTCCACGGTCTTGAGGCGGTGCAGCTCTTCCTTGAGCTTTTCGGCGCCGCGCTTGGTGATGGGGATGGTGGCCATGGCTGACTCCTTCATTGCCGCACCGCTGGCGGCATGCACAAAAAGCAAACCGCCGGGCGTTGCCGCCCGGCGGTGTCTGAGGGGCATTATGCCCGGCTCAGCCGGGCCAACCAAGGGGTGGTCGCTCGGGGATCAAGCCACCAGTTGGGCGTGCATGTCCTGCACAGAGATCACGTCCAGGTTGTCCAGGTACTTCATTCCCTCGACCGCGGCTTCTGCACCCGCGATGGTGGTGAAGGTGGTCACGCGAGCGAGCAACGCCGACGTGCGGATGGCACGCGAATCGGCGATCGCGTTGCGGCGTTCCTCCACCGTGTTGATCACCAGGGCGATGTCGCCGTTCTTGATCATGTCCACGATGTGCGGGCGGCCTTCGGTGACCTTGTTCACCTGCTGCACCGCCAGGCCGGCGGCCTCGATCGCCGCGGCCGTGCCGCGCGTGGCGATGATCTCGAAGCCCAGTGCCACCAGTTGGCGCGCAACCTCCACCGCACGCGGCTTGTCGCTGTTCTTCACTGTCAGGAACGCCTTGCCTGCGCTCGGCAGCTTCGTGCCGGCACCGATCTGGCTCTTCACGAAGGCTTCACCGAAGGTCTTGCCCACGCCCATCACCTCGCCGGTGGACTTCATCTCGGGGCCGAGGATGGTGTCCACGCCAGGGAATTTCACGAACGGGAACACCGCTTCCTTGACGCTGAAGTACGGCGGCTCCACCTCGGCGCCGATGCCTTGCGCATCGAGCGTGCGGCCCGCCATGCAGCGCGCAGCCACCTTCGCCAACTGGATGCCCGTGGCCTTGGACACGAAGGGCACCGTGCGCGACGCGCGCGGGTTCACCTCGAGCACGTAGATCACGTCCTGGCCGTCGACTTCCTGAATCGCGAACTGCACATTCATGAGGCCGACCACATTCAGGCCCTGGGCCATGGCCGCGGTCTGACGCTTGAGTTCGTCCACCGTGGCCTTGCTCAGGTAGTACGGCGGCAACGAGCAAGCCGAATCGCCGCTGTGCACGCCGGCCTGTTCGATGTGCTCCATCACCCCGCCGATGAACACACGGCCCGAGGCATCGCGCACGGCGTCCACGTCGCACTCGATGGCGTCGTTGAGGAAGCGGTCCAGCAGCACGGGCGAATCGTTGCTGACCTTCACCGCCTCGCGCATGTAGCGCTCCAGGTCGCGCTGCTCGTGCACGATTTCCATGGCGCGGCCACCGAGCACGTAGCTCGGGCGCACCACCAGCGGGTAACCCAGCGCCGCGGCCTTTTCCAGGGCATCGGCTTCGGTGCGCGCGGTGGCGTTGGGCGGCTGGCGCAGGTTCAGGCTGTGCAGCAGCTTCTGAAAGCGCTCGCGGTCTTCCGCGGCGTCGATCATGTCGGGCGAGGTGCCGATGATGGGCACGCCCGCGGCTTCCAGGCCGAGCGCGAGCTTGAGCGGCGTCTGGCCGCCGTACTGCACGATCACGCCTTCGGGCTTTTCCTTGTCGACGATCTCGAGCACGTCTTCGAGCGTGAGCGGCTCGAAATAGAGGCGATCGCTGGTGTCGTAATCGGTCGAGACGGTCTCGGGGTTGCAGTTGACCATGATGGTCTCGTAACCGTCCTCGCGCATGGCGAGCGCGGCGTGCACGCAGCAGTAGTCGAACTCGATGCCCTGGCCGATGCGGTTCGGGCCACCGCCCAGCACCATGATCTTGCGCTTGTTCGTGGGCTCGGCCTCGCACTCGCCGTCACCATGGCCTTCGTAGGTGGAGTACAGATAGGCCGTGTCGGTGGCGAACTCGGCGGCGCAGGTGTCCACGCGCTTGTAGACCGGGCGCACGCCCAGTTCCTTGCGGCGCGCGCGCACGGCGAGCTCGTTCGACTTCAGCAGCTTGGCGAGACGGCGGTCCGAGAAGCCCTTTTTCTTGAGGCCACGCAGCGTGGTGGCGTCGAGCGAATTCAGTGCGCCATCGCCTTTGCCGGCGGTGAGCGCGTCCATCGCCATCTCGAGCTTCACGATCTCCTCGATCTGCACCAGGAACCACTTGTCGATCTTGGTGAACTGGTGCACTTCATCGAGCGTCCAGCCCGCGGCGAACGCATCGCCCACGTACCAGATGCGCTCGGGACCGGGCTCGCCAAGTTCCTTCTCCAGCGTTTCGCGGTCCTGCGTCTTTTCGTTCATGCCGTCGACGCCGACTTCCAGGCCGCGCAGGGCCTTCTGGAAGCTTTCCTGGAAAGTGCGGCCCATGGCCATCACCTCGCCCACGCTCTTCATCTGCGTGGTCAGGCGGTCGTTGGCGTCCTTGAACTTTTCGAACGCGAAGCGCGGAATCTTGGTGACGACGTAGTCGATCGAGGGCTCGAAACTCGCCGGCGTGGCGCCGCCCGTGATCTCGTTGCGCAGTTCGTCCAGCGTGTAGCCGACGGCGAGCTTGGCCGCCACCTTGGCGATCGGGAAGCCCGTGGCCTTGGAGGCCAGCGCCGAGGAGCGCGACACGCGCGGGTTCATCTCGATGACGATCATGCGACCGTCCTTCGGGTTGATCGAGAACTGCACGTTGGAGCCACCGGTGTCGACACCGATCTCGCGCAGCACCGCCAGCGAGGCGTTGCGCAGGATCTGGTATTCCTTGTCGGTCAGCGTCTGCGCAGGGGCCACGGTGATGGAATCGCCGGTGTGCACGCCCATCGGGTCCAGGTTCTCGATCGAGCAGACGATGATGCAGTTGTCGGCCTTGTCGCGCACAACCTCCATCTCGTACTCTTTCCAGCCGAGCAGCGATTCTTCGATCAGCAGCTCGTTGGTGGGCGAGGCTTCGATGCCACGCTTGCAGATGATCTCGAACTCTTCGGGGTTGTAGGCGATGCCGCCACCGGTGCCGCCCAGCGTGAAGCTGGGGCGGATCACAACCGGGAAGCCCACGGTTTTCTGCACGGCCCAGGCCTCATCCAGCGTGTGGGCGATGCCCGAGCGCGCCGAGCCCAGGCCGATGCGCGTCATCGCGTCCTTGAACTTCAGGCGGTCTTCGGCCTTGTCGATGGCCTCGGGCGTGGCGCCGATGAGCTCGACGCCGTACTTGGCGAGCACGCCATGGCGCCAGAGGTCGAGCGCGCAGTTGAGCGCGGTCTGGCCACCCATGGTGGGCAGGATGGCGAAGCCGCCGGCCGTCTTGGGGCGTTCCTTGGCGATGATCTTCTCGACCGTCTGCCAGGTGATGGGCTCGATGTAGGTGACGTCGGCCGTGGCCGGGTCCGTCATGATCGTGGCGGGGTTGCTGTTGATCAGCACCACGCGGTAGCCCTCTTCGCGCAGGGCCTTGCAGGCCTGCACGCCGGAGTAATCGAACTCGCAGGCCTGGCCGATGATGATGGGACCGGCGCCGATGATCAGCACGGTCTGGATGTCTGTTCTCTTGGGCATCTTGGGTCGCTCGCGGGTGTCAGTCCGCGCGTTGATTCAATTTGTCTAGCAAGGCCTGCGCGCGTTCGGCGGGCACGGCCTTCTGCATCAGTTGCAGCAGGCCGTCGCCCTGGATCAGGGGGCGCAGCACCTCGGCCTCGGCTTCGTGGAAGCGCACATCCCACTCGGCCATCTCGGCGTTGAAGGTCTCGTCGTCCCAGGTCTTGCACTTGGCCAGCAGCGTCACCAGCGGCACGGCCTTGGTGTCCAGGAAGGCCTTGCGGTAAGGCTTCTGGGCCCAGCGCTGTGCAAACCATTCCTTGTGCGGCGAGGCCAGCGTGAACTGGCGCTTGGCGATCGCCTTTTCGATGGTTGCGGCGGGAAAGCTGAAGAGCTTCATGCGAGCGGTGCTCAGGCGGCGACGGCCACGCGCTCTTTCATGAGCGCAACGAAACGGTCGAACAGGTAGCCGATGTCGTGCGGACCGGGCGAGGCCTCGGGGTGGCCCTGGAAGCAGAAGGCCGGCTTGTCGGTGCGCGCCAGACCTTGCAGCGTGCCGTCGAACAGGCTCACGTGCGTGGGGCGCAGGTTGGCAGGCAGGCTCTTCTCGTCCACCGCAAAACCGTGGTTCTGGCTGGTGATCGAGACACGGCCGTTGTCGAGGTCTTTCACGGGGTGATTCGCGCCGTGGTGGCCGAACTTCATCTTGAAGGTCTTCGCACCGCTGGCCAGCGCCATGATCTGGTGCCCCAGGCAGATGCCGAAGGTGGGCAGGCCCGATTCGATGATCTCGCGCGATGCGGCGATGGCGTAGTCGCAAGGCTCCGGGTCGCCGGGGCCGTTGGAGAGGAACACGCCGTCGGGTTGCAGCCTGAACACCCCGGCCGCGGGGGTTTGTGCCGGCACCACGGTGATGCGGCAGCCGCGCGAGGCCAGCATGCGCAGGATGTTGCGTTTGACGCCGAAGTCGTAGGCGACCACATGGAACTGCGGCGCTTCCTGGCGGCCGTAGCCCTGGCCCAGCACCCACTCGGTCTCGGACCATTCGTGGGCCTGATCCACCGACACCACCTTGGCGAGATCGAGCCCGGCCATGCTGGGCGCGGCCTTGGCGGCGGCCAGGGCCTGCTGGCGGTGCGCGTCGGTGATGGCCTGGCCCGCGGGCAGCGCAACGATGCAACCGTTCTGCGCGCCGTGTGTGCGCAGGCGGCGTGTGAGCGCGCGGGTGTCGAGGTCGGCAATGGCCACCGTGTTCTCGCGCTGCAGGTATTGCGAGAGCGTTTCCTCGCAACGGAAGTTGGACGCCAGCAGCGGCAGATCCTTGATGACGAGGCCGGCGGCGTGGATGCGCGTGGCCTCCACGTCTTCGCGGTTGGCGCCGGTGTTGCCGATGTGCGGATACGTCAGCGTGACGATCTGGCGGCAGTAGCTCGGGTCGGTGAGGATTTCCTGGTAGCCGGTGAGGGAGGTGTTGAACACCACCTCGCCAGTGGTCTGGCCCACGGCACCAATGGAGACACCTTCAAACACCGTACCGTCTGCGAGCGCAAGCAGGGCTTTCGGATGGACGGGCAGCACGAGGATCTCCAGAAATGGGGCGGCTGGCCTTCGCGCGCCGGCGGCGGGTGCCGCGCAGGCTTGGCGGGCACTCTGCCTGTGTGACAGGCGGAAATGCCGCAAGAACCTGGGGTGTGGAGCCGGGGCGCGCGGGGCTTGCGCCGATTGCAGATAAACCGCGGAATTATAGCCGCGAGACCGCGCTCGCATGCAGGCAGATCGCCGCCGCCGCCGCCACATTGAACGACTCTTCGCCACCCGGCTGCGCGATACGCATGAAGGCATGTGCGCGCTGCATCAAAGCCTCACTCACACCCTGCCCTTCATGGCCGAACACCCACCCGCACGGCCAAGGCAACGCGGCGCGGTGCACCCAATCGCCCTGGTGCGAGCTGGTCACCAGCAACGGCACCTCCAGGGCCTGCAGGTCGTCGGCGGCCAATTGCTCGATCAGGTTCAAGCCGAAATGGGCCCCCATGCCCGCCCGCAGCACCTTGGGCGACCACAGCGCCGCCGTGCCCTTGAGCGCCAGCACCTGCACGAACCCGAGCGCTGCCGCGCTGCGCAGGATGGACCCCACGTTGCCGGCGTCCTGCAGGCGATCAAGCACCACGGTGGGCGCAGCGGGCTGCAGCGCTGGCGCCCCATGCAATGCCCAGACGAATCCCATCCGGGGCGGCGATTCCAGCGCACTGATGCCAGCCATGAGCGCATCGGGCACGCGCACATTGCGCTCGGCAGCACGCTGCAGCGCCTCGTCGGCCGACGCCCAGCCATCGGGCGTGAACACCCCCAACACCGGCCGACCCCCACGAGCGAGCAGGGCTCGGCAGAGGTGATCGCCATCGAGCCAGACGCGCCCCTGCTCGCGGTACGCGGTGTTGCCTTGCGCCAGGGCACGCAGTTGTTTGATCAGCGGGTTGTCGCGTGAGGCAATGTCCTGCGGGCTCATTCGCGCCCTCCCCAGGCCTGTGCCACCGGGGCGAAGGAGCGCCGATGCACCGGTAGCGGCCCGTGCTCGCGCAACGCGGCCAGGTGCTGTGCCGTGCCATAGCCCTTGTGGCGATCGAAACCGTACAGCGGGTGTTGTGTGTGCAGTTCGTCGAGCAAGCGGTCGCGCGTGACCTTGGCCAGGATGGATGCGGCCGAGATGGCCTGCACCTTGGCGTCGCCCTGCACGATGGCTTCGGCCAGCACGTCCAGCGGCGGCAGCCGGTTGCCATCCACCAGCACCTTCACGGGTTTGAGCCGCAGGCCCTGCACAGCGCGGCGCATCGCGAGCATGGTGGCCTGAAGGATGTTGAGGGTGTCGATCTCTTCGACGCTGGCCTCGGCCACGCAGCAGCACAGCGCCTTGGCGCGGATTTCGTCGTACAACGCGGCACGGCGGGCGGGGCTGAGTTGCTTGGAATCGGCCAGGCCCTTGATGGGGTGGAGTTCGTCGAGGATGACCGCTGCGGCCACCACCGGCCCGGCCAGCGGGCCGCGGCCGGCTTCGTCCACGCCGGCCACCAGGCCGGGCGCGTCCCACACCAGCGGAACCTGCTCAGCGCGCAAGAAGCGTTTCGATCGCATCGGTGGCCAGGCGCGCGGTGTCACGCCGCAAGGTGTGGTGCAGCTCGGTGAAGCGCGTCTGCAGCGCCTGCACGCGCTGCGGCGCGTCCAGCCAATCAAGCACGGCGCGCGCCAACGCGGGCGCACTGGCTTCGTCCTGCAACAACTCGGGCACCACGAAATCACCGCACAGGATGTTGGGCAGGCCCACCCAGGGCTGCAGGCGCTTGCGCTGCATGATCCGCCACGAGATCCAGTTCATGTTGTAGGCGATCACCATAGGCCGCTTGAACAGCGCGGCCTCCAGCGTGGCGGTTCCACTGGCGATCAGCGTCACGTCGCACGCGGCAAGCACGGTGTGCGACTGCCCGGGCACGATCTGCAAGGCGTCGGCAACGCCCGCCTCGCGCGCACCGGCCTCGATACGTTCGCGCAGCGCGGGCACCGCGGGCAGCACGAACTTCAGCCCGGGGCGCTCGCGGCGCAGCGCTGCCACGGTGTCGAAGAAGCGGCGCGCGAGGTATTGCACCTCGGAGGCGCGGCTGCCGGGCAGCACGGCCACCACGGCATCGCCTTCGCTCAGGCCCAACGCCCGCCGCGCCGCCGCGCGGTCGGGTTCGAGCGGGATCACGTTGGCCAGTGGATGTCCCACATAGGTGGCGGCAATGCCGTGCTCGGCCAGCAGATCGGGCTCGAACGGAAAGATGCACAGCACGTGATCGGCGCTGGCGCGGATCTTGTGGATGCGCTCGGGCCGCCAGGCCCAGATCGACGGACACACGAAATGCGCGGTGCGCACCCCAGCCACTTTGAGACCCGCCTCGAGATCGAGATTGAAATCGGGCGCATCCACACCGATGAACGCCGCGGGCCGTTCGCCACGCAGCAAGCGCTGCTGCAATTGCGTGCGGATACCCACGATTTCCCGGTAGTGCCGCAGCACCTCGATGTAGCCGCGCACGGCCAGCTTGTCGCTCGGCCACCAGGCCTCGAAGCCTTGGGCGGCCATGTTCGCACCGCCAATGCCCACCGATTGCAGGCCAGGCCAGCGCTGGCGCAAACCACCCAGCAACAGGCCTGCGAGCAGATCGCCCGAGGCCTCGCCCGCCACCATGGCCAAGCGCAGTGGCTGCGTCATGGCGGGCTCAGCGAACGATGCCGCGCTGCGCCGACGCGCCCCGCAGGAAGCCGAGCATCATGTCCACGTCCTCCGCCGCTTCGGGCTTGTCCTGCCGCAGGGCGTCGATGCGCCCCATGGCCTGATCGAGCGTGAGGTCGTCGCGGTAGAGCGCCTTGTGCATCGCCTTGACAGCCGAGATGCGCTCGGCCGAGAAACCCCGGCGGCGCAGGCCTTCGAAGTTCATCGAGCGCGCGGCCGCCGGTTGGCCCTGGGTCATCACGAACGGCGGTACGTCGGCAAACAGCAGCGAACACATCGCCGTCATGGCATGCGGGCCGATGCGCACGAACTGGTGCACCACGGTGAAGCCGCCGAGGATGACCCAGTCGCCCACCTCCACGTGGCCGGCAAGCTGCGAGTTGTTGGCGAAGATCGTCTTGTTGCCCACCACCACGTCGTGCGCGAGGTGCACGTAGGCCATGATCCAGTTGTCATCGCCCACCTTCGTGACCCCCCTGTCGCCGGGTGAGCCGATGTTGAAGGTACAGAACTCGCGAATGGTGTTGCGATCGCCGATCACCAGTTCGCAAGGTTCGCCCGCGTACTTCTTGTCCTGCGGAATCGCGCCGAGCGAGTTGAACTGGAAGATGCGGTTGTCGCGACCGATGGTGGTATGGCCTTCGATCACACAGTGCGCACCGACCGTTGTCCCGGCGGCAATCTTCACGTGCGGACCGATCACCGTGTAAGGGCCGACCTCGACGGAGTTGTCGAGGTCGGCCGCGGGATCGATGATCGCGGTGGAGTGGATACGCGTCATGCGAGCGCCCCGGGCGTCACGCGATGGTGCGCATGGTGCACATGAGCTCGGCCTCGCAGGCCACCTCATCACCCACGCGCGTGACGCCTTTGAACTTGTAGATGCTGGCCTTCGCCCGCTCCAGCGTCACGTCCATCACGAGCTGATCGCCCGGCTCCACCGGACGCTTGAAGCGCGCGCCATCGATGCCGGCGAAGTAATAGACCGTCTTGTCGTCGGGCGCCACGCCCAGCGTGTGAAAGGTCAGCAGCGCCGCGGCCTGGGCCATGGCCTCGAGCATCAACACACCCGGCATCACGGGCCGGTGCGGGAAGTGCCCCGTGAAGAACGGCTCGTTGATGGTGACGTTCTTGAGCGCCTGGATGCGCTGCCCCTTCTCGATCGACAGCACGCGGTCGACCAGCAGGATGGGGTAGCGGTGGGGCAGCAGTTTGAGGATCTGGTGGATGTCCATCAGGCGTCGTCCGTTTTCTTGTTCGGCAGGGCTTGCGCGATGGCTTGTTCCGCGGCCTTGAGCCGCTCGCGCAGGCGGTTGAGCTGCTTGAGAGAGGCAGCGTTCTTTTCCCAGGCGGCATTGTCGTCGATGGGGAACATGCCGGTGTAGTGCCCGGGCTGCAGGATGGAACGCGTGACCACCGACGCCGCCGAGATGTGCACACCGTCGGCCAGCTTCAGGTGACCCAGCACCACCGCGCCGCCACCGATGGTGCAGCGGGCGCCGATATCGGCACTGCCCGCCACCCCCACACAACCGGCCATGGCGGTGTGCGCCCCCACGCGCACGTTGTGGCCAATCTGGATCAGGTTGTCGAGCTTCACCCCATCCTCGATCACGGTGTCGTCGAGCGCGCCGCGGTCGATGCAGGTGTTGGCGCCGATTTCCACATCGTTGCCGATGCGCACCGCGCCCAGCTGTTCGATCTTGATCCACTGCCCCTGGTGCGGTGCAAAGCCGAAGCCGTCGGCGCCGATCACCACGCCACTGTGCAGGATGCAGCGCTCACCCACACGGCAGCGCTCGCCCAATGTCACACGCGGCTGCAGCCGCGTTCCCGCCCCGACCTCGGCACCCCGCCCCACCACGCTGTGCGCGCCGATGCGCGCGCCTGAGCCGATGCGCGCACCGGCCTCGATCACGGCGAACGGCCCCACATCCACCTCCGCACCGAGCTCGGCAGCGGGGTCGACAAAAGCAGACGCGTGCACGCGTGGCGGCGGCGGCGGATCGTGCCGGGCATGCCACCACTGCGTGAGGCGCGCGAAGTAGAGATACGGGTCGTCGGTGACGATGCAGGCGCCGCGGCCCTGGGCCTGGGCCTGCAAGGCCGCGGGCACAATGAGCGCACCGGCCTGTGTGCTGGCGATTTGGGCCGCGTAGCGCGCCTGGGCCACGAAAGCGATATCCCGCGCCCCGGCGGTGGCCAAGGGAGCGGGACGCTCGATCAAGAGGGCCGGCGCACCGACCAGTTGGCCGCCGAGGGCCTCGACGATGGCGCCCAGCGGTGCGGCCACGCCACGCCTTATTTGGTGCTGTCGAGCTGGCTCATCACACGCTCGGTGATGTCCACTCGCGGGCTGACGTAGTAGGCCTCTTGCACGATCAAGTCGAATTTCTCGGCCTCAGCGATCGTGCGGATCACACGGTTGAGCTTCTCGACCACCTGCTGCAGGGCTTCGTTGCGACGCAGGTTGAGCTCTTCCTGGAAATCGCGTTGCCGGCGTTGCAGGTCGCGCTCTTGCTCGACGAGTTGGCGTTGGCGCGTGGTGCGCTGGCTCTCCGGCAGCGTCGGGCCTTCGCGCTCGAAGCGCTCAAGCGCTTGACGCAGTTGGTCGGCCGATGACCGCAGATCGCGCTCGCGCTTGGAAAAATCCTGTTCGAGCTTGGAAGACACCGCCTTGGCGGTGTTCGAGTCGCGCAGGATGCGCTCGACGTTGACGGCGCCGATCTTGGTGTCCTGGGCGATGGCACCCACCATGGCGAGCGCCAGGGCCGCCGCAACGGCGATGCGGCGACCGAACAGGGGGAACGAAGGCTTCATCAAAAGGAGGTTCCGATCTGAAACTGGAATTTCTGGATTCTATCGCCGGGGAATTCGCGGATGGGATTCGCGAAGGCGATGCGCAGGGGGCCGATGGGCGAGATCCAGCTTACGCCGATGCCCACCGATGCCCGCATGTTGGAAAAGGTAAGACTCTCGTGCTCACCGTAGATGTTGCCCACGTCGAGAAAGCCGAACAGGCGCAGGGAGCGGTCGTTGCCCGCACCGGGGAACGGGGTGATGAATTCGGTGTTGAGGGCCACCGACCGGTTGCCCCCGATGTTGATCACGGCGTTGTTCGTCGAGTTGTTCACCGGCGAGGTGGGGCCGAGCGTACCGCTCTCGAAGCCACGCACCGAACCCAAGCCGCCGCCAAAGAAGTTCTTGAACACCGGATACGGCCGGCCGTTCAAGCCCTTGCCATAGCCCAGCTCGGCGTTGAACGCCAGGGTGTACTGGTGCGTGAGCGGCAGGTACTGCTGGAACTGCAGGTTGGTCTTGGCGTAACGCGCGTCACCCGCGAGGCTCAGCTCGCCATTGACCCGCATCAGTCGACCGCGCGTGGGCACGAGTGCGCTGTCCCGGCTGTCACGCGTCCAGCCCAGGGTGAAGGGCAGCGTGTTGCTGGTGTCGCCGAACGCGCTCGCATAGTCAACGTAGGCCTGCGGCAGGTTGGCGCCGGGTTCGATCGTGGTCTGCTCCACGCCCACGCCGAAGAACACCGTGTCCAGCTCGGTGAAGGGCACGCCGAAGCGCACGCTCGTGCCCTTGGTGACCAAGCGGTAGTCGCCTTCCTGGTTCTCGTAGGGTCGCGTGGTGCGGTAGTAACCGTCAAAGCTGCGCGACACACCATCCGGTGTGAAGTATGGGTCGGTGGTGCTCAGCACCAGTTGCCGGTTGAATCGGCTCGTGTTGATGTCCACGCCGAGGTAATTGCCCGAGCCGAACACGTTCTCCTGGCGAATGCCGGCAACGATCGACAGCTTCTCGGCCTGCGAATACCCAGCACCCAGGGTGAGGTTGCCCGTGGGCTTTTCGGTCACGGTGACGACCAGATCGACCTGGTCGGGGGAGCCCGGTACGGCCTCGGTCTGCAGATTGACCTCGGTGAAGAAACCGAGACGATCAACGCGATCGCGCGAGAGGCGAATGCGGTCGCTGTCGTACCACGCCGATTCGAACTGACGAAACTCACGGCGAATGACTTCATCGCGCGTGCGGTTGTTGCCTTCGACGCTGATGCGGCGGACATACACACGGCGCTGAGGCGCGGCGCGCAAGGTGAACGCCACGCGCTTGGTGTTTCGGTCGATGTTGGGGGAAGCCTCGACCTGGGCAAAGGCATAGCCGAAGGCGCCGAAGTATTCGGTAAAGGCCTTGACGGTGTTGTTGACGTCCTCGACGTTGTAGGCCTCACCGGGTTTGAGCGTGACCAGCGTCTTGAACTCGTCTTCACGGCCCAGGTAGTCGCCTTGCAACGCCACCGAGGAAACGACATAGCGGTCGCCTTCGGTGACGTTGATGGTCACGGACATGCTCTGCTTGTCGGGCGAGATCGCCACCTGGGTCGAATCGATGCGGAAATCGATGAAGCCGCGCGTGAGGTAGTAGGAGCGCAGGGTTTCGATGTCGGCGTTGAGCTTGGCGCGGGAATAGCGGTCACTCTTGGTGTACCAGCTCAGCCAGTTGCCTGTGTCCAGATCGAACAGGCCACGCAGCGTCGATTCGGAGAAAGCCTGATTGCCGACGATCCGGATCTCGGTGATCTTGGCGATCTCGCCTTCGGTGACACTGAAATTCAGATTGACGCGGTTGCGCTCGCTCGGCGTGACGGTGGTCACCACCTCGGCGGCGTAGTAGCTGCGGTTGATGTACTGCCGTTTGAGTTCCTGTTCGGCGCGATCGGCCAATGCCTTGTCGAACGGACGCCCCTCGGTCAAGCCGATGTCGCGCAGCGCGTTGCGCAGCAGCTCATCGCTGAATTCCTTGATGCCAGAGAAGCTCACGCCAGCCACATTGGGCCGCTCTTCAACGATGACGACGAGCACGTCGCCGTTGATCTGCAGTCGCACATCGCTGAACAGGCCGAGACCGAACAGGGCACGAATGGCGCTGCTGCCCTTGTCGTCGTCGTAGCGATCGCCGATGCGAAACGGCAATGACGCGAACACTGTGCCGGGCTCGACGCGCTGCAACCCTTCGACGCGAATGTCGCGCAACGTGAAGGGATCGACCGCCCAAGCCGGCAAGGCGGCCAGCAGGGCCATCGCGAGCGCAGACAAACCCAGGCCGCGAAGACCTTGTTTCTGTGATTTCATGCGAAGGAAGTGATCAGCCGGCGAGGCGGGCGACATCGTTGAACAGGGCGACGGACATGAGCGCCATGAGCACCACGACACCACCACGCTGCAGGCGCTCCATCCAGACCTCAGACACGCTGCGGCCGGTGAGTGCCTCCCAAAGATAATACATCAGGTGCCCCCCATCGAGGACAGGCAGCGGGAGCAAGTTGAGCACACCCAGGCTTACGCTGATAAGGGCGAGAAACAGCAGGTAAGAGGTGAGACCGAGGCTGGCCGACTTGCCCGCGTAGTCGGCGATGGTGAGCGGGCCGCTGAGATTGCTCAGCGACGCTTCGCCGATCAGCATGCGCCCCATCATCTTGAGCGTGAGCCAGGACACCTCCCAGGTCCGGACCACGCCACGCCACAAACCCTCCACCGGCCCGTGGCGCACAGTCGTCATGGCCGGCACATCCCCCACGTAGGCCTCGATCCGCGCAATCCATTGCCCGTCGCGCTGCTCGGGCCTGGGGGTCACGGCCAGCGACATCGCCCGTCCCTCGCGCTCGATGTCCCAGCGCTGGGCAAGCGCCCGGCCATCGGGGCCGACCGCATCCCGGATGCGCTGGCGAAGCATCTGTCCGTCGAGCACATCACGGCCGTCCACGCGGCGCACCAGGTCACCTTCTCGCAACCCCGCCGCCTGGGCGGCCCCACCATCAAGCACCTGCCCCACACGTGGCGCGGTGTACGGCGCGACGATGCCGATGCGGCGGAACAACTCGGCATCGGCCTCGCGCACGTCGAGCGACGACAGCGGCAGCACCCGGGGCTGCCCGTTGCCTTCCGGGCGGCTGGCCACCCAGAGCACAAGATCGCGGCCATCCAGGGCGGCCTGGGTGAGCAGCCAGCGCAGGTCATCGAAAGACGCCACGGCGGCGGCGCCATCATCGCCAGCACGCTCATCGCCCGTTTCGCCAGCGCGCAGCACCCAATCGCCGGCGCGCAGCCCTGCACGCTCGGCCAACGAGCCTGCCAAAGGGGTGGACAGCACCGGCTGCGGCTCCTCCATCCCTGTCCAGTTCAGTGCGGCATAGATGAACACGGCCAGCAGCAGATTCGCGGCTGGGCCGGCCGCGACGATGGCGGCACGCGAGCGCAGGGGCTGCGTGTTGAAAGCCAGATGGCGCTCGGCCGGGTCGACGGGGGCCTCCCGCTCATCGAGCATGCGCACGTAGCCCCCCAACGGCAACGCCCCTACGACGAACTCGGTCGGGCTGCCCGGACGCTGCCAGCGCAGGATGGGTTTACCGAAGCCCACGGAGAAGCGCAACACCTTCACCCCGCAAGCCACGGCGACACGGTAATGCCCGTATTCGTGGATGGCGATGAGCAGCCCGAGCGCGACGATGAAGGCGATGACGGTGAGCATGCGCAGCCTGTCCGGAAAAGGCCTCGACCCGATGGATGTTCAGGTCCGCAGGCGTTGGATCTGCTGTCGAGCCACCGCCCTTGCCTGGGCATCGATGGCGAGCAGATCACCCAACGAGAGGGGTTTGGACGGCAGCACGGCCGCCAAAGTTTCCTCGTTCACCGCGTGAATGTGATCGAAGCGCAGGCCGTTGTCGAGAAAAGCCGCCACGGCCTCCTCGTTCGCAGCATTGAGCACCGCGGTGGTGCCCGAGGGGCCGTTGAGCGCCGCCCACGCCAATGGCAAGCCGGGGAAGCGGCGCGCGTCGGCGGCTTCAAACGTGAGCGACTTGAGGGAGAGGAAATCCAGCGGCGGCGCTCCCGATTCGATGCGCTCGGGCCAGGCCAGGCCGTAGGCAATGGGCCCACGCATGTCGGGCGTGCCGAGTTGCGCGACCACCGACCCATCGCGGTACTGGACCATGGAATGGATGACGCTCTGCGGGTGGATCACCACCTCGATCCGGTCAGGAGCCAGGCCGAACAGGTAGCGGGCCTCGATGACCTCGAGCGCCTTGTTCATCATGGTGGCCGAGTCGACAGAGATCTTGCGCCCCATCACCCAGTTCGGGTGCGCACAGGCCTGTTCGGGTGTGACATCGATCAGCGAAGACGGATCGCGCGTGCGAAATGGCCCACCCGATGCCGTGAGCACGATCTTGTCGACACGGCGCGACCAGGTGGCCGGGTCTTCCGGCAAGGACTGAAACACCGCCGAATGCTCGCTGTCGATGGGCAGCAAGGTGGCCCCACCGCTGCGCACGGCGTCGAGGAAAAGATCGCCACCCACGACAAGCGCCTCTTTGTTGGCCAGCAGAAGTTTCTTGCCGGCGCGAGCGGCCGCCAGGCTTGGTGCCAGGCCAGCCGCCCCCACGATGGCGGCCATCACGGCGTCGACCTCGGGCGCGGCACTCACATCGCACAGCGCTTCCGCACCTTCGAGCACCTTGACCGCCAAACCGGCCGAGCGCAGACGCTCGCGCAAGCGGGCCGCGCTCGCTGGGTCGGTCATCACGGCGTAGCGGGGTGCGAAGCGCTGGCATTGCTCGAACAGCACATCGACCTGGCGCGCGGCCGTGAGCGCAAACACGCGGTAACGCTGCGGATGGCGCGCCACCACGTCGAGCGTGCTTTGCCCGATGGAACCCGTCGATCCAAGGATGGTGAGGGATTGCGGTGCGGCAGGCAGGGGCATCAAAGGCTCACGAGCATCATCGCCAAAGGCAGCACAGGCAACAACGCGTCCACCCGGTCGAGCACACCGCCATGGCCGGGCAACAAGGCACTCGAATCCTTGACCCCCGCCGCCCGTTTGACGAGGGATTCGATCAAGTCGCCGACAACGCTCATGGCGACCAAGCCAACCAGGGCGGGCAACGCGATCCAGAACCCGAGGCTCCAGAGATAGGTGTACAGGTTGAGGACCGAGCCCCAGCCTTGCGACGCCACCCACAACCAGACCAACGCCAGCAAGAGTACGCCCGCGAGGCCGCTGACCACGCCCTCCCAACTCTTGCCCGGGCTCACGGTGGGCGCCAGCTTGCGCCGGCCGAAGCGTTTGCCACCGAAGTACGCTGCGATATCGGCCGCCCACACCAGCAGCAACACCGAGAGGAGGAATTCGAGTCCGAGCAAGCGCGCCTGCACCAGCGCAAGCCAGGCACAGGCGATGAGGAACAACCCGGGCCACAGACGCAACGCCTGAGGCCAGCGCGCGAAAGCCTCAGGCCCGCGGCGCAGCAGCACCACGGCCAGCACGGCCCAGAGCGCACCGACGAACAGCCACAACGCAGGCCAGGCGCGCTCGACACCGCCTGCCAGCCAGAACAACAACAGGCCGGCCGCCAAGGCCAGGCCGGCGGCGACGGATCGGGTGGGCCCGCAGCCGTTCAACCGTGCCCACTCCCACCCCGCCGCGGCGATGAGCACGAGCGTGAATGCAGCGAAGGGTTCGATCGAGGGGTACAGCAGGGTGGGCAGGAACACCGCCAACAGCAGCACCGCGGTGATGATCCGCTGCTTAAGCATGTTGGGTGTCTGCATCCGGCGCAGGCGCCTGCGCACGCTGCTCCGAGGTCTGACCGAAGCGGCGTTCGCGGCGGGCAAACTCCGCGAGCGCCCGGTCGAGCTCGGCGGCGTCGAAATCAGGCCAAAGGCAATCGGTGAACACCAGTTCGGTGTAGGCCGCCTGCCAGAGCAGGAAGTTGCTGATGCGCAGTTCGCCGCCGGTGCGGATCAACAAATCCGGGTCGGGCACATGCGCAAGCGCCATGGCACCCGTGAGGCTTTCCTCGGTGATGGCTTCACCGCGCTCGGCCAGGCGGCGGGCAGCCTCGGCGATATCCCAGCGACCGCCGTAGTTGAAGCACACATTGAGCACCAGCCGATCGTGCCCGGCGGTGGCCTGCTCAGCCGCGCTCAGGCTGCGCACCAGCTTCTCGGACAGCCGCGAGCGATCGCCAGGGAAGTGCAAGCGCACACCGTTCTCGGACAACCGCGGCACCTCGCGCGACAACGCCAGCGCGAGCAGATCCATCAGGCCGGAGACTTCTTCAACGGGGCGGTTCCAGTTCTCGGACGAAAACGCGAACACCGTGAGCACGCGAATGCCCCGCTCCACACTGGCCTGCACGATGCCGCGCAGGGCATCCACCCCCTGCTTGTGACCGGCCACGCGCGGCAGCCAGCGCTTCTGCGCCCAGCGGCCGTTGCCGTCCATCACGATCGCGACGTGATGCGGCAACATCGGAGCGGTAGGGGTGGGCATGCGCACGGACGCGAGCAGCGCGAGCGAACGGACAGGCGCTCAGACCGCCATGATGTCCTGTTCCTTGGACACCACCAGCCGATCCACCTCGTTGATCATGCGGTCGGTCAACTTCTGGATGTCGTCCTGGGCACGGCGCTCGTCGTCCTCGGAGGCGATCTTGTCTTTCACCAGCTTCTTGACCGCTTCGTTGGCATCGCGCCGCAGGTTGCGGATCGCGATCTTGGCGGTCTCGCCCTCCCCCTTCACCACCTTCGTCAGCTCCTTGCGGCGCTCTTCGGTCATGGGCGGCATGGGCACGCGGATCAGGTCGCCCTGTGACGCGGGGTTGAGCCCCAGGTCCGACTCGCGGATGGCCTTTTCGATCTTGGCACCCATACCCTTTTCCCACGGAGCCACACCGATGGTGCGTGCATCGAGCAGAGAAAGGTTGGCCACCTGCGACAGCGGCAGCATGGAGCCGTAGTAATCCACGTGCACGGTGTCGAGCAGCGCGGGGTTGGCCCGGCCGGTGCGCACCTTGGTCAGGCCGGTCTTGAACGCGTCAATCGACTGCTGCATCTTGTGTTCGGCGTTCTTGCGGATGTCGGCGATGGTCATGCGGTCTCCTGTGGCGGCGGGATGGGCGTCAGACGTGGACGAGCGTGCCTTCATCGGCACCCATGACCACGTTGCGCAGCGCGCCGGACTTGAAGATGGAAAACACCCTGACGGGCAGCTTCTGGTCACGGCAGAGCGCGAACGCGGTGGCGTCCATCACCTGCAGGTTCTTGACCATGGCCTCGTCAAAGGAAATGGAGGTGTAACGCGTGGCCGAAGGATCCTTGTTCGGATCGGCGGTGTACACGCCATCGACCTTGGTGGCCTTGAGCACCACCTCGGCACCGATCTCGGCGCCACGCAACGCGGCGGCGGTGTCGGTGGTGAAGAACGGGTTGCCGGTGCCGGCCGCAAAGACCACCACCTTGCCTTCTTCCAGGTACTGCAAGGCCTTGGGGCGGACATACGGCTCGACCACCTGTTCGATGCCAATGGCCGACATGACACGCGCCACCAGGCCTGCCTTGTTCATGGTGTCGGCCAGCGCCAGGGAGTTCATCACGGTGGCCAGCATGCCCATGTAGTCGGCGGTGGCGCGGTCCATACCGACCGAACCACCAGCCACGCCACGGAAGATGTTGCCGCCGCCAATCACGATGGCGACCTGCACGCCCAGGCGCGTGACTTCGGCGATCTCGTCGACGATCCGCACGATGGTGGCTCGATTGATGCCGAAGGCATCGTCGCCCATCAGGGCTTCACCAGAGAGCTTGAGCAGGATCCGTTGGTAGGCGGGCATGTAAGGCTTTCAGGATCGATTCGCGGTGCGCGCTCAGCCGGCAAGTGTAGCGGCGCAAACACCGATGTCGGAGCAGCAATGGGGTACGTCACACACGCACACAAAACAACGGGCCTTGCGGCCCGTTGTCTGCTGCGGCGGGAAACCCCGTTCAGGCGCCTTTGGCGGCGGCAACCTGAGCGGCCACTTCGGCCGCGAAGTCGTCCACCTTCTTCTCGATACCCTCGCCCACCACGAACAGGGTGAACGATTTCACCGAGGTGTTGGCGGCCTTGAGCATTTGCTCGACGGTCTGTTTGTCGTTCTTCACGAACGGCTGGTTGAACAGCGAGACCTCCTTGAGGTACTTCTGCACCGCACCGTCGATGCGCTTGGCCACGATCTCGGCGCTCTGGGCCGGTTTGCCCGCGGCCACGAGCTCCTTGTTGGCTTCGTCGGCCTTGGCGGTGGCCACCGAGCGTTCGCGCTCGATGAACTCGGCCGGCACGTCGGCGCTGGTCAGGGCGACAGGCTTCATGGCGGCCACGTGCATGGCAACGTCCTTGGCGGCGGTCTCATCGCCCTCGAACTCGACGATTACGCCGATGCGGGTACCGTGCAGGTAGCTCGCCAGCTTGGACGAACCGCTGTACTGCTTGAAACGGCGGAACGACATGTTCTCGCCGATCTTGCCGATCAGGCCCTTGCGCACGTCTTCCAGCGTGGGGCCGAAGCTGTCCTGGGTGTAGGGCAGCGCGCCCAGCGCGGCCACATCGGCCGGGTTGTGCTGGGCAACGAGCTGCGCCGCGGCGTTGGCCAGGGCCAGGAAGCTGTCGTTCTTGGTGACGAAGTCGGTTTCGCAGTTGACCTCGACCAGGGCGCCGGTGCTGCCCTGAATGGACGCAGCGACCACGCCTTCGGCGGTGACGCGGCTGGCGGCCTTGCCGGCTTTGGTGCCGAGCTTGACGCGCAGCAGCTCCTCGGCTTTGGCCATATCGCCATCGGCCTCGGTCAGTGCTTTCTTGCACTCCATCATGGGGGCGTCGGTCTTGGCGCGCAGTTCGGCGACCATGCTTGCGGTGATTGCAGCCATCTCTGTACTCCTGTGATCGGGCGTCGCAGGCGACGCCGTCGATGAATGTTGGAATCTGGGTGTGAAAAGGGGGCTACGCGAGCCCCCGTTTTCGCGCGCGGGTGGCGATCAGGCCTGGTCTTCCGGCACTTCGACGAACTCGTCGGCGCCTTCGGCCGCAGCGACCACTTTGGCCACGTCGGACACGGCGTTGGCGCGGCCCTCGAGAACGGCGTCAGCGATGCCGCGGGCGTACAGCGCCACGGCACGGGCCGAGTCGTCGTTGCCCGGAATCACGTAGTCGATGCCTTCGGGCGAGTGGTTGGTATCAACCACACCCACCAGCGGAATGCCCAGCTTCTGCGCCTCGAGCACGGCGATCTTGTGGAAGCCCACGTCGATCACGAAGATGGCATCGGGCAGCGCAGTCATGTCCTGAATGCCGCCGATGTCCTTCTCGAGCTTTTCCATCTCGCGGTTGAACATGAGCTGCTCTTTCTTGCTCATGCTGTCCAGGCCGGCTTCCTTCTGGGCCTGCATGTCTTTCAGGCGCTTGATGGAGGTTTTGACGGTCTTGAAGTTGGTCAGCATGCCGCCGAGCCAGCGCTGGTCGACGAAGGGCATGCCGGCACGGCGCGCTTCCTGGGCCACGATGTCGCGCGACTGGCGCTTGGTGCCGACGAACAGCAGGGTGCCACGGTTGGCCGCGAGCTGACGCACGAACTTCTGCCCGTCCTGGAACAGGGGCAGCGTCTTCTCGAGGTTGACGATGTGGATCTTGTTGCGGTGCCCGAAGATGTACGGTGCCATCTTGGGGTTCCAGAAGCGGGTCTGGTGACCGAAATGGACACCGGCTTCCAGCATTTCGCGCATGGAAATGGACATGGGATAACTTTCCAGAGGTTAGGTCTAAAATCCAGCCCCGATCGCTCGTCGACGATGACTCGTCGGGAACAACACCCGGTTGGGCTGGTTTGCGATTGGCCTTGCAGTGTCAACGGTGTGACAGGTGCAAAGCCTGTCAATTATACATCGCGGCCGTCCCTCCTTCTTCCCCGAATCCTTCCCGCATGAAGATCGCCATCGTGGGCGCCGGCGTCAATGGCCTCGCCACCGCCCATGAGCTGCTGCTCGCCGGTCACGACGTGACCGTTTTCGAACGCCATGCCACCGCCGCCGAAGCCGGCAGTTTTGCCCCCGCCGGGTTGCTGCATGCCGCCTGGGCTCTGGCATGGGCCGAACCGCAGACGCGCCTGCACCTGCCCTGGTCCGCACAGGGGGCTGCCTTGCGCTGGCGGCCCCAGGCGGGCTGGGCGGGATGGGCCTGGCGGCGGCGCTGGCGATCGGCCACCCGCCGGCGCCCCGCCCCGGCGCGCCAGGCCCTGGCCGACCTGCTGGCGCTGGGACAAGAGCGCCATGCGGACCTCACCACCGAGCTGGAACTCGATCACGACCGCAGTGATGGCCTGCTGGTGCTGGCCAGCGACGAGCGTCGGTTCGCTCAGGCCGCCGCCCGTGCTATCGGTCTGCGCGAAATGGGGCTGGCGGTGCGTGCCGTGTCGGCCGAGGAGGCTCGCACCATCGAGCCGGCACTCAACCCGTCGGCACCGCTGGCTGGGGCAGTACATCTGGCGGGGCCTGCGGTTGCGAACTGCCGTGAATGGACGCTGCTGCTGCGCCAGGCCCTGATGCGCGGCGGCGGGCGGTTCGTTGCGCGCCAGCCCATCGCCGCGCTCGAGCCCCACGACGGCAGCATCGACGTGGTAGCCCCGGACGGTGAGCGCGAAACATTCGGTGCTGCGGTTGTGTGCGCAGGCGTAGACGCCATTCCGCTGCTGCAAGGCCTGGGGCTGCGCAGCCCTTTTGCGGTTTGGTGGTCCCATTCGCTCAGCGCGCCTATGCGCGAACCCGTCGATGCACCGCAATCCGGCGTGCTGGACCTGCAAAGCGGCGTGACGGTGACGCGGCTCGGCCACCGGGTGCGCGCCAGCGGCGGCTGGGACCTGGGCGGCGACGCCGGTCCGGCGGAGAAAGCGGCCATCGCCCGCCTGGCCCAGACAGCGTCTTTGTGGTTCCCTGCGGCGGCGCGGCTCGGTGGCACGCAATCGGCCCTGCAGTCCTGGCGCGGCGCCGTGCTGGCATCGCCGGACGGACTTCCCCTTGTCGGTGCAAGCCGTGTGCCGGGCGTCTGGCTGAACATCGCGCACGGTCCGTTGGGCTGGGCACTGGCCTGCGGCGCGGCGCACCATCTGGCGCAGACCATCACCGATGAGGGGGCATCGAGCATCTCCAGCGCCCTGAGCCCTGCCCGCCTGGGTTTGTGACAGGCACATGATGAAATCGGGCGCATGAGACGGCTGGACCCCACGCGCCTCGAAGCCCTGCACGGCGCCACCGCGACGCGCGCCGTCGAACAGGCACTGGCCGCGGGGCTGCCACCGCACGCGCTGATGTCGCGCGCAGGCCTCGCCGTGGCGCAACTCGCCACCGCACTACACCCGCACGCCAGGCGCATCTGGGTGGCCTGTGGCCCGGGCAACAACGGCGGCGACGGCCTGATCGCGGCGATCCATCTGCAGGAATGGGCACGCACCAGCGGTGCCGAATTGATCGTGACGCACGATGCCGACCCGCAACGCCTGCCAGCCGATGCCACCTGGGCGCGGGCACGAGCACTGAACGCAGGCCTGCGGATCGAAGACATCTCGCCCACCAACCTCGACCTGGTCATCGATGCCCTGTTCGGCCTGGGCGGGCGCCCACAACCGGCCGGGCTGTTGGCGGCCCGCATGGCCGCGGTGCAAACGCATCCCGCCCCCGTGCTGGCCGTCGACCTGCCCAGCGGCCTGCATCCCGACACCGGCCAGCCCGCCACCCCCGCAGCCGCGGGGCCAGGGGTTCGCCAGACACTGAGCCTGCTCACGCTCAAGCCCGGCTTGTTCACCGCCCACGGCCGGGATGCGGCGGGCGAGGTCTGGTTTGATGACCTCGGGGCCGAGGGCCCCCACACCAGCGCCACCGCCTGGTGGGGCGGTTTCGGCGCCACAACCGACGCGAAATCCACCGCCCCGCACGCCGGCCACAAGGGCAGCTACGGCGACGTGGGCGTGATCGGCGGCCAGTTGCCTGGCATGCCGGGCATGGCCATGGCAGGCGCTGCCGCGCTAGCCGGGTCTGCGGCCCTGCACGGTGGCGCCGGGCGGGTTCTGGTGGCACTGGTCGGTGATGGCGTCACACCCGCGCTCGACCCCTCGCAGCCGGAGCTGATGTTCAGGGCACCCGCGCGTCTGCTCGACGCGCTGTCCGACCCGGCGTTTGCCTTGGTGGCGGGTTGTGGCGGTGGCGATGCCCTTCGCGCCTGGTTGCCTCGCTGCCTGAATGCCGCCAGCCACCTTGTCCTCGATGCCGATGGCCTCAACGCGCTGGCGCAGGACCCCGCCCTGCAAACCCTCCTGGGTTCGCGTGCCACAAGAGGCTGGGTGACCGTGCTCACGCCCCACCCACTGGAAGCCGCACGGCTGCTGGGCACCAGCACCGCCACCGTGATGGCTGACCGGCTGGCAAACGCCGACACACTGGCACAGCGGTACGGCGCGGTGGTGGTGCTGAAGGGATCGGGCACGGTGGTCGCAGCACCGGGGCGGCGGCCGTGGGTCAACGCCACAGGGAACGCGCGCCTGGCCACAGCCGGAACCGGCGACGTGCTCGCCGGCCTGATTGGCGCGGCCTTGGCGCGCGGCGACCGCGATGCATTTTCGGCTGCGTGCGCTGCGGTGGCACACCACGGCGCACTGGCCGACGCCTGGCCACCGAATCGCGCGCTCACGGCCAGCGCGCTCGCGCGCGCGGCGCAGCCCTTCTGACGGTCAGCCCAGCAGCATCAGGCCGATCTGCAACAGCACGATCACGACCAGCACCGACAGGTCCACCCCACCCACGAGGGGAACCACACGGCGTACGGGGGCCACGATGGGGGCGCAGAGCCGATCCAGCAGCCCCATGGCGGGCGCGCGCGGGTTCACCCACGACAGCACCGCATAGACGATCAGCAGCAGCATCAGCGCCTGCAACAAGGTGCGCAACAGAAAGCGCATCGCCAACATCAACCACACCCCACCAGAGGCCCACTCGCCGCCGCTGGCGATCAACAGCCACAGCAGCGCATGCAGCAGGGCCAGAAGAACCGCTGCGACCAGGCTGGCTCCATCGATGCGGCCCTTGGCAATGGTGCCGGGCAACACGCGGCGCAGGGGCTGCACCAGCCAATCCGTCACGGCCATGACGAAACGGCCCGGCTGGGCCTGCATGGGCACGCGCAGGTGGTTCATCCAGGCCCGCAGCAAGGCGGCGCCCACCAGAATGAAAAAGACGGTGTCGAGCAGAAAGAGCAGGATGCGCATGGGCGCGGAGTTTATTAGGCCGAGAGCAACAAGGGGGCGCCTGGCTCGCGCGGATCGAGCTCCAGCCCGGCGTCGAATCGCCGCAGGGCCTCAACGCGCGAGGCGCGCAAAAAGTCCAGCATGATGGGCGAGCTGTCGGCCAAGGCGTGGCGATCGTGATGGAACTCGGGGTGCCATTGCACGCCCCGCGCGTAGGCGTCGCCATTCCAGCGAAACGCTTCCACCAATCCATCGAGCGTGGACACCGCCTCCACCTCGATGCCCTTGCCGAGCTCGGACACCGCCTGGTGATGGATGCTGGTCACACGCAATTGCGTGGCCTTGGGATAGAGCTCGGCCAACGGCGAGCCCTGGATGAAGGTCACGTCATGCTCGAACTGATCGTAGAGATCGACGTCGATGTGCTCGTGCGCGCTTGGGCACTGCGTCGCAATGTCCTGGTAGAGCGTCCCGCCGAAGGCCACGTTGAGCAGCTGCGCGCCACGGCAGACGCCCAGCACCGGTTTTTTCTGCGACAAGAAGCAGCGCAGTAAGGCCAGCTCGTAGCGGTCGCGCACCACATCACCACGCCACTCATCCTTGAGCGGTTTCTGGCCGTAGGTTTCGGGTGCGACATCGGCACCGCCCTGCAACACCAGTGCGTCGAGCTCCTGCACCACATGTTCCACCTTGAGATGGCGGGCCGCATGTCGGCTGTCGTGCGTCACCGCCGGCACCATGAAGGCCACCGCACCATGGGCCATGACCCAGTGCGCGAACGACGCCTCGATGTACTGCAGGCTCTTGTTGCGAAAACCCAGCTCGGGCGGCACCTGATGCATCAAACGGGCAGAAACCCCGATGCGCAACGGGCGCTCCTGCCGCGCCTTGTCGGCCCGGCCTTTGGCCGGCGTGGCTGCCTTGGCCGTCTTCGCGGAGGTCATCCGCGGCGCCCTCGCCGTGGCTTGGGCGCCGCAGTGCGCGCTTTGCCTGCGCCCTTCTTGCCTGTGGCCTTGCGCACAGCCGCTTTGAGATCGGGAATGCTGGCGGCCACACCGGAGGCGGCACGCACGGGCCGCTTGCCCTTGCGTGTGGGCACGGGTTCATCGCGCGACGGGCCACCGGTCTTGTCACGCATCGCTCGCAGGACCACGTCGTCACTGCCTGTCACGAGGCGGAAATCGATGCGGCGGCCATCCAGATCGACACGGCTCACCTGCACCTGAACGCGTGAACCCAGCGCATAGCGGATGCCGGTTCGTTCGCCACGCAGCTCCTGCCGGGCTTCGTCGAAACGGAAGTACTCGCCGCCCAGTTCGGTGATGTGGATCAACCCCTCGACATACATCGCATCCAGCGTGACGAAGAGGCCGAAACTCGTGACCGCGGTGACGATGCCGCTGAACTCTTCGCCCAGATGCTCGCGCATGTACTTGCACTTGAGCCAGGCCTCGACATCGCGGCTGGCCTCATCGGCGCGGCGCTCGTTCGCGCTGCAATGCAGGCCGGCGGCCTGCCAGGCCAGCGTATCGGCCGAGGGCTTGCGCACGGGCTGGGTCGGCGGCTTCACACGCGAGGCCAGGCGCTTGCTGAGCTTGGCGTGCGCCTCACCCGGCGTGGGCAGCGCAGGCAGCTGATATTTCTGCTTGTGCAGGATCGCCTTGATCACGCGGTGCACCAGCAGGTCCGGGTAGCGGCGGATCGGGCTCGTGAAATGGGTGTACGCCTCGAACGCCAGGCCAAAGTGCCCGCTGTTGATTGGCGTGTAGATGGCTTGCTGCATCGAGCGCAGCAGCATCGTGTGAATCTGCTGTGCATCCGGCCGATCCTTGGTGGCATCGGCGATCTGTTGAAACTCGGCCGGCCGGGGGTCGTCGCTGATCGACAAGCCAACGCCCACCGCCTTGAGGTAGTTGCGCAGCAATTCCTGCTTCTCGGGCGTGGGGCCTTCGTGCACCCGGAACAACCCGGGGTGTTTGCTTTGCGCGATGAACTCCGCCGAACAGACGTTGGCGGCCAGCATGGCCTCTTCAATCAGTTTGTGCGCGTCGTTGCGCGTGCGCGGAATGATCTTCTCGATGCGCCCCGACTCGTCGCAGACGATTTGCGTCTCCACGGTTTCGAAATCGACTGCGCCCCGCTGGTTGCGAGCCGCCAGCAGCGCCCGATAGACGTCGTGCAGGTTGAGCAGACTGGGCACCAGGGATTTGCGGTTCTGCGCTTCGGGTCCGCGCGTGTTCTGCAGGATGGCCGCCACCTCGGTGTAGGTGAAGCGTGCGTGGCTATACATCACCCCGGGGTAGAACTGGTATGCGTGGATCTCGCCCTTGGCCGTGATCAGCATGTCGCAGACCATGCACAAACGCTCGACCTCGGGATTGAGCGAGCACAGGCCATTCGACAGCTTCTCCGGCAGCATCGGAATCACCCGGCGCGGGAAGTAGACCGAGGTCGCCCGGTCATAGGCATCGACATCGATCGGTGAGCCCGTCTGCACATAGTGGCTCACGTCAGCGATCGCCACCAGCAAGCGCCAACCCTTGGCTTTTCCCACCCGGGCGGGCTCACAGTAAACAGCGTCGTCGAAGTCGCGTGCATCTTCGCCATCGATGGTGACCAGCGGCACATCCCGCAAGTCGACACGGTGGCGCAGATCGGCCGGCCGCACGTGATCGGGCAGTGCACGCGCCTGGGCCATTGCGGCCTGCGAGAACTCATGCGGTACGCCGTACTTGCGCACGGCAATCTCGATCTCCATGCCCGGGTCGTCGATCTCGCCCAGCACCTCTTTCACACGCCCCACGGGCTGGCCGTACAGCGCTGGCGGCTCGGTGAGCTCGACCACCACCACCTGGCCAGGCTTGGCGGAGCCGGTCGCGCCTTTCGGGATGAGCACGTCCTGGCCATAGCGCTTGTCTTCGGGTGCCACCAGCCACACACCGCTCTCTTGCAGCAAGCGGCCGATGATCGGGGCATTTGATCGCTCGATGATTTCGGTGACCCGCCCTTCAGGCCGGCCTTTACGATCAAGGCGCACGATGCGGGCCTTGACCCGATCCTTGTGCAGGACCGCGCGCATTTCGTTGGAGGGCAGGTAGATGTCGGGTTGTCCGTCATCGCGGACCACGAAACCATGTCCGTCGCGGTGACCCGAGACGACACCTTCGAACTCGGCCAACAGGCTGCTTTTTTCGTTCACTTTTTCTCTGCTATACTGCCGGTTTCCTGAGATGCCCAGGTGGCGGAATTGGTAGACGCACTAGTTTCAGGTACTAGCGCCGAGAGGCGTGGAGGTTCGAGTCCTCTCTTGGGCACCAATCATATAAGGGCTTGCATGCTGAATGGCTGCAAGCCCTTTCTCTTTGCCCACTGAACTGCGCGAGGTCAGACGGGAACAGCCACGAGGTCGTGGCCATCGGTGGCAACAATGCGCGCGCGCGTGAATTCACCGACCTTGAGCGTCTTGCTGATCTTCTCCGGTGGCAACAAGCGCACCACGCCATCGATCTCCGGTGCATCCGCGTAACTGCGCCCCACACCGCCCTTGCGCCCCATACCGGGAGCACTGTCGACGAGCACCTGCATGTTGGCCCCGACAAGCGAGCGCAGTTTTTCGGCCGACACCTGTTCTGCAACGGCCATGAAGCGCGCCCGACGCTCCTCGCGCAGGGCATCCGGCACCGGGGCGTCGAGCGCATTGGCGGCCGCGCCTTCAACAGGTGAATACGCGAAGCATCCGGCGCGATCGATGCGCGCTTCGCGCACGAAATCGAGCAGGTGCTCGAACTCGGCCTCTGTCTCACCGGGAAAGCCGGCGATGAAGGTGCTGCGCACCACGATCTGCGGGCAGAGTTCGCGCCAACGTGCGATGCGCTCAAGGTTGCGCTCGCCACTGGCGGGCCGCTTCATTCGCTTGAGCACATCGGGATGGCTGTGCTGCAAGGGCACGTCCAGGTAGGGCAGCACAAGGCCGTCGGCCATCAGCGGCACGATGTCGTCCACATGTGGGTAGGGATAGACGTAGTGCAAACGGACCCAGGCACCGAAGGGCTGTGCCAGCTCACCCAGCGCTCGCACCAGATCGAACAGGCGAGTCTTCACGGGCTTGCCATCCCAGAAGCCGGTGCGGTACTTCACATCCACCCCGTAAGCCGATGTGTCCTGGCTCACAACGAGCAGTTCCTTCACCCCGGCTTCGAACAGTTTGCGCGCTTCGGTGAGCACATCGCCGATCGGCCGGCTCACCAGATCGCCACGCATGGAAGGGATGATGCAGAAGGTGCAGCGGTGGTTGCACCCTTCACTGATCTTGAGGTACGCGTAGTGGCGCGGCGTGAGCTTGATGCCCTGCGGCGGCACCAGATCCACAAATGGATCGTGCGGTTTGGGCAGGTGCTGATGCACCGCCTCCATCACTTCGTGCGTGGCGTGCGGGCCGGTGACGGCCAGCACGCTGGGGTGCATCTGGCGCACCAGGTTGCCACCGCCCTCACCTTCGCGCGCACCCAGGCAGCCGGTAACGATGACCTTGCCGTTTTCGGCCAGGGCATCGCCGATCGCGTCCAGGCTTTCCTTCACGGCGTCGTCAATGAAGCCGCAGGTGTTCACGATCACCAGATCCGCTCCGGCATAGGACTTGGACGTCGCATAGCCTTCGGCGCTGAGCTGAGTGAGGATGAGTTCGGAATCGGTCAGCGCCTTGGGGCAACCGAGGCTGACAAAGCCCACCTTGGGTGTGGCGGCACCTGCGGTGGTCGTGGGGGAAGTGGTGTCGGGCATGAGGGCCCGATTGTCTCAGACCCTGCCTCGGGGGCGGCGTCTCAGCGCTTGAGGCCGAGCGCGGCGAGCATCTGCTCGCTGTTCTTCTGCATTTGCTCCTGCATCTGGGTGAAGGCGTTGCGCGACTGCTCCAGATAGGTGCCCATCATGCCCTGCATCATGGGCGACTGTATGTTCATGAACTGCTGCCAGGCCTCCGGGTTGAGTCCACCACCGGTCTGCTCGGTCATCTTGTGCTGCAGGTCCATGAAGATCTGGATGTTCTTCTCCAGGTAGGCCCCCATGAAGCCCTGCATCGAGTGCCCGTAGAAACGGATGATGTTGGCCAGTACCTGCTCGGTGAAGATCGGGGCACCCGCCGTTTCTTCCTCGAGAATGATCTGCAGCAGGATGCTTCGGGTCAAGTCCTCGTTGGACTTGGCGTCTCGCACCACGAAGGACTCGTTGTCCATCACCAGCGCCTTGACCTCCGCCAGCGTGATGTAGGAGGACGTGTCGGTGTCGTACAGACGCCGGTTGGGGTACTTCTTGATCACGCGCACGCCACGCGCGCCGCCCGATTCGGTCTTGGGTTTGGTCGCCATTCCCGCATTCTAGGAAGGCCGGCCGCCCCACCGGGCATGGTTTTCCCTGTGCGGCGCAACAAGAAAAATCCCCGCAGCCATATGGCTTGCGGGGATTTGCATTTGGTAGGCGCGATTGGACTCGAACCAACGACCCCCACCATGTCAAGGTGGTGCTCTAACCAGCTGAGCTACGCGCCTTCGATCAACTCGAAGCCGCGCAGTATAGCAGCACTCCCGCGCCTTACTTTCGGCGCACCATGCGAACGCCACTCACATCGCCCACCACAGCCATGGCGCGCGCCACCTGTCGCGCGTCATTGACTTCAATGGTGAACGTCATCCAGGCCACGCCCTTGACCGACTGCGTCTGCACACCGATCACATTCATCTTCTCGCGCGCAAACACGTCCGAGATGTCGCGCAACAGACCCTGGCGATCGGCGGCCTCGATCGCGACATCGACCGGGTACATGGCCGACTTGCCGTCGCGCGATGCGCCGGCCTCGCCGCTCCACTCCACCTCGATCACCCGATCGGGGCTTTTTCGCACGAGGTGGGCGAAGTCGCTGCAATCGGCGCGATGAATGCTCACACCCTTGCCGCGCGTGACGAAGCCGCGAATTTCGTCCGGCGGCGCCGGTTTGCAGCACTTGGCGAGCTGGGTCATCAGCGAGCCGACCCCCACCACCAGCACATCCCCCGAGGGGCCGTCATGCCCGCGGCGCGGTTTGCGCACCCAGTTGGTTGGCTCGGGGGGCGCTTCGGGCTCGGGCGGGCGCAGGTGGGCTTCGATGGCACGCAGCGACAACTCGTCCTTGCCAACGAGCTCGAACATCTCGTCGGCGCCGCTCAAGCCCATCTCGATCGCGAGATCCTCGAACTTCAGGGCCGTGCGGCCTTCGCGCTGAAGCAATCTTTCCACCGCATCGCGCCCGCGTGCGATGGTTTCGGCCAGGGCCTGTGCATTGAACCAGGCGCGCACCTTGCTCTTGGCCCGGTGACTGACCAGATAGCCCAGATCGGCATTGAGCCAATCGCGCGACGGCCCCCCTTCCTTGACGGCCGTGATCTCCACCGTCTGGCCGTTCTGAAGGGGCGTGTTCAGGGTCACCATGGCGCCATCGATCTTGGCGCCGCGGCAACGATGCCCCAGATCGGTGTGCACGGTGTAGGCGAAATCCACCGGCGTGGCGCCTTGCGGCAGTTCCACGATGGCTGCATTGGGGGTGAGCACGTAGATGCGATCGTCGAACAGGCCCTGCGCCATGCCGCTGAGATCACGCTCCCAGGCCAGCAGCTGGCGCAACACCGCGATCTTGGCGTCGTACTCGGTGTTGGCCGACACACCGGCGTAACCTTTGGCGCCCGCTTCCTTGTAAGCCCAATGCGCGGCCACGCCGTGTTCGGCGTGGTCGTGCATGGCCTGGGTGCGGATCTGGATCTCGAATGCCCTGCCCTGCGCGTCGCGCACCACGGTGTGCAGCGATTGATAGCCGTTGGGTTTGGGTTTGGCGATGTAGTCGTCGAACTCCTCCGCCACCGGCGTGAACCGGGCGTGCGCCAGCGCCAACACCGAGTAGCAATCGGCCGCCTCGGGGACCACCACGCGCAGGGCGCGGATATCGAACACCTGCTCGAAGTCGAGCGACTTGCCGCGCATCTTCTTGACGATGCTGTAGATGTGCTTGGGCCGGCCTTGCACCACCGCCTCGATGCCCTGCTCGCGCAGCTCCCCCTGCAGGCGCTCGCGCACTTGCTCCACATGGGCTTCGCGCTCGGCACGCTTCTCGTCGAGCAGGCGTGCCACGTCCTTGTAGGTCTGCGGCTCGAGGAAGCGGAAGGCCAGATCCTCCATCTCCCACTTGATCTGCCAGATGCCCAACCGGTTGGCCAGGGGCGCGAACACATGCAGCGACTCGCTCGCGAGCGAGTCGCCGGGCTCGCCCTTGCAGGCGGCAAAGTAGCGCAGCGTCTGCAGCCTCGACGCGAGGCGCAGCATCACCACCCGCAGGTCGCGCGAGAACGCCAGCAGCATCTTGCGCACGTTCTCGGTCTGGCTCGCAGCCAGTTCCGACACCGGCGCCTTCGCCAGCCCCGGTGCGGGCTGCCCCGCGTCCTGCGTGGCCTGGCGCTCCTCGCGTTTCTTCGCCTGGGCTTCGGCCGCCTTGATGCGCGCCTGACGCTGCAGCTGGACCAGCTTGGTCGTCTCCAGAGCAAGGGCGGCGTGGTGCTCACCGAACGCCTTGGCAATCACCTCCTGCGGGCGGTTCAGGTGCTGGCAGGCATAGACCAGGTAGGTCACCGCCTGCATGGCCTCCGAGCCGCCGATGTCGGCCAGGATTTTCGCGACGGCATCGGCATGGGCCAGCGTGTTCTCGCCGGTGTCGAGCTGCTCGCTCTCCAACAATGGCTCGGCGAATGCGCGCGCACGCGCCAGGGCATTGGCCTGGTGCGGTAACCCGGCGGCCGTGGCCGCAACGATGGCTGAGGTGGGCGAAGGCACCAGCTCGCCGGGAACGATGACGCGCTTCATGGCGACCAGAGGAAATCACGCACCGCCGCCACCTGATCGGGCGCCACCAGCGTGGGGGCATGGCCCACGCCTGCGAACGTCACGCAGGCGGGCCGGGGGCCGCGCTGCCCCATGGCCTGGGCCGTGGCCACGCTCAGCAGATCGGAATGCTCGCCCCGCAGCAACAGGGTCGGGCAGGCGATGGCGTCGTAAAGGTCCCAGAGCGCAGCCTCCCCCTCGCGGGCAAGTCGCTGCATGTCGGTCTGATCGAGGTTGGACGTCATGGCCTTGAATGGCACGGCAATCGACGGGTCGTAATGCAGGCGGTAGCGGCCATCGCGCACGCGCAGCATCGGCTGGTTCAGCGCGCGCCATTGCAACGGCGTGTGCGGCCCGAAGCCGGTGGAGATGGCCGCGAGGTAGTCGATGGCCGCCTGTTCGCTGTCGAAGTCCGGGGCCTGCCCGAGATAGGTACCGATGCGCAGCAGTGCCTCCCACTGCACCACCGGGCCCACATCGTTGAGCACCAGCCGCGTCGGTGCCAGGCCTGGCTGCGCGGCGATGCCCATGCCGATGAGCCCGCCCATGCTGGTTCCCACCCAGTCGATGCGCACCTGCGGATCTTGCTGACGCAGATGCAGAAGCAGAACCGCGAGATCGGCCACGTAGGTCGGTACCTGGTAGGCCATGGGATCGGCCAACCAGTCGCTGTGTCCGCGGCCGGTCACGTCGACCGCGATCACGCGGCAACGGGGTTGCAGGGCACGTGCCAGGGTGTCGAAGTCGCGCCCCTGGCGCGACAACCCGTGCACACACACCACCACGTGGCGGCGGGATGGGTCCGCGCAAGGCCAGTCCCAGAAGGCCATGCGGCGGGGGCGCCCGTCGCGCGCAGCCACGCCATTCACGGCGATGTACTGGAGGACGGGTTCATTCATGGCGTCTCGGGGCGTGCGGTCCACCATAATCGGCGCAACCGTGTTCGACCAATCGTAATGGAACTGGAGAGACCCATGCTTGCCGGAAAAACCGCACTCGTCACAGGCTCCACCAGCGGCATCGGCCTTGGCATCGCCAAGGCCCTCGCGCGCCAGGGCGCCAACATCGTGCTCAATGGCTTTGGTGATGCCGAGGGCCCCAAGGCCGAGGTTGCCGCTCTGGGCGTGAAGGTGGGTTATCACGGGGCGGACATGAGCAAGCCCTCCGAGATCGAGGCCATGATGGCCCATGCCGCCCAAACGTTCGGGCGGGTGGACATCCTCGTGAACAACGCGGGCATTCAGCACGTGGCCCGGGTGGAGGACTTCCCGGTCGACCGCTGGGATGCGGTGATCGCGATCAACCTCACGAGCGCATTCCACACCAGCCGCCTCGCCCTGCCGGCGATGCGTGCCGCCAACTGGGGACGCATCATCAACGTGGCCTCGGTGCATGGCCTGGTCGGTTCGGCCGAAAAGTCGGCGTACGTGGCAGCCAAGCACGGCATCGTGGGTCTCACGAAGGTCACCGCACTGGAAACCGCCACCACGGGGGTGACCTGCAACGCCATCTGCCCCGGCTGGGTACTCACCCCGTTGGTACAGAAGCAGGTGGACGCGAAAGCCGCCGCGCTGGGCCTGTCGAACGAGGAAGCCACCAAGCGCCTGCTGGGCGAGAAAGAGCCTTCCATGCAGTTCACCACGCCCGAAGAACTGGGTGAACTGGCGGTGTTCTTCTGCTCGGCGGCCGGCAACAACGTGCGCGGCGTGGCCTGGAACATGGACGGCGCCTGGGCCGCCCAGTAAGCCGGGCGGTTCAGCGCAACTGAACGGCGCCCGACACGGTGATGCTCACCGTGGCCGTGCCGGCAGCCGTGGGAATGGGCATGTCGCTGGCTGCGGCCTTGGCCTCCATGGCCATCATGCGCGGCATGGGCCGCTCCGGCAGGTCAGCGGAACTCACCGACACGTCTCGCAGGGTGTAGCTGGAAAAGCCGAAGCCCTTGGCCACCTCGGTGGCACGGGCGCGGAACCGTTCGATGGCTTGCGCCTGCACCTGTGATTCGAGCGCCAGTCGGGCGTCGCGCGACAGCGAGAAGCCCATGCTGGAAACGGTCATGGATTCGATGCGGCCCGCCACGGCGCTCACGCGCGCGATGTCGCGCCCTTCGATCACGAGCTCGGCCTGCCCCTGCCAGCCACTGATACGGCCGTTGCTGCCATAGCGGGGAAACAGGCGCAGGTTGCCGGTGCGCACCTCGAGCTGCTGCGGCCGGGCCTGCGCCTGGGCCGCCGCGAGCGCGGTGTCCACCGCCTGCTTGAGCTGGTTCTGCACAGCAACCGGGTCCGCGCCTTCTTTGGTCGTGTGCAGCACCACGGTCAGCCAGTCCTGCGGCACCTCCAGGTGGCCACTGGCGGACAGGTTGACGATGTTGGCGGGGATTTCGTTCTGCTGGGCCATCGCCGGCGCGGCCAGGGCGCACAGGGCAACGGAAGCGGCGAACGCACGGCACCACACGGCCGCCGCGCGGCGGGTCGGGAAAGAAGGGGTCATGGAGAGATCAGGGTTTGCGGCTGGACTCGAAGGGAGGCTGGCCCCGCAGTTGTTCGCGAAGGCGCTGGCGCTCCTCCACCGACAACCGGAAAGGCTTGGCCCCGTCGTCCATGTCGTCAAACGGCTGGCGCAACGCATCGCGCAAGCGCATGGGCGCGCGCGGCTCGCCGCCGTCGATCGAAATGGGCATCACCGCAGCCGACTCATGGGCGGGTTCGCGCGAGTCGCGAACCCGTTCCGGGTTCGCGAGCGAAGCGCCCGCGGTCAGCATGGCAAGGGTTCCCATCCAGATGGACTTCATGGTGCGATCGAGTATGGCCAGATCGCGCATTGTGTGAGTGACCCCCAGGTCAAGGCGCTGAGAGCGCGCGCAATATCTGTAACGACCTGTCAAAAAACCAAAAATCCAGCGTTGACAAGCACTTGCCGCTGCCAGAATCGGGTTTGTTACATTTCACGGAAGTTGCTCCCATGCCACAGAACCACACCCGCCCGAACAAGGTCCTGGTCGTCGACGATGACGTGCGCATCCGCGACCTGCTGCGCCGCTACCTGATGCAGGAAGGCTTCGAGGTCATGCTGGCGGAAGACGGCAAGGCCCTGAACCGTGTGCTGCAACGCGAAGCGGTTGATCTCATCGTGCTCGACCTGATGATGCCCGGCGAGGACGGTCTGTCGATCTGCCGGCGCCTGCGCGCCAATGGCGACCGCACGCCGATCATCATGCTCACGGCCAAGAGCGAAGACGTGGACCGCATCGTGGGCCTGGAGGTGGGCGCCGACGACTACCTGGGCAAGCCGTTCAACCCGCGGGAACTGCTGGCCCGCATCCATGCCGTGCTGCGCCGCCGCCCGCCGGCCGAGGTGCCTGGCGCCCCCTCGCAGGACGCCGAGGTGGTGAAGTTCGGCCCGTATGAGTTCGACCTCAGCCTGCGCACCCTGCGCAAGGATGGCCAGGATCTCCCGTTGACCACCGGCGAGTTCGCCATGCTCAAGGCCCTGGTGCGCCACCCGCGCCAACCCCTGTCGCGCGAGAAGTTGGCCCAGCTGGCGCGCGGCCGCGAATTCGAGCCCTTCGACCGCAGCCTGGACGTGCAGGTCTCGCGCCTGCGCAAGCTGATCGAGGAAGATGCCTCCTCCCCCCGTTACCTGCAGACGGTGTGGGGCGTGGGCTATGTGTTCGTGCCCGACGGCAACAGCTGATGGACAGCGAGTCACGGGTAACGTTCGAGACCGAGCCCACCGCACTGGAAACCGCCCCGGCACCGCTGGAGGTGCGGCCCATCCGCGGTGTGAGCCTGTTCTGGCGCACCTTTTTCTTCCTCACCCTGCTGCTCACGGGCTGCATCATTGCCTGGCTGCAAACCTTCCGGGCGCTCGAATACGAGCCCCGCACGCTGCAAAGCGCGCAGCAACTGGCCTCGCTGGTCAACCTCAGCCGCGCCGCCCTCGTCCACTCGGACGCCATCGCGCGCGTCTCCTTGGTGAAGACGCTGGCCGCCGAAGAGGGCTTGCGCATCGCGCCGCGCGAGCCCAACGACACCTTCAAGATCTACGACGTCGACGCCCTGAGCCGCAACGTCGCCGGGCAGCTCAAGACACGGTTGGGCACTGACACGGTGGTCGCGCGCGAGGTCAACGGGCAGCCCGGGTTGTGGATCGGCTTCACCATCGACGGCGATCAGTACTGGCTGCTGACCGATCCGTCGCGCATCGGGCCGGTGGCGGGCACCACCTGGCTGATCTGGCTCGGCACGGCCGCGCTGCTGTCGCTCACGGGTGCGGCGCTGATCGCGCGGCTCATCAACCGCCCGTTGAAGAAGTTGTCCTTCGCGGCCAGCCGGGTGCGCGAGGGCGATTTCAACGCGAGCCAGCTCAACGAAACCGTGGCCACAAGCGAGATCCGCGAGGTCAACATCGGCTTCAACCGCATGGCGCAGCGCCTGTCCAAGATCGAGCAGGACCGCGCGCTCATGCTCGCGGGCATTTCGCACGACCTGCGCACACCGCTGGCCCGCCTGCGCCTGGAAACCGAGATGAGCGTGGCCGATCCGCAGGCGCGTGAGCACATGTCCGCCGACATCGAGCAGGTCAACGCCATCATCGACAAGTTCCTCGACTACGCGCGGCCCGACCACCTCAAGGCCGCCGAGGTGAGCCTCAACGAGGTCATCGACGCCGCCCTGTTCGCGCTCGGGGACGACCCCCGCACCGTGATCAAGACCCGCATCGAGCCCGATGCGCGGGTGATGGGTGATGCGGTGGAACTCAAGCGCGTCTTCAGCAACCTGCTGGAGAACGCGGTGCGCTACGGCCGCGATCCCGAAACCGGCGTGGTGCACATCGACATCGCGGCCAAGTCCAAGGACGACGCCGTGCTGGTGAAAATGCGCGACCACGGCAAAGGCGTCAACCCCGAACTGCTCGAGCAGCTCACGCAGCCCTTCTTCCGCGGTGACGCCGCGCGTTCAGACGCCACCGGCACCGGCCTGGGTCTGGCCATCGTCGAGCGTGCGATCGCGCGCATGGGCGGGCGCTTTGCCCTGGCCAACAGCAGCACGGGCGGGCTCGCGGCGCACATCAAGCTGCGCCGCGCGGGGCACTGAGGCCTCAGGCCCTGGCAAGCAAGGCCACGGCCCGCGCCTCGATCGCCTCGCCCTGCCCCACCGGCCCCATCTTCTCGGCCGTCTTGGCCTTCACGTTCACCTGCGAAGGCTCGATGCCCAGCAAGGCCGCGATGCGCTCGACCATCGCCGGAATGTACGGCGCCAACTTCGGCGCCTGCGCGATCACAGTGCTGTCGAGATTGACGATCGCGTAACCCGCCTCGCGCACGCGGCGGGCCGCCTCGGCCAGCAACACGCCCGAGTCGGCGCCTTTGAAGCGCTCGTCGGTGTCGGGGAAATGGCGGCCGATGTCACCCAGGGCAGCCGCGCCCAGCAAGGCATCGGTGATGGCGTGCAGCAGCGCGTCGGCGTCGGAATGGCCCAGCAGCCCGTGCGTGTGCGGCACGGTCACGCCGCCCAGCACGAGCGGCCGCCCGGTGACAAGGCGGTGGATGTCCCAGCCTTCGCCAATGCGCAATGCGGGCAGGTGGCTCATGGGCGGCTCCTGAGAATGGCTTCGGCGAGGGCGAAGTCGTGGGGGTAGGTCACTTTGAAGTTGCTGGCGCGGCCCTGGACGAGGCGGGGCCGCAGGCCGGTGCGTTCGATTGCGCTGGCTTCATCGGTGATGCCGGCAAAACCGTTGTCGCGTGCTGCGGCCAACGCGGCGTGCAAGGCGCCCAGGCGAAACATCTGCGGCGTCTGCGCCAGCCACTTGTGCTGACGATCGATGGTCTGCTCGACGCGTCCGCCCGCCTCGGCCTTCAGCGTGTCCGGCAACGGCAGGGCCAGCAAGCCGCCCACGGCGTCGTCGCGGCAGGTGGCGATGAGCGCCTCGATCTCGGCGGGCGTCACCAGGCAACGTGCGGCGTCGTGCACCAGCACCCAGTCGTGCTCGGGCACGCCCGCGGCGCGCAAGGCCGCCAGGCCGTTGAACACGCTCTCGGCGCGCGAAGCGCCGCCGCAGCGGGCCACGTCCACGCCGGCCAGGTCACGCCACACCGTGTCGTCGGGCGCAACCACCACCAGCACGCGCTGAATGGCGGGCACGGCCCGCAGGGCGGCCAGCGTGTGCGCCACCAGCGGCCGCCCCAGCAAGGGCTGGTACTGCTTGGGCAGCGCGGTGCCCGCGCGCGAACCGTTGCCGGCCGCGGGCAGCAAGGCATGGCAGCGGGGCGTGTCGGGGTTTGGGTAGGTGTCGGCGGGCATGGGCGGGCGCCATTCTAGAATTCGCCCATCACACCCCCGGCTTGAAGCATCCGGGGGTGTTTGTCATTGGTGCCTTTCGAATGCCCCTGTCCCTGCCCCCCCTCAGCCCCGGCAAGCGCCACACCATGCCCCTGCCCGTGGGCTCGGCCGATGCCTTGTGGCTTGCCCGCCTGGCCACGCGTGAACTCGCGCAGGGCCGCCCCACCGCCATCGTCACGGCCGACGCGAACGACGCCCAGCGCCTGATCGACGAACTGGCGTTCTTTGCGCCCGATCTGCGCGTGACGCTGTTCCCCGACTGGGAAACCCTGCCCTACGACACGTTCTCGCCGCACCAGGATCTCATCAGCGAGCGCCTCGCCACCTTGTGGCGCATCTCGCAGCGGCAGCACGAAGGCGGTGCCGACGTGGTGCTCGTGCCCGCCACCACCGCGCTGTACCGGCTGGCGCCGCCGGCCTTTCTGGCCGGCTACACCTTCCAGTTCAAGGTCAAGCAAAAACTCGATGAAGCGCGCCTGAAGAGCCAGCTCACGCTGGCGGGCTACAACCACGTGACGCAGGTGGTGAGCCCGGGCGAATACGCGGTGCGCGGCGGCCTGATCGATCTCTACCCCATGGGCAGCCCCGTGCCCTACCGGGTGGACCTGTTCGACGACGAGATCGACAGCATCCGCACCTTCGACCCCGACAGCCAGCGCAGCCTCTACCCGGTGAACGAGGTGCGTCTGCTGCCCGGCCGCGAGTTCCCCATGGACGATGCGGCCCGCAGCAAATTCCGCAGCCGCTGGCGCGAACTGCTCGATGGCGACCCGACCAAGAGCCGCATCTACAAGGACATGGGCAACGGCGTAGCCACCGCCGGCATCGAGTACTACCTGCCGCTGTTCTTCGACGACACGGCCACGGTCTTCGACTACCTGGGCGAGGCCGCCACGCTGGTGCTGCATGGAGACCTCGAGCCCGCGTTCCAGCGTTTCTGGCAGGACACGCGCGACCGCCACCGCCTGCTGCAGGGCGACCCGGACCGGCCCATCCTGCCGCCCGAAGCGCTGTTCCTGAATGCCGAGCAGTTCTTCACCGCCGCCAAAGCGCACGCACAACTGGTGATGCGGCCGGGCACCGACGACGTGGCCGACAGCGCCTTCGCGCAAAAGCTGCACGATCTGGCCGTGGTGCGCGGTGCCGACGACCCACTCGCGCGCCTGCAGGCCCACATCCGCGCCACGACCGACCGCGTGCTGCTGCTGGCCGAAAGCGATGGCCGCCGCGAAAGCCTGCTCGACTTCCTGCGGGCCAGTGGCCTCAACCCGCCCGCGTTCGACGGCCTGACCGAGTTCGAAGGCAGCGACGAGAAGACCGGCATCGCCACCGCCGCGCTCACCAATGGCTTTGCCTGGGTCGATGGCGGCATCCACTTCGTCACCGAGACCGAACTCTTCGCCGCCGGCCCCACCGCGCGGCGGCGCAAGAAGCAGGAGCAGGTCAGCGACGTCGACGCGCTGATCAAGGACCTGTCCGAACTCAACGTGGGTGACCCGGTGGTGCACGCGGCGCACGGCATCGGCCGCTACCGCGGGCTCGTCAACCTGGATATGGGCGAGAAGAACGCCGACGGCACGCCCGCGCTGCAGGAGTTCCTTCACCTGGAATACGCCGACAAGGCCGTGCTCTACGTGCCGGTGAGCCAGTTGCAGCTCATCGGCCGCTACACCGGCGTGAGCGCTGACGAAGCCCCGCTGCACAAGCTGGGCAGCGGCCAGTGGGAAAAGGCCAAGCGCAAGGCCGCCGAGCAGGTGCGCGACGCCGCGGCCGAGCTGCTCAACATCTACGCGCGCCGCGCCGCGCGCCAGGGCCACCCGTTCCGCTACTCGCCGCAAGACTACGAAACCTTCGCCAACGACTTCGGCTTCGAGGAAACCCCCGACCAGCGCGCCGCCATCCACGCCGTCATCCAGGACATGATCAGCCCGCGCCCGATGGACCGCCTGGTCTGCGGCGACGTCGGCTTCGGCAAGACCGAGGTCGCGCTGCGTGCCGCGTTCGTGGCCGTCACCGGTGGCAAGCAGGTGGCGTTCCTCGCGCCCACCACGTTGCTGGCCGAGCAGCACTACCAGACCCTGGTGGACCGCTTCGGCAAGTGGCCGGTGAAGATCGCCGAGATGAGCCGCTTCCGCTCGCAGAAGGAGATCACCGCCGCGATGAAGGGCATCAGCGATGGCTCGGTGGACATCGTCGTCGGCACGCACAAGCTGCTGAGCGAAAAGACGCAGTTCAAGAACCTGGGCCTGCTCATCATCGACGAGGAACACCGCTTCGGCGTGCGCCACAAGGAGGCGATGAAAGCCCTGCGTGCCGAGGTGGACGTGCTCACGCTCACCGCCACGCCCATCCCGCGCACGCTGGGCATGGCGCTCGAAGGCCTGCGCGATCTGAGCGTGATCGCCACCGCGCCACAGCGCCGCCTGGCCATCAAGACCTTCGTGCGCAACGAAGGCCACGGCGTGATCCGCGAGGCCGTGCTGCGCGAGTTGAAGCGCGGCGGGCAGGTGTACTTCCTGCACAACGAGGTCGAGACGATCGAGAACCGCAAGGCCAAGCTTGAAGAGGTGCTGCCCGAGGCGCGCATTGCCATCGCGCACGGCCAGATGCCCGAGCGCGATCTGGAGCGCGTGATGCGCGACTTCGTGGCCCAGCGCTTCAACGTGCTGCTCTGCTCCACCATCATCGAGACCGGCATCGACGTGCCGACGGCCAACACCATCGTCATCAGCCGCGCCGACAAGTTCGGCCTGGCGCAGCTGCACCAGTTGCGCGGCCGCGTGGGCCGCAGCCACCACCAGGCCTATGCCTACCTGCTGGTGCCCGAGATCGAAGGCCTGACCAAACAGGCTTCGCAGCGGCTCGACGCCATTCAGCAGATGGAGGAACTGGGCAGCGGCTTCTACCTCGCCATGCACGACCTGGAGATCCGCGGCGCCGGCGAGGTGCTGGGCGAAAACCAGAGCGGCAACATGCTGGAGGTGGGCTTCCAGCTCTACAACGAGATGCTGTCCGAGGCGGTGAAGTCGCTCAAGGCCGGGCGCGAGCCCGACCTGCTGGCGCCGCTGAGCGTGACCACCGACATCAACCTGCGCGCACCCGCCCTGCTGCCCAACGATTACTGCGGCGACGTGCACCTGCGCCTCTCGTTCTACAAGAAGCTCGCCACCGCCAAAACCACCGATCAGGTCGACACCCTGCTCGAAGAAATCGTGGACCGCTTCGGCAAGCTGCCGCCGCAGGCGCAAACGCTCATCGACGTACACCGCCTGCGCGTGCTCAGCGCGCCCTACGGCGTGGTGAAGGTCGACGCCGCACCCGGCGTCACCACCATCACCTTCAAGCCCAATCCACCGATCGAGCCGATGCGCATCATCGAGCTCATCCAGAAACACCGGCACATCAAGCTCGCCGGCAACGAGAAGCTGCGCATCGAGCGCGCGCTGCCCGACGTGAAAGACCGCGTGCAACTGGTTCGCGACACGCTGCGCGCCCTGGGCCAACCGATCAAACCCACCGAAACCGCATGACCACCGCCCCCATCACCGCCCCTGGCCTCACCGTTCGCGGCTTCACGCCGCCGCTGAAACTGAGCAACTTCAAGCTCATCGCCTTCGACATGGACTCGACGCTCATCAGCATCGAGTGCGTGGACGAGATCGCGGATGTGGTGGGCAAGAAGGAAGAGGTGGCCGCGATCACCGAAGCCGCCATGCGCGGCGAGATCACCGATTACAAGGACAGCCTGCGCCGCCGCGTCGCCCTGCTCAAGGGCGTGACCGTGGCCGACATGGAGCGCGTGCTGGTGGAACGCCTGCGCATCAACCCCGGCGCGGCCGAACTCATCCGCACCTGCAAGGCCGCGGGCCTGAAGGTGCTGCTGGTCTCGGGCGGCTTCACGTTCTTTGCGCACCGGGTGCGCGACACGCTCGGCATCGATTTCGTGCGCGCCAACGTGCTCGAAGTGGCCAGCGGCCCGAACTGCGGCGAACTCACCGGCCGCATGGTCGACCAGGCCTGGGGCGATATCTGTGATGGGGCCGAGAAGCGCCGCACCCTGCTGGAAGTGGCCTCGCTGCTGGGCATCGAACCGCACGAATGCATTGCCATGGGCGACGGCGCCAACGACCTGCCCATGATGGGCGTGGCCGGCCTGTCGGTGGCTTATCACGCCAAACCGGCCGTGCGCGAACAGGCCATGGTGTCGATCGAGACCGGCGGGCTCGACCGCCTGCTGGAAGTGCTGCGCTGAGCGCCGGACACCGCATGACGTTTGATGCCCTGGGCCTGGCCCCCGAACTGATCCGCGCCACCCAGGGCCTGGGCCACACGCGGCCCACGCCCATCCAGCAGCGGGCCGTGCCCGGCGCACTCACGGGTGCGGACCTGCTGGCCACCGCCCCCACCGGCTCGGGCAAGACCCTGGCCTATGCGCTGCCCGTGCTGCAGCGCCTGCTGGAGCAACCACCCACCACGCGGCTGCCCAGCGCGCTGGTGCTGGTGCCCACGCGCGAGCTGGCGGCGCAGGTGGGCGAGGTGCTGCGCGCGCTCGCCGAGCCCCTGCACGCGGGTTTGCGCGTGGCCGTGCTGTTCGGTGGCGTGTCCATCAACCCGCAGCTCATGCGCCTTCGCGGCGGGGCCGACGTGGTGGTGGCCACCCCCGGCCGCCTGCTCGACGTGGTGGCCCACAACGCGCTGCGCCTGGACCGCGTGGGCACGCTGGTGCTCGACGAGGCCGACCGCCTGCTCGACCTGGGCTTCGCCGAGGAGCTTGACCGCGTGCTGGCCGGGCTGCCGGCGCGCCGGCAAAACCTGTTCTTTTCCGCCACGTTCCCACCTGAGGTGCAGACCCTGGCCGCCCGCCTGCTGCGCCAGCCGCTGCGCATCGAGGTGGCGGCCAGCGGTGATGACGCGCCCGCCATTGCCCAGCGCGCCATCGCGGTGGACACGGCGCGCCGCACGCAGCTGCTGCGCCACCTCATCGACGCCGAAGGCTGGCGCCGGGTGCTGGTGTTCGTGGCCACGCAGCACGCGGCCAACACGGTGGCCGCCAAGCTGCACCGCGGCGACCGCTACGCCACGCCCTTCCATGGCGGTCTGAGCCAGGGCGCGCGCCAGGCGGTGCTGCAGGAGTTCAAGGACGGGCGCTGGGACGTGGTGGTGACCACCGACCTCGCCGCGCGCGGCATCGACATCCTGGCCATGCCCGTGGTGGTCAACTTCGACCTCGCGCGCTCGGCCACCGACCACGTGCACCGCATCGGCCGCACCGCCCGCGCGGGTGCCAGCGGCACCGCGGTGAGCTTCGTCACCGCCAGCACCCTGGCCCATTGGCAACTGATCGAGAAACGGCAGGGCCTGAGCCTGCCGCTGGACGTGTTGCCCGGCTTCGAGCCCACCGAAACCCCACCGCCGCCAGCCGTGGGGCATGGCGGCGTCAAGGGCAAGCGGCCGAGCAAGAAGGACAAGTTGCGTGCTGCTGCGGCACAGTCAGAAAGCGCTGAACAAGGCTGCGACAGCGAACCTCGCTGACGATCGGCAATCCGCAGTGGCACAAGCCACAGCACACGGGCTAACGCCGTGTGCACACCAGGCGGACCATGCCACGCCCGCTGGTTTGATGTTCCACAGAGAACCCGAGATCACGAAGCCGGGCGATCAGCGTGTCCGGCCGCACGCGCAGCTTCTGGTAAGCGCTCACCCGCATCGTCCAACGCTCACCCGCCCGCTCATGCAGCATGTCGTGGACCGTCACCACACCCGACTGGTACTCCAGAAAACAGGTCAGGATTCTGTCGGCGTCACTCCGGACGTGAACAAATCGCTGCTCACCCTCCAGCGCTTTCGAGTAGTCGCGGAAGGTGGTGACGAACACGCCTCCCGATGGAATCGCGTTGGCCACCATGGTCATGAAACGCTCCAGCGTGGCCATGCTGGGCAAATGGGTGATCGTGTCGCCCATGCACAGGATGAGTCGTGGGCGCTCCGGGACGTGGGACCGGAAGTTCAGCAAGTCATCGTTGACCACCTGCAGCGGGAGTTCGACGGCACTTTGCCGGAGTGAGCTCAGCATTTCTTCTGAAGAATCGATCGCGAGCACACGCATACCCTGCCGGGCGAGCGGTACGGCGTGCCCACCCAAACCAGCCCCCAAGTCGACCGCAAACTCGCCGGCACGTGGCGCGAGCGCGAGCTCATCCAGTTCTTCGGCGCCCGCCTCGAATGCCGCCTCGAGCCCACCAACCATCCAGGCGTAGACGGGAGCAAGGTGGTTCTGATAGTGGGCTTCGACAGCGGTCATGCCCTGACCTTTCCGGCGATGGAGTCGACGTTGGCGTGAGCCGGTGTCGGGCGGGGGCGGTGATTCACAAGGCGATGGGGCACGGGCCTGGAAGCCGAAGCCGGTTGACCGACGATCGGACGCCCGACAACGGCACTGCGCCAACTGTTGTGTCCCGGTCGCCGAACACCGTCAATCGCAGCGCGCAGCGTCAAGTGCAGCACGTCGCGTTGCGCGTGGCTGCCACCGATCCGGTGCATCAGCGGCAGCAAGCTGGCGAGCAACGGAATGGCGCGCATCGTGTCGCCACACATGAATGCGCGCAGCGCGCGAACGCCAGGCAAGCCCAGATCGCGGGTGGTCAACCCGTGGCGCGTGGGCCTTGCGGCGCTGCGCAGAAGCACGCCTTCAAGCCGCTGCGCGCGAGCGCCATCACCCGCCAACCCGAAAGCGAGCATTGCATGCAGATCCGCGAAGCTGCAGATGCGGTCGTCGATGTGCGGCTCCCAGGCATCGGCGAGCTCCTGGGCACGCACGCCGACATCCTGACCGAGAAGCGCGATGCGCCACAGCAATGAGGCGGCATCGATCAGGTCGGCCAGCGACGAGGAGCGCGAGCCGCGCACATACCGGTCGTAGATCGACAGTGCCCCATCGGCGTCTTCGCGTGCCAGATGGAACAAGGCCATGTGCCACCAGCCATGCGTCAGGAACGTCGTGCCGTTCGCCCACGCGTCATGGTGCTTGTTCATCCAGGCGATACCTTGGTCGAAACACTCGTTCATTTCGAAGACGTGGGCCATGGCGTGGTGTGCGCGCGCATTGAGCGGGTCGATCTCGAGCGCCGCATGCGCTGCGGCTTCGGCCTGCGCTGCCTCACCGTTCTCCGCGAGCGCAAAGGCCTGCATCGCGAGCGCAGACCCGTATCCGGGCAGGTCGGCGGGCAGGCAGCGCAGGGTGGCATCGATGCGCGCGCGCATGCGCAGGAAATCGCCCAACAGGTAATCGATGGACTGCGAAACCTGCAACGCGAGCAGGTCATGTGGTCGTTGGTCGATCAGCTCGTCGAGGCAGGTGCGCATGCGCACCAGGTCGTCTTCAAGTGCAGCACCGATCGCGGCAAGATGAATTGCCTCGTAGCGGTCGGCGCGGCAACGCAATGCCGCATCGAAGATGGGCCGTGCCGCGCGGTGGCTTTTCGGATCTCGACTGCAGATCAGCTGGTAAGCGCGCAGCGCATGGGCCATCACGAACCGGGGCGCGTCTTGCAAGGCGGCATCGAGTGGCGAATCGGCGTCGATGCGCCAGGCACATGAGGAGGCCAGCGCGCGGTCGTAGGCACGCGCGGCTGACCCGGTTGCGCCGCTCAACGAGATGCCGCGCGCGTCGTTCGGACGACGACCTGGCGACGTGGGGTATGGGGTGGGCATGTTGGGTCTCTCATGAGAGAAGCGCTGAAACCGGGGCCGTTCGGCGATTCAACGGTGCATCCGCGCGACGCGCTCGCGACTCACTTCGACATCGCCGGCGATCTCACCCGCGATGGAACTGATTTCGCTGCGCGTCAGGCCGATGTCGCGCAACGTGCGGTCATCAACCCAGCCCAGCGCTTGCACGGTGCGCTCTGCAAGAAAGCGGTTCGCCTGGCGCTCTGCGGTGCGGCGCAGCGCGCTCGCGACGCCTGCGATGGCGGAGGCCGTTGTGTACATCAGCGTGATGGCGGGGTGTTGTCCGAGCTGTATGGTGTTTTTCATGTCGATCTCCGAATGATGTGGCGAGGCCTCCCTTCGACGGTGCTCAGGTGCAGTGCGTTGCTCACACGCACCGCACCAGGGATCGAAGAGACGCCCATCCGTTTCAGTCCACCGTGATCACGATTTCGGCGTACTCACTGGGCACCACCAAACCGCGACCACCGCCGACATCGAGCTCGTTCAGCAGCGCGAGGATGTCGCGCTCGAGTGCTGCTTTTCCAGCGGCATCCAGCGAGGAAAACGCCTTGTGCGTGGGGCCGTAGTAGTCGCGGAACACTTGCAGGAAGTGCTCGGCCGAGCGGTAGCGGAAGTTGAACAACTTGCGCTCGATGTGCAGTTGGCGGGCCCGCGGACCGAACAAGGAGACGATGTGTGCCTCGGCCCCCCACAGGGCTGGCGACTTGACGCCGGCGGGTGGCGTCACATGGGCACCAATGGTCTTGAACAGGCGCCCGATGAAACCTTCCGGCGTCCAGTTGGCCATCGCGATGCGGCCACCCGGCCGCACCACGCGCAGCATCTCGCGTGCAGCCGTGGCGTGATCGGGGGAGAACATCACGCCGAAGGTGGACATGACCACATCGAAACGGTCTTCCTCGAAGGGCAGGCTCTCGGCATCGGCGGTCTCGAAGTGAACGTCCAGCGCTTCGGCATCGGCGCGAAGACGCCCCTTTTCCAGCAAGGCCGGCACGTAATCGGTGGACGTCACGCGGGCATAGCGTCGTGCCGCCGCCAGTGTGGCGTTGCCATTGCCGGCGGCCACGTCGAGCACGAGTTCGTCGGCGCGCACGTCGGCCGCTTCGGCGAGGGCCTCGCCCACGATTTGCAGGGTCGTGCCGACGATGGTGTAGTCGCCACTGGCCCAGGTGGCCTGCTGACGTTGTTTGATGGCGGTATAGTCCGGCGCTGCGGAGGTGGTGGTCATGGTGTACGGATTCCTTGAGGGATTGATATGCCGACGCATCGTTGGTCGGTGCGCTGATGATTCGCTTTCCAGCCTTCCGACGCTTCACCTGGCGTCGTCGGCATTTGCTCAGGCGTCCGCCGATGCGGCGAAGGGGTCGGCATGACAACCCTCGACCCGCTGTCCGACGTATTGCGCAGCGTCCGTCTGCGCGCCTCGGTCTTCTTCTACATGAGCTGCCGCGACGAGTGGGCGGCCTTGGCACCGGGGGCGAACCGTGTCGGCCCCGCCGTGATGCCGGGTGCCGACCACGTGATCGAGTACCACATGTTCGTGAAAGGCGACGGCTGGGTGGCGGTGGACGGCGAGCCGCCGCTGCGCATGACCGCCGGCGACATCGTGATGCTCCCGCACGGCGACGCGCATGTGGTGTCGAGCGCGCCCGGTGTGAAGCCGATCGAGAAGGACAACGCGGCCATCGTGAGCCGCATGCAGACCGACACGAAGCCCATCCCCATCAGCTACCACGGCGGCGCGTGCCAGGTGGGCGTGGGTCTGCCGCGCGACGAGGCCAGTGCCGTGGTGGTGTGCGGCTTCATCGCGTGTGATTTGAAGCCCTTCAACCCGCTCATCAACGCATTGCCACGCCTGATGCACCTGCCCGGCCATGAGGTGGGTGCGTGGGTGGCGCCCATGCTCGAACATGCCGCCGTGGAAACCGGAGCCAACCGCGCCGGCGGCTCGGCACTGTTGCAGCGCGTGAGCGAGATGGTGTTTGTGGACGGTGCGCGGCGCTACCTCGATTCGCTTCCGGCCGAGTCACAAGGCTGGCTCGGTGCGCTGCGGGACCGCCAGGTGGGCCGCGCCATCACGCTGATGCACGGAGACCCCGCCGCCAACTGGACATTGGAGGAGCTGGGTCGTCGCGCGGGGCTCTCGCGCTCAGCCTTGCACGAGCGCTTCGTGTCGCTCGCCGGTGTGCCGCCGATGCAGTACCTCACCAACTGGCGCATGCAGTGCGGCGCCCGCTTGCTGCGCGAAACCCAGGCCAATGTGGCGTCGGTGGCGCTCGACGTTGGCTACGACTCCGAGGCGGCATTCGCTCGCGCCTTCAAGCGCGCCACAGGCCTGCCACCGGCCGCATGGCGGCGTGCCCAGGCACAGGGTGCGGTGGCTGCCTGAGGCCAACAGAGGACGCATTCAAAAGGACATGCTCGAGCGCTCGGCGTGGGGGCACAAAGCGCGGCTCATGCGAACGAGTTCGCCGCTGGCCAGGCGCTGGGGCTCGAAACAGTTCCGCCGCATGAAGGACCGCATGCGGCCGTTGCTGTCCATCACGTCGCCATAAAGCCTGGACACGCCTGCCGTGATGGCCGCGCCCAGCAGTTGTCGCAACATCACCTGGGCCAGTCCGCTCCCTTGCCAGTCGTCGGCCACCGCAATAGCGAACTCGGCCACACCGTCTGTCGACGACATCACGAAGCGTGCCTCACCCACCACCACCGCATCCTCACGCCCGCTGGCCCACGCCAGCCAGGCTTGGTGGCGCACACCATCCACATCGCACAGCAGCCTCTGCAACGCAGGCGAATCGCCGGAAATGGCTCCGTGGAAACGAAACCGCTTGCTGCGTTCGCTGAGGCCATGCACGAAAGCACCAATGGCTTTGGCATCGCACGCCCTGGCAGGGCGCAACTGAAATGGCGGGGAGAAAGAAGGGGTGGTCATGATGGTCCACATCATTCCCACAGAGAACCAATCGCGCTTCACTCGCCGTCGCGCCCCTTTGCTCGCGCGTCCGGCGATATGACCACCGCTCGCGGCTGGCACACCCGATGAGCTGGGCCGCGGTCCTGCACCGACTTGGCATCGATGAAGAGATCATCGCCAAAGAGGATCGCGAGTCAGCCGAGCCGTTGACGGCGCGCGTCGAGCTACCGTTGCAGAGATGACGAGCGAGATCACCCTCGACGAGTCCGGGCGCATCGTGATGCGTCACCCAGACAAAAGGACAGCTCTATGGCAGTAGTCATTCCACTTATCGGCGCTGCGATCGGCAGTTCGGCGCTTGCCGGAACCGCCCTCGCGGCCTACGGAGCTTCGATCGGCTGGATCGCTAGATCACTTTTCGGTAAGACCCATCTCACTCCCCCCATCAATCCTCACATGCAACGGGAACAACATGACCATCTTGAACATCCATCTCGAACAGCGCCGCGCTATCGTTGCCAGCAACACGCAGGGCGCACGTCCTGACGGAACACAGGGCAACGGAAGCAAGATCTTCGCGCTCCCACATGCGAGCGCGGTTGTCGCCGGCCGTGGGCAATTGGGCATCTCGTTCGCGGCCTACGCTGAATGCCATGCATTGATGGCCGACCTCGACGGCTTGATCGACCGAATCGCGGAGATCGCCAAGAGACAGATGGGGCGTTACAGGGAGGCGATGGCGAACTCTGGCGTTTCGTTCGACCCTGAGACAGAGATCGTCCTGGTCGGATGGTCGCCCAAGCGCAAGGAGATGGTGGCCCACCGCTGCCATGTGAACGCGGAAGGTGCAATCACCGAGCACGCAGTCGGGGGCTACTTCGCTCCATGGGAGGCTCAGTGGGGTGCTGCACCGTCAATCGACGCCACAAGCGCCAGCCTGACCAGCGCCGCCAAGGTGCAGGCGGAACATGCAGAGCGCGTCTACCCCGGCATGGGCTGGCTCGGCGACCTCATGCTGTGCGAGATCACGCCCGAGTCGATCACCTTCACGTCGGCCAAGAACTTTCATCGTCCGTAGTTGTCCGCCGATGTTTTCCGTACTTTGTCCGTACCGGAAACGAAAAAAGGACTTGGCATTTCTGCTAAGTCCTTGATTTCTCTGAATATTCCTGGTGGGCGGTGCAGGGTTCGAACCTGCGACCCCTGCCGTGTGAAGGCAGTGCTCTACCACTGAGCTAACCGCCCGAACGGCGCTGGGTCAGCGCCGCCGGAAGCCTCGCATTATAGCCAGAAAATCAGGCGCCTTCGAACTGCCGCCACAAGGTCTTGCCTTTGCTGGATTTGTCGAGTTCGGCCAGCACCGTGGCATGGGCCTGGCTCTCCTGCTCGTTGGCGCGCAGCACGGGCAGCTCGAAGCGGCTCAGGTCCACCACCTCGATCACACCGCCCTCGCCCGGCGCGTCGGCCACCTCGATCAGCAGCGCGTCCTGGCCGCGCGTCATGTTGATGTAGACGTCGGCCAGCAGCTCGGCGTCCAGCAACGCGCCGTGCAGCGTGCGTCCGGAGTTGTCCACGCCCAGGCGGTCGCAGAGCGCGTCCAGGCCGTTGCGCTTGCCGGGGAACATTTCCTTGGCCATCACCAGGGTGTCGAGCACGCTGCCCACCACCTGCGTCACGGGTGGCAGCCCCAGGCGCCGGAACTCCATATTCAGGAAAGCGACATCGAATGGCGCGTTGTGGATGATGATTTCCGCGTCGCGCAGGTAGTTGACCAGCTCGTCGGCAATGGCCGCGAACTTGGGTTTGTCGCGCAGGAACTCGTTGCTGATGCCGTGCACCTTGAGCGCGTCCTCGTGGCTGTCGCGCTCGGGGTTGATGTAGTGGTGCAGGTTGTTGCCGGTGAACTTGCGGTTGAGCAGTTCCACGCAGCCGATCTCGATGATGCGGTCGCCGTTCTCGGCCGACAGGCCGGTGGTCTCGGTGTCGAGAATGATCTGGCGCATCAGTGGTTCTCTTTGGCGTGGTTGATCGTGTACTTCGGGATCTCGATCGTCACGTCCTGCTGGGCCAGGATGGCTTGGCACGACAGGCGCGACTGCGGCTCCAGGCCCCAGGCGCGGTCGAGCAAATCTTCCTCGTCTTCGTCGGCTTCGTTCAGGCTGTTGTAGCCCGCACGCACGATGACGTGGCAGGTGGTGCAGGCGCAGCTCATGTCGCAGGCGTGCTCGATCTTCACATCGTTCTCGAGCAGCGCCTCGCAGATGGAGGTGCCCGCAGGTGCGGTGATGGTCTTGCCCTCGGGGGCGTACTCGGCGTGCGGCAGGATCTTGATCGTGGGCATGGTGTTCTTCGGCTCGGGGCTCAAACTTCTTCGATCTTCTTGCCGGCCAGGGCTTGCTGAATGCCGCGGTTCATGCGCTCGGCGGCAAAGTGTTCGGTGCCCTTGGCCAGCGCTTCGCTCGCGGCCTCGATGGCGGCGGCATCGTCGCTCGTGGCGGTGCTCTGCAACGCAACCATGAGCTGGTCCACCTCGGCGCGCTCCTCGGGCTTGAGCAGGTCGCCATCGGCGGCCAGGGCCGAGCGCGTGGCCAGCAGCAGGCGGTCCGCATCCACACGCGCCTCGACAAGCGCGCGGGCCTGCATGTCCTGCTGCGCCGTGGCGAAGCTGTCCTGCAGCATGGTGGCGATCTGTTCGTCGCTCAGGCCGTAGGCGGGCTTGACATCGATGTTGGCCTCGACACCCGAGGTCAGCTCCTTCGCCCCGACAGAAAGCAACCCATCGGCGTCGACTGTGAAGGTGACGCGGATGCGCGCGGCGCCGGCCGCCATGGGCGGGATGCCGCGCAACGTAAAGCGCGCCAGGCTGCGGCAATCGGCCACCAGATCACGCTCGCCCTGCACCACATGCAGCGCCAGCGCGGTCTGACCATCCTGGTAGGTGGTGAAATCCTGCCCGCGCGCGGTGGGAATGCTGCTGTTGCGCGGCACGATGCGCTCGACCAGGCCGCCCATGGTCTCGATGCCCAGCGACAGCGGGATCACATCGAGCAGCAGCAACTCGCCGTCCTGGCTGTTGCCGGCCAGCGCATTGGCCTGGATGGCAGCGCCCAGCGCCACCACCTCGTCCGGGTTGAGGTTGATCAGTGGCTCGGCGCCGAAGAATTCGCCCACGGTGCGGCGGATCACCGGCATGCGGGTCGAGCCGCCCACCATCACCACCCCCTGCACCTCGTCTTTGGCCACGCCCGCATCGCGCAGCACCTTGCGCACGGCCGCCATGGTGCGCGTGGTGAGGGCCGCGGTGCAGGCCTCGAAATCAGCGCGCGACACCGCCTGTTCAATGGCGCTGCCACCGACACGGGCCGCAAACACCGTGGTCTCGGCGCCCGTCAAGGCTTCCTTTGCGCGACGCGCCTCCTTGTGCAGACGCGCGCGGTCGCCAGCGTCTGTGGGCGCCCGCAGGCCGCGCTGCTCCAGCACCCAGGCGGCCAGCGCCTGGTCGTAGTCATCGCCACCCAGCGCGGAATCGCCGCCCGTGGCGAGCACCTCGAACACGCCCTGCGTGAGGCGCAGGATGGAGATATCGAAGGTGCCGCCGCCCAGGTCGTACACGGCATAGACACCCTCGCTGCCGTTGTCCAACCCGTAGGCGATGGCCGCGGCGGTGGGCTCGTTGATCAGGCGCAGCACATTGATGCCGGCGAGTTGTGCGGCGTCCTTGGTGGCCTGGCGTTGCGCGTCGTCGAAGTAGGCCGGCACGGTGATGACGGCGCCGAACAGTTCGTCGTCGAAGCTGTCCTCGGCGCGGAACCGCAGCGTGGCCAGGATCTCGGCGCTCACCTCCATGGGCGTCTTGCGGCCGGCCACGGTGTCGATCACCGCCATGCCGTTCTCGTCGATCACGCTGTAGCTGAGCTTGTCCACGTCCACCACCTGCTCGCGGCGGCGGCCCATCAAGCGCTTGACCGAGCTGACGGTGTTGCCCGGGTCATCGACTTGCGCCGTCAGCGCGTCGTGGCCGATCTGGCGGCCACTGCCGCCCTGTGCCGGGTCAAGGTAGCGCACCACACTGGGCAGGATCACGCGGCCCGCGTCGTCGGGCAGGCATTCGGCCACCCCATGGCGCACCGCGGCCACCAGCGAATGCGTGGTGCCCAGGTCGATGCCCACGGCCACGCGGCGCTGGTGCGGGTCAGGGGATTGGCCGGGTTCGGAAATCTGCAGGAGCGCCATCGGATCGTTCTTCTGTCGTGCGGGAGGGGGAAGCGCCTATTGTCCCTGCTGATCGAGACGGTCCTCCACGTCGCGCGCAAAGCGCTCAATGAACATGAGGGCTCTGACTTGACGCGCTGCAGCGGCGGCATCGCCCTGTTCGTCCAGCGCGCGCTGCAGTTCGCCGATGCGCTCGCGGCGCGCTTCAGCCACCTCCTCCGCCATGCGCTCCAGGGCGTCCACCCCTTCCGCCTCATCGAGCGCTTCGCGCCACTGCATCTGCTGCATCAGGAAATCGGCCGGCATGGCGGTGTTGTTCTCGGCCTCGATCGGCGCGCCACGCATTTCGCAGAGGTAGGCCGCGCGTTTTACAGGGTCCTTCAGGCGTTGGTAGGCCTCGTTGATGCGCACCGACCATTGCATGGCCTGGCGTTGCGAGGCCGGGTCGGCACTGGCGAAACGGTCCGGGTGGGCCTGGCGCTGCAGCTCTTTCCAGCGCGCGTCCAGGTCGGTGCGCTCCACGGCAAAGCGCTCGGGCAGGCCGAAGATCTGGAAGTCGTTCGATTGCAGGTTCATGGAAAAAGAAAAACCGCCGAGGCGCTGGGCCGGGCGGTCGTGTCGAGGTGGTGTGGCTCAGATCCTGAAGCTCTCGCCGCAACCGCAGCGGTCGCGCTCGTTCGGGTTGTTGAACTTGAAGCCTTCGTTAAGGCCTTCGCGCACGAAATCGAGCTGCGTGCCGTCGATGTAGGCCAGGCTCTTGGGGTCGACCAGCACCTTCACGCCGTTCTCCTCGAACACCACGTCCTCGGGCGCCACCTCGTCGGCGTACTCGAGCTTGTAGGCCAGGCCCGAGCAACCCGTGGTCTTCACCCCCAGGCGAACGCCCACGCCCTTACCGCGCTTGGCAATGTAGCGCGTGACGTGGCGGGCAGCGGCATCCGAAATCGTGACAGCCATGGGATCAGTTCGCGTGCTTCTTGCGGTAGTCATCCACGGCCGCCTTGATGGCGTCTTCGGCCAGGATGGAGCAATGGATCTTCACCGGCGGCAGCGCCAGTTCTTCGGCGATCTGGCTGTTCTTGAGCGAGGCCGCTTCATCGAGCGTCTTGCCCTTCACCCACTCGGTCACGAGCGAGCTGGATGCGATGGCCGAACCACAACCGTAGGTCTTGAAGCGCGCGTCCTCGATGACGCCCGTGCTGGGGTTCACCTTGATCTGCAACTTCATCACGTCGCCGCAGGCGGGTGCACCCACCATGCCGGTGCCCACCGAGTCGTCGCCCTTGTCAAAAGAGCCGACGTTGCGGGGGTTTTCGTAGTGGTCAACGACCTTTTCAGAGTAAGCCATGGTGATTTCTCCTTCCGTTCAATGCGCCGCCCACTGGATGGTCGACAGGTCGATGCCATCCTTGAACATTTCCCACAAGGGGGACAGTTCGCGCAGCTTGGCGACGTTTTCCTTGATCGTCGCGATCGCGTAATCCATCTCTTCCTCGGTCGACCAGCGACCGATCGTCATGCGCAGGCTGCTGTGCGCCAGTTCGTCGCTGCGGCCCAGAGCGCGCAGCACATAGCTGGGCTCCAGGCTTGCCGAGGTGCAGGCCGAGCCCGAGGACACCGCGATGCCTTTGATGCCCATGATCAGCGACTCGCCTTCGACGTAGTTGAAGCTCATGTTCAGGTTGTGCGGCACGCGCTGTGTCTCGTGGCCGTTGATGAACACCTCTTCGACGTCCTTCAGGCCGTTGAGCAAGCGGTCGTGCAGGGCCCGGATGCGCTGGTTCTCTTCGTGCATCTCGGCCTTGGCGATGCGGTAGGCCTCGCCCATGCCCACGATCTGGTGCGTGGGCAGCGTGCCTGAGCGCATGCCGCGCTCGTGGCCGCCACCGTGCATCTGTGCTTCGATGCGGATGCGCGGCTTGCGGCGCACGAACAGGGCACCGATGCCCTTGGGACCATAGGTTTTGTGCGCCGTCAGGCTCATCAGGTCGACGGGCAGCGTCTGCAGATCAATATCGACCCGGCCGGTGGCCTGCGCCGCGTCGACGTGGAAGATCACACCCTTCTCGCGGCAGACGGCGCCCAGAGCGGCGATGTCCTGGATCACACCGATCTCGTTGTTCACGAACATGACCGAGGCCAGAATCGTGTCAGGGCGGATCGCGGCCTTGAACACCTCCAGATCGACGAGGCCGTCGGCCTGCACGTCGAGGTAGGTCACCTCGAAGCCCTGGCGCTCCAGCTCGCGCATGGTGTCGAGCACGGCCTTGTGCTCGGTCTTCACCGTGATGAGGTGCTTGCCCTTGCCCTTGTAGAACTGGGCCGCGCCCTTGAGCGCGAGGTTGTTCGACTCGGTGGCACCGCTGGTCCAGACGATTTCTCGCGGATCGGCGTTGATCAGCGCGGCCACCTGCTCTCGCGCGGTCTCCACGGCCTTTTCTGCTTCCCAACCCCAGGCATGGCTGCGCGACGCCGGGTTGCCGAAGTGCTCACGCAACCAGGGAACCATGGCATCCACCACCCGCGGATCGACCGGGTTGGTGGCGCTGTAGTCCATGTAGATGGGGAAGTGCGGGGTGCTCATGGGGATCTTGTTTCTTGAAACTGTCGATGATCGCTGCGCCATTGGATGCGAGCCTCAAAGTCCATGGCATCGCCATGGGCGCGAACGACCTTCAGGCCGCCGCGCTCGGGCTCACTTGGACAAGGCGCCTCCGAGCGCGAAGACCGAGTTCGGCGCGTTCACGCGGATGGGCTTGACCACCGGCTGGCTGGAAATCGCGCGCTTGATCAGCGGGGCGTTCTCCACGACCACGCCCTTGGCCAGTTGCTGGTCGACCAGCGACTGCAGCGTCACCGAGTCGAGGAAATCGACCATCTTGGCGTTGAGTTGCGCCCACAGCTCGTGGGTCATGCAACGCTGGCCATCGCCCATGCAGTTTTCCTTGCCGCCACACTGGGTGGCGTCGATGGGCTCGTCAACCGAGACGATGATGTCGGCCACGGTGATCTCGGCGGCCTTGCGGCCGAGCGTGTAGCCGCCGCCCGGGCCACGGGTGGACTCCACCAGCTCGTGGCGGCGCAGCTTGCCGAACAGCTGTTCCAGGTAGGACAGCGAGATCTGCTGGCGCTGGCTGATGGCCGCGAGCGTGACGGGACCGTTGTTCTGGCGCAGGGCCAGGTCGATCATGGCGGTGACCGCAAAGCGGCCTTTGGTAGTGAGGCGCATCGCAAGCTCCTGAAAACGTTGGCTTGACCGTCGTGGTTCGGCCCGCCGGCCCATGCCGCTCGAACCCCTTGTCCACCCGCCCCAACCCCCGAGGGGGTCTCCTTCTCCGCAGGTTCCCGACTGTTTTCGTCGAGTATACCTTAAAAGCTGACCGTTTTGCTCGGCATTCTAACGCCCCCTGGGGTATTCCCCGAAGGCGCGCGCCGCGGCCGTCGCTATCGCACTGATAGCGATCCCGCACAGGGCGGATTGGTTCAAGAAGCCACGTGGTCGTGGCCGTCGGCGCCGAACACCCGGGCTTTGAGGCGGGCCAGCTGATCGCGCACCTGAGCCGCTTTCTCGAATTCCAGGTTGCGCGCGTGCTCGAGCATGAGCTTTTCCAGCCGCTTGATTTCCTTGGCGACGTCCTTCTCGCTCATCTCGTCCAGCTCGGCCCGGGCCGCACTTTCGGCGGCCAGGCGGTCGGCCTCCTTGCCCGCCTTTTCGCTGTAGACGCCGTCGATCAGATCCTTGATGCGCTTGTTCACGCTGCGCGGCTCGATGCCGTGCGTGGCGTTGTGCGTGATTTGCTTGGCCCGGCGGCGCTCGGTTTCGTCCATCGCCGCCTTCATGGAGGCGGTGATCTGATCGGCATAGAGGATGGCCTTGCCGTTGAGGTTGCGCGCCGCGCGGCCGATGGTCTGGATCAGGCTGCGCTCGGAACGCAGGAAGCCCTCCTTGTCGGCGTCGAGGATGGCCACCAGCGACACCTCGGGGATATCCAGGCCCTCTCGCAACAAGTTGATGCCGACCAACACGTCGAAGGCGCCCAGGCGCAGGTCGCGCAGGATTTCCACCCGCTCCACCGTGTCGATGTCGCTGTGCAAGTAGCGCACCTTCACCCCGTTTTCGGTGAGGTAGTCGGTGAGCTGCTCGGCCATGCGCTTGGTCAGCGTGGTGATGAGCACGCGCTCCTGGCGCTCCACACGCAGGCGGATCTCCTGCAACACATCGTCCACCTGGTGCGTCGCGGGTCGCACTTCAAGTTCGGGATCCACCAGGCCCGTCGGCCGCACCAGTTGTTCGACCACATTGCCGGCGTGCTGCTTTTCGTAGTCGGCGGGGGTGGCCGAGACGAACACCACCTGGCGCATTCGCTGCTCGAACTCCTCGAACTTCAGCGGCCGGTTGTCCAGCGCGCTGGGCAGGCGGAAGCCGTACTCCACCAGCGTGGTCTTGCGCGCGCGGTCGCCGTTGTACATGCCACCGAGCTGTCCGATCAGCACGTGGCTCTCGTCGAGAAACATCAACGCGTCGCGCGGCAGGTAGTCGGTCAGGGTGGACGGCGGGTCGCCCGGCCGTGCTTGCGACAGGTGTCGCGTGTAGTTCTCGATGCCCTTGCAGTGCCCCACCTCGCTGAGCATCTCCAGGTCGAAACGGGTGCGCTGTTCCAGGCGCTGCGCCTCCACCAGCTTGCCCATGCCCACCAGTTCCTTCAGGCGTTGGTCAAGCTCGAGCTTGATGGTTTCCACCGCCTGCAACACCTGCTCGCGCGGTGTCACGTAGTGGCTGCTGGGAAACACGGTGAAGCGCGGAATCTTCTGGCGCACCTTGCCGGTGAGCGGGTCGAACAGCTGCAGGCTTTCGATTTCGTCGTCAAAGAGCTCGATGCGGATCGCCATCTCCGAGTGCTCGGCGGGGAACACGTCGATCGTGTCGCCGCGCACGCGGAACTTGCCGCGGCCGAAGTCCATCTCGTTGCGCGTGTATTGCATGCGCACCAATTGCGCGATCACGTCGCGCTGGCCGAGCTTGTCGCCCACGCGCAGGGTCATCACCATCTGGTGGTAGCTCTCGGGCTTGCCAATGCCGTAGATGGCCGAGACGGTGGCCACGATGAGCACGTCGCGCCGCTCGAGGATGCTCTTGGTGCAACTCAGCCGCATCTGCTCGATGTGCTCGTTGATCGCGCTGTCCTTCTCGATGAACAGATCGCGCTGCGGCACATAGGCCTCGGGCTGGTAGTAGTCGTAGTAGCTCACGAAGTACTCGACGGCGTTCTTCGGAAAGAACTCGCGGAACTCGCTGTAGAGCTGCGCGGCGAGCGTCTTGTTGGGCGCGAACACGATGGCCGGGCGGCCCAGGCGCGCGATCACGTTGGCCATCGTGAAGGTCTTGCCCGAGCCGGTCACGCCCAGCAGGGTCTGGAACACCTCGCCATCGTTCAGGCCTTCCACGAGCTGGTCGATGGCCTCGGGCTGGTCGCCCGCGGGCTGGTACGGCAGGAACAGTTCGAAGGGTGAATCGGGAAAGCGCACGAACTCGCCTTCCAGGGGCGCGGCGGCGCTTGCATCGGGCAACAGGGGGGTGGACATCGGGAAATTGTGCCGGATGGCCCGACCCCGTATCGGTATGCTGCCGCCATGACCCAGCGCCCCACCCTGCCCGTTCCGGATCGCGACGCCATCGATGCCCTGCCCCCGTTTCCACGCCTTGAACTCGATCGCATCGCGCTGGTGCGAACGGGCCCGCAGGCGAACGAAGCCGCCGCGGCGCTGCGCGATCACCCGTGCTGGGGCTTCGACACCGAATCGCGGCCGACCTTTCTGAAGGAGCAGGTGTCGGACGGCCCGCACATCGTGCAACTGGCCATTGCCGAGCGCGCCTGGGTATTCCAGCTGCAAGACGCCGCCTGCCGCGAGCGCGTGGCGGCGCTTCTGGCCAACCGGGCCCATGAAAAGGCCGGCTTCGGCCTGCGCGACGACCAGTTGCGCATCCGCGCCAAGTTGGGCGTGCAGGCCGAGAGCGTGATCGAGCTCAACGCGGTGTTCCGGGCGCGCGGCTACCGCAAGGACATGGGCGTGAAAGCCGCGGTGGCGGTGCTGTTCGGCCAGCGCTTTGCCAAGAGCAAGAAGGCCGCCACCAGCAACTGGGCCGCGCGCGACCTCACCGAGTCGCAACTGCTCTACGCCGCCAACGACGCCTGGGCCGCGTGGCAGGTGCACCGCGCCTTGAACAGCACCCAGGCGTAGGTATTTCCCCGGGGGGTCGAATACTTCCTCCGCGTCATATCCCCCCGCGACCGCGCTTCCCACACTAGCGGACAGCTTCGCGGGATCGCTGCGCACCACGCGCCACCCCGCGAAACCCCGACCGCCGCAGGCTTGCCACGCAAGTGATCGCGGGTGCGTCAGGAAGCGTGACAACAGGAAGGAACGCCGGAGACAACCGATCAGCGCCCACAGAGGTGCCGGTGCTCCATGCCTGATCTGCGCCACACGTCCCTTTGCGTGGGCTACCCAGCTGCCCCTGGATTGCCCCACCCACGCACAAGGAATCGCCATGGCCATCGATCTCAACGGCACCGCCACCGGACTGAACTACGCCACCACCTACCAGGAAGAAGACCCGGCGGCCTCCATCGCTTCCAGTACGGCGACGGTCGGCAGCGGCAGCAACAGCGCCAACACGGACCAGATCACGGTCATCCGGGTCGAGCTGGCCTCCGTGCTCTTTCACGATCGCTGGCACATCAACGCCCTGCCCGCCTCGATCGCCATCGCCACCAGCGAGACCGGGTCCACCTCCTACCTGTCGCCGCCGCTGTCCCTGAGCGCCCAGGGCAACCAGGTGCTCTACCTGCGGCCCAGCGGCAATGGCAGCGTCACCGATGTCGCCTGGCAAGACGCCCTGAAGGCCGTCGGCTTCCAGACCAACGAAACCCAGGGCGGTAGCCGCACGGTCAATGTGAGTGCCAAGGGCGCGGCCGGCACCTGGTCAACGCCGTCCAGCACCCAGATCACCGTGCAGGCGGTGAACGACGAGACCACCGAGCTCGAGCTCGGCCGCCGTTTCGACGGCACGTCAAACAGCGTGATCGTGGGCGGCCCCCTCATGGCCGCCGACACGGACTTCAGCTTCGAACTGAAGATCTCTCCCACCAACACCATCACGCTCTACAACACCGGTACCACCGGCGCACCGGGGCGTTTCGGCCAGGCCTATGCCGTTGCACCGGAGCACGGCTTGTACAGCTGGGGCAGCACCGACCACGCCGGCGTGGGCCTGTCGGTGGGGACCAACGGCATCTCGGTGTACGCGTGGACGCTGAACTTTCTCGACCCCCTGCTGACCTGGGCCGGAACCGTGAACCCGAACACCCACGTGGCGGTGGTGTTCAACAACAAGACCCCCACGCTCTACGTGGACGGCGTGGCGGTGCTGACGGGGATTCAGAGCAACAAGATCATCCACCCCACGGCCCGCCTCGGCGGCACCAGTTGGGGGAATTTCACCGGCGTCATCAGCGACTACTACGTCTGGAACGACGCGCTCACCGCTACGCAGGTCGAAGAGCGCGCCAACGCCACCGAACTCGCTGCCGGCGCCTCGCCCGCCGTCGCCATGCTGGTCTCGCCCGTCCTCGTCGAAAACGCGGCGGCAGGCACCCTCGTGGCCCGCGTGGGCGCGCGCGACCAGGACACGGGGGAGGCGTTCACCTACCAGCTGTTGAACAACGCCAACGGCCGCTTCGTCATCGATCAGACCACCGGCGAAATCCGCGTGGCCACGGGCGCGCAGATCGACCACGAAGCCACCCCCACGCTGCAGGTGCAGGTGCGGGCCACCGGTACTGGCGGGCATGTCGCCGATCGCGTCTTCAACTTCGACGTCCGCGACGTGAATGAAGCGCCCCAGCTCGCCAACGACCACGCCGATGCCTCCATCGGCCAGCTCGCACTCGCCGTCGATCAAAGCCACCGCCTGTGGTGGGTCGATCTGACCAGCGGCCAGCGCAGCCAGGCGGCCACCGCTTCCGCACCCGTCACGGCAATTGCGCGCACGGCCGAGGGCCAGTTCTATGCGGTCAGCGCCGACACCCTGTACCGCCTGAACCCCGCCACGGGTGCGTGCACCGCCGTCGGTACCGCCGGCAGCCTGGGCAACGTGGCCATGGTCGGCCTGAGCGCCGCAGGCAACGGCAAGCTGTACGGCGTGAACACCGTGGGCAATCTCTACGAGATCAACCCACAGACCGGCACCAGCCACCAGATTGTGGCCGTCGACAACAGCGTCTCCAGCCATGGCGACGTCGCCTACCTCAACGGCGCCGTGTACTGGAACACCGTGTGGGGCGATCTGCTGCGCTACGACATCGCCACCGGCCAGCACCAGACCGTGCTCAGCGGTTTGCCCACCCCGGGCGGCCTGTCGCACATCACGTCCCTCACCGTGTCCGGTGCCCACGAGCTGCTGGCCATCGACGACACCGCGGCCCTGATCCACCGGATCAACCTGCAGACGGGCACCTTCACCACCGCCGACATCCGGCTGCCGCAGCACACCGCCGACCAGACACTGGTTGACGCCACCGCCGTGCATGCCAGTGGCAACGTGTTTGCCAACGACCCCGCGCACGACGCCGGCGACACACACCAGGTGGTCGAAGACAACATTGTTGGCGACTACGGCTACCTCACCCTGTACGCCGACGGCAGGTACAGCTACTGGGTCTTCTCCGATCATTTAGAGGCGCTCCAGCAGCCCGGCGAAACCCTAGAAGACCGGTTCACCTACACCGTGGTGGACGGCATCGGCCAGACGTCGACCGCCGAGCTCGTGGTCACCGTGCATGGCCACACCGACGCACCGACCGTGCCCTCCTTGCAGGTCACCGCGGTGGAGGCCGGTGGCGTGCACAACGGCACCGCGGGTGTGAACCCCTCGGGCAACGTGCTCGACGGCGCGATCGGCCCATCCGACGAAAACGAGCACCTGCAGGTCACGCGCCTGGTGCACAACGGCTCTCCGCAGTGGCTGAATTCGCGCATCGCCCTCACCTACGGCTGGCTGACGCTGTCGGCCACGGGCGAGTACCTCTACGAAGTCAACCAGGCGCATCAGGCCGTGGAAGCACTGCGCACCGCGCAGAACACGTTGACAGAAACCGTCAGCTTCGACGTCACCGGCCAGCTGGGCACCACACGCACGGCATCGCTGAGCTTCACCATCGAAGGGCGCGACGACGCACCGGTGGCGCATGTGGCGGGCGTCAACGCCTGGGCCAACAGCGGCTTGGATCGCGGTACGGCCGGACAGAACCCGAGCGGCCAGTTGAACTTTGCTGCGGCCGATGTGGACGATCCCGCTGCCGACATCAGCGTATCCTGGGTGAACACCCGGGTGAACGTGGTTCGCAATGGCAGTTTTGAAGATGTCTGGGGCCACACGCAGCCAGGAAGCTGGCTCACCTCGGGCCTGCCCGGTCCATGGGCGAACCCTGCGGACCAGGTCAATTTCGTTCGGGACAACAGCGCCTCGGACGGCCAGGTCTACGTGGACCTCGACTCATGGTCTGAGGTGGACAGCCTGCAGCAAACGGCACTCGTCACCCAGGCGGGCAAGGCCTACCAGCTGAAGTTCGATCTGGCCCCGATGCCCGGCTACAGCGGGTCTGCGGTACAGGTCTACTGGAACAACGTTCTTGTTGGCACCGCAACGGTGGATCCTGCGGGTTGGTCCACCGCCACGTTCAACGTGACCGCTGTCGGCAACGACACCTTGCGGTTCACCGAGCTGGCGACAGAGAACGACACCGCCGGGCCGAAGATCGACAACGTCCGGCTGTACCTTGGCGGCGTCGACCAAGCGTTGCGCGGCCAGTACGGCACGCTGACCGTCAATCCGGACGGCACCTATCACTATGAGGTGGACCAGACCAACCTGCAGGTGCAGGCCCTGCGCCGCCCGCAGGACACCCTGCAAGACACCTTCGACTACACCATCACCGATGCCGCGGGCCTGACCAGTTCGTCCACCTTCACCGTCACCCTCGAAGGCCGCAACGACGCCCCGGCCCACCTGGTGATCGGCCGCCAATTCAATGGCAGCGCCGCCTCGGTCGTCTCCGGGCCGGCGCTGGGCAGTTCGTCAAACTTCAGCTTCGAACTCATCGTCACCCCCACCGACGCGATCGTCCTGCGCACGGCCAGCCTGACCGGAACAGCCGGGACCAGCGGACAGAAGTACGCGCTGTCCCCCTTGCACGGCGAGGTAGTCTGGGGCAGCGCCAACCACGCCGGCCTCGGGATTTCCGTGGGCACCAACGGCATCTCGGTCTACCAGCACTCCAGCAACCTGCTCTCCTCGTTGCTCACCTGGAACGGCACGGTCACCGCCAACACGCACGTGGCCGTCAACGTGATCGACAACCGCCCGAGCCTCTACGTCAACAACCAACTGGTGGCTACGGGCCTGCAGAGCACCCAGTTGCTCCACCCGCCCACCCAGGTAGGCGGCATCTCCTGGGGCTACTTCACCGGCAGCGTGGGCGACGTGCGCGTGTGGAACGAGCCCTTCCTGTGGCAAGCCGGCGGTTCACCCGACATGCACCCGCAGTACGAGTCGCTCGCACTGTCCATCGCCGAGACCGCTGCCGCGGGCACCGTGCTCACCAGCCTGCGCTCCACCGACGTGGACACCGGCGACACACTGACCTACTCGTTGGTCGACAACGGCGGCGGGCTGTTCCAGATCGACGCCACCACCGGCGCGGTGTCGCTCGCGCCGGGTGCCACGCCCGACCACGAGACCAACCCCATCGTCGCCCTGCGCGCCCGGGTCACCGACATCGGCGGCCTGTACCGCGAGGTCTCGTTCAACGTGCGCATTACCGACGTGAACGAAGCCCCCACCAGCACCGGCGGCGAAGCCACCATGAACGAGGACAACCAGGTTCGCCTGGACCTCACCCGCGTGGCCGACCTCGTCGTCGCAGGCCAGAACGTCCCCGCCGTCCGCATCGACAGCCTGCCACCGGGCGGCCAGCTCACGCTCGACGGCCAGCCGGTCGCCATCGGCCAGACCGTGGCCGCCAGCGACGCACTGCGCATGGTCTTCCGGCCCGCCCTGTTCAGCACCGCGGCGTTCCACATGAACGACGTCGATGCCGGCGACCAGCTCAGCGCCGTGCGCATCACCGCGCTGCCCAGCCCCGCGCAAGGCCGCCTGATGCTGAACGGCGTGGAAATCTCGCAGGAAACCACGGTGGTCCTGGCGCAGGATTTCGAGCACCTCACGTTCGAACCCGCACTGCACTTCAACGGCCACGCCACGTTCCAGTACCGCGTCATCGACAGCCACGGCATTCAGCAAGGAGGTGAGGCCAGCACCTTCACCATTCACGTCAACCCGGTGAATGACGCGCCAGCGATCGACCCGACGCTCACGATCGAGGTTCGGGAGGGAAGCACCACCCGTCTGGCAGGGCTGTCGATTCGCGACGTGGACGCGGGCAACAACGAAGTGACCGTGACCTTGCGGGTTCCCGACGGTCAGCTCAGCACCACCAGCACCACGGGCGTCACCGTGGTCGGCAGTGGCACGGGTCAACTCACGCTGCGCGGCACGGTCACCGACATCAACGCCCTGCTGGCCAGCAGTCAAGGCGTCGGGTACCAAACCGGCCTGTATGCAGACGCGCCCCTGCAGTCTCAGCTGCACGTGGTGGACACGAGCAACAGCGAAGACCCTGTGCTGCGGGTCGACCTCTCCACGCAAACGGGCACGCTCAACGCCGCACCGGCCACTGGCGTCACGATTGAAGGAGGAGGCACCGGCGAGATGAGTGTGACGGGTGCCGCCAGCGTGCTGGGCGCCTACCTGCAAAGCGACAACATCACCCGCAACATGTCGATGGAGACGCGGCTGCTCACCATTGAGGTGGACGATGGCGGCGGCACCGGCATGGACCCGGGCACCACAGGCGACGACGGCAGCGAACGCGACGTGAGGGCGATCGGCCTGACGGTGGTGCCGATCGGACTCTCCCTTCTCGAGCCGGAACAGCTCGACGCCAACCAGGCCAACGCAGCGGGGCCTGTGGTACCTGGCACCACCTCGGCCGAGGCAGTCGGCGCGACACCGATTGGCGACGGTCTGGTGCTGGCGCTGGGGTCGGTCAACAAGATCACAACGGCCTCCACCGTGGAGGCCGATCGCGAGGCGGCCGAGCAGCAATGGGCCGCACTGCACCAGCAACTGCATCCCGCGGAAGCCACCGTGCGGCACCAATGGACAGAGCAGGTGCACTGGCTGCCACCGGTCAGCGCGCCGACCCCGGACGGTCAATACGAAGTCGATCCGAGCCGTCCTCTGCCCCCCAACGTTCAGGCCAACCCGTTCTTCTTCTTTTTTCTGTTGATAGGGGCGTACGAAGCCCTCTACATGTACGGCAGCATGCCGAGAACAGTGGACCTCGACGGCATGCACGTCCGAACTCCGTACACCAACACGCCTCCCACACTCCAGGTTCCAGAGACCACCGTCAACCTGTACGAAGACCACAGCGTTCGCCTCGACGGCATCTCCTTCTCTGATGCAGAGGCCTCCAATCGCGGGTTTGTGTGGGTGCGGTTCGAGCTTGCGGAGGGCGATGGTTCGTTCCTGGTGGACACCGGCGACCACCCGCAGATCGCCTTGAATGGCAATGGCACGGCGTCGCTAACCCTGATCGGGCCGCTCAATGCCATCAACGCGCTGGTGCAAGGGCAACCGGGTGTGACCTTCAACCCGGACCCGCACGTCACCGGGGACCGCCAGATCGATATCACGATCAGCGACATGGGCAACGATGGCGTCGATCCCGGCACCAGCGGAGGCCCCCACAACGAAGAAGCCACCGCGACATTGAGTCTTGTCATCACGCCCGTTTCCGATGCCCCCGAAGGCACCGACATCGCGGCGGCGATCAACTACGACGCATCGTTCGTGCTCACGCCCGGGCGCTTCGGCTTCCACGACGTTGACGGTGACACCTTCACCGCGGTGCAGATCACCGAGCTGCCCGATTCGGGGCAACTGCTGCTGGCCGGCACCCCGGTGACGTTGCAACAGGTCGTGTCCGCCGCCTCACTCGCCTACCACCAGCTCGTCTATGTGCCCGACCCGGCATTGCAGGGCCAGCCCGTGCATCCACGCCTCGGCTTCCGCGTGATGGACAACGGCTCCACCGACAACGGGGGGCAGACGGTGGCCACCACCGACAACTTCCTGACGCTGCAGGTGCAGTACCCACCGAATCTGGTGCTGGCCCACACCAGCAGCGCGTTCCACGAAGCGGACGGCCAGGCGGTGGCCGTGCTGGATGGCGTTCAGTTGAACGACCGCAGCTCGGTCAGCGGCGGCTTCACCACCGTGCGCATTCAGACCGAGGGCTTCGCCTTCGGCGACGGCTGGCGTCTCGACGAGGGCCGCCTTGCGGATCTGCCCCCCGAGGAGCGGGCCATGTTCCAACGCGCCGATCTGGGCGGTGGCCTCAGCACCATCACGTTCGAATACGCCCCCCTGTCGCTGGTCAACCGGGTGCTGGACGCGATCGTGTTCGACATCGACGCGCCCAACGCGACCGAGGGCACGCGCCATTTCACCGTCACCGTGATCGACTCGGCCGACCCGGGCAGCGACCCGTTCGGCGAGACGCGCCGCGAGAGCGCGCCGGTGGCGGTGGAAGTCGCCGTCACCAGCATCCTGGGCGAAGCCATCCGGGGCCTGGACGACGCACAAGCCGAGGCACTCACGCAGTTCGAGCAAACCACCGCCGGAACAGGCGACGCCGCCGCGCTGCGCACCGCCGTGCTCGACTGGTTCGCAGCCCGGGTGGCGCTGGCCGAAACCGTTTGGGACGCCCTGGCCCTCACGCCCGCGCAGGGCGGTGAGTACCTCTTCGGCCCGTCGTTGCGCGACGCCCTGAACCGATTGGCCTTCGACACATCGGATCTCCACGCGGCACTGGGCGACGGCTTCAACTTCCCCTCGCTGCCACCGCTGCTGCTGAATGCCGAATCGGGCGATCACCTGCGCATCCCCGCCGACAGCATGGCCGACTGGCTGGCCCACGTGGCTCAGGCCCAGGTGCAAGGGGTTCAGGCCGTCTACGCCGAACTCAATGCCCTCATCCGCCCAGTGGCAACACAGGACGTCACCATCGATGACATCACCGTTGGCGCCATCGACCTGGGCGCGCACGATGTGTTGCTGCCGTGGCTCGCTCATGTGGGCATCGAGCCCGATGTCGTCACCGCAGCGGGCGCCACCGCGGACGCACTGGCCACCGCCGGGGCGGCCTGGGTGCAGGCCGGTGATGGGCATCTCTGGCTTCGCGCCGATCAACACCAGGCGCTGGTGCGCGACATCGAAGCAGCACGCCTCGACCAGTTGGGCGGAGCCATCACGCCGCTCGAGCGCGTCATGTTCGACCTGCTCGACGGGGACTCCACCCCCGAAGGCCTGTTGCGCTACAGCGGCGCGGTGCTGCTGGCGCTGGAAGCCGCCGGAATCGACCCGGGGCAGCGTGTGGACCTGCAGCCTGGGGACAACGCCATCGTCCTGCTGAGTCAACCCGGGAGCTACGGTGTCACGCCCGATGGCGACCTGTTGCTCTCCCCGCCTTCCCAGCAACGCCTGTGGCAAACAGCCACCACGCCCGCCTCGCCAGAAGCCATCACGCCATCGCTTCTGCAGCACTTGAAGGAACAGCTGACCGCGCTGACAGCCACCAACGGCGCGGTGACGCTTGACGCCGATGCCGTTGCCGCCGTCGTCCAGCTCGACCTGGCCCGGCGCACCAGCAGCGCGCTGGACGACATCAGCCGTTACGGCACCGCGATCACCCACGCCAGCAACGGCACCTGGTCCGTCTCCGAGGCCACGCTGGCGGGCTGGTTGCGGCAGATCGACGCCATGGCCACGGTGCCCAACCCGGTGGTGCCCGCCCGGCTCGCGCACGGCGACACCCTGACATTGCAGGCAGCGCTGCAAGACCTCGAACCGGAAGCCCTGTACGGCGGCCAGTTCATCCGCGTCGAACTGACGCCCTTGCTGGGCCAGTTGCTGACGTCGGCCGAGGTACCGGCTCACGATGTCACGGGCTATTCGACGCCCGAGATGGCGCTGCTGGTGGCACCGCGCGTTCAGGCCGAACCGCGTTTGGCGCTGGTCGTCGGCGACGGCGAGGTTCTGCTGCCGGTTGCGGTGGTTGCCAGCCTGGTGTCGCGCCTCGACCAGGCCGTGCGCGACACCGGCCTCGAACTGGGTGAACAACCGCTTCCCCCGGCCACGGTGCCGACGGCCCCCACCCCGTCGGTGACCGGGCAGCTTGACGACACGCTGCTGGCCGAAGCACTGGAGCAGGTCTTCAACCAGGAAGCACGCCTGAACCTCGGTGACCTGCTGGTGGTGAACAAAGCGGTCAGCGACGCCTTGTCACCCGCCATTGGCGTGGTGAGCCCGCTGCCGCTGGCTCAACCCGGTGGCGGAAGCCTGGCGGGCGTTGAACTGGCTGTGCAGGCCTCGCACTGGGTTCGAAGCCTGAATGCCCTGGGCCTGAATGCGCAATTGGTCGAACATTCGGCACTGTCTGCCAGTGCCCCCACAGGCGTGATTCAGGTCGCCGCGGGTGACCTGGGCCGTGCGCTCATGACCGCCAGCGCCCACGCCACCTTCACGCAGAGTCTGCTGGCCCATCACCATGCCGGCCGCGCCGCCCTCGCCGAAAGCCTGTTCACGCTGCTCGGCCAGACCGACGGCCCGCAAAGCACCACCATCGTCGACAACGCGGGCCGGTTGCAAACCCTCACCGCAGCCGCCGCAAGCCAACAAGGCCTGGCTCTCGTGCCGCTGTCGGTGGTGAAGGCCCTCAGCGCACTCGGCGTGCAACTGCCGACAACCCTGGTGAACACCACCACCGCCCGCGCAGACACCGACCTCGACGCGATCTCGACGCAGGCCGACACCATGGTGGTGGATCCGCAGCGGTCGGTGGCCTTGATGAGCACGGACACCTGGAACCGCCTGATGCAGGACACGGTGCTGCAACGCATCGCCGCCGACGAGGCACGCTTGGCCGCCGACCCGACCTCTGTTCCCCCTGGATCGACAGCGCGGGAAGTGGCACTCAACGCCGAAGGCCTCACCGCGGTCATCGAAGCACTCAGCCCGGCTGAGATCGAGATCCAGCCGAACGGCCTGGTTCGCGTCAGCGATCTCGACCAGGACATGTTGCTCAAGGCCGGTCTGGCCGCGATCGATGCCGGCACCTTCGATGGCAGCGATGACGCCGCCGAAGCGCTGCTCCGCGCCAACCCCATGACCGTGCAGGTGGACGCCAATGCATCCGGCTCGTTGTGGATGACCGAGGCCACGCACCGCCTGCTTTCGCTCCTGGCGCAAACCAGCACCCAGGTGGCGCAGCAGGTCATCAGCGGCTTGCCCGTCCCGTCCAGCAACGACATGCCCGCGGCATGGTTGCTGCGGCAAACCCTGGCGGGCGCCGATCTCGTGGCCGCCGCCAACGCAGCAACACCCGACGACACCCTGCTCATCGAAGGGGCAGGCCAACTGCTGGCCCGTCTCGACCAGTTCGGCATCGCTCACAGCGTCGTCGGCGAAGTGGGCAGCGGGTACGACAACACCCTCGACGCGCAGCTACACGCCGCACCGGGGAACGTCGTCACCTCGAGCAACGGGGCCGATGTCCGCGTTTCCCAGACCACCCTGCAGGCCTGGATGCTGGCCATCGAGAGCCAGGTCCGCTCGCTCGGCGGCGCCACCCTGCTCGATCAGGCGACCGCGCCCCTGCCCGACGCACCGAACGGCGCCACCCTGTGGCAAGCCCGCACCGCGGCCGTGGCCGAGCACGACGCGCTCACCGATTTCATCGACGCAGCCGCACTGGACGCCTCGTTCACCCCGGTGTCCACCGCCAGCCACCCCGACACCGGCTTGTGGTCCTGGCCAGCGGGCGGCGCTGCGGCATTGCCAGCGGCCTGGCACCTCTGGCTGCACGGCTTGTCGTTGAACGACCTGGGCCACCCCTTCGACCCAAGCTCACCGGCCGATGTGGACGCGTTGCTCGAGAACCCGAACCATTTCGGCATCGATGCGGGCGGCCGTCTCTGGGTCGGGCACGAACTGCAGCAATCGATGATGGCGATGTTGCGGACCACGCTGGAAGACACCCGCGAACTCCTGCGCGAACAGGCGCTCGATCAACTCATTGCCAACCCCGTCACCGCCGGCATGAGCCTCTGGTTCGATGGCGGGCTGCTGCATCTGCTGCAGCGCCTGGGCCTGCTGGACGGCGACACCTTGCGTCTGCAAGAGATGCCGGGGCAACCGGCCATCACGTTCGTCGACGGCAACACCATCGGGATCGATGCCTGGGCGCGCGATGCCCTGATCACCCGCCTGGGTGAGATGGCCATGCTGGCGCCCACCGGCCGCGAGGCCGCACAAACGCTGCTCGACGCCGTCCGGGTGGCCATGGACGGGTTCACCGGCGCCGTGGGCAGCCTCATCACCGTGTCGGCCGAGGGTTCGTCCCTGCCCGCCATCGCTTTGACCGGTCTGACCGGGTTCCAGTTCGACAACCTCGTGAGCACCGCGCTGGGCGAATCCCTGGCCGCCAAAACCCCGGTGGGCACCATCCTCACCGCCGCCGATGGCGCGCTGCACATGCAGTTGCCCACGCTGCTCATGCTGCACGCCCAGTTGCGGGGGTTGGTACACGCCCAACCCGAGGACGCGCCCTCCACCTTCGAGGCGTTCTCTACCACCGCGCGCGTGCTGGACATCCTGTGGAGCGCGGGGCCCAGCGACGCCCAGGCCGTGTTCGACGACAACGACATCCGCTGGGATCTCACCCTGGCGGACTGGCCGGTCCTCACGGCTCAGCAGCTCGCCACCCTTGATGTCGTGCTGCCCGACGGCCTGCTGAACCACTTGCGCAACAGCGGCCTTCCGCTCACGGTGCTGCAAGGCCACAACAACGGCGCCCTCGTGGAGGCCACCTACGGCGGCGACTTGCAACGCCCGTTCACGCTGATCGAAGGTCCGGCTGGGCAACTGCTCATGTCGCCCCAGACCCTGGAACAGATCGGCGCCCACCTCGTCGCACGCCTCGAGCGCGACACCGGCGTCGACTGGTCGGAGCATTTCGGTCTGGCGCCCACTGCGTCGAACGCACTCGCGGCGCTGTTGCGCGGCGCCGAGGACGACAGCGGCATCGAGAAGCGCGCGTTGCAGCAAGGCGCCACGCCCAACCACGATCAGGCCCACGCCGACACGATGTTGGCCTTCAACCAGCTGCTGCGAAACGAGCCCGCGCCCGCCGATCCAGGCGCGCTGGTGTTCACCGGCAAGGGCTTCACCGCAACCCAGCTTGAGGCCCTGCTGCAAGCGCTGGCCGACTACGGCCTGCCACACACCGTGGCAGAGCAGGTGACCGCCACCAACGGCACCGTGGCCGACGGACAGTACGCGGTGGAAGGCAACCGGCTGCTGATGACCGACAACACCCGGCTGGATCTGCTGCGTGCGAGTGATCTCTTGCTGCGCGTCATCGAGATCAAACAGCAAAGGGAACTCGCCGACCAACTGGGCGATGCCACCAACGCAGCCGCGGCCGACCTGCCTTTCCTGAAACTGGATGGCTCCACCGCACTCCAGACCGGCCTGGCGCGGCTGGGTGCCAGCGCACTGACCGTCAAGGACGCGAATGGCACCCTGCACACGGTGGCTTTCGAGGAATTGCTCAAAGCCCGCCCCGAAGCGCCCACCGATGGCCCCCCGGCAACCAGAACGCCCATCACCCTGACCGACCTTCAGGGCCAGGCGTTCCAGGCCCTGCCCGCCGACACCGACGCGAGCTGGCAACGCCTTGTCAAAGGCGATACCTATGCCGTGGCTGCCAGCGGCGAGCCTGTGGTGTCCATCGCACTGCGCAATGCGTTGCTGGAACAGGCTGGCACCGCCGCCAACGCCTCGGTTGCCGTGGTGGCGCAGTACCTGCTCACCACCATGGACCAGGCCGTCATCAATGGCGATGGCTATGCCGAAGTCGATGCCTACGGCCTCGAAGACCTGCTGCAAACACTGAACGTCACGCACCTGATCGCCGCCAGCGGCGGCGGTCTTTCAACCGATGGCGCCATCCTGCAAGGCAACGGCACCCTCTACGAGATGTCGCAAGACACGCGGGCCATGTTCGCCCAGGAGCTGCAGGCGCGTGCGCAAGGCAGTGCCGCGCTCGCGCAGCAACTGCTGGCCACACTCAACGAAGCGCAAGTCATCTACAACGCCGCCGACTGGCTGAGCACGCAAAGCGACACCGCCCTGGCCAGCCGGGTCGCCCGGCAGGAAAACGTGATCGAGGGCAAGCTGGTCCTCAACGTCACGCTCACGGCTGCGCAGATGCTGGCGCTGCAGGAGTCCGGCGTACTGTCCTCCAGCCTCGTCACCATGGGCGACACCCAGGCCGACTACGACGCGCTGTACGCCTCGGGCACGGTGCGCCTGGGCACCGTGCCCGCAACCGGCTTCAACACCCTGGTGATGACGGCCGAAACCTGGCAACAGCTGTGCGACGAATGGGCCGGCACGCGGGCCGTGCCGAGCCAGGGTGTGGTGCTGTTCGACCAGAGCAGCTTCACCTACGGCTACGAGCACGATCTGCTGGGCCTGCTCGCCCGGCAGGGCGTGAAGCCCCCCGTGGCCAAGGATCTGATGCTCAACGGCGTGGCCACCCACCAGTTCAGCGACTTCGCCGATTTCAGCCAGGCTCTGCACGACGCGCCCGCCGGCACCCTGTTCGTGGACGCGTTCGCACGCGTGTGGATGACGGTGGACACTCACCGCGAGTTGGAACTGCCCGCCCAAGCCGCGGCAAACACCGCTGCCTGGCCCTTGCTCACCGGGTCACCCGCCGCCGTCTCGGCCGACCTCGCCAGCTACCAGGTGCTGATGCCCCTGTTCAATGGCAACCAGACGGCTACCTCACCAGCGAACGGCACGACCACCTGGAAGGGCTACGCCCTGAACGCCACGCAGGTGGACCAACTGGAGCAACTCGGCATCGAGCTCACGCCCCTCGGCTCGGGGGTTGCGCTGTCGCAACTGGGCTTCGCCCCCGCCTACAGCACCCAGACGGATGGCCAAGGCAACAGCTGGGTCGACGCCCGAACCTATGAGCTGATCAGCGAACAGGTGCAATCGCGCGGCAATGCACTCGTGGCCTCGCTCTACCAGAACACCTGGGAGCGCATGAGCGTGGTGGACGACGCCGGCACCGCGCACACCTGGTGGCGCAGCACCGCACCCGACAGCGGCGCATTCGAACAGGCGCTGTCGCTGACCAACCTGGCGCTGACGCACGAGACCACGCTGAACGCCGCCGACCCGGTGCTGGACCTGCTGGCCCAGGGCAACGCCTATGCACGCGACCCGTTCGGCCGCGTCATGGTGTCCGACGCCACCCATGCCAGCCTGCAGCCCGCGCTGGAACGCGTCACCCTGCAAGCCGAGTCGGGCTACCTGGCGAAGTCGTTTGCCGCGCTCGACGATTTCGACATCAGCGCCAGCCCCGCCCTGGTGCGCATCACCGACGCCGACCTCAAGCTCGCCCTCTTCAACAACGCCGGCGTCACCGTGACCCATGGCGCGGTGGACCTGACGCACCTCTCGGCCCAGCAACTGACGCAACTGCAATCGCTCGACCGCGTGAACGTGCTCGACGACAACAACGGCAACTACTACCTCACCAAGGCCGCGGCCGACCGCCTGGCCAACGCCACGGCCAACGGCATTCCCGAACTTCAGAACGCGGAACTCGCGCTGCCTGCGGGCAAAAACATCGTGCGCGTCAAAGGCGCAGCGGCGCTGGATTTTCTTGAGGACCGCATGGGCCTTGCGCTGGCGACGCTGCTCGATGCCCAGCACCAGGCGGTGCCCACCGCTGATGTGGACGCGACCACACTCACCCAGGCACAACGGCAGTGGCTGAGCGACCACCCCAACGCGGCGGCGCTTGACCGCAATGGCCATCTGCTGATGTCCGAAGCCACTTTCCAGTCGGTGTCCCGGGCGGCCGCCAACCAATTGGCCGCCACCGACAGCCAGATCGTGGATCTGCTGATGGACGCTTTGTCCAGCGCCGAAGCCAGCACCGTTGCCGCGGGCAGCGTGTCTGCCGAGGTGGTGACCCTGGATGGCCCGGCCACCGGCTGGAACGATCTGCTGCGCTCGCTGCACCTGCCGCAGCAGACCCAGTTGCTCGACATCGTCAACGGCACAACAGACTACGCCCCATTGCTCAACGGCGGCGGCGGGTTGCTGGGTGTCGACGCCCAAGGCCGACTGGTGCTGACAGCCCTGCAGCGCGACGCACTGCAGTCCAGCCTGGAAGCCATCGGAATGACCACCGAGGCCATTGCCGCGGGCGGCCCGGGCTTGGTGACGCCGCTGCCGGACGGCTTGTCTGGTGGGCTCACATCGCACCCCAGCAATGCGTACTACGAAACCGCGGTGGGCGGGATCGGCTGGTCGCGCTGGTACGGCGTGGCCACCGGCACCCGCGCCTTCCTCAATCGCGATATGTACATCGACGGGCAATTCGGAAAACGCTACGAAGACCTCGTCAACAATTACCTTGGGCAGATCAAAGCAACAGATCTCTACACGGCAAAAATCAAAGGCGAAAAAGTTCCAGGAGGTGCATTCTTTCTGGCTTACTTGAACAGACCAAACCGAAATGAAGATGATGCTCTATTCGTTCAAGCGAGTGAGATAGACGATTCCATAAGCGTCTCCTTGGAGCGGACGAGAACGGCGTCCGTTCTGCGTGACATTGGTGATCCGGCAGCTCTCGGCTCTGGCGCCCACGCTCTGAACAATGCATTCACCACTGTCATACTGAATAAAGCCGATGTGATGGTCCGAATGCATGGTTACAACCCTCAACTAGGGGCTTCAGCCGAGTTGAAAGATAGCCTAACTGCCTATTTGAACTCCCTGAATAGGTATTACGACGCCGCTGAAACCTACATCAACCACATCAACAAGCGCACTGGCGGCAAATTGCCTCCAGGCTTTCCATCCCTTGATGATCTTCAGCAGCTCGCCACCGAGACGAGTAACGCCTTGCTTACTGCAGATGCCGAATTCAGAGCACCCAATGGAAATCCAGCGACGATACGAGCTGCCATTAAGCAAAGTGCAGCGGTGACTCGCACTTTGAATACAGACATTCTGGACAGCAGCCAAACTGCACTTAATGCTGCCGCGGACGAAAGCGAAGCCAAGCGCGCGGAGATTCTTCAGGCATTTGCAAACGGAAAGGCCGAAAACGACGAAGTAGACAATGCAGCAAAGGCATTGGCGCAGCAACGGTTCGTGGCCTCCTTGGGCCGCATTGTGTTCCAGGTTCCGGCGCAAGCAGTGGATGCCGCCCTCCAGTTCAAGAAAGCGGGCTCGCTACAAGGCGACTCACCGCAGGCCGATGCACAGGCCAATGCCTATTACTGGGCAGGCAGCGCCTCCATTGCCTCGGCGGCAGCCAGCTTTTTCTCGGCCCTCCAAGTGCCTGTGCAACTGTACCGGACACAGGCCGACACGCCGGCAGGAAAAGCATTGGATTGGGGATACGATGTATTCCACAAGTGGTTCACCTACACCCTGCCTTTTGGATCGCCTGTAAGCCCATTGATCTACCGGAATCACGGCGAAAACCTTCCGATGCGAAGCGTCTTGAAGAACAAGCTGTATGACTTGATCCACGCCAATGCGGAGGAAAACATCCAGTCCACCTCCAACAAGGTGACCGGTTCAATTTATTTCCTCGCCAACGTATTCGGCATTCTGAATGGGTTTGCCCAAACCGCCCAGGGCAGTGCCAACTGGCATTTCAATGCTCTGGCCCAATATCAAGTCTTTAGAGGCCTGATCAGCGTGGGGGTCAACGTGCCATCGTTGCTGGCCGACATCTGGGGCGCGATTTCGACCGACCCCTATTGGCGAAATCAAGCAGCGTACGTCAATGCGTGGGGGCATGTGGGCATCCAGGTTGGATTGCCTATGACAGATGCGGTGGCGTACTCGATTCTCTATGGGCACTACGGAGCATCCAGTGGCGTCAGCAAGGGCACATGGCTCAACAGCATCTGGAGCTTGGCCCTGTATGGAAGCGGCATCATCCTGGCGCCCAACGTTCCCGCTGCACTGATGTTGATGCTGCTGGCAAACGTCGACGTGCTTGCCGCGATGGCCGCCATGTCGAACTGGGCTGACTACGTGGCGCTGGATGCGCAAGGGCGCGACACAGAAGCCGATGTGGCATACGGTCAGTGGCTGCGCAACCTGGTTGCAGCAATCCCTGGGTTCAACAGCCTTGCTGGCTGGATCGGGGTGGGCGATCTCGCCGCAGGCACCATTCCCTCATTGCTCTCTCGGGCTGACTATGAGCAAGCGGTTCGTGAACGTGTGGCTTCACTGGAGCTTGCTCAATCCCCCGACAAGCCGTCCGAACAAGCTCTGGCATTCGCACGCAGCCAGGATTCGGAAGGCCAGTTCTTCGCGATCCGCGGCCATGTCGCCGATTTCGACTACGCCATCAACAACGGCATCCGCCTCATCAAGAGCGTGGTGGTGAACGAGGTGAGCAATGGCGTGGCCAACACCGAGGCCGACGTGTACTTCTACGACGCGAGCGTGGACATCACCGGCGCGGCCAACAACTTCCACAACGAAGCGGTGATCCGCGTGGTGCTGCCCAACACGTCGGGTGGGCTGGCCACCTACTACATCGCGCCCGGCGTTTCGGAACATCTGTCGGACATCACCGATCCGGTGCGAGGGCCCAACATGCTGATCGACGCCAGTGGTTCCAGCGCGGGTGCGCAGAACCGCTACATCGTGCGCGACCCGCGCGTGGCCATCGTGGGTGGCGCGGGGGACGACGAGTACCTGCTGATGCAGGCCATGGCCCCCGAGATCGACAGCACCGGCAAGCGCATGGCGGGCTACATCGTCGATGGCTGGTCCGGCATGGGCAACGACGTGGTCGACTTCAGCTTGGCAACCGGTTCGATCGGCATTCACACCGGTGTGTCGTACAACGGTCTCGTGGCCTACGACGGCATCCGCAAGTTCCTGAACAGCCAGCAGCAGGATCTGTTCACCCGCTACGCCAGCAACCCATCGACCGCGTGGCTGATCATCGACGCCGGCTTGGGCGCGGGCAGCGACACAGTCGATCTGCGGGGTGGCAACAACATGGTGAACCTGGGCAACGGCTCCGTATACCTGAATCAACAGGGCGATGTGTCGGCAGCGTCCATGGCGCAAAGGCTGGGAACGGGAATCGACCTCGAGGCGGAGCGCCAGAAAGGCCCCTTGAAGAACGATTCAGCGGCCTGGCTGCGCCTCTTCGACAACACCTTCGACGCCACCAACCGCAACGCCATCAACGTGACAGCGTCGTCGGCAACGAATGCGTGGGTGCAGGTGTATGGCAACACGCTGGCGAAGGACACACTGGCCTTCTCGCAGCTCGATTCGGGCATTGACCTGCGCTTCGACGCGGCCGGTGGCACCAGCGGTTCGCAGCAGGTTCCGGTCAACACCTACCGTTTCGCGCGCTACAGCATGGGCTCCACGGGCGCAGAACTGGGTTTCGCCGACAACGCCATCGACACCATCATCGGCTCGTCGCACAGCGACCGCATCGTCATCGACGGCGCGGCCGCCATCCTGCAGGTGCTGGGCAACGGTGGCGATGACCGCATCGAGGTGAACCGCGCGAGCGTCACCATCGAGACCCTCGACGGGCGCAGCAACGTGCTGCTTGGCGCCGGCGCCACGGGAAGCCAGGTCTTTGCCGGTGTGGGAACGCAAACGGTGGTGGCCGCACAAGCCGCCACAGCCACGAGCGAGGATCAGGTGGCGGTGTTCATCGACCACCGCCTGCCGGGCGTGGCGCCCGAGACCGGTGCCACCCGCGTCATCGCCGATACGTCGAACGTGGGTCTGCGTGTGCGGGCAGACGCCGGCAACGTGGAGATCAACCTCGGCACGGGCGACGCCACCGTCGAGATCGGCGAGAACGTGCATCGGGTGGTGATCCGGGACACCTCCGCCATCCAGGGCACGCTGCAATTGCTGTTCCGCAATGGCGACGAAAGCCTCGACCTCGACACCGCACTGCAGGCACTCGACGGCACCCTGGGCCGCTTCTCGCGGGACACGACCGACCCCCAGGTGTTCCAGAGCGTGTGGACCAGTGCCACGGGCCGGCAGGTCGAGATCCGCATCGAAGCCGCCGAGGGCTCGCTGGACGACATTTCCCTGGGGAACGGGTTCGCGGCGACCACCACCTACCAGAAGCTGGACCAACTCTTGGCCTGAACCCGCATCGCCGGGATTGGAGATGACCATGGTCAGAGATGACGGGTTCGGGCCTCGGCCCGAGTCGGCCAGCTTCGAGAGCTGCCTGGCGCTGTGCGCCGGCCTCTCGGGCCGGCCCACATCGGCAGCGGCGCTGGCGGCTGGGCTGGCGGTTCACCAGGGCCGCTTGAGCGCCGAGTCGTTCGAACGCGCCGCCGAGCGCGCCCGCCTGAGGCTGCAGCCTCAGGCGGGCAGCGAGGCGCGCCGCGCCCTGGCGGAACGCGACGCCTTGATCGTGGCGCACGGTGATGGCTTTGCCGTTCTCAAGGAGTCCGGGGATGGCGGCATCGTGCGCCTGGTTCCCCAGCCCGAGGGCCGGCCACCAGCATCCGATGCGGTGGCAGCGGCCGCGCTCGACCAACTGGCCGAGAGCGATGTCTGGCGTGTGCAACCGCTGCACCTCGCCCACGCCCCCGACACCGAACTCCCCGACGTGGTGGACCGCTACGCCTGGCTGCGCCGCGCGGCGCTGGCGCAGTGGCGCACCTACGCCTGGGTGGGGGTGTCGTCGCTGGTGGCCAACGGGCTGGTGGTGCTCACCTCGTTCTACAGCATGCAGATCTACGACCGCGTGATTCCGAACAACGCGTTCGCCACGCTGTGGGCGCTGTCGATCGGGGTGGCGCTGATCTACTTCTTCGATCTGGTCATGCGCGTGCTGCGCGCCTACATGATCGATTACGCCGGCAAGCGGCTGGACCACGAAATCTCTTCGCGGCTGTTCGAGCAGGCGGTGGGCACGCGCCTGTCGCACCGGCCGGCTTCGGCCGGGGTGTTCGCCAACCACCTGAACGATTTCGAGTCGATCCGCGATTTCTTCACCTCGCTCACCCTCACCACGGTGATCGATTTCCCCTTCGTGTTCATCTACCTCGCGGCCATTGCCTTCATGGGCGGCCACCTGGTCTGGGTGCCGCTGCTCATCATGCCGATCATGCTGGCCATTGCCTGGGGCCTGCAGGGCCCGATCGACCGCGCGGTGCGCACGTCCATGCAGGCCTCGGCGCAGAAGCACGGCATGCTGATCGAGGTGATCGCGGGCATCGAGACGGTGAAGCTCACGGCCAGCGAGGGCGTGTTCCAGGGCACCTGGGAGCGCGCGGTGCGCAGCATCGCGCAGGCGTCGATGAAGTCCAAGCTGATCTCCACCACCGGCCTGTCGGTGGTGAACTTCCTGCAGTCCATCTCGTCGGTGGTGCTGATGATCGTGGGCGTCTACCTCATCAGCACGCAGTCGCTGAGCATGGGCGGGCTCATCGCGGCGTCCATCCTCACCTCGCGCGCGCTGGCGCCGTGCAGCCAGCTCGCCTCGCTGCTCTCGCGCTGGAAGCAGACGCGCATCAGCATGGACACGGTGGCACAGATCTTCGCCAAACCCGTGGAGCGGCCGGCCGGCAAATCCTTCCTGGTGCGCGATGCCATCGAGGGCTCCGTGGAGTTCCAGGGCGTGACGTTCGCGCACCCCAACAGCCCGGTGCCGGCGCTGGCGAATGTGTCGCTGTCCATCCGCGCCGGTGAGCGTGTGGCCATCATCGGCCGCTCGGGCTCGGGCAAGACCACGCTGGCCAAGCTGATCGCAGGCCTGTACGACCCGGCCAGCGGCGCGGTGCTGGTGAGCGGCACCGACGTGCGCCAGCTCGACCCGCAGCAACTGCGCCGCGCCATCGGCTGCGTGCCGCAAGACCCGTTCCTCTTCAACGGCACGCTGCGCGAGAACATCGCCTACGGTGGCGAGGCCGTGGGCGACGAGGCGCTGCTGCAGGCCGCGCGCGAGGCCGGTGTGGACGAATTCGCGCGCGTGCACCCGCAGGGCTACGACCTGTCGGTGGGCGAGCGCGGCTCGCGGCTGTCGGGCGGCCAGCGCCAGGCCGTGGTGCTGGCGCGTGCACTTGCGGCACCGCGTTCGATGCTGCTGCTCGACGAACCGTCGAGTTCGCTCGACCACGTGGCCGAGCAGTTCCTGCGCCAGCGGCTGGCGCAGCACAAACCGGGCGAGACGCTGCTCCTCATCACCCACCGGCTGAACATGCTCGACCTGGTGGACCGGGTGATCGTGCTGCACAACGCACAGGTGGCGCTGGACGGGCCGCGCGACGCGGTGTTGCGCCAGCTCAAGGGCGAAAGCGAGAAGGCGGTGGCAGCATGACCATGCAACAACCATCGACCACTCCGGATCCGGCCACGCCCGCCCCAGCGCCCGCTCCGGCGCCAACGCTGTTCGCCCGCATCCTCGACGACCTCACCCACATCGAGCACCGCAGCGACGCCGCCTTGCGCGGCCCGCGCCTCACCATGCTGGCCATCACCGCCCTGGTGGTGGTGTTCCTGGTGTGGGCCGCGTGGTTCACCATCGACGAACTGGTGCGCGCAGAAGGCCGGCTGATTCCGCCGCAACGCGTGCAGGCGGTGCAGAGCGCCGAAGGCGGCATCGTGGCCGAGGTGCGCGTGGCCGACGGCGACGCGGTGCGCGCCGGCCAGACGCTGCTCACGCTGGACGGCAGCAGCGCGCAGGCCGACCTCGCCGAATCGCAGCGCCCCTACCTGGCCAGCCTGGCCGCGCTCACGCGGTTGGATGCCGAGTTGCAGAACCAGCCGGTGCGCTTCCCGCCCGAGCTGAGCGCGCACGGCGACATCCGCGAAAACGAACTGAAGGCGGCCGAAGCCAGCCGCGCCGAGATCAGCAACACCCTGGCCACCGTGGATCAGAAAGCCGAGCAGCGCCGCCAGTCGCTGCAGCGCGCGCGCGCCGAACTGCGCCAGCGCAGCACCGAGGAACGGTTGATGGCCGAAGAGATGACCATCCTGCGGCCGCTGGTGCCCGCCGTGGTGAGCCGCGCGGAGTGGTTGTCCAAGGAGCGCGAATGGCTCGCGGTGCAAGGCGCGATCGAAGGGCTCACCCACCAAGTGGCCGAGCACGAGAGCGGCCTGCGCGAACTGCAGGCCGAGCGCGCACGCACGCTGGCCGCATACCGCACGCGGCTGGTGAAGGAAGCGGGCGAACACCAGTCGCAGGTGGCGATCCGCCAGGCCCGCGCGGTGGCGCGCCGGGCGCAGGTGGCGCGCACCGAAGTAACGGCCCCGGTGGACGGTGTGGTGAAGCAGTTGCACGCCCGCGCCGTGGGCCAGGTCGTGCAGCCCGGTGCCACGCTGCTCGACCTCGTGCCCCACAGCGAACAGCTCACGGTGGAAGCGCGCGTGACGCCGGCCGACGTGGGCTTCGTGGCCCTGGGCCAGCCCGCCCGGGTGAAGGTGGCCACCTACGATTTCGCGATCTACGGCGCCATGAACGGCGTGGTCGAGTCCATCAGCGCCGACACGCTGAGCGACCGCGAGAACCCGCAGGCGCCGCCCTACTACCGCGTCACCGTCGCGGTGCGCGATCCATTGCGCGACCGCCAGGGCCAGCCGCTCGCACTCACCCCGGGCATGACGGTGTCGCTCGACATCGTCACCGGGCAGCGCAGCGTGCTCACCTACCTGTTCAAACCGCTGGTGCGGGGCATGAACCAGGCACTGGGCGAAAAATGAAAGCCGCCATCCTTGTGCTGTTGCTGGCCTGCGCGGGTGCTGCACGCGCCGAGCCCGTGCACGCGTCGGCCACCCCCTCCGCCATCAACGCCCCCCGCACCGCCGCCGATTGGGTTCGCCTCGCGCTCGAACGCGACCCGGAGCTCGCCGCGCAGCGCGAAGACGTGCAAGGCGCCGGCGACGCCGTGCGCATGGCCAGCGCCGGCCTGTGGCCCACCGTTCAACTGAATGCGCAGCACGGCAACGCCGAGCGGCGCGACCGGCCCCCGCCCTTGTTCAGCACAAGCGGCAACCGGCCGCTGCGCTCGGACCAGGCCACCCTGACCGTGGAGCAGGTACTGTACGACGGCCAGCGCACGCGCCACGAGATCACCGCCGCCGAGCACCGCGTGGAACAGCACCGCACGCGCCTGATCAAGGTGGGCAACGAGCGCGCCGCCGCCGCGCTGCAGGCCTGGCACGAGTGGCGCGCCGCCGAACAGGCCTGGCAGGCTCACCGGCAGGCCGAGCGCCAGATGGCCGGGCTGGTGGACCTGGTGCGCCAGCGCCTGCAGGCCGGCCAGTTGGCCGAGGTGGATCTGCGCCGCGCCGAATCGCGCTGGCTCGACGGCCAGCGCGCCGTGGCACAGGCCGACAGCCGCCGGCGCGAAGCGGCCCTGCAACTGCAGGTGCTCACTGGCCTGGCGCCCACCCACAGCGCCGAGGCGCTGGCCGAGCACTTCACCCCGCCCCATGCGGCGCAGATCGAAGCCCTGCGCACCCAATGCCAGGCGGCCTGCCCCGACGTGCGCGAGAGCGCGCTGCAGGTGGAGCGCGGGAACGCCGAGCTGGCCGCGGCGCGCGCCGCCTTTCACCCGCGCGTGGCGCTGGAGGCCTCGCGCTCCGACATGCGCAACCCCAACGGCGCGTCCGAGCGCTACCGCACCGTGCAGTTGATGCTGACGGCGCGCTGGACCTTGTTCGACGGCGGCAGCCGCTCGGCGCAGGTGGATCAGGTAGGTCGCAGCGTGCAGGCCTTGTCGCACCGGCTGGACGACGCCCGCCGCGACACCCTGCGCCGTTTCGATCAGGCGGTCATCCGGCTCGACGACGCGCTCGCCCAGCACGACCTTGCGGTGCGCAACGCCGCCGTGGCGGCCGAGGCGCTGCGCCTGGCGCGGTTGGGCTTCGAGGCCGGCCGGCGCCCGGCGATCGAGGTGGCCGACACCGTGGCCGAAGCGGCCCGCGCGGCCGACGAAGCCGCCCAGCGCGACGCGCGGCGCTGGATCGAACACGCGCAACTGCTGGCCGTGGCCGGCGTGCTGCCCGATCAGCTGGGCGTGCCGCTGCCCGTGCCCTGAGCCTTCGCGGGCGGCGCTTCGAGCCAGGCCCGCACCACGGCGTGAAACTCCGCCGGCTTCTGGCGCATCACCCAGTGGCCGGTGTCCAGCGAATGCGCCGCGCAACCGGTGGTGCGGTTGAGCTGGCGCACCCAGCGGCTCGAATGGAACATGAAGGGCTTGCGGCGGCCGTACACGTACAGGCCCGGCAGCGTTTCGCCCATGAGCTTGTCCACCGGCGCCAGGCCCTTGAGGCCACCGACCGCGCCGAACCAGCCCATGGCGTAGGGGTAGTTCATCTCCCAGCCGATGAGCTGCGGATCGTTGCGGCAGCCGATGCTGCGCGCCATCCAGCGCGACATGCGGTTGGCCAAGCCAGGCAGGTAGCCGCCCAACCCCCAGGCCACCGCCAGCCAGAGCTGGTAGCCCGCGATCATCAGCTTCTCGCGCCAGCTCAGGCCTTTGAAGTAATCGGCCGACTGGTAGTCGCCGATGTCCACGCCCACGATGCGGGCCACGCGCTCGCGGTTTCGCGCCGCGAACTCGTAGCCGAAAACACAACCCCAGTCGTGCAGCACCAGCGTCACGGGCGCGTCGGGGCTCACGGCGTCGACGATGCGGCGCATCACGTCGCAGAGTTCGTCGACCGAGGTGGGGCGCGGCCCCTTGGCCAGATCGAAGCCCGGCAGGTGGAAGCGCACGCAACGGAAGTGCTCGCTGAACGTGGCCACGGTGGCGTCCCACAGGGCGGGCGTGTCGGGCCAGCCGTGCACCATCACCAGGGTGTGGGCGCCACGGCCGTCGATGAAGACATCGACATCGTCGATCACCAGCTCGGGCGCCGGCCCGGGCACGGTGTCTTCTTCGTCGTCCGCCGGCGCCCCGGCGCTCACAGCGCGCGCCCCAGTCTTGCAATGCCCTCTTCGATCTTGTCGATCGGGGCGGTGGCAAAGCTCAGGCGCAGCGTGGCGTGCACCGGGTGGCTGGCGTAGAACGGGGCACCGGGCACGAAGGCCACGCCCTGTTCGATGGCCTTCTTCGCGAAGGCGGCGCCGTCGGCCAGCTTGCCGCCCGCGCCGGTGAGCTGCGCCCACACGAACAGGCCGCCCTGCGGGTCCACGAAGTCGATCGCGTCGCCGAGCTCGCGGCGCAGCGCGGTCGTCATGGCCCGGGCGCGCTCGGCGTAGACCTTTCGCACGCGCGCCAGCGTGGCCGGCATGCGGCCGGCCTTGAGGTACTGCGCCGCCGTGGCCTGCGCGAAGGTGCTGGTGTGCGCGTCGCTGAACTGCTTGCACATGGTGGCCTTGGCCAGCAACTCGGCCGGCGCCACCATCCAGCCCACACGCAGGCCGGGGCTGAGCACCTTGCTCAGCGAACCGCAGTGCACCAGCCGGTCGCGCGAACCGGGCACGGTGTCGGCCAGGGCCAGCAGGCTCGGCGGCGGCGCGTCACCGAAGTACAGGTCGCCATACGGGTCGTCTTCCACGATCAGTGTGTCGTGCTTCACCGCCATCTGCAGGATGGCCTTGCGCCGCTCCAGCGGGGTGAGCGCGCCGCTGGGGTTGCCGAAGGTGGGGATGAGGTAGACGAACTTGGGTTTGTGCTCGGCGATGAGCTTCTCCAGCTCGTCGGTCTTCACGCCCTGCCCATCCACCGGCACGGTGATGAGTTCGGCGCCGTAGAGGCGGAAGCACTGGATGGTGGCGAGGAAGGTCGGGCCTTCGACGATCACCTTGTCGCCGGGCGAGATCAGCGTCTTGCCGAGCAAATCCAGCCCCTGCTGACTGCCGGTGGTGACGATCAGATCATTGGCGCCCACGCCCTGCACGCCCTTGCTCGCCATGAAGGCGGCCAGTTGCTCGCGCAGCGGCGGGTGGCCTTCGGTGGCGCCGTACTGCAGCGTGGCGCCCGGCTCTTCGGTGAGCGCGGCGTTCACCGCCTCGCGGATGCCGTCCACGTCGAACAGCGCGCTGTCGGGGAAGCCCCCGGCGAAGCTGATGATGCCGGGCTTGCCCAGCAGCTTGAAGAGCTCGCGGATGGCGGAGGTTTCGACGTTGTTCAGGCGGTCGGCGAAAGGCGTGGTGAAAGGCATGGGTTGCAGGGGGAAGGCTGGAAAGAAGCCGCATTGTCACCAAACGCGCCCTTTTCGTGGCAACCCGCTCACCGGGGGCAAGCCCCGATAGACTGCGCGCCCATGAAGCGCGAGCACATCGAACCCTTCTTCGCCACCCTGGCGGCGGCCAACCCGCACCCCCAGAGCGAGCTGGAATACACCACCGTGTTCGAGCTGCTGGCCGCGGTGCTGCTCTCGGCCCAGGCCACCGACGTGGGCGTGAACAAGGCGACGCGCAAGCTCTTTCCGGCGGCCAACACGCCGCAGGCCATCCTTGACCTGGGGCTGGAGGGCCTGGAGGGCTACATCAAGACCATCGGCCTGTTCCGCAGCAAGGCCAAGCACCTGATGGAGACCTGCCGCATCCTGGTGGAGCGCCATGGCGGCGAGGTGCCGAACACACGCGAAGCCCTGGAAGCCCTGCCCGGCGTGGGCCGCAAGACGGCCAACGTGGTGCTCAACGTGGCCTTCGGCCAACCCACCATGGCGGTGGACACGCACATCTTCCGCGTGGGCAACCGCACCGGCCTGGCCCCGGGCAAGACACCGCTGGCGGTGGAGCAGCAACTGATGAAACGCGTGCCCGCCGCCTACGCCGTGGATTCGCACCACTGGCTGATCCTGCACGGGCGCTATGTGTGCCTGGCGCGCAAGCCCATGTGCTGGCGCTGCACGGTGGCGGCGTACTGCGGCTTCACGCCCAAGACCGCGGCACCCTGAACCTAGGCGCGCTGCTGCGCCGGCCCAAGCCGCTGCAGCAACCAGGCGATGCCCGGGTCGTCGCCCGCGCGCCGGCTCATCGCGATCTGGTGCCGGAACGGATCCAGCTCGAACGGCACCGCGCACTGGCGCAGCGCCGCCCCCGGCCCGGCGCGCACCAGGTCGCGCGGCGCGGTCAGCAGCAGGTCGGTCGATTCGAGCGCGCGCCAGGCCACGTCGAAATGCGCCGACACGAGCCGGATGTTGCGTTCGTGCCCGAGACGCGAGAGCGTCTGGTCCACCCCACCGAAGGACCCGGGCTGCACCAGCACCTGCAGGTGCCCGGCCGCCAGGTAGGCCGGCAGGGTGAGCGGGCGCCGCGCCAGCGGGTGGCCGCGGCGCATGCAGACGACATAGGGCACCTCGGCCAGCGTCTTGACGGCGATGGTGTCGTCGGCGCTGTTGAACACGCCCAGCGCGAAATCCAGCGCCCCGGCGCGGATCATGTCGGCGGCGTGCGTGCGGCCCACGTGCAGGAGCTGGATGCGCACGTGCGGGGCTTCGTGCAACAACGGCCCCAACGCGGGCAGCAGGATGGCGTTGGCCGCGTGGTCCGAACAACCGATCTGGAACTGGCGGTGCGAGGCGGCCGGGTCGAACGCGCTGGCCATGGCGAACACCCGTTGCGCGCGCAGCAGCAGGGCGCGCACCTCGTGCTGCAGCGCCACCGCCTTGGGCGTGGGCACCATCGCGTGCCCGCGCCGCACCACGATGTCGTCGCCACAGGCGGCGCGCAAACGCGCCAGCGCGTGGCTCACCGCGGGCTGGGTCAGCGCCAGGCGGTCCGCGGCGCGCGAGACGCTGCGTTCGGTCATGACGGCGTCGAACACCACGAGCAGGTTGAGATCGAGTCGGCGCAGGTCCATGGCGCGATTATGTATTTCATGCATTCATGTCCATGGAAACTCGTCATTGGACGGCGCGACAAGGCCTTTCTACAGTGGCGATCCACCCCGAATCGAAGCATCGACAGGGTGCATGAGCCCAAAGACACAGGAGACACCATGAATCCCTTGCATCCCGCGTCATCGCCCGGCAAACGGCGCCTGATCACCACGCTCTGCGCCGCAGCCCTGTGCGCCGCGTTCGGCGCAGACGCCCAGACCGCGGACTGGCCGGACAAGCCCGTGCGCATCGTGGTGCCGTTTGCGCCCGGCGGCAGCACCGATGCACTGGCCCGCGCCGTGGGCACCAAGCTCGCCGAGGTGCTGCGCCAACCGGTGGTGGTGGACAACCGGGCCGGCGCGGCGGGCGCCATCGGCGCGCAGGCGGTGGCGCGCGCCGCGCCCGACGGCTACACACTGTTGCTGGCCACCAGCAGCACGCACGCCGTGCTGCCGCACCTGCGCCCCCTGCCCTACGACGCGGTGAAGGACTTCACCCCCATCACCCGCATTGCCACGGCACCCAACGTGCTGGTGGTGAGCCCGACGCTCAAGGTGGCCAGCGTGAAGGATCTGGTGCAACTGGCGGCCACGCGCGACGGTGGCCTGAACTACGCGTCCAGCGGCAACGGCACCGTCACCCACCTCATCAGCGCCGACTTCGTGCACCGCGCCGGGATCCGCGCCCGCCACGTGCCCTACAAGACCGGCATCCAGGCACTGCCCGAGATCAACAGCGGCCAGATCGATTTCGCGTTCGACAGCATCGTGTGGACGCTGCCGCAGGCGCAGGCGGGCAAGGTGAAGGCGCTGGCGATCGGCAGCGCCGAACGTTCGCCGCTGGCGCCGGACCTCCCCACGATGCGCGAGGCCGGCTTCGCGGGCTTCGACGGCACGACCTGGTTCGCGCTCATGGGCCCCGCCGGCCTGCCCGCAAAAACCGTGGCCGAGATCAACCGTCAGGTCAACGCCGTGCTGCGCGACCCGGAGATCCGCGCGCAATTCGAACGCCAGGGCGCCGAAGCACTCGGCGGTACGCCGCAGGAGCTGGAAAAGCTCGTGCAGGACGACGGCAAGCGCTGGGCCGGCGTCATCGCGGCCGGCAACATCAAGATCGATCAGTGAACACCAACCCCTTCATGAGCCAGCCCTCTTCTCCCGCCCATTTCCGTGAACTCGTCGCCAGCGAACGCCCGCTGGTGCTGCCCGGTGCGCACGACGCGCTGTCGGCCATGCTGATCCAGCAGGCCGGGTTCAAGGCGTACTTCATCGGCGGTTTTCCTGTCGTGGGCGTGCGCTACGGCCTGCCCGACATCGGCCTGGCCAACCTGGGCGAAATCTCCGGCGCCGTGCGCGACATCCTCGCCGTCAACGACCTGCCGGTGCTGGTGGACGTGGACAACGGCTACGGCGACGTGAAGAACGTGGTGCACGCGGTGCACACCTACGAAAAGATGGGCGTGCAGGCGCTGTTCTTCGAGGACCAGGTGTCGCCCAAGCGCTGCGGCCACATCGCCGGCAAGGCCCTGCTGCCCGCCGAAGAGATGGAGCGGCGCATCCGCGCGGCGGCCAGCGAACGGCGCGACCCGCGCACCTTCATCATCGCCCGCACCGACGCGCGCGAGGTCATCGGCATGGACGAGGCGCTGCGGCGTGGCGAGCGTTACGCGCGCGCCGGCGCCGACGGCATCTTCATCGAGGCCCCGGAATCGGTGGAAGAACTTGCACACGTCGGCCGCGCGCTCGCGGGCGTGCCGCTCATGGCCAACATGCTCGAAGGCGGCCGCACGCCCATCCTGAAGCCTGGTGAGCTCGAGGACATGGGCTTTCGCATCGTCATCTACGGCATCTCCTTGCTCATGCGCAGCGTGCGCACCATGCAGGACGCTCTGGCCGACCTGCACAGCGGCGAGCTCAAGCTCGTGGGCAGCGGCATCGGCTTCGAGGAATACAAACGCATCGTGGGCTTCCCGCGCTGGGCGGACCTGGAAACGCGCTACGGCGGCTGACGCCCGGTACGGGCGCGGGCCTCAGAACGCGAGTTCCAGCCAGCCGCCCGGCGCCGGCGCCTCGCGCGGCCATTCGGCGGGCGAGGCGATCGCGCGCGGCCCGTGGGCCTTGAGGTATTGCGCGGCGCGGATCACGCCCGCGTGCGTGACCCAGGCCGCCTCTTGCACGCCCGCGGCGTGCAGCTCCACGATCAGCGAGGCCACGCGGTCGATGACCTGTTGCGTGTTCTCCTCGCCGCCAAAGCGGTGCTGCGCGAAGTCGGCCGTCCAGGCGTCGAACGCGGCTTGCGGCACCGCGGCCCAGGGCTGCATCTCCCAGCGGCCGAAATCCGTTTCGTTCAGGCGCGTGTCCACCCGCGCGGCGCCCAGGTCGGGCCGCGCGCGCTGCAGGCAGGCGGCCAGTTGCTGCGCGCGCATCAGGCCCGACACCCACAGCGGCACGAAGCGCGGCAGCGCGGCGGCCACCGCGTTCGCGGCGGCCAGCGTGGCATCGGTTCGCGCGGGGGCGTCGGTGATGCCGTAGCACAGCCCATCGGGCAAGGCCACGGCGGCGTGGCGGATCAACCAGAGTTTCATGACGGGGACAACGTCAAGGCAAAGCCCAAGTAGAACAGCACTTCGCTCAGTTGCTGCGTGGCGCCGAGCCCATCGCCGGTGAAACCCTGAAGGCGCCGTTGCAGCCATGCACGCATCCACCCCGTGGCCAGCGCCGCGCCCAGCAGCGCGCCCCACCAGGGCGCCGATGGAAAGAGCCAGACCACCAGCAGCAAGGCCAGCGCGGCCCACAAGCCGCCGGCAAACAAGGCCGCGGGCGACAGGCCGTCGGCCAGCGGTTTGCTCTTGGAGCCCGCGGCGTCACCCACATGGGGCAGCGTGTAGATGAGCAACAGCGGCGTGGCGCGCGACACCACCTGCGCGGCGAACAGCACGAACACGGCGCGCAAGGCGTCCGTCTGGGCCAGCAACACCAGCAGCGCCACCTTGGCAAACAACACCAGCACCAGCGCGATGGCGCCGAAGCTGCCGATGCGCGAGTCCTTCATGATCTCCAGCGCGCGGGCGCGCTCGGCGCTGCCGCCCAGGCCGTCGCACAGGTCGGCCAGGCCGTCTTCGTGAAAGGCGCCGGTGAGCAGCACGCCGGCCACGGTGGCGCCAACCGCCGCCACCCAGGGTGCTGCGCCCACCGGCGGCAGGCACCACATGAGCCCGAAGAACACCGCACCCACCACCGCGCCCACCAACCAGCCCACGCCCGGGAAATGCGCGGCGCTGGCGCGCAGCATGGCCGGGCTGTAACCCACCCAGGCCGCCAGCCTGCCGGTGACGGGCACGCGCGTGAAGAACTGGAGCGCGAGCAGGTAGTGGCGCAGGAAACGTGTCACGGGGGATTCACGGCAAAGGTCACAGCGGCGCGGGCCGCGAGTGGGCCTCGAGCGATTCGCGCCGTTCCGGGGAAACCGCGGTATCCGACGTGGCCACGCCCGCGCTCTCGAAGCTCGCCATCTCGTTGAGCACGGCGCATGCGCTCACCAGCAGCGGCCACGCCAGCGCCGCGCCCGAGCCTTCACCCAGGCGCAGGCCCAGGTCGAGCAGTGGCTCGGCGCGCAGGTGCGCGAGCATGAGCGCGTGGCCGCGCTCGCCCGAACGGTGCGCGAACACGCAGCGCTGCAGCACCCGGGGTTGCAGCTTGCTGGCCACCAGCACCGCGCTGCTGGCGATGAAGCCGTCGACCACGATGACGCGCCGCTCGGCCGCGGCCTGCAGCACGGCCCCCACCAGCGTGGCGATCTCGAAACCGCCGAACGCGGTGAGCGCGGCCAGGGGCTCGCGCGCCTCGGCGTGGCGTTGCAGCACGGCACGCAGCACGCCGATCTTGCGCACCACGGCGTCGGCGCCCAGGCCGGTGCCGGCGCCGGTCACGTCGCCCACCTCGATGCCGCCCAGGCGCGCCAGCAGCAGGGACGCGGCCGAGGTGTTGCCGATGCCCATTTCGCCCAGCAGCAGCGCATTGCCCGGCAGTTCGCGCACCAGGGCCATGCCGTGGTGGATGGCCTGGTCGCGCAGGGCGTCGCTCATGGCCGGGCCGTCGAGCGAATCGGCCGTGCCGGGCGCCACCTTGCACACGCGCAGGCCGGGGCGCGGCGTGAAATCGTGGCGCACGCCGCAATCCACCACCGTGAGGGCCAGGCCGTGCTGGCGGGCCAGCACGCTCACGGCGGCGCCGCCGGCCAGAAAGTTCTCCACCATCTGCCAGGTCACGTCGCTGGGGTAGGCCGACACGCCGTGCGCGGTCAGGCCGTGGTCGGCGGCGCACACCAGCAGCTGTGGTTGCTGCAGCCGCGGTGTGGTGGTGCCCAGGATGAGGCCGATGCGGTGTGCCAGCGCCTCGATGCGGCCGAGCGAGCCCAGGGGCTTGGTCTTGCCGTCGAGCAAGCCTTGCAGCGTGGCGGCCAGAACGGGGTCGTGAAGGTCGTCGATGGAAGGCAGGTTCATGGTGCGATGAGCGCGTCGAGCGCGCCGGGTTCGAAGTGGGTCTGCACGGCGTCGGCCAAGCGCTCGAACACGGTGTCAAGCGTGGGCACCTGGGCGCCGAACAGGGCCTGGAGCGCGCGATCGTCCTCGACCAGGCCATGCAGATACAGGCCCAGTATGTGGCCGCTGCCGTTCTGCCAGGCCAGGCCGGGCATCACCTCGTGCGCCAACGCGCCGGCCGCGGCCATGGCCGGGTGCGGCGCGGTCTGGCCGTGGTGGATTTCGTAGCCGCGAATGGCCACGCCCGACAGCGCCGCCCAGGGGCCGGCGAGCGCACCGAAGCGCGCCTCGGTGCGGCGCACGGTCTTGTCGCGCGCGAAGGTGGTCACCAGCGGCAGCAGGCCCAGGCCGGGCGCGTTGCCGTCGATGCCCTCGGTGTCGATCAGCGCCTCGCCCAGCACCTGCAGGCCACCACACACACCAAGCACGCGGCCACCGCGCGCAGCGTGCTCGGCCACCCAGCGGTCCAGCCCCTGCTCGCGCAGCCAGGCCAGGTCGGCCGCGGTGGCCTTGCTGCCGGGCAGCACGATCACATCCGTCTGCGCATCGAGGTGGCCGCCATCGGCCGGCGCGCGCACCCACTGCAGGCGCACGCCGGGCACGTTCTTGAGCGGCTGGAATTCGTCGAGGTTGCTGATGCGCGGCCACGCGACGACAGCCACCGTGGTGTGCACGCGGCCCGCGGCGTGGCTGCGATCATCGAACACGCCGTCTTCTTCCGGCAGGCCGTGGCGCCACTGCATGGGGATCACGCCGACGGTGGGCACGCCCGTGAGCTGTTGCAGTTGCTGCGGCCCGGGCGCGAGCAACCCGGCGTCGCCACGGAACTTGTTGAGCACGAAGCCGCGGAGGCGCGCGCGGTCGGCCTCGGGCAGCAGCGCCCAGGTGCCGTAGAGGTGCGCGAAGGCGCCGCCGCGGTCGATGTCGGTGACGAGCACACAACGGGCGTTGGCCTCGCGCGCCACGCGCAGGTTCACGATGTCGTTGGCCATGAGGTTGATCTCGGCCGGCGAGCCCGCGCCTTCGATCACCACCACGTCGTTTTCGTCGATGAGTTCGCGCAGCGCCTGGCGCACAACGGGCCAGGCGCGTTCGCCGCGCGCGCGCCAGGGCAAGGCGGTGAGTTCGGGGTCCACGCGGCCCATCAGCACGTACTGGCTGTGCGTGTCGGCCTCGGGCTTGAGCAGCACGGGGTTCATGCGCACCTCGGGCTCGGCCTTCGCGGCCAGCGCCTGGAAGTACTGGGCGGAGCCGATCTCGCCCGCATCCACCACGCGGGCGTTGTTGCTCATGTTCTGCGCCTTGAACGGCGCCACCTTGAGCCCTTGCCGCGCGTAGTACCGGCACAGCGCGGTGGCCAGCCAGCTCTTGCCGGCGCCACTGCTGGTGCCCAGCACCATCACGCACACCGCGGCCATGGCGTCAGGCCTGCCGTGCGCGCAGGCCCAGCTTCGCCAGCAGGGCCTGGTCGGCCGCCACGTCGGGGTTGCCGGTGGTGAGCAGCTTGTCGCCGTAGAAGATGCTGTTGGCGCCGGCCTGGAAACACAGCGCCTGCACCGCTTCGCCCATCTGCTGGCGCCCGGCCGACAGGCGCACCTTGGCACGCGGCATGGTGATGCGCGCGACCGCGATGGTGCGCACGAACTCGAAGGGGTCGAGGTCGGGCTCGTCGGCCAGCGGTGTGCCCGCCACCTTCACCAGGTGGTTGATGGGCACCGACTCGGGATAGTCGGGTTCGAGGTTGGCGAGTTGTGCGATCAGCCCCGCGCGCTGGCGGCGCGATTCGCCCATGCCCACGATGCCGCCGCAGCAGACCTTCACGCCCGCGCCGCGCACGCGCTGCAGGGTGTCGAGCCGGTCCTGGTAGTCGCGCGTGGAGACGATGTCGCCGTAGAAGCCAGGGTCGCTGTCGAGGTTGTGGTTGTAGTAATCCAGGCCGGCGTCGCGCAGTTGTTCGGCGTGGCCTTCGGCCAGCATGCCCAGCGTGGCGCAGGCTTCCAGGCCTTCGGCTTTCACGGTGCGCACGAGTTCGGCCACGGCCTCGACGTCGCGGTCTTTCGGCGCGCGCCAGGCGGCGCCCATGCAGAAGCGCGTGGCGCCCGCGGCGCGGGCAGCGCGCGCGGCCTCGCGCACAGCGTCCACTGCCATCAGCTTGCCGGCCGGCACGCCGGTGTCAAAGTGCACCGACTGCGGGCAGTAGGCGCAGTCTTCCGGGCAGCCGCCGGTCTTCACCGACAGCAGCGTGGCGAGTTCGATCTCGTGCGGGTCGTGGTGCTCGCGGTGCACGGTGTGCGCGCGGTGCAGCAGCTCGGCAAAGGGCAGATCGAACAGGGCTTCGATGTCTTCAACGGGCCAGCGCTCGTCGGCGCGGGCGGTGGAGGTGCGGGAAACGAGGTGCACGGGGTGTTCGGTGCTGGCCTGCATGGGGTTTTCTCCGTGGTTGTCCGTGGTTGTCCGGGTCATCGGGCGGCGGCATTGTCGCTGCCACGCACGCGCGGCCAGGCGCGCAGCAGCGCGGCCTGGTCGTGGGGTGGGCGCACGCCCAGGCGCACGTGGTTCGGCAGGTGGAAGGACGCGCAGTCGCGCAGTTTCACACCGTGTTCGCGGCGCAAGGCCGGCAGGTGGTTCACGTCGTTGGCGCCGGGCAGGCGCGCAACGACGTAGTTCGCGTCGCCGGGCAGCACGGCCCAGCCCAGCGATGCGCACAACGCGGTCTGCTGCGCCTTCCATGCGCGCAGCGTCGCCAGGCTGGCGCGCAGCCAGTCTTGCGTGGCGGGCGTGGCCCAGGCGCGCAGCATGGCCTCGCCGTGCGCACCCAGCGGCCAGGATGGCGCGAACGCATCGAGTTCGGGCACAACGCCGGCGGCGTGCACCGGCGCGATAGCGTAGGCCCCGCGCACACCCGTCAGGCCCAGCGCCTTGTTCGGGCTCCAGAGCTGCCACACGCGATCGAGCGCGGGCGCGTTCAGGCTGCAATGGCCGCTCAGGCGCAGTGGCTCGTAGGCGCGGTCGAGCACCACCGTGGCCGGCGACGCGGCGATGGCGGACGCTTGCGGCTCGGCGGTGCCGAGCGGGCTCGCGGGTTCGCACAGCCAGGCGAGGTCGGCACCGGCCGCATCGGCCACCGGTTGCAGGCGCCAGGCGGCGGCTGCCCGCGCGTAGTCGCCGTAGGCGTGCGCGGGCAGCCACACACCGCGGCCACCACCCCGGGCCACCCACGCCGTGAGGCGCGCAATGAACTCGCTCGCGCTGGCAGCAACCACGATGCGCGCGGGTGCCACCGCGTGGAAGGCGGCGAGCGCTTCGCGCAAGGCGGTGTACGCCGGGTCGGGGTAGCGCGCTGCGTCGGCGCCCTGCACCGCCGCGAGCGCCACGGGACACGGCCCGCAGGCGTTGGCGTTGGTGGAGAAATCGTGCGCCGGCGCGCCGAGCGCGTCGGGGCCGCCGTGCACGGGGTGCGCCAGATCCGTCATGCGGTGCGGCTCCAGACCAGCGCCGCCCACAACGCGCTCAGCACCGCGAGAGCCCCCACCCCGCGCGAAGCCAGGCGCACGGCGCGCGCCGTGTCCGCCGCCTCGGGCGCCCTGCCCTCGGCGTTCAGGCTGTACACGCCCGGCTTGCGCAGGCGCACGCCCAGCGCGAGCGCCATGGCGGCCATGGGCCAGCCGCTGTTGGGCGACGGCGTGTGGCCCGCCTGCACCACCAAGGGCGCCCACAGGCGCAGCGGCACCAGCAGCACCGCGGTGATGCGCGCGGGCAACCACGAGAGCACGTCGTCCGCGCGCGCGGCCCACTTGCCGGCCCAGGTCCAGTCGCGGCCCTGGCGTTCGCCGCGGTAGCCCCACATGGCGTCGGCGGTGTTGGCGAAGCGGTAGAGCGCGGCACCCGGCAGGCCGGCCACCACGAACCAGAACAGCGGCGCCACCACCGAATCGTTGAGGTTCTCGGCCAGCGATTCGATGGCGCTTTCGCGCACCTGCGACGCGTCGAGCGCGCCCACGTCGCGGCTCACCAGCCAGCGCAGGCGCTCGCGGCCCGCGGCGAGCGATTCGCCGAGCGCGGCTTCCACCGCCGCCACTTCGCTGCGCAGCATGCGCCACGCCAGCAGGGGTTTGAGCAAGGCGCCGAGCACCAGGGCCTGCACCCACCAGGGCAGGCCGGCAACGCCCCACACCACGGGCCCGGCCACGGCCAGCACCAGCAGCGCGCCCAGGCACCAGGCCAACGCCCCGCCGATGAAGGCACGCGCGGGCCGGGGGGGCGTGGCTTGCGCGAGCGGCGCGATGCGCGGGCCCATGAAACCGAGGTAACGCCCCATGGCCACCACCGGGTGCCAGCGCGCGGGCGGTTCGCCGAACGCACGATCGAGCGCGAGCGCCAGCAGCACGGCCAGCGCGGGCCCGGGCGTGTCCATCAGTCCTCGATGCCGCGCTGCGCGGGCACGCCAGCCTGGAAGTGGTGCTTCACCAGCGCCATTTCCGTCACGGTGTCGGCAAGCGCGATCAGTTCGTCTGGCGCCCCACGGCCGGTGAGCACCACGTGCACGTGCGCAGGCCGCTCGCGCAGGCAGGCCAGCACCGCGTCCAGTGGCACCCAGCCATAGCGCAGCGGGTACATGATTTCGTCGAGCACCACCAGGAAGTGCTCGCCCGCGCGAACGGTGGCCTCGGCCTTCGCCCAGCCAGCGCGCGCGAGTTCGGCCGAGTGGTCAAGGTCGCGGCTCTTCCAGCTGAAGCCGTCGCCCAGGCCTTCGATGGGCACGCCCAGTTGCTCGAACAGGCGGTGTTCGCCGAATCGCGCCGACGGCACCTTCATGAACTGGTAGATCTTCACGGCCTTGCCACGGCCGTGCGCGCGCAGCGCGAGCCCGAAGGCCGCCGTGCTCTTGCCTTTGCCGTTGCCGGTGTGCACCAGCACCAGGCCGCGCCGCTCGCCTTGCGGTTTGGGGGTGTCGCGCGACACGGGCGGGGTTTCGATCTGCATCTTGTTTTCTCCGGAATGCGCTTCAACGCGGCAGCGCCACCCAATGGTCGCCAAGCGCGTGGATCGCGATGCGGTGGTGGAACACGGCTTCGAGCGCGCGGTGCGTGTCGGCCGCGTCGCATGCGCCCTGGTGCTGCACACGCCCGTGGTCGACGATGACCATTTCGTCGGCGTGCAGCGCCACGCCGATCTCGTGCAGCACGCTCACCACGGTCTTGCCTCGCGTCACCAGTTCGCGCACCAGCGCCAGCCAATCGGCCTGGTGCGGGGGGTCGAGGTTGGCCAGGGGTTCGTCCATCAGCAGCACGTCGGCGCCCACCGCGAGCAGGCGTGCCAGCAGCACGCGCTGGCGCTCGCCGCCGGAGAGTGCGCCGAGCGCGCGGTCGCGCCAGTCCCAGGCCTGGGTGGCGCGCAGCGCGCGCTCCACGGCGGCGCGGTCGGCGTCGCTCGGCGCAGCCAGCCAGGCCTGGTGCGGCAGGCGGCCGAGCATGGCCACGTCCCACACGCTGAGGTCGTCGGCGCCGTGCTCGCCCTGCCCGAGCCAGGCCAGGGTGCGCGCGCGCTCGCGGCCGCGCCATTGCGCGAGCGGGCGGCCGAGCAACTGCACGTCGCCGCTGTGCGGCAGCAGGCCGGCCAGCGCCTTCAGCAGCGTGGACTTGCCCGCGCCGTTGGGGCCGACAACGCTGGTCCAGCGCGCGGCGGGCAATTGCAGGTCGATGCCGTGCAGCACGGCCGTGCCGCCGAGCAACACGCCGATGGCGCGGGTCTGCAGAGCGGCGCTCATCGGCCGGCCCCCGGTGCGCGGCGACGGTGCATCAGCCACAGCAGGTAACTGCCGCCGAGCACCGCGGTGAGCACACCCACCGGCAGTTCCTGCGGCGCGATCACCCAGCGCGCGAGCACGTCGGCCGCCATCAGCAGCAGGCCGCCCATGAAGGCACTCAACACCACGAGCCGGCCGTGCGTGGTTTTCACGATGGAGCGCACCAGGTGCGGCGCGGCCAGGCCCACAAAGGCGATCAGGCCGGTCTGTGCAACCGCGGCGCCCGTGGCCAGTGCGAGCACGGCCACCAGCACGGCGCGCACCGCACCCAGCGGCAGGCCCAGGCTCAGCGCGGTGGCCTCGCCCAGCGCCAGGCCATCGAGCACGCGGCCCAGCGTGGCGGCCAGCACCACGGCAGCCAGCAGCATCACCGCCATCACGCCACACGCGGCCCAGCCCACGAAGCCGGTGCTGCCCAGCATGAAACCCTGCATGGCCTGCAGCGTGTCGGGCTCGGCGATGGTGACCAGATCGCGCGCCGCGCCCAGCACCACACCGACGATGACGCCGGCAAGCAGCAGGCGCAGCGTCTGCTGCACCCCCTTGGCCAGCGCCAGTGTGAGCACCACGCCCAGCACCGCCCCCAGGAACGCCGCGCCCGTGAGGCCCAGGCGAACCAGCCATTGCGTGGCCAGCGTGCTGGTGCCGAACAGGGCCAGCGCCAGGGCCACGCCCAGCGCCGCGCCCGAGGCGCTGCCGAGCAGGTAGGGGTCGGCCAGCGGGTTGCGGAACAGGCCCTGCGCCACCGCGCCCGCCAGGCCGAGCAGGCCACCGGCGAGCCAGGCGCCCAGCGTGCGCGGCAGGCGGATGTCCCACAGGATCTGCCAGGCCACGGGGTCGTGGCGGGCGTTGAGCACGCTGTCGAAGCCGGTGCTGCCCACGCCCACACCGAGCACCAGCACCAGCGCCGCGGCCAGCAGCAAGGCGGCCGCCAGCCACAGGCTGTGCGCGCGGCCGTTCATGGCCTGAAGCCCTTGTCTTGAATGCAGCGCGCCAGGAGCCGCGCGGCCTCGGCCATGCGCGGGCCCGGGCGCACCAGCACGTCGGATTCGTCGGCCGTGAACACGCACACGCGCTGCTCGCGCAAGGCGCGCATGCCACCCCAGCCGGGGCGTTGCGCCATGCCCTGCACGTTGCGCGCGCCGATCAGGATGAGATCGGGATCGGCGCGCACCACGTATTCGGGGTTGATGCGCGGAAACGGCCCGAGCTCGGGCCCGACGATGTTCTGCACACCCAGGCGGCCCATGAGCTCGCCGATGAAGGACTGCGGGCCCGCCGCGTAGCCGCCGTTGCTGACCTCGTAGTACACGCGCAGCGGCTTCGCGCGCGGCGGCAGCGACTGCGCCGCCGCCGACACGCCGGCCTCGATGCGCGTCCAGATGCGCGGCGCGTCCGGCACCGCCAGCACCTCGCCCAGCACACCCATCACGCGCCGGGCGGCGGCCGTGTTGCGCGGCTCCAGCGCCAGCACCTTGAGCCCGAAACCCTCCAGCCGCTCCACCCCGCGCGACGAGGTGGCCGCGAGCACCAGATCGGGTTTGAGTGCGACGATGGCCTCGATGTTGGGATCGACACCGCCACCGGTTTTGGGCAGGGCGCGCACGCTGGCCGGGTGGTTCGAATAACGGTCAACGCCCACGAGGCGGTGGCACTGGCCCAGTTCGCACACCGTTTCGGTGAGCGAGGGCAGCAGCGAGACGATGCGTTGTGGCGATGCCGGCAGTGTCACGGCCACGCCCCGGTCGTCCGTCACGCGGATCTCGCCGGCGTGCGACGCGAGCGCGGCCAGCAGCCACACGCCCGCGCACAGGGTGAACCGGAACGTGTTCAACAGGTTCATGCCGGCACTTTCAAGTGCAGGGGCAGGCCCGCGGCCATCAGGGTGACGCGCTCGCAGGCGCCCGCCACGGCCTGGTTCAGGCCGCCCAGCGCGTCCACAAAGGCCCGCGTTTCACGGCCCAGGGGTGTCACACCCAGGCCGATCTCGTTGCTGACCAGCACCACCGGGCCGGGGGCCTGTTCGATGGCGCGGCGCAGGCCGGCCACGGGCACGACGAAATCCACCGGCGCGCCATCGGCGGGCATGAGCAGGTTGGTGAGCCACAGGGTGAGGCAGTCGACCACCACCAGGGTGCCGGGCGCCGCGTTGGCGTGCACGGCCTCGGCGAGGGCCCGCGGCTCTTCCACCGTGCGCAGGCCGGGCACGCGCTCGACGCGCTCGCGCTGGTGGCGCGCGATGCGCTCGCGCATCTCGTCGTCCCAGGCCTGGCCGGTGGCGATCAGCACCGCGCGGTGCGTGGTGTCGGCGTCGAGCCACTGGCGCGCCAACATCTCGGCGCGGCGCGATTTGCCGCTGCGCTGGCCGCCGAGGATGAATTCGCTGCGGGCGAACGGGGTGGGCGTGCCGTCAACCATGGCGCGCACTCCAGTCCATCACGATGCGGTGCAACTGCTCCACGCCATCGGTGAGCGCGGCCGGGCCGGGCTGCAGGATGTCGGCCGACTTGATCTCGAACAGCTGCGCGTCGCGCACCGCCGGCACAACCTGCCAGCCGGGCCGCGCGGCCACGCGCTCGGGCCGGAACTTCTTGCCGCACCACGAGCCGATCACGATGTCGGGCGCGCGTTCGACGATGCGCTGCGGCTCGCCGATGATGCGGTCCTTGCCCAGCGGCATGGCGGCAAGCTCGGGGAAGCAGTCGTCACCGCCCGCGATACCCACCAGCTCCGACACCCAGCGGATGCCGCTGATGCAGGGCTCGTCCCACTCTTCGAAATACACGCGCGGGCGCCGCGGCAACGCGCGCCCGGCGGCGGCAATGTCCGCCAGCCGCGCCTGCGTGCGCGCGATCCAGGCCAGCCCTTGCTCGGCCTGGCCCACCATCGCGGCCACCTGGAACAGCATGTCGAAGATCTGCGCCACGCTGCGCTGGTTGAACACCGTCACCTGCACCCCTTGGCGGACCAGCTCGGCCGCGATGTCGGCCTGCAGATCGGAAAAGCCGAACACACAGTCCGGCTCCAGCGCGAGGATCTTGTCGATCTTCGCGCTCAGGAAGGCGCTCACCTTCGGCTTCTCCTCGCGCGCGCGGCGCGGACGCACCGTGTAGCCCGAAATGCCCACGATGCGCGCCTCCTGCCCCAGCAGGTAGAGCCACTCGGTGGTCTCTTCCGTGAGGCAGACGATGCGTTGCGGGCCGGCGGGGGCGCGGGAGAAGTCGGGGGCCATCGGGCGAATTTACTTGGGTGCCCAGCGCAGTGTCACGAACACACCACGGCCCGGCTGGTTGTAGCCGCGCACGGTCTGGTAGTCCTCGTCGCCCACGTTGCGCAACTGGGTCTGCACCGTCCAGTGCTTCGCCAGCGCGTACTCGGCGTGCAGGTCCAGCGTGGTGTATTCCTTCAGCTCGAAGGTGTTGGCCGCGTCGTCAAAGCGCTTGCCCACGTGCAGCAGCGTGCCGCCGAACTTCCAGGCGCCCACGCCGTAGTCGGCGCCGAGGGTGGCCTGCAGATCGCTGCGGCGCGCCAGCTGGCGGCCGTTCAGTTCGTTGCGGGGGTCGATGCCCTCGTACGATGCACGCAGCAGCAGGTTGCCGATGCTGCCCTCGTAGCCCAGCGTCCAGCCCTCGATGCGTGCACGCGGCACGTTGGCCGGCAACGGGCCCGACGGGATGAAGCCACGGATCTTGTTGTCGAAGACCACCAGCTTGACCGTGTGACCGGCCTGGGTCCAGCTCACCCCGACGTCGGTGTTGCGGCCCTCTTCCGGCTGCAGGGTGGGCGTGCCGAAGCCCGGGAAGTAGAGCTGGTTGAACGACGGCGCCACGAAGCTCGTGCCATGCGAGACGTGCGCGCGCAAGGCGGTGGTGATGCGGTAGCCGTAGCCCACGAAGCCCGTGGTGCTGTTGCCGAACTGCGAGTTGCGGTCGTTGCGCAGGTTGAGCTGCCAGCTGTGCGAACCCGCCTCGCCGTTGAGGCCGACAAAGGCGGAATTGATGCTGCGCTGGTTGACGTCATAGAGCGTCGCGCTGTCCACCTTCTGCTCCAGTCGCTCCACCCCGGCCAACACCACACCGATGGGCGTGTCGATGTCGTTCTGCCACAGGAACTGGTTCTGCTTCGTGCCGAAGTGGCTGGGCAGGAAGGACGCGACGATGGATTTCGCATAGTCCTCGCTCTGCGACACCTGGACCTGCGTTTTCCAGCCCGGCAGCACCTTGCCGTTGATGCCGGCGCGCAGCACCTGCGAGCGGAAGTCGTCGTGCGTGTCGCGGCCCGGGCCGTCGTCGTAGTGGTTGGTGCCCTCGGAATAGAGCACGCCGGCATCGAGCTTCCAGTCGCGCGCGAATTCGATGCCGAGCGAGGTGTTGAGGGAGCGCTGGCGCAGCGGATCGCGATCGGGGTTGTGGTTGCCGAACTGCACCGTGGGGTTGGTGGACGAAAAGCCGCCATCGTTGAGGGTGGACGCGTCGATCGAATACGTCACGCCGCCGCTGCCGCCGCTCAGCCCCACGCCGGCCTGCGAAAAGCTGTCGCTGCCCAGCGTCACGAACGCACTCGGGTGAAAACCTTCGCGGCCCTTGCGCGTGAAGATTTGCACCACGCCGCCCACGCCGTCGCTGCCGTAGAGCGAGGAGCCCGGGCCCTTGAGCACCTCGATGCGCTCGATCGCGTCCAGCGGCAGGCCGCTCCACACCGGTGTGCCGGCGGTGGCCGAGCCGTAGCGCACGCCATCGATCAGCAGGATGGTGTGGCGCGACTCGGCACCGCGGATGAAGATGTTGCCGCTCTTGCCGCGGCCGCCGTTGGTGGCCATCTGCACGCCGGCGGCGCGCACCAGCACCTCGGTGAGCGTCTGACCGGCCATCTTCTCGATGTCGGCACGCTCGATCACGGTCACGTCGCTGACCAGGCTGTCCACACGGGTGGGGGTGCGGTTGGCGGTGACGACGGTGTCGGCCAGGGTGGAAGGGGTGCCCTGCGCGAACGCAGGCACAACGGCGGACAGGCCAAGGGAGAACGCAGCCTGGCGCCAGGACGAAGCACGGGTTTTCATGATGAAACGAAGCAACAAAGCCCTCACCGCCTTCCCCGACGGTGCATGGACGTCACGGCGGCGCCGCTTGCACGGCGCCACCACCTCGTTGGCCGGTATCCGGGCTGGCAGAACGGCTTCCATCGCCTTCCCAGTGCGCGGGTGCGCTCCAGTGGCGGTGTGATGGAAGCGGAGCTTGCACGGCGGCCGAAGACCACCGTTCGTCTCGTCTGCTTACCGTTGCGGGGGCAGCGCAGGTTAGGTTCGCCGCGGCTGCGGCTCGCCCTCCTGCTTCCCGTTGAACTGCAGCGCGCGAACCGCGCCGCGAGCACCAACGGCATGCATTCTATGCGTGCACGGCGCCTACAATGACCGACGCACTACGGATCGCAGGAACGTAAGCACCATGGCCGCTCCCAAGCAACTCGACCAAATCACCGAACGGGTGGAGCGGCTGCTGCTGCGCCACGAAGAGCTGCAGCGCACGAACGCCCTGCTCGTCGAACAGGTGCACGCGCTGCAGGCCGAGCGCGATTCGCTCAAGTCGCGCCTGCTCGCGGCGCGCGCGCGCATCGATGCGCTGCTCGAGCGCCTGCCCGCCACCGAGGAACGCAAGGAGCGAACATGAACAAGCCCGGCCACAAGCAGATCGAGGTCCAGATCATGGGCCAGAGCTACCTGCTCTCCTGCCCCATCGGCGGCGAAGCCATGCTGCTCGAAGCCGTCGAGCGCGTGGACACCGCGATGTGCCGCATCCGCGATGCGGGCAAGGTCAAGGCGCGCGACCGCATCGCCGTGCTGGCGTCGCTGAACCTGGCTTACGAGCTCTCACAGCTCGAGCGCAAGGAAGCCGAGCGCGAAGCCGAAGCCCAGCAGTTCCAGGCTTCTTCCTTCGCGCAGGCCGATGCGAGCGCATTCGCCGAGGCCGGCGGCTTCGAAGGCGACCCCCTCGACCCGCAAACGCAGGCCCGCGTCGAGGAACTCATGCGCCGCCTCGACCAGACGCTCGACAAGGACGGCCGCCTGCTCTGAGGCGGTGCCGCCCGTCATCGTGACGGGTCATGTCGACCGATGGTCCGCAGTGCGGCGGCACTGCTTCTAGAATCCGCCTTGTCTGCGGTGCGCGCCGGGCTTCAATGTCCTTGAACCAATGCTCATAGAGCCCGGGCTTGGTACATTGCGCGGCTGGTGCGAGCGTCTCGCGTCAGACGAACCCGAAGCCGCGTTGCCCTCGCCCACCTGAACCCCGGTTCAGGCTTTCGGCCCGGCGCTCACTTGCAGACACCTTTTCCCCATGCCCCTTGAACCTCTGTTGATCGCCGAGTTGGCCCTGCTCGGCGTGGCCACCGGCTTTCTCGCCGGCCTGCTGGGCATCGGCGGCGGCATGCTGATGGTGCCCTTCATCACCTTCATCCTCACCGGCCGCGGCATCGCGCCCGATCTCGCCGTCAAGATGGCCATCGCCACCTCGATGGCCACCATCATCTTCACCAGCGTCTCCAGCGTGCGCGCCCACCACAAGCGCGGCGCGGTGCGCTGGGACATCGTCAAGCGCCTCGCGCCGGGCATCGTGCTCGGTGCGGCCGTCGCCAGCATGGGCGTGTTCGCCGTGCTCAAGGGCACCTGGCTGGCCTTGTTCTTCGCGCTCTTCGTCGGCTTCTCGGCCACGCAGATGCTCATCGACAAAAAACCCAAGGCAACACGCACCCTGCCCGGCACCGCCGGGCAGCTGGGCGCGGGTGGCGTCATCGGTTTTCTCTCGGGTCTGGTGGGCGCTGGCGGCGGCTTCGTCTCGGTGCCGTTCATGACCTGGTGCAACGTGGCGATCCACAACGCGGTGGCCACCAGCGCGGCGCTGGGCTTTCCCATCGCGCTGGCCAATGCGGTGGGCTACGTGATTGCGGGCCAGTCGGTGCAGGGCCTGCCGCCCGCGTCGCTGGGCTACATCTACCTACCCGCGCTGGTGGTGATCGCCAGCACCAGCGTGCTCATGGCGCCGCTGGGTGTGAAGGCCGCGCACGCGTTGCCGGTGAAAACGCTCAAACGCGTGTTCGCCGCCATCCTCTACGTGCTCGCCAGCTACATGCTCTGGAAAGGGCTGGCCGGTTAAAGCTTCGCCGCGCTGACGACGATGCCGTCCTCGTCGGCGTAGAGCCAGTCGCCCGGGCGCACCCAGACGCCCTGCACCTGCACCGCCACATCGCGCTGCCCCTCGCCGCGGCGCTCGGTGGGCAACGGCACCGGCGCCAGTGCGCAGATGCCGACCTCGCAGACCGCGAGCTCGGCCACGTCGCGCACACAGCCATCCACCACCACACCGGCCCAGCCGTTGTGCGCCGCGGCCGCACCCAGGTTGCCGCCGATCAGCGCGCGCCGCAGCGAGCCGCTGCCATCGACCACCAGCACGCGCCCCTCACCCGGCGATTCCACCGCAGCCTTGACGAGCGAGTTGTCCTCGAAGCACTTCACCGTGCTCACCGGGCCCGCGAAACGGCGCCGCGCACCGAAGTGCCGCCACACCGGCGGCAGCACGCGAAACGCGCCCGAGGTATCGCCTTTGTGGGCGTCGCAGAGATCGCACGTGGCGGGGATTTCATGGCTCATGGCGGCTCCGGCAGGGGTGATCGAACGCCGCGCATTGTCGAGAGAAACGCGGCCTCGCCCTGGCGTGCAGGCGCGCTCTGCGCCGCGAAGTGTTGTTTTCCCCTCTACAAAGGGCGTTTTCCCCCTTGCATTCCGGCGCCGCCAAGGCTTTTCCTCCTTGGAAGGTGCAAACAACTCCATTAGCATCGACACGCTTGTGTGAAAGCGCGTTTTCAGCAAGCAATCACTCAACTTCTAGAAGGAAATTCAACATGGCAACTGCGAAGAAAGCCGCCGCGAAAAAAGCGCCGGCGAAAAAGGCCGCTCCGGCCAAGAAGGCTCCGGCGAAGAAAGCCGCTCCGGCCAAGAAGGCCCCGGCGAAGAAAGCCGCTCCGGCCAAGAAAGCCGCCCCGGCGAAGAAGGCCGCTCCGGCCAAGAAAGCCCCCGCGAAAAAGGCGCCCGCCAAGAAGCGCACCCCGAACGCCGCCTTCATGAAGGCCCTCACGCCCAGCGCCGCTCTGGCCGCCATCGTTGGCGCCAGCCCGCTGCCGCGCACCGAGGTGACCAAGAAGGTGTGGGACTACATCAAGAAGAACAAGCTGCAGGACTCGGTCAACAAGCGCATGATCAACGCCGACGCCAAGCTGAAGGAAATCTTCAAGAAGGCCCAGGCTTCCATGTTCGAAATGACCAAGCTGGTCAACGACCACCTGAAGTGATCTGCGGACGCGCCACCCGGCGCGTTCCTTCCCGACAAAGCCGACGCTCCGTCGGCTTTGTCGTTTCCGGCGTTCATCGATGCACGCGGCCGGAATTTCTGAACACTTGTGCGAAACTGCGTCGCCCTGTAACTGCCCCCCCAATGACCACCACGCCTTCGCCCTCGACCCCACAGCCCACCGAGGGAACGCCGGCGGCGATCGTGTTGCCGCCGATGCGGCACAAGACGGTGCTGGTGATCGACCTGGTGGAGTCGGTGCGCCTCATGGCGGTGAACGAGGCCCAGGTCGTGGGCCTGTGGCGCGGCTTCGTGCAGTTCGCTATCGCCGAGGTGCTGCCCGCGCGCGGCGGCCGGCTCGTGAAAAGCCTGGGCGACGGCCTGCTCGCCGAGTTCGAGCACCCTGCCCAGGCCGTGCGCGCCGCGCTCGAACTGCACCGCCACTTCGATGGCGCGAACCAGACATTGCCCGCTGCGCAACAGCTCTACCTGCGCGCCGGTATCAACGCCACCCAGCTCTACATCGACGAGGTCGACGTCTACGGCCAGGGTGTCAACCTCGCGGCGCGCGTGGCCGACCTGGCCTCGCCGGGGGAAACGGTGGTGACCGCCAGCGTGTACGACGCGATCGTGGTGGGCGTGGACGCCGACGTGCAGGACCGCGGCGAGAGCTACCTGAAGCATTGGCCTGAACCGGTGCGCACCTGGGCCGTGGCGCCGGTGAACGAGCACACGCCCGTGGTGCGTTTGCCCACACCGGCCGAATCCGCCAGCGAATTCCGCCCGGGTGTGGCCGTGGTGCCGTTCGAAACCCGCAGCCACGCGCCCGAGCAGTTCGTGATCGGCGAGCTCATCGCCGACGGCGTGATCACCCAGCTTTCGCGCAGCCAGGATCTGCGCGTGATCTCGCGACTGTCCACCAGCGCCTTCCGCGGCCGAAGTGCCACGCCCGCCGAGATCGGCCAACGGCTCGAGGCGTCGTACACGCTCAGCGGCAGCTACGTGAATTTCGGCGACAAGCTCGTCATCACCGCCGAGCTCAGCGACAACCGCCGCAACGAAGTGGTGTGGGGAGAGCGCATCTCTGGCGACACGCTGGATCTGCTGCAGACGGAGAGCGAGCTCATCACCCGCCTGAGCGAGGCCACAGCCAACGCGGTGCTGCACCACTTGGTGCAGCGAACCCTGGTGCAACCCGTTCCACAGCTCGAAAGCAACGCCCTCATGCTCGGTGGCATCACGCTGATGCACCGATCCACCCCGCGCGACCTGCACCGCAGCCATGAGCTGCTGGAGGCCGTGGCGGATCGGCACAAGCGCGTGGCCACGCCCTGGGCCTGGCTGGCCAAGTGGCACATCATGCAGGTGGTGCAGGGCCTGGCGCCCGAACCCGCGCGCGCGTTCCGCGAGGCCATCGGCGTGGCCGACCGCGCGCTCGATCTGGAGCCCAACAGCACACTGGCCATGGCCATCAAGGGGCACGCGCTTTGTCACCTTGGTGAGGACGTCGAAGGCTCGCGCCGCCTGCTTATCGAATCCACCGACACCAATCCGAACGACCCCATGGCCTGGCTGTACCGCAGCGTGTGGTCAACCTTGTGGGGGATGGCAGACGAGTCGGTGGTGGAAGCCGAACGCGCGCTCAGCCTGTCGCCGCTGGACCCACAGAAGTACTACTTCGAAATGATGCTGGCGAACTGTTATCTGGCATCGCATCGTCTTATCGATGCAATCAGCCTGGGCAAGGCGTCGGTCCTCAAGAATCGTTACCACGCGCCCACCATCAGGGCGCTGCTGATCGCGCAATACGAATCGGGCGATCTCGTAGGCGCGCGAGAAACCTTCATCTTGCTGAGACAGGTTCAACCGGACCTCACGATTCAGCGATACCGATCCTCGGGCAATCAAAGCCCGATGAGGAAGCGGGCGATCCAAGCGCTGTCTGCACTGGGCCTGCCCGAAACTTGAGCCTTCATCAGGGAGAACGCGTCATGAGCGGTTTGAGCGGTGGTGTCAGTGGCGGTGTGAGCGGAGGCGTCAGTGGTGGCGTCAGTGGCGGCGTGAGCGGCGGTGTCAGTGGTGGGGTAAGTGGCGGCGTCAGTCAGGCCATTGCTTCGGCCGACGCCCTCACCCTCTCTCGCGCAGCGATCGTCGGTCCCTTCGAGGGCAGCACGCTGCGCGTCAACTGGCCCGCCTTCGACAAACCCGCCAACCTTAAGCGCTGGGCCGACGGCCCGCGCGTGGCGGCGGTGCTGTCCGAAGTGCTCGAAGGCCTGAGCTACGAAGCCGACGACGCGGACAAGACCGCGACGCTGCGCTTCGCGAGCGGCAACCGCAACCACCGGTTGGTGCAGCTCCACGGCCCCGACGACGCGCTCATCGAAGGCCAGTTGCAACTGGTGGCCGCCTACGCCGACCTGCGGCCCGATCGCGCGGTCGAGGTGGTCGAACAGATGGGGTTTCCGGTGCCGTTCTGGGGTTCGGTGATCGGCCTGACCGCGCACCGCCACGGCAAGACGCTGGCGCTGCTCGACATCGCCTTCTCCCTCGCGGGCAGCGTGGAGCAGCGTTTCAAGCAGATCTTCGCCACGCCGCGGCCGGTGGAGTTCTCACCGCAGATCCAGCCCATGATCCCCACGCCCGGCCACGGTGCCTGGCCCAGTGGCCACGCCACCGAGGCCTTCCTCGCGGCCACGCTGCTGCAGGCGCTGCTGGACACCGCCATGCCCGAACAACGCAGGCACCCGGGCAATGGCGTGGCCAGCCGCGAGCAGTTGCAGCGCCTGGCGGCGCGCATCGCCGTCAACCGCACAGTAGCTGGCGTGCACTACCCGGTGGACAGCGCAGCGGGCCGCGTGCTCGGCACCGCGCTGGCCGAGTACCTGGTGGCGCGCGCCAAAGGTACCTCGGTGCACGAACGCGGTTTCGATTGCGCGCTCTTCATCGAGAAAGACGGTGCGCCCATGGACTTCGTGCCACTGGCCCCGATGGACAAAGCCAGCGGCAGCGCCTACACGCGCTCGCCCAAGCCCCGGGATGTGCCCAAGGCGGCCTTGCTCGCATGGCTGTGGGAGGAAGCCGTCAAGGAGTGGCAATGAGCTGGGCGCCTCTGCCCCGGGGCAGCTTCACCGGCATCGACTGGTCGGCGCCCAACGCCATTGATGGCATGGACCCCTACCTGGCCTGGGCCGAGGCCGACGGCTTTGTGGGCTACCACGTGCCCGGCCAAGACGACCAGCCGAAGTGGTTGCCGATCGTCATCGGCCTGCGTGAGGGCGCCGACGTGCGCCAGCTGGTGAACGCCTCGTCCAGCCGCTGGTTGCAGATTCCGCAGGTCTACCTGCTGACACCAGGCCTGCGCCATTGCACGGCGCGTGTGTCGAAGCGGTTCTTCCAGCACTGGCGCGAGGGCCATGCGATGCGCGCGCTGATTCAGCGCTTCGAACTCGGCCTGCCGGTGGAACACCACACACAGGCACTGCCCCACTGCTGCCACCCGCACGAGCAACCCCGCCCGCCCGCGCACCGCGTACGCGGCACGGTGCTCGGTGTCATTGATGGTGGCTTGGCCGTGGCCAATACCGCGTTTCGCGGTGCGCGCGGGCACACCCGCGTGAAGCATTTCTGGCGTCAAGACAACTTCTATGGCGGGCCCTGGCCCGGCACGCCCGGCAACGAACGCGTGCCACTGGACCCGACGCGCGCCGGACCCGAGCCGCACGACATGGGCTACGGCCACGAGCTCGACGCGGCGGCCATCGACGCTGTCATCGCGCGCTACACGGTCAATGGCCGGCTCGACGAAGACGCCCTTTACCGCCACCTGCAGATGTGGGACATGGCGCGGCCGGTGAACCATGGCACGCACGTGACCGGGCTGGCCACGGCGCCCGGCGGGCCGCTGAACCCGCAGGACAACGACTTCGCCAGTCGCTGCGCACTCATCGCTGTGCAGCTCGACTGGGCCAACGTGCTCGACACGTCCGGCGGCGCCATGAACGTGAGCATCCTCGACGCGCTGCACTACGTCGTCTCGCGCTGCGCCGACGACGCGGCCATCGTGGTCAACATCAGCTGGGGCACGCTCGCGGGCCCGCACGACGGCACCTCGCTGCTCGAAGCGGCCATGGACGAGTTGGTCGAGCGCCTGGCCGGGAGGCTGCAGATCAGCGTGCCGGCCGGCAACGGCTACCAGAGCCGCACGCACGCCAACGCGGTGCTGCCGCCGCACACACGCCGCAAGGACCCCGGCACCGCCCTGCACTGGCGCGTGCCGCCCGACGACCACACGCAGAGCTTCCTGGAGATCTGGCTGCCTGCCGATGCCGGGAGCGTGTCGATCGAGGTGCAGCCGCCCGACCGCCCGGCGCAGACCGTCTCGCTGGTGCCCGGGCAGTCGGGCATGTGGACCGACGCCGACGGCCGACCATTGTGGTCGTTGATCTACCCGAAAACCACCGCGCTCGGCGCGCGCGGCACCTGCGCGCTGCTCGCGCTCGGACCCACCGCCAGCCACGACCCCCGGCAGGCGCTCGCTCCCTTCGGCCGCTGGACCATCACCCTGCGCAATGCCGGCCCGCTGCCTGTCGTGTTCGACGCCTACGTGGAACGCGACGACGTGGCGCTGGGAGTGAACACCGGCGCCAAACAGTCGTGGCTGGAAGACCGGTTCTACGACACACAAGGCAACCTCAAGGGCTGGGTCGACCAGCCCCGCAACCCGACGCCGATCCGGCGCAGCGGCGTGTTCAACAGCCTCTCTACCGGGCAGCGCACCATTGCCGTGGGGGGTACGCGCAGGGCCGACACCGGGCCGCAGCCACTGGCGCACTTTGCGCGCTACTCCCCGCAGAAACCCGAGCCCGACGCCGCGCGGCCGCAGCGCCCCGGCGTGCGCAACGTGCCGCAGACGCTCGCGCCCTGCGACGACAACACCGCCTTGTGGGGCGTGCGCAGCACCGGCAGCCTGAGCGGCAGCACGGCGCGGCTGGCGGGCACCAGCTCGTCGGCCCCGCGCGAGGCGCGTCGGCGCCTCAATGCGCTGAAGTAAGAGCCGTGGGCGCCGGCGCGCTCACCAGCGCGCCGGCAGCGGCTTGACCAGCCAGATCCAGCGCTCGCGCACGGCGATGAAGCCGCCGGTTTCCAGGTCCTTGAGCAGGCGGCTCACCATCTCGCGCGAGCACGCCAGGTGCTGCGCGATCTGCTGGTGCGTCACCTTTTCGCGCAGCGGCCGCTCGCCGGTCTCGTCGGGCTCGCGCGCCCAGTCGTTGAGCAGCTTCACGAGCCGGCCATAGACGTCGATGAGGGCCACGCTGCGCGCGCTGTCGGTGGCCAGGCGGGCGCGGCGGATCACGCGCGCCATGAGTTCGAGGGCGAATTCGGGGTGATCGGCGATGTAGCCCAGCAGCGTCTGGCGGGTGATCACCGAGCAGGTGGTGGCGTCCACCGCCTCCACGTTGGCCGATCGCGGCCCGCCGTCGAGCGACATTTCGCCCACGTATTCGAGCGGGCCGTACAGGCCCAGCGTGAGTTCACGCCCCGAGGCATCGGCCACGAAGGCGCGCAGGCGCCCCTTGAGCACGATGAAGAGGGTGTCGCCCGTGTCCCCTTCCTGGATCAGCAGGGCACCGCGACGGTAGTGGCGGTGCACCCCCTGCGCGGCCAGCGCTTCGATGTGATGCGTGTTGCGGGAATCGATCGTCGAAGCGTGGCCTGGGGCGGACATCCGGGGTGTCAGGGGTGGGTGTAACCCGCCGGATTGTGCGTGATGGGTGTGACGATCCGCAAGGCGGGCACCACGGGCGGCAGGCTGTTGATCCGCTGCAGCAGGCGCCGGATGCTGGAGGCACCAGCCTTTTCGCGCAGGGTCTTGATCTGGCTGCGCACGGTGGAGACGGCCACGCCGTTCTCGGCGGCGATTTCGTTGATGTCGAGCCCGCGGCACAGCGCCAGCAGCACCACCTCTTCGGTCGGGCTCAGGGCCAGGGCGCGCGCGAACATGCGCACCGCGAGGTTGTCGCACACGTTCTGGCGCGACAGCACCACCAGCACGGTGGGCACGTCGTCTTCCAGCGGGTGCGACAGCGGGGTGAAGGCCATGGACAGATCGCGATCGCCTTCGCGCATGAGCACCAGGCGGCGCTGGCCGCGCAGCGCGGCGTCCAGCGCCTGCTGGATGCGTTCGCTGTGCTCGGGCGTGTTGCCCATCAGGCTGCCGCTGCAGGCGCGCAGCAGGCGGCGCTGCGCCAGCTCATGCCGCGCCAGGTGGTTGGCGTGCAGGATGCGCCCCTGCCCATCCAGCAGCAGCATGCCGTAGTCGATTTCGTCGAAGACGCGCAGCAGATGCGCCTCGCTGAGCGTCGTCACACCGCCGGCGGTGGAGTTGCCGGTCCAGATCTTGTCCGTTGCTTGCCACATGGGGAACCTCCTGTTGCGAGGCAGTGTTCCACCGGAGCGGGGGCAAGCGCTGTGTCGTGGTGGCCGGCGTTTTGTGATCCATTCACCAAAACGCCGGCCGGGCCAGGACGGCCCGGGTGAGGCTCAGCGCTTCAGGGCGGCTTCGCGGATGGCACTGAGCGTGCCGCGCGTGGTGATGACCTCGGCGTCGAGCGGGACCACGATGACCGTGCCGCCGGCATGGGCCAGCGCGCGCTGCAGCGCGGGCTCGAATTCAGCGGTGGCCTCCACGCGCTCGGCCGCGTAGCCATAGGCGCGCGCCAGGGCACAGAAATCGGGGTTGGCGAGCGAGGAACCGCTCACGCGCGCCGGGTATTCCCGTTCCTGGTGCATGCGGATGGTGCCGTAGCTGCCGTTGTCGAGCAGCAGCACGATGCTGCGCGCGCCGTGCTGCACGGCGGTGGCGAGCTCCTGCCCGTTCATGAGGAAGTCGCCGTCGCCCGAGATGGTGAACGCCAGGCGCCCGGTGGCAATGGCGGCGCCGATGCCGGCCGGCACGCCATAACCCATGGCGCCGTTGGTGGGGGCCAGTTGTGTCTTGTGGCCGCGCACCAGGCCCGGGTAGCGGTAGAAGCGGTGCAGCCAGCTCGCGAAGTTGCCGGCACCGTTGGTGAGCACCGCGTCTTCGGGCAGCAGGCGCTGCAGCGCGTGAACGATGGCGGGCATGTCGATCGGGCCGGGCAGGCGCACGCCGTTGTTGGCCGGGTCGATGTTGGCGAGGTAGTCGGCGTGGCAGGCCGCGGTCCAGCCGCTCCAGGGCAGTTGCGGCGGCGCGGTCAGCACCTCCAGGCTGCGCGCCGCGGCGTTCATGCTGGCCTGAATCGCCAGCGTGGGCTGGTAGACGCGGCCGAGTTCCTCGGGGCTGGCGTGGATGTGCACCAGCTTCTGCTTCGGCACCGGCGCCTCGATCAGCGTGTAGCCGCCCGTGGTGCTTTCGCCCAGGCGCGGCCCGATGGCGATCAGCAGATCGCTCTCGCGCACGCGTTTGGCCAGCGCGGGGTTGATGCCCAGACCGACGTCGCCCGCGTACTGCGCGTGGTGGTTGTCGAAGGTGTCCTGGAAGCGGAAGGCGTTGGCCACCGGCAGTTGCCAGTTCTCGGCGAAGCGCTGCAGCGCGGCGGCGCTCTGCGGCGTCCAGCCGCCGCCACCGGCAATCACGAGCGGCCGCTCGGCCGCCAGCAGCAGCGTGCGCAGGTCGCGCAGCGCACCCGGGTCGCTCCAGGCCTGCACCGGCTCCACGCGCGGCAGCGGTGCGGTGTCGACCGTTTGCGTGAGCATGTCTTCGGGCAGCACCAGCACCACGGGGCCGGGGCGGCCGTTCATGGCGGCGCAGAAGGCGCGCGCCACGTATTCGGGGATGCGGCGGGCGTCGTCGATGCGCTCCACCCGCTTGGCGAAGCCCCTGGTGGAGGGCCCGAAAAACGCAGCGAAGTCGACCTCTTGAAACGCTTCGCGATCGCGCGCGTCGCTGGCCACATCGCCCACGAACAGCACCATGGGCGTGCTGTCCTGGAACGCCGTGTGCACCCCGATGGAGGCGTTGGTGGCGCCGGGCCCGCGCGTCACGAAGCACACGCCGGGGCGGCCGGTGAGCTTGCCGTGCGCCTCGGCCATGAAGGCGGCCCCACCCTCTTGCCGGCAGGTGACGAAGCGGATGCGGTCGGCGTGGTCGTGCAGGCCGTCGAGCACGGCAAGGTAACTTTCGCCGGGCACGCCGAACGCGTGCGTCACGCCTTGTTCGATCAGGCACTCGACCAGCAGGTGACCGGCGATGCGGGGCATGGATTGACTCAATTAACCAATTAGTGAATTATTGCGGCATGAGTGCAAGCACACCCACCCTGCCTGACGAGCGCCTGCGCGATGCAGAGCGGTCGCAGAATACCATCCTGCAAGCGGCCCGCGACGAGTTCGCGGAGCACGGCCTGGGCGGCGCCCGCATGGACCGCATCGCCGAGCGCGCGGGCCTCAACAAGCGCCTCATCTACTACTACTTCCAGGACAAGGAACAGCTGTTCCAGGCGGTGCTGGAACACGCCTACCGCCACATCCGCGAAGAAGAGCGCGAGCTCAAGCTGCTCGACCTCAAACCCGAGACCGCGTTGCGCCGGCTGGTCGAGTTCACCTGGAACTACTACCTCGAGCACCCCGAGTTCCTCACTCTGCTCAACAGCGCCAACCTGCACCGCGCGCGCCACCTAGCGCAATCGCAGCGCGCACGCCAGCTCAACTCGCCGCTGATCGCCACACTGGGCGAAGTGCTGGAGCGCGGGCGCCGCGATGGCACCTTCCGCGGCGGGGTCGATCCGCTGCAGCTCTACGTGTCGATCGCCGGGCTTGCGTACTTCTACCTGTCGAACAACCACACGCTGTCGGCCATCTTCGGGCGCGACCTGATGACGCCCAAGGCGCACAGCGAGCGGCTCTCCCACATGTGCGAGGTGATCCTAGGGTATGTACTGAAGGACTGAGCGACCGGGCGCCTTGACGGCGCCCGAACCTGCCTCCTACTATTCACCGGTCAGTGAATTAACCACCAGGAGACAACGCATGAAGACCGCCCTGCCCCTTCGCAGCCTGTTGATCGCCTCCGTGCTGGCCAGCGCCTGTGCCGGCGCCTTCGCCCAGTGGAAGCCGGACCGCCCGATCACGCTGATCGTGCCCTGGGCACCGGGCGGTTCGACGGACCAGGTGTCGCGCGTGACCGCGGCCGAGCTCGAGAAACACCTCGGCCAGAAAATCGTCGTCCTGAACCAGCCCGGCGCCTCGGGCTCGGTGGGCACCAAGAACGCGATGGCCGCCCCGGCCGACGGCTACACCTGGACCGCTGGCGGCGCCAAAGACCTGGGCACCTACAAGGTGCTGGGCATGCTCGACACCTCGGCGAGCGACTGGAACCTGTACCTGAACGTGGCGCACATCGCGGTGGTCGGTGTCAACGCCGACACACCCTACAAGACCATGCCCGAGCTGCTGGCCGCCATGAAGGCCAACCCGAACAGCGTGTCGGTGGCCACCGCCGGCGTCAACTCCAGCGGCCACTCGGCCATCGAAGCGCTCTCCCGCGCGGCCGGCGTGACCTACAAGCACGTCACCTACGACGGCGGTGCACCCGCTGCCGTGGCCGCGGCATCCGGTGAGACGCAGGTGACCACGCAGCTCGCCGCCGAGCAGACCGACATGATCCGCGCCAAGAAGATCCGCCCGTTGGCGGTGGTGGGCGACAAGTCGATCGAAATCGAGGGCTTCGGCACCATCCCGCCGCTGTCGCAGTTCATCCCGGGCTTCAAGGACCCGATCAACTACTTCGGCATCTTCGTGCCCAAGGCTGCACCGCCCGAAGTGAAGCAAACGCTCGACAAAATCTGGAACACGGAGATGGTCAAGAGCGACGCGCTGAAGAAGTACGCGCAATCGCGCGGCGCCATGTTCGCCCCGATGGCGGGTGAAGACGCGCAGAAAGCGGTGTTCCCGGCGATCCAGTCTTACGCCTGGACGCAGCAGGCCGCCGGCAAGGCCAAGGTGTCGCCCGACACCGTGGGCATTCCCAAGCCCTGATACGGCCGCACGGAGACACACATGAGCGAGGGCGGAAAAACCGCCCGCTCCGACCTCTGGGGCGGAGCGGGATGGGTGGGCTTTGGCCTGTTGATCGTGGCGGAGTCGTTCCGCATGGAGCGCTTCGAGTCCATGGGCGCGCAGCTGTATGCCATGCCGGGCTTTGTGCCCAGCCTGATCGGGGGCGCGATCGCGCTGCTCGGCGTGGTGCTCATGCTGCGTGGCCTGCTGGCTCGCGCTTCAACCGCACCGGATGCACCACCTGTCCGACTGATCAACAACCGTGTGGCCATCACGCTCGCGCTCACGCTGGTGTATGCCGCGTTGCTCATCGGGCGCGTTCCGTTCTGGTTCGCCACCGCTCTGTTCGTTGCGGTCTTCGTGGCGGTTTTTGCTCCGGAGAGCCACACCCGGATCCGCCGCGCGGTGGTGGCCATCGCGGCCGGGGTGCTCACCTCGGCCGTGGTCACGCTGATGTTCCAACAGGTCTTCCTGGTTCGCCTGCCCTGAGGCCGACAACCCATGTTCGACGGCGTTCTCCTCTTCGGCCAATCCATCGCGCGCTTTGCCACGCCCGAAACCATCGGGCTGGCGCTGCTGGCTTCGCTGGTCGGCGTGGTCATGGGCGCCCTGCCCGGCCTCACCGCCACCATGGCGCTGGCGCTGATGACCACCCTCACGCTCAAGCTGCCGCCGAGCCAGGCGCTGCTGATCCTCATCTGCACCTACGTGGGCTCCATCTACGGGGGCTCGCGCTCGGCCATCCTGCTCAACATTCCGGGCACGCCGGCCTCCGCGGCGTCCTGCCTCGACGGTTATGCGCTGGCGCGCCAGGGCATGGCCGGGCGCGCCATGGGCATCGCCACCACCGGCTCGGTGATGGGCACGCTGATCGGCATGTTCTTCCTGGCCACACTCACACCCGTTCTGGGCGGCGTGGCCTTGAAGTTCGGCGCCTACGAGTTCTTCTGGCTCGCGATCTTCGGCGTGATCATCGCGGGCACGCTCACCGGCGACGACCCGCTCAAGGGCTGGATCGCCGGCATCGCGGGCCTGTTCATCGCCACCATCGGGCAAGAGCCGCAATACGGCTACGAGCGCTTCGCCTGGGGCGTGCGCGATCTGGCCGGCGGCATCCAGCTCGTGCCCGCACTGGTCGGCGCCTTCGGCTTTGCCGAGCTGCTCACCGCCATGCGCGAGCGCCAGGCGCCCGTGAAAATCAGCGCCTTCGACACCGTGATCCCCAAGGTGCGCGACGTGCTGCAGTACTGGCGCACCATCCTGCGCTCGGGCCTCATCGGCACCGGCGTGGGCATCGTGCCCGGTGTGGGTGAAGACGTGGCGGCCTGGTCGTCCTACGCCGCGGCCAAGCGCGCGAGCAAGGAAAAAGAGAAGTTCGGAAAAGGCTCGGTGGAAGGCCTGATGGCGGCCGAGACCGGCGACAACGCCTGCGTGCCCGGCGCGGTGATCCCCGTGCTCACGCTGGCCATTCCGGGCTCGGCCCCGGCCGCCGTGTTGATGGCCGCGATGATCATCCACGGCGTCAAACCCGGCCCGCTGATCATGGTGGAGAACCCGTCGTTCGTGTACGACGTGGTGGCCATGATGCTGCTGGCCACGATCGGCATCTTCATCTACGGCCTGGTGCTCACCAAGGCGCTGGTGCAAGTGCTTCGCGTGCCCCAGCACCTGATCGTGCCCATCGTCTTCGTGCTGTGCGCGGTCGGCAGCTTCGCCATCGCCGGGCGGCTGTTCGACGTCTACGTGATGCTGGCCTTCGGCCTCATCGGCTTCTTCCTGCGCCACCACGGTTACCCCATGGCACCACTGGTGCTGGGCATCGTGCTCGGCGACCTGATGGAGAAGAACCTGCGCCGCGCGCTCATCCTGTCCGACGGCGATCTCACGCCCTTCTTCACGCGCCCCATCGCCGGCACCGTGGCCGCGCTGATCTTCGTCACCATCGCCTGGAAGCTCTGGAGTCTGTACCGCCGGCCGGTGAAACCCGAGGCGGGCGCATGAAGCTCGCGCTGTGCAACGAGGTGCTGCACCCGCTGCCGCTGGCCACGCAGTGCGATACCGCCGCGCGCATGGGCTACACGGCACTGGAGCTCGCCCCGTTCACGCTGGCCGCCGACCCGGGCACGCTCGACGCCACGGCCGCGCGCCGGGCCCGCGCCTGCGCCGCCGACCACGGCCTGCGCATCAGCAGCCTGCACTGGCTGCTCGTCAAACCCGAAGGCCTGTCGCTGGTGAGCGATGACGCCGCGCTGCGCCAGCGCACGCTCGACTTGCTGCGCCGGTTGATCGACTTCGCCGCGGCCTGCGGCGCGCAGGTGCTGGTGCACGGCTCACCGAAGCAGCGCTCACCCGCCGCCGGGCAGAGCGTGGCCGACGCCACCGCGCGGCTCGAAGCCGCGCTCGCCGAACTCGCGCCCCACGCGCAGGCCGCGGGCGTCACCTACTGCCTGGAACCGCTCGGGCCCTTCGAGACCGCGGTGATCAACACCGTGGCGGAGGCCGCTGCGCTGGTGGACCGCGTGGGCTCGCCCGCACTGCGCACCATGCTTGACGTGAGTGCCGCTTCGCACAGCGAGCGCGAGCCGGTGCACGAGGTGCTGCGCCGCTTTCTCGCCAGCGGCCACATCGCCCACGTGCAACTGAACGACCGCAACCGCCGCGGCCCCGGGCAGGGAGACACCGACCAGCGCCCGGTGCTGCAGGTGCTGAAAGACGCGGGCTACACCGGCTGGATGGCCGTGGAGCCCTTCGACTACGTGCCCGACGGCCCGGGCTGCGCCAGGGCCAGCGCCCGCCATGTGCGCGACATCTGGAACACACTGAAATGACCGCCCCTTCCCTGCGCATCACCGAGGTGCTGCTGTTCCAGCGCCACGTCACGCTGCGCCTGCCGTTCCGCTTCGGCGCGGCCACCGTCACCCAATGCCCGCAGGCCTTCGTGCGCGTGAAGGCCGAGGCCGGTGGCAAGGTGGTCGAAGGCGCCGGGGCCGAGCTCATGGTGCCCAAGTGGTTCGACAAATCGCCCGCGCTCACGCACGAGCAGAACTTCGAGCAGTTGCGTGAATCGCTGCGCAACGCGCGCGACGCGCTGCTGTCCAACCGCGATGCGATGGGCCCGTACGCGCACTCGCAGGCCGCGGGTGAAGCGGCCATCGGTGTGTCGGTGGCGCGCGGGTTGCCGCGCCTGGCGGCGCAGTTCGGCCCGGCGCTGCTCGACAAGGCCGTGGCCGACGCCGCCCTGCGCGCTGCCGGCCTGGCGTGGGTGGACGGCCTGCGCGCCGGTGTGCTCGGCGACCCGTGGAGCACACAGCTGAACATCACCCGCCCCGAACAGGTGGTGCTGCGCCACACCGTGGGCCTGGCCGACCGCCTGGCCGACAGCGACGAAGGCCCCGACCCACAGGATGGCCTGCCCGCCACGCTGGAGGCCGCCACCCGCCGCCACGGGTTGCACCACTTCAAGCTCAAGCTCAGCGGCCAGATCGGCCCCGACCTGCAACGCCTCGCGCGCATTGCCGGCGTGCTGCAGCGCCTGGGCGTGGATTACCGCGCCACGCTCGACGGCAACGAAACCTTCGCCGACGCGGCCACGCTCGGCGCCTACTGGCAGGCCTTGCTGGCCGAACCCGCGCTGGCCGACCTGCTGCAGCGCACCCTGCTGCTGGAACAACCCCTGGCGCGCGCCGTGGCGCTCAAGGAATCCATCGCTGCGCTGCCGATCGGCGTGCCGGTGATCCTCGACGAATCCGACGACCACGCCGAGGCACTCGACCAGGGCCTGGCGCTGGGCTACCGCGGCATCTCGAGCAAGGCCTGCAAGGGCATCTACCGCTCGCTGCGCAGCGCCCACCGCATCGCGCAAGACCCGCGCCTGCTGCTCTCGGGCGAAGACCTCACCTGCCAGGCCGGCCTGGCCGTGCAGCAGGACACATTGCTGGCCGCCAGCCTGGGCGTGCGCCACATCGAACGCAACGGCCACCACTACGTGGACGGCTTCGGCACCGCACCCGACGAGGAAGCGCAAGCCTTCGCGCGCGCGCACCCCGGGTTCTACGACAACGCCACGGGCCGACCGCACCTCGCGGTGCAAAACGGCCTGCTCGATCTGCGCTCGCTGCACACCCCCGGCTTCGCGTCGGCGGCGGCACCGCACTGGCACAGCCTGCAGACCATCAACTGACCCGTTCACATCACCCAAGGAGACACGCATGAAAACCATCCACACCATCGCCTTGAGCGCGATCTGCGCCCTCACCACCGCCGTCAGCCTGCCCGCGTTCGCGCAGCAGGGCTACCCCAACAAGGCCATCCGCGTGATCGTTCCGTTCGCCGCCGGCAGCACCACCGACATCATTGCCCGCGCCATCACAGACAAGATGAGCCAGAGCATGGGCCAGCCCATCGTGGTGGACAACCGCGGCGGCGCCAGCGGCACCATCGGTCAGGCCGCGGTGGCCACGGCCGCGCCCGATGGCTACACCATCATGATCCACTCGTCGTCGCACACGGTGAGCCCGTCCACCTTCGCGAAGCTCTCGTTCGACACGGTGACCGACTTCGCGGGTGTCACGCCGATCTCGTCCACACCCAACGTGCTGGTGATCGCGCCGAGCAAGAACCTCAAGACGCTGCCGCAGCTCGTGGCCCATGCCAAGGCCAACCCCGGCAAGATGAACTTTGCCTCCGCCGGCCAGGGCAGCGCCACCCACCTCAACGCCGAGAAGTTCAAGATGGCCGCGCAGATCGACGCGGTGAACATTCCCTTCAAGGGCTCGGCCGAGGCCGTGACGGAAGTGCTCGCGGGCCGCGTGGACTACTACTTCTCGCCCATCGCCCCCGTGATCGGCCAGATCAAGGACGGCAGCCTGCTCGCGCTCGCCGTGGGTTCACCGCGCCGCGCCAGCGCCCTGCCCGACGTGCCCACCACCGCCGAAGCCGGCGTGCCGGGCTCCGAGTTCAACTTCTGGATCGGAATGATGGCGCCGGGCAAGACGCCGCGCGACATCGTCAACCGCCTGCACGACGAGGTGGTGAAGGCCCTGGCCACGCCCGAGGTGAAGGAACGTTTCCTCAAGCTCGGCGCCGACGCCTGGACCCTCAGCCCCGAGCAGTTCGACGCCTACATCAAGGACGAGATCAAGAGCAACGCCGCGCTGGTGAAAGCCGCGGGCCTGCAGGTCACGAACTGATTTTTTCCGCAAGCCAGACCGCACAAGGACTTTCACCATGGCAGTACAGACCCTCGGCCTCATCATGCACGGCGTGACCGGGCGCATGGGCATGAACCAGCACCTGATCCGCTCGATCTGCGCCATCCGCGCACAAGGCGGCGTCACGCTGAGCAACGGCGACAAGGTCATGCCCGACCCGATCCTCATCGGCCGCAACGCCGAGAAGATGGAAGCGCTGGCCAAGGCGCACAACATTCCGCGCTGGGGCACCGACCTCGACGCCGCACTCGCGAACCCGAAGGACACGGTGTTCTTCGACGCCGGCACCACGCAGATGCGCCCCACCCTGCTGGCCAAGGCCATCCGCGCGGGCAAGCACGTGTACTGCGAGAAGCCCATCGCCACCAACCTGAACGAGGCGGTGGAGATCGCGCGCCTGGCGCAAGAGGCCGGCAAGGCCAAGGGGCTGAAACACGGCGCCGTGCAGGACAAGCTCTTCCTGCCCGGCCTGCGCAAGCTCGACATGCTGCGCCGCGCCGGCTTTTTCGGCCGCATGCTCAGCGTGCGCCTGGAGTTCGGCTACTGGGTGTTCGAAGGCGACCTGCAGCCCATTCAGCGCCCGAGCTGGAACTACCGCAAGGAAGACGGCGGCGGGATGATCCTGGACATGATGTGCCACTGGCGCTACGTGCTGGACAACCTGTTCGGCGAGGTGAAGTCGGTCTCGTGCATCGGCACCACGCACATCCCGCAGCGCTGGGACGAAGCCGGCAAGCCCTACGCCTGCACCGCCGACGACGCGGCCTATGCGACGGCAGAGCTGGTCGGCCACAACGGTGAAAACGTGATCGCGCAGCTCAACATGAGCTGGGCCACCCGCGTGAACCGCGACGACCTGGTGACTTTCCATGTGGACGGTACGCACGGCTCGGCCGTGGCCACGCTGACCGGCTGCAAGGCGCAGAGCCGCGTGAGCACGCCGCGCCCGGTGTGGAACCCGGACGTGAAGAACACCATGAACTTCTCGGAGCAGTGGCAGGACGTGCCGGACACGCAGGTCTACGACAACGGCTTCAAGATCCAGTGGGAGCACTTCATCCGCCACGTGATGGAAGACGCCCCCTACACCTGGACCCTGCCCGAAGGCGCCAAGGGCGTGCAGCTGGTCGAGGCCGCGCTCGACAGCTGGAAGGAACGCCGCTGGGTCGACGTGCCGGCGCTGAAGGTCTGATGCCATGGCCCTGTCGCTGACACTGCCCAACGCCTCGCGCGGCCTCGAGGCCTACACCCTGCGCGGCAACGCGCCGGTGAAGCCCGCGCCGGGCGTGAAGTTCAACCGCATCGCCTACTCGGCTGCGCATGTGGTGGCCGATCCGCGCGCCGCGATCGACCCCTGGCTGCATTGCGCGATCGACTGGGACGCCACCATCGCCTACCGCCAGCGCCTGTGGTCGCTCGGCCTGGGTGTGGCCGAAGCCATGGACACCGCGCAGCGCGGCATGGGGCTCGATTGGCCGACCTCGCTCGAGCTCATCCGCCGCTCGCTCGACGCGGCCAAGGGCGTGCCGGGCGCCTTCCTCGCCTCCGGTTGCGGCACCGACCACCTGGTGCTGGAGAACGTGAAGACGGTCGATGAAGTCATCGCCGGCTACGAGGAGCAGATGGCCGCGATCGAGGCCCTCGGCGGCAAGCTCATCGTGATGGCGAGCCGCGCGCTGGCGCGTGTGGCCAAGGGGCCCGCCGACTACGAGCGCGTGTACGACCGCGTGCTGAGCCAGGCGAAGCAACCGGTGGTGCTGCACTGGCTGGGCGACATGTTCGACCCCGCGCTCGCCGGCTACTGGGGCACGAAGGACCTGGACGCCGCGATGGACACGGCGCTCGGCATCATTGCCGCGCACGCGGGCAAGGTCGACGGCATCAAGATCTCGCTGCTCGACAAGGACAAGGAAATCGCCATGCGCCGGCGCCTGCCGGCCGGCGTGCGCATGTACACCGGCGACGACTTCAACTACGCCGAACTCATCGCCGGCGACGGCGCGGGCACCGAACCCACGCACGGCAAGAGCGACGCGCTGCTGGGCATCTTCGACGCCATCGCGCCGGCGGCCAGCGCCGCCCTCGGCGAACTCGCGCAAGGCAACACGCAGAAGTTCCACGACATCCTCGGCCCCACGGTGCCGCTGTCGCGCCACATCTTCGCGGCGCCCACGCGCTTCTACAAAACCGGTGTGGTCTTCATGGCCTGGCTCAACGGCCACCAGAGCCACTTCACCATGGTGGGTGGCCAGCAGAGCACGCGCTCGCTGCCGCACCTGGCCGAGCTGTTCCGCCTGGCCGATGCCGCCAACCTGCTGGAGCAGCCCGACCTGGCCGTGCGGCGCATGAAGACCCTGTTGGCCCTGCACGGAATCGAGTGATGCGCGACTTCTCACAAGACCACCGCTGGCTGTCCATCAACACCGCCACGGTGCGCAAGAGCGGTGGGCAGGATCTGTCGCTGACGCAGATCCTCGACGCCGTGGCGCGCCACGGCATCCCCGCCATCTCGCCCTGGCGCGACCAGGTGGCCGCGGTGGGCCTGAAAACCGTCTCGGCCCAGGTGAAAGCCCTGGGCCTGAAGCTCTCGGGCTATTGCCGCGGCGGCATGTTCCCCGCGGTGGACGCCGCCGGCCTGCAGGCCGCGCGCGACGACAACCGCCGCGCGGTGGACGAGGCCTGCGAGCTCGGTGCGCCCTGCCTGGTGCTCGTGGTGGGTGCGCTGCCCGGCGCGCTCGCGGGCAAGGCCGCGCACAAGGACATCGCGCGCTCGCGCCAGCAGGTGAGCGACGGCATCGCCGAGCTGCTCGAGTACGCCAGGGCCAACCGCATGCCGCTGGCCATCGAGCCGCTGCACCCCATGTACGCGGCCGACCGCGCCTGCATCAACACCCTGGAACAGGCGCTGGACGTGTGCGATGCACTCGACCCGCAGCGCAGCGGCGCGCTCGGCGTGGCCGTTGACATCTACCACGTGTGGTGGGATCCGAAGCTGCAGGCGCAGATCGAACGCGCGGGGCGCGAGCGCCTGCTGGCCTTTCACGTGTGCGACTGGCTCACGCCCACCACCGACCTGCTCAATGACCGCGGGATGATGGGCGACGGCGTGATCGACATCCCGCGCATTCGCGGTTGGGTGGAAGCCCAGGGCTTCGCGGGCTTCAGCGAGGTGGAGATCTTTTCCACCGGCAACTGGTGGCAACGCCCGCACGACGAGGTGCTGCAGACCTGCATCGCGCGCCACCGCAGCGCGGTGTGAGGCTCTCGGCGGCCGCGGCGCGGCCGAAGCGGCCTGGCCTTATTGCACGCTGACCGGTTCGAGCACCGGTGGCGGGCCCGCGGTGAGCACCGCGTCGAGCGCGGCCTGCACCACCGGGCGGGCTTCGACCGGGCGCAGCCAGCGGTTGCGGATCAGGCGCACGCAGACGCGCTTGGTCATCGAATGCGCGCGGCCGCCACGGCTGGTGAACATGAACAGCGTGCCGCGGTTGCTGGCCCAGGTGAGCTGCGCGCGCAGCCATTCACCGCGCGAGTACAGATCGACCCAGGCGCCTTCGTGCAGCGACAGCAGCAGTTGCTCGGCGTTCAGGGCGCTTTCGTCTTCCAGCGAGCCGCCGGTGCTGGTGTCGAACTCCGCGCCGTGCAGGCTACCGAAATCGGTGGCGATCGTGTCCTCGAACCCCGCGTCGGTCATCTCGTTGCGGCCCAGCCAGGGTTGGGCCGCGGCCTTGGGAACCCGCTGCTCGGGCGTGGCGGGCGCGAGCTCTTCGAGCACGATGAGGGCGGTGGCGTCGTCTTCCAGCGGCACCGGGTCGGTCTGCCCGCTGTCGCTGCGCACCTTGGCGCGGCGCAGGCCGAGCACCGGTTCGTGCAGGCGCAGCAGCGCGTCGAAGAAGGTCTGTGTCTCGGCGGGCGATTTGCCCAACTCGTCCAGGCCCTCGCGCAGGGTCTTGATCATGCCGGGCACGATGCGGAACAGCTCGGCCGGCCGGCGCAGCGTCACATCCTTCTTGATGCTCCAGAGCAGATCGGAGACGGCCTTGCGGTAGGCGGTGAGCTTGTCCTGCGTGCGGGGCAAGCCCATTTCGGCCGAGGCCAGCACCAGCGACCAGCTGCCGTAGATGAAATCGAGGATGAAGCCCGGCGCGTTCTCCACGTCGGGGCGCTGGCTCAGATCCCAGGCGATGCGGTCGGCCTGGGCCTGGCGGTCTTCGGCGTGGCGCAGCGCCTGCAGGCGGTCGCCCTTGACCTCGTCCTCGCGCTCGTCCTGCGAGCGCCAGTGGCCGCGCAGCTTCTCCAGCTCTTCTCCGAAGGCTTTCGGGTCTTCGGCGGCGCGTTCATTGAGCGTGCGGAAGGCGTCGCGCACCGGCGCGAAGAAGGAGTCGAACTCCTCGCTGAATTCGTCGTTGTAGCGGAAGCTGCGCTGGGCCACGCTTTCCACGAGGCGGCGCGCGGGGTGCGCGTCCTCGTTGAAGTAGCGCGGCTGCGTCATGGCCTGCTGCAGCAGCGCGGGCTCCAACGCCACCACGGCCTCGCGCACCGGCGCCAGCAGCAACGGGTCGCGCGCCACCTGGTTGACCAGCTTGCGCACCACGTCCAGGCCCACGGCCTGCGCGACCGACGTGGCCTGGGCCTTGAGGTCGAGCAGCATGCGGGAGCGCTCGGTGGCGTTGGCCACGTCGCCCCAGGTCTGCGCGCTCAGCTGCGAGCCGATGCTGACATGGCGGACCGGCCGGTCCACCGCCGGCAGTTCGCGAAAGCGCGTGCGCTCCTCTTCGAGCACCACCTCGTCGAGCACGGGCAACCCGGCCTGCGCCTGCAGTTGGGCGCGCTCGCGCTCCAGGGCACGGAAGTAGTTCTGATCGAGCGCTTGCTCGAACGCGGCACCGCCGTGCTCGAGAAACTGCTGCATCACGTCGTGGTCGAGCATCGGCGCACTGCGCGCGAGATCACCCATGGGTGGCAGCCACTGGGTTTCGGCGTGGGCGTTCTGCGAGCGGTTGGATTCCACCGCCATGCCACCGGGCGTGAACTCGAAATCGAGCAGATCGCGCTTGGGCGGGGGCGGCGGCTTGGAGGCCTGCGGATCGGCCACCAGGCGCACGCGGTAGCCGGCTTCCTGCACGTTGGCCTGCTGCAGCATCAGCGCCAGCTTTTCGTACAGCGAGCGCAACTCGCGCCCGAGCGGCGCGGCCAGGTGGCGCATCCACAGCGTGCGGATCTCGGGGTCGCCCTCGGAGGCGGTGGTCAGGTCGCGCAGCACGCGGACATAGACCGAGGGCCGCATGGGGTTCTTTTCGGCGTGCACCGTGTGCAGGCCGATCAGCGAGCTCATGCGCGCGTCGAGCACGGCCAGCGCCTGCTCCACCTCGGGCAGCAGGTTCTGCAGCACCTTGGCCGACTCGATGGATTCGTTGACCGCGCTTTCGTCGACCAGGGCCAGCAGCTCGGAGTTCGACAGCAGGGCCAGCGAGGATGTATTGCCTTCGTTGTACCCCGTCTGCAACGCGGGCTTGAGGCGCTGCGCGAACGCCGGCCCCCAGGTCTGGCGGTGCTTGAGCAGGGCGTACCAGGCGCGCGCGCAACGGTCGCGCGCGGCGACGTCGCGCTGGTCCTTCTCCTCCTCCTGCAACGAGCTGACCGCGACGTCGATGCAACGCCCCAACGAGGGGGCGGCATGGCGAACGGCTTCGTCGAAGCTTTGTTCGAGCAGGGTTGAATTGACCGGCATGGTCTGGAGTTCAGGAAAACGTCACGTGAAGCGGATCACGGTTATAGCCGCGCCATGCGTGAATGATGTGGTGATCGGCCGATTTCGCGACGACCAAAGCCTTTGAGCTTCCGATCGGTCATTCAGGTTGAGTAGACGGTTGGCGCGGTTCTTGATAGCCCTGAAGCGGCCCGGGCATTTCAAGCGAGTGTCACGCCCCGGGCGCACCGTTTCGAACACACCCATGGAGACGCCCCTGTACACCCGCACGACCATGGCCTGGCAGGCCCTGGCGCGCCCGGACGGCCTGGACCGCCGGGCCCACACCCTGCTGCTGCTGGCCAACGGCCGACGCACCCTGCGCGAGTTGTCGCGCCTGCTCGACGAAGACGTGAGCGCGCGCGCCTGGCACCTGGCCGCCCAGGGCTATCTGCTGGACACGCGCGCCGCCGCCGCGCCCGAGCCCGACGACGAGCCGGCATAGCACCAAGGTACACGCCGGCGGCCGCGGCGCTCAAGCCATGGGCAGTGGCTCGCCGAACTCGAACACGCCCGGGTTGCGCACCGGGTCCACCCCCACCGGGATGGCCGATTTCGGCGGATAGCGGCCTTCGAGCAGCAGCTTGGAGAGCGGGTTCTCGATGCGCTGCTGGATCGCGCGCTTGAGCGGGCGCGCGCCGAACACCGGGTCGAAGCCGACCTTGGCGAGCTCGCCGAGCGCCGCGGGCGACACCTCGAGCTTGAGGTCCATGGTCTGCAGCCGCTTCTGCAGCGCCTGCAACTGGATGCCGGCAATGGCCTCGATGTGCTGCGCGTCGAGGGCGTGGAACACCACCGTCTCGTCGATGCGGTTGAGGAACTCGGGGCGGAAGTAATTCTTCAGTTCGCCCCACACGGCTTCCTTCACCTCGTCGTAGGGCTGGCCCGCCATCGACTGGATCATGTGCGAGCCGATGTTGCTCGTCATCACGATCACGGTGTTCTTGAAGTCCACGGTGCGGCCCTGGCCGTCGGTGAGGCGGCCGTCGTCGAGCACCTGCAGCAGCACGTTGAACACGTCGGGGTGGGCTTTCTCCACCTCGTCGAGCAGCAGCACCGAGTACGGGCGGCGGCGCACCGCCTCGGTGAGGTAACCGCCCTCTTCGTAACCCACGTAGCCGGGCGGCGCGCCGATGAGGCGGGCCACCGAGTGCTTCTCCATGAACTCGCTCATGTCGATGCGCACCAGGTGCTCTTCGCTGTCGAACAGGAAACCGGCGAGCGCCTTGCACAGCTCGGTCTTGCCCACACCGGTGGGGCCGAGGAACAGGAACGAGCCCGTGGGACGGTTCGGGTCGGACAGACCCGAGCGCGAGCGGCGAATGGCGTTGGCCACCGCGCTGATGGCTTCGTCCTGCCCCACCACGCGCTGGTGCAACTTGTCTTCCATCTGCAGCAGCTTGTCGCGCTCGCCCTGCATGAGCTTGCTCACCGGAATGCCCGTGGCGCGAGCCACCACCTCGGCGATCTCTTCGGCGCCCACCTGGGTGCGCAGCAGTTGCGGGCGGCCACCGGCCTTCTTGCCGGTCTCGGCGGCCTGCGCGTCCTTCAGGCGCTTTTCCAGCTCGGGCAGCTTGCCGTATTGCAGTTCGGCCACCTTGTTGAAGTCGCCCTTGCGGGTGAACTCGTCGATCTGGTGGCGCAGCTTGTCGATCTCTTCCTTCACCTGCGCCGAGCCCTGGGCCTGGGCTTTCTCGGCCTTCCAGATCTCTTCGTAGTCGGCGATCTCGCGCTGCAGCTTGACGATCTCTTCCTCGATCAGCTCGTGCCGCTTCTGCGAGGCCTCGTCCTTCTCTTTCTTCACCGCCTCGCGCTCGATCTGCAGCTGGATCAGGCGGCGATCGAGCCGGTCCATCACCTCGGGTTTGGAATCGATCTCGATCTTGATCTTGGCCGCGGCCTCGTCGATCAGGTCGATCGCCTTGTCGGGCAGGAAGCGGTCGGTGATGTAGCGCTGGCTGAGTTCGGCCGCGGCCACGATGGCCGGGTCGGTGATGTCCACGCCGTGGTGGACTTCGTACTTCTCCTGCAGGCCGCGCAGGATGGCGATGGTCGCCTCGACCGTGGGTTCGCCCACCAGGATCTTCTGGAAACGGCGCTCGAGGGCAGCGTCCTTCTCGATGTACTTGCGGTACTCGTCGAGCGTGGTGGCGCCCACGCAGTGCAGTTCGCCACGGGCCAGCGCGGGCTTGAGCATGTTGCCCGCGTCCATCGCGCCTTCGGCCTTGCCCGCACCCACCATGGTGTGCAGCTCGTCGATGAAGACGATGGTCTGGCCTTCGTCCTTCGCCAGCTCGTTGAGCACGGTCTTCAGGCGCTCCTCGAACTCGCCGCGGTACTTGGCGCCCGCCAGCAGCGCGGCCATGTCCAGGCTCAGCACGCGCTTGCCCTTGAGCGAGTCGGGCACTTCGCCGGCCACGATGCGCTGGGCCAGGCCTTCGACGATGGCCGTCTTGCCGACGCCGGGCTCGCCGATGAGCACCGGGTTGTTCTTGCTGCGCCGCTGCAGCACCTGGATGGCGCGGCGGATCTCGTCGTCGCGGCCGATCACCGGGTCGAGCTTGCCGGCGCGCGCGCGCTCGGTGAGGTCGAGCGTGTACTTCTTGAGCGCCTCGCGCTGGCCTTCGGCCTCGGGGCTGTTGACGTGCTGGCCGCCGCGCACCGCGGCAATGGCCGATTCGAGGCTCTTGCGCGAAAGGCCGGCCTCGTTGGCGATGCGGCCGAGTTCACCCTTGGCATCGGCCACCGCCAGCAGGAAGTTCTCGCTCGCGATGTAGGCGTCGCCGCGCTTGATGGCTTCCTTCTCGCTGGCCTGCAGCAGCCTGGCCAGCTCCTGGCCGACCTGAACCTGCTCCTGCCCCTGCACCTGGGGCAGGCGCTTGACGGCGGCCTCGGCCGCCTGCGCGAGGCCGGCCACGTTGACGCCCGCGCGCTGCAGGATGGATTGGGGCCCGTCGGCCTGGCGCAGCATGGCCAGCAGCAGGTGCACGGGTTCGATGTAGGCGTGGTCGTTGCCCAGCGCCAGGCTCTGGGCGTCGCCCAGGGCTTCCTGGAACTTGGTGGTGAGTTTGTCGAGACGCATGGAAAGGCGCTCCGGAAAAAGTGGACTGCCGAACACATGGCGCCGGCGGGGCCATTTTCAAGACGGCGGGGCGAGCCCCGCCTTGATCCACGTCAAAACCCCCAGGAGGCGGAGCCCCAGGCGGGTTTGAAGCCCAAGCGGCGGGACAAGGCGAGGGCGGGGGCGTTGCCTGCGGTGACCTGCAGAAAACAGCGCCCCGTTTCCCCGCGGTTGGGCTCCAAGCCCAACCCCGGGCACCACCGCACCGGCCAGCCCGCGGCGCCCCGGCCGGGCCGCG
>JACVCO010000023.1 GCA_016741995.1 Hydrogenophaga sp. | reverse complement strand
CCCCCGCACCCCCCTCCCCCCCCTCTACACCACCCCCGCCACCGCCCCCGGCCTCCCCCCCCTGCCCCCCCCCCTTCCCCCGCGCAACCTGTCCTGGGCCCAGGGCCCCGCCCTCGTCTCCCCCCCCTCCCCCCCCCCCCCAAAAGGACCCCGCCATGAACACCGCCTTGAACACCCCCGACGACATCGAACGCACCGCCCGCCGCCGCGTGGCCGCGCGCATGGGCTGGACGCTGCACGCCCTCGTCTTCCTCGCCGTCAACGCCGGCCTGGTCTATCTGTCGATGCGCAGCGGCCGCGACTGGGCCATCTACCCCGCCCTGGGCTGGGGCCTGGGCCTGCTGATCCACGGCGCGGCCGTGTGGGTGCGCCTGGGCGGCGGCGGCCTGTACGAGCGCTGGATGGCTCAGGAACGCGAACGCCTGCAGCGCGGGCGCTGAGCACCACGCCCGGCATACTGCGCCCATGGCCGCCTTCAACCCACGCACCGTGCTGCGCCGCGCGCTGATCGCCGTGGTGTTCAACACCGTGCTGGCGCTGGGCATCAGCGCGGTCAAGGGCGACAACTTCCCGCACACCCTGCTGTACTCGCAGCTCATCGGCCTGGGCATCTGGGCCGGCATCGACGGCGGGCGCTACCTGCTCTCGCCGGCCGGCTGGCCCGGCGTGCGGCCGATGGCGGTGCTGGTGGTGGTGAGCGTGTTCGCGGGCTACGGGCTGGGCCTGGCGCTGGGCAACCTGCTGCTGGGCCGGCCACTGCTGTCCACCGCGAACAACCTGCCCGGCGCCACGGTGGGTTTTCTGCTCATGTCGCTGGCCATCGGCACCTTCGGCGCCTACTACTTCACCAGCCGCGAGATGCTGGCCAAGGCCCGCCTCGCGCAGGAAGAAGCCCAGCGCCAAGCCAGCGAAGCGCGGCTGCGGCTGCTCGAGTCGCAGCTCGAACCGCACATGCTGTTCAACACCCTGGCCAACCTGCGTGCACTCATCGCCACCGATCCGTCGCGCGCCATCGACATGCTCGACCGGCTCAACGGCTTCCTGCGCGCCACGCTCGCCGCGTCGCGCAGCGACGCCCAGAGCGGTCCGCACACGCTGCGCGAGGAGTTCGCGCGCCTGGCCGACTACCTCGAACTCATGGCCGTGCGCATGGGCCCACGCCTGCGCGTGCGGCTGGAACTGCCCGAGGCACTGGCCGCGCTGCCCGTGCCCCCGCTGCTGCTGCAGCCGCTGGTGGAAAACGCCATCCGCCACGGGCTGGAGCCCAGCACGCGCGGTGGCGAGGTGGCCGTGAGTGCGCGCCGCGACGGCCAGCGCCTGCACCTGAGCGTGCGCGACGACGGCGTGGGCAGCGCACACCCCGGCAATGGCTTCGGCCTGAGCCAGGTGCGCGAACGCCTGCAGGCGCTGCACGGCGATGCCGCGCAATTCGACTGGCGCAGCCGCCCGGGCGAGGGCACGCAAGTGCACCTGCAACTGCCACTGCCCGAACCCCACCGCGCATGAACGCCACCGCCCTCATCGCCGAAGACGAACCGCTGCTGGCGCAGGCGCTGCAGGCCGAGCTCGCGCGCGCCTGGCCCGGGCTGCAGGTGCTCGCGGTGGTGGGCGACGGCGCCAGCGCCGTGGAACACGCGCTCGCCGAGCGCCCCGAGGTGCTGTTCTTCGACATCCGCATGCCCGGCCTGACCGGGCTGGAAGCCGCCGCCGCCATCGCCGACGACTGGCCCGCCGACGCCCCGCTGCCGGTGCTGGTGTTCGTGACCGCGCACGACGAGTTCGCGCTGCAGGCTTTCGAAGCCCAGGCGCTGGACTACGTGCTCAAGCCCGTGCAGCCCGAGCGGCTGCAGCGCAGCGTGGCGCGCGTGCAGGCGGCGCTGCGTGCGCGCAGCGCCGGCGCCTCACACTCCGCCATACCAGCCATACCGGCTGACTGGTCCGCCCTGCGCGCCTTGCTCGGCGCCAGCGCCGGCCCCGCGCAGCCGCGGCTGCGCCACCTCATGGCCGGCGTGGGCAACACCGTGCAGCGCGTGGCCATCGACGACGTGCTGGCGTTCGAGGCCGCCGACAAATACGTGCGCGTGCTCACCGCCGGGCACGAATTCCTCATCCGCACGCCGCTCAAGGAACTGCTGCCGCAACTCGATCCGGAGGTGTTCTGGCAGATCCACCGCGGCACCGTGGTGCGGGTGGAGGCCATCGACAAGGTGACCCGCGATGAAGCGGGCAAGTGGCGGCTGACGGTGCAAGGCCTGTCGGAGGCCTTCGTGGTCAGCCGCCTGTACGCCGACCGCTTCCGCGCGATGTGAAGCGGCCGGTGGGCGCGCGGCGGTCGTCAGTCGCGCCAGCCACGGTGACCACCGCGGTGCTTGTGGCCGCCACGGTGCTTGTGGCCGTGCCAGTAGGGCTGCGGGTACGGTTGCACATAGACCGGGTAGCTGTGCACCACCACCGGCCGCGGGTGCACGACCACGGGGCGCGGGTAGACCACCACCGGGCGCGGCTCGTGATAGGCCGGGTAGCCGTACGAGGGGTAGCTGTAGACCACGGTCGGCGCGTTGGACACGCCCACGCTCACGCCGGGCGAGTTGACACCGATGGACCACTGGATGTTGTCGCGCGCCTGCGCGGTGCCCGACAGCGCCCAGGCGCCGGCGGCCAGCGAGACGACCGCCAGGGCCCTGGCCCAGGAGCGCGGTGCGGTGAAGGACGGGGTGTTCATCGTGGGAATTCCGTTGTGCCGGCGGTTTGCCGTTCGCGTATTGCACAAGAATCCGGTTTCCGCTGCTCCACACGCTCGGTCAAAGCTGTTGCAACACGTAAACGCCATGCCCCCCATTCCACCCGCCGCCCGCCCCCTGCTCGATCTATGGTTCGGTGACGGCCTGCAGCGCGGCTGGCCCAGCGCCCCGCGCAACGACCTCTGGTTCAACTCGACCCCCGAGCAGGACGCCGAACTGCGCGCCGCCTTCGGCGCCGACGTGCAGGCCGCGCTGGCCGGCCAGCGCGACGACTGGGCGGCCACCCCGCTCGGCCGCCTGGCGCTGGTGCTGCTGCTCGACCAGTTGCCGCGCAACCTGTTCCGCCGCCAGGCCGGCGCCTTCGCGGGCGACGCGCGCGCGCAGGCCCAGGTGCAGGCCGCCCTGGCCGCGGGTGAAGACGAAACCCTGCCTGCCATCGCCCGCGTGTTCCTGTACCTGCCGCTCACGCACGCCGAATCGCTGCCGCTGCAGGACGAATGCGTGCGCCGCTTCGAACGCCTGTGCGCCACGGCCGCGCCCGAACACAAAACCGAACTCGACGACAACCTGCGCTACGCCGTGCTGCACCGCGACATCGTGGCCCGCTTCGGCCGCTTTCCGCACCGCAACGACGCCCTCGGCCGCGAGTGCACGGCCGCCGAACTGGAGTTCCTGACGGACGGTCCGCGCTTCGGGCAGTGAACCCACGCGCCGACAGCGCACGCTGACGCCACCGCGGCGTCATCGAAGCTTCACGCCGACGTCACGGGAGAAACCTAGAACCGGGGGTTGCCTTTCAACCCCCGAACAAGGATTCCCGAGATGAGACTCTCCAACCGCTGGCCCGGCGCGGCCGCGCTCACCGTCACGCTGATTGCCGCTGCCACCCTGGCCGCCTGCGGCGGCGGCGGTGGTGGCAGCCCCGCGGCCCCCACCCCTGAGCAACCCCTGAGCGTGCAGCTCGAAAAAATCGGCGGCTACAGCACCGGCCAGTTCGGTGTGTCCGCCGCCGAGATCCCCGCCTACGACGCCGGCACCCAACGCCTGTTCGTGGTGAACGCCCAGGCCGGCCGGGTCGACGTGCTCGACCTGCGCGTGCCCTCCGCACCCGTGAAGATCGGCGAGATCGACGCCTCCACGGCGCTCACCCTGCCGGGCGCCGAGATCAACAGCGTGGCCGTGCACGACGGCCTGGTGGCCGTGGCCGTGCAGGCCGCCGTGAAAACCGACCCGGGCCGCGTGGCCCTGTTCCGCGCCGCCGACCTGACGCTGCTCGGCTCGGCCACCGTGGGCGCCCTGCCCGACATGGTCACCTTCACGCCCGACGGCCGCACCGTGCTGCTGGCCAACGAGGGCGAGCCCAGCGACGACTATCAGATCGACCCCGAAGGCAGCATCAGCATCGTGGACGTAACCACCCCGGCCGCGCCCGTGGTGCGCACCGCCGACTTCACCGCGTTCAACGGCCAGGCCGCCGCGCTGCGCGCCGCCGGCGTGCGCATCTACGGCCCCGGCGCCACCGTGGCGCAAGACCTCGAGCCCGAGTACATCGCTATCTCGGCCGACGGCACCACCGCCTGGGCCACGCTGCAGGAGAACAACGCGTTCGCGAAGATCGACATCGCCAGCGCCACGGTCACCGACATCCTGCCCCTGGGCTTCAAGGACCACGGCGTGGCCGGCAACGAGTTGGACGCCTCCGACACCGACGGCAGCACCATCAACATCCGCACCTGGCCCGGTGTGCGCGGCCTGTACCTGCCCGACGCGATGGCCAGCTACACCGCCGGCGGACAGACCTACCTCGTGACCGCCAACGAAGGCGACGCGCGCGCCTGGGGCGAAGAGAACGCCGCCTACTGGGCCGGCGACGCCAGCCAGGGCTTCGTCGAAGAATTCCGTGTGAAGCACCTGGTGCACACCGGCGGTTTCGACCGCCGCGCCGGTGACGACCTGCCGCCGCAGCTGCGCACGCTCGGCTGGGGCGCCCAGCTCAACCCGACCACCTTCGCCTACTGCGGCGCCATCGCCGGCAACCCCGGTGCCTGCCGCAACGACGACCTGCTCGGCCGTCTCAACATCACCTGGACCATGGGCTACCGCACCGACGCCCTGGGCAACCCGGTGATGTTCAACGCCGCCGGCGCCGAAGACCCGGCCGGTGACCGCCTGATGTACGACAACCTGTACAGCTACGGCGCGCGTTCGTTCAGCATCTGGAACGCCAACGGCCAACTGGTGTGGGATTCGGGCTCCGAGTTCGAGCGCTTCCTGGCCAGCGCCGACTGCCGCCTCGGCAGCGCGCGCAACATCCCGTGCGCCACGTACTTCAACAGCGGCCACGACGAAGGCAGCGCCATGGACAGCCGCAGCGACGCCAAGGGCCCCGAGCCCGAAGGCATCGCGATCGGCCAGGTGAACGGCCGCACGCTGGCCTTCATCGGCCTGGAGCGCATGGGTGGCGTGCTGGTGTACGACATCACCGTGCCCACCGCCCCGCGCCGCCTGGACTACCTGAACACGCGCGAGGACTGGACCACCGCCGACCCGGGTACCGTGCTCGCCACCGCGGGCGACCTGGGCCCCGAAGGCCTGGTGTTCATCCCCGCCAACCGCTCGCCCATCGGCACCCCGCTGCTGGTGGTGGGCAACGAGGTGAGCGGCACCACCGCGGTCTACCGCATCAACGCCACGGGTGGCGTTCGTTGATCAACGCCCGTCAGCGCTGATCGGCCAGCGGCTTGAGCGCCGCCGGCAACCAGCCCGCGAGGTGCGCGTGAATGCGCGCCTCGCGGCGCTGCCACCAGATGCCCAGCGCCACGATGCCCAGCCCCAGCAGCGTGAGCACGAAGGGGAAAAGCAGGCTGTCGGCGAACACCTTGTGGCTGAGGTAAGCCACATAGCCCGCCACGCCGATGGCGCCGAACACGGTGAACACGCGCCGTGAAATGGCCGCGCCCAGGAACACCAGCACCACGTTGATGGCCGCGTAGCCGGCCTTGGCCAGTTCGCTGTCGCTTTCGCGCAGGCTCAGGCCGCCCCAGAACATGATCACGCCGAACAGGTAGAGCCAGAAGGCGAAATCCTGCCGGTCGCGCGGGTCGGTGGCGAGGCGGGTGCGCAAATCGACCCACACCGCGAGCGCGAGGGTGAACAGGCCGAACAGCAGCGACATGTCGCGCGTGAACTCCCAGTCGAAGCCCTCCTTCTGCATGAGCATGTGCGTCACGTCCATGCAGAGGTACCAGATCGTCACGGCCACCGGCATCACCATGAACGGGAAGCGCAGCCACCAGAGCATGACGGCGGCCGCCGCCAGCGTGGCCAGCTCCAGCCAGAGCCAGCGCCAGTCGATGAAGCGGTGGTAATCGCGGTAGCTGTCGTGCGAGCCCTCGGGCCACAGGCCCAGGCCGGTCTGCAGCGCCCACACCGCCAGCGGCACCAGGCACACCGCCAGCGTGGCCAGGATGCCGGCCGGAATGTGCAGCCCGCGGCGCAGCAGGTTCTTTGCCACGGCAATGGCGCCCGCGCCGTAACCCACGGCCAGCAGCAGCAGGCCCCAGGCACCGAACAGTTCCCAGCCCAGCGTCATGAACAGCGTCATGGCGCCGATGGCGAGCATGCCGCCGAAGTAATACAGCACGTGCGTGAAGCTGAAGCGCGCGGGCGCCGGCACCGCGGCGCTGCCCGCCCAGCGCGCCCACAGGCGCTCGGCCTGCTCGGCCGAAATGTCCCCCGCCTGCACGGCCGCCTGCAACTGGCGGCGGTCGATCGGGATGCGGCGGTCGTCCGCCACCGGGTCTGGTTCGTTCATGGCATGTCCCTCCTGGCGCGCACGATAGCGCAGCGGCGGGCGCCCGCGCAGCCGGCCGGTCCCTAGAATCCCGGGATGACTTCCCCCGCCGCACCCGCGCCCACCGAAGGCGACACCAAAGCCAGCAACTTCCTGCGCCAGATCATCGAAGCCGATCTGGACAAAGGCACCTACGCCAGCCGCCGCTGGGCCGGCAGCCCCGGCGACGCCGCCCACCAGGCCGCCGGCCAGCCCGACCCGGCCAAGATCCGCACCCGCTTCCCGCCCGAACCCAACGGCTACCTGCACGTGGGCCACGCCAAGAGCATCTGCCTGAACTTCGGTCTGGCGCGCGACTACGGCGGCATCTGCCACCTGCGTTTCGACGACACCAACCCCGAGAAGGAAAGCACCGAGTTCGTCAACAGCATCGTCGACGCGGTGCAATGGCTTGGCTTCTCGTGGGAAAGCCAGGGCAGCAACCACCTCTACCAGGCCAGCGACTACTTCGGGTTCATGTACCGCGCGGCCGAAGCGCTCATTGAAGGCGGCCACGCCTACGTGGACGAACAAAGCGCCGACGACATGCGCGCCAACCGCGGTGACTTCACCACCCCGGGCAAAGACAGCCCCTTCCGCGGCCGCACGCCGGCCGAGAACCTGGCGCGCTTTCGCGAAATGCGCGATGGCAAGCTCGCCGATGGCGCCGCCGTGCTGCGCGCGAAGATCGACATGGCCTCGCCCAACATCAACCTGCGCGACCCGGCCATCTACCGCATCCGCCGCGCCACGCACCACCACACCGGCGACACGTGGTGCATCTACCCCATGTACACCTACGCGCACCCGATCGAGGACGCGCTGGAACAGATCACCCACAGCTTCTGCACGCTGGAGTTCGAAGACCAGCGCCCGTTCTACGACTGGTTGCTGGAGCGCCTGACCGAAGCCAGCCTGCTGGCCAGCCCGCCGCCGCGGCAGTACGAATTTGCGCGCCTGAACCTCACCTACGTCATCACCAGCAAACGCAAGCTCGCGCAACTGGTGAACGAAAAGCGCGTGGCCGGCTGGGACGACCCGCGCATGCCCACCATCGTGGGCCTGCGCCGCCGCGGCTACACGCCCGACAGCATCCAGCTCTTTGCCGAGCGCATCGGCGTCACCAAGAGCGACAGCTGGATCGACTACAGCGTGCTCGAAGGCTGCCTGCGCGAAGACCTGGAGAACAAGGCCCACCGCGCCATGGCCGTGCTCGACCCGGTGAAGCTGGTGATGACCAACTGGGCCGAGGTGTTCGGCAGCGACGCCCACACCGAAGACTGCACCCAGCCCGCCCTGCCCCACTCGGCCATTGCCGAAGGGCAAACGCCCCCGCCCGACCGCGTGTTCAAGATCGGCAAAGAGGTCTGGATCGAGCGCGAGGACTTCGAGGAAGTGCCGCCCAAGGGCTACAAGCGCCTGTTCCCCGGCAACGTGGTGCGCCTGAAAGGCGGCTACGTCATCGAATGCACCGGCTGCGCGAAAGACGCGAACGGCCAAGTGACCGAAGTGCACGCCAAGGTGATCGCCAACACCAAGAGCGGCACCCCCGGCGCCGACAGCGTGAAAGCCAAGGCGGCCATCACCTGGGTGGCCGCGGTGGACGCCATCGCCGCCGAAGTGCGCCTGTACGACCGCCTGTTCAGCGACCCGCATCCGGACGCGGGGGGGAAGGACTTTCTCTCTGCCCTCAACCCGAACAGCCTGAAGGTGGTGCAGGCGTGGGTGGAGCCTTCATTGGCTTCGGCCAAACCGGACGACAAGTTCCAGTTTGAACGGCACGGGTACTTTGTGGCCGACCGCGTGGACCACGGGGTGGGTGGGAAGGCAGTGTTCAACCGGGTGACGGGGTTGAAGGATTCTTGGGGGAAGTGAGCGAAGGCTCGTGATCGAGTACTTCCCGGAGTGCCGGCGATTCGCGAGAGTCGCCGGCATTTTCTTTTCTGTCAGGTCACTAAGAAGCAGAACAACACACCTCTCGAGCGGATTGGGTTGCTTGCAGTGGCTTCACACATTTGACCCGCAGGCCTGCTCGGCCGCTCTCGTCCAGAGCTACCTTTGCGCGGCTTGTGAAGCAGTCGTTCAACTGTCGAGCCGAGCTGCTTGCCGAAGTTGCCTGCCGTAGACAGTCCCTTGAGCAAGGAGCCAAGCATCACCGAATGCGCAGCTAGCCTCTTCCCAAGACCAGCAGTGCGTAAAGCGTAGACACGAAAACCGGAAGTGTGAACCGAGCCGCAAATACCAGCCTTGAATAGCGAGAAAACACTCGAAGAGTCGTATCTGATTCGCGCGGGTAGCGCCGGAAGTATTGGCGGTAGAGAGCATGCTTGACTCTTGAGGCGAGGGCGGTTGCAGCCAAGATGGCCAGAACAAGACCTGGCATGGCCTTGGCAATTGTCGAGCCCAGATCTTGGAGCGAACTCGGAAACACAAACACTGCTATTGCTCCATAGACAGCAGCAAAGAAAGCAATTGACGATCCGATCGACCAAATGCGTTCACGCTTGGCTGATTCCAGGGCGAGCCGCGCCATTGTCTCGTCATACTTAGCCCTATTAGTTTCACGCAGAGCGCTTAGCTTCACATACGCACTGAGATCTACCTCAGGCAACGGCAGCTGAAGTATGCCGATCAACCACGACAAAGAAATGGCGGTCAAAGAGAAGGCGACAACAAAGAGATTGATGTATTTTGAGGAAGCCGGATTGATTGCGACGTCATACACCACAGCGATTTGAAGAATAAATGACGCGACTATGAACGCGATGGCGAGAGCTAGTAAAAAAAGCCCAAGAAATACGGCAAGCGTGAGCGTGAATCCGTGTGGCCTTACGTGCGGAGAGCGTGACTGCTGGATCAAGGGGTCAGCGAGATTGTGAATGTAGATGTGAGAATAGAACTCGCGTATGTTCTTATCAGGATATAGCTTCTGAAGGGCGACTGCGCGCAGCTCTGACAGATATCTGTGATACGCAGAAATAGTTGCCGAAATCGGGGAAGTCAGTGCGGCCAAGAAGAGTAAAAATTCCTTGTAGTGGCCAAGATTCTTGAATCCGTAGCCAAAGATCTCAAATTCAATCTTGTTCGCATCCTGGGCCGTGTAAAGGGAAAGCATCAAAATTGCGTAAGCTGCTCCGAGTACAAGGGAAACTCGAAAGAGGTGATCGATCTTCAAAGTGAGTTGCGCAACGAACTGCTCTCCGAAGTAAGTCTGGCACTCGGGACGTGCGAGAGTCTCCGCGAACCTTTCAAGCCTTCGTGAGATTGCCGTCTTCCACACGACACGCTTAAGTGTCTGAACCTCAGTTGACTCAGTGTCCATGTAGTGAAAGTCGCCAGCACGACAGTGAAGGTTGATTTTTAATACCCAATGTTTGAGCCAAGCGGACCTAATGACCCGTTGATGCTTCCTTGATCACTCCACGCGAGTCTGTACTCGTTGTTGAATGAATTCAGCTAACTTTTCAGGCGTGTGCACCCTGGCATCGACATAGCCGTCAAGTGAAAGAACGCCGTCAACGGGAGCGTCATCAAATCGAACAAACATGATCTGATCGTCCTTTTTTTGCTTGATCAGATCCCGGATCGCACGCCACTCAAGTCCGCACCATTGCTTCTCGGTGTACTCCTCGCACAGGAAGATTACGACTAGGTCGGTCCTATTGCGATAGATGTCTTGCAAGAGGATATCCAGATTGGGCTTGGCTAGCTGAGCTTGATAGTCGTAGTCATAGAAGATGGAGTCAGGCGGCAAATGCGGTCGCAAAGCAGAGACCGTTGCAGAGACATACTGCCGTCGCTCGCCCGGGAATGACATTGCCACTTTGAATCTGAGTGATGACAGCGGCTGAACTGACTTATCTACCTTTTCAATTGAGCGCTGCGAGAAAAGTCGCTCCAGTGCAAGCAGAGAGAGGGTAAACGGGTCGGGATCAATGCGTTGAGCCCGCTCCCTTCCTGGGTTGGTTAGCGATAGGTGAAAAAGCAGGTAGTTCAGCCATAGTGCTAGCGGGTTATCGTTTGACACTAAAGCGGGTTTGGCTGGTGCATGCCTCGCCAATTCCGCATCCTGTATCTCTTGCGTCATCTTCGACTTGAGAGTATTGGCTTCCTTTTCGTCGAAAAGAGTGCCGGCGCGCTGCGCCATACGAAGAAATAGTTCACAGCCTTCACCTTCAAGTACACCGAAGCAGGTCAACTCGGCACCGCGTACGCCCCACTTAAGATCGCTATTTCTAAGATTTCTCGCAAGTTCAACGGCGCCGGTGTGGTTCTTGATCGCACCGTAGTACTGCCACAACGGGATCGCGTGATTTGGCTTCGCGAATGAGCGATTGAAGCTGCGACCAGATTGCGTCACATACAACAATGAGAGCGCCAGCGGATGGAACTTTCCGGCTTCAGCCTCAAAGGCTTGGATTAATCGTTTCAGCTCATCAGTTCTCTCAGCAAGGGACATAAGGCCTCCTTGGGCCGGCGTTGGAGACGCCTAACTTTGATTGCCATCCGCGATATGGGCATTCGCTATGCATCAACATCCCAGCTCCCGGTACCGCCTCCTGCTCTGAAACAACGCCGTTTGCGCCTCCGCCAAGTCAGTTGGCTTCGCCACACGTTCTGCCGCTTCTTTGTTGGCAATGCGGGTATCCAGCACTGTGCATTCCACCTGCGCCGCTGCGCTCAACTTGGATCTGCGGTGCCGCGTTTTGCGATCCTCGTGCGACATGCCAGTGATAGGACGCATGGCGTCGCTGAGCTGACGGTTCATTTCGTCGCGGCGCACATCCGCTCCCTTTCGGCTGACACCGCTTGACTTGTCCAGGCCTTGGGTGGGCGTGGTGTCTACGGCCTTGGCGCCAATACAAGGCTCGTGCGAATAGGTGGCTTTGCCGTTGGCCTCGCATCGGTACACCGTCAGTGCCCATGCGCCGTGCAAAGCGCCCACCAAGCAGCATGCGGGACATGCCAACCACGCAAATCGCAGGCTCCCCTGGCCTTTTCCTGCCATGCCAACCTCCCCGGTTTTCGTGTACTACGGCATCATGCCGCCGCAGACCAATAGTCAATACAGGGAGACCACCATGGCCGGATACCGACGGCGCTCGTCTCGGGGAAAACGCGCGCGGCGCCCATTCAGGGAAAAGGGGCTGACCACCATGGCGCTGGGCGCGGGCCTGTTTGTCATGTCGCTCTTCCTGTCTGGTGCCGGGCCTTTGGGTGGGGCAGCCAAGGCACTGCACATGCCAGCCTTAGTGGCCTTGGGCATTGGCGCTGTGTTCGTGGCCATTGACGTGCTGATGAACAAGGCGGCAGACCAACCGCCGTTGCCCCAGGTAGACCCCGAGTTCAACCCCACCAGGAACCGCGTTGCGGCGCTGCGCGATGGCGATGCACTCCCGCCGAGGCACGCGCCGTGGCGCGCAGCGGACGCGTTCTCCACCAAGGCAGACGGCACACCGCCCAAACAATGGAGTGCCGCGGTGTTCGACGCCATCGAATGGCGGCGCTTCGAGGCGGTGTGCGAGACACTGTTCGCGCAGGCCGGGTTCGAAACACGCACGCAGTCACACGGGGCAGACGGGGGCGTGGATATCTGGTTGCATTCAAAGAACGCGTCTGGCCCGGCGCTGGTGGTGCAGTGCAAGCACTGGCGCGGCAAGCAGGTGGGCGTGAAGGAGATGCGCGAGTTCTTCGGCGTGATGGCATCGCAAGGTGTGAAGCGCGGGACCTACGCCACGTCGTCCACGTTCACGGCAGATGCAACGTCTTTTGCCAAGAGCAATGGCATTCACTTGCTGGACGGCGCGGGCCTGCTGGGTCTGATCAAACAACGCACACCCGAACAACAGCAGGCTTTGCTGGCGGTGGCTTTCGAGGGCGACTACGCGCGCCCGACCTGCGCGAGTTGTGGCGTGAAGATGGTGGAACGGCAACCCAAGAACGGGGGTTCACTGTTCTGGGGTTGCAAGAACTACCCCCTGTGCCGCAGCACCTTGCCGATGCGGGCGTAGTTCAAGCCTTGGGCGCTGCGGGCACGTCAGCAGCACCCACCAGCGGCACCTCCAGCGTCTCCCACTGCGTCAACACCTTCACCTGCCGCTGCAGGTAATCCAGCGGCATGGCCTGCGAGCCCCACACGGGCACGCGGCCGGCGTATTCACCCAGCAGCCAGAACTGCCGCACGGCCATGAAGGGTGCGAGGGCGGCCAGATCCGCCTCGGTGGGTTCGCGCACGCTGCGGTAGGCGGCGATGAAGGCGTGCCAGCGCGCCAGGGCTTTGTCGCTCCACACGCCGTCCACATTGCGGGGGTGCAGCCACCAGGGGTAGACGGCGAGTTCGTAGGCCAGGTAGCCGGGGCCGGTTTCGTCGAAATCGAAGAACACGGCTTCGCGTTCGCCGCCTTCGTGGGTGCGGATGAAGTTGTTGTCGCTGTGCGCGTCGCCATGGCAGAGCACCTGCGTGAGCGGGCCCATGGCGAGGATGCGATCTTGCAGGCGCTGGCCCAGCGCTTCGTATTGCGGGCGCAGTTCGGCCGTCATGGTGGGGGCTTGCAGCAGGCGCTGCAGGGGGCGCATGAGCAGGTGGTCGAGGTCGAGCGTGTAGTGGGGGGCGCTGCTTTCGAAGCCTTCGCCGGCGGCGTGCAGTTGCGCCAGGCCGCGGCCGAAGGCCTGGATGTTCTCGGGCACGTCGGCGGTGGCTTCGCCGTCCAGGTGTTCGAACAGCATGAGCGCGTGCTCGCCTTCGGGCAGAGGCACATGCATGAACACATCGCCACTGCGGGTGGGCAAGCCAATGGCCACGGGGCAGCCGCGCGCGCGCAGATGCTCCAGCACGGCGGCCTCGTAGGCCAGTTGTGGTTCGCCGCGCGGGCGCTCGGCACACAGGCGCGCCACCACGTGGCGGCCGTCGGCCAGGGTGAGGCGGTACACGTGGTTGAAGCCGCGGCGCAGCAGCTCGCCCGCCACCACGTCGCCCAGCGGGTAGTGGGCCTGCACCACCCGCGCGATGGCCGCGGCGGTGGGGGTGGACTGCGCAATCTCCAGGTGCATGGCGGCTCCGCGCAAAAAGGGCGCGATTCTAGGCGTGAACCGATACTTGCGCCCCATGCCCCGCCCGCACCACCACGTCTACGTGATCGAGCTGCACCCCGACGTGCTGCTGGAACGCAAGTTCCGCGATTGCAACCCGGGCTACGTGGCGGGCAGGCCCTGCGTGTACGTGGGCATGACGGGGCTGGACCCGGACCTGCGCTTCGACAAACACAAGGCCGGCATCCAGGCCAACGCCTACGTTTTCCGCTACGGCCTGCGCCTGCTGCCCGATCTGTACGAAGGCTTCAACCCCATGCGCTACGACGACGCGGTGGACAAGGAGATCGAGGTGGCGATCGACCTGCGCTCGGCGGGGTTCGGGGTGTGGCAGGCTTGATTCAATAAACCCAAAACGGGTACGATCACACCCGTTTTGGGTTTATTCATGAACATTGCCGATGCCCTGTTCCCGAAAGTGCGCCAGCGCGTGCTGGCGGTGCTGTTCTCCACGCCCGACCGCAGCTACTTCGCCAACGAGGTGATAGCGCTGGCCCGCTCGGGCACGGGCGCGGTGCAGCGCGAGTTGGCCGATCTGGCCGCGGCCGGGGTGATCACGCTGCGCCCGGTGGGCAACCAGAAGCACTACCAGGCCAACGCCGCGTGCCCGGTGTTCGCGGAACTGCGCGGCCTGGTCATCAAGACGGTCGGCGTGGCCGATGTGGTGCGCAGCGCCCTCGCACCGCTGGCGGCCGACATCGATGTCGCCTTCATCCATGGTTCGATCGCCCGGCAGGACGACACAGCCAACAGCGATGTGGACCTGATCGTGGTCAGCCCGACCCTGGGCTATGCCGATGTGCTCAGTGCGCTGGAGCCGGCAAGCCAACGGATCGCCAGAGCGATCAACCCCACGATCTACTCCCCCGGGGAATGGCAGCAGCGCCAGCAAGAGGATCGCGCCTTCGTCACGCGAGTGATGCAGCAGCCCAGGATCGGGCTGATCGGCGAGGAGGCGTCGGGCCATGAGCGCGGAACTGCAGAACCTGAGCGGGCCGGGGAAGCCACTCAAGAACGAGCCCCCGGACGCAGCCGAACTGGCCGGCCTGCTGCGAAGCGGCCTCGCAAGGCTGGCTGACGCGCGCAACGGGGCGCTGGCCCTGGAAAGCCGGTTCGACCTGGCCTACAACGCTGCCCACGCCCTGTGCCTCGCAGCCTTGCGCCGTGCGGGCTTTCGCCCCAGCCAGCGCTACATCGTGTTCCAGGTGCTGCCGCACACACTGGGGCTGGGGCCCGAGGTGTGGCGCGTGCTCGACCTGTGCCACGGCAGGCGCAATGTCGGTGAATACGAAGGCCTGCTCGACGTGAACGAGCGCCTCACGAAAGATCTGATCGAGGCCACGCAACGGGTGGCCGATGCGCTCACGCGCGACCCGGCGTGACCCCTGGCCTCAGTGCGTGGCGCCCGCGCCCAGCGCCTCGTCCTGCCGCACCTGCAACGCACAGCGCACCGCCAGGTGCAGGCCACGCGCGATGTCGGCCAGCGCCATGTTCGGCGTGCCCTGCTCGGGCAGCCAGGGCACGTGGATGAAACCGCCGCGCGCGTGGCGCAGCGCGGGTTGCGTGGCCAGCGTGTGCATGAGGCCGTAGAACAGGTGGTTGCAGACGAAGGTGCCCGCGGTTTGCGAGACCTCCACCGCGATGCCTTCGGCTTGCAGCGCGGCGTCCATGGCCTTGATGGGCAGGCCGGTGAAGTAGGCAGCGGGAGCGCCAGGCTGCACGGGGGTGTCCACCGGCTGCGCGCCCGCGTTGTCGGCGATGGGCGCGTCGTTCACGTTGATGGCCACGCGCTCGAGCGAGATGGCCTGGCGCCCGCCGGCCTGGCCCACACAGATGGCCAGCGCGGGCTGGTGCTGGTGCAGCAAGGCCGCGAGCGAGCGCAGCGATTCACCAAACACCGTGGGCACTTGCGCGGCCACGATGCGATGGCCCAGCACCTGCCGGCCGTGCAGCGTTTTCACGGCCAGCCAACTCGGGTTCACGGGCTGGCCGCCGAACGGGTCGAACCCCGTGAGCAAAACGGTCGGGCGCATGTCAGCGCCGCGCGACACGGCCGCGCAAATCCACCAACTTGGCCTGCAGGCGGCGCTGGTTGTCGGCGCCCACGCGCAGCAGGATCTTCTGCCCGGCCGAGAGCGATTCGAGCGCCGGGTCGGCGTACTCGTAGCGCACCCAGGGGCGCGTGGACGGCACATCGCCCTTCACCTCCACCAGCTTCACGGCCGGTGGTGCGGCGGGCACAGGCGTGGCAATCAGCTGGTCCATCACCTGCACCAACCGGTCGTTGAAGTAGCGGTTGGGGAAACCCAGTTCCTCGTACGCCTGCTGGAACAGCGGGTAGAGCCGGCGGTACAGCGCCACCGCCTGCGCGCTGTCCACCGATTCGGCGAACGCCACGAAGGGCGCGTAGCGGCGCGCGTTGTCGGGCGCAATCAGTTCGCTGCCATCGGCGGCCTTGGCCGCCGCAAAGCGCCCGGGCGTGGGCACCACCGGCCACACCGTCACCGGTGCGTGCGAGCGGCCCAGGTTGTCCACCGTGGCCACCACGCGCCGCGCGAAGCCGTCGATCTGCAAGGCATTGAGCACGCGCTCGCGGCCCAGCAGGCCGGTGAGCGCGTCGCGCAGGTAAGGGTCAGCGTCGGCGAGCGCGGGCAAAGGCGCTTGTGGGGCCGGCTCGGCGGCCGGGGGCTCCACGGGGTGCTGGATGGCGGGCTCGGCGGGTGGTGCGGTGGGGGTGGCCGGCGCGGGTGCGGTGGCAACAGGGGCTTCGGCCGGTGCAGCGGGCTCGGGCTGGTAGTGCCGCCACGCCAGGTAGCCGCCGACGGCGAGCACCGCGGCAACGATGAGAATTTCGGGAGTTCGGGACGTTTCCTTGGGCATGGCCTGTGGCCTCGGCGCAGTGGAGGAACGGGCCATCCTACGCGCGCCACACACCGGCTGGCACCGGCGTTTCATCCAGTCACACCAACGGTCGGGTCAAGCGGCGGGCTCGGCCAGGGCCAGTTCCCGCAGCCGCTCATGCACCTCACTCCCCCTATCCACCGCCCGGTTCTGTTTGCCCTTGAGGTAGTGCTCGGTGAACACCCCCAACCAGGCCGACAGCGTTTCCCCCGCGCGCGGTTCGCCGGCGAGTGAGAGGCACAGGGCCGCCACCTCCGCGGTGCACAAGTGGTCGTCGCGCGCGGCGCGGCGCAGGCGGTAGTTGCCGGGTTCGCCGGGGGTCAGGCTCAGCACGGGGAAGCCGTCGAGGTAGCGGCTCTTGTTGAACATCTTGCGCGCCTCGGACCAGGTGCCGTCGAGCAGCACGAACAGCGGGCGCTTGATCTCGCCGCCGTGCGCGGCGGGCGGCAGCAGCTCGGTCACCACCCGCTCGGGCGGCACGAATTCACCGGGGAACACCACGTAGGGCTGCCACCGCGGGTCGTTGAGCAGAGCGATGAGTGCGGGGTCGATCACCGTGCGCGACCACTGGAAGGCATGGGTCTCGGGCACGAGGTCGGCGATCAGCCAGCCGGTGTTGCTGGGTTTGATGGCTTCGATGTCGCCCATCAACAGGCACACGCCGGCGCGGGCGTGCGCGGCGGGCTGCAGATCGCAGATGCAGTACGCGCCGTAGAGGCGGCAACGCTCGCAGCGGCCGGGGGCGCTGCCGCGCGCGTTGAAGGGTTTGGTGGCGGCGGCCAGTCGCGCGGCGCGCAGGCGGGAGACGGCGTGAGGCATCGGGCGGCAACTGTACCCGCCGCCCTGCCCCACGCATCTCATGGGATGAAGTTCAGCCCCTCCGGCAGCTCACCCTGGATCGGCACCTCGAACAGCGGGCCGCCACCGTCCGGGTCGATCACCAGCGCGCCGTTGCTGGCGAAGAAGGCCGCGATCTGCGACTGCGCGCCCACGGCGATGGCCGCGGTTGCCGCCGCACCGATGTTGGTGAGGAAGGTGTGCGGGTTCTTCGGAATGGCGTTGTTGGCCGCGAACGCGAGGTCGTTGCGGTAGTAGGTGACGCGGTCCTTCAGCCCACCGGCGCGCACGATGGCGGTGCTGGTGGGGTTGGGCACGGTCGCGTCACCCTTGGCCACCTGCACGATCACCGGCTTGGCCGCGTGGCCCGCGGGTGGGTTCTGGCGGATCAGCGACGCGTACGACACCGGGTTGCCCGGCTGCTGCACCCATTCGTTGCGGTCCAGCAGCTCGGCGATGGCCATGGCGCCAGGCACCTTGTTCACCACCGGCGGCAGGTCGCGCAGCGGGACGTTCTCGTTGAAGTTCAAGGGCACGGGCAGCTCGGGCGTGGGCGGCAGGTTCAGCAGCACGGGCTGGCGCGTGGCCAGGCTCAGGCCGGTGAGGATGCGAAAGCTCGGGCTGATGCGCGCGATCTCGGTGATGGAGCCGCCGGGCACGTTGGGCACGCCGGCCTTGATGTTGCGCTCCACGCCCAGCAGCATGGTGCCGTAGATGCCGCCGAAGGACTGGCCCGCGTAGTAGATGCGGTTGGGGTCGAGGTCGCGCGCGCCATCGCCATCGGCGTCCACGCCCGCCTCGATCTGGCGCACGAGCTGCATCAGGTCGATCACGGTCTGGCGCAGGCCGTCGCGGCTGCCCACGATGGTGTACGGCGCCGCGGCGTTCACGCCCTCGGTGCTGTCGATCGCGCCGTTGCCGTCCTGGTCGATGCCACGGCCGCCCGCGGGCACCTGCACCGCGGAGCCGTTCGTGCCGAGCACGTTCAGGAAGCCCTGCACGCCCCCGCCATGGCCCACCACGTTGATGGACAAGGTGGCGATGCCCTGCGACGCGAACACCGAGGCCACCGTCCATGGCGCGCCGTACATGCTGTCGGTGAAGCCATGGCCGAAGATCGCCACCGGCCAACCGCCCGCGGGTTTGGGCGTGGCGGGCAGGAAAAGCTGGAACACCAGTTGCGGGCTGCTCAGCGGGCGCGGCTGGCCGGTGAGCGTGTCCGTGGCCGGGATCACCTTCGCGGCGTTCTGGTATTCGGGCGCCGTGTAGCGCCCGTAGGCCACCTGGCCCACCGCGTTCTGCACCACCTGCAGCGCGGGCGTGGGCAGGAAGCCGGGCGTGAACACCGGGCCGGACCCGGTCTGCCGGTTGAACTGGATGCCCGCGATGCCCGACACCGGGAACACCGAGCGCACGCTGGCGCCATTGGCACCGGTACCCAGCATGAAGTCCACCGGCGCCGGCGTGCTCGATTTGATGCGCCGCTGGATCTTCAGCAGATCGCCGGTGGCCGACTGCGTGGTGAACAGCGAAGCCGCCACCACGTTGCGCCCGCCACCGCGCGCCATGGGCAGCGCGTCGCGCACATCGCGCGCGTGCTCGTCGCGGCCCTTCTGGAAGTCGGTGCTCTTGAGCTTCTTGCCCTTGGCGTCGCGCACGGCATTGGTCACCACCAGCAGGTAGCGCGAACGCTCTTGCAGCAGTTCATCGGACTCGAAGGCCAGCGTCTTCGTCGCCGGGTCCCACACCACCTGGTTGATGCCCACCTTCTGGCCGAAGCCTCGCAGCGTGAGCACGTCGCCCAGGTTGACGAGGTAGATGCTTTCACTGTCCACCGACGCCGGGTCGATGTCGCCCGTGAAGGGCACGGTGATGCGCGGCTGGGTGGAAAAGCCATCGAGCGTGTTGATCACGTCGATGTCGGCGCAGTCGCTCGGGCGCGCCGCGCAATCGGGCTTGGGCAGGTTCACGCGGCGCAGCGTGGCGTTGCCGAAATCGGGCACCGTGTAGCGGTTGCTCGGGAAGGGCGATGCCGTGGCGTCGTGGCGCACGGCCACGCCATCGGCCTGCGCGAGCGCGGGCCACAGCATCAAGGGAACGGCCAGCGTCAACGCCAGCCGCATGGGGCGCTTGCAAATCTCGGTCATGGCTTGTCTCCTGGAAGGCCGCTGCGGCGGCTCGAAGAATCCGGGGCGCTTCTCGTCCTGCTCCGGACGGCGGTTATAGGCTTCGCCCGCCGGCCGCGCCAGAGGGGCACGCGTTTACCCTGAGGGCCGATGCGCCGGACTTGTCGCCCACGCGACGCCCGCCGGGCAAGGCATCAGGGCCCGCTTGGGTCGGTGTCCACCCAAGCCATGTAGCAAACCGAACCGTCGGCGCTGCAGCCCAGCGGATACACCTGCCGCGCCTGCTCGCGATCGCCCTCGAAATCCAGCTCCGAGCGGAACATGCGCGAGAACAGCAGACGGGCGGCTTTGGACAAGCGCTTGCCTTCCTTGGGCACGAAGTACTGGTGCGCGCCGATGGTCCTGGGGGCCGCGTTCTCGAAATCGATGTAGCGGTATTTCGGCCCCGACAGGCGATCCGGCCCGGGCGCCGTGCCGAGCTTGGTGTCGCCGTCGACGATCCGGGCGCCGAACAACACCGAATCGGCTTTCGTGTAGGTGATGAACACCTTCAGCACCGGGTGGATCTGCTGCACCCAGCCGGCGTGCTTGGTGGCGCCGGTGCAACCGGCCAGCAGCGCCACGTTGTGAAAGGCCGCCAGCGAGGACTCGGCATCCCCCAGGTCCACCGCGTAGTGCAGGTAGTGGCAACCGAGGCTGTGAAACGCCGCCGACACCCGGCTCCCCGGCGAGAGCAGGCGCGCGGTTGCCACCAGGCGCAGGAAGCGCTCGAGCGCCTCCTTGCCCTGGTGGGCGTTGGTCTTGGCCTGCGCGTAGCGGGTGGCCTTGCGCTGGATGGCGGTTTCCTGCAACTGCACGGGGGACGCGATCTCGCCCAGGGCCTCTTCATCGCCCGTTCTGGCGCCGGGCGACGGAAACGCACCGTCCGGCAAGGCGCCTTCGGACGGCCATGAAAACCCGACGACCTGCACCCCGTAGTACCGCTCAAGGTCTGCACAGCGCACCATGCAATCCTGCGGGTCGTTGTTGTTGCCGTGCACATAGATCAGCACACGCTGGCCGGAGGCCAGCAGCGGTTGCAGTGCGGCCAACGCATCGGCGTCCGACACCTCTTTCCGCAAGGCGCTCAGCTTCCATTTGCCGGCGCTGTTCCGGGTCGCCTGGGCGCAGGAGAGCGCGTCGCTGAACAGGGGATAGCTTCGGGTGAAGGCGCTGGGCGATGTGCCGTTCGCCTCGACCGTTCTGTTGGTGAAGATGAGCATGGTTTCCTCCGGTTGAACACGGTCGGCAAACTAGGGAACAACACCCCGTCGGCCCATCCTCCATCCGTGCATTCCGACCAATGGAGCGCGCCCAAACGTTTGCTGCAGCGCGGAACCTGCACGCCCCCGCCGCGATCCATGCCACAGCCCCGGAGAAACCATGTTCAAGACCATCAAGGACCTGTTCGACCAGATCACCCGCGACCTCGCCGCGCCGGCGAACACCCCGCCCGACCCCCACACGCTGCAACTGGCCACCGCCGTGCTGCTGGTGGAGGTGATGCGCGCCACCCCCGAGCTGCACGAGGACGAGCGCGACACCGTGCTGCGCGCGCTGCGCCGCAAGTTCGCGCTGGCCGACGACGAACTCGACCGCTTGATCGAGCTGGCGCACGACACCGCGCGCACCAGCAACGACTACCACCGCTTCACCCACCTGCTCAACGAGCGCTTCACCCAGCCGCAGAAGATCGCGGTGGTGGAGGCGATGTGGGAAGTGGCCTATGCCGACCAGCACCTCGACGTGCACGAGAACGCGGTCATCAACAAGGTGGCCGGGCTGCTGCACGTGACGCACGGCGAGTACATCGCCGCCAAGCTGCACGCGCGCGAAACGGTGCTGGGCAGCGCCGGTTGATCGACCGGCCGGCCGCCGGCCTGCAACAAAGTCGCACCGCATCTTTGCTCGGCCGCTGCCGCGCGTTTACGCCCGCGAAACACACGGCCCACACGATCAAGGCTCCTCAACCGCTCCTGGAAGGAGACCCCGATGAAAACCCGTGAAATGCTCTCGCTCGCTGTTGCGGGTGCCACGCTCGCGATGAGCACCGCCGCCTTCGCCGACGACGACCGACGCGGTGGCCGCCGCCACAACGACGGCCCGCGCGTGGAACACCGCCACGTGGACAAGCATGTCTACCGCCACAACGGCCCGCGGCATGTGGAGCGGCACGTCTACCAACCGGGGCCGCGCGTGGTGTACCGCGACGTGCGCGTGGTGCAGAAGGGCCCTCGCTGGTCGCGCGGCCACTACGTGCCCCAGGAGTACCGCCAGAGCCGCTACGTGGTGCGCCACCACAACCCGCGCCTGTACACCCCGCCGCGCGGCCACCACTGGGTCCAGGTCAACGGCGATTTCCTGCTCGTGGCCGCGGCCACCGGCCTGATCGCCCATGTGCTGCTGAACCAGTGACACCGCGCCTCGCTACCATCGCGGCATGAAACGCCGCCAACTCCTCCCAACCATGGCCGCCTTCGCGGCCATGGCCTTTTTGTCTGCCTGCTCGCGCGAAGCCGAGGCCCCGCCGGCACCCCCCATCGACCGCAGCCAGGCGCTGCAGGTGCTCGCGGCCGAAGGCAAGGGCTTCACCGTGGGCACCATGATGGCCGCCAACACGGTCTATGTGCTGTTCGACCCGCAGTGCCCGCATTGCGCCCACCTGTGGGAAGCCTCGCAACCGCTGCTGCGCCAGGCGCGCTTCGTGTGGCTGCCGGTGGCCATGCTCAACGCCAAGAGCCTGCCGCAGGGCGCGGCCATCCTCACCGCGGCCAAGCCGGCCGAGGCCATGGACGCCCACGAGAAAAGCCTGATCGCCGGCCAGGGCGGCACCTCCGCCTCGGCCAGCGTGCCTGACGACGTGAAGGCCGCGATCGAGCACAACACCGCGTTGCTCAACCGCCTTGGCGCCGAGGCCGTGCCCTTCATCGTGGCGCGCGATCCGCAAGGGGGTGCCCGCACCGCGGGTGGCGCCATGCCCACCGCGCAACTGGCCGCCTTCATCGGCCTGGGGGCGAACTGAGCGCCACCCCCGCGCGGCCGCAGCACCTGGCGGCGCGCTCGCTGCGCGAGGTGCGCTCGCTGTTGCGCCTGGCCGCGCCGCTGGTGGCGGGCCTGGCGCTGTCCACCGGCGTGATGCTGGTGGACACCGCGATGCTCGGCCCACTCGGCGCGATACCGCTCGCCGCCGTCTCGCTCACCACCAGCGTCATCATCATCTTCTGGGCCGCGCTGTACGGCTTTGCCGGGCCGGTGGGCCTGTACGTGGGCCGCGCGCACGGCGCCATGGAACTGCCGCGCATCGGCCACGTGGCACGCCACGGCTTCGTGCTGGCGCTGCTGGCGGGCACCGGCGGCGCCCTGCTCATGGCCGCAGCGCTGCCGCTGCTGCCGTGGATCGGCCAACCCGCCGAGGTGGTGGCGGCCATCGGCCCCTACTGGCTGTGCATGAGCGCCTCGCTCATTCCCTACACCGTCACCATGGCGGCCAAGAACCTGCTGGACGCCACCGAGCGGCCCTGGGTGGGCGTGCTCATCACCACGGTGCCGGTGGCACTCAACGTGTTCCTCAACTGGGTGCTGATCTACGGCAACCTGGGCGCACCCGCGCTGGGCCTCACCGGCGCCGGCATCGCGAGCGTGATCGCGCAAACGGCCGGTGGCGTGGTGATCTGCGCCTACGCGCGCTGCGCGCCCTCGGTGCGCGCCTGGTGGGGTGCACCGCAATGGGAGCGCGCCGAATTCGGCCGGCTCTGGCGCGAGGCCCTGCCCATGACGACGCAGTACTTTCTGGAAGGCGCCGCGGTGGCCGTGGCGGGCGTGCTCATCGGCCTGTTCGGCACGGTGGCGCTGGCGGGCAACCAGGTGGCGCTGTCGGTGGGGGCCACGCTGTACATGCTGCCGCTGGGCATGGCCGCGGCGGTGAGCATCCGCGTGGCGCAGGCGGTGGGCGCGCGCGAGCAGCGGCGCATCGCGCCCATCGGCTTCGCGGGCCTGGGCGTGGTCACGGTGTGGATGGGCGCGATCGCCCTCGTGTTCCTCACCAGCGGCGCCACCATCGCCGCCTGGTTCGTCGACGACGCGGCCGTGATCGCCGCGGCGGCTTCGATCTTTTTCATCTACGGCCTCACGCAGCTGGCCGACGGCGTGCAGTCGGTGAGCCTGGGCGCATTGCGCGGCCTGCTCGACAACGCCTGGCCCACGCGGGTTTCGCTCATCGCCTACTGGCTGGTGGCGCTGCCGCTGGGCGCACTGCTGGGTTTCGGTGCCGGCTGGGGTGCGCCGGGCGTGTGGGCCGGTTTCGGCGTCGGCCTGCTGGGCGCGTCGGTGGCGCTGCTGCACCGTTTCATGCGCCAGACCCGCCGCAACCGGCCGCGGCCTCGCTAACATCGCAGCGCTTGCAACACCACCAACCCAACGCCAACGAGGAGCACACCATGGGCAAGGAACAGCGCAACGAAAAGATGGCCAAGAAACCCAAGAAGGACACCAGCGCCCCCAAGGGCCCGGCCACGTCCGACCGCCCGGTCGCGCCGGTCACTTCGGTGATCCCGCGCGGCAAGGAAAAGAACAAGTAAGCCGGTTCAGGTGCGGCGGCGCGGGCGCGGGCGGGGCCGCTCGTCGCCAAAGCGCTCGCGCTTCAAGCGCTGGCGCTCGGCATCCGCCGCCTGGCCGGCCTTGAGCCAGACCTTGTATTGCTCGGGCGTTTCCAGCGTGATGCGCCCCATGAGCGCGGTGCGGAAATCGGCAATCACGAGTTCGGCCGTCTTCTGAGCGTCCACCCGCCCACCACTCACCAGCGCACCGCGCTGGCGGCCGATGGCGTCGAGCATGTCCTCGGCCTTCATGTCGGCCAGCGCCGCGTCGGCATCACCCAGCGGGTAGCGCGCGCGCAGCAGCGCGGGGTAGCTCAGCTTGAGGTTGTCGAGCAGTTCGTAAGCCACTTCCTGGTCGTCGTAGGCGTTGCGCCCCACCGCCCCGCTGGCCGCCAGGTGGATGCCGCTCTGCGGCACGATGATGCGCGGCCACAGCACGCCGGGCGTGTCGTACAGGTACACGTCGTCGGCCAGCGCCACGCGCTGCTCGTTGCGCGTCACGCCGGCTTCATCACCGGTCTTGGTGGAGCGCTTGCCCATCAGGGTGTTGATGAGCGTGCTCTTGCCCACGTTGGGCACCCCGCAGATGAGCACACGCAGCGGCTTGGCCATGCCCCCGCGGCTGGGCGCGAGTTCGCGGCAGGCCGCCACCAGCGCACGCGCCGGCGCGGTCACGCTCGCGTCGAGCCCGATGGCTCGTGTGCCCGGTTGCGCGTTGTAGTGCGCAAGCCATTGCGCGGTGCGCTCGGGGTCGGCCAGGTCCTGCTTGTTGAGCACCTTGAGCGTGGCGCGCTTCTGGGTGAGCTCGCCCAGCAGCGGGTTGGCGCTGGAACCGGGCAGCCGCGCGTCGAGCATTTCGATGACGACGTCGATGGTCTTCACGCGGGTGGCGATGGCCTGGCGCGTGAGGTGCATGTGACCGGGGAACCACTGGACGCTCATGGAAGGGGGCTGCTGCGGGCGGGCGAAACGGGGAAAGGCCGGGATTGTGCCTTGCCCCGGGGTAAGCCCGCAGCGCGGGTGCAGGGGCTCCTGCCTAGAATGCCCGCGACCCGCAACGCACACGAAAGGCAACCATGGCCATCACCGTCAAGATCGACCTCGGCTACGAATTCGCCGTCAAGGCCAAGGCCGCCGACGTGTTCAAGCTGCTGTCCGACGTGCCCGCGTCGGTGAGCCATTTCCCCAAGGTCGAGAAGCTCACCGACCTGGGTGGCGGCAGCTACCAGTGGGAGATGGAGAAAGTGGGCACCGCGCAGGTGAACATCCAGACCGTGTACGCGAGCAAGTACGTAAGCAAGTTCGACGCCGCCAAGGGCACGGGCACCGTGAAGTGGACGCCGGTGAAGGGCGTCGGCAACGCCCAGGTGGGCGGGCACTGGAAGATCACCGACCAGGGTGGCAAGAGCACCGCGATCGAACTCGCCATCGACGGCACGGTGGACGTGCCGCTGCCCGGCCTGATGAAGATGGTGGTGGCCCCCGTGGTGGAGGCCGAGTTCGAGAAGCTGGTCGACAAGTACGTCGCCAACCTGATCAAAAAGTTTGGCGGCGAGGTCTGACCGCCCTCAGACCGTGACGGCGCCTTGCACGGGCGCCGCGGCGCGTGGCCGCCCCAGCCGCTCGGCCGACACGTATTCCTGCCGGTAGATCTCGAACGGCAGGCTGTCGCTGGCTTCGATCGCGCGCTGATCGGCGAGCGAGCGCTCGGCCATGGCCACAAAGCGCGCCTGTTGCGCGTCGCTCCAGGGTTGCGCCAGCAGTTGCTGGTGCGTGAGCCGCGACTGGCCGCGCACGAAGCCGATGAAGGAATCGTCGTGGTGGGCCGACATGGCCTTGAGCACCCGCGCCGAGGGCAGCAGATCGGGCTGGCGCAGGGTGCTGCGCGCATGCGCCACGGCCAGTGCGTGCGCGTCGGTGCCGCCCAGGTCGTCCAGCGCGTCCGCAATCGGCTGCAACTGCTCGATGATTTCCAGCGCCCAGTCGGTGAGTTTCACGGGCGAACCGCGGCGCAGCAGCTCCAGCCCGGGCTCGCGCCCGCGCGCGGCCGTGAGGTGCTGGTTCTGCGCGAGTTCGCGGATCTCGCTCGGCGTGTCGGGCGGGCTGTCGGCCAGCAGGCAGTGCAGCAGGAACACATCCAGGAAACGCAGCGTCATCGCGTCGATGCCGATGGGCTCGAAGGGGTTGAGGTCCATCAGGCGGACCTCGATGTACTCGACACCGCGTTCGCGCAGCGCGTGCAGCGGGCGCTCGCCCGGGTAGATCACGCGCTTGGGGCGGATGGTGCCGTAGAACTCGTTCTCGATCTGCAGCAGCGTGGTGGCGAGCTGGTTGTAGTCGCCACCCGGGTTGCGGATGCCCACCGTTTCGTACGCGGGCCAGGGCCGCGTGAGCGCGTCGTGCAGCGAAGCGGCATAGCCTTCGAGGCCGTTGTAGCTCACGGCCAGCGTGCCTTGCGCCTCGCTCTGGTACCCCAGGCGACCCATGCGCAGCGACGTGCCGTGCGGCATGTACAGCGTGCCGCTGGCGCCGAGCTTCTGCAGTTCGTGGTTGCGGCCTTCGACGAAGCTTGAACACACCGCGGGCGACGCGCCGAACAGCGTGAGCAGCAGGAAGGCGTGGCGGCGGAAGTTGCGGATGAGTGCGAAGTAACCTTCGTTGTCCACCGCGGGCAGCGACCAGTTGTAGTGGATGCCCGAGATGGTCTGCATGCGCCGGCCGTAGCGGTGGCCCAGGCCCATGCGGTACACGCTCTTGGCGCGGCCCACGTTGGACGAACCGTAGCGCCCGAGGGGAATGGTCTCGTCGGTGGGCAGGCCGCAGGGCATGCTGGAGACCCACAGCATTTCGTCGCCCTGCGCCTTGAGCGTGCGCAGCACGAACTGGTGCACCTCGGTGAGTTCGGCCAGGCTGCTTTCCACGCTGGCGTGCACGCCGGTGATGAGCTCGAGCTGCGACTCGCTGTAATCGGTGGTGATGTGGGGGTGCGTCAGCGCGCTGCCCAGCGGCGCGGGGTGCGGCGTGAGCGCCAGCCTGCCGTCGGGCAAACAACGCAGGCTCTCTTTCTCGAGCCCGCGGCGCATGCCGCGCAGGCGCTCGGGGCCGAGGGCGGCCAGCCGTTGTTGCAGTGCAGACATATGAGAGCTCGGACGGACACTCTTGCGAAGCGGGGGCCGGAAGTTAACACGGCTGCGCGGTTTCTGCCGGCACCTCGTCGGGGCATCCCCAGCGCACCTGGGCCTGCTCGATCCAGGCAGAAATCGCCTCGGGTTCATGGTGTAGGCGCAGCTCGTCGAACGCCTGCTGCGCCTCGGGGTGGCGGTGGCGCAGGTAGTTCAGCCACTGCTTGAGCCGCCCCGCGCGGTGGCGCCGTTCCACGCGCGCGCTCACGCGGGCCCAGAACAGCGGCAGCAGCGGCACCACGCGCGCCCACGGCACCGGCGCACCGCCGTCGATCTGGTGCGCGAGCCCGGGGTCGGTGATCTGGCCGCGGCCAAGCATGAGGTGCTCGCAACCGGTGATGGCGCGGCAGCGCTGGGCGTCGTCCGCGTTCCAGATTTCGCCGTTGGCGATCAGCACCGGCCGCTGCGCGGGCAAGGCCTGCGCCACCTGCGCAATGCGCTCCCAGTGCGCGGGCGGCTTGTAGCCCTGGGCTTTGGTGCGCGCGTGGATCACGAGTTCGTCCGCGCCCGCGTCGGTGATGGCGAGCGCGTTCTCTTCGGCGTAGGCATCGTCCATGTAGCCCAGGCGCATCTTGGCCGACACGGGAATGTGCGCCGGCACCGCGCGCCGCACCGCGGCCACGATGCGGCCCACGAGTTGGGGCTCGTCGAGCAGGATGGCGCCACCGCGGCTGTTGTTCACGGTCTTGGCGGGGCAGCCGAAATTCAGGTCGATCCCCGGCGGGTTCAGCGTGGCCAGGCGCGCGGCGTTCTCGGCCAGCAGCGTGGGGTCTGAACCCAGAAGCTGCGGGCGCACCGGCACCCCGGCCGCCGTGCGCCCGCCGTTCAACAGCTCGGGCACCACGCGGATGAACGCGCGTTCGGGCAGCAGGGTGTTGGTGACGCGGATGAACTCGCTGGTGCAACGGTCCACCCCGCCCAGGCGCGTGAGCACATCGCGCAGCGTGGCGTCGAGCAGGCCTTCCATGGGAGCGAGCAGCAGCATGGGCCGTATTGTCCCCGGGGCGAGAATCGCGGCCATGAGCGGCCTGAACCTGATCCACGAAGACGAACACCTGATCGTCCTCGACAAACCCGCCGGCCTGCTGGCCGTGCCCGGCCGCGGCCCCGACAAGCAGGACTGCCTGAGCACCCGCGCGCAAGCACGCTGGCCCGACGCGCTCATCGTGCACCGGCTCGACATGGCCACCTCGGGCATCGTGCTCATGGCGCGCGGCATCGACATGCAGCGCAAGCTCTCCATGCTGTTCGAGAAGCGCCGCGTGGACAAGCGCTACACCGCGGTGGTGGCCGGCGCGCTCGCCAACCCCGGCAACGCATGGCAGACCATCGACCTGCCGCTGATGATCGACTGGCTCAACCGGCCGCGCAGCATCGTGCACCACGGCATGGGCAAGCCCAGCCTCACGCGCTGGCGGCTGGCCGATGACCAAGAAACTCATGCGGGCATCGGCACGCGGTTAGAACTGGAGCCCGTGACCGGCCGCACCCACCAGCTGCGCGTGCACCTGCAGGCCATCGGCCACCCCATCGTGGGCGACCCGTTGTACGCCAGCGAAACGCAACGCACACTGGCCGACCGATTGCTGCTGCACGCGGGCTGGCTGGCGCTGCCCCACCCCGCCAACGGCAACCCCATCGAATTCCATTCGCCCTGCCCCTTCTGAACACACCGAGCACGATGCAACACCTCACCCTCCTCACCGGCGCCTCGCGCGGCATGGGCCTGGCCATGGCCCGGCAACTGCTCTCCCCCAACCGCGTGCTGCTGTGCCTGTCGCGCCAGATCAGCGCCGAGCTGCAGGCCGAGGCCGACCAGCATGGCGCGCCACTGGTTCAGTGGTCGCAAGACCTGGCCGACACCGCCGGTGCGCGCGAGCGCGTGGCGAACTGGCTTGCCAGCCTGAAGCCTGGCGACTTCGCCAGCGCCACGCTGATCAACAACGCGGGTGTGCTGCCCGCCATCGTGCCGCTGGCCGACGTGCCCGAGACACAGTTGGTGAACGCGCTGCGCGTGGGGCTGGAAGCGCCCATGCAGCTCACGGCCGCCTTCCTCGCGACCACGCGTGCCTGGGTGCAATCGGGCTGGAACGGGCCACGCAAGGTGCTCAACATCTCGTCGGGCCTGGGCCGCAACGCCATGGCCTCGCAATCGCCCTACTGCGCGGCCAAGGCCGGCATGGACCACTTCACCCGCTGCTGCGCGCTGGAAGAAGCGAACCAGCCCAACGGCGCCAAACTCGTCTCGCTCGCGCCCGGCGTGATTGACACCGACATGCAGATCCACCTGCGCGGCAGCGATGCGGGCGGTTTCCCCGACCGCCAGCGCTTTGTGGACCTGCGCGAGAAAGGCATGCTCAGCTCGCCGGAAGACGCTGCCGCGCGCGTGCTGGGCTGGCTGGACCGCAAGGACTTCGGCACGAACCCCGTGGCCGACGTGCGCGACGCCTGACCCCACACCCCTTCGGAGGCGACCATGCTGCAACGACGCCGCTTCATCGCAGCCTCTTCTGCCCTGCTCGCCACCGGCGGTACGCAGGCCCAGGCGCAGGTCAGCGATTTCTGGGCCCGCCTGCGCGAGGGCGGCAACGTGGTGCTGATGCGCCACGCGCAGACCGACCCCGGCGTGGGCGACCCACCGGAGTTCAAGCTCGGCGAATGCGGCACGCAGCGCAACCTGAGCGCCGAGGGGCGCGAGCAGGCGCGACGCACCGGCGCCGCCTTCCAGCGCGAGGGCATCCGCCTGGACGAGGTGCGCGCCAGCGCCTGGTGCCGCTGCATCGACACCGCGCAACTCGCCTTCGGCCGGCACACGGTGTGGGCACCCGTCAATTCCTTCTTCGGCGGCCAGGGCGTGCGCGAGGCGCAGACGCGCCAGGTGATCGACGCCGCGCGCGGCGTGCGCGCGCCCGCCAACTGGATGCTCGTGACGCACCAGGTGAACATCACCGCGCTCACGGGTGAGAACCTCGCCATGGGCGAACTCTTCGTGACGCGGCCCGAGGCCGACGGCAGCCGCCTGCGCGTGCTCGCGCGACAGGTGTTCTGAACGCCCGGGCGTACCATCCGGCGCCATCCCTTCCCTGCTTCCCACCCCCCGTTTTCCCTGGAGAAACACCATGTCGAAAGACGTCTTCGTCGTCAGCGCCGTGCGCACCGCCATCGGCACCTTCGGCGGCAGCCTGAAAGACACCCCGCCCACCGCGCTGGGCGCGCTGGTGGTGCGCGAATCACTCGCCCGCGCCCAGGTGAGTGGCGACGACGTGGGCCACGTGGTGTTCGGCCACGTGGTGAACACCGAGCCGCGCGACATGTACCTCTCGCGCGTGGCCGCGCTCGACGGCGGCTGCGCGCAAGGCACGCCGGCCTTCAACGTGAACCGCCTGTGCGGCTCGGGCCTGCAGGCCATCGTGTCGGCCGCGCAGAGCATCCTGCTGGGCGATGCCGAGATCGCCATCGGTGCCGGTGCCGAGAACATGAGCCGCGCGCCCTACGCCAGCCTGAACACGCGCTTCGGCGCGCGCATGGGCGACGCCACGCTGGTGGACATGATGGTCGGCGCGCTGCACGACCCCTTCCACACCATCCACATGGGCGTCACGGCCGAGAACATCGCGGCCAAGTGGGGCATCAGCCGTGACGAGCAAGACAAACTCGCGGTGGAAAGCCACAACCGCGCGCAGCGCGCCACCGAGGCCGGCCACTTCAAGGACCAGATCGTTCCGGTGATGCTCAAGAGCCGCAAGGGCGAAACCGCCTACGCCACCGACGAGCACTTCCGCCCCAATGCCACGCTGGACGACATGGCCAAGCTCAAGCCGGTGTTCGTGAAGGAGAACGGCACCGTCACCGCGGGCAACGCCTCGGGCATCAACGACGCGGCCGCCGCCGTGGTGCTGATGAGCGGCGAGCAGCTGAAAGCACGCGGCGCCAAGCCGCTGGCGCGCCTGGTGGGCTACGCGCACGCCGGCGTGGACCCGAAGTACATGGGCATCGGCCCCGTGCCGGCCACGCAGGCCGTGCTCAAGAAAACCGGCCTGAAGATCAGCGACATCGACGTGATCGAGGCCAACGAGGCCTTTGCCGCGCAGGCCTGCGCCGTGACGCGCGACCTTGGCCTCGACCCGGCCAAGGTCAACCCCAACGGCTCGGGCATCTCGCTGGGCCACCCCATCGGCGCCACGGGCGCGCTCATCACCGTGAAGGCAGTGCACGAGCTGCAGCGCATCGGCGGCAAGTACGCGCTGGTGACGATGTGCATCGGCGGCGGCCAGGGCATCGCGGCCATCTTTGAACGCACCTGAGGCAAGCCCATGCTGTTCACCACCGCCATCGCCGGCAGCCTGCCCAAGCCCGCGTGGCTGGCCGAGACGGAAAAACTCTGGCCGCAGTGGAAAGCGCAAGGCAAGGAACTGGAGCAGGCCAAGGCCGACGCCACGCTGCTGTGGATCAAGGCGCAGGAGGACGCGGGGCTGGATGTGATTGGCGACGGTGAGCAGGCGCGCCAGCACTTCGTGCACGGCTTCGTGGAGCATGTGGACGGCATCGACTTCGCCAACAAGGTGAAGATGGGCATCCGCAACAACCGCTACGACGCGATGGTGCCGCAGGTGGTGGCGCCGCTGAAGCTGAAGGGCCGCGTGCACGCGTTCGAGGCGCAACTGGCGCGCGCCCACACGAAGCGCCAGCTCAAGTTCACCCTGCCCGGCCCCATGACCATCGTGGACACCGTGGCCGACCGCTTCTATGGCGACAAGGTGACGATGGCCATGGCCTTTGCCGAGCTGCTGAACCAGGAAGCCCTGGCCCTGCAGGCCGACGGCGTGGACATCATCCAGTTCGACGAACCGGCCTTCAACGTCTACATGGCCGACGCCGCCGACTGGGGCGTGAAGGCGCTGGAGCGCGCCGCGCAAGGCCTCACCTGCAAGACCGCCGTGCACATCTGCTACGGCTACGGCATTGAAGCCAACGTGAAGTGGAAGCAGACCCTGGGCGAAGAGTGGCGTCAGTACGAACAGGTGTTCCCCGCACTCGCCAACAGCCGCATCGACCAGGTGAGCCTGGAGCGCTTCCATTCCCACGTGCCGCCCGAGCTGATGGCCTTGCTGAAAGGCAAGGAGGTGATGGTGGGCGTGATCGACGTGGCGAGCGACGCGATTGAAACGCCCGAGCAGGTGGCCGACACCATTGCCACCGCGCTGCGCTACGTGCCGAAGGACAAGCTGATTGCCTGCACCAACTGCGGCCTGGCCCCCATGAGCCGCGAGGTGGCCATGGCCAAGCTCGACGCGCTGGCCAAAGGCGCGGCGCTGGCCCGCCAACGCTTCGGAGGCTGAGCATGCACGGCCTGCCCACGGCCACGCCGGCCGACGCGGGGCTGTGCCCCGAACGCACGCAGCACATCGTGAACCTGCTGCAGCACGACGTGGACCGCGGCCGCCTGCCCGGCGCGCACGTGCTCATCGCCCGCCGCGGCCACGTGGTGCTGGACGCTGCCGTGGGCCGGCGCGACCCGGCGCAGCCCGAACCCCTGCCCACCGATGCGATCTACCGCATCTATTCCATGACCAAGCCCATCGTCTCGGTGGCGGCCATGCGGCTGGTGGAACAAGGCCGCCTGCAACTGAGCGACCCGGTGGGCCAGTACATCCCCGGCTTCATGCGGCAACAGGTGGCCGTGCCCGGCCCGCACGGCGTGGCGCTGGTGGCCGCGCACCGCCCCAGCACCGTGCAGGACTTGCTGCGCCACACCGCGGGCCTCACCTACGAGTTCACCGGCAACGGCCACGTGAACGCGCTCTACACGCAGGCCGATCTGATCAACCGCCAGATCACCAACGAGCAACTCTGCGAACGCCTGGCCGCCCTGCCCCTGGCCCACCAGCCTGGCAGCGCCTGGGCCTACAGCCGCGCCACCGACGTGCTGGGCCGCGTGATCGAAGTCATCACCGGCCAGGGCCTGGCCGAGCACCTGCAGCAAACCATCCTGCAGCGCCTGGGCATGCACGACACCGTCTTCCACGTGCCGGCTGCCCAGCACCACCGCATTGCAGAGGCCTTCGAGCACGACCCCGATGGCGGCGTGCAGATGCCCATGCACGACCCGCGCGAAATACCGAAGCTGGAGATGGGCGGCGGCGGCCTCATGTCCACCGCGCACGACTACGCGCGCTTTCTGCAGTGTTTGCTGAACGGTGGCGAACTGGGCGGCGAGCGCATCCTGTCGCCCCACACCCTGGCCCTGATGACCGCCGACCACCTGGGCAGCACCGTGCCCCACGCCGACAACCCGCTGCTGCCGCCGGGGCATGGGTTCGGGCTGGGGTTTGCGGTGCGCACCGCGCTGGGCGAAGCGTCGGTGCATGGCTCGGTGGGTACGTACCACTGGAGCGGCATCGGCGGCACGCACTTCTTCGTCGACCCCGCGCTGGAGATGTTCGCCATCTTCATGGCGCAGGCGCCGAACCAGCGGATTCACTACCGGGGGGTGATGCGGGGGGTGGTGTATGGGGCGGTGGTGGGGTGAGGGTGGCTGCGTTGCAGCGATCTCGGACACTGGATCTCACGGCCTGAACTGCTCCTCCTGACCAGGAGCGGCCGGATGGCCAAGTGGAAAGCAGTCGCTCAACGTTCGAGCTGAGCGGATGGCCGCGGCAGGCCGCTCTCGAGGGAGAGGTTAGACGTCACTCCTCCGGGACGAGTTCTTTCGTGGCCGCCGCCAACGCGGCAATGCGGCGACTGTGCCGAACCGAGAGCGCAATGGCGGCGAACCTTGCAAAGTTCTCCAGCACTTCAATAGGCGCGAGAGCATCCAAGTCTCCCCGGTTCCTAAATCGAAGGAGCCGCGAGAAAGTTTGACACTTAAGAAGGGCTGCAACGTCGTCAGCAGTGACCGCGGCGTCACTCTGGTGCGCCAAGCGATTGCGGATACGGTTCATCGCTCGTATTCCTGACACAGCGGCGGTCACATCAGGGTCACTCTGGTTCAGAAGTTCGATCTTTTGAGCGAAGGTCAACCTTGCCTTCTCGACCGGTCCGAGCGCTGGGTTCGCGCGTTGCAGGTTCTCTGTCATGAAGCGCTCGACAAACAGATGCGCTCGAAGTATTCGACCAATAGCGTCGGTGTCTTGGTTCCAACGGCGCTGTACTTCGTTGACCTCTTCGGCCGCAAGTCTTTCGTACTCAGCTTGTCCGCCAAGCAGCTCCGCGGCGCGATTGAGGATCTGTTGATCAAGGTCGGGAGTGGTGGCCATCGTGACCCCTAACGTTCGAGCTAACCTGCCCGCGGAAGCAGGCTTTGTAAGCCCGGTCCGCGACGATAGTACAGGTGGCACGGACCGGGCTTACAAAGCCTGCCGTAGCAGGTCAGATTGAACGAGGGGTTAGACATCGGCTAGTTGAGTGGAATCCGATCTTTGAGCCAGTGGACAAAGTCTTTCGGCATCAGGTCTTCGGTGGCATAAATGTGCTTCAGAGAGTCCAACAAATGTTTGTCGGCCTTTATCCAAGGTGCAAGGATTTGTCGTGACCAGGTTTCATAGGAAGCCAATGCGCTGGGCGGAAGCAGTTTTCGATGCTGATACACATCGTTGAGCAGGTTAAGCTGAAGGAAGAAGAGGCAGACCTTCGGTATGAACTCCTTCAGTTGGTCATCCGGAATGCCAAGAAGGTGTGCAAACGGGCCCTTGACCATGTGCTCCGCGAATGCGAGGTTTATCTCGTTTCTTTGGTGAACAAAGGCTTGCTCTAGCTCGGATCTTCGATTTCTTCGTGCCTGCCAAAGCGCGAAGAGGCTTATGAGTAACGCCAAGGCTGCAGCCACAGCTGCAATCCAATTGGGGTCGTAGGTACTAGAAGCAGGGCTCATACAGACCTCTTAGGTAGCGCAGGGTTTCTGTGGCGTTGAGACTGACGAAGCGTTGGTTCCAATGCCTAACTCGTGGTTTATCCGACCGAACACCGGATACCCACAACCGCAGTCGTTAAACAAAGTCGCATGGCACCCCAAACGGTATTCGAAATCAATCCTGCAACGCATCATGCTGGATGCATGAACACGCATAACAGATCCGACAAACCTAACTGGGTACCTCCCCGGTCCGTCAAGCCGCTGGATCAGGTGCGTGAATGGGTTCACTACCTGCGCTACAGCCTACAAACCGAGAAGGCCAATGTCTAGCTGCCGGTGGCACGGCCAGCCCGCTGGATGCAATGGAATTTGAGAACTGAAAGTCCGCTTTCCGGAGCGTGGGGGAAGAACTAATCGGGGGTCGGAAGTTGCCGGTCACTCGTCGGCGGTGAAGGACTAAGTTCAGTCTGGAGGCGACTGCCGCCCTAACCCCGCAACCCCTTCAAGTAAAGATGCAACGCCCGCAGATCCGTTTCACTCATCTCCCTCAGCGACTCAAACGGCATCACCTGCACCGCGCTCCCGTCCGGCCGCTTGCCACTGCGGAACATTCCAATCAGCGCATCGGCATCCGCGTACCGCCCCATCACCCCGCCCTCCCCAGGCGTGAGCTTCGACGCCGGCGGCCAGTCCGGCGGGCCGCCGGGGATCTTGCCGCCTTGCAGTTGGGCGCCGTGGCAGCCGATGCACATGTTGGCCACGTAGCGGCCGTGTTCGATGGTGACGCCTTCGGCCACGGGCAGTTGCGGGGGCAGGCTGTGGTCGATCTTTGAGGCGGCGTCTTTGATGACGCCGAAGCCGTAGAGCGCTTTCACCGGCAGGGGCAGGTTCACCACGGCGGCTTGCCCGCTCAGCGGCGGCAGCGCCCGCACATGGGCCACCAGGGCGGCCAGGTCGTCGTCGGTGAAGCGGTTGTAGTCCTCGCTCGGCATCACCATCAGCGCGCGGCCTTGCGGGGTGATGCCGTGGCGGATGGCGCGCACCCAGTCCACCGGCTGGTAGGCGGCCACCACGCCGCCGGGGCCGGTGGTGATGTTGGGGCCGGCGATGGTGAGGGCGCCGTCGTCTACGAAGGTGCGGCCGGCGCCGTTGGCACCATGGCAATCCACACAGCCCCGCGATGCGTAGAGGTAGCGCCCGCGCTCCAGCGTGGCGGCGTCGGTTTTGTAGGGCACGGGTTGCGCGGCCACGTCCACGCGGCGCTGCATCTTGCGTTCGGCCATGAAGATGCCGGTGGCCAGGGCCGCGGCGGCGAGCAGCACCAATGTGCCCAGGCCGATGCCGAGCACGCGCAACCAGCGCGTGCGCTTCTTGTTCGTCGTCATTTCACCCCTCCTTTTGGGTGGGGCGATTGCACGTCAGCGCGTCGAAGCGCGTCAACCCTTGGGCGGTGGAAGAACGGGCTGCGCGCGCGTGCTTAAGTGATTTTTCAGATGCGGCGGCACCGGTCAGGCGCCGGCGCGCCAGCGGAAGAACATGGGGTAGACGCGCTCCACCACCGGGCCGTCAAAGTCCCACGAGAGGCACTGGCCCAGGTGCGGCGGGGGCTGGCCGTTGGCCGGCAGGCCGAAGGTGCCCACGCGCGTCTGCATGGCGGCGGTGGCCAGGTTGAACAACAGTTCGCGCAGGTGGGTGCAACCTTTGATGCCGCCCAGGTGGCGCTGTATGGTGTGGCGCCAGCCTTTGCCCAGCACCTCGCCCACCATGCCCTGCATGTTGGGCAGGGCCTGCGGGCAGGGGTGGTGGGGGAAGGCGTCCATCACCACATCAATGGCGCGGATGAGCATGGCGTCGTCGAACGTGACGCGGATGCGCATGTGGTGCACGGGCTCGCCGTTCTTCCACTCGCGCTCGCCTTCGATGTGGAAGTCGAACGGCTTGCTGTCGTGCAGTTCGCCTTCGATGTCCCACAGGCCGTCGTCGCGCTGAAAGCCCTGGTAGGTGACGCGGCGGGTGTGCATGGGCGTGCGCGGCGCGGGTGTGGGCAGGGGCAAGGCGGCTCTCCGGAGGCTACGGGAAAACCCTGGATTGTCGGGCCGGCGGGCCGGGTGCGCTGGCACACTGGCGTCACACCCCCGAGGAGCGCGCCATGGCACACGACCACTCTCACGATCACCCGCACGACCACGATCACGGCCATTCACACGGCGAGCCGCGCTGGAAGCACGACGGCGTGCGCGTGGTGCCCGGCAACCAGCTCGACGGCAACGTGCCCTCCACCCCGGGCATGGACCGCAAGGCGGCGATCAACTTCGCGCGGGTGGGCGCGCAGAAGCTCTGGGCCGGCACGGTCACCATCCACCCCGACGCGAAGACAGGCGCCCACCACCACGGCCACCTGGAGAGCGTGATCTACGTGGTGAAGGGCCGCGCGCGCATGCGCTGGGGCGAACACCTGGAGTTCACCGCCGAAGCCGGCCCGGGCGATTTCATTTACGTGCCGCCCTACGTGCCCCACCAGGAGATCAACGCCAGCCCGAGCGAGGTGCTGGAGTGCGTGCTCTGCCGCAGCGACGGCCAGGCGGTGGCGGTGAACCTGGACATCGAACCGGTGGAGAAGCCCGAGCAGGTGCTGTGGGTGGACCCGACGCACCCGACGGGTGGGGTGTGAGGCCCCGTTCGGACTGAGCCTGTCGAAGTCCTCACCGAACCATCACAAGAGGGCTTCGACAAGCTCAGCCTGAACGGGTATTGGCTCGCAGTGGCATCTACATTGACGACGCCAACGACAGCGGAGCGAAAGATGCCCAAGCTTGATGCCTACGAATCGGAACTGCTGGCGGCTTTCGAGAAAGGCCAGCTCAAGTCGGTCGCCACCAAGTCCGAACTGGCCAGACTGGTTGCTGCCGCCCGCCAACGAGCCAGCGAAGCCCAGCGGCCGAACAAGCGGCCAGCTTTGCGTAAGCCTCAGTCCCCCTGAAACCCGCCCGCGCGCAGCGTCACCACCAGCGTGTCACGCCAGCCGTGGCCGTCGGGCTGCTCGGGCTGGATGGGGGTGCTTTCGTGGATCACGCGCGGGTCGTCGAGCAGCAGCAGCGACCACGGGTCGCGCAGGGTGAAGCGCTGGCCGGCGGGGCCGTTGGCGTCGAACACGCGGCTTTCGCCACCCTTGATGGCGTGCCGGCCGACGAGGAACACGGCCACCAGGTCCACGCCGTCGCGGTGCGCGCCTTCGGGCGTGGGGCGGCCGATGCCGTCGGTGGTGTCGATGCGGAAGGGGTGGGCTTCCACGAACCAGGGTTGGGTGCCGCGCAGGGCGTCGGCGGCGGCGGTCAGGCGCTGCAGCAGTTGCGTCCACGCGGGGGCGGCCACCATGGCCGGCTCCATGGGTTCGAACCAGCGCTGCATGCCGCCATGCAGGGCGTTGTATTCCACCGGTTGCCAGTGGGCGCGGTGCGGCACCTGTTCCACGCGTTCGCCGTGGCAGACGAAACAGCTGTGGCGGCGCTGGCGGTAGCGCCCGCCGTCCTTCAGGTAGCCGTCGGCCACCAGCCGGTTCCAGTGCGGCTCCAGCGCCTGCAGGTCCGCCAGCGGCACGCCGATCCACGCGGCCGTGTCTTCGCCGCTGAGCAGGCCCACGCCGCGCTCGCGCAGCGCGGTGTCGATGGCGTTGGGGGAGAGGTAGGGTGGGGAAAATTCGGCCGCGCTCATGGCCGCCGAGTTTAGGCGGGCGCCCTGGGGCAAGCCCGCCGCAGGGCTGAGAACTCAGGGGTGGGAAGAGCGGTCGCGGCGGTCGCGCCGCGACGAGGGGCCGAGCAGCGAGGTCTCGATCAGCCCTTCGAACAGGGGCTGCAGCCCCATCACCTGCGCCATGGCGGTGCGCTCGTCCTGCGCGCGGCAGAGCCAGTGCAGCAGATCGGGCCGCATGAACCACAGGGCCCGCGCCGATTCGGCCACCAGCACGCGGTGGCGCAGTTGTTCGGCTTCCCAGTTGGAATCGTCACCCACCAGATCCAGCATGGCCCGGCGCACGCGCGCCAGGCGGTAGGGGTCGTCGTCGCGCTTCGAATCGTTGGCCTGCAGCCGCTGGGCAACCGTATCGAACAGGGTGGACAAGAACTGCTTCATGAGGGTGAATGCGGCGCGATTCGGGCGACGTCAGGTATACAACGACCGACGCGCGGCGACATTCCAGCACAAAACAGCCGACTTGTGACGATCTCCGCAGAAAAACGCGTCAACCCCGAGGGGGTTGGGCGGGCGGCGCCACCCGGTTGGCCCCTTCCCGCCAGAGCCGCGCGAGCAGCCACCAGCCCAGCAGGGTGTTGGTGAGCGCGAACAGCCCCAGGATCAGGCGCAACCCCGGGGGCGGTTCCTGGATCTGGATGATGAGCACCAGGGTGCTGGAGAGGATCTGCAGACCGAGCACCAGCCAGAACAGGCCATTGCGCGGTTGCCAGAGGCGGCGGAAAGCGTCGGACAGGGAAGGCATGCGTCATTGTGCCGAGCCGGCCGGCGCCAGTTCCCGCGCCCGGGCCGCCTCCTGCTCCTGCAACCAGCGCCACATCACCTTGCCGCTGCCGCTCTTGGGCAGCGCGTCGACGAACGCCACCTCGCGCGGCGCCTTGTAGACCGCCATGTGCTCGCGGCACCAGGCCAGGATGTCGGCCTCGCTGGTTTTGCCTCGGGCGTCGGCCCGCAGCACAACCACCGCCTTCACGCTCTCGCCGCGGTAGGCGTCGTGCGTGGCGATCACGCAGGCCTCGGCGATCGCGGGGTGCCTGAACATCAAGGCCTCCACCTCCGCCGGCCAGACCTTGAAGCCGCTGGCGTTGATCATGCGTTTCAGGCGGTCGGTGATGAAGAAGTAGCCCTCTTCGTCCACCCGGCCGAGATCGCCCGAGCGGAAGAAGCGTTTGCCATCGATCTCGACGAAGGCGGCGGCCGTGGCCTCGGGGCGCTTCCAGTAGCCGTCGAACACCATGGGGCCGTGGATGACGATCTCGCCCGCTTCGCCCATCGGCAGCTCGCGCAGCGTCTCGGGGTCGACCACGCGCGCGTCGGTGCTCATGAAGGGAATGCCCAGGCATTGCTGCTTGGGTGCGTCGGGCGGGTTGCTGTGCGAGGGCGCAGCGGTCTCGGTGAGGCCGTAGCCCTCGGCGTAGCGCAGGCCGAACTGCTCCAGCAGGCGCTGGGCCACGGCCTGCGGCATGGCCGCCCCACCACCCCCGATGTAGACCAGGCTCGTGAGGTCGTACTGCTCGAAGCTCGGGCTGGCGAGCAGGTCGATCACCATGGTGGGGATGTTCGTCCAGTGCGTGACGCGCCAACGGGAGATCAGGCGCCCGGCGAGCTCGCGGTCCCAGCGCGGCATGAGCACGAGGGTGGAGCCGCCGTAAATACCCGCGTGCATGCCCGTGACCATGCCGGTGATGTGAAACAGGGGCACCACCAGCAGCGAGACCGCCTCGGGCGTGCTGTTGCCCCAGAAGCCGCTGGCCACGGCGTTGTGCATCAGCGTGCGGTGCGGGTGCATGCAGCCCTTGGGCAGGCCGGTGGTGCCGCTGGTGTAGGGCAGCACGGCCAGGTCGTCGGGGCCGCGGTTGTGCGCGGGCAGCGGGCCGGCGCAGGCCAGGGCCTCGGCCCAGGTGCACACGCTGGCGCCTTCCAGCACCGGCGTTTCATGGCGCGTGCCCAGCCAGGCCTGCCAGGCGGGCGGCACCTCGGCCTGCGGGCCGATGGCATCGTTGTAGTGCGTGACGACCAGGTGGCGCAGGCGCTCGGCCACAGGCACACCGGCGTTGGCCTTGACCAGTTCGCCCGCGAGATCGGCCGCGCAGACGGCCACACGGGCGTCCGGGTCGGTGAGGTAGTGGCCGAGTTCGTCGGCCTTGTTCATGGGGTTCACCGGCACCACCACCGCATTGGCACGCAGCACGGCGTAGTACGCCACGATCCACTGCGGGCAGTTCTGCATGTAGACGATCACGCGGTCGCCGTCCTGCACGCCCTGGGCACGGAGGTGCGCGGCCAGCCGTTCGGCCTGCATCAGCAGGTCGGCGTAGGTGGTGAGGCGGTCGAAGAACACCAGCGCGGCCTTGTCCGGATAGCGCATCGCGCTCACCTCGAGGTTGCGCCACAGCGAGGTCGCGGGCGGGTGCAGGGTGTGCGGCAGGCGCCGGGGCCAGACGCGCAGGTGCGCGCGCGGCTCGGGCTCGGACGGGGCTGACATGTCGGTTTGTCTCCGTTGTGATGGCATGGAATCTGCTCGTCCGCAGAGGGTTCGCGTGCGGATGGCGTTGCGCAATAGTTCAATAAATCCTTTGCATGACGCTCCCACGTAAACCCCGATCCCTGGTCCAAAACACCAGGGCTACAGTGCCCTGCAGCCAACCTACGCACCGATCGGGTGCGCGGGTGTGGCCGAAGACAACCTTTTCCAATCCGGAGTTACTGCATGAAATCCACCACCCTGAAGCTGACCGCACTGGCTCTGAGCGCCGCTGCCTCGCTGCTGGCCCTGCCCGCCCACGCCGGCAAGGACGTCGAAGCCATCAAGAAGCGCGGTGAACTGAACTGCGGGGTCAACACCGGCCTGCCGGGCTTCTCGGCGGCCGACAGCCAGGGCAAGTGGAGCGGCATGGACGTGGACGTGTGCCGCTCGGTGGCCGCCACCCTGCTCGGCAACGCCGACAAGGTGCGTTACGTGCCGTTGACCGCACAGCAGCGCTTCACCGCGCTGCAGTCCGGCGAAGTCGACCTGCTGGCCCGCAACACCACCTGGACGCTGACGCGCGACGCCTCGCTGGGCCTCACCTTCGTGGGCGTGAACTTCTACGACGGCCAGGGCTTCATGGTGCCCAAGAAGCTCAAGGTCACCAGCGCCAAGCAGCTCAAGGGCGCCACGGTCTGCGTGCAATCGGGCACCACCACCGAACTCAACCTCACCGACTACTCGCGCGCCAACAACCTGAACCTCAAACCCGTGGTGTTCGAGAAGCTCGAAGCCGCGCTGGCCGCCTACTCGTCGGGCCGTTGCCAGGCCTACACCACCGACGCCTCCGGCCTCGCGTCCTCGCGCGCCAAGGACATGGCCGTGCCCGACGACCACCTGATCCTGCCCGAGCTGATCTCCAAGGAACCCCTTGGCCCGGCCGTGCGCCGCGGTGACGACGAGTTCGCTGCCATCGTCAAGTGGGTGGGCTTCGCGCTCCTCGAAGCCGAGGAATACGGCGTGACGCAAGCCAACGTCGACCAGCTCAAGGGCTCCAGCACCAACCCCTCGGTGATGCGCCTGCTGGGCATGGGCAACGAAGACACGGGCAAGCTGCTGGGCCTCGACAAAGAGTGGGCCTACCGCGCCATCAAGGCCGTGGGCAACTACGGTGAGCAGTTCGAGCGCCACGTCGGCCCCAAGACGGCCATCCAGCTGCCGCGCGGCATCAACAACCTCTGGACCAAAGGCGGCGTGATGTACGCCCCGCCGATCCGCTGATCGGCCCCCGCGAGCGGCGCCCTGGCGCCGTTCGCTCTTTTGGTGCGTTCGCCGCGGCACAAGGCTGCGGCGAACGCCTTCTGTTTGTGCCTCACAACGCGAGATTGCCTTGACGATCCCCGCTTCCCCTCCACCCCGCTCCCGGCGCTGGTCACTCAACAGCCGCGCCACCCGCGGCGTGATCTACCAGGTCATCGCACTGGCCCTGCTGGCCCTGGGCCTCTGGTACATCGCGCACAACACGCAGCTGAACATGCGCGCGCGCGGCATCCAGAGCGGCTTCGATTTCCTAGGTGCCAGCGCCGGCTTCGACATCGGCGAGACCCTGATCAACTACGACCCCAGCCAGAGCTACGGCAAGGCCATCTGGGTCGGCGTGCTCAACACGGTGAAGGTGGCCGTCGCCGGCATCATCCTCACCACCCTCCTGGGCGTCACGCTCGGCGTGGGCCGTTTCTCGCGCAACGCGCTGGTGCGCGGCCTGTGCTACGGCTATGTCGAGGCCTTCCGCAATGTGCCGCTGCTGCTGCAGCTGCTCATGTGGTACCTGGTGTTCATCGAACTGCTGCCGGCCGCCAACGAAGCGGCGTCCCTGGGCGGCCTGGTGTTCCTCAGCAAGGGCGGCCTGTCCTTCCCCTGGCCCACGGCCGGCGTGGGTGCGGTGCTGGGTGGCCTGGCCGTGGGAGCGGTGGCCGGGGTGCTCTGGCGCCGCCGCGTCCACAAGCGCTTCGAAGCCACCGGCCAGGACGGCGACCGTTTCTGGGCACCGCTGGCGATGCTGATCGTCTTCGCCCTGGTGGGCTGGGTGGTGGCGGGCATGCCGCGCGAATGGGCCCTGCCCGAGCAACTGGCCTTCATGGTCGATGGTGGCATGGCGCTCACGCCCGAGTTCATGGCGCTGCTGATCGGCCTCGTCACCTACACCGCGTCCTTCGTGGCCGAGGTGGTGCGCGGCGGCATCCAGTCCGTCAGCCGCGGGCAGGACGAAGCCGCATCGGCCCTGGGCCTGAACCCCAAGCAGAAGATGAAGCTCGTGGTGCTGCCGCAGGCCATGCGCGTGATCATTCCGCCGCTGACCAACCAGTACCTCAACCTCACCAAGAACTCCTCGCTCGCGGTGGTGGTGGGCTACCCCGATGTGGTCTCCATCGCCAACACCACCATCAACCAGAGTGGTCGTGCGGTCGAGTGCATCGCCATCATCATGCTGGTCTACCTGAGCACCTCGCTCACCACCTCGCTGGTGATGAACTGGTACAACCGCCGCATGGCGATCAAGGAGCGTTGATCCCATGAGCGCGCAACAATTCGAACCCATCGCGCCACGGCCTTCGCCGGTGCAGCAGTCCGGCCCGGTGGCCTGGGCGCGGCGCAACCTCTTCGCCGATTGGCGATCCACCACCACCACCGTGTTCATCGCGCTGCTGCTGGTCTGGGCCCTGCCCGGCCTGTGGCGCTGGATGATCGCCGGGGCCGTGTTCCAGGCCGACGCCAACGCCTGCCAGGCCGCCCGCGGCGTGGGCGCCTGCTGGGGTGTGATCGCCGAGAAGTACCGCATCATCCTGTTCGGCCGCTACCCCTTCGACGAGCAATGGCGCCCGCTGGTGGCCACGCTGCTCGTGATCGGCGGCCTCGTGATCAGCTGCATGCGCGCGTTCTGGAAGCGCTGGCTGGTGCTGGTGTGGGCGGCCATCCTGGCGCTGTTCTTCCTGCTCATGGGCGGTGGCTGGTTCGGCCTGTCCTCGGTGCGCACCGAGCTGTGGGGCGGTTTCCCGCTGACCATCATGCTGGCGGTGATCTCGCTGTTCCTGGCCTTCCCGCTCGCCGTGGTGGTGGCCCTGGGCCGGCGCGCCAAGCTGCCCGCCATCCGCACCATCAGCGTGCTCTACGTGGAGCTGGTTCGCGGCGTGCCATTGATCTCGGTGCTGTTCATGGCGTCGTTCATGTTCCCGCTGTTCGTGCCGCAGGGTGTGACGGTGGACGTGCTGGTGCGCGTGATCGCCGGCCTCACGCTGTTCATTGCGGCCTACATGGCCGAGACGGTGCGTGGCGGCCTGCAGGCCGTGCCCAAGGGCCAGTTCGAGGCGGCCGATTCGCTCGGCCTGGGCTACTGGCAGACGCAGCGCCTGATCGTGCTGCCGCAGGCCCTTTCGATGGTGGTGCCCAGCATCATGAACACCTTCATCTCGCTGTTCAAGGACACCTCGCTCGTCACCATCGTCTCGCTCTACGAGCTCACCGGTGCGCTGGCACTGGCCCTGAACTCCGACGTGCAGTGGCGCCCGTTCAAGCTCGAGGCCTACTTCTTCATCACGCTCATCTATTTCACCGGCTGCTTTGCCATGTCGCGCTACAGCCTGTGGGTCGAGAAACAACTGGCCGCCAGCAAGGCGCGCTGACGAAAGACAAGAACATGACCGAACCCATCATCCGTTTCGACAAGGTCAACAAGTGGTACGGCAACGATTTCCACGTGCTGCGCGACATCGACCTCTCCGTTGCCAAGGGCGAACGCATCGTGATCTGCGGGCCGTCGGGCTCGGGCAAGTCCACGCTGATCCGCTGCATCAACCGGCTTGAAGAGCACCAGCAGGGCACGCTGGAAGTGGATGGCGTCGAACTCACCGACGACATCAAGGCCATCGACCAGGTGCGCAAGAACGTGGGCATGGTGTTCCAGCAGTTCAACCTGTTCCCGCACCTCACGGTGCTGGAAAACCTCACGCTCTCGCCCATGTGGGTGGGCAAGATGCCCAAGAAGGAGGCCGAGGAACGCGCGATGCAGCAGTTGAAGCGCGTGCGCATCGCCGAGCAGGCCAAGAAGTTCCCGCTGCAGCTCTCGGGTGGCCAGCAGCAGCGCGTGGCCATTGCGCGCGCGCTGTGCCTCACGCCCAAGATCATGCTGTTCGACGAGCCCACCTCCGCGCTCGACCCCGAGATGATCAAGGAAGTGCTCGACGTGATGATCGAGCTGGCCAACCAGGGCATCACCATGCTGTGCGTCACGCACGAAATGGGCTTCGCCAAGGCCGTGGCCGACCGCGTGATCTTCATGGACCAGGGCCAGATCGTCGAGCAGAACACGCCCGAGGCCTTCTTCAACAACCCGCAGAACGAGCGGAGCAAGGACTTCCTGTCCAAGATCCTCGGGCATTGAGCCGGGCGTTCGGAGACACACACCCGAACCGGGAACAGCGGCTGACTTGAGGCGGTCACTCCGGGTGGGCACAATGCCCGCCCAGACAAGGAGACCGACATGCCACGACAAGCACAAGCCGCTGCCCGGCGCCTCACCTGGCTGCGCTGGAGCTGCACCACCGCGCTGGGCCTGTCGTTGTGGTGTTCGGGGGCGGCACTCGCCTTCGACCTGCAAGGCCACCGCGGCGCCCGCGCGCTCGCCCCCGAAAACACCCTCGCCGGCTTCGAGCGCTCGCTGGCCCTCGGCGTGAGCACGCTCGAGCTCGATGTGGTGCTCAGCGCCGACGGCGTGCCCGTGATCTCGCACGACACCACGCCCAACCCCGACATCACGCGCGACGCACACGGCCGCTGGCTGCAGGCACGCGGGCCGGCGTTCCACACGCTCACGCTGGCGCAGATCGCCGAATACGACGTCGGCCGCATCAACCCCGCCAGCCGCTACGCACGCGATTTCCCGTTGCAGCAAGCGGCCGACGGTGAGCGCATTCCCACGCTCGCGGCGCTGTTCCAGCTGGCCGCGCGGCTGCGCGCCGACCACGTGCGTTTCAACATCGAACTCAAGCGCAACCCCGAGCGCCCGCAGGAATCGCCCGACCCCGAGGCTTTCGTGCAGGCGGTGCTGGCGGTGATCAAGGCCCACGGTGTGGCCTCGCGCTCCACCCTGCAGAGCTTCGACTGGAGCCTGCTCCAGATCAGCCAGCGCGTGGCGCCCGAGATGGCGCTGTCCTTCCTGAGTGCGCAGCGCCCGCGCTTCGACACGCTGCAAACCGGCCGCTGGACCCCGGGCGCCCGGCTCGCCGATTTCGAAGACGCGCCGGCCATGGTGGCGGCGGCGGGCGGCAAGCTGTGGTCGCCGAACTTCAATGACATCAACCAGCGCGTGCTGGAGCGCGCGCGCTCGGAAGGGCTGCGTGTGATTCCCTGGACGGTCAACGAAGTGAGCGACATGGAACGCCTGCTCGACTGGGGAGTGGACGGCCTCATCACCGACCACCCCGATCGCCTGCGCGCCGTGTTGCAGCAGCGCGGCATCACCCTGCCTCCCGCCGCGACGCCGGCCTCCGCTCCGCGCCCGATGCCCACGAGCTGAACATGGACGACCCCCGCCTGCGCCCCGTGCGCGAAACCCTGGACGCGCTGCTCGCCGAGCGCATGCGCCCGCACGAAGCGGCGCAACGGCTGCGCGCGCAGGAGGAACTGCTGGCCGCGCTGCCACCGCGCTTCGGCGAGGTGCTGCACGGCCTGCTCGACCGGCTCGAATCGAGCGCGCTGTTCGACGGCGAAAGCTGCTCCTTCAGCCAGCGCGACCTGCACGAGCACCTGAGCGGCTGGCTCACACAGGCCGAACGGCGGCTGGCCAGCGGGGCTTGAGCGCGGGCGGAACTTCGCCGCCGCGCTGCGTATCATCCGCACACCATGCGCGCCTTGTGGATCGCCCTGCTCATTGCCTTGCTGCCCTTGCGCGGCTGGGTGGGCGATGCCATGGCGGTGTCGATGACCGCCGCACCGCTCGCGGCCACCGCGGCGGCCGGACAGCCCGGCCCGGGCGACGACTGCCCGCACATGGCCATGGCCACCGAGGCCACCGGCAGCGGGCACGGCGAGCACGCCAGCGGTGACGCCCCCCACGGTGGCCAGCACGACGCCGGCCACACCCAGGCCCACCTGCTGTGCGATGTCTGCAACGGCCCGGCGCTGGGCAGCCGCGTGGCGCTGGCCGAACCCGCAGCGGCCGAACACGGCCTGCTCATCGCACGCGCCGAGCGCTTCGCGAGCCTGGCCCCGCGCCACCTGCACAAACCGCCCATTTCCTGAGTGTTCGCACCCGTGGTGCGTCCGCCTCGCGCGTGAAACCGCCGGGCGGGTGCTGGTTCGATCCTTCAGGAGACCGCTCATGTTTCCCCCTGTCCGTTCGGCGCCGCTGTGGCTGGCGCTGATGCTGGGCCTGCCCGCCCTGGCGGCCACACCCGACGACGCCCTGCGCGCCGCCGACCCCGCGTCGCCCGCCGCGGCGCTCCCCCTGCCCCTACCCGACCCGCAACGGCTCGACCCACCCGAGCAGCCCGACGACCTTGCCCGGGCGCGCTCACTCTGGCGCGAAGCCAACCAGCGCGTGGCCGAGTTCCCGCGCGGTCACATCGACCTGCTGCGCTGGGAAGCGGCCCATGCCCGCGCCGAACCCGACACCGCCGCTCCACCCGCGCTCGGCCTGGCCGAGGCGCTGCGCGCTTCGCTGCGCCAGCGGCCCGACCTGTTCACCCACGCCGGCATGAACGCGCTGGCGCAGGCCCGCGTGCGTGTGGCCTACGCGGGGCATGTGCGCGATGTGCAGCAGGCCTGGACCGACGCCGTGACCGCGCGCGAACGCGTGCAACTGCGCGCCGCGGTGCTCGACGCCAGCCGCAGCGGCAGCGAACTCGGCCGGCGCATGGTGCGCGCGGGCAACTGGCCGGCGGCCCGGTTGATGCAGGAGCAACTGATCGAGTCCGCGGCCTGGCAAGCGCAGGCCGACGCCGCACTCGCCGCCCACGCCACGATCGAACACCTGGCCGGCCTCATGGGCGTGTGGCGAGCGGACGAGGTGCGCGCGCTCGGCGAGCGCCTGGGCGCCGGCCTGCCGGCGCTGCCGGCCCGGGCGGGCGACGGGCTCGCCCAAGACGGCATCGAAGCCGCCGTGCTGCGCGCCGACCCAACGCTCGCGCTGGAGGCCGACCCCGCACGGCGCGCGTTCGCGGGCCTGCCCGCAGGCCGCTGGGCGGCCTGGGAAACCGCGCGCGACGCCGCCATCGCCGCGCTGCCCGACCCCGCCACCGGCAACCCCACACCGCCGCACATCGACAACCTGGCCCTGCTGCGCGAAACCCGCCTGCAGGAAGCCGACGAACACCGCGCCCGCCTGCTCGCGCGCGCCAGCGAGCGCCGCGCCATGGCGCGCAACGCGTGGGCGCAACTGCAGGCGCGCCACGCGGGCGCCCGGCACGCCGAGCAGGTGGTCGCCGGCCTGAAGGACGCGCAACAGCAGGAAACCCTGCTGCGCTACAACGGCATGTTCGACAGCACCTGGCAATTGCTCGCCAGCGCACGCGAACGGCTCGACGCGCTCGATGCCGCGCTGGTTGCACGCCGCGATTTCTGGCGCGCGCAGGCCGCCTGGCAAGCGCTGATCGCGGGCGCCGGCTTCACGCCCGACAGCGCACCGGGCGCGGCGCGGGCGGCCACCCCCACCGAAGCGGGAGGGCACTGACATGGCGCTCAACCGCAGACACCTCTTTGCCGGTGCCGCCAGCGCCGTGGCCGCCGCGGGCGTGAGCCGTGTGGCCCTGGCCGCGCTGCCCGAGGCCGTGCAACAAACCTCGGCCGACACCGCCGCCCCCTGGACGCCACCCGGCGTGACCGGCGCGGGCCGGCCGTACAACCCGGTGGTCACGCTCAACGGCTGGACGCTGCCCTGGCGCATGAACAACGGCGTGAAGGAGTTCCACCTGGTGGCCGAGCCCGTGGTGCGCGAGGTGGCGCCCGGCTTTCACGTGAACCTGTGGGGCTACAACGGCCAGAGCCCGGGCCCCACCATCGAAGTGGTCGAGGGCGACCGGGTGCGCCTCTACGTGACCAACCGGCTGCCCGAGCACACCACCATCCACTGGCATGGACAGCGCCTGCCCAACGGCATGGACGGCGTGGCCGGGCTCAACCAGCCCGCCATCCCCGCCGGCAAGACCTTCGTCTACGAGTTCGTGGCGCGCCGGCCCGGCACCTTCATGTACCACCCGCACGCCGACGAAATGGTGCAGATGGCCATGGGCATGATGGGCTTCTGGGTCACGCACCCGAAGCAGAAGCACCCGCTCATCAATGAGGTGCAGCGCGACTACTGCTTCCTGCTCAACGCGTTCGACGTCACGCCCGGCAGCCGCACGCCACAGGTCAACACCATGCTGGAACACAACATCTGGTGCTGGAACAGCCGCGTGTTCCCGGCCATCAGCCCGCTGGTGGCGCGCCTGGGCGACAAGGTGCGCGTGCGCGTGGGCAACCTCACCATGACCAACCACCCGATCCACATCCACGGCATCGAGTTCGAGGTGACCGGCACCGACGGTGGCCCCACGCCCAAGGGCGCGCGCTGGCCCGAAGTGACGGCCGATGTGGCGGTGGGGCAGATGCGCCAGCTCGAGTTCATTGCCGACGAACCGGGCGACTGGGCCATGCACTGCCACAAGAGCCACCACACCATGGGCGCCATGGGCCACGGTGTGCCCACCATGATCGGCGTGGACCACCGCGGCCTGGTGAAGCCACTGCAGCGCGCCGTGCCCGACTACATGGTGATGGGCGAACGCGGCATGGCCGACATGGGCGAGATGCAGATGGAGCTGCCCGCCAACACCTTCCCCATGATGACCGGCACCGGCCCGCACGGCCCGATCGAGATGGGCGGCATGTTCACCGTGTTCAAGGTGCGCGCCGACCAGAAGGCGGGCGACCACAGCGACCCCGGCCCCTACGCGCAACCGCCGGGCACGCAGGCGCGCCTGGTCGACACCACCAGCGCGCCCGAGGCCCCGCGCGCCGCCACGCCATCCACCGAACCCAAGGCCAGCGCGCGCAAACCCGCCGGCCACGCCCACCATTGAAGGAGACCCCCATGAACACCCGACGACGCACCCTGCTCGCCCTGCCCCTGGCGCTGGCCGCCCCGCTGGCGCGCGCGCACGGCGACACACACCCCGGCCACCACGGCGCCCCCGCCCAGGTGGTGAAGGAACAGAAACCCTGGGGCATCGCCGGCGATGCGAAGAACGTGCGCCGCACCATCACGGTCCGCATGACCGACGACATGAAGCTCGCGCCCAACCACATCGAGGTGCGCGAAGGCGAAACACTGCGCATCCGCGCGGTGAATGCGGGCGCGGTGATGCACGAGATCGTGCTCGGCACGCGCGAGGAACTGCAGGCCCACGCCGAGCTCATGAAGAAGCACCCCGGCATGCAGCACGAAGAGCCCTACATGGCCCATGTGCCCCCCGGCAAGCAGGGCGATCTGGTGTGGCACTTCAACCGCGCGGGCGACTTCGAGTTCGCCTGCCTGATCGCCGGCCACTTCGAGGCCGGCATGCGCGGCACCCTTCGCGTGCAAGCGCAGGGCAAGACCGCGCTGCCCATGCTGCAGCTCTGGAAGGACCCGAACTGCGGCTGCTGCAACGACTGGGTTGCCCACCTCGAGGCCGACGGCTTTCGGGTGCAGACCTTCGACACCGGCAATACCACCATGCGCCGTCGCCTGCGGTTGCCCGAGCGCTACGGCTCGTGCCACACCGGCCTGATCGCGGGCTACGTGATCGAAGGCCACGTGAACGCGCGCGAGATCCGCCGCCTGCTGGCCGAGAAGCCCGCCGCCATCGGCCTGGCCGTGCCCGGCATGCCGGTGGGCAGCCCGGGCATGGACGGTGAGGTTTACGGCGACCGCAAAGACCCGTACGACGTGCTGCTCGTGTTGCGCGACGGCAGCTCGCGCGTGTACCAATCCTATTTCCGCAGCTGACAACGGAGTTCCCCATGAAAAACCGCTTCATGGCCAGCGCGCTGGCCCTCATCGCCACCACCGCCTTCGCCGCCGACCTGCCGCCCGCCGAGGCGGAAGTCCGCCGCGTCAACGCCGCCGGCCAGGAGGTCACGCTCAAGCACGGCGAGATCAAGAACCTGGAGATGCCGCCCATGACCATGGTGTTCAAGGTGAAGGACGTGAGCCAGCTCGCGCCACTCAAGGCGGGGGACAAGGTGCGCTTCACCGCCGACCGCATCAACGGGGCCTACACGGTGTTGACGATCGAGCGCCTGCCCTGAGACCTTGATCTGGATCAACAAACCGGCAACGGCCGCAGCGGCGGCCCGTTCCGGACCTTCAGGCCGCGGGGTCGGCGTCGATACCGGGATCACGGTGCACCGCGTCCGGTGCACCGAAAACCAAGGATCCCGCCATGCGCGTCAACCAGCCCGTCACGAACCAGGAATACGTCATCCCCGATGGCGTCACCCTGGTGTCGACGACCGACCTGCAAAGCCACATCACCTACTGCAACCCCGCGTTCATCGCGGTCAGTGGCTACCGCCACGATGAACTGATCGGCCAGCCGCACAACATCGTTCGCCACCCCGACATGCCGCCGGAGGCCTTCCGCGACATGTGGGCCACGCTCAAGAGCGGCTCGCCCTGGTCGGCGCTGGTGAAGAACCGCCGCCAGAACGGGGACCACCACTGGGGGGTGGGCAAAGCCACGCCGATCAAGGGCAAGCGCCAGGCCGGGGGCCGGGCTCTTATACAAACCTGA
>JACVCO010000004.1 GCA_016741995.1 Hydrogenophaga sp. | reverse complement strand
GCCCCCTCCCGTGAGCAAGGCGCCCGAACCCAAGCACGTGTCGCAGGCCGCCACGCCGCAGGACTACCGCAAGGACGGCGCGCGCCACCTCTACCAGCACAACAGCCACCGCATCTACAAAGGCCAGTTGCCGCCGCTGCTGCACGCCGTGGGTGTGTTGCAGGTTGAAGTCGACGGCATGGGCGAAGTCCGGCAGGTGAGCTGGATGCGCGCCCCCAGCCACGCGCCCGACGTGATGCGCGAGATCGAACGCACGGTTCGCGCGGCCGCGCCGTTCCCGGCGCCGGTGCGCATGGGCCGTGTCACCTACACCGAGGTCTGGCTCTGGGACAAGAGCGGCAACTTCCAGCTCGACACGCTGACCGAAGGCCAGCGCAACAAGTGATCTCCAAGGGGTAGAACGCTTGGGCCCGCTTTGGCGGGCCCTTCTTTTTGTGTGGCGTCAACTGCCGCGGTAAGTGGAATGGCTCCACGGGCTCACGAGCAGGGGCACGTGGTAGTGCTGGTCGGTGTGCGCAATGCCGAAGTCCAGCGTGACACGATCGAGAAAGCGCGGCTCGGGCAAGGCCACGCCACGGGCGTCGAAGTAGTCCTTCACATCGAACACCAGCCGGTAGGTGCCCGCGCGGACGGTGGCGTTGTCGAGCAGCGGGCCGTCGGGGTTGCGGCCGTCGGCGTTGAGCGTGAACTGCTTGAGCAGCGTGGCCGCCCCGCCATCGGTGCGGTAGAGCGCCACCCGCATGCCCGCCGCGGGGCAACCGTGCATCGTGTCCAGTACGTGGGTGCTCAGGCCCATGGCGGCGTCCTCGTCATGAAGTTTGGTCGACTGAAAGTGTATACAGTTTGAAGCGTTTGTGGCTATCATGCCGCGCATGGAAACCTCCAGCACGGCCCAGATCGTCGAAGCGCTCACCAAGGCCATCGTCGAGCACCGGCTGCGCCCGGGCACCAAGCTCGCGGAGCAAAAACTCGCCGACCATTTCGGCGTGTCGCGCACGTTGGTGAGGCAGGCGCTGTTCCAGTTGTCGCAGAACCGGCTGATCCGCCTGGAACCCGCGCGCGGCGCCTTCGTGGCCACACCCTCGGCCGACGAAGCCCGCCAGGTGTTCGCCGTGCGCCGCATGCTCGAGGCGGAGATGACGCGCGCCTTCGTGCGCGAGGTCAACCCCGCCATGCTGCGCGCGCTGCGCGAGCACATTGCCCAGGAACGCGCCGCGCTGGACGAGCAGGACGTGCCCGGCCGCACCGAGCTGCTGGGCGATTTCCATGTGCGCATGGCCGAGCTCATGAACAACCAGGTGCTGGCCGACCTGCTGCGCGACCTGATCTCGCGCTGCGCGCTGATCACCCTCATGTACCAGAGCAGCGAGGCCGCGGCCGACTCCAGCGACGAACACGCCGCCATCGTCAAGGCCCTGGCCGCGCGCGACGAAGCGCTGGCCGTGCGGCTCATGGAACAGCATTTGCTGCATGTCGAAGCCGGCCTCGCCTTCGACCGCAAGACCCCCGCCAACGACCTCTCCCTGGCCCTGAGCCCATGACCTACGACGCCACCGCCCCCTACCCCCGCGACCTGCGCGGCCACGGCCGGAATCCGCCGCACGCACGCTGGCCGAATGGCGCGCGCATCGCCGTGCAGTTCGTGCTCAACCACGAGGAAGGCGGCGAGAACAACGTGCTGCACGGCGACGACGCGTCCGAGCAGTTCCTCTCCGAAATGTTCAACCCCGCGGCCTACCCCGCGCGGCACATGAGCATGGAGGGCGTGTACGAATACGGCTCGCGCGCCGGTGTCTGGCGCATCCTGCGCGAGTTCGAGCGCCGCGGCCTGCCGCTCACGGTGTTCGGCATCGCCACCGCGCTGCAGCGCTGCCCCGAGATCACCGCCGCCTTCACCGAACTCGGGCACGAGATCGCCTGCCACGGCCTCAAGTGGATCCACTACCAGAACGTGGACGAGGCCACCGAGCGCGCCCACATGGCCGAGGCCATGCAGCTCATCACGGCGCTCACCGGCCAGCGCCCGCTGGGCTGGTACACCGGGCGCGACAGCCCCAACACGCACCGCCTGGTGGCCGACTTCGGCGGCTTCGAATACGACAGCGACTACTACGGTGACGACCTGCCCTTCTGGATGAAGCTGCGCAAGAGCGATGGCAGCACCGCGCACCAGCTCGTGGTGCCCTACACGCTCGACTGCAACGACATGCGCTTCGCGTTGCCGCAGGGCTATTCGCACGCCGACCCGTTCTTCCAGTACATGAAGGACACCTTCGACGCGCTCTACGCCGAAGGCGACCCGGCGGGCCTGGACCGGCCCAAGATGATGAGCATCGGCATGCACAGCCGCCTGCTCGGCCGCCCGGGCCGCATCACCGCGCTGCAGCGCTTCCTCGATCACATCCAGTCGCACGAGGGCGTGTGGATCACGCGCCGCATCGATATCGCGCGCCACTGGACCACGCTGTTCCCGCAGCCAAGCTGAACGCCATGGCCATCACCCTCGACCAACTCAACGCGGCCGACCCCGCCGAGGCCCAACGCCTGCTCGACGGCCTGTACGAACACTCGCCCTGGGTGGTGGAACGCGCGCTGGCGCAGCGCCCCTTCCCGACCCTGGCCGCGCTCAAGTGGGCGCTGGTCCGGTCGCTCGCAACGGCCACGCGCGAGGAGCAACTCGCGCTGATCCGCGCCCACCCCGAGCTCGCCGGCAAAGCGATGGTGGCGAACACGCTCACCGCCGAGAGCACCGGCGAGCAGAGCCGCGCCGGCCTCACCCATTGCACGCCCGAGGAGTTCGCGCGCCTGCAGCAGCTCAACGCCGACTACAACGCGCGCTTCGGCTTTCCCTTCATCGTCGCGGTGCGCGGCCCGCGCGGCAGCGGTCTCACGCGCCAGCAGATCATCGCCACCTTCGAGCGCCGGCTGCACAACCCGGTGGCGTTCGAGCGCGAGGAAGCGCTGCGCAACATCCACCGCATCGCCGAAATCCGCCTGGCCGACAAGTTCGGCGCCGAACCCGAACTCGGCCACCGCGTGTGGGACTGGCACGAGAGCCTGGCGCAGCACAGCGACCCGGGCTTCAAGGAAAGCGGCCAGCTCACGGTGACCTACCTCACCGACGCCCACCAGGCCTGCCAGCGCGACCTCATGGCGCGCATGCGCGACAGCGGGTTCGACGAGGTGTCCATCGACGCCGTGGGCAACGTGATCGGCGTCTACCACGGTGCGTCGCCCGCGGCGAAGCGCCTCCTCACCGGCAGCCATTTCGACACCGTGCGCAACGGCGGCAAGTACGACGGCCGCCTGGGCATCTTCGTGCCGATCGCCTGCGTTGAACGCCTGCACCGCGCGGGCCGGCGCCTGCCCTTCGGCATCGAGGTGGTGGGCTTCTCGGAAGAGGAAGGCCAGCGCTACAAGGCCACCTTTCTCGGCTCGGGCGCGCTCACCGGGCACTTCAACCCGGCATGGCTCGACCAGACCGATGCCGACGGCGTGCGCATGCAGGACGCCATGCGCGCGGCCGGCCTGCCCGGCACGCTCGAAGCGATCAAGACCATCGAGCGCGACCCCGCGCGCTACCTGGGCTTCATCGAAGTGCACATCGAACAAGGCCCGGTGCTCAACGAAATGGGCTTGCCGCTGAGCGTGGTCACATCCATCAACGCCGGCGTGCGCCACGTGGGCGAGGTGCTCGGCATGGCCAGCCACGCCGGCACCACCCCCATGGACCGCCGCCGCGACGCGGCCTGCGCGGTGGCCGAACTCGCGCTGTACATGGAGCAGCGCGCCGCGAAGGACGGCGACTCGGTGGCCACCATCGGCCTGCTCAACGTGCCCGGCGGCTCCATCAACGTGGTGCCCGGGCGCTGCCAGTTCTCGCTCGACCTGCGGGCCCCCAGCGACGCCCAGCGCGACGCGCTGGAACGCGATGTGCTCGCCGAACTCGGCGCCATTTGCGAACGCCGCGGCCTGGGCCAGCGCCTGGAACGCACCATGGCCGCGTCGGCCGCGCCGAGCGCGCCGGAATGGCAGCAGCGCTGGGAACGCGCGGTGGCCGCGCTCGGCCTGCCCGTGCACCGCATGCCCAGCGGCGCCGGGCACGACGCCATGAAGCTGCACGAGGTGATGCCGCAGGCCATGCTGTTCGTGCGCGGCGAGAACAGCGGCATCAGCCACAACCCCCTGGAAAGCAGCACCAGCGACGACATCGAGCTGAGCGTGCTGGCCTTCGAACACCTGCTTGGCCAACTCGCCAAGGAAACCGCCTGACCATGACCCCCTACCAACAACTCGACGCCTGGATCGACGCGCATTTCGACGAGCAGCTCGGCTTCCTGCAGCAGCTTGTGCGCGTGCCCACCGACACGCCGCCCGGCAACAACGCCCCGCACGCCAAACGCACGGCCGAACTGCTCAAGGCCTTCGGCTACACCGCCGAAGCCCACGCCGTGCCCGATGCCGACGTGAAGGCCGCCGGCCTGCAGAGCATCACCAACCTCATCGTGCGCCGCCCCTTCGGTGCCGGCGGCCCGGTGATCGCGCTCAACGCCCACGGCGACGTGGTGCCGCCCGGCGAAGGCTGGACGCACGACCCCTACGGCGGCGAGATCGCCGACGGCGCCATGTACGGCCGCGCCACCGCCGTCAGCAAGAGCGATTTCTCGTCCTTCACCTTCGCGCTGCGCGCGCTCGAAGCGCTGAACGCCCCGCTCAAGGGCGGTGTGGAGCTGCACTTCACCTACGACGAGGAGTTCGGCGGCGAACTCGGCCCCGGCTGGCTGCTGGCCAAGGGCCTGACGAAACCCGACCTGATGGTGGCCGCCGGCTTCAGCTACCAGGTGGTGGTGGCGCACAACGGCTGCCTGCAGCTCGAGGTGACCGTGCAGGGCGAGATGGCGCACGCGGCCATTCCCGACAGCGGCACCGACGCGCTGCAGGGCGCCACGCACATCCTGAACGCGCTGTATGCGCTCAACCGCGATTACCTGAAGGTGACGTCGAAGGTCGAGGGCATCACCCACCCGTACCTCAACGTCGGGCTCGTCCAGGGCGGCACCAACACCAACGTCATTCCGGGCAAGGTGGTGCTCAAGCTCGACCGCCGCATGATCCCCGAGGAAGACCCGGCGCAGGTGGAAGCCGCGCTGCGCGACACGATCGCCAAGGCGGCGGCCAGCTTCGATCCGCCGCGCGGCGGCAAGGCCCTGCAGGTGGACGTGCGGCGCATGCTGCTGGCGCGCGCCATGCAGCCGCTGGCGGGCAACGCCGCGCTGGTGAAAGCCCTGCAGCACCACGGCGAGCAGGTGTTCGGTGAACCCATCCCCGCGGTCGGCACGCCGCTCTACACCGACGTGCGCCTCTACGTGGAGCGCGGCATCCCCGGCGTGATCTACGGTGCCGGCCCGCGCACGGTGCGCGAATCGAACGCCAAACGCGCCGACGAGCACGTGCGGCTCGACGACTTGCGCCGCGCCACCAAGGTGGTGGCGCGCACCCTGTTCGATCTGCTGTCGCCGCGCTGAGCCCGCGTGCGGGGCGGTGCAAAATGCGCCCCCCGACCGTGCGTTCACAGGAGACAGCCATGACCCCCGCCGAACAGGCGCTGCGCGACGCCGCGCTCGAATACCACCGCACGCCCCGCCAGGGCAAGATCGCCGTCACCCCGACCAAGCCGCTGTCCAACCAGCGCGACCTGTCGCTCGCCTACTCACCCGGCGTGGCCTACCCCTGCCTTGAGATCCAGGCCGACCCGAACAAGGCCGCCGACTACACCAGCCGCGGCAACCTGGTGGGCGTCATCACCAACGGCACCGCCGTGCTGGGCCTGGGCGACATCGGCCCGCTCGCCGGCAAGCCGGTGATGGAGGGCAAGGGCTGCCTGTTCAAGAAGTTCGCGGGCATCGATGTGTTCGACATCGAACTCGCCGAGAAGGACCCGGACAAGCTGGTCGAGATCATTGCCGCGCTCGAACCCACGCTGGGCGGCATCAACCTCGAGGACATCAAGGCCCCCGAGTGCTTCTATATCGAGAAGCAGTTGCGCGACCGCCTGAACATTCCGGTGTTCCACGACGACCAGCACGGCACCGCCATCATCAGCGCCGCCGCGCTGCTCAACGGCCTGGAGCTGGTGGGCAAGGCCATTGGCGAGGTCACCGTCGCCGTGTCGGGTGCTGGCGCCGCGGCCATCGCGTGTCTGGACGTGATGGTCGGCCTCGGCGTCTCGCGCGAGCGCATCTTCGTCTGCGACTCCAAGGGCGTGCTGTACCAGGGCCGCCCCGGCGGCATGGACGAATCCAAGCAGCGCTACGCCCAGGCCACCGACAAACGCACCCTGGCCGACGCCGTGAACGGCGCCGACGTCTTCCTCGGCTGCTCGGCCCCCGGCGTGATGACGGCCGAGATGGTGAAGACCATGGGCAGCCAGCCCATCATCCTGGCGCTGGCCAACCCCGAGCCCGAGATCCGCCCCGAACTGGCCAAGGCCGTGCGGCCCGACTGCATCATCGCCACCGGCCGCAGCGACTACCCGAACCAGGTCAACAACGTCCTGTGCTTCCCGTACATCTTCCGCGGCGCGCTCGATTGCGGCGCCACGCGCATCACCGAAGCGATGAAGCTGGCCTGCGTGCGCCAGATCGCCGACCTGGTGAAGAGCGAGACCAGCGAGGAAGTGGCCAACGCCTACGCCGGGCAAGACCTCAGCTTCGGCCCCGACTACCTGATCCCCAAGCCCTTCGATTCGCGCCTGATCCTGCGCATCGCGCCCGCGGTGGCGCAAGCCGCGGCCGATTCGGGCGTGGCCACGCGCCCCATCACCGACATGGACGCGTACCGCCAGCAGCTCGGCCGCTTCGTGTACCAGACCGGCATCCTCATGCAGCCGATCTTCAACGCCGCGCGCGCGGCCGCGAAGAAGTGCCGCGTGGCCTATGCCGACGGTGAAGACGAGCGCGCACTGCGCGCCGCGCAGATGGCCATCGACGACGGTCTCGCGCACCCCATCCTCATCGGCCGCCCCGCGGTGATCGAGGCACGCATCGCCAAGGCCGGCCTGCGCATGAAGCTCGGCACCGATGTGGAGAACGTCAACCCCGAGGACGACCCGCGTTTCCGCCAGTACTGGGAGCACTACCACCAACGGCTCGGCCGTCAGGGCGCCACGCCCGAGGTGGCCAAGGCCGCGGTGCGCCGCTCCAACACCATCATCGGCTCGCTGATGATCGCGCTGGGCGATGCGGACGCGTTGATCTGCGGCCTGGTGGGCGGCTACATGACGCACCTGGAGCGCATCGACAGCATCCTGGGCCGCCGCGAAGGGGCGAACCTTTACGCGTCGGTGAACGCGCTCATGACGGACCGCGGCCCGGTCTTCATCGCCGACACCTACGTCAACGAAGACCCGAGCGCCGAAGAGCTGGCCGAGATCGCCTGGATGGCCGCGCAAGAGGTGCAGCGCTTCGGGCACCCGGCCAAGGTGGCCTTTCTCTCGCACTCCAGCTACGGCTCCAGCAAGCGCGCCTCGGCACGCAAGATGGCCCGCGCGCGCGATCTGTTCGTGGCCGCGCACCCGCAGATCGAGTGCGACGGCGAACTGCACGGCGACGCCGCGCTGCAGCCCGAGATCCGCCAGGCCTACCTGGGCGAAGGCACGCTCAGCGGCTCGGCCAACCTGCTGATCTGCCCCAACCTCGACGCCGCCAACATCCTCTACAACGTGATGAAGACCACCACCAGCGGCGGCGTCACCGTGGGGCCGATGCTCACCGGCGTGGCGGGCACGGTGCACATCCTCACGCCCGCGGCCACCGTGCGGCGCGTGCTGAACATGACGGCGCTGGCCGCGGCACAACGCTGAACGGCCCGGGTTCGCCCCGGTGGTGGCGCGCACCACCCCGGGGCCATACTTCGCCCCGGCACAGTGCACCTGCGCACCTTTTCAGGGTATGTCAGGATGCCTGCGCCCGCCCCCGGGCCGACAATGTGTATACAAAACCGGTGTGCAAAACACCGGCAGCACATGGCACCGATGTTGCTATCCCCTACACACGCCGCGCTGACGGCCTGCCCACCCTGAAGAACCGCCCAGCCTTTGGAGAAACCATGAACAAACGCCGCTTCCTGCAGACCACCGCCGCCCTGGCCGCGGCCGCCGCCTTCAGTGGTGCCGTGCACGCGCAGACCGCCATCAAGTTCCAGCTCGACTGGCGCTTCGAAGGCCCCGCCGCCCTGTTCCTGCAACCCGCCGCCAAGGGTTACTTCAAGCAGGCCGGGCTGGACGTGACCATCGACGCCGGCAACGGCTCGGGTGGCACCGTCACGCGTGTGGCCTCGGGCACCTACGACATGGGCTTCGCCGACCTGGCCGCCCTGATGGAGTTCCACGCCAACAACCCCGACGCACCGAACAAGCCGGTCGCGGTGATGATGGTCTACAACAACACGCCGGCCGCGGTGCTCGCGCTCAAGAAGAGCGGCATCACCAAGCCCGCCGACCTCGAAGGCAAGAAGCTCGGCGCGCCCGTGTTCGACGCCGGCCGCAAGGGATTCCCGATCTTCCAGCGGGCCAACAACATCAACAACGTCGCCTGGACCTCGATGGACCCGCCGCTGCGCGAGACCATGCTGGTCCGCGGCGACATCGACGCCATCACCGGCTTCTCGTTCACCTCGCTGCTCAACCTCGAAGCGCGCGGCGTCAAGCCCGAAGACGTGGTCATCCTCCCCTACGCCGACCACGGCGTGAAGCTCTACGGCAACGTCATCATCGCCACGCCCAAGCTCATCGCCGAGAACCCGGCCGCGATCAAGGCGTTCCTGGCGGCGTTCTCCAAGGGCGCGAAGGAAGTGATGGCCAACCCGGCCGCCACCATCGACACCGTGAAGGCGCGCGACGGCATCATCAACGTGCCGCTGGAAACCCGTCGCCTGCAACTCGCCATCGACTCCGTGGTGGCCAGCCCCGACGCGCGCAAGGAAGGCTTCGGCCAGGTCGTGCCGGGCCGCCTGGCGCTGATGGCCTCGCAGGTGTCCGACGCCTACGGCACCAAGACCCGCGTCGACCCGGCCAAGATCTGGAACGGCTCCATGCTGCCCACGGCCGCCGAGCTCAACATCCTGCCGCCGGCCAAGAAATAAGGCCCGCTCCCGCACAAGGGCCAGCCTCCCCCACCGGGTGGCTGGCCCTTTTCACGAAAGAAGCCCATGTCGAACACCACCGCGCCGAGCGACGCCCCCTTCGTCGATTTCGACCAGGTCTGGCTCGCCTACAACGACGAACTGCTGGCCAAGAACATCTTCGCGGTCGAGGACATCAACCTGAAGGTGCAGCGTGGCGAGTTCATCGCCATCGTCGGCCCCTCGGGTTGCGGCAAGTCCACCTTCATGAAGCTCACCACGGGCCTGAAGATGCCCAGCATGGGCAAGATCCGCATCGACGGCCAGCCCGTGACCGGGCCGCTGAAGATCTCGGGCATGGCCTTCCAGGCACCGTCGCTGCTGCCCTGGCGCACCACGCTCGACAACGTGCTGCTGCCGCTGGAAATCGTCGAGCCCTACCGCAGCCAGTTCAAGGACCGCCGCAAGGAATATGAGGAACGCGCGCTCAAGCTGCTGGAGAGCGTGGGCCTGGGCGGCATGGGCAAGAAGTTTCCCTGGGAGCTTTCGGGCGGCATGCAGCAGCGCGCCAGCATCTGCCGCGCGCTCATTCACGAACCCAAGATGCTGCTGCTCGACGAGCCCTTCGGCGCGCTCGACGCCTTCACGCGCGAGGAACTGTGGTGCACGCTGCGCGACCTGTGGGAAGCGCAGCGCTTCAACGTCATCCTCGTCACGCACGACCTGCGCGAATCGGTGTTCCTGGCCGACACGGTGTACTGCATGAGCAAGAGCCCGGGCCGCTTCGTCGTCAAGCGCGAGATCGAGATCCCGCGCACGCGCGAGCTCGATGTCACCTACACCAAGGAATTCACCGACGTCGTGCACGAGCTGCGCGGCCACATCGGTGCCATGCGCAAGGCCGGCGCCGTCATCAACCAGTGAGCGCCCCATGAACAGCAAACAACGCAAGAACATCGAGCGCTTCTCGCCCCTGCTGCTGCTGGTGGCGATCATCGTGATCTGGGAAGTGATCACCGCGGGCTTCGGCGTCTCCGAATTCATCTTCCCCAGCCCCTCGCGGATCTGGGAGCAGACGATGGAGCACAAGGTCACCATCCTCGGCCACGCGTGGCGCACCTTCTGGGTGACGATGGCCGGTTTCGGCATCGCCATCGTGGTGGGCGTGCTGCTGGGCTTCCTCATCGGCAGTTCGCGCCTGGCCTACGCCGCGGTCTACCCGCTCATGACGGCCTTCAACGCGCTGCCCAAGGCGGCCTTCGTGCCCATCCTGGTGGTGTGGTTCGGCATCGGCGTGGGCCCGGCCATCCTCACGGCCTTCCTCATCAGCTTCTTCCCGATCATGGTGAACATCGCCACCGGCCTGGCCACGCTGGAGCCCGAGCTGGAAGACGTGCTGCGCGTGCTCGGCGCCAAGCGCTGGGACGTGCTCACCAAGGTCGGCCTGCCGCGCTCCATGCCCTACTTCTTCGGCTCGCTCAAGGTGGCCATCACACTGGCCTTCGTCGGCACCACGGTGTCGGAGATGACGGCCGCGAACGAAGGCATCGGCTATCTGCTGATCTCCGCCGGCTCGTCGATGCAGATGGGCCTCGCCTTCAGCGGCCTGCTGGTGGTGGGCGTGATGGCGATGGCGATGTACGAGCTGTTCAGCTTCGTCGAAAAGCACACCACCGGCTGGGCGCACCGCGGGACACAGAGTTGACCCCGGACCAGATCGCGCGCCACCTTCGCCGCGCCAACGCCGTGGCACGGCGCGCCGCCAGCATGGGCCGCCACCCGTTCGGGGCGCTGCTGGTGGCCCCCGATGGCGAGACGGTGCTGGCCGAGCAGGGCAACATCGACACGGTGAACCACGCCGAATCCACCCTGGCGCGGCACGCGGCCGGCACCTACCCGGGGGCCTACCTGCGCGATTGCACGCTGGTGACCACCTTCGAGCCGTGCGCGATGTGCGCGGGCACCATCTACTGGGCCGACATCGGGCGCGTGGTCTATGGCGCGAGCGAAGAAGCCTTGCTCGCGCTCACGGGTTCACACGAGGAAAACCCCACCTTGTCATTGCCGTGCCGCGAGGTGTTTGCGCGCGGGCAGAAGGCGGTCGAGGTGGTGGGGCCGGTGGCCGCGCTGGTCGACGAGATGGTGGAACCGCACAAGGGGTTCTGGGCTTCTCGCTGACCCAACCGCCTCAGCGGTGGGCCTCAGCCTCCCCCGCGGCCGTCAACATCGCCATCAACTGCCGCCGGATCAGGATGCCCGGCCGGTCCGAGTCCATCGAGTACTCCACACCACGGCGCCGCAGATCCACCACCGCATCGGCGTCGGTCGACTCCAGGATGTCCTTGTCCTCGCGCGTGATCTCCGCGTCGAAGTCGATCAGCATCTGCGCCGGGCAGTCTTCCTCCGTGTCGTTGCGGAACAGCCATTGGCAGAGCTGGATGTGCCCGTCGTCGATCGGCGTGAAGCAATTGACGATCACGTGCCGCACCCCGCTCGGGTACTCGATGTCGAGCCGGCGCGAGAACGGCTGCATGTAGGCATTGCGCATGTGCCGCTGCGTGATCGGATCCTTCACGCCGCTGATGCGCTGGAAGCGCTCGGGGTTGGCCGCGTCGATCACCGTCTCGGCGTAAAAGCCCTGCTCGTTCTCGATCAGCTCGTACTTGCTCGGCTTCGGTTGCGCCGCCACGCCGAAGGTGGCGCGGTGCACGAAGCTGAAGTGCGAGTTGTCGAACGAGTTCTCCAGCGCACGCACCGGGCTGGTGTTCCAGACCTCGTGGAACTGGAAGATGGTGCGCCAGCCCGGTGCACCGAACTCGGGCATTTCGGGAATGTCGGCCTCGGGCTCCTCCAGCGCCACCCAGGCGTAGCCGTGGCGGGCCACGCAGCGGTAGGCCGGCGTGCCGTAGTCCTTCGGGATCTCGCGGTCCGCGCCGTACTGCGGGATCTCGATCACGCGGCCGTGGCGGTTGTAGACCCAGCCGTGGTAGCCGCACTGGATGTTGCCGTTCTTGCACCAGCCCTTGCTGAGCTTCGCGGTGCGGTGGCAGCAACGGTCCTTCAGCGCAGCGGGTTCGCCGTGCTCGTCGAGAAACAGCACGATGTGTTCGCCGAGCAGCGTGAAGGGGCGGGGTCCGTCCTGAAGATCCGTCAGTGGCATGACGGCGTGCCAGTGGCGGCGGAAGACGGCTTGTTGGGTGACGAGCATGAAAGCACTCCTGCGGGAAACGGCTTGAACGTGGGCTCAAGAGCAATTTCCGACCCGTGGCGCGCGCGGGCTGAACGCTTCTACTCTGAGCCCGAAATGTAGCAAGACACAGACCATGGCGCCATCGCGAAGGTGCACCGCGGCGGGGCGTGAGCGCTGGCACGGCTCGTGCAAGCGGGGCACGCCGGAGTAGAAGCGTTCAACGGTGCCCACGGCACCGTCCGGAAATTGCTCTGTCGTTCCCCGTGCCCGCGTGGCCCGGGTCGCTCACAGCTTTGCCGGAGAACCGCCATGCAGCGCCGCCGCTTTCTCGCTCGATCCCTCGCCTCGTCCGCCGCACTGGCCTTGCCCACCGTGTGGGCCCAGGGTGCCCCCAGGCCCACCCCCATCAAGTTCACGCTCGACTTCCGCGTCACGGGCCAGACCGCACCCTTCTTCCTCGCACAGCAGCGCGGCTACTACGCGGCCGAAGGGCTGGACGTGTCGGTCGACGTGGGTGCGGGCTCGGTGGCCTCGATCACGCGCATCGCGAGCGGCGCCTACCAGATGGGCCTGGGCGACATCAGCTCGCTGATCGAGTTCCAGGCCGCCAACGGCGGCACGCCCGCGGTGCAGGCCGTGTACCAGTACTACAACCGCGCACCCTTCGCGATCATCGGCCGCAAGGACCGCGGCATCACCAGCGACTTCAAGAGCCTGCAAGGCAAGAAGGTGGCCGCAGCGGCTGTCGAATCAACGCGCCGCGCCTGGCCCATGGTGGCGCGCCGCCTGCGCGTGGGCGACGACCTCTTCCAGTGGTCCACCACCGATTTCTCGCAACGCGACAACGTGATGGTGCGTGGCGACGTCGATGCCGCCACCTACTTCCACGATTCGGCCGTCTCGCTGTTCGCGCGCATGAAGCCCGACGAGCTTTCGGTGCTCAAGTACACCGACGCGGGCGTGAACCTCTATGGCAACGCCATCCTCGCGAGCAACGCGATGATCACGCAGAACCCCGCCGCGGTGGCCGGCTTCCTGCGCGCCACCAACCGCGCCATCCAGGAATCCTTTGCCGACCCGGCCGCCGCCATCGCCGCCACCAAGGCGCGCGAGCCCATCCTGAACGAAGCGGTGGAACTGGAGCGCTGGCGCATCACGCGCGAGTACATCGCCGCCGCCGACACGCGCAGCCACGGCCTGGGCGACGTGCTCAAGCGCACGCTGGAGCAGCAGGTCGACGACGTGAGCGACGTCTTCCAGCTCAAGACGCGCCCGGGCGCGGAAGGCATCTTCCACCGCGGTTTCCTGCCCTCGCTGGACGCCCGGTCGATCAAGGCATGAGCGCGCCACCGCTGACCGAAGTCGCGCTCGACGAGCGCGACGGCCGCTACCTGCGCCAGGCCATTGCCTGGTCGCGGGTGGCGCGCGATCGCGGCAACCGGCCGTTCGGCGCGGTGGTGATCGCCGAGGACGGCACCGTGCTCACCGAGGCGTACTGCAACACCACCGAAACCGGCGACTGCACCGGCCACGCCGAGACCACCGCGGTGCGCCAGCTCGGCAACCGCTTCGGCCGCGACGTGCTCGCGCGCGCCACACTCTATTCATCGGCCGAGCCCTGCGTGATGTGTGCGGGCGCGATCTTCTGGAGCGCGATCGGCCGCGTGGTCTACGGCATCGACGCGGTGCGCCTGCGCGTGTTCCGCGGCGAACGCGCCGAACAGCGCGACGCCGAGCTCTCCTGCCGCGATGTGTTCGCCGCCTCGCCGCACGCCATTGCCTGCATCGGCCCCGCGCTGATCGACGAATCCAGCGAAGCCCACCGCGGCTTCTGGACAACCTGATTCCCCATCCCCACCCCAGCCCCAAGGAGTTCCCCCATGAAGCGTCGCGCCCTCATCCACTCCGCCGCCGCGGCCTCGCTGCTGAGCGCCGTTCCCTTCGTTCGTGCGCAGGGCTCGCTGCAGCGCTTCAAGTTCAACCTGGGCTGGCGCGTCGAGGCCTCGGGCGCGGGCTTCATCCTCGCGGCCCAGCGCGGCTACTACCGCCAGGCCGGCCTGGACGTCGCGATCGACACCGGCAACGGTTCGGCCGCGGCCATCAGCCTGGTCGCCACCGGTGCGTACGACGCGGTGTCGGCCGACCTCGGCACCATGATCGAGTTCAACACCAACAACCCCGCCAACAAGCTCGCGGCGGTGGCGATCCAGTACGACCTGAACCCCAACGCGGTGATCGTGCGCAAGGACAGCCCCTTCCGCACCCCGGCCGATCTCGCTGGCCGCACCATCGTGGGCCAGCCGTTCAACGCCTCGCGCAAGATGTTCCCGGTCTTTGCCAAGGCGCAGAACTTCGACGGCAGCGGCGTGAAGTGGGAGAACGTGGCGCCCGACATCGGCTACACGCGCTTCGTCAAGGGCGATTTCGACGCGCTCGCCATCTTCTACTTCACCGGCATGCTCAACCTCAAGGCCCGTGGCATGGGGGCCGATCAGTTGCGCGCGTTCCGCTTCTCAGAGTTCGGCGTCAACTCCTACGGCAACGGCATCGTGGCCGCCCCCAAGGCCATGGCCGATGCGCCCGACGCCATGCGCGCCTTCGTCAAGGCCAGCACGCGCGGCTGGATCGACGCCATGGCCGAGCCGCGCGCCGCCGCCGCCGCGCTGAAAGAGCGCGACCCGTTGACCGACGAGGCGATCGAGCTCGAGCGCCTGCAGCTCATCGTGGACACCACCATGAACACGCCCGCCACACGCCGCAACGGCTGGGGCGCGGCCACGCCCGAACGCCTGCAGGCCACCATTGACGAAACCGTGGCCGCCTTCGGCCTGGCCAGCCGCATCGGCATCGCCGACATGTGGACCGACCGCTTCCTGCCCACCGCGGCCGAGCGCCAGCTCAAGGCCTGAGGAGACGCGCCATGAGCATTCCCGTCATCGACCTGCGTGGCGCCGAGGCACCGGGCGGCCCGCGCAACGCCGAGGTGGCTGCGCAACTGCGCGAGGCCTGCACCACCTCGGGCTTCTTCTACCTCACGGGCCACGGCGTGCCCGACGAACAGGTGCGTGCGCAGTTCGAGCTCACGCAACAGCTCTTCGATCTGCCGCTCGCGCGGCGCGAGGCGCTCTCGGTGCGCCACTCGCCCACCATGCACGGCTTCGAGACACTGGGCGAGCAGACGCTGGATGCCGACGCGCGGCCCGATGTGAAAGAAAGCTTCTACTGCGGCATGCAGTACGCCGACGACCACCCCTACGTGCAAGCCGGCTACCAGACCTACGGCCACAACCAGTGGCCCGCGGAACTGCCGCAGGCGCCCGACCAGTGCGAGGCCTACATCCGCACCATGCTCGCGCTGTGCCGCCGCCTCATGCAGCTCATGGCGGTCTCGCTCGGGCTCGACGAGCACCACTTCGACGGCATCGACCCCAACCCCATGGTCACGCTGCGCATGGTGCGCTACCCCGCGCACCCGGCCGACGCCGACGAGCGCACCTTCGGCGCCGGCGCGCACACCGACTGGGGCGCCATCACCATCCTGGCGCAGGACGAGCTGGGCGGCCTGGAGGTGCAGATGCCCGATGGCCAGTGGGTGCCGGCCACGCCGCTCGCAGGCAGCTTCGTGATCAACCTCGGCGACATGATCCCGCGCTGGACCAACGACCTCTACCGCTCCAACCCGCACCGCGTGCGCAACCTGCACTCGGCCGGCAAGCCGCGTTACTCCATCCCCTTCTTCTACGACCCCGACTACCTCACGCGCATCGAGCCCCTGCCCGGCACGGTGCCCGAAGGCACGCAGCCGCGCCACGCGCCCTGCACCGCGGGCGAACACCTGCGCGACATGTACCTCAAGACCTACGGCCTGAAGGCCGAAACGGCCGCGGCATGAAACTCGTCTTCAGCCTTTTCTGCCGCGACATCGAGGCCCAGCTCGCCTTCTACGGCGCACTGCTCGGCCTGCCCGAGGCCACGCACAGCCGCTCGCCCATCTACCGCGGCCTGGTGGGGCCGGGCTTCCTGCTCGGCCTGCACGCGCAGCCGGCCTACCGCCTGCTCGGCCTGGCCGATCGCGCGGGCGACGCCGCCAGCGCGCCCGTCACCGCCTACGCCACCTTCGAGCTGCCCACACCGGCCGACATCGACCAGGCCGCGCAGCGGTGCGTGGCACTCGGCGGGCGCGTGGTGCAGGGCCCTTTTCCCACCTACTACGGCCAATGGCAGGCCGTGCTGGCCGACCCCGAGGGCCACGTGCTGCGCCTGGCCTGCACACAACTGCCCGCGGGCGTGAGCGCGCCGGTGCTCGACTGGCGCGACCCTACACTCGCCGCATGCCCTGGCACGCCTCCCTCGACCTGACCTACCAGCGCGCCGGCGAGCGCACCACGCTGCAGCACCGCCACAACGGCCCGCTGCGCATCCTCAAGAGCCTCTACCCCGAGGGCGACGCGGTCTGCCACAACGTGATCGTGCACCCCCCGGGCGGCCTCGTCGGTGGCGATTCGCTCGACATCACCGTGCAGGCGGGCAGCGGCGCGCACGCCCTGCTCTCCACCCCCGGCGCCACGCGCTTCTACCGCAGCAACGGCCCAGAGGCCGCGCAGCGCGTGCAACTGCGCGTGGCCGCGGGCGCGCGCCTCGAATGGCTGCCGCTGGAGACCATCGCCTACCCCGACTGCAACGCCCGCAACACGCTCACGATGGATCTCGAACCCGGCGCCGAATGCCTGGGCTGGGACGTCTGCGCGCTCGGCCTGCCCGCCGCGGGCGAGCCCTTCACGCGCGGCCTGCTGCACCAGCAGGTGCAGTGGCCCGGCGTGTGGCTGGAACGCGCCCGCATCGACGCCGGTGACCTGCGCCTGCTCGATGGCCCCGTGGGCCTGGCCGGGCAACGGTCCCTGGGCACGCTGTGGCTGGCCAGCGGCACGCCGCGCGAGGCGGCGCAACGCGAAGCCCTGCTCGAGGCCGCGCGCGACGCGCTGGCCGCAGCGGGCCCCGCGGTGTTCGCGGGGGCCACCAGCCCCGAGCCGCGCCTGATCGTTCTGCGCGCACTGGCGTCGCAGGTGGAGCCGCTCATGGCCGCGTTCCAGGGTGCCTGGGCCCGGCTGCGCGCGCTGGCCTGGGGCATGGGCATCGAGCCGCCGCGCATCTGGCGGGTCTGAGAGCCGGCACCGCCCGGCCCGGCCGAACTGGCCGGCGAGCACCACCCTTTTCCGGCGATCGACCGCCCGTCGCGCGCCCAGAATCGGTGCACGGGCCGATGGAGGCCGAGGTGGCCCCATGCTGGTGATCGAAAACCCCCTGCACGAAGCGCAGGCCCTTGTGATCGAGGGCAACGCGCAGTCGCGCGCCATCATCGTCTCGCAGTTGCGCGAGTTCGGTGTCGGCACCGTGGCCCAATGCGCCCGCGTGCACGACGCGCGTCGCCGGCTCGAGGCCCAGCGCTTCGACGTCGTGATCTGCGAACAGCGCTTCGACCGCGAAAGCTATTCCGGCCAGGAACTGCTCGACGACCTGCGGCGCCACCAGATCCTGCCCTTCTACACGGTGTTCGTGATGCTCACCGCCGAAGCCACCTACAGCAAGGTGGCCGAAGCGGCCGAATCCGCGCTGGACGCCTACCTGCTCAAGCCCCACACCGGCGCGCGCCTGGCCGAACGCATCATCGCGGCGCGCGCGCGCAAGCGCGCCCTGCACGAGATCTTCACCGCCATCGACGCGCAGGACTTCGACCGCGCCACCGCCCTGTGCCTCTCGCGCTTCGACGCGCGCCAGGACTACTGGCTCTATGCCGCGCGCATCGGCGCCGAGCTGCTGCTGCGCGGCGGCCGTGTCGACGAGGCGCGCGAACTCTACGAGGCCGTGATCGAGGCCAAGACCCTGCCCTGGGCGCGCCTGGGCGTGGCCCGTGCGCAGCTCGACGGCGGGCACCCGGTCAAGGCCCTGACCACGCTGGAGGCCCTGCTGGCCGACGACGACGGCTACGCCGACGCCTACGACGTGATGGGCCGCGCGCAGTTCGAACTCGGCCAGTTCGACCAGGCGCTCTCCACCTACGCCATGGCCACGCGCCTCACGCCCTCGTCGGTGAGCCGCCTGCTCAAGCACGGCATGCTGGCCTTCTACGGCGGCGACCGCAGCGAAGGTGTGGAGCACCTCGACCGCGCCGCGCGCCTGGGTGTGGACTCCAAGCTGTTCGACCCGCAGGCGCTGGTGCTGCTCGCGCTCGCGCGGCTCGACAACAACGACACGCGCGGCCTGCAGCGCTGTGTGGACCAGCTCGCCCGCATCGCCGACCGCAGCTTCGAACCCGAGCGCCCACGCCGCCTGCACCGCATGGCGAGCGCGCTCAACGCGCTGCACAACAAGATCAACGCCGAGGCGCTGGACACCGCGGCCGACTTCATGGCCCGCCTGCGCGACCCGGCGTTCGATGTCGAGACCGCGTGCAACCTGATCACGCTCATGACCCGCATGGTCGATCGCGGCGTGACGCCGCCCGACGCCGAGGCCGGCGTCGGCAGCATCGCCCTGCGCTTCGGCACCAGCCGCGCCATGAGCGAGCTGCTCGGCTGCGCCGGCAAGGGGCAGGAGGCCTGGTCGCAGACGCTGCGCAACGGGCACGCCCAGGTGCTGCGCGTGTCCGAAGAAGCGATGCGCCTGAGCCTCAAGGGCGACCCCGCCGGCACGGTGGACCAGTTGATCGCCGAGGCCGAGCGCCTGTGCAACGCCAAGCTCGCCGAATCGGCCCACCAGGTGCTGCTGCGCCACGGCGATCGCATCGACGGGCGCGAAGCGCTGCAACAGCGCGTGGACGCCCTGCGCTCCACCTACCGCCTGCACCCGCCGCGCCTGGGCGACCAGACCGGTGCCGGCACCGGCGGCGTGCCCCTGCCCGGGGGCTTCAAGACGCCCGAGCAAGCGGGCCTGCTCGACGCCACGATGGTGCCCTGAGACGCGCCCGGCTCAGTGCTCGGCGAACAGCCCCACCACGCCCTCGCGGAACCACCGGTGCGCCGGGTTGGCCTCGAAGCGGTGGCTCCAGTGCAATGACACGGTGAAATCCGCGCCGTCGAACGCGGGTTCCACCACCGCGCAGCCACCGGCCTGCACGAAGCCGCGCGCGATGTTGCGCGGCATCACGCCGCACAGATCGGTGGCCTGCACGATGGACGGCAACACCATGAAATGCTCGGTGGTCAGGCGCAGCCGGTCCTGCAGCCCGGTGCGCTGCAGGATGCGCAGCGTGTCGGCGTGCGCGCGCACGGCCACGAAATCGAGCTGCTGCAGCGCGCGCAATTGCGCCGCCCCCCGCAGCGCCTGCAGGCGCTGGCGCATCGGGTGGCCGCTGCGCAGCAGCACCACATAACGATCGCGCAGCAACTCGGCCCGGCGCGTCTCGCGCACCTGCGGCAGGAAGCCGAAAGCGAAATCGATCGCCCCGGCGTCGAGCGATTCGGCCAGCACCGCGTGCGGCACGGGCAAGGTGCCCACGCGCACGCCCGGCGCCTGCGCGTGCAGCCAGCCCATCAGCTCGGGCAGGAAGCGGCCCTCACCGATATCGCTCATGTGGATGCGGAACAGGTGGCGCGAGGTGGAGGGGTCGAACACGCTGGTGCGCCCGAGCGCGCTCTCCAGCGCGTCGAGCGCGTCCTGCACCGCGTCGGCCAGCGCCACGGCGCGCGGCGTGGGGCGCACACCACCGGGGGCGCGCATGAACAACGGGTCCTTCACGAGCAGGCGCAGGCGCGTGAGGCCGTGGCTCACGGCCGGCTGCGTCAGGCCCAGGCGCTCGGCCGCGCGGCTCACGCTGCCCGCGCGGTAGACCTCTGCGAACAGGCGCAGCAGGTTCAGATCGATGTCTTTGACATGCATGAATCTAATGTCACTTAGTCGCCTCATTGTATGGATCGATTTCGACCCAGCACCCATACTCGACCGATTACACCGATTCCCCACGGAGACAGCGCTTGGAAGTTTCGTTCGGCGAGGAGATCAAGTCCCTCCAGCTTGGCGCGGGCCACACCTTTCACGGCGAAGGCATCCTCGCCATCACCAAGGGCCTGCTGCAGTCGGGCGTGTCCTATGTGGGCGGCTACCAGGGCGCACCGGTGTCGCACCTGCTCGACGTGATGGTGCAAGCCAAGCCCTACCTCGACACCCTGGGCGTGCACGTGGAGGCCTGCTCCAACGAGGCATCGGCCGCGGCCATGCTGGGCGCCTCCATCCACTACCCGGTGCGCGGCGCGGTCACGTGGAAGTCCATCGTCGGCACCAACGTCGCGGCCGACGCGCTGTCCAACCTGGCCTCGCCCGGTGTCACCGGCGGCGTGCTCATCGTGGTCGGCGAGGACTACGGCGAAGGCGCGAGCGTGATCCAGGAACGCACCCACGCCTACGCGCTCAAGAGCGGCATGCTGCTGCTCGACCCGCGGCCCGATCTGCCGCAGATGGTGCACATGGTCGAGCACGGCTTCCGGCTTTCCGAGGCCTCGAACATGCCGGCCATCATGGAGCTGCGCATCCGCGCCTGCCACGTGCGCGGCAGCTTCGAGGCCAAGGACAACCTCGCGCCCGCGATCTCCACGCAGCGGCTGATCCAGGAACCCGCGGGCTTCGACTACATGCGCCTGGCGCACCCGCCCGTGACCTTCCGCCACGAAAAGCTCAAGGGCGAGCAGCGCATTCCCGCGGCGCGGCGCTACATCACCGAGCACCGGCTCAACGAACTGTTCGACGGCGAACACAAAGACCTCGGCCTCATCGTGCAGGGCGGGCTCTACAACACACTCATCCGCGCGCTGCAGCAGTTCGGCCTGGCCGATGCCTTCGGCGACACGAAGATCCCGATGCTGGTGCTCAACGTCACCAGCCCGCTGGTGCCCGACCAGCTCGAGCGCTTCTGCGCCGACAAGCGCGCCGTGCTGCTGCTCGAAGAGGGCCAGCCCGAGTACATCGAGCAGGAGCTCGCCACGCTGCTGCGCCGCGCGAACATCGCCACGCCACTGCACGGCAAGGACCTGCTGCCCAGCGCCGGTGAGTACACGGCCGAGGTGATGTCGCAAGGCCTCGCGGGTTTTGTCGAGAAGTACCTGGCCAGCAACGCGGGCGCGCTCGCCTCCGCCCGCGCCTGGCTGCAAGGCAACGCGCGACGCCGCGCCGACGTGGCCAAGGCCGTGGGCGGCGCCCTGCCCGCGCGCCCACCCGGCATGTGCATCGGCTGCCCCGAACGCCCGGTGTTCTCCGCCCTCAAGCTCGCGCAGCAGGACGTGGGGCCCGTGCACATCGCGGGCGACATCGGCTGCCACGCGCTCGCCACCTTCGAGCCCTTCTCCTTCGGTCACTCCATCCTGGGCTACGGCATGAGCCTGGCCAGCCGCGCGGGCGTGTCGCCGCTGATGCGGCGGCGCGTGCTCTCGGTGATGGGCGATGGCGGCTTCTGGCACAACGGCCTGCTCACCGGGGTGCAGAGCGCGCTCTTCAACGGCGACGACGCGGTGCTGCTGATCTTCAAGAACGGCTACACCTCGGCCACCGGCACGCAGGACATCATCTCCACGCCCGACGAGCTGGTGAAGGACCTGGCGGAGAACAAGGCGCAGAGCCTGGTGCACGCCAACCAGACCATCGAGAGCACGCTCAAGGGCCTGGGCGTGGCCTGGTTGCGCACGGTGCACACCTACGAGGTCGACAAGGTGCGCGCCACGCTCACCGAAGCCTTCACCACCGAGTTCCAGGGCCTCAAGGTCATCGTGGCCGAGGGCGAATGCCAGCTCGAACGCCAGCGCCGCATCAAACCCTGGCTGGCCAGCCTGCTCAAGCGCGGCCAGCGCGTGGTGCGCGTGAAGTACGGCGTGGACGAAGACGTCTGCAACGGCGATCACGCCTGCATCCGCCTCTCGGGCTGCCCCACGCTCACGCTGAAAGACAACCCCGACCCGCTCAAGATCGACCCGGTCGCCACCGTCATCGACGGCTGCGTGGGTTGCGGCCTGTGCGGCGCCAACGCGCACGCGGCCACGCTGTGCCCGTCGTTCTACCGCGCCGAGGTGGTGCAGAACCCCAAGTGGCACGAGCGCGTGCTCGATGCCATTCGTGCCCCCCTGGTCCGCCTGCTGCAAGTCGCCTGAAGAACATGTCTCACCAACCCATCTCCCTCCTGCTCTGCGCCCTCGGCGGCGAAGGCGGCGGCACGCTGACCGACTGGCTGGTGGACACCGCGCGCCACGCGGGCTTCGCGGCCCAGGCCACCAGCATCCCCGGCGTGGCGCAGCGCACCGGCGCCACCACCTACTACCTCGAGGTGTTTCCCGTGCCGTTGGCGCAGCTCGGTGGCCGCCGCCCGGTGTTCGGCCTGAACCCGCTGCCCGGCCGTCTCGACGCGCTGGTCTCTTCCGAGTTGCTGGAGACCGGCCGCCAGATCGGCAACGGCCTGGTCTCGACCAGCCACACGCTGGTGATCACCTCGTCGTCGCGCGCGCTCACCACCGCCGAGAAGATGGCGATGGGCGATGGCCGCCGCGACGAAGCGCCCCTGCTCGCGCTGGTGCGCGAGCACAGCCGCGCACACCACGTGCTGGACATGGCGCAACTCACGCGCGAGGCCGGCACCGTGGTGAGTGCGGTGATGCTCGGTGCCCTCGCCGCCAGTGGCCTGCTGCCGTTCGCGCGCGCCGACTACGAGGCCGTGGTGGGTGCGGGCGGCCACGCCCAGGCCAGCCTGCGCGGCTTCGCGCTGGCCTTCGACGCGGTGAGCGCGCAGCGCGAACAGGCGCGCTGGGTGGCGCAGGTGATGGGCGACGACGACGAAGCCCCCGCGAATACACCGGCCACGCCCGCCGCGCTGCTGGCGCCCTTCCCCACCGCGCTGCACGACATCGTGGCCCTGGGCCACGCGCGCGCCACCGAATACCAGAACGCCGCCTACGGCCAGCGCTACCTCGACCGCCTGCAGCGCGTGCTGGCGGCCGAGCGCGCGGGCGACCCGGCCGGTGCGCAGGGCTTCGCCACCACGCGCGAAACCGCGCGCTGGCTGGCGCTGTGGATGGCCTTCGACGACATCGTGCGCGTGGCCGAGCTCAAGGCGCGCGCCAGCCGCGCGCAGCGCGTGCGCCGCGAGGTGAAGGCGAAAGACGCCGACCTGCTGCGCGTGTTCGACCACTTCAAACCCGGCGCGCCCGAGTTCGCGGCCATGCTCCCGGAAGCGCTCGCGCAGCGCGTGCTGGCCTGGGACCGGCGCCGCACGCACAGCGGCAAAGCCCCGTGGGCGCTGCCGCTGAAGGTGTCGAGCCACGGCGTGTTCGGCCTGCTCGCGCTGCGCGCGCTCGCCGCCACCAAACGCCTGCGCCCCGCGGGCAGCCGCTTCGCCACCGAACAGGCGCTGATCGAGCGCTGGCTCGCCGCGGTGGAGCGCGGTGCGCAGGCCGACGCGCGCCTGGGCCACGAGCTCGCGCAGTGCGGCCGGCTCATCAAGGGCTATGGCAGCACCAACGAGCGCGGCAAAGACAACCTGCTGCACATCGTGGACCACCTGACCGGTTCTGCCGACGCCGTGGCGCAAGCGCGCCAGGCCGCGCTGGCCGACGAAGCCGGCACCGCGCTCGACCGCACGCTGCAGGAACACGGCGCGCCCGCGCGCCCCGTGAAGCCGCAACCGATCCGCTGGCACCACAACCCGCGCCTGAAGAAACCGCGCACGGCCGCCTGATCGAACCGATTCCCTCACCACAACGACCCGGAGACCCGCATGAAACGCATCCTCACCGCCACCGCCCTCGCCGCCGCCACGCTGCTGGCCGCCCCCGCCGCGCTCGCGCAGGCCTGGCCCGACAAGCCGGTGCGCGTGGTGGTGGGCTTCGCGCCCGGCGGCGCGGCCGACCAGATCGCGCGCCTCATCGCCACCCCGCTGGGCGAAGCGCTGGGCCAGAGCGTGGTGGTGGAGAACCGCGCGGGCGCCAACGGCAACGTGGCCGGCGATGCGGTGGCCAAGTCGCCGGCCGACGGCTACACGCTGCTGCTTTCCTCGGGTGGCATGGTGTCGGTGAACCCGCACCTGTACTCGCGCATGGCGTTCGACCCGACCAAGGACCTCACGCCCGTGGCCTCGGCCGCGCGCATCGCGGTCTACCTCATGGCCCGTAACAACCTCGAGGCCACCAACGTGAAGGACTTCATCGCCCTGGTGAAGGCCAACCCCGGCCGGCTCAGCTACGGCTCGCCGGGCAACGGCAGCTCGCCGCACCTGGCGGGCGAGATGTTCAAGAGCCAGGCCGGCCTGTTCGCGGTGCACGTGCCCTACCGCGGCGCCGCGCCCGCGCTCAACGACCTGCTGGGCAACCAGATCGACTACACCTTCGACCCCGGCATCGGCCTGCCGCACGCGCGCAGCGGGCGCCTGAAACTGCTGGCCGTGGGCAGCAGCAAGCGCTCGCCGCTGTTCCCCGACGTGCCCACGCTGGCCGAATCGGGCCTGCCGGGCTTCGACGCCGACACCGTGTTCGGCTTCTACGCGCCCGCGGGCACGCCGGCGGCCGTGATCACGCGCCTGAACACCGAGATCAACAAGATCCTCGCCACGCCCGCCGTGCGCGAACGCATGATCGCCCTCGGCGGCGAAGCACTGCCGCTGTCGCCGGCCGAGTTCGGCAAGCGCGGCATGGACGATTCCCAGCGCTTCGGTGCGATCATCAAGGAACGCAAGATCACGGCCGACTGACCATCGGTGCGGCCACCGCATCCACCGCTTGAGGAGCGCCAGAGGTGCATTTCTCGTGGCGGCTGCGGTGGAGTATCCCCACCACCGGTATCTGCAGCTCGCGGGTCTTCTTCGAACCGAAGGAGTAGTAGGTCAGCCGTGCCTCCACCGGAAAGGAATACAGGTACTCACCCATGCGCTCCTTGTAGAGCGCCAGCAATGGACTGCCCTCGCTGTAGACCACCCATAAGTGGCAGCGCGCTCCATTCAGCATGGCCGCCATGTCACCGGATCGATCCAATGACACGGTGAACGCCTCCGACGAGTCGTGCATCGGGATATCCAGCTGTGTGCCTTTGCTCAGCAATTGGTCGTCGCCCTTCGAAGCATGGGATTTCCGACGCTCGATCTCCTGGTCTATCTGCACCGTGCGGGTGAACAGGTGCCTGCCGTCGGGATAGGCTGCCTTGAGTTTCAGGTGTGACACATAGATCGGTCCATCGCCGCTGTTGGCGATCGACAACCCCTTTCGGGTGGTGAATTGCAGCACCTCCACCGAATCGTCCCAGCGCGCCATCTTGCGAAGCTCCGGCAACGTGGACACCACGTAGGTAATGGCAGCCCCCACGACGGACACGGCCGCTGCCGCCGTCGAAGCCACCGTTAGTGCGCTCGTCCACCGGGATTGATGTTGACGGCAATGCATGCAGATCGACGCGCCTGCATTGATTTCCTGCAGGCAGTGCCGGCACGGCATCCGTAGCTGAGCATTCTGGGAGGGTGCGATCGCAGCCATGGCAATCCTTCGTCAAACCGTGACGTAGTCTGCCCAAACCAGGCTGGCTGGGGGTAACGCCAAATCCCACAAACGTCCATGACGCATGAGTGACCTGCGCCGAGCACCCAGGTGCCATCATCCAGGGGCGCGCAGCCATCGCCGATCACATGCAAAGCACACCATGAGCACCATGCAGTTCCACGTCAAAAAAAGCCACTTGGCCACCACGCGCTGCGTGACGCTGCCCGACGGCCCACTGGCCCCGGGCCAGGTGCGCGTGCGGGTGGAGCACTTCGCCTACACCGCGAACAACATCACCTACGCCGCCTTCGGCGAGGCGATGAACTACTGGCAGTTCTTCCCGGTGGCGGCCGATGCCGACGGCTGGGGCGTCGTGCCGGTGTGGGGCTTCGCGGTGGTGGTGCAGTCCACGCACGCCGGGGTGGCGGTGGGCGAGCGCCTCTATGGCTACTGGCCCATGGCCACGCACGCGGTGCTGCAACCCGCGCGGCTATCGGCCGAACACTTCTTCGACGCCGCACCGCACCGCGCCGCGCTGCACCCGGTCTACAACCAGTACCTGCGCTGCGCGGCCGACCCGCTGTACCGCGCCGACCGCGAGGCCCTGCAGGCGCTGCTGCGCCCGCTGTTCCTCACCGCCTGGCTGATCGACGACTTCATGGCCGACAACGGTTTCTTCGGCACCACGGCCGCGGGCCGGCGCGGTGCCCTGCTGCTCTCGTCGGCCAGCAGCAAGACGGCGTACGCCACCGCCGCGCAACTGGCGCAGCGGCCCGACGTGGAGGTGATCGGCCTCACCTCGGCCGCCAACGTCGCCTTCTGCGAGAGCCTGGGCGTGTACCACCGCGTGCTGCGCTACGACCAGCTCGACGCCCTGCCCGCCGACACACCCTGCATCTACGTCGATTTCGCCGGCAGCGGCCCGCTGCGCCAGGCGATCCACGAACGCTTCGGCGCACTGGCCTACAGCTGCGCCATCGGCGGCACGCACGTGAACGAACTCGGCGGCGGCCAGGGCCTGCCCGGCCCGCGCCCGGTGCTGTTCTTCGCGCCCGCGCAGGCCAAGAAGCGCCACGGCGACTGGGGCGCGGCCGAATTCAACACCCGCCTGGCCCAGGCGTGGCACGCCTTCCTGGCGAAGGTGAGCGCACCCACCCCCCCATGGCTGCAGGTGCAGGAACACCGCGGCCCCGCGGCCGTGCAGGCGGCGCACGCGCTGGTGCTCGGCGGGCAGGGCGACCCGCGCATCGGCCACATGCTCGCGCTGCAGGGCTGAGCGCCGGCCAGCCTTCTCAGGCGCGGCCCGCGGCCGCGGCCTCCTCCGTTGCCAGCGAGGCCCCGTTCAGGAAGTGCACCGGGTGCACCTCCATGCGCCAGCCGAGCGCTTCACCGTCGGGCACCTGCGTGGTGGGGTGCAAGCTCGCGATGCGCACCGCCTCATCGAAGCTGTCGGCCTCGATCAGCAGCACCGCGCCGACCAGCTCCTTCGATTCGGCAAAGGGGCCATCGATCACCTTGATCTGCTTGCCCGTGCGCAGGATCTGCCGGGTGCGTTCGGCCAGGCCGGCGTGCATCTCCAGCTGCGGCATGGCGCCGATCGCGGCCATGTGCGGTTCGCATTGCCGCATCACGGCGGCCAGCCGGTCGGGCCCGAGGGCCTGCACGGCGTGACGGTTGTAGTGGCCGAGTCCAAGGTACTTCATGACGATCTCCGGTTCGTGGCGAAGCAAGAGCGCTTCATGGGCTCGACGCTGCGCGCCGCCGGTCCTCGACGCGCTAGGTGAAAACCCCAGGTCGCCGAGGGCTGCGCGTACCCGCACCGGGGCGCGGCCTTTGGCCACCGACGCAGAATCGCCGCCTCGAACAACAAGGAGCACTGCATGGCAGAAGCAAAAGTGGCCATCGTCACCGCGGGTGGCAGCGGCATGGGCGCCGCGGCGGCGCGCCGCTTGGCGGCCGATGGATTCAAGGTCGCGATCCTGTCCTCGTCCGGCAAGGGCGAAGCGCTGGCGAACGAGCTCGGTGGCCTGGGCGTCACCGGCTCCAACCAGTCGAACGACGACCTGCAGCGCCTGGTGGACCAGACCCTGCAGCGCTGGGGCCGCATCGACGTGCTGGTCAACAGCGCGGGCCACGGCCCCAAGGGCCCGCTGCTCGACATCACCGACGAGCAGTGGCACCTGGGCATCGAGGTCTACCTGCTCAACGCCATCCGGCCCACGCGGCTGGTCACGCCGCACATGGTCAGGCAAGGCGGTGGCGCCATCGTGAACATCTCCACCGCCTGGGTGTCCGAACCCAGCCCCCTGTTCCCCACCTCGGCCGTGGCGCGTTCGGGCCTGGCGGCCTTCACCAAACTCTTTGCCGACCAGTACGCGCCGCACAACGTGCGCATGAACAACGTGCTGCCCGGCTGGATCGACAGCCTGCCGCAGACGGATGTGCGCCGCGACAGCGTGCCCATGCAGCGCTACGGCACGGCCGACGAGATTGCGGCCACGGTGGCCTTCCTGGCCTCGGACGGCGCGGGCTACATCACCGGGCAGAGCCTGCGGGTGGACGGCGGCCTGATGCGCTCGGTCTGAGTCTGATCCCCGCCGCCGCGGCGGCGGCGTTGCGCGGATGGCGCAGGCCGCAAACGACCACCGTTTGCGTGCATACTGTTCTCGCAGGCAACGCACAGCACCACAGGATCAGGGGGGCCTCCATCGCCGCAGCCACCGCAGCCGGCGTGTTGGACAAGGGTTCATCGCGATGACAGGCCCACACGCCAGGCCGCTGGAAAACGGCCCGTTACCCCACCCGCCCCACGGCACCGCGGGCGCGTCATCGCCCTTCGAGGCCGCCTTCGAACACCTTCCCCTGCCCTGCGCACTCACGCAGGGTGGCCGCACCGTCGCCGTGAACACCGCCTGGTGCCGGCTGGCCGGCCAGACACCGGGTGAAGCGCTGGCCGGCCCGCTCGACGAAAGCGGCCTGGCCCAGCGGCACCGCCTGCAGGTGCGCACCCAGGCGCTCCCGTCGGACGGCGCGGCGTTGCGGTTGGTCTGCCTCGTCGGCACCGACACCGTGCCCGCGGCCACCAACGGCGCCCACCCGCCCGGCCTGGACCCGGAAGTGCGCGTGCGCCTGGAGCTGCACGACGAGATCGAGAAACTGGCCCGCGTGGGCGCGTGGACCAACATCGATGGCCAGGACGAGGTCGTCTGGAGCGAGGGCCTGCGCGAAATCGCCCGCTGGCCGCGCGAGCGCCGGCTCGATTTCCACAGCGCCCGCAGCGGCCTGCACCCGGACGACCGCGACGCCTGGCTGGCCGCCCGCGAGACCATGGACGGCCAGGCGCTGGAGCACCGCTGGATCGACGGCGATGGCAACACGCGCTGGTTCCGCACCCGCATGGGCCGCTGCCAGGTGCTGGGCCGGCCCGACACCGCGTTCGGCATCGTGCAGGACATCAGCGCGGAGCGCGCGGTGCGCGAGCAACTGCGCGCCCAGCTCGACCTGCTCAACCAGACCGCGCAGCACGTGCCCGGCCTCATGTACCAGGCGCGTGGCCTGCCCGATGGCGGCACCGAGATCACGTTCATGAGCAGCAGCGCGCGCCGCTTGCTCGAACTGGCGCCGCACGAGAGCGAAACCGATGCCCGGACGGTGTTCTCGCGCGTGCACCCGCAGGACCTGCCCACCCTGCTCGCCGACATGGCGCGCTGTGCCCGCGACGTGATCCCCTGGCGCAACCGCTATCGCGTGCGGTTGCCCTCCGGTGCCGAGCGCTGGTTCCGCTTCGAAGCCGCGCCCAGCCCGCAACCCGACGGCGCCGTGCTGTGGCACGGCTACATCGCCGACGTGACCGAGGACCGCCGGGCCCGCCAGCGCCTGGAGCGGCAGCAACGCCTGCTCGACGCAGTGCGCTCCATCCAGAGCCTGTACATCAGCGCCGGGCACAAGAGCGGCGTGTTCGCGCGCCTGCTCGCCGAGATCGGCCAGGTCATCGGGCCGCAGGCCGCGTTCCTCGCCGACCTCGGCGAGAGCGGGCCCGGCGCGGCGAGCAGCGCCATCGACGGCGCGCTGCTCGGCACCGACCCGGCGGGCGGGCGCCTGCGCATCGACGACCCCGCGATCCGCGACCAGTTGCAGCGGGGCCACTGCGTCATCCTCTCGGCCGAGCACGCGGGCCACCGCGGCGTGCACGGGTACCTGCGCGGCGACGCCCCGCTGGTGCTGATCCCGCTGCGGGCGCAACAGGCGCTGGCCGGCATCCTCGGCCTGCAGCACGAGCGCCCCGACGAGGTGGTGGAGCAGCTCGCCTTCCTGGAGCCGATGACCAACGCCGCCTCGCAGATGCTGCTCGCCCGCCAGGCGGCAAGCGCGCAGGCGGCCACCCTGTACCAGCTCGCGCAGACGAGCGAACAGCTCGACACCCAACGCCGCGCGCTGCAGATCACGCTCGACAGCATGGGCCAGGGCCTGGCCAAGATCGAGGCCGATGGCCGCGTGTCCTTCTACAACCGGCGCATGCTGGAACTGCTCAACGTGCCCGAGTCGCTCATGGCGTCGTACCCCACGCACGCCGAGGTCTCGGCCTACCTGGCGCAACGCGGCGATTTCGGCACGAACTTCGAGTTCGTGGACCTGCTGGCGCGCGACTACGTGAGCTCGGCCGGTACCGGCTCGGCCCCGTCGATCTACCTGCGCCAGACCCAGGCCGGGCACTACCTGGAGGTCGGCACACGCGAGCTGCCCGAAGGCGGCGCGGTGCGCACCATCACCGACGTCAGTTCCTACGTGCGATCGCAGCAGGAGCTGGCCCTGGAGCGGCAACGCCTGGCCACCCTCAACAGCAGCCTCGAGCGCATGGTGAAGGAGCGCACGGGCAGCCTGGAGCGCACCCTGCGCGACATGGAGGCCATCGCCTACTCCATCGCCCACGACCTGCGGGCCCCGCTGCGCTCGGTCAACGGCTTCGCGAGCGTGCTGATCGACGACGAGCAGGCCAACCTCAGCCCGGCGGGCGTGCAGACGCTGGCGCGCATCGTCAACGCCTCGCGGCGCATGGGGCAGATGCTCACCGAAATGCTCGACGTGCTGGCCGTGGTGCGGGCCGATCTGGTCGACGGCGAGGTCGATGTCGCGGCGCTCGCGCGCGACATCGACGAGCAGCTCGGCATGCGCGCCGCCGGCGTGGCCCTCACCATCGACACCATGCCCGTGGCGCGGGGCGACGAGAAACTCATCAAGCAGGCCCTGCGCAACCTGATGGACAACGCCTGGAAGTACGCGCGCGAGCGCACGCCACCCAGCGTGCACGTGGGCTTCGACGAAGCCCAGGGCGCCTACTTCGTGCGCGACAACGGCGTGGGTTTCGACATGGCCCGATCGGCCAAGCTGTTCGGCCTGTTCCAGCGCCTGCACACCGACGCCAGCATCCCGGGCCTGGGCATCGGCCTGGCCATCACATCGCGCATCGTCGAACGCCACGGGGGCCAGGTGTGGGCCGTCTCCGCGGCCGGTGAAGGCGCCACCTTCTGGGTGCGCCTGCCGATGCCGGTTTGAAGATCGGGCCGGGGCCGGCTCAGATCGCCACCAGCTGGCGAATGCCTTTTTCCTGCATCTCGCTGCCCGGGCCGCTGGCGATCACCTCGCCGCGCTCCATCACGAGGTAGCGGTCGGCCAGCGCCTCGGCGAAGTCGTAGTACTGCTCCACCAGCAGGATCGCCATGGGCTCGCCGTCGAGGCCCTGGTCGGCCAGTTGGCGCAGCACGCGCCCGATGTCCTTGATGATGTTGGGCTGGATGCCTTCGGTGGGCTCGTCGAGGATGAGCACGCGGGGCTTGCTGGCCAGCGCACGCGCGATGGCGAGTTGCTGCTGCTGCCCGCCCGAGAGATCGCCCCCGCGGCGGCCCAGCATCTGCTTGAGCACCGGGAACAGCTCGAACAACTGCGGCGGCACGGGCGTGCCCGCGGGCCGTGTGGCCAGGCCCATCTGCAGGTTCTCCTGCACCGTCAGACGCGCGAAGATCTCGCGGCCCTGCGGCACGTAACCCATGCCCAGGTGCGCACGCACGTAAGGCGCCGCGCCCTGCACGGCCTGGCCGTTGAAGACGATGTCGCCGCTCTTGATGGGCACCAGGCCCATGAGCGACTTGAGCAGCGTGGTCTTGCCCACGCCGTTGCGGCCCAGCACCACGGTGACTTCACCCACTTTGGCCTGCAGGCTCACGCCGCGCAGGATGTGGCTGCCGCCGTAGTACTGGTGAACGTCCTTGATTTCAAGCATGGCGTCTTCCGTCCGGGTCAACGACCGAGGTAAACCTCGATCACGCGCTCGTCGGCCTGCACCTCGTCGAGCGTGCCTTCGGCCAGCACGGCGCCGTCGCACAGCACCGTCACCTTCTCGGAGATGGTGCGGATGAAGGCCATGTCGTGCTCGACCACCATCAGCGAGTGCCGGCCCTTGAGCGTGAGGAAGAGTTGCGCGGTGCGCTCGGTTTCCTCGTCGGTCATGCCGGCCACGGGTTCGTCCAGCAGCAGCAGCTTCGGGTCCTGCATGAGCAGCATGCCGATCTCCAGCCACTGTTTCTGGCCGTGGCTCAGTTCGCCGGCGGGGCGCGTCACGTGCCCGGCCAAGTGGATGGTGAGCAGCACCTCGGCCAGGCGGTCGCGCTGTTCGCCCGTGGGGCTGAAGAGCATGGACGGCCACACGCGTTTGTTGGTGGCCAGCGCCAGTTCGAGGTTCTCGTACACCGTGAGCTGCTCGAACACCGTGGGCTTCTGGAACTTGCGGCCGATGCCCAGGCTGGCGATCTCGGCCTCGCGGTGGCGCAGCAGGTCGATGGTGGAGCCGAAGAACACGGTGCCCTGATCGGGCCGCGTCTTGCCGGTGATGATGTCCATCATCGTGGTCTTGCCCGCGCCGTTGGGACCGATGATGCAGCGCAGTTCGCCGGGCGCGATGTCCAGCGACAGGCCGTTGATGGCCTTGAAGCCGTCGAAGGCGACGTGCACGTCTTCCAGGTAGAGGATGCGCCCGTGCGTGACGTCGACCTCGCCCGGCACCACGGGGCGCGAGAACCCGGCCTTGCGCCCACCCGATTCGGTGTTGCCCGAGGGGATGATCCCCGCGAACTTCTGCATGCGCTCGGCGCCGGCCTGCATCAGATCGGGCGTCATGCCTTGCCCCCCTTGCGCAGCTTCTTCACCAGCCCCACCACGCCCTGCGGCATGAACAGCGTGACGGCGATGAACAGCGCACCCAGCACATAGAGCCAGAACTCGGGGAAGGTAACGGTGAGCCAGCTCTTGGCGCCGTTGACCAGGAAGGCGCCCACGATCGGGCCGATCAGCGTGCCGCGCCCGCCCACCGCGGCCCAGATCGCGATCTCGATGCTGTTGGCCGGGCTCATCTCGCTCGGGTTGATGATGCCCACCTGCGGCACGTAGAGCGCGCCGGCCACGCCGCACATCACGGCCGAGATGGTCCAGATGGCGAGCTTGTAGGGCAGCGGGTCGTAACCGCAGAACATGGTGCGGTTCTCGGCGTCGCGGATGGCCTGCAGCACGCGGCCGAACTTGCTGCGCACCAGCCAGCGCGCGAACAGGAAGAAGCCCAGCAGCGTGAGGCCCGTGAGCACGAACAGGAACATGCGCATCTGCGGCGTGGCGATGGCAATGCCCAGGATGCGCTTGAAATCGGTGAAGCCGTTGTTGCCGCCGAAGCCCGTCTCGTTGCGGAAGAACAGCAGCAGCGCGGCGTAGGTGAGCGCCTGCGTGATGATGGAGAAGTACACGCCCTTGATGCGCGAGCGGAAAGCGAAGTAGCCGAAGATGAAGGCCACGCCGCCGGGCACGAGCACGATGAGGAACAGCGTGGCGATGAAGCTGTCGGACAGCGCCCAGTGCCAGGGCAGTTCCTTCCAGTCCAGGAACACCATGAAGTCCGGCAGGTCGCTCTGGTACTGGCCGTCGCGGCCGATCTGGCGCATGAGGTACATGCCCATCATGTAGCCACCGAGCGCGAAGAACAGGCCGTGGCCGAGCGAGAGGATGCCGCTGTAGCCCCAGATCAGGTCCATGGCGAGCGCGCAGATGGCGAAGCACATGATCTTGCCGATCAGGGCCACCGCGTAGTCGCTCAGGTGCAGGGGGCTGCCGGCCGGCACCAGCAGGTTGAGCACGGGCGCCAGCGCGCACACCACGAGCAGCGCCACCAGGAAGGCGCTCCAGCCGGCGCGCGTGAGCAAGGGGGCGCGCTCGGGCAGCACCACGGTGTTTGCATGGGGCATACCGCTCATGCCTCGACGCTCCGGCCCTTGAGGGCAAAGATGCCTTGCGGGCGTTTCTGGATGAACACGATGATGAAGACCAGCACCACGATCTTGGCGAGCACGGCACCGGCCCAGCCCTCGATGAACTTGTTGAGCATGCCCAGGCCGAGCGCGGCGTAGACCGTGCCCGCGAGCTGGCCCACGCCGCCCAGCACCACCACCATGAACGAGTCCACGATGTAGGCCTGCCCGAGGTCGGGGCCGACGTTGCCGATCTGCGAGAGCGCGCAACCCGCCAGGCCCGCGATGCCGGAGCCCAGCGCGAAGGCCCAGGTGTCGATGCGCGCGGTGTTCACGCCCATGCAGGCAGCGATGGGCCGGTTCTGGGTGACGCCGCGCACGAAGAGGCCGAGCCGGGTGCGCGCGATCAGCAGCGACACGCCGATGAGCACGGCCGCCGCGAAGGCCAGGATGACGAGGCGGTTCCAGGGCAGATTCAGGTTGCCCAGCACCACGATGCCGCCACTCATCCAGCTCGGGTTTTCCACCGCCACGTTCTGCGCACCGAACAGGCTGCGCACGGTCTGCATCAGCACCAGCGAGATGCCCCAGGTGGCGAGCAGCGTCTCCAGCGGGCGGCCGTAGAGGAAGCGGATCACCGTGCGCTCCATCACCGCGCCAACCAGCGCCGAGGCGGCGAAGGCCACGGGCAGGGCCACCAGCAGGTAGGCGTCGAACCAGTCGGGGAAGTGCTGGCGGAACACCGTCTGGACCAGCCAGGTGGCATAGGCGCCGATCATGATGAGTTCGCCGTGGGCCATGTTGATCACGCCCATGAGCCCGTAGGTGATGGCCAGGCCCAGCGCCGCGAGCAGCAGGATGCTGCCCAGGCTGATGCCGGTGAAGGCCTGGCCCAGGCCGCTGGCCAGGGCCACGCGGCGGTCGATGGCGGCGAGCGACTTCGCCAGCGCGGCCTTCACATCGGCGCTGGCTTCTTCCTTCAGGCGGTCCTCGATCAGCGGGCGCACGATGGGCGCGCGCGCCTCACCGAGCTTGATGGCTGCGGCCAGGCGCACGGCCTCGTCGTCGCTGGCCAGTTGCATGGCGGCCTGCGCCAGTTCGAGCGACTGCCGCGCTTGCGGATCGAGGTCGATCGCGAGCGCTTTTTCGACCAGGGGCAAGCCCTCGGGGTCGGGGTCGCTGAAGGCGTTGCGTTGCAGGCTGCGCGCGGCCTCGCGCTGGCGCGCGGGGCCGGCGGTGAAGAGTTCGATGCCGGCCAGCGCGGTGTCGAGCGCACCGCGCAACCGGTTGTTGACCATGGCATCGCTCGCGCCCTCGGGCAGCGTGGCGGCCTGGCCGGTCACGGCGTCGAGCACCGTGCTGCCGTCGGCGATGAAGACCGCCGTGTCGGTGTACTTCAGCGCCTCGTCGGCGAGCGCGCGGATCACGGCGTGACCACGCGCGTCGTCGGCGGCGGCGAGCTTGTTGATGGCGTCGATCCGCTCGTCCGTGGCGCCCTGCGCCACCGCGAGCGCGTCCTCCACGGTGAGGGCATGGGCCGGTGCCAGGGCGCACAAGGCCCCCAGCACGGCACACCACAGAACGAGCAGTCTTCGCATCGTGTCAGGCCCGCTCGGCGATCACTTCGCCGACTTGGCGGGCACGTTCTTCTTGCCCTTGTTCTCGGCGATGTAGTCGCTCCACGGGTCGGCCACGACCGGGCCCGGGGTCTTCCACACCACGTTGAACTGGCCGTCCGCGCGCACTTCGCCGATGAAGACCGGCTTGTGCAGGTGGTGGTTTTCCTTGTCCATGGTGGAGATGAAGCCGCCCGGGGCCTGGAAGGTCTGGCCGTACATGGCGGCGCGCACCTTGTCCACGTCGGTGCTCTTGGCCTTGGTGACCGCCTGCGCCCACATGTTGAAGCCGATGTAGGTGGCTTCCATCGGATCGTTGGTGATGGGCTTGTCCTTGTGGCCGGCGATGTTCTTGGCCTTGGCGTAGTCGCTCCACTTCTTCACGAAGGCGGTGTTGGCCGGGCTCTTCACGCTCATGAAGTAGTTCCAGGCGGCCAGGTGGCCCACCAGCGGCTTGGTGTCCACGCCGCGCAGTTCTTCCTCACCCACCGAGAAGGCGACCACGGGCACGTCCTTGGCGGACAGGCCGGCGTTGCCGAGTTCCTTGTAGAACGGCACGTTGGAGTCACCGTTGATGGTGGAGACGACCGCCGTCTTCTTGCCTTCGGCCGAGAACTTCTTGATCTTGGCGATGATGGTCTGGTAATCGCTGTGACCGAAGGGCGTGTACTCCTCCATGATGTCGGCGTCGGCCACACCCTTGGTCTTGAGGAAGGCGCGCAGGATCTTGTTGGTGGTGCGCGGGTAGACGTAGTCGGTGCCCAGCAGCACGAAGCGCTTGGCCGAACCGCCGTCCTTGCTCATCAGGTACTCCACCGCGGGGATGGCCTGCTGGTTGGGCGCGGCACCGGTGTAGAACACGTTGGGGCTGAGCTCTTCACCCTCGTATTGCACGGGGTAGAACAGCAGGCCGTTGTTCTCTTCCACCACCGGCAGCACCGACTTGCGGCTCACCGAGGTCCAGCAGCCGAAGATCACGGCCACCTTGTCCTGCGTCAGCAGTTGCTTGGTGCGCTCGGCGAACAGCGGCCAGTTGGAGGCCGGGTCCACCACCACGGGCTCGAGCTTCTTGCCCAGCAGGCCGCCCTTGGCGTTGATCTCGTCGATCGCCATCAGCACCGTGTCCTTGAGCACGGTTTCCGAAATGGCCATGGTGCCCGAGAGGCTGTGCAGCACGCCGACCTTGATGGTCTCTTGCGCGTGGGCGCTCAGGCCGGTGAAGCCGAGCGAGGCAACCGTGGCCGCGGCGGCCAGGGTCTTGAGCGTCAGACGACGCGGTTGGGAAATCTTCGACATGGCGCTTCTCCTGTGATCCGTTGATGGCCCCGGGATGGGTGTTCGTGCCGCTTCACCGTGGCCAGGGCCATGGGGAGCGGTCGCAACGGAATTTAGGGAGAAGGGTGGGCGGCGTATGTACGCCGGGTGGCGTATGCGGGGACGATCGGGGCTTCAGCCCGCCGGCGTATCCAGCTGGCGCACGCGGTTGATCGCCATCGCCGCCGCCGCCGTGCGCGTCTCCACGCCCATCTTCATGTGGATGCGTTCCAGGTGCTTCTTCACCGTGGCGGGGCTGGCGCCCAGGATGTCGGCGATGTCGCGGTTGATCTTGCCCTTGACGACCCAGTAGAGCACCTCGGCCTCGCGCGCAGTGAGGCCGAAGGCCGCGGCAAGCGCGGCGTGCACGGATTCGTTGGAGCTTTCCTGCATCACGATCAGCCAGTCGCCCTGGTCACGCGGGCCGGTGTCTTCGTCGCCCACGCGCTGGTGCAGGCGAAAGGTGAGGCGGCGCGGGCCGTTCTCGATGGTGAGGCGCGGGGGCTCGCGCTGCGCCTGCGCTTCGGCCAGGTGGCGGCGCAGCCACTGCAGCACCACGCTGGGTGTGGTTGGGGCTTCGGTGCCGCAGTGCAGGCGCAGCAGGTCGCGCGCGAGCGGGGTCTGCCACACCAGGCGCCCGTCGCTCGCGCGCACGGTGATGGTGGCGTAGCCGAAGGCGTCGAGCGCGTGGCGCGCCTGGCTGCGTTCGATGGCGCCTTCGCGCTGTTCGCGCGCCTGCTTGAGGTGCACGCCCATGCGCGCCATCACCTCGCGCGGCTTGATGGGCTTGGTCACGTAGTCCACGCAGCCCGCACCGAACGCGGTCTCCAGGTGCTCGGTGTCGGTGAGGCCGGTCATGAAGATCACCGGGATGCCCGCAGTGCTGGCATCGGCCTTGAGGCGGCGCGCCACCTCGAAGCCGTCGATGCCGGGCATGACGGCGTCGAGCAGCACCATGTCGGGCAAGGCCTGGCGCGCGCGGCGGATGGCGCTCTCGCCGTCGAGCGCCACCAGCACGGTGTAGCCGGCGTCGTCGAGCGCGTCGTGCAGCGGCGCCACGTTGTCGGGCACGTCGTCGACGATGAGCACGACGCGGTGCTCGCCGCGTGGCAGGCGGGCGCTGTCGACGGGGGTTTCGTAGTCAGGCATCGCCATGGATCAGTCTTTGTTCGATGGCTTCGAAGCGGAACTCGCGCGCGAGCGCCGCGAGCGTGGTGGCGAGCGCGGCGTGCTCGGGCCGGCGGCGCACCCAGTCGTCGAGCCATTGCAGGATGCCGCGCGTGTAGCCCAGGCGCACGAGTTCGAGCAGAGGCTCGATCTCGTCGCGCGCGGGTGCGGCCGCCCGCACGGGCTCGGGGGGTGCCTGCTCGGTGCCGGCCTCGATCCACTGCAGGCCGAGCGCCTGCGCGAGCCAGGTCAGCAGTTCGGTGCGCCGCACCGGCTTGACGATGAAATCCTGCGCGTGCACGCCGTCCTCGCCATCGAGCTCGACGTGCAGGCCCTTGTCGAAGGCGTTGGCCGAGACGATGGCCAGCGGCACCTCGCCCCAGCCACCCGCGCGCAGGCGCCGGCGCGTTTCCCAGCCGTCGATGCCGGGCATGGCGAGGTCGAGGAAGATCGCGTGCGGCGCGCCGGGGTCGCCGGGCGCGAGGCCATCGAGCAACTCCAGCGCGTGCAGGCCGTTGGTGGCGGGCAGCACCTCGAAGCCGAGGGGCTCCAGCCAGCGCTGCAGCAGCTCGCGGTCGGCCTCCTCGTTGTCCACCACCAGCACGCGGCGGCGTTCGCCCAGGTAGCCCACGGGCTGCACGACGAGCGGGCGCACGGGCAGCGCGCCGCGCATCTCGGGCAGGAACAGGCGCACGGTGAACACGCAGCCCTCACCGGGCGCGCTGCGCACGGTGAGCTCGCCACCCATCAGGTCGGTGAGCATCTTGGTGATGGTGAGGCCCAGGCCGGTGCCGGTGGGGCCCGCGCTCTCGCCCTGCCCGCGGGCGAAGGGTTCGAACACGCGCTCGATCTCGGCCGCTGTCATGCCGGGCCCGGTGTCGTGCACCTCGAACTGCGCCATTTCGCGCGCGTGGCTCACGCGCAGGCGCACCTGGCCGGCGCGCGTGAACTTCACCGCGTTGCCCAGCAGGTTGATGAGGATCTGGCGCAGGCGTTTCTCGTCGGCGCGCACCACCTCGGGCAGGCGGCCATGCGTGTCGTAGACGAAGCGCAGGCCCTTGGACGCGGCCTGCAGCTCGAACATGCCCGCCACCTCGGCCAGCGTGGCGGCGAAGGGCACCGGTCGGGCGTCGAGCGCGAGCTTGCCGGCCTCGATGCGCGCGATGTCCAGCGTGCCGTCGATCAGCGAGAGCAGGTGCTCGCCGCCGCGCTGGATCACGCGCAGCGCCTGCGCGCGGTGCGGTGGCAGGCCGCTGTCTTCCTGCAGCAACTGCGCGTAGCCCAGGATGCTGTTGAGCGGCGTGCGCAACTCGTGGCTGATGGTGCTGATGTAGCGCGTCTTGGCCTGGTTGGCCTGCTCGGCCGCGCGGCGCGCCTGCTGCAACGCCAGGTCGGTGCGTTTGTGCGATTCGATCTCGTGCATCAGCAGCCGCGTCTGGCGGTTCGATTCTTCCTGCGCCACCACGCGGCTCTTGTGCGCGAGCACCAGCCACCAGGCCACGGTGGCCGCGATCAGCAGCAGCACCGCGTACACGCGCAGAAAGCCCGAACGCAGCGCGGTGTCGAGCAGCGAGAGGTTGCCGCCCAGGTCCTCGGCCAGGCTTTGCACCTCCTGCCGGTAGAGCAGGCCCAGCACCGCGGCCAGCACCGGCGCGATGACGACCATGATGAGCAGGTAGTGCGCGAGCCCCGCATCCAGATACGGCCACACGCGGCGCGGCATCAGGCGCCGCAGCGTGGCCGTCCACTGCTCCGAGAGCCGCGCGTGCGGCTTGCACAGGTCACCGCAGCGCGCGTCGAGCGTGCAGCACAGCGAACAGATCGGCCCCTGGTAGGCCGGGCAGTGCGCCATGTCGGGGCCTTCGTAGTCGCGCTCGCAGATCACACAGCGGCGAATGCCGAGGCGGCGGTAGTTGCCGGCGGTCACGGCCTCGTCGCTGCGCGCGATGTAGTAGCGGCCCTTCGTGGCCCAGGCGATCAGGGGCGCGGTGACGAAGGCGGTGACCATGGCGATCACCGCCGAGAAGGCCTCGGCGGTGGGGCCCATCAGGCCCATGTGCGCGGCAATGGACAGCGCCGAGGCCAGCACCATGGCGCCCACGCCCACGGGGTTGATGTCGTACAGGTGCGCGCGCTTGAACTCGATGCCCTTCGGGCTCCAGCCCATGGGCTTGTTGACCACGAGGTCGGCCACCACGGCCATGATCCAGGCGATGGCGATGTTGGAGTACACGCCCAGCACCTGGCCCAGGGCCTGGAACACGTTCATCTCCATCAGCATGAAGGCGATGAAGGTGTTGAACACCACCCACACCACGCGCCCCGGGTGGCTGTGCGTGAGGCGCGAGAAGAAGTTGCTCCAGGCCAGCGAACCCGCGTAGGCGTTGGTGACGTTGATCTTCATCTGCGAGATCACCACGAACAAGGCCGTGGCCGCCACCGCCCAGCCGTAGTCGGAGAACACGTACTCGTAGGCGGCCAGGTACATCTGGTTCGGGTCCACCGCGCGATCGGGCGGCACCATGTGGCTGATGGCCAGGTAAGCCAGCACCGCGCCGCCCAGCATCTTGACCACCCCGAGCACCACCCAGCCCGGCCCGCCCGCCAGCACACCGAGCCACCAGCGCCGCTCGCGGCCCGGCTGCGGCGCGGGCATGAAGCGCAGGTAGTCGGCCTGCTCGCCCATCTGCGTGATGAGGGCGATGCCCACGGTGAGCGCGGCACCAAACAGGTGCCAATCGAACGATGCACCAGAACCGGACGCACCGCCGTAGTGCATGACGTCGGTGAAGGCCTGCGGCGCCATCAGGCCCACGGCCACGAAGGGCACGACCATCATCACCAGCCACAGCGGCTGCGTCCAGACCTGGAAGCGGCTGATGACGGAGACGCCGTGCGTGACCAGCGGGATCACCACCACCGCGCACACCAGGTAGCCCCAGTGCGGCGGAATGCCCAGCGCCAGTTCGAGCGCGTAGGCCATGACCGCGGCTTCGAGCGCGAAGAAGATGAAGGTGAACGAGGCGTAGATCAGTGAGGTGATGGTGGAGCCGATGTAGCCGAAACCCGCGCCGCGCGTGAGCAGGTCCATGTCGATGCCGTGGCGCGCCGCGTACACGCTGATCGGCAGGCCGGCCAGGAAGATGATGAGCCCCGTGGCCAGGATGGCCAGCGCGGCGTTGACGAAGCCGTATTGCACCAGCAGCGTGGCGCCCACCGCCTCCAGGATCAGGAAGGACGCGGCGCCGAAGGCGGTGTTGGCCACGCGCCATTCGCTCCACTTGCGGAAACGCTGCGGCGTGAAGCGCAGCGCGTAGTCCTCCATGGTCTCGCTGCCGACCCAGCTGTTGTAGTCGCGGCGCACCTTGATGATGCGCTGCGGGGCGTCGGCGGAAGGGGCGTTGGGAGCGGCACTCACAAGGCTGGCGGTGCAGCTTTCATGCCACTAACCTGCGCGGGTATGGCTCTTGCTGACCCGGCAGAGAGGAGAACCGACCGCCCATGGACCTGACCCCGCGCGAGAAAGACAAGCTGCTCATCTTCACGGCCGCGCTGCTGGCCGAACGCCGCCGCGCCCGCGGCTTGAAGCTCAACCACCCCGAAGCCATCGCGCTCATCAGCGCCGCCGTGATGGAGGGCGCACGCGACGGCAAGACCGTGGCCCAGCTGATGAGCGAAGGCCGCGGTGTGCTCACGCGCGCCGACGTGATGGACGGCGTGGCCGAAATGATTCCCGACATCCAGGTGGAAGCGACCTTCCCGGACGGCACCAAGCTCGTGACCGTGCACCAACCGATTTCCTGAGGAGCAACGATGACCCGAACGACCCGCACCCTGCTCGCCGCCCTGCTGGCCAGCACCGGCTCTCTGGCCCTGGCCCACGTGGGCGCCGACGGCGGTGACCACCACGGCTTTCTCTCGGGCTTCCTGCACCCCATCACCGGGCTGGACCACCTGGCCGCGATGGTGGCCGTGGGCGTGTGGAGCGCGGCCACCACGCGCCGCTTCCTCGTCGCGCCGATCGCCTTCGCGCTCACGCTGTTCGCGGGCGCGCTGCTCGCGCAGGGCGGCGTTGCCTTCCCGGCCATCGAGCCGATGATCGCGGCGTCGATGCTGGTGGTGGGCCTGCTGCTGGCCGCCCGCGCCAAACTGCCCGAGGCCGCGGGCGCGGTGCTGGTGGGCGGTTTCGCGCTTTTTCACGGCGCGGCGCACGGCCAGGAGCTGGGTGGCCTGGCCGCGCTGCTGGGCATGGTGGCGGGCACGGCCCTGTTGCACGTGGCGGGCCTGGGCCTGGGCCGCGTGCTCGTGCGCCACAGCCTGTGGTGGACGCGCGCCGCCGGCGCCGTGGTGGCGCTGATGGGGTTGAACATGGGCTGGGGCCTGCTGGCCGCTTGATCACCATGACCCCTGGCGAATACCTCATCGACGAGGGCGAACACGCCCTCAACCCCGGCCGCCGCACCCTCACCGTGGTGGTGAAGAACACCGCGACGCGGCCGATCCAGGTCGGCTCGCACTACCACTTCGCGGAAACCAACGGCGCGCTCGATTTCGACCGCGACGCCGCGCGCGGCATGCGCCTGAACATCGCGAGCGGCACCGCGGTGCGCTTCGAGCCCGGGCAACAACGCACGGTGGAGTTGGTGGACTACGCGGGCGACCGCGTGGTCCACGGCTTCCGCGGACTCGTTCAAGGGAAGCTTTAAAAATGGCGAGCATCAACCGACGCGCCTACGCCGACATGTTCGGCCCCACCGTGGGCGACCGCGTGCGCCTGGCCGACACCGAATTGCTGATCGAGGTCGAGAAGGACTACACCCTGGCCGCGGGCGGTTACGGTGAAGAGGTGAAGTTCGGCGGCGGCAAGACCATCCGCGACGGCATGGCGCAGAGCCAGCGCTCGCGCGCGCAAGGCGCCGTGGACACCGTGCTCACCAACGCGCTCATCATCGACCACTGGGGCATCGTCAAGGCCGACATCGGTTTGAAGGACGGCCGCATCGCCGCCATCGGCAAGGCCGGCAACCCCGACACGCAACCCGGCATCACCATCGTCATCGGCCCCGGCACCGAGGTCATCGCCTGCGAGGGCATGATCGTCACGGCAGGCGGCATCGACAGCCACATCCACTTCATCTGCCCGCAGCAGGTGGACGAGGCGCTGGCCGCGGGCGTGACCACCATGCTCGGCGGCGGCACCGGCCCGGCCACGGGCACCTTCGCCACCACCTGCACGCCCGGCCCCTGGCACATCGAGCGCATGCTGCAGGCGGCAGACGGTCTGCCCATGAACATCGGCTTCCTCGGCAAGGGCAACGCGAGCCGGCCGGATGCACTGCGCGAGCAGATCGACGCCGGCGTGATCGGCCTGAAGCTGCACGAGGACTGGGGCACCACGCCCTCGGCCATCGACCAGTGCCTGGCCGTGGCGGAAGAAACCGACACGCAGGTGGCAATCCACAGCGACACGCTCAACGAATCGGGTTTCGTGGAGGACACCATCGCGGCCACCAAGGGCCGCAGCCTCTGCGCCTTCCACACCGAAGGCGCGGGCGGTGGCCACGCGCCCGACATCCTGCGTGTGGTGGGCGAGAAGAACTTCCTGCCCTCTTCCACCAACCCCACCATGCCCTACACCGTGAACACGCTCGACGAACACGTCGACATGCTCATGGTGTGCCACCACCTCGACGCCGGCATCCCCGAAGACCTGGCCTTCGCCGAGAGCCGCATCCGCAAGGAGACCATCGCGGCCGAGGACATCCTGCACGACCTGGGCGCCATCAGCATGATGAGCAGCGACAGCCAGGCCATGGGCCGCGTGGGCGAGGTCATCATCCGCACCTGGCAGACCGCGCACAAGATGAAGGCGCAGCGCGGCACGCTGGCCGAAGACAACACGCGCAACGACAACTTCCGCGTCAAGCGCTACATCGCCAAGTACACGATCAACCCCGCCATCGCGCACGGCATCTCGCACATCGTGGGCTCGCTGGAGGTGGGCAAGTGGGCCGACCTGGTGCTGTGGAAGCCGGCCTTCTTCGGCGTGAAGCCCTTCGTGGTGCTCAAGGGCGGCAGCATCGCGCTGGCCGCCATGGGCGACCCGAACGCCTCCATCCCCACGCCGCAGCCGGTGCACTTCCGCCCGCAGTTCGGTTCGCTCGGTGGTGCGCTGGCGCGCAGCAGCCTCACCTTCGTGTCGCAGGCTGGCCTCAACGCCGGCGTGGGCCAGCGCTTCGGCCTGCAGAAAACGCTGTCGGCCGTGCAGGGCTGCCGCGGCGTGAACAAGACCCACATGGTGCACAACGCCTGGTTGCCCAAGATGGAGATCGACGCGCAGACCTACACCGTGCGCGCCGACGGCCAGTTGCTCACCTGCGAGCCCGCCACCGTGCTGCCGATGGCGCAACGCTACTTCCTGTTCTGATGCTGCAAAGCTCCAAACTCATTGCGCAAGGCAAGGGGCTCGCGCCCGTGCTGCTCAAGCGCGCGCCCACGGTCGAGCTCGATTGGGACATCCGCCAGAAGAGCCGCTTCGACGCGCGGTTGAGCGATGGCCGCCAGCTCGCCGTGTTCCTGCCGCGCGGCAGCGTGGTGCGCGGGGGCGACGTGCTGGTGACGGCCGACGGTGAACTGGTGCGCGTGCTCGCGGCGCCGCAACCGGTGCTGCGCATCACGCCCTGCCCCGACCACCCGGCCACCGACCAGGCCTTCGACCTCATGCGCGCGGCCTACCACCTGGGCAACCGGCACGTGCCGATCGAGCTGCGCGCCGATCACCTGAAGATCGAACCCGACCACGTGCTGGCCGACATGCTGCGCGCCATGCACCTCACGGTGGTGGAGGTGAGCGAAGGTTTCGAGCCCGAGGGCGGTGCTTACGGATCGCACGGCGGGCACGGGCACGGGCATGCCCATGAACATGCACACGGCCACGATCACGGCGATCACAGCCACGGCCACCATGGCCACTGACGCCGCGCTGTTGCGCACGCTCTGGCTGGCCTCCCCGGCCCTGCCGGTGGGCGGCTTCTCCTACTCCGAAGGCCTGGAGGCCGCGGTGGACGCCGGCCAGGTGCACGACGAAGCCAGCGCCGCCACCTGGCTCACCGACCAGTTGCTGCTGGGCCCCGCACGCAGCGACCTCGCCGTGGCGGCACAGGCCATCACCGCCTGGCGCGCGAACGACCTGGACCGCGTGCGCGAACTCAACGCCTGGGTGCTGCACACGCGCGAGACCAGCGAGCTGCGCCTGCAGGCCGAGCAGATGGGCAAGTCGCTGCTGGCCTGGGCGCAATCGCTGGGTGATTTCAGCCAGCCCGTGGTGCAGGCCTTGAACGCCGCGCAACTGAGCCCACCCACCTGGCCCGTGGCCAGCGCCTGCGCCGCCGCTTTGGGCGATGCGCCCGCGCGCGAAGCCCTGGTGGGCCTGGCCTTCGGCTGGGCCGAGAACATGGTGCAGGCCGCCATCAAGGCCGTGCCGCTGGGCCAGGGCACGGGCCAGCGCCTGCTCGCGCGCCTCACGCAGGCCATCCCGGCCGCGGTGGACGAGGCCATCGCCCTCGACGACGACCACCGCCAGGCCTTCACCCCGATGCTCGCCATCCTCTCGGCGCGCCACGAAACCCAGTACTCACGCCTGTTCCGATCATGAGCACACCGCTGCACCACATCCCGAACCGCACCAAGCCCCTGCCCCCGCTGCGCGTGGGCATCGGCGGCCCCGTGGGCTCGGGCAAGACCACGCTGCTGGAAATGCTCTGCAAGACCATGCGCGATCGCTACGACCTGATCGCCATCACCAACGACATCTACACCAAGGAAGACCAGCGCCTGCTCACCATCAGCGGCGCGCTGGAGGCCGAGCGCATCCTGGGCGTGGAAACCGGTGGCTGCCCGCACACCGCCATCCGCGAGGACGCGTCCATCAACCTCGAAGCCATCGACCGCATGCTCGAACGCTTCCCGAACGCCGACGTGGTGTTCGTGGAAAGCGGCGGCGACAACCTGGCCGCCACCTTCAGCCCCGAGCTGAGCGACCTCACCATCTACGTGATCGACGTCGCCGCGGGCGAGAAGATCCCGCGCAAGGGCGGCCCCGGCATCACCAAGAGCGATCTCTTCGTCATCAACAAGACCGACCTGGCCCCGCACGTGGGCGCCGATCTGGAGGTAATGAAAGCCGACACCGCCCGCATGCGCCCCGACGCACAACGCCGCCCCTGGGTGATGACCAACCTGAAGACGCTCGATGGCGTGGACGCGGTGGTGCGCTTCATCGAGACGCGCGGCCTGCTGCAACAACCCCAGACCGCCTGAGCCGACCCGGCACTAAAATCCCACCCGCCGCGGAGACTTGGGTGAGCGGTTTAAACCAGCAGTCTTGAAAACTGCCGACCCGCAAGGGTCCGTGAGTTCGAATCTCACAGTCTCCGCCAACGCACAAAAAAAAAGGGCTGCCCGGTGGGCAGCCCTTTCAACCTTGGAGACTCGAAAAACAGCGGGAGATCAGTTGGAAGCGGTGACGCTTTGTGCGGCGCGCAGGCCGGACAGGCGCACTTGCTCGGCTTGCTCGGCGCTGGGGAACTGGGTGATTTCACCCCCGTTGAAGTAACCCAGGCGCAGGGCTTCGGCGGCTTCGGCACGCACCTGGGTGCGGGTGGCGCCACCGGCGGCGTACTGCGTCGCGCTGTTGCTGCTGTCGACGGCCTTGCCGGCCACGATGACCTGGCCGTCACCGAGTTCGAAGCGGCCAGCGTCGCGGGCAGCGACGGCCTCGGCGCGCACTTCGGCACGGCTCAGCGTGGAGGTGAAGGGCGGGTCCACGAAGATCGGGCCTTCGGCGAAGGCGGCACCAGCGGTCAGGGCGAAGGCGATGGGGAGAAGAGCGGCTTTCATGACAGTTCCTTTGAAGTGAAGAAGAGAAGACGACAGGTTGAGTAGGGAGACACCACATGCCGTTTGTGTTTCGGCATGGGTTGAACTGTAGAAACCGCAACTGTCATCTCACGAACGCCAGAATTACCGATCCGTAACCCAACAATCGACTACTTTCCGAGACAATTTCGCATGGCGCGAAGTCCGCGCCGCCCCTTTCTACACAGCCCCAGCCCGCCATGCGCATCCTGGTCATCGAAGACGAAGCCAAACTGGCCGACTACGTCAAACGTGGTCTGTCGGAGGCCGGCTATACGGTGGACGTGGCGCGCGACGGCATCGAGGGCCGCTACCTGGCCACCGAGGGCGATTACCAGCTCGTGGTGCTCGACATCATGCTGCCGGGAGTGGATGGGTTCGGCGTGCTGGCCTCGCTGCGCGAGAAGCACAACACGCCGGTGCTGATGCTCACCGCGCGCGATCTGGTGGAAGACCGCGTGCGTGGCCTGCAGGCCGGGGCTGACGACTATCTCGTGAAGCCCTTCGCGTTCTCCGAACTGCTGGCCCGCGTGGCCGCGCTGCTGCGCCGTGGGCCCGCGCACAGCGAATCGACCAACGCCAAGCTCACGGTCAACAACCTCGAGATGGACTTGCTCGGCCGCAAGGCCTGGCGCGATGGCCAGCGCCTGGAGCTGACCGCGAAAGAGTTCGCGCTGCTGGCGCTGCTGGCGCGCCGCAAGGGCCAGATCCTGTCGCGCACCACGCTGGCCGAGCAGGTGTGGGACATGAATTTCGACTCCGACACCAACGTGGTCGAGGTGGCGATCCGCCGCCTGCGGGCCAAGATGGACGACCCGTTCCGCCCCAAGCTGCTGCACAACGTGCGCGGCATGGGCTATGTGCTGGAGGACCGCACTTGAACACCCAAGCGGTGGCCGCGGCCACCACCGACCTCAAGGTCGACCCGACCCCCTGCACCTACTCGATCGGCAAGCGCCTGTCGCTGCTGCTCGCGCTGCAGACCATCATCGGCCTGGGTGTTCTGCTGGCCAGCATCTACGGCTTCACGCACATGCTGTTCACGGCCAAGCAGGACGAGCACCTGCGCGACTATTCGGCGGTGCTGGTCGAGGTGCTGCGCGAGGCCGATACCAAAGGTGGCGAAGCGGAGATGGTGAACAAGCTGGCCTGGCTGGGGGAACGCCAGCCAGGCACCTTCGTGCAGGTGCTGCGTGGCGACGGCAGCGAGCTCTACCGCGATGCCTCGCCCACCTTCGATCCGCTGAAAGCACCGTCGCGCGAGCGGCGTTTCGAGGTGCCCAGGGCCAATGGCGGCGCGCCCCTGCAAGGGCGGGTGGTCCTCGATTGCACCAGCGACGCCCAGTACGGCAAGCGCATGGCGCTGCTGCTGGTGTTTGCCACGCTGGCGGGCGGCGCCTTCGTTGCCTGGGCCACTTACTGGCGCGTGCGCTGCAGCCTGCGGCCTCTGCTGGACCTGGCCGCGCAGACGCGCGCCGTCGACGTGCGCCGGCTCGACCAACGCCTTGCGCTGCCGGAACCGATCGAGGAACTGCAGCCGCTGGTGGAGCAGTTCAACGGCCTGATGCAGCGCGTGGAACGCACCTACGTGCAACTCGAAGGCTTCAACGCCGACGTGGCGCACGAACTGCGCACGCCCCTGGCCAACCTGATCGGCCAGACCGAGGTGGCGCTGAGCCGCGAGCGCAGCACCGCCGAGCTGGAGGACGTGCTGGTCTCCAACCTGGAAGAGCTGCAGCGCATGGCCGGCATCGTCAACGACATGCTGTTCCTGGCGCAGGCCGACCGTGGCGTGAAGGCGCGCCGCGGCGCGCCCGTGAGCCTGGCCGAGCTGGTGCGCCAGGTGGTGGAATTCCACGAAGCGCCGATGGAGGAAGCCAGTCTGGGCATCGACATCGAAGGCGATGCGCTTCTGGCCATCGACGAGCCACTGTGCAAGCGCGCGATCTCCAACCTGCTGGGCAACGCCATCCGTTACGCCGAGAAGGGTTCGCGCCTGTGCGTGCGCATCCTGCCCGAGGGTGAACACGGCGTGCGCCTGTGGGTGGAAAACGTGGGCCCGGCGATCGCGCCCGAGCACCTGCCGCGCATGTTCGACCGCTTCTTCCGTGCCGACGCGTCGCGCTGCGAGATCGAGAAACCGCACCACGGCCTTGGCCTGTCGATCGTGGCGGCCATCGCGCGCATGCACGATGGCTTTGCGGTGGCCGAATCGGGCGCGGGGCGCACCCGCGTGGGCTTTAGTCTGACTTGAGCCGCGCTGCGTTCGTCACGCCGGCAGGAACAGTTCCTGCAGGTCGCTGAGGAAATCGAAGCCGCGCTCGCTGGGGCGCACCCAGCCGCCGTCGCGCACCATCAGGCCTTTGGCTTCGGCCTCGCGCAGCGGTGCGTCGATGCTGGACAGCGGCAGCCCGGTGCAGGCCATGAAATCGGCCAGGGCGAAACCTTCGCGCAGGCGCAGCGCGTTGAGCATGTACTCGAACGGCAGTTGCGCGCGCGGCACCTCGTCCATGCTGGCCACCGCGTCGCCCGCCAGCGCGCGCTCCATGTACAGCCGCGGCTCGCGGATGCGCACCGTGCGCGCCACGCGGTGCGCAAAGCTGAGCTTGCCGTGCGCACCGGCACCGATGCCGAGGTAATCCCCAAAACGCCAGTAGTTCAGGTTGTGGCGGCAGGCGTGTCCGGGCCGCGCGTAGGCCGAGACCTCGTAGCGCTGCAGGCCCGCTTCACCGGTGAGCGCGGTGATGCGATCGAGCATCTCGTAGGCCTCGTCGTCGCCCGGTAGCACGGGCGGGTACTTGGCGAACAGGGTGTTGGGCTCGAGCGTGAGGTGGTAGACCGACAGGTGCGGTGGCGCGTAGGACAGCGCGGTGCGCAAGTCGCTCTCCAGCATCGCGAGCGTCTGGCCTGGCAGGGCGTACATCAGGTCGAGGTTGAAGGTGTTGAACACCTGCGCGGCTTCGTCGAGTGCGGCACGGGCCTGGCGGCCATCGTGCACGCGGCCCACGGCTTTGAGTGCTGCGTCGTCGAAGCTCTGCACACCGACCGACAGGCGCGTGACGCCGGCATCACGAAAGGCGCGGAAGCGGTCTTTCTCGAAGGTGCCGGGGTTGGCCTCCAGGGTGATCTCGGCGTCGGGCTCCAGCGGCAGGCGCGCGCGCACGTCGCCCAGCAAACGGTCGATCGCCTCGGGCGAGAACAGGCTGGGTGTGCCGCCACCGACGAACACGCTGACCACGGGCCGGCCCCACACCAGGGGCAGCGAGGCCTCCAGGTCGGCACGCAGCGCATCGAGGTAACGCGCCTCGGGCATGGGGTCACCGGGCGCGGCGGTGGCGCTCCACTCGTGCGAGTTGAAATCGCAATAGGGGCACTTCTTCAGGCACCAGGGCAAGTGGATGTACAGCGACAGCGGCGGCAAGGCCGTGAGCTGCAGCGTGCCCGGGCGCATCCAGTGGCGCGGGTCGCGCGAGGCGGCTGTCTCGCTCATGGGGTGGGGGTGAACCAACGCTCGCGCATGAGCGCGAGCATGGCGCGCGCGGCCTGGCCACGGTGGCTGTGGTGGTTTTTCACCACCGGGTCGAGCTGCGCGAAAGTCTGGCCCAGCGCGGGAATGAACATCACCGGGTCGAAACCGAAGCCGTGCTCGCCGACGCGCTCGCGCGTGATCAAACCGGGCGCGCGCCCGGTGGCCACGAGCGGCTCGGGGTCGTCGGCGTGGCGCAGCGCAACCAGGGTGCTCACCAGCGCCGCGCGGCGGTCGCTCACGTCGCGCATCTGGTCGAGCAATGCGGTCACGTTGTGGTCGTCGCCCTTGGGCAGGCCGTGCTGCGTGGCGTAGTAGGCGGTGTCCACGCCCGGCAAACCACCGAAGGCCTCCACGCACAGGCCGGCGTCGTCGGCCAGCGCAGGCAGGCCGCTCTCGCGCGCGGCATGGCGCGCCTTGGCCAGCGCGTTCTCGACGAAGGTGCGGTGCGGTTCGGGCGCTTCGGGGATGCCCAGATCGGCCTGGCGCACGAGCTGCACCCCCAGCGGCGCGAACAACACCTGAAGCTCCGCGAGCTTGCCCGCGTTGTTCGACGCAAGAACCAGCTTCATGTGGCCATCGCCGCCTTTTGCAGCGCCACGAGCTCGCCAATGCCCTTCTCGGCGAGCGCGAGCAGTGCATCCATCTCGCGCCGCGTGAAGGCCACGCCTTCGGCCGTGCCCTGCACCTCGACGTAGTGGCCCGCGCCGGTCATCACCACGTTCATGTCGGTGTCGCAGGCCGAGTCTTCCACGTACTCCAGATCGAGCAGTGGCGCGCCACCGAGGATGCCGACGGAGATGGCGGCCACGTGGTCGCGGATCGGCGAGGCGGCGAGCTTGCCGTCGGCGATCAGGCGATTCACCGCGTCCTGCGCCGCCACGAACGCGCCGGTGATGCTGGCGGTGCGCGTGCCGCCATCGGCCTGAATCACGTCGCAATCGAGCGAGATGGTGCGCTCGCCCAGCGCCTTCAGATCGAACACCGCACGCAGCGAGCGACCGATGAGGCGCTGGATTTCCTGCGTGCGCCCGCTCTGCTTGCCTTTGGCGGCCTCCCGGTCGCTGCGCGTGTGGGTGGCGCGCGGCAGCATGCCGTATTCGGCTGTCACCCAGCCTTCGCCGCTGCCACGCTTGTGCGGCGGAACCTTCTCCTCCACCGACGCGGTGCACAGCACCTTGGTGTTGCCGAACTCGATGAGCACCGAGCCCTCGGCGTGCATGGTGTAGCCACGCGTGATACGCACCGGGCGCAAGGAATCGGCGGCCCGTTGGCCGGGTCGGGAAACAACCGTCATGGAGGAAACCTCGGGGGAAGCCGAAGACTCAGGAGTTGCGCGCCGCAGCGGTGCGCTGGATCGCGGCGTTGATCTCGGCGATCGAGCGCTCGATGGCGGCGTCGTCCAGGTCTTCGATGGTGGGATCGGGCACGCCCGACTGGATGGTGGAGGCGAACACGCCTTCTTCGATGTCGTCGGTGGACACGCGCGTGGTCTGGTACTCGTCGGCGGTTTCCCACTCCATGGCGAGCACGGTCACGTTGTCGCAGCGCGCACCGCCGCGGCGCAGCGCCGTTTCCACCAACTCCGGAATCGCTTGCTCTAGCGGGCGCGTGGAGAGCTCGTGAACGATCTCGTCGTCCTCGACCGTGCCCCACAAACCGTCGGAGCACAGCAGCACGCGATCGCCTTGAACGAGTTGCACGGGGCCGGAGAGGTCGTACACCGGCTTGGCGGGTGAGCCCAGGCAGGTGAACAGGATGTTGCGGTTGATGTGCTCGGTGGCACGCCCCAGGTGGGCCTGCTGCTCCATGTAGGAGTGGTCGCGCGTGCGCGTCAGGAGCTGGCCATCGCGCACGATGTACAGGCGCGAATCACCACAGTGCACCCAATGGATGTGCCCGCGCTCCATGATCCCCGCCACCAGCGTGGTGCGCGGCGTGTCGAGCATGCCCTTCTCGGCGGCGTAGCGAATGATCTGGTGGTGGGCCGCCATCAGCGCGCTCGAGAGGAACTCGGGCACCTCGCGCACCGTGGGGTTGGCTGCCTTCTGGAAATAGGCCGACAGCGTCTGCAATGCCAGTTGCGCCGCCATGGCGCCTTCGGGGTGGCCGCCCATGCCATCGGCCAGAACGAACAGACCGGACTCGCGCGTGTAGGCATAGCCCATGCGGTCCTCGTTCCGCTCACGGCCTCCCTGGCGGCTGATCTGATAGACCGAAAACTTCATCGGAACTTGGTACCGACGTCGGTGGACTTGCGCAGCAGCGACTTCTGTTTGTCGGACACGATGTTGTCGAACTGCAGGCGCATCTTCTCGGCCACCGTGAGCTTGGTGTAGCTGCGTTCGGTTTCGCGGCTGAGTTCCTTCTGCAGCGCGAAGACCGACTGCGGGCGCGAGAGCGGGTCAAGCGACATGCACCATTCGACCACCTCGATGAGGTTGTCGGAGTACACGCCGCGCAGGCGCGACAGCGCCAGCGACAGGCGGTCTTTTTCGAGGCGCTGCGGCGCGTCGTTGGGTGGATAACCCTGCATGCTGGCGTAGATGCAGGCGCCTATGGCGTAGATGTCGGTCCACGGGCCCATCGACGAATCCCGGCGGTACATCTCGGGCGCGGCGAAGCCGGGCGTGTACATCGGGCGGATGAAATTGCCTTCCTTGCTCAGCACCTCGCGCGCAGCGCCGAAGTCGATCAGCACGGCGCGGTTGTCGTCGGTGATGAAGATGTTGGCCGGCTTGATGTCGAGGTGCAGCATCTTGTGCTGGTGCACGATGCGCAGGCCGCGCAACACCTCGTCGTAAAGCGAACGGATGGTCGACTCGCGGAACACCTTCTGCTTCTTGAGTTCGCGGGCGGTGATGATGAATTCCTGCAGGGACGAACCCTCCAGGTAGTTCATGACCATGTAGACCGTCTCGTTCTCGCGGAAGAAGTTGAGCACGCTCACCACGGATTGATGCGAGATTTGTGCGAGCGCGCGACCTTCCTCGAAGAAGCTCTTGAGGCCGAGGCGGTAAAGCGAGAGTTTTTCGGGCTGCACCTGGGGCAACAACTCGCCCGGTGCGCGCGAGGCCAGCGAGGAAGGCAGATATTCCTTGACGGCCACCTGCTGCCCTTCGGTGTCGACGGCCAGATAGACCACGCCGAAACCACCCGCGGCGAGCTTGCGAACGATGCGATAGCCACCGATCACGGTGTCGGGCGGCAAGGGTGCGGGTTTGACCTTTGACATAATTCGATCGGCTTCCGAAACGCCCCGTTTTGGACCACCACCACCGACCGGCCCAGAGCGATGGCAGTTTACAGCATGACCGGATACGCCACCGCCCAGCAAAGCGGTGCCGCAACGCCGGCCGCCAGCGATTCAGGGCCGTCCGTCGGGGTTGAAATCCGCTCGGTCAACAGCCGCTTTCTCGACCTTGCCTTCAAGCTCCCCGAGGAATTGCGTGCCACAGAGCCGGCCTTGCGCGAGCTGCTCACCCAAACGCTCAAACGCGGCAAGGTCGAGGTGCGGGCCTGGTTCGAGAATCGGCAGGATGCAACATCACGGGCCCCCTCGAGTGCCGAGCTGCAGCGCCTGCTCGCGACCCAGGATGCGATCCGCGCCTGGTTGCCCCAGGCGCCGGCCCTGACGGTGGCGGACGTAATGGAGCTCACGGCACGCCAGGCCCGTCTGCCCGACGACATGCACGATCGCGTGACCGAGTTGACCCGCCACGTGATCACCCAGTTGATCGAGGCCAGGGGACGCGAAGGCACTCGCTTGTCCGCCATGTTGAGCGATCGGGTCGCCCAGTTGCGCACCTTGGCCGCCGCGGCGGGGCCGCTGATCCCGCAACTCGTCAACCAGCAACGGCAGCGTTTCCTTGATCGCTGGAACGAGGCGCTCGGTGCCGACGGCAATGGCGCCATCGCCTCCAGCGATGCGGCACGCGATCGCGCACTGGCCGAGGCCACCGCGTTCGCGATCCGCATCGACGTGGCCGAAGAGCTGACCCGGTTGTCCTCACACCTCGACGAAATCGACCGCCTGCTCTCCCGCGGCGGCGAGGTCGGCAAACGGCTGGACTTCCTGATCCAGGAGCTGCACCGCGAAGCCAACACACTGGGCTCCAAATCGTCCAGCCTGGAACTCACGCGCATCTCGGTCGACATGAAGGTGCTGATCGAGCAGATGCGTGAGCAAGTGCAGAACCTTGAATGAACCGCTGATGGACTACCCCGGCAACCTGTTCGTCGTCGCCGCCCCCAGTGGGGCGGGCAAATCCAGCCTCGTGAAGGCACTCATGGAACTCGACGCCCGCGTGCAGCCCTCCATTTCACATACCACGCGCGCGCCACGTGGACAGGAAGTGCATGGCCGCGAGTACTACTTCGTGAGCCAGGACACCTTCGACCAGATGGTCCTGCAAGGCGCCTTTGTGGAGTGGGCGCAGGTACACGGCAACCGCTACGGCACTTCGAAGCAGGCGCTGGAACAGCGCATCAAGCAGGGCGCCGATGTGGTGCTGGAAATCGACTACCAGGGGGCGATCCAGGTCAAGCGCATCTTTCCCAACGCTGTGCTGATATTCATCCTGCCGCCCAGCTGGGAAGAGCTGCGCTCTCGCCTGGAACGTCGGGCAGAGGACAGCGCCGATGTGATCGAAGTCCGACTCAAGAACGCCGCCACCGAGATGGTCCATGCCCGCGACTTCGACTTCGTTATAATCAACGAGCTTTTTGAACGGGCCCTGTTCGACCTCAAGGCCATCGTTCACGCGCAGCGCCTCAAGTACGCGGCCCAACGCAACGCCCGCAGCGACACCTTCCGGGCGCTCAACATCACCTGATTTCTCCGGAGCCCCGCATGGCACGCATCACCGTCGAAGACTGCCTGGAAAAGATCCCCAACCGCTTTCAGCTCGTGTTGGCCGCCACGTACCGCGCGCGCATGCTCAGCCAGGGCCACGCGCCCAAGATCGAAAGCAAGAACAAGCCTGGTGTGACCGCCTTGCGCGAAATTGCCGAAGGCAAGGTTGGCCTGGAAATGCTCAAGAAGGTTCCGGTCTGACCCGGCCTCCCCCCCCTAGAAAAGGCACCGTACGGTGCCTTTTCTGTTTTCTGCTGCCCACATTCCTGTGACCGCCTCAAGGCCTGTATACATTGCCCGAGGCGGGCTCGACCCCATCGCGCTACAGTTACGCGATGATGTCCACCACCGAAGGCTCCGTGGCCACCCCGGTGCAAGGCGCGGCCAGTGCGGCCGCGAGCGCGGCTGCCGCCAGTTTTGCGGCGCTGCTGGGCAAGCTCGACTACCTGAGCGCCAGCGACACCGAAAGCATCCGTCAGGCCTACCGCTTTGCCGATGAGGCCCACCTGGGCCAGTTGCGCAAGAACGGCGACCCGTACATCACCCACCCCATCGCCGTGGCGGCGCAATGCGCCGAATGGAAGCTGGACGCCCAGGCGCTCATGGCAGCGCTGATGCACGACGCGATCGAGGATTGCGGAGTCACGAAGCAGGAGCTGGTGGAGCGCTTCGGCGCCCCGGTGGCCGAACTGGTCGATGGCCTCACCAAGTTGGAGCGGCTGGAATTCTCCTCGCGCGAGCAGAATCAGGCCGAGTCCTTCCGCAAGATGCTGCTGGCCATGGCCAAGGATGTGCGGGTCATCCTGATCAAGCTGGCCGATCGCACCCACAACATGCGAACCATGGGCGACATGCCCCGCAACAAGTGGCAACGCATCAGCACGGAAACGCTGGAGATCTATGCCCCGATTGCCCATCGACTGGGCCTGAACTTCACCTACCGCGAACTGCAGGATCTCTCGTTTCGCTTCTTGTACCCCTGGCGCTACCAGGTACTGGCCAAGGCACTGGAGCGTGCCCGCAGCCGACGCAAAGACCTGATTGCGCGCGTGCAACGCGAGGTGGAGGATGTCTTCGCGCGCCATGGGATGTCCGTTCGCATCCTGGGCAGGGAGAAAACGCTCTACTCGGTCTATCGCAAGATGGACAGCAAGCACCTGTCTTTCGCCCAGGTCACCGACATCTACGGCTTTCGCATCGTCGTGCCCGAGCTGGCCGACTGCTACACCGCGCTTGGCCTGCTGCATCAACTCTACAAGCCACTGCCCGGCAAGTTCCGCGACTACGTGGCCATTCCCAAACTCAATGGCTACCAGTCGCTGCACACCACACTGGTGGGCCCCGTTGGCACCAGCATCGAGTTCCAGTTGCGTACGCACAGCATGGACGTCGTTGCCGAGTCCGGCGTGGCGGCCCACTGGCTGTACAAGGCCAACGAGCCCGGCAGCGACACCTCCCAGCGCCTCGGGACGCAGTGGCTGCAATCGCTGCTCGACATCCAGCAGGAAACGCACGACGCCAGCGAGTTCTGGGACCACATCAAGATTGACCTGTTCCCTGATGCGGTCTACGTGTTCACGCCCAAAAGCAAGATTCTGGCGTTGCCGCGCGGCGCCACGGTGATCGACTTCGCCTATGCGATCCACAGCGACGTGGGCCACCACGCGGTGGGGGGGCGCATCAACGGCGAACAGCGGCCCTTGCGCTCCGAGTTGTCCAACGGCGACGTGGTGGAAATCATCGCCGACGACAAAGCCGAGCCCAATCCGGCCTGGCTGTCCTTCGTGAAGACCGGGCGGGCACGGTCGAAGATCCGGCACCACCTCAAAGCCGTGGCGCAGGAAAAGTCCCTTGAGCTCGGCGAGCGCATGCTGCGTCAGGCCTTGCGTTCGGAAGGCATCGCGCAGTTGCCGGAAGAAGACGGTGACCTGGCCACCGTGTGGGACAAACTGTTGCGCTTCACCGGCAACAAGAACCGGGCGGAGTTGTTGTCGGATATCGGCATGGGCAAACGCATCGCCAACATGGTTGGCAAGAAGCTCTCCGTGCTGCTGGCCGAGACCGGTCTCAAGCCCGATGCCCTGTTGATCAGCAAGGAACGCTACGGCTCCGGGCGGGACGAATCGGCCACGCAAGGCGTGATCACGCTCGATGGCAGCGAGGGGCTTTCGGTGCAGTACGCCCCTTGTTGCAAACCCATCCCCGGGGATCGCATCGTGGGCTATCTGGGGCGCGGAGAGGCGCTGGTGGTGCACGCAGAGGATTGCCCGACCGCGCGCCGCCTGCAAGGCCGTGATGCCGAGCGGTTCATCGAGGTCGAGTGGGCGGATGAGCCGGTCCGCGCCTTCGACACCACGGTGCTCGTGACGGTAACCAACGGCAAAGGCGTGCTGGCACGGGTGGCGTCGTCGATCGCATCGGCCGAGGCCGATATCACCCACGTTGACATGGGTGACGAGCCCGCTCAGACCGCGACCGACATCCGGTTCTCGGTGTCGGTGCGGGACCGCCAGCACCTCGCCGATGTGCTGCGCAGCCTCAAGCGAACCCCCTCGGTGCTCAAGGCGCAGCGCTACAAGGCCTTGCCAAAAACCTGATCAGCCCGCCGGGGCCGGATAGCGCACCGCCACCACCTCAAGCTCCTGCGTGCCACCAGGCACCGCCAGGGGCACCACATCGCCCACCCGCGCCTTGAGCAAGGCACGCGCCACCGGTGCAACCCAGCTCACCTGCCCCTGGGTGCTGTCGGCTTCATCGGTGCCCATGATGGTGATGGTCATCTCCTGACCGTCACCGTCGATGTAGCTCACCGTGGCACCGAAGAAGACCTGGTCGCGGCCATGGTGCAAGGAAGGATCGACCACCTCGGCGATCTCAAGCCGCTTGGTCAGGAAGCGGATGCGTCGATCGATCTCGCGCAAACGCTTCTTGCCGTAGAGGTAGTCGCCGTTCTCGGAGCGATCCCCGTTCTTCGCGGCCCAGTGCACGGCCTCGACCACTTTGGGCCGCTCCTCATCCACCAGCGACATCAGTTCGCGACGCAAACGGTCATAACCCGCGCGCGTGATGTAGTTCTTGCCGCCCGGCACGGCCACGGCGGCATCCTCCGGATCGTCGTCCCCGGTGTCGGTTTCGCGGGTGAATGCCTTGCTCATGAAACGTCAAAGGCTGAAAGAAAAAAGCCTGCAGTGCATTGGCACTGCAGGCTTTTCATTGTGGCGCGGCTGGCAGGATTCGAACCCACGACCCCTTGGTTCGTAGTTCTCCCGCCGTATCTAAGTAGTTGATTTATCAGGGCTTCCGGCCGTCCGTTCCAACACGTCCCGCCCTGCAATGCTCAACACTGGATACGCCACTCCCCCAAAACTCCCCCGGCTAGCCGGGTGCCTGCAGGGCTGCAGTTGAAGGCGGCATTTTCGCTCAACGCAGGCCGACCCGACGGACGTCCTAAAAGCCACACGGCCCCTTCGGTTCGAGGGCATCCAACGGATCCTCGCCGTCGTAGCGATCGAGCGCCTCCGACGTCAGTACGAACACCCACCAGGTCTGCGGCACAGCGTGCACGCGCGACTTCTGTCCGCCTCGACTGAGCAGCTCAATGCCGTGGATCACCATGCCGTTCGCACTCACCACGCTGACGTCGGCCTTGATCAACGCCGGCAGCATCTCCAGCCGGGACTCCGACACCAGGCGCGCGACGCGCGGGTTGCCCTCCATTGCCTCGCGCTTGAGCAGCAACTCACCCATGACCGGCGTGGCCGGCCTGGGCAGAACCAGGCCGCGCTCGCGCAAGCGGTAGATCGAGGCCTTCATAAAACACTGTATAAAGGCCCAGTGTATTCCAGGTCAAACTGGCAGGCGCACCGGGCTGGAATGGTCGGCCGGCCCGTGGCTGAATAGCTCGGCAGGCGGCACTCGAATCAGCGCCTCAGCCTCGTCGGCCGTGCCGGCGAGCCAGGTTTCCCAGTCGCCGCGCTCGATCGGCACCACGGTGCGCTTGTCCTGGCGCTCGACCGGCAGCGGCTGCTTGGTCTTGAGGTCGATCTCTGGCTTGTGCATCAACGCGAGCAGCGGGTGACCATCGCAGTTCTGCGTCAGCATCGTGTAGTGGTGCACGAGCTCGCCGCTTTCGGGGTCGGTCCACGTGCCCCACAGGCCGGCCAGCATCCAGGGCTGGCCATCGGCGCGCGCGAACCGCCAGGCGACGCTCTTCTCCCAGCGCGTGAGCGGATCCTCGTGGGTGATGCCCCAGTAGGGCTCCTGGTACCAGGCGGCGGGGATAAGGCAGCGGCGGCCGTCGGCCCAGGCCCAGCGGAACGTGAAGGCCGTCTTCATGCGCTCGCGCCGCGCGTTGTTCGTGGCCAGGATGTCGCCCTTCTTCTGGCCAGGCCGCGACGCCTTCCTCGGAACGCGCTCGGCTGAGCCTGGCGGGATCATTCCCCACTGCCCCACCATCGGCTGCATGCCCTGCGCCACGAACACGCCCTGCGCGCGCGGCCCGAGCACGGGCGCCCAGGTGGGCGAGTCCCAGGTGAGCCCGTCATCGAGGCCGAGGAATAGCTCGAGCTGTTCCTCATCCAGCGAGCCATAAATGTTGCACATGCGATCACTGTACGCCGCAACGAAAAATGCCCGCCACCCCCGAGGGATGACGGGCAGAAGCGCGGTATCCGATGGCCGAAGCCACCGCGCAGGAGACAACCAATCAAGGCGCCAGCGCGGCGGCCCGGCATTCGCGGTAGGTGCCAGCCACCTGGGCCAGCTTTTCCACCACGCTGCCCATGATCAAGGTGCCATCAGGGTCCGGCTTCAGCGGGGCCAGCTCGGGGCAGCTCGCCACCACCAGCGGGCTTGGTCCGGCCGGTGATGGCGTCGTTGACGAGGCGCACGCCGTCAGCAGGCACACGGCAATCGCGATAGATGGTGTTCGTGCGGATCTCACGTTCGAGCTCCTGAAGGATGGTCACGTTCTGGGGCTTGATCTCCGCGATCGCGGCGGCCGCGCCCTTCTGGCCAGCCTCATACGCCACGCGGCCGATGCGCTCCTCTCGCGCTTTGGCCGCCTCGGCACCCTGCTCACCCACGTGCTGGCCGTAGAAGAAGGCGCCGACACAGGCGCCTACGGCCGCGAGCAGGAGCCAAGGGTTCATGATCCGCCCAGGCACTGCTTGTGCGTGGCCAGGCGGCGCTGCCACAGGCCCCAGCAGACGCGGTTCCCCGGGATCGAGCAGTCCTGCTGCCCCACCCGCTTCCACATCAGGATGGCGTCGCACGCGCCGGGGTAGTCCCCAGCGTTGAGGCGGCGCACGATGGTCGAGCCGCAGAAGGCGCCGGTTCCGATGTTGTAGGCGTGGTCGACGTAGGCGTCGTATTCGTGCTGGTAGAGGGGCACGGTCACACACTGCTTGAGCGCACCCTCGAAGCGCTGCAGGTCGCGCGCCTTGCGCTGCAGGGCCTCCACCGGGTTGGTGCTGTCGCCCATCCGCACCGCGGTGCCGTCGGGCCGAGTGGTGGTGCCGAACCCCAACGTGGGCACATCGCCTTTCGTGGGGATGATGGCTTTGTCGGTGTAGCCCTCGGACGCGGCCAGATAGATCAGGGACATGGCGCTGAACGCCAGCGCGCCGACGGCGGTGCGCGGATGCTTCATGCGTCCACCTCAACGTCCACCACCTTCGGCTCTTGGCTGATCAGCCGGCCGATGCCTCCAGTGATCGCCAGGAATGCAACGATCGAAGCCACCACCTCTGCCCATGTCCACGCGGGCATGAACAGCACCTTGGCGCCCAGCATGGTCGGCGTGAGGTGCACGAGAATGCCGCTGCCGCCGCTGATGATGCCGATAGCAGAGAACGCCCACATGGAGTACCAGCGCCATGCCTGCTTCCAGTTTTTGACGAGCTTCATTGGAGGTCCCCCGGTTGAGTGCTTTTGCCGGACGCCCAGCGCTTGAGCCTTCTGCCCCACTCGGTCTCCTCGCGGATCCACTTGCGGATCAGGTAGGCGGCCTGCAGCAGGATGTAGAGGATGGTCACGATGGCCACGATGTGGTTGAGCGTGATGCCCGTGAGGGCGATACCAGGCGAAGCCTTGGTCACCTGCACAGCAATGTCGTGAAGTTCCTGTTTCATATGGTCGGTGATTGAATCTGCCCGCGCTAAATCGGCGGAGTCACGCAACGCGAGGACATGTCGGCCTGTATGGCCGCTCGCTCTGTGCTGTTGGGTACAGCGTTGCAAACGATCAACCCGTAAATTCGCCCTGTGAGAGGGAAGTTGCCGTTCGAGTAGCCAATGTTCAAAGCCACCTGACTGCTCCCAGAGTTCGCGCTGGTAAGGTTCCCCGTGCCACGGGACACCGTGTTGACGAACACGGCGACGGCGATGCCTGTCTTCGTGTACTCGATGATGAGATCGGTCTGAGGCGGTGCGATGTTGTTCGCCGAGGTCAGCGCGATGGCGTCAGCTGCCGGTGCACCTGTGCCACGACTGACGGTCATGCGTGTGGCGTTGTTTCGGGAGTCGGAAGCTCGGTCGTCAAACCCGATAAAGAACCCCGTGTTGGAGCCAGAAGAGTTGTAGGTGGCAACCGCAGCCATGATGGCGTTCGGGTCCGACGAGCCGCCGTACTGCATTGCGCAGCACACGTACCCATTCCCGGCGGGGTTGTGAAGAAAGTTCCAGTTCGCGTTGTTTCCGGCAACGCTCACATCGCCGCCATCGAACTCGAAGTAGCGGCGCCCTCCGGTCTCCCGCAGCGTGGGCCGAGAGCCTGAGGTGGCTTGGTTGGCATTGAACTGGCCAGCGAATCCAGTCATGCTGGCAACGGTGTCGTTGATGTTCGCGACCGCCGTTCGACCAGTATCCGAATAGTGCGTGCCATCGGCGAGCCAGACATCGCCAACCTTCCCAGACATGAACGCAGCGTAGGGAAACACATCCCTGCTCGCAGCAGAGCGTCTGCCCAGTTGCCCAACCTGGAATGGAAAGGGGATCACGCGTCCGTCTCCGACTCGGTGGTGATGTAAAGCGTGATGCCATGAAGCCGCGCATCAACTGCCAGGGTATCGCTGCCATTTGAGGGCACACGCGCCACACGAAAGAACACCATGTCCTCCGCTTGGGGCGAGCCGCCGACGGTGATGGCCGATGACTCGGCCGTGGAATACAGGTCGTTCGTGGTGCCACCGGTATCGGTAACCACCTGCTCGGTTCCGTAGGCTGAAGCAATGGCATCGTCGTCGCCCACCGCGACGGCCTGCAGCTGCCACGCAACACCGAAGTTCGTCGACGTCGATGGGTGTGACCAGTGCGCCTTGAAGGTAACCGTGCCCTCGTTCCACTTCCTGGGCATGACGAACGAGAACTGCGCAAACTCCTGCGTTGTCGTGTCGAAGTTCAACGTCTGAAGGTCAGGCTGGTTCGCGCTAGTGGCCACGATTGCCAGCGCAGCGCAGCCAACCGCCGCACTCGGAGACATGGCTGCTGCGGCGATGTAGATCGCCTGCTTGCCTATGGTGCCACCGCCACCGCCGCCAGAAACCGCCACGGCCCAACCGACTTCCGTGAGGTTGTAGAGGTCACTGCCGATGGACTTGAACATGCCAATCGGCGCCACGAACTCAAGCCACGTGGCGCCGAGGTAGATGACGATGGAGTCTTCCGCGAATCCCCCCCACGGAGTTCCAACGATGTACTGATCCCGCTCGCTCGGCGCAATGGGCTCATCGTCGGTGATCCCGATCGCGCCCGAGAGCGCAACCTCCATACGCAGTGCGTTGTCGTTCGCCGGCAGCCGAGCTTGCTGCGCGTTTTCAGGCCAGATGGCCAGCGGAAAGATATCTTGAGACATTAGGAGACCTCAGTGCTTATGGCCTCGCCCGGGCCAGTGATTCGGTTGACGGCGGATACCGTAACGTTGATCGGCGTATCCCATCCGCTAGCGTCGAAGGTGAATTCGGGCGAACTCACCAACAGCGTCTCCACGTTTGTGCCGTCGTCGAGAACCACCTGATACCCGTCGAAGTTTGTTGATGCGAGCGGGTGCACATCGGAGCCGAAGCGGTGACGGGGCGCCCAAGTGCCCGACACGGTCGCGCCGGCCATGCCGACATTGAGGAAGGCCACTGCCCACTCACGTTGTGATATGCCCGCGTACACCATGGACTGCTGCCCGGCTTCCTCTGCCGACTGGCCCGCGCTGGGTGCTCTGTGAACAAGCGTGGACCCAAGCCAGATGGACTGAGCTGCAATCGGCACCACCGTGTCGAGCAGAACGAAGGTGACACCACTGAAGTGGTCGGATGTACCGGAGTTGAGCAGGCCACGGTGCAAGGTGCTCAGGGCATAGATGTTGTTGCCCTCATGAACTGCGTCGCAGTACTGCATCACCTCCCACGTTCCATCAGGGCGGCTCAGGGCGAAGGCGCCAGCGTCACCAAGGAAGGCAATGTCACTAAGCGAAGCGAGCTCCATGTCGCCACGAAGCAGCTGCACGCGAACCACGTTTGTGGTGTCGGTGTAGTGCTCTGGTGCCGCAGTCACGTTGTCGAGCAAGAGGCCCACCGTCGAAGGACCAAGCACCTGCACGTCATTGAAAATGGCGCCCGCATCAGTGCTGCGTTGCAAGACGGCGCCCTCCCATGCGGGCATCTCGCCCAGGCCGGCGGCGTAGTACACCAGAGAGTCGTCTTGATCTCGCAGCGCGGCGATATCGAGAATGGCCAGCGTGGTGTCGCCGGGGATGCTCGACACCGGCGGCTCGGGCGGCGCCAGCAAAACGTAGTTCGGCTCGGCAGCGTAGGCGCTTACGCGATCCGGCTTGCCGGTGATCTCCAGCACATGGTCCGCATCCTTGATCTCGTCGATTCGGATGCGCCTTGCATGGCCGCGCAGAGTGAGTGTCACGCAATCGCCTGGCACGAGGTTGATCCACCGATAGGGCAGTGAGAACTTCACCTCGCCCTCCGCCTCCATCCACATGACCTTGTGCAGGATGGCCACAACCCGTGACTGTTCGAGTTCATCCATGACGATGGGCACCGAAACAGACGTCTCGCCGGTGATCTTCACATCGGGCGAATAGCGCTGCGAGACCACAGCGCTGGTTTCGTAGTTCGCGCTCACGCTGATGGCCGTGAGCAATACCTTCCTCGGGTATTCGTCCACCGCATCGCGGTCCATGGACTCATTTGCGTCGACAAGGTCACCCTCGGCGATCGCGGCAACCGACGCCCTTCCGCGACGCGCGTAGACAATCTGATTGCTGATCTCGATGCGGTCGAAAAAGAAGGCGCTGCGGAGAACGTCGATCACGTTCGCGCCGGAGTAGTCGGCGCTACCCAGCACCATGCCCTTGATGTGCGTGCCATCCAGGTCCGATGCATCTGGCTCAACAGCACCGCATCTGGCGTGTATGTCTGCGACGATGTCAGACAGCCGAACTTGTCCTTCCGGCACATCTGGCGGCGGCTCAGGGTCGTCTCCTGTTGGCAGCCTGTACATCAAAATCGACGCCCAAGGAAGCTGCGTTGTCGATAAGTTGTAGTTGCTTGAAACCCGACAGTTGCTGATGCGCACCGCGGTGATCGACATCGCATTGCAAGAAATCGTGAAGCTGCTTGTGTCGCTCGAACCGCTGTTGGTTGTGAAGGAGAACTCACCAGGCGCGCATGCAAACACCCCGCTTGTTTGAACTCCTCCGTTCTCAGGGCCTGCGGTTGATGGGGTTGAAAGCGAAGTTCCATACCTCACTCGATGTCGGAAGCTGCCGCCACCTGGAACGGATACGTCTTCCGGAGGCCCTATGAAGCCTTGCGACTTCACGACACAAACAGTCGCTCCAGCAGCATTCAAAAACTCAAACTGAAATGGACAAACCCCGTTGCTCCAGAAGCCGCTGCTGATCAACACCCGGTATTGCCTATCCGGTTCGAAAGGCAGCGTCTTTGTCGGTTGAACACCTGTGTCCTGCGGAACCTCGGCCCCGATGTTGTAGTCCCTGTAAGCAAGAACGGCCGCGGCACCAAACTCGGAAAAGTAGGAGCTCCACGTTGGCCTGCCCGTGTCCTCGAAGTCTTCTCCAGGCAGATTCTTCAAGCCCGACGAATTGATCATCACCGCGCTGACTGAGACGAGCCTGCTTTCTCGTTGATCAATGAATGGCGGCGGGACGTAGCCGTTGCCAATGACGAATTCCCACTGCGGCAAAGAGCCCGAACGCGATGTCAGGTCATCGTCACGGAACACGATGTAGGCCGTGCCGCGCATCGCGGGCACTTCGCCGACGCCGAAGATGCCCTCAAGCGCGGGATCGGGCATCTGGTCTTCCGTGCCAAGATAAATCGAACACCTGCTCAGGAAGGCGCTGTTGTCCGCGTTCATGCCCGAACCCGGGCGCGCATCGAACACGATCTTGCCGTCGCGCTTGGCCACGAGGATGCCCGTGAGCAGGTTCAGCGGGCCTTCGCATAGGGCCACGGCGTAGGTGCAGAAGTACTGCACGTCGGTGCCCACGGTCTTTTTGCCACCCTTGCCCTGGCGAATCGGTGTGGAAACCTTTCGCACCCGGCCCGCGGCAATGACGTTGCCCGCGATCGGCGCGGTTCCATAGACGATGTTGATCGGCGCACCTTCCATTACCGTCTGCGTCGCAGCCTCGCTGATGCTCGGCGTTCCCTTCTTCTGGCGAGAGGCAAGAGACGTGTAGAGCATCGAGCCGACGGCCCAGCCAACAGCCGCGTAGCCCGCATAAGACCCGATTGCGGCGCCGAGGAGCGGAAGCGCGAGCATCACCATTACACAGGCCTCCGATGCACGAACACGATGCGATCACGCCAGGCCTTATCGAGGCGGTGCTCGACCACCTTGCCGACCAAAGAGTCAGCATGGATCAAAGACAAGGCGCCGTAGGGCGTACGTCCGATCAGGCCGACGTGGTGCGGCTCGCTGTTGAAATGCATGACCACCACGTCGCCCTCTTCCAGGTCGGCATCGGGGCCATGGCCAACGGGCTCGCCCAGCGCAGTGGTCAGCGCGCGTTCCATCCCGCCCTGATACGGCTCGCGGCCATAGTGGCGCAGGTCCGGCAACACGACGCCACAGTCGGCGTAGGCCTTCACGCCCAGGCCAGCGCAATCGAGCGATGCGGTGCTGCGCCCACGGTGACGAAACGGCGTGCCGACGTACTTGCGAGCAGCATCAATCAGTTTGCTCATCCCGATGCCCCCGGCGAGTTGAGTCGCCCCTGCTCGCCCGTGGGGATGTGCGGGAAGCCTCTGTAATGCAGCACCCATTCGCTGCCCCAATGCTGCTTGCATCCGTTCGCACCGTTCATCCAATGGGTGCAGTCGGGCCGAATCTCGAACTCGTCGCCGATCTGTGGGGCAAACGCAAGGGGGAAGGCAAGGATGATCACGCCGCCCATGATGTGGCGCTCCACTTCATAGGTGCGTCCCGCATTGCGGCCGCTCGTGAACTTGATCGCGCCCGGGGTGTAGGTGCCAACGGCATCGGCCAGATCGGTGTCAAACGCGTAGCGGGGGTCGTCCGTGAGCGCAGTGATCTCGCCTGCAGCCCACAGCGAAGACGTATCCACACCACACGGGAACCGTTCCTCCACGACGCCGCCACCGGTGCCGAAGGGCTGGCTACCGAAGGTGGCGCCACAGGTCCGCGTGGCCTGGCGCACGACGTTCTGGCTGAGCTTGTTCGTGAGGCCAAGAAGCTCCGTCGTCCACTTCTCCCCATCAACGATACGCAGCTGCCCGAACTCGCCCGTTCTGAGCAGGCCGGTGGGCACGGCAGGGTTGTCCCAGGGATGGAGGTAGGCTGCCCACAGCGCGCGGTCGTAGGCCCCTGCTCGCAGATCTTCTTCGGTCACCGAGTTCACATCGAAGGTGGGCATGAGGCCCGTCGTCTCGGCGTTGTCGATGTCCATGGAACTGCGCCTCTGCCATGCAGATATGTCCGCGCCCATCGATGCGTGGTAGGTGATCTCGTCGCCGTCGTCGTAGACCACGGTGGCGTCAAGCGTCGTCACGCCGAATGGCGCGTACCCTGGCTGGACAGGTATCACCTTGAGCAGCAGGCACGTGGAGCCGCCATTGCCGATGTGAGTGATCAGGTCGGCCGGCAGGGTGTTCATGGTCGCTTGCGCTCCACCAGGTCGATCGCACACTCAGTGACGCGCATGATGGGCATGGAGAAGGGGTAGTAGTCCGAGCCGAAGCGCACCTCAACATCGAACTCACCAGACCATCGGATCTCGGCGCTATTCGCCCATGCGCTCGTGGGTGTCACCATGCCGGTACTCGCGTTGACAGTGACGGCCTTCGGCGACCCGTTCTGGGTCACGGTCACCGTCGAGGCGATCGGCAGCACGATCTTTCGGGCATAAGTCGCTGGGCCGAAGGTGTAGAGCTTGACGAGCTGCATCGGCGCCGACGTTCCAGCACCCGTGCCGATCAGGACGTTGTCGGCCTTGTGGTCTCGGTGGTCCCGGAACCGGAAACTGTGCAGCCTGCCGCGTGCGGCCATGAAGGCGTTGACGATGCCCTCGCCAAGGCCTGCTTCGACCAGCTCCAGGTAGTCGGCCTGATAGCGGTGGCGCGGCATGGACCATCGCTGAAAGTGGTCCGAAACGCCACTCTTGAGAGCCACTTCCGCGGTGCTCCACTCAGGCCCTCCGCGAAAGCCTGCGCTGACGTCTTCACTGAGCCGGTGATCGATGAAGGTCATGCCGCCAACCTCGATGCGCGGCGTTGCTGCATGGATACCTGCTGCGCAGCCTGGTTCGCCGTGCGGTTGTCCACCGGCTGGTAAAAGTTCATGTTGTAGGTGTCGCCGCCGCCGGCGCCACGCATGCCTCGGCGGTTCTCCGCAGCCGGGACGATGGCCTCGCCCTCATGGATCACCGCCAGCATGTCGCGGGGCACGTAGTCAGTTCCGACATCGAAACTCGGGATGCCGGTGAAGATGCTGGCAGCACCCTTCAGCAGATCTCCGAACATGCCGGAACCGGAGCCGCCTTTGGCCATGTCGCCAAACAACGAACGCGCCAGGTCGGCAGCCAAGGCCTCGGCCACCATTCGGTTGATCATCTGCACGAAGGCGTCTCCGACGTTCTCGAAGTTGCCCTGCATGGCGTTGTAGAAGGTGTCGCCCAGCGCGTCCTGGATGTTCTCCACGGCGCGCTGCTGGAACTCGACCAGCTTCTGTGTCTCCTCCAGCTGCTTCTCGATGCGGCCCTTGTCGCCGAGCAGCTCGTCGCGCTGCTGCAGGAGGCGGATCTCGCGCTCAAGCGACTCGATCACGGTCTGTGACGCGCCAGCGTTCTGCGCCATCACCAACTCTTCCTGCTTGAGGGCGATCGTGCTGCTCAGCCGTGCGCGCTCGACGGCCGCGCGCGCCTCAGCCTCCAGGCCGAGCATCTCGATCTCGTCACGCAGCGCTTGGTTGCCCTGGATGAGTACGTCGACCGCAGCCAGAGCGGCGTCATCGATACGCTGCTGCATCTGCATGGTCGCTTCAAGCGCCTTGCGCACCTCCTCCTGGGCCGCGGCCTGCTGCTTCGCCTGATCGATCTGGCGCGCGACGTCGAGCACCTGCTGCCGGGTCACTCCGCCGGCGAGCTTCAGGCGGCCTTCCTGGATGTCGCGCAGCACGGTCTCAGCCACGCTGAGGTTCTCGGTGGCGCGCAGCTGGCGCTCAAGGTTCTCCAGGTAGGCACGTGCTGCTTTCGCAGCCTGCTCGGCGGCCTTCTTCTCTTCCTCGGTCAGCCCCGTGGGACCGGTGGGTTTCGTCGGTCGGCGCACACCGGGGCGGTTCTGCGAGCCCGCGTCGAGCGCAGTCACCAATGAGTCGGCGCTGGAGATCTGCCGGGCCAGGGCATCACGACGCTCTCGCAGCACCTTGATCTCTTCGGCGCTCAGGAATGAGCGTGCGCGCTCGCCGCGGGCGATCCTTGCTTGCACGTCGTCGTAGCGCGCGATCTCCTCGTTCAGGCCCTTGAGTTCGCGGCGCATGCCGTCGATCTGGCCCTGCATGGTGTCGGAGCCGTTCACCAGCTCGGCGATGCCTTTGCCCAGGCGAGGGGGCAGCGACAGCGTGGCGGTCGCAACCTGCGCCAGGGCGGTGACCAGCCCAGCGATGAGCGAGGTGAGCGTGCCGAATGCTTCCTTGACCTCGGGCGAGCGCAACGTCTCGGTCAGCGTGTTGATACCGTCGACGGTGCCCTGCAGGCTTCCGTCCTCGCCCGTCATGAGCGAGTCAAACTCGTTTTTCAGTGCACGCAGAGAACCGCCCAGCGTGTTGCGCGCGGCTTCCGCAGCGCCGCCGTAGGAAGACGAAAGCGCTTCGAGCAGCAGGCCCTGGGCCTTTGCCGTCTGCCCGGTATCGTCGAGATCCTTGATGAGCTTCTTTTGCTCCTCGCTGAACCGGAAGCCCTGGCGACTCAGGGCCGTGAGGCCAGCCGACGGAACATCGAGCGCGCGCCCGATGGTCTCGGCTGATTGATCCAGCGACATCCCCATGCGCGAGGCCATGTCGATGGCAGCTTGCATCGCCTTGGGGAACTCCTCGCCGACGATCCCGGTGTAGGAAAGCAGCCGAGTCTGGGCTGCGGTGATCTCGCCCTCGGCGAAGACGCTCTTGCCGGCCATCTCGGCCGCCATGCGGTTCAACTCGTCTGCGCTGAACCCGGCTGCCTCACCCGTGGAGCGAAGCACGGCTGCGAGCTGTGCCTGTTCGTTCTGGGCGTTGATCGTCTCGCGCACGAACTTGGACATCAGGCCTGCGACCGACAGGCCGGCCAACGCCCCAGTGAACACTCTGCCCATGCCTTCGAAGCGCTGCTGCGTTTCTCCAACGTCCTGGCGCAGGCCGGCCAGACGCCGCGACACCGAGCTGAAGGCGCCGCCCGTGTCGTCAGATCCACCAATTCGGACACGTGGGTTGGTCATGGGTCAATTCGCGCGTTGATGGCGGCCACCTGTGCCGCAATGGATTCCGCCGTGGGCGCAGCGACAACTGCCGCCCGACGCCAGGGATCTGAGCTGACGAACTGGCCGGGCTTCCACAGCGTCTTGTCGCGTCGGCCCAGCGGGCCGTTGTGCATCGCTGCCAGAAGCTGGGCGTGCCGCAGTCGCTGTGCGCCGGGGGTGAGGCCTTCTGCCTGGTACATCACCTGCCACTCCAGGAACTCCTCGGCGCTCATCTCGCGCCCGAGTTGCTCGACCGTGCGTCCCAACCGGTCGGCAAGCAAGAAGGCCAGCCGCCGCTCCGGTTGGGCCATCAGTTTTTTCGGACGTCCTCCACGGACCCACCGCTGAGGCGCATGACGACGCGAAAGAGATGGAGGGCACGGGCAGCGTGCTGCGAACCGAACACGTTCCACTCGGCCGTTGTCCAGAGAGGTTTGGACTCCGCATCCAGCACAGTGCAGGCCAGGGTTGGCGCGATGAGCTGGCGTCCGGCGCGCTCGTGCGCGTCTTCCTCGGACTCGCCGTCGCGAGGAACCGCGAGGCGCTTTTGCTCTGCGAAAATGTCCAACCGCTCGCCGAGCAGCATGGCCCGCACGACCACGTCGCCGCCGATCTCGGGAATCTCGACGGTCTCTTTCCGGAGCGTGGGCGCTTCGACGGCATTGCGCTTGACCAGTGCCATGTGATCAGTTCGGGTAGTTGGTGATCAGGCCACGCAAACGCAGGCTCACCGGCGTGGTGACCAGGCCGCCAGCCGCGCCACCGGGCGCGAGGCTGGCGCTCGCGTAGGCCGCGAAGAGCATGCGGTTGCCGGTGGCGAAGGTCACCTCCACGGCGCCCGGGGTCTTGCGGGCGTCGAACCCGTTGAGTGCCACGAGTGCAGGGTCCGCCGTTTGCCACAGCGACGTGGAGGTGATCACCAAGGGCGTACGGCGGCCGGGGATCTCGAAGGTGTCGTCCGTGTGAATGGTCTCCACCGGAATGCCCGCGGCTTCTCCGCCGCTGGGCGCAAAGTCCTGCAGGGTGCTGCATTCCGCACCGAGGGTGAGCCTCTCGACGGTGCCAGCAACGAAGTCAGAGAAGCCGGTGGAATCGATACCCCGCAGGCTGACCGTGTCCACCGACGGCGCCGCGAGCACCTCCAGCACACGGTAGTTGAGTTCGCGCATGCCGCCAGACACCTTGACCAACAGGAGGTCGCCAGCGCTATAGCCGTGGGCCTCGATCTCCGCGACAGCAGGGTTGGCCTTGGTGATGGATTCGATGATCTTCGGTGCGGCGATGGCGGATTGAACCGCCACCTTGACGTTACTCCAGACGTTGAGATCGGACATGGTTGACTCCGTTGGGGTTCAGAAGATGGTTTCGGGGGTGATGGGGCTGACCAGGTAGGTCATGCGCCACGTCTGCTCGCGCGCCGCCATGAGGCGGTCGGCATCGCCAGCGTTGATGTGCCGGCTTGTCGCGATCCGCACGCCGCCCTTGCACAGCGCGCGCAGCGCAGTGCTCGCAGCCAGGCGCTTCTCGATCTGAAGGCCGAGTTCGCGGGCATCCGCTGCTGCCGTGATGCCGTGGGAAACCACGCCGGTGACCGAGACAAGCAACTCGCGGCGCAGGAGGCCATGGACGGTCTGAGGCTCGATCGACTCGCCGCCGTCGTCCTCCGCGATGACGATGCCCGGCAGCTCGGTGGGCTGCAGCGCATCGACGCGATCGACAAACACCCGGCCCTGGGCCGCAGTCTGCGGCGCACCGAGCAGGTCCGCCTTGATGGCTTCGAGGATCTGTTGCTGGGCGTGCGGCACGTCAAGCTCTCCGCAGCTGAAGGCGCGTGAGTCCGGTGCCATCCGGCTCGACAGCGGTCACCGTGTAGCCGATGCCATGCACCACGACAGTGGTGCCGTACGCGACACCCACGAGGTCGACATCCTTGCCCAGCACCACCGGTGCGTACCCCGCTGCCTCGCCGTCCAACGTCTCGATGTAAAGACGATCGATAACCACGGGCACGGTACTCGCCCCGATGGTCGCCATGGCGTTGGATAAGTGCCCGAGGACAGCGCGATTGACGCGGTCCTCCAAGGCAGCGAAGGAAGCAGGCATCAGCGGTGCCCTATCAGGCCACCGTGCCGGGCACGCCGGTGAGGCGCACGGCGATGCTGGTCACGCCGTTGCCCGCCGCCTCGAAGGCGACAGCGGCCGGTCCAGTCACGTCGCCGGTCGCCGGCGTGGCAAGGTTGTCGTCGAAGGCAGCGGCGGAAGCGTCCCAGGTGAGGGACTCGCCAGGGGCAATCACGGCAGCCGAGACCTTCGGGACCGTGGCAACGCAGTCGATCGCGGCCAGGCCTTGCTGACCGTTCGCCACGTCGGCGGTGGCCACGCCCAGGATGTTGCCGATGCGCACGACCTGGCCGGAAACGACGTTGGCACCGGCGGTGAAGGGGATGACCTTGCCGGCTTGCACGATGTTCTTCATGGTGGTTCCTTGTGAAGAGAAGAGTGGAGGCAAGGGCCAGCGCTTGGCTGGCCCTCAGGTCATCAGGCGCCGTTGGCCTTGTAGATGCCGCGGAAGTCGACCGCCTTGGCAGCGAAGTCGAGACGGCACTTGTAGGAAACGCCGTCAACTTCGAAGCCCAGCTCGCTCTCGATCACCGGGCCTTCGGCGCCGTCCAGGTAGGCGTACTCGACGGTGTCGATCTGCGAGTTCTGCGCGGCCAGGTACCAGGCCGTGGCGCTGGAACTGTCGAGCAGCGGCTCGACGACAGGTTCGAGCGCAGTGCGACCGCCGGTGCGGAATTCGTTGATCTCACCCTTGGTGGCCGGTACGTACTGGCTGCTCGTGAGCTGGTACGCGGTTTGCTCCAGCGCCGCAGGCACGATGAGGTACGACGGCACGATGTTGAGCTCTTCGCTCTGCAGGCCCTTCTGCTTGCGGACCGCGGTACGGCCCGAGGTCAGGCTGGTGATGGACAGCGCGGAGCCGCCGCCCGTGCCCAGGTTCGCGTGATCGGCGTGGAACAGCGCCGTGCCATCGGCCAACGCGGCGTTTGCCGTCAGCTGGGCGTAGACGGTGCGGTTCTCCAGGCGGCGGGCGGAAGCGCCGAAGGCCGAGACAAGACGATCGAAACCACGCAGGTCATCGTTGATGATGGCCTGCCGGGTGAGCGCCACGATGCGGCCATAAGTCACCACCGCGTAGGTCTCGGCGCCGTCCCGCATGGTGCCGTACTTGAACTCGCCATGTTCGTTGGTTTGCAGCAGTTCGGGCGCTCCGGAAAGCTGAACCACGTTGATGTTCTTGAAGTCGGGCGCGTTGGGCGCGCGGCGTGCCCAGATGGCGTAGGTGCCGGGGTTCTCCTCGTAGGCGTTGCGCAGCCGCTTGTTGGCCACGTTCGCAAACAGCGAGGGGAAGTCGGACGTCGTGTGATAGCCCGGCGCGCGGTAGGTCAGCATGCGCGTGGCCAGGGTGAGGCGGTCCATGCCACGGGTGTTCTGGCCGAGGGCTTCGAGGAACTCGCGGCCCATCTCCAGCAACGACATGCCGCGGTACTGGCGGCCGTTGTCGTCGAGCTGCGTGGTCGCGGCGACTCGGTGCAGGATTGCCTGTTCGATGCCGGCCATGCGCACTTGGGTCTCGTCCCGCACGGTCTCCACGCGCACGTTGCGGTGTCCACCGGCGACGGCATCGCGGTGCGCGATCTCGTCGAGGATGGCGGCGCGCGCCTGCTCGACGGTCTGGCCACCGCGAATCAAGCCAGCGGCGAGGTGGGCCACGTTGTGGCGCACGCAAAGGTCGTTGATGTCGGCCGCACGTTGCGTGGCAGCGGCGCCTGCAGCATCGGCCTGCACCGTGGTCTCGGTGCTGGAAGCCGAGGTTGTGACAGCAGCTTGGGTTTCGGCACGCTGCTGCGTTTCGCTGGCGGTCGCGGCAGCGTTGCCGCCGGCGGCATTTGCTTGAGGCATGGAACGGTTCCTTTCGGGGTTGACTTCGGCGGAGACGCCCACCGCGGGCGATTCAGTGATCTGTCGGACTTCGATGAACTCGCAAGGGAAGGTGCGGTCCGCCTGCACGGACTCGGCGGGCCGATCGCTGCGCACCTGGCAGTCCATGTCGGCGGGGATGGGTACGAGCGAGACTTCGTAGGGCTCCCAGTCCACAACTCGGTACACCCAGACGCCGTTCTCTTCGGCAGGGGCCACCATCTCGACGCGGTGGCGCACATAACCCACGGAGACGTTTCGGATGATTCCGTCGGCAACGTCTTGCACGTAACCGGCCACCGAAGGTCGGCGCGAGAAGGTCACATCGCACAGGCCCTCACCGCCTGAGATCGACGGGTTCTCGACGACGCCAAGCTGCGCTTCCAGGTCCCAGGAGCTGTGGGTGTTGAGCAGCGGTGCGCCGCGGCTGAGGCGCTCCATGCGGATGGCACTCTCTTCGACAACGAGCTGCTCAAGGTAGGCTCGGTCGCGGTACCAGTCGTAGCGCCGCACCGCGGCGCCAGCTGTGAACACCAGACTGGCAGTGGCCAGTGGTGCGTCAGCTCCGTCCGAGGCAGCCTCGGCACGGTGGAAGTCGCGCAGCGCCATCGATCGCCCCGCGAGGGGCATCTCGTCACGGCGCGTCTGAAGTGCTGAGGTTTGAGGCATGGCCGGGACTTTGCCCAGCCACCTGTCCCACTTTTAGGAAACGTGAAACTATTTCGCGGCTGCCACCGTCTCCGCAATCGTGATCGGCCTGCGCACGCCTCCGTCTTCTGTCCACGCTTGCTTCACTGCGGCCCCTGCTTTAGGCAGGTCCATCAAACCGCGCAGAAGAACTTCATCGTCCATCTGTGGCGTGATCGCTCCGGCTCGCACCAGGACACCATAGGCATCGGCCACCGCCTTGTTGTCTGGAGCCTCCGCAGTCTGTGTCTGAGAGCTACCCCCGGACGACTGACGCGGGTCTCCCGAGGCCGCCGCGCCGCCACCTTCTGTCATGCCTTCGGCCATGGCTCGACCCTTCTGCAACATCATCAGCACGTCCAGCAAGCCGAGTTCGCGCAACTTCTTGACGTCGCCCGCCATCTCCTGGAACACGGCATCTGGCTTGTACCCGCGTCGACGTAGCTTCTCGCTGATGCTGGAGAGGCCGCCGGCGATCTCGTTCAGGTCGGCCTTCACGTCCTGATCGGGGTTGACGTAGTCCCACTTTGGCGTTGCGTGATCTACCTTGTAGTTCGGCGCGTCGACCAGGCCTGCGAGCGCAGCGGCGTCAGCGAACGCGCGACAAATCCGGTCGCACAGGCGCGGGACCAGCAAGGTCCACTGCGTCATCTCGGCTTCGCGGCGGAAGTCCAAGCGTCGCCCGCGCATGCCGCTGAAGTTCACTTGGCTCACATCGCCGGTCATCATTTCATAGGTCACTCCAAAGCCCGCGGCGATGAGATGCAGCTGCCACTTCGAGTACTCGACGTAGCCGGGCGCGGCCTTGGGTTCGACCACCGAGATGTTCATCCCCGTAGGCAACTGGATGATGTTGCCTCCCGCCAAGGCACCCAGCTCGTCGGTCTTCTCCGGGTTCGCCACCTCCTGGTTCTGCCCCAGCAACTGCACGTCACCCGAGGCCAGCACGGACAGACGCGACTCAAGGTTCTTGCGCTGCAACTCGGCGTCTTCGTACACCTGAAAGTCACGCACGCGCGCGATCACAGGCGCCACACGCGGGAAGCCCCTGCCCTGGCCGGGGCGCTCCGGGGTGAATAGGTGAATGATGTTGTCGGCGTGCACGAAGTGGCTGGTGCTACGCGCGCGCGCGAGCGTGGTCGTCTCACCGGGATGCTGGTCGTAGAGCCAGTAGCCTGCAACCCGCCCCAGCGAGTCGTACTCGATGCCATTGACGATGGTGTTGCCGCCGCGTTCGCTGCGGCCCGCGCGCGATGCATCCAGCCAGTCGATTTCCAGCAGCTGCAGCTGCAGCGGTACCGTGAGGCCATCGCTGACGCGACGCGGGCGCAGACGGATGAGCACCTCGCCATCCTGTTCCATCGCGCGGTAGGCCGCAGCCTGCATGCCGTAGAGGTCAAGGCGCCCGTCTGCATCTGCTTCGCTCACCCACTTCGCCCATGCCTCATTGAGCTTCTCGGCATTTGCCCCCATCCAGTTGGGCACGATCCCGGTCCCCACCACGTTGGCCACCAGGGAACGCAGTCCCTGGGCGATGTAGGGGACGTTCTGAACCAGCGCACGCGAACGGGTTCGCAACTCGCGCCCATCCATGGCGTGATCGGTGTTGGCACTCGCCCCAGGGCGTTTCGGGCGCCAGCCATCGCGCTTGCTGGCGCCCTCGTATGCCCGGGTGAGCACCTCGCGCATGTGGTGGCGCCGCAGGCCCGCCATCGGGTTGAAGAAGCCAATGGCCTTGTCTAGCAGGTTGGACATCTCAGCACTCCCGCGCCGTTGAGAAGGTGAAGCGATGCGGACCTCCGGTGCGGCCGCTCTGCGCACCGGCCAGTTCGGCCACGATGGTGGCGCGCGCTTTCATGAGGTCGTCCATGGATCGGTAGGTCACCGTGCGGCCGTTATGGCTCACAGTCAGCTCGCCGCTGGCGATTGCCGCGTCGATGGCTTGGAGATCGGCGGTGGTGAATGACATGGATGTGGCTCCGGTTACTCAGTGGGCTTCGGACTCTTGGTCGCGGTGGCCGACCGTAACGGCCGCCCAGTTCCACTTCCAGGAATTTCGGGACGGGCTGTCCCTCCCGCCTGTTTGACGATCCGGTAGACCGTGGTCTTTCCGATGTTGAGTCGGCGAGCGACCTCTCGTCCATTGCGACCATTGAACAAGGCCAGGACCTGCTGCACTCTTTCCTGTCGCTCCGTAAGTGAACGCCCGCGGATGTAGCACTCCTCGCCCTGAAACTCGTCGCGCACGGAGGCCTTCAACTCGTCGGCCTTGCCACGGATCTGCGGGAATTCGGCAATGAGGTACTCGAAGATCCGGTCCACCAAATCCGGGTCTTGTTCGATGAGCTTGTCGAGTTGGGGGTGCGGGCTGGGCATGGGATCACCACTCACGGCTGAAGTTGGAACGCGAGGCACGCGGCGTCGATGTCTCTCGTGACGGCGCAACGGGGCTAGGCGGCTGGGCTGAGCTGTCGGCGCGCGGAGGACTTGTCGGGCGTTCAACTGAGACGCTCGCCGCCTGAGATTCACCGAACAGATCGAGTTCGGGGGCGAGCCTGTTGCGCAGCATTTGCCAAGCGGTGTCACTCTTCTTGTGCAGGCCAAGGTAGTGCGCGGCGGCCAGGTTGTAGTTCATGAGGTCGAGCGGCTCGTTGGGCTCGCCCTTCTTCTGCTCCCACCAACTGACCTTGCGCCCGCGCCGGTAGCCGTGGGTTCGGTACTCGGCGGTCAGGCCCTTGTAGTAGGCCTCCGGCAGATCAACGGAAAAGTGCACCGCACCAGGACCGCTCGCGCGGTTCCAGCGGGCCTGCAGGTAGTCTTTGCCGGTATCCGTTCCGATGTACCAGAGCTGCGCACCGCGGGGCTCCGTTTTCCCACGCCAGTTGACATCGACGAACGACGGCTTGGCGGCAAGGATCGGGCGATTGGGCCGACTCGCGCCCTTGATGGCGAAGACGTTTCGACGCTTCCTCGCTGAGGTGAATGCGTACACGTCCTGCGTATTCGATCCACCGGAGTCGACGAACACCGCGCTGACCGTGAGCAGGGCGCCGCTGTCGTGCCGGTATCGGCCGCGAAGGATCTCGTCGGCTCGCTCCCAGGTGGCGGGGTCCGAGGGGTCACCATGGATCACTTGGTAATCGACCACCCAGCACTCCATGCCCTCGCCCCATGCGACCACCTTGAGTTCAAGGCGGTGGGTCTGGGTATCGATCGCGCCAGTGAGCATCAAGCCGCCGGCCGGCACCGTCCCAAGCTTGTAGTCTTCTGCCCGAGCCATCAGCGCGTCGTACTTGGTGGTCTCCTTTGTGCGTGCCCAGACCAGCGCCAGTCGCGTGTTGTAGAACACGATCATGGCCTCCTCGCTGCCCTCCTCCAGCTTCGCTTTGGCTGAGTCGTACTGCCGCTTGAGCGCTATCCAGGGCAACCAACCATAGGGCAGGAACATCGCGGAGATGTGAAAGCTCTCAGTCTCTCCATCACCTGGAACGCCTTCGCTCCAGAGCCCGCGTGCAAACATGCGCGGCTTGTCGCCCTCTTCGTGAAGCCCTCCGCAGGACACGCATGGGTACATCACCCGTTTGCCATCGTCGCTGGAGATCAGCCGAAAGAAGTCCAACTCCTGCGCATGGCCGCAGTGAATGCACTCGGCCATAGCCTCTCGCTGGGTCCCCAGCTTGAAAAGTGTCTCTATCGCAGACTCGCCTTCGATCGTGGGCGAACTGGGGTAGTAGCTCTTGCGGTCGCGTTCGTGGCTGGTCTGGCGGGTCTCCACCAGTTCGCGCGGATCGCCCTCGCCGCCAACGTTCTCCCGGCTGCGATCGACCTCGTCGTACACCACGTAGGTGACTGCCAGTTCGGAGAGGTTGGCTGCCGCCCCAGCGGTGGCGATGTACAGCGCGCCCCCCGGATAGGCCTTGATGTCATTGTTGTTGGTTGAGGTTCGCGAGGTGGGCTTCGCAAAGCGTGCGCGCAACACCTCGGTTGCCGCCACTACCTTGTCGATGCGCGCCGCCGCGCGCTTGTGCAACTTGCCAGTCGGCACCACCCACAAGAAGTTCTTCGGCCTTTGATGGACCGTCTCTCCCAGGAAGTTCAGGGCCACCTGTGTCTTTAGCATCTGAGACGCGCCCATGACCACCACGCGCTTGCATGGGTGGTCCGAACTGAGCGCGCGTGACGGCGCGCGAGCGTGAGGTGTGCGCGAGGTTCGGTACCGACCTGGCTCCGACGCGCCGGTTTCCTTGGGGATGATCGCGTGCTCGTCGGCCCACTCGTCCACCGGCAGGTTGGAATCCGGCTCTACCCCGCGCGCCATCGCGTCGAGCATCAGGTGGTAGCCGTCGGCCAGGTCGTTCACACGCCCTCCGTTCGAAGGCTCATCTTCTCGCGCAAGGCCTTGGACAGCACTTCCTGAATCGCGCGGTTATGGCGCCGCAGGACAGCGGCGCAGGAGTCTGCGGTAGTGAGACTGGCCAGCTCGGCCGCCAGGGGGTTCACCGAGGACTCCAGCGCATCGCGCAGTTCTCGCGCAGCCTCGAAGCCACCACGCGCCACATCCTGGGTAGAGCACAGCTCGCCCCTCAGCTTTGCAAGCTGGATCTCTGCGGTGGCCGCCTCGGCGTGCTCCCGCCGAGTCCGTGCCGCGGAGTAGCCATCAGGCGGTGCCTGCGGAGCCACTGCCGCGGAAGGCGTGGGTGTTACGACATCGCCGGCAGCATCGATGAGGTCCTGTCCGGAGTTGGATACGTGTCCACTGGCATGCCCCGAGGCGGCGCGCGCGCGTGTGTTTCTTTCCCATTGGATGTCGGCAACGTGCGGATCGACCTTGCCATCGATGAGGGAAATCCTTCCCTCGGCCACGGCCTTCGCCACAGCCGACTTCGCGACGCCGCGGCGCCGCGCGTACTCGGCCTGGCTGATCAGTTCGACCTTGCCGTTCACCGATGCCCCCCGCGTTCACCTGATCGTTCACTTTTCCCAGGCTGCTCCGCTAGCGCGTTGTCGGGCCCCGAACTACCCTCAGGCTGGACCTTGCTGGAAGGACCCGTGACGGGGGTGGGGCCCCGGGCCGCCGTCGGAAGACTCATGCGAACAGCCTCCCCTGCCCTGCCAGACGGGCCGATCGCATCGCGTCGCGCCAGCTGTCAGCGAAGTTGCCCTCGAACTGCTGCTCGACCACGCGGCGGGCCAGCTCGAAGAAGTGGTAGCGCGGCCGGTAAGTTGCGCGCGGCACAAACAGCAGGACTGGCTTCACAGCCGTGCCCCACGGGCCGAAGCTGCGGCGCACCCAGACGCCGCGAGGCAGGTGCTGGGACTTCAAGCCACCCTTCCACGAGCCTATGCCCTTCCAGCGACCCGGGCCACGGCTCACGAAGTACGCCTCCTTCGCCCGCTTGGCACGGCTGCGACGACTGTCGCTCGCATTCGAGAAGTCCCCTGCGACAGCGGCCGTGCGCAACTGGCTGAGGATCTTGGTGATCTGGCCGCGGCTCATGTTGCCGTGCTGGTCAAGCTGTGCACCGCCGCCGGGCACGGCGCGCTCGGTGGGTGTCATGTACCCGGCCATCACCAGGCGTTGCTCGAAGCGCTTGAGCGGGCGAGAGCCCCCCTCGATCTGCGGCAGCAGGTAGTGGGTGGGGCGGTCGCCATCCTTAAGCCACACCTCTGCCTCCAGTCGCTGCTTGGTCGCGGTGCGCAGGAACACCGCGTTGCGCGTGTAGCGGGTGGGTCGATCGAACACGCGCTCGATCTCACTGCGCTGGGCATCTCGCACCTGCTGCCCCGTCTTGGTCAACGCTCTGGCCAGCGCGAAGGGCACCTGGTTGCGCGCCTCCAAGAGGGCGTCATCCACAGCCTTGAAGTTCTCTCGAATGTTGATCTTCAAAACTCACTCCTCATTTTTTTTGGAAGGGAAAGACCGGGTGTGTTACGCCTGCGCGCGAGTGCGTTGCGCCAGCAGCCCGCGTCGTTACGTGCGTTACGCGTGTTTCGGGGGTTTGCCCGCGTGCACGTGCATGTACGCACGCGCACCCGCCCATGCACCTGTGCGCACCCATGCGGGAGAGGTAGCGAAACAGGCGTAACGCACGTAACGACGCGGCCTTGCGGCGTATCGCTGTTACGGGGGCGGCGAAACGGCATCACGGCTTCGACCCTCCGGACTTGGCCTCGTGAGGCTCATCCGATCCCTCGCGGGTGCGCAGGAAGCGCCCGAGGGCGGTCTCGAACGTGTCCACGGCCGAGGCCGCCCACTCGCCCTCGCTGACCCCATTCAGCGGGCCAGTGCCGCGGGGAAGCCAGCACCGCACCGACCGTCTGCCGCTCGACGAGGCAGGGTCGGCCGGCAGCGTCACCACTTTGTAGTTCAGGCACGGATCAAGCCGCTCGCCCTTCCCGTCGCGCTCGATGCGCTCAGACACCCACCGTCTGGCGCCGTTCGTGAACACATGCTGGGGAGGGGGGTAGCGCTCGCCAGCGTTGTCGCACCATCGTCGGAATGCGCGGTATAGCTGCTCGGCAGAACACACCTGCATGGGCAGATGCAGGTAGCCCCCAAGCCACTCGTTCATGAAGCGCTCGTCAGGGCGCATGCTCAGCTCAATGAGGTCCTGCTTGGCCTCGGTCATGAGCGGCTTGGTGTGCTCGTGGAAGTCGCCCAGGTCGTACTGCAGCAGGAAGTGCATCCACTTCGCCGGCCCGTCGTTGGCCAGGAAGTCGCGGACGCGGGTGTAGAGCGCGCCGTCTTCGGGCACGGGGGTGTAGACCACCAGGTAGCGCCGATCCCCGATTTCCAGCACAAGCGGCTGGCGCTCGTTCGACAGAAACACTACGTTGGCGTGGTTGCGCTCGCTGCGGCTGTCGGTGTGCATCGTCCGGATGGGGATCACGTCCTCGGTGATCACCCACTTGAGCCGATTCTTGTTGTGGTACAGCTCCTGCCGGCTCACCACCTCATTGCCGATGACGAGCAGCTTGGCGCTCATCCAGCCGTTGAACTTGTCCTCGATCTCGGTCTGGCCGACCATGATCCCGTACTCGCCATACATGGCCTTGACCACGTCGAAAAACAGGTTCTTTCCGGTGCCCTGAGGTCCATGGAACACCAACGCCGAGCGCGGCTTTGCGCCTGGGCGCTGCAGGGGCAGCGCCAGCCAGCGCAGAACCCACTCCATGACGGCCTCAATGCTCGAATGGTCGCCCTGACACCGCCCACAGAGGTGGTACAGGAGATCGAGCATTGGCGCGACATCCTCCTCGGTGCAGGCCACGGGCTGCAGGGCGAAGCCGCGATACAGGTTGATCTTCTCTGGCCCGCAGGCCATCGTGGGATCGAAGACCAGGTCCTCCTCGTCGATCGAGCGGCGGTCGGGGGAGGCCTTCCACATGCGAACGTAGTCCGAGCCGAACATGTGGGCCATGTTGCTGATCTTGACCTGCTTGCGCTTGGCCATGTCCCAGGCCGTGTCGGTCGGATAGATCAGCACGAAGTTCTCGACGAGGTAGGTGTAGCGTCCCCAATCGACCTTGCGCTTGGGTTTGCCGCCCGCCTTGTCCCCCCCGTTCCCCGTCGAAGGTGCGCTCGCGCTTTCAGGGGAAGGGGGGGCATCGACTGCATTCGTCGCTGCTGAGGCCTTGGATGCCCGCTTGCGGCCGCGGCTGAGGGCTACAACATTGGTAGGCGGCCCGTCAGCGTCGGCGCTTTCCTGCGGCATTTCTGGCACGCCTGCACCATCAGCCTTGGACTCGACGCTCTCGGCGAGTACTGGCGGCGGTGGTGGTGGCATGCCTGCCGGTTCATCGGCGTCGGTCAATCCATCAACTCCAGAATCAAACCCACGACGCGCTGCAGCTGACGCTGCACGACAGGCAGCCCCTCACGCTGATGCAGGTCGTTGAAGTCGGTGTCTTTGGGCGCTCGCGTGGCCGCGGCGAACACCGGCCAGACGATCTCGCACTCGTTGGCCTGCTTGGCCGCCACGCGCGCTGCGCGTCGCCCGGGGTTCGGCCCCTGGTGGTCGGCGGTCAGCCAGTCGTCATCGGCACAAATCAGGATGAAGGTCTGCGGATACAGCCGGTGCAGCAGCTCGACCACGGGGGCCAGGTTGTAGGCGTCGAGCGCCACGAACACGGGCCAGCGCTGCTCGATCGCGGCGCGGATCGACAGGCCTGTCGCGTAGCCCTCGCACACGATGAGCAGGGGCGCGTCTGAAGCGATCTCGCCCAGTCGCACACTGCATCCTGTCTTAGCGAAGCCCTTGGTGAAGACCTTCTGCGGCAACGCCTCGCCCGTGCGGGGGTGCTTCCGCGGTGCCGGATAGATGCGCTGCACGGCGCGCAGCGCCTGCTCGCGCGGCATGTCGTATCGCAACAGCGGCACAAGCAGCGAGCCGTCGGGCAGGTAGCGGCAGGACTCGCCCGCCACGCCCTTGCTGGCCAGGTAGGCCGATGTGCCGGCGCGCGCGCCCGAGGCCCACAGGTCGGCGGCACTCATGGCGGCTTGCCTGGCCTCCTCAGCGCGAGCTTCCGCCTCGCGCTTCCGTGCGGCCTCGCGTTCGGCTCGAAAACGCTCGCGCTCGGCCTCTCCCAGCGGCTTCCAGTCGACCTCCACCTTCTCGGCCTTGCCCGAGCGGTAGCTGCCGAAAGAGCCCACCAGGAAGCGGCCCCCCGCACGAGGCCGGAACTCGTAGAGCTTGTACCAGTACTTGCCGCCGGCGCCGCACGTGGTGCGCCTGCTCAGCACCGGAAAGCGCCGACTGTCTTTGTCGCGCAGCTCGATGCCGAACTCCATCATCTGGTGGAGCACCTGGTGAACGTTGTCCATCAGACCTTGGCGCCTCGAATGACCTGCAGAAGGGCCATGTTCTGCTCACGCAGCTCGCGGTTCTCTCGCTCCAGCTCGGTCTCGACCTTGCGCATGGCATACAGGTCGTAGCCACGGGAGTGGTTCATCCAGAGCAGCGGCGCGTCATTTCCGCAGTGGTCCATCACCCCACACAGGCGCGGCCAGATCACGCCTTCCTGGCCTGACTGCCACCGGCTGAACTGGGCCTTGTCGAGTTTCAGCGCGTGCTGCACTTCCTTGGGCTCTTTGCCCCCGATCTCCAGGCACAAATCAATTGCGCCGCCGAGCGAAGTCTTGCGGCTCACCTCATGGGGAGCAACCGGGACGGGGATGGATACCTGGTGCATTTCCAGTGCCTCTCAAATTCGTTGTGCGGTGTTGAGAGGCTCGCGCGGCCAAAATTTTTGGATGCGAGCCAACAGATCAACAGGTAGCGCGTGGCGAGCCACTTGGCTCGTGCGCATGAGCCGAATCCAGGCGGACGAGATCTGCCGGGCTAACTTCGCCACCCGTAACCGCCTCAATCTGAAGCGCTTCCGCCAGGCTCACGCGGCGCGTCCCGTTGATCCAGTGGTTGACCTTCCCCTGGGTCACTGGGGGATGGAGGCGCTGTCCAAACGCGGCCTGGGTGAGGCGGTGCTTCTGAAGGTAGTCGCGTAATCTCATGACCACATTATGGTGTACTACAGAGTGTGGTGGCAAGTCGCCTCACAACGTATTGTCGATTCCGTTTTGTGGGTGGGCCGGCCACACTTTTCCGATGGAAAAGACGTGGAGAGACAGGGCAAAAGCTCGCATGAAGCAGCTTGGGGTTACCCAGGACGCCCTCTCCGCCCAGCTTGAGATGACTCAAGGCGGGCTTCAGCATTGGCTCGCCGGCTCGCGGCAGCCCTCACTAGAGGACATCAACCGGATTGCTGACAAGTTGGAGGTGCCTCGCACCTGGATTACTCATGGAATAGCGCCAGAGGACACCGTGGATGGACTATCTGCCGAAAGCAAGGCCGCCTTACAGCGAATGATTCGGCTCGAACGAGCGCACGAGATCCCCCACACCTTCTGGGACGCCATTGAGGCCATGATCGATGCGGTGGCCCCCAATGGGTCTTCGCCTGAAAAAAGCCACGGCGGCCCGCGCAACGGAACCGTCGGTTAAGCAACAGGAAGGGGCAAAGATCTATGTCTTCAAACTGCGCGGGACGATTGATCCATAGGGCACGAGCTGCTCTGGCCTGGCTCATGCTGGCCTCCGCGACGCTCGTGATGACTGGTTGCGCCACAAGCGGGATGTTTGCGCCACTTCCAGCGAATGCGGATTTCGGGGCCCCACCCAGCACCCACGAAGACTTGATTCGAGCGCACTTTGAGCAAACCCTTAAAGATCCGGAGAGCGCCAGGTACCGCATTGGGAAGCCGGAGCGGGCCTACGGAAACGAAGCGCTCATCCAGGGCGGCGGCATCCGTTGGATTGGCTATCTGGTCCCGATTGAGGTAAATGCCAAGAACTCCTACGGCGGCTATGTTGGATTCAAGCCGTACCTTGTTCTCTTCCAGCCTGGTGGCACCAACATTCGCAGCGTTGTTCCCGGCACCAGCCACCCCCTGCTACATCGGTTGGGAACACCCTGACCCCCCCTGGGAGCGGGGTGGAACGATAGCGACGTGCCGAATACAACGTTTTGTGTTGACAAGCATGACCACAATACGTAGTATTTCCTTCACGCCCATCCCGGGCGCTGGAGGAAGCGATGCGCGAAGCAGCCTTGGTTGCAGCCCAGCAGGGTGTGCAACCACCCACACCAGGCCAGTACTGGCCCGACCAATCCGCCTGGTACGCCGGACCTGTCGCCTACGCTGATGGCCGCGTCTTCGCGCTGCTGCTGCCCGATGGCTTCGACCAGTTGGGCCTGCGCGCCTGGAGCGGCAAGTACGGCAACACCAAGGCGACGAACCTGCACGACGGCCTGGCCAACACGCAGGCCATGGCCGCGTCGGGCTCCAAGCTCGGCAAAGACATCCTGGCGCTGGAGGGTGAGCTCTACCTGCCCTCGCGCATCGAGGCGCTGCAGCTCTTTGCCACGCTGAAAGAGCAGATCGGTGGCGGCTGGGCCTGGACCAGCACGCAGTACTCCGAGGACGGCGCCTGGCTCCAGAACTTCGGCAGCGGCGGCCAGGGCAGCCACGTCAAGAAGTTCGAGGGCCGGGTCCGGCTCGTCCGCAGATTGCTGCTTCAGTCCTTCAATGCTTCGGGCGAGGTGGCGGCATGAAGGGCGGCGTCATCACCACCACCATCGAGGCGTTGACAGCGCCTATCGACGACACCGAGAGCCACCCGGTGTACGGCTACCTCGGATTCCTCTCAGGAGCACTCGAAAGCGACCGCCACCGCGAGGTCCTCTTCGACAAGTTCTGCCAGATCAAGGATGGCACCCCCTATTGCAAGGCAGTGCGCAGCGCGATCGTCTTGTTCCGCCGCGCCGCAGAAGACGATACGAAGGTCGTTGCCGAACGCGGCCAGCTGCTCTTCTGCTGGCCCGGCACCACGGTGCTCAAGGGGGCCCAGCAATGAGCATCTTCCCCTGGAACCGCAGCACCGCTACACAGGCCATTGAGGCCACCGAACTCAACGACCGCGATGCTCGCAAGGCCCTGCGTGAGCAGTTTGGCCAGGACGATGGCTTTGCGCTCACCGAGCCCGACTGGGGCATCACGGAGACCGAGGCCATTTCGGTGCTCAGCAAGCTGTCGCCGCGCTCGACGCTCCGTGCGGAGTTCCTGCCATGAGCGCGGGCGAATCCGAGGGCACCGCCAGCGCGAGGCGGATCTGGGACGAGGTGCCAGTTGCCGGCCGGACCTGCGTCGACACGGGCAAGGTGGTCATCGGCCGCTGCCACATCAAGCCCGCGCCGCGCGAGCTGGGTAAGGAAGCCGACAGGCTGCAAACCGCGCTGCTCGACGATCGCACCGCGCATGCCGCGGCGGCTTGGCGCCGTGCCCTCGCACCGCTGTGGAGGCTCTGCTGATGGAGCCGACCAACCTGCATCGCGTTGACGTAGAGCACCTGGCCGCGCAACGCCGAGCCGCGAACGAAGGCCATGCTGATGCTCCGTCAGACGGGCGCATCAAACCGCTTCCGCCAGAAACCGTGGCCTTCTGGGTGATCTACCTGGTGGTAGTGCTCGGCGGCTGCCTGATGCTTGCCGTGCACCTGTGGCGGCGGTGGGTGAGCTGATGCCATGGGCGCGAACCCGGCCGATTCCGAGTCGGACCACCTTGAGGCCGCGTGGCGCGCTCTGCGTCACCCTGCATGGCCGGGCACTTTGGCCGAGACCATGAAAGACCCGGCCCGCGCGCACCTTATCCGCGGATACGCGCGCACGCTGGCGCGAAGCGCGAGCAAACAACGCAAGCCTACACCGGCGCCAACGCCCCGTTGCGCTGCACCAGCTGCAGCGTTTCGCACACCAGCCGCAGGCTGGATCGACCGCAAGCGGGCCGCCGCCGGCGACCGCGACGACGACTGACCCCTCCCTCGCAGCCCTGTTCAAAGGAACGACATGGTCTCGCTACGCCCATCCTCGGCCACGCCCGAAGTGGCCTTCCCCACGCTCCAGATGCCCAAGCTGGAGATGTGCTTCCACGACGGCTCTCGCCTGTGGCTCAAGCAGGCCACCAACGACCCCCTGCAGCGCCACGTCCATCACCAGGGCGAGGTGCTTCGCGTGGACCTTCGTCGACTCATCCCGGGGCTGGAGGAGGAGTTCTGCAAAGCCGCGCCGCTCGACAGGCCAGCCGTGATCTTCTTTCTCGCGCGCAAGGCATTCAAGAGCGACGCCGCTTTCCTCGCGGCCGTCACCGGCTTGCATCCCCGCAAAGAGGCCGCGCACGCATGAGAGGCGTCCTCGCACAAATCACGGTCGACGTGCTGCGTCACCTGAGCTTCCATGGCGCGTGCACGCGCGCAGAGGTCGTGGCTGCCGTTGGCGATCTGCCGGTCAGCACGCTCGGCAACCTGCGCGTGATGGGTCACATCAGCGCAGACCACACCACCAAAGAGATCCGCTACTCCATCACCCCGCGCGGGCGCAACAAGCTCAGCGGCGAGGCACTACGTCGTCAGCGCTCGGACGCGGACCGACTCAAGGCGGCCCGGCTCTCCAACAACTACCTCGGCGCCGAGCTGTTCGTCCCCAGCTCGCGCCCCGGAGCGATGGACGCATACGGCCTGCCCAGCCGCGTTGCCGATCGCCTGCACTGGCCTGACGGCCGCATCACCCCCATCACCCACTCGACCACCGGAGAGATCACCCATGTCTGACGACGAGAACAACCTGGACGCGAGCGCCACCTCTGCGGCCGCTGACACAGAAACACTGATCGGCCGGCAGGTGCGCATCAGCCTGGAGGCCACCGATGCGATGAGCGGCAGCCCGCACATGTGGGCTGGCAAGTACGGCGAGATTACCGCGCAAACCCCGCTCGGGGCCTACACCGTTTCCATCGGCGGAAAGAAGACCAAGGTCTTCGACCTCAACGATCTGGAACTGATCGCGAAGCCGGAAGCCGGCCAGGCGGCGGCCGATCCGGCGCCGGCCCAGGTCGCGGCGAGCGCGCACCACACCGAACTGGTGGAGGTCGGGCCGCTGCAGGCCATCAACAGTCCGACCAACCCTCGGCGTCGGCGCGGGCTCGACATGGACAGCATCAACGCCCTGGCTGCCAGCATTCGGGCACAGGGCATCGCCCAGCCCATTCTCGTCCGCCCGCTTCCGGCGTCACGCATCGCAGAGACCAGCCACCTGGACCCGAGACCCGCCTACGAGATCATCGCGGGAGAGCGGCGTTGGCGGGCGGCACAGGTGGCCGAGCTGATGGTGATGCCCATGCTCGTGCGCCACCTGGACGACGCCGCGGTGCTGGAGATCCAGCTCGTCGAGAACATCGAGCGCGAGGATCTCGACCCGATGGAGGAGGCCGAGGGCTTCGCATTGCTGCGCGAGCGACTCGGCTACACGGTCGATCAGATCGCCGACCGCATTGGCCGCGGCAAGGGCGCCAGCTACGTGCGAAAGACCATGAAGCTGCTCGACCTGACGCCTGAGAGCCGCGAGGCGATGTACGAGGGTCACCTGGGCCGCAGCACCGGCTTGCTGGTGGCGCGCTACCCGGCCGATCGCCAGGCCGCCGTGGTGGACTACATCAAAAGCCAGGCGGTGGCGCGCAAGGGCGCGGACGCGGAGCCCGCGCCGTTTCGGGACATCGCCAAGGCACTGTACACGCGCTTCAACACGGTACTGGCCCAGGCGGTGTTCGACATCGAGGACGCCAGCCTGGTGCCGGAGGCCGGTGCCTGCAGCGGATGCCCCAAGCGCACCAGCACCGCGCAGGACCTGTTCGGAGACGCCGAGCACGCCACGGACAGCTGCACCGACGAGGGCTGCTTCGCCGCCAAGAAGGCGGCCCACGTGGCGGTGGTGCGCAGCAAGGCCAAAGCCGAGGGGCTGAAGGTGCTCAGCGAGGAGGAGGCCAGCGCAGCACGCCCCTCGCCGCACAGCAAATTGCTCACGGGCTACACGCGCGTGGACGATGTTGCGCGTGTGGTGACCGGTGATGACGGGAAGGAGCGCGAGGAGACCTTCGCCGACGCACTGCGAGGCATGGGCCGCAAGGCGCCCAAGCCCGTCGTGCTGATCGACCCTTACACCTGCGAGGCCGTGCACGTGATCCCGGACTCGCTGGCGGACAAGCTCCTGCCGCCCGATGACGAAGAGCATCCCGCCGACAAGTCCGCCCGCCCGCCACATGCGGTGGACACGTGTCCGCCCGAGGAGAAGGCCTGGCGCGAAGGCGGCGTGCGCACCGCGGCGCTCTTCACGGCTTTCGACCTGATCCGCACCGGCCAGCGCAACGAGGACGAGCTGCGCCGCACCGCTCTCGCCTTGCTTGCGGACCCCTTGGAGTCCGAAGAGCTGCCGCGCCTTGAGGGCTACATGGGCTGGACAGAGGAGTTCAGGGACGCGCCGGACGTTTGGGTCGTGGCCCGCGACAAGGTCATGGCGATGGACGCCGATGCACTGGGTCAGCTGATTGCCATGGCCTCGCTGGAGTTGGTCTTGACCACCTACCCACACATCGAGGACGCAACGGCGGTTTTGAGCACCTATGGGATCGACCTGCTTGCCGTGCGCGACAAAGTGGCCGAGGACCTCGCCCGGGACACCGGCAACGAATCGACCATCGGGGACGTAGCATGAGCACAGTGCTGCAGGCCTGGGTGGGCCGAATCCCTCTCATGCAGCAGACCGTGCTGCTCACCGCGATCCGTGGGCCCGACGGCCTCCCGAAATACGGCGCCATCAAGATGCTGCTGCGTTGGTATCGCCGCTGCGTGCTGCTGTCGGCCATGGATGGGCGCGTGCTGCCCGACCCGATCGAGCCCAATGGCGGATCGTTCACCGGCCCCTCGCTCGGCGGAGACGATGAGCTGGAGCCGTGGGAAGAGCGCATGCAGGCGCACGTGCATCAGTACCTGCGCGATCTGGACGCGATCCCGCACCACTTCCAGCTGCACTTCATGCACGCAGTGGAGATCGTGGGCTACAAGCACCCAGACCCGCGAATCCGACTCTTCTGGCATGGCGTCTACACACGCCTGGTACACGACATGCACGTCTGGCCAGAGACCGAGGCGCAACTCGATGCCCGGCTCGGCGACAGCCGAGACGGGTGGCTCCAGCGCGCCGACCCGGCCACGGTCCAATGAAGCGCCGCCGCACCAGGCGCACCGCGCCCGCCCAGACCTACCGCCTGCTGGACGTGCTCATGGCCAGCGACAGCGAGCCCATGCCAGCGGAGAGCCGGCGGCACCAGCTCACGCGCATGTGGGAAGGTCTGGCGGCGCTGGAGCGCGACCCGCAGCCATCGCTCGACGACTGGCGCGTGTGCAGCGACGCCGTGAACCTGATGGAGACGCTGGTGTGCACCATGCAACTTGCCGAGGACCCACAAGGTCTGCTGCAAGACGCAGTGACCGCACTGGCTGCCGCGGGACGGCGCCATCTCGGCGGCATGGCGTTGCGCCTGGACGCGCCAGGCATTCGGGCCGTGCGAGCGGTGCTGGCGGACTACGCCGAGGTGCTGGACGCGATCTCGCACCGCCAGGCGCTGCAGGCACACGCGCTGACCGAGCGCCGGATCCGCGACATCCTCGCCGGCAAGGGCCGGCCGCACGACGTGGGTGTCATGAGCCTATGACCCCGCAGCACTTCCTTGAACTGGCCTCCGGCGCGCTGGGCATCACCGGCGCCCTGCTGCTGGCCTTCCAGTCGCGCTGGGCCGGCTGGGCGTGGGTTCTCTGGCTCATGAGCAACGGCGGCTGGATCTTCTTCGGCGCCGTGCACGGCATGTGGTACCTGGCCGCGCAGCACGCGATTTTCTCGGTCACCAGCGCCATCGGCGTCTACAAGTGGTTGTGGCTTCCCTCCAAGCCCGCGCTGCAAGCGTGCCTCTGCGATCACCACTTCCGCGGCATCGATCTGAAACGGCACGACGAGACCGGGATGGTGCGGTGGCCCTGCTCGAAGTGCGGAACGGATTTCACAGCGCCGTACGGGCTCCTCATCTCCGAACACGGCTCCATCAGCGGGCCATGGACCGAGGCCCACCCTTCCACCCCTCAATCACCCGAGAAACCATGATCACTCTTCCTGACATCGGCCAACCCTTCGAGGGCGGCTTCTACGGCGGCCAAATCGTGAGCCACGGCGGCGCCAAGCGCCTGGCAGTCGTGTGGGCGCCCAAAGCCGACGGCGAAACCGAAGGCATGTGGCTGCCCGAGTACCAGCTCGTGCCCGGCACGAACTGCTGGCACAGCATGGACAACACGCGCGCCATGGCCGCGGCCGGCAGCCCCATCGCCGCCTGGGCGCTCGATCGCGAGATCGGTGGCCACCGCGACTGGTGCATCCCCGCTCGCGACGTGCTCGAACTCGGCTACCGCCACCTCAAGCCGACCGGCTACAAGACCTACGGCGGCTTCCGCGACGGCGACAACCCCAGCAGCGTGCCGGTGGGTTACCCCTACGCCGAAGCGCTGCCGGTGCAGACCAGCGTTGAGGCCTTCCGCGAGGGCAGCCCGCAAGCCTTCGATGAGGCTTGGTACTGGTCGTCCACGCAGTACTCCGAGAACTACGCCTGGGGCCAGCTCTCCTACTACGGCTACCAGCTCGACGACGACAAGAAGTTCGAGGGCCGCGTTCGGCTCGTCCGCTTGATTCACCTCAATCCTTGAATCCTTCAATCCCTTGAACGCAGGAGGCACGCACATGTCCGCCATCACCGTTGACGTTGAGCTGCAGCTCACACCCCGTTCGCAGGCCATCATGGCCGCGCTCTACCGATCACTGGATCCACGCTTCGTCGCCGACGAACCGGTATCCACCGCGCCCGCGGCGCCCGCCGCCATCCCTGCGATCGGCGCACCCTGGCCCGGCATCGAGAACAGCGTCTACGCCGGCATCTCGCGCGGCGAAGCCGGTGCGCCCGATGCGCACCTGGTGCTGCTGGCCGAGCAGCCGGGCGCCCTGGACTGGGACAGCGCCATGAAGCTCAGCGAGGGCCGCACCGATGGCGCGCGCATGCCCACGCGCTTCGAGTCGGCCCTGATGTACGCCCACGTGCGCGAGCACTTCGACACCAGCAAGTGGCACTGGACCAGCACGCAGTACTCCGAGAACCACGCCTGGAGCCAGGGCTTCGGCTACGGCGACCAGCTCAGCGACGGCAAGGAGTTCGAGGGCCGCGTTCGGCTCGTCCGCAGATTGCCGCTTTGATCCTTTGATCCTTTAAGCCACCACCCCGATGCTCCACACCGAGTTGCCGATCTACAAGCGTGGCTGCGACCTCGTGCAGCTGGCCTTCAACGTGCAGACGCAGATGCCCAGGGCGCACAAGCGCCACCTGGGCGAGAAGATCACCGCCCACTGCACCGAGATGGTCAGCCTCATGGCCATGGCCAACGCCACGCGCGGCCACGAGCGCGCGGCCCACATCCGGGATCTGCTCGCGCGCCAGCGCGCAGCGACCGTGCTGCTGCGCGTGGGCTTCGACATGAAGGCCGTCTCACCCAAGCTGTGGTCCGACTCGGTGCAGCTGCTCGACAGCATCGGCAAGCAGGGTGGCGGGTGGTTGAAATCGTCTCAGTCGAAGGCGCCTGCAGCATGACGGTCAAGGCCCCCATGCCCGTGCGCAATGTGAATCTGGTCGCGCCCCTGGCCCACAAGGCCACGGCCATGCACACCACGGAGACCCCCGCCAGCGGGCGGGTGCGGTCCGGTGCAGTCCCCCAGCTGGTCGGCCAAGGCCTCCGGCAGGGCGACGTGGATAGCGCGAGCACACGCAGTACTCCGAGAACAACGCCTGGAACCAGAACTTCAACAACGGCAACCAGAACAACAACGACAAGAAGTTCGAGGGCCGCGTTCGGCTCGTCCGCAGATTCCACTCCACTGAGCTTTCACGAGCTGGTGCTCGCCTGGCGCGACTGCCGGCGCAACAAGCGCAACAGCGGCAGCGCCCTCGCCTTCGAGGCCCACCTGGAGCGCAACCTGTGCGACCTGTACGACGAGCTGCTCGCCGGCACCTACCGACCGGGCCGCTCGATCTGCTTCGTCATCACACGGCCCAAGCCACGCGAGGTGTGGGCGGCCGAGTTTCGCGACCGCATCGTGCACCACCTGCTCTACGCACGCATCGCGCCGCGTTTCCACGCGTCGTTCAGCGTGGAGAGCTGCGCGTGCATCCCGGGCCGCGGCACCCTCTACGGCGCCCAGCGTCTTGAGTCACACATCCGCTCGGCCACGGAGAACTGGGGTCGGCCGGCGCACTACCTCAAGCTGGATCTGGCCAACTTCTTCGTCAGCATCGACAAGACCATCCTGGCCGGCCTACTGGACACGAAGGTTCATGAGCCGTTCTGGCGCGAGCTGGCGCACACGATCCTGTTCCACGACCCGCGGACCAACTTTGAGCTGCGCGGCCGCGCAGATCTGCAGGCCCGCGTGCCCACGCACAAGCGCCTGGCCAACGCGCCGGCCCACTGCGGCCTGCCGATCGGCAACCTCTCCAGCCAGTTCTTTGCCAACGTCTACCTGAATGCGCTCGACCAGTTCGTGAAGCACCAGGTGGGCGCGCGCCACTACGTGCGCTACGTGGATGACTTCGTGCTGGTGCACACGTCGCCGCAGTGGCTCAACGCGGCCCGCGAGCGCATCGAGGCCTTCGTGATCGAGCGCCTGGCGGTGCGCGTGAACCCCACCAAGACCATCCTGCAGCCCGTGGAGCGCGGCGTGGACTTCGTTGGCCACGTCATCAAGCCGTGGCGGCGCACGACGCGCCTGCGCACCCTGCAGGCCGCTCTCCACCGCCTTGAGCGCCAGCCTGCCGAAGAGGTGTTTGCCACCGGCAACAGCCTGCTGGGCCTGGTGCGCCAAGCGGGCGCGAGCCATCGCGAGCAGGCCGTCGTGGCGCGAGCATTGCTGAGGCGCGGGCACAGCATCAAGGGCGATCTCAGCAAGATCTACAGGAGGCGTACATGACCCGCGCCGCACCGGCCGATGCCTATTCGCAGTTCCTGCGAGCGAAGGTCACCATGGCTGACGCTCACGGCTTTGTGTGCGAGCCGCACGAGGTCAATCCACTGCTAAAGCCTCACCAGGTGGCCATCGTGTGCTGGGCGGTGATGGGCGGGCAGCGCGCCATCTTCGCGGCGTTTGGCCTGGGCAAGACCCTGATCCAGTTGGAGGTGGTGCGCATCACGCGCGCCAAGGCTGGCGGCATGGCGTTGATCGTCATCCCGCTGGGCGTGTTGCAGGAGTTCGAGGCCGACGCCGCCCTGCTAGGCGTTAAGGTGAAGTTCATCCGCCGCATCGAGGAATGCGACGACCCCGAGGGTATCTACCTCACGAATTACGAGACCGTGCGCGACGGCAAGCTCGATCCGCGCGCGTTCAGCGTGGCCAGCCTGGACGAGGCGGCCTGCCTTCGCGGCTTCGGCGGCACCAAGACCTTCCGGGAGTTCATGGGCCTATTCGCCGGCGACTACAAGACCATGGATGCGCGCGTGCGCAGCGCTGGCGTGCGGTACCGGTTCGTGGCCACGGCCACGCCCAGCCCCAATGAGTACGTCGAGTTGCTGGCCTATGCCGCGTTCCTGGGGATCATGGACGTCAGCCAGGCCAAGACCCGCTTCTTCAAGCGCAACAGCGAGAAGGCCGACGAGCTGACCATCCACCCGCACAAAGAGCGCGAGTTCTGGATGTGGTGCGCGTCGTGGGGCCTGTTCGTGCAGAAGCCCTCCGACCTGGGTTTCAGCGACGATGGCTACGAGCTGCCCGAGCTGGATGTGCGCTGGCACGAGATACCGAGCGACCACGAGGCCGCGGGCACGAACTACGCCGGCCAGGGCCTGATGTTCAAGGAAGAGGCCATCGGGATCATCGAGGCCGCGCGCGAGAAGCGCGAGAGCCTTCCGGCGCGCGTGGCCAAGATGATGGAGCTGCGTGCCGAGGCACCCGACGAGCACCGCATCCTCTGGCACGACCTCGAGGCCGAGCGCCTGGCCATCGAGCGCGCGATCCCGGATGTCGTCAGCGTCTACGGCAGCCTCGACGACGACAGCAAGGCCGATCGCATCCGCGGCTTCTCGCAGGGCCGGCACCGCGAGCTGGCTGGCAAGCCCGTGATGCTGGGCAGCGGCTGCAACTTCCAGCGGCACTGCGCCTGGGCCATCTTCCTGGGCATCGGCTTCAAGTTCAACGACTTCATTCAGGCCATTCACCGCCTATACCGCTTCCTGCAGCAGCGGCAGGTGCGGATCGACCTCATCTACACCGAGGCCGAGCGCCAGGTCCGGCGCGAGCTGGAACGCCGCTGGGCCCAGCACAAGGAACTGGCGCAGCGCATGAGCGAGATCATCAAGGAGTTTGGCCTGTCGCAGGCCGCCATGGCACAGACCCTCACGCGCGCCATGGGCGTCGCCGAGCGCGTGGTGGTGCAGGGCGCCAACCATACCCTGGTCAACGACGACTGCGTGCGCGAGCTGCGTCGCATGCCCGCCGACCACGCGGGCCTGATCCTGACCAGCATCCCCTTCTCGACGCAGTACGAGTACTCGCCCAACTACGCGGACTTCGGCCACACCGACACCAACGCGCACTTCTGGGAGCAGATGGATTTTCTGATCCCCGAGCTGCTGCGCGTGCTGGCGCCTGGCCGCCTGGCTGCCATCCACGTGAAGGATCGCATCGTGCCCAAGGGCATGACGGGCTTCGGCTTCCAGACCGTCTACCCCTTCCACGCGGATGCAATCGCGCGCTTCCAGCGCCACGGCTGGGGCTACATGGGCATGAAGACCATCGTCACCGACGTGGTGCGCGAGAACAACCAGACCTACCGCCTGGGCTGGAGCGAACAGTGCAAGGACGGCAGCAAGATGGGCTTCGGGATGCCGGAATACCTGCTGCTGTTCCGCAAGCCGGCCACCGACAACACCGTGGGCTACGCGGACGAGCCAGTACTGAAGTCGAAGCCGCTGTGTCTGGACGACCTGGGCAACGCCGTTCCCTTCGATCGCAACCTGGCGATCAAGCCCGGCACCGGCTACAGCCGCGCGCGCTGGCAACTCGACGCCCACGGCTTCACCAGGTCCGCAGGCAACCGACTGCTCACGCCGGACGAGTTGCGCAACCTGGCGCACGACGTGATCTTCAAGTGGTTCCGCGAGTTCAGCCTGGAGCAGGTCTACGACTTCGAGACCCATGTGCGGATCGGCGAGACGCTGGAGGCCGCGGGCCGCTTGCCTTCCGACTTCATGCTGCTGCAGCCGCAGTCCTGGCGCGATGACGTGTGGTCCGAGATCACGCGCATGCGCACGCTCAACGGTGCGCAGAGCGCGGCCGGGCGCGAGATGCACCTGTGCCCCATGCAGTTCGACATCGCCGACCGCGCCATCGCGCAGTGGACCAACCCCGAAGAGGTGGTGCTCGATCCCTTCGGCGGCCTGATGACCGTGCCCTACCGCGCGGTGCTGGCGGGTCGCCAGGGCTACGGCATCGAGCTGAGCCCGCGCTACTTCGCCGATGGCATCGGCTACTGCCAGGCGGCCGAACGCGAGTTCAACATGCCGTCGCTGTTCGACATCCCCACCACAGGCGACTCAACCAAATGACCTCGTTCGTGAACGCCAACGCGATCTATCGTAGGGGCCTGCCGTACGCCGAGGCTATGGCCTACGTGGGGGTCAAGCGCCGCACCTTCGACGAGAAGTGGCGCCCGCGCCTGGTGGCCATCAAGCAGGGCGCCTGCCTGCTCTTCGATCGAGCGGATCTCGACCGCCTGTTCGACGAGTTCAAGGCTGAAGCCGCCGGAGTGCCGACGGCTGCGAACGACCCTGCACCGGCGATCCCCCACAATGGCCCCCGGAACGGACGGCCCGCCCTCTCGAAAGGAGTCAAACCATGGGCCGAACAACACCCGGGGTCTATCCGGACCCCAGCAAGCCAGGGTACTGGCAGGTCGACAAGTGGTTCAAAGGTCACCGATTTCGCCAGCGTGGCTTCGAGTCTGCTGACGAAGCGCAAGGCTGGCTGATCGGCGAAATCTCGAAGAAGCGCACGGAGCTGCTGCACGGCACGCGCCCAGCCCGCAACTTCGACGAGGCGGCTGCGCACTACCTGTTGACACACCAGACCAAGGCATCGATCGCAACCGAGATCCACCTCCTGAAGTCGGTGATGCCCCATATCGGAACGCTCGCACTGCACCAGATCCACGACAGCACGTTGGCGCCCTACGTCAACGCGCGGCTCGCGGCCGGCCTCGCGCACAAGACCATCAACCTGGCCTTGGGCGTAGTGCGGCGCATCCTCAACCTTGCGGCCACGTGCTGGCGGGATGAGGTGACGGGCAAGACCTGGCTGGAGCAAGCGCCGAAAATCACGCTGCTGCCGCTCGTTGGCCACCAGCGGCCTCCGCGACCCATCACCTGGAGCGAGCAGCGCACGCTGATGCCCGCCTTGCCGGCGCACCTGGAGCGCATGGCGCTCTTCGTGCTCAACACCGGCGCGCGCGACGACGTGGTCTGCAACCTGCAATGGGCGTGGGAGATCAAGGTGCCTGAGCTGGGCGTGTCGGTCTTCGATGTGCCACCCGAGCACGTCAAGGGCGGCAGGCGCTCACGCGTGATCGTGTGCAACAGCGTGGCGCAGTCGGTCGTGGAGTCCTGCAGGGGCATGCACACGACCCATGTCTTCGCCTACCGGCGAGAGCGGGTGAAGAAGATGGACGAGCAGCCCGAGATGCCCTACCGCCCGATCCAGACGATGAACAACAACGGCTGGCAGAGCGCGCGCAAGGCGGCGGGGCTCGGAGATCTGCACGTGCACGACCTGCGGCACACCGTGGGTATGCGGCTGCGAGAGTCAGGAGTGCCGGAGGGTTCGATCGCCGACGTGCTGTGGCACGTGACGACGACGATGACCAGGCACTACAGCGTGGCGCAGATCGTCGAGTTGCACGCCGCACTTGAGAAGATCCGCGATGACAGCGGACGGTGGAACCGCAGCCTGGCGATGTTGAAGCGCGAACAAGAGGAGGCGCGGGGGCTCAATCCCCCAAAAGTCCCCGAGCAAAGAAAAGCGGCCTAGAGACTGGCATCTCTAGGCCGTTGATCTACTTCGTAAAAAGTGGCGCGGCTGGCAGGATTCGAACCCACGACCCCTTGGTTCGTAGCCAAGTACTCTATCCAACTGAGCTACAGCCGCGAAGCCTCGCAGTATAGCAGGTTTTTCTGGTAGGCCGTGTTGGACTTGAACCAACGACCAAAGGATTATGAGTCCTCTGCTCTGACCAACTGAGCTAACGGCCCGCGAGCGCGGCATTGTAGGTGGGCCCCACCTTGAGCGCCCTACTTCGCGTGGCTGAGCGCGTTGCTCACAAGCTTGGCCGTCACATCAACGATCTGGATCATGCGGTCGTAGGGCATGCGCTGGGGGCCGATCACACCCAGCGTGCCGACCACCTGACCATCAACTTCGTAGGGCGCGGTCACGATGGACAGGTCCTGAAAAGGAACAACCTGGCTCTCGCCGCCGATGTAGATGCGCACGCCTTCTGCCTGGGTGGACACGTCGAGCAGGCGCACCAGTTGGGTCTTCTGTTCGAACATGTCGAACAGGCGGCGAAGGTTGCCCAGGTCGCTGCTGAATTCGCTGACCGAGAGCAGGTTGCGCTCACCCGCCACCACCACCTCGTCCTGCTCGCCCGGCTGCGCCCCGATGTCCACCGCCTGTTTCATGAGGTCGGCGATCTCGCCGCGCAGTGCTTCGAGCTCGGTTTTGAGGCGTTCGCGCACGGCTTCGATGGTGACGCCGGCATAGTGGGAGTTAAGGAAGTTGGCCGCCTCCACCAATTGCGATTGCGTGAAATTGGCCTGCGTCTGGATGATGCGGTTCTGCACTTCGCCATCGGGCGAAACGATGATCACCAGCACGCGGTGCTCGGACAAGCTCAGAAATTCGATGTGACGGAATACCGAGCTGCGCCGCGGCGCCATGACGACGCCCACGAACTGAGACAGGCTGGAAAGCAGGTGTGCTGCCTGGCTGATCACGCGCTGGGGCGACTCGATGCCCGGTGCCAGGGTGGTCACGGTGGGGAGATCGCCGCGTCGCGCGGTGAGCATGGTGTCGACGAACAGGCGGTACCCGCGCGCGGTGGGCACGCGGCCTGCCGACGTGTGCGGGCTGGCTATGAGCCCGAGTTCCTCGAGGTCGCTCATCACATTGCGGATGGTCGCGGGCGACAGCTCCAGGCCAGCCGCCCTGGCCAGCGTGCGCGAGCCCACGGGTTGGCCATCGGCGATATAGCGCTCCACCAGCGCTTTGAGCAGCAGCTTAGATCGATCGTCCAGCATGCAAACGATTCTACGGAATGCCTCTTGCCATGCGGGTCACGCCGTAGGCCTGGCAGGGCATTTGACGGGGGCCCTATGTTGTAATTTGCGCATGAACGCCCCGCTTGATGCCCGCACCGCCACACCGGTGGTCCAACGCCCGCTGCGATTCGGTCATGTGGTGATCGTGGGCAAGTACCACGCGCCCGGGGCACGGCACGTGGTTGAAGAGGTCGCGCAGTTTCTGTTGAGTGAGGGCTGCGAGGTCTCGCTGGAGCACCAGACCGCGCTGAACACCGGGCTGTCGGGCTTTCCCAGCCTCGACGTGGCGGCCATCCCGTGCCAGGCACAACTGGCATTGGTGGTGGGGGGGGATGGCACCTTGCTGGGCATCGGCCGCCAGATGGCGCGCCATGGTGTGCCGCTGGTGGGCATCAATCAGGGTCGGCTTGGCTTCATCACCGACATCCCGTTCGGCGAGTACCGCGACACACTGCGCCCCATGCTGCGCGGCGAGTACCAGGAAGAGTCGCGCAGCCTCATGGCCGCGAGCGTGTGGCGTGACAACCGCTGCGTGTTCGAAGCCACCGCCCTCAACGACGTGGTCGTCAACCGCGGCGCGGTGGCCAGCATGATCGAGCTGCGCGTCGAGATTGACGGCCATTTCGTGGCCAATCAGCGCGCCGACGGGCTGATCATTGCATCCCCCACAGGCTCGACCGCCTATGCGTTGTCGGCCGGCGGGCCGCTGCTGCATCCGGACATCGGCGGCTGGGTGATGGTGCCGATCGCACCGCACACCTTGTCGAACCGGCCTGTGGTGTTGCCCTCGCACAGCGAAATCGCCATGGAAATCGTGGCCGGGCGGGATGCGAGCGCAAGTTTCGACATGCAGTCCTTCGCCAGCCTGTTGCACGGTGACCGCATCGTCGTGCGACGTTCCGAGCATTCGCTGCGCCTGCTGCACCCGGTGGGCTGGAACTACTTCGACACCCTGCGGCGCAAGTTGCACTGGAACGAAGGCGCCTGACCCACCTCTGCCGACCACCGCCCTCCTGCCATGAGCCTTCGCCGCATCGCCTTGCGCGATTTCGTCATCGTCCCCACGCTCGACCTGGAGCTCGCCAATGGCTTCGGCGTGCTCACGGGCGAGACGGGTGCGGGCAAGTCGATCCTGATCGATGCACTGCAACTCGCGCTTGGTGCGCGCGCCGAGGCCGGCGTGGTGCGCGAGGGGGCGGCACGGTGTGAGGTGGCCGCCGAGTTCGATCGCCCCGCCGTGCTGCGCGAATGGCTCGAAGCGCAAGGCTTCGCCGACGACGACACCCTGCTGCTGCGGCGTGTGGTTGACGCCGATGGCCGCAGCCGGGCGTGGATCAACGGCAGCACGGCCACGCTGACCCAGCTGCGGCAGGCCGCCGACGCGTTGGTCGACATCCACGGCCAGCATGCCTGGCAAAGCCTCACCCGCGCCGAGGCCGTGCGGGCCCTGCTTGATGGTTTTGCCGGCATCGATACCGCGCCGCTGACCAAAGCCTGGAACGCCTGGCGGCAGGCGCAGGCCGAGTTGATCTCTGCACGCGAACGCCAGGCCTCGCTGCGACAAGACAGCGAGCGACTGGCCTGGCAGATCGGTGAGCTCGACAAACTCGACCCGCAGCCCGGTGAGTGGGAGGATCTGAACACGCGTCACGGTCGCCTGGCCAATGCGCAGGCCCTGATCGATGCCGCGCAGTCCGCCGTGGCGGCGCTGGACGAAGCCGAGGACAACGCCTCCGGGTTGCTCAGCCGGGCCATCGCCGCACTGCAGGCGCAGGCCCATATCGAACCGGCCTTCGGACAACCCCTCGAATCGCTGCAAAGCGCGCTCGCCCAGGTGCAGGACGCGGTGCACGAGTTGCACCAACACCAGCGGCATGCGGAGCTCGACCCGGAGACGCTCGCGCAGCTCGACCAGCGCCTCTCGCTGTGGCTGTCGCTGGCGCGTCGCTTTCGGACTCCCGCCGAAGAACTGCCCGCACTGCTCGCGCAATGGAAGACCGAATTGCAGCGTCTGGACGAGGCATCGGACATCGAGACCCTGGAGGCCCGCGAGCGCAGCGCGCGTTCAAACCTAGACGCCGCAGCCAAAGCGGTGAGCCAGCTTCGGCAGAAAGCGGCGCCCCGCCTGAGCAAGGCCGTGACCGAAACCATGCAGACCCTGGGCATGGAAGGCGGCCGCTTCGAGGTGGCCTTGCTGCCGCTGGAAGAACCCCAGGCCCACGGCCGCGAGCATGTGGAGTTCCGTGTTGCAGGCCATGCGGGCAGCACGCCACGACCGGTGGCCAAGGTGGCCTCGGGTGGCGAGTTGTCGCGCATCGCCCTGGCCATTTCGGTCATCACAAGCCGGCTCGGCCAGGCCCCCACACTGATCTTTGACGAGGTCGATGCCGGCATCGGTGGTGCGGTGGCGCACACGGTCGGGCGGCTCATGCGCCAACTCGGACGCGACCGCCAGGTGCTGGCCGTCACCCACCTGGCCCAGGTGGCCGCTTGCGCCGACCAGCACCTGCTGGTTTCCAAGCAGGTTCGCGATGGCCGCACGCAAAGCTCGGTGCAAGACATCGACCACGAAGCCCGCGTGCGTGAACTGGCCCGCATGCTGGGTGGCAACGACCGCTCCGACGTTTCGCTGGCTCACGCGCGCGAACTGCTCGCCGTATGAAGATCCCTGCCAGCAGCGCCACTGAGCTCGTGGTAATCACGGGCATGTCGGGCTCGGGCAAGTCCGTGGCCCTGACCGCGCTCGAAGACGTCGGTTTCTATTGCGTCGACAACCTGCCACCCGAACTGCTCGAGTCCTTCGTTGCGCTGGAGCGCAACAAACAGGCAGCGCGTGTCGCCATCGCCATGGACGTGCGCAGCGCCGCTTCGTTGCCGGGCCTGCCGCGGCGCCTGGCCACTCTGCGCAACGAGGAGCTGCACCTCACCACACTGTTCCTGGATTCGACCACCGACACCCTGGTACGGCGCTTCTCCGAAACGCGGCGCTTGCATCCTCTGTCTTTGCAGAGCTCGCACGACCAGCACCGGGCACTTATCGACGCCATCGAACACGAACGCGAGCTGCTGGCCGAGTTGCGCGAACAGGCACTCGTGCTGGACACCAGCCTGGTGCGGCCGGCGCAACTGCGCAGCCAGGTGAAAGATCTGGTGGGGGCCACCCAGACACCGCTCACACTGGTCTTCGAATCCTTCGCGTTCAAGCGCGGCATTCCCATGGATGCCGATTTCGTGTTCGATGTGCGGATGCTGCCCAACCCGCACTACGAGCCCGAGCTACGGCCCATGACCGGGCGTGACGCCCCGGTGGCGGCGTTTCTCGCCGCGAGCCCCGACGTGCTGTCCATGGAAGACCAGATCCGCACCTTTCTGGCCCACTGGATGCCGCAGATGATGCGCGACCACCGCAGCTACGTCACGGTCGCGATCGGCTGTACCGGTGGACAACACCGCTCGGTGTACCTGGTGGAGCGCCTGGCGAGCCACTTCGGCACGCAGTGGGTGACGCGGGTGCGCCACCGCGAAGCCGATCACTGGGGCAAAGGCTGAGCATGCAACGCCTGCAGCAGCAGGCGCACGGGTGCCGGTAGGCCCAGGCCCAAGGCTTGAGCGAGCGGCACCCACTGGCCCGACAACCCGGGGGCCGGCACGCAGGTCAGGCGATGCGGAAGCAGCTGGAGCTCGCGGTGCGTGAGGCTGTGTGACAACGGCTCCAGCGCCCGCAGGCCATCGACCCGGTCGCCCACCGCTTCGCACATCGCGGCCTCCGAGTCGAACACCGGCGGCGCATACAACCCGGCCCAGATACCTTGCTCAGGGCGGCGCTGCAGCCACACGGCGTCGTCACGCGTGAGAAGCAACAACCACCAGCGCTCGAAACGGCGCGCGATCTTGCGGCGTTTGACGGGAAATCGGGCGGGATCGCCGCCCTGCCGCGCCTCGCAGACATCGGTCATCGGGCAGTCCATGCAGCGCGGTTTGCTGCGCGTGCACAGTGTGGCGCCCAGGTCCATCAGGCCTTGCGTGTAGGCCGCCATGTCATCGCCAGCAGGGTCGGAGGGCAACAGGGCTTGCGCCTGCGTCCAGAGTTCGCGCTGGGTCGAGGCCGCCGTCACGTCACCGTCGATGGCGAGCACCCGCGAAAGCACGCGCCGCACATTGCCATCAAGGATGGAGACCCGTTCGCCATAACAGAACGCCGCAATGGCGGCCGCGGTGGAGGCCCCGATTCCGGGAAGCGTCTGCAACTCGGCCGCCGTGCGCGGAAATTGCCCGCCATGCTGCGCCACCACCGCCTGTGCGCAGCGGTGCAGGTTGCGCGCGCGGCTGTAATAACCCAGGCCGCTCCAGAGCGACATCACATCGTCTGCCGACGCCGCAGCCAGGGCAGCCACATCGGGAAAGCGTTCAAGAAAACGCGGGTAGTAGCCCAACACCGTGGACACCTGCGTCTGCTGCAACATGATCTCGGACAGCCACACGCGGTAGGGATCGCGCGTACCCTGCCAAGGCAGGCCATGGCGACCCACCTGTCGTTGCCATGCAATGAGTCGCGGCGCAAAAACCGACGGCAGTGCCGTCATGCCGCCAGCGCTTCGGCGGCAGGTTCTTCTTCGGAGGCCGAGAGCAGGTGCTCGGTCAGTTCACCGAACTTGGCCTCGAGCAGGTTCAACGAGGATTGCTGGCTCTGCAACTCGCGAATGCGCTCGTCCAGCCCGCTGGCGGCCTGCTGGATGCGCGAAACCGCTTCGATACGGCGCGTGAAATTGCGCCGGCGCTCACGCAGCTGTGCATCCAGTTGCGCCGCAGCCGACTTGTTCCAGAGTTCGACCTCATTGACCGCGGTGTCGTACACGACGCGCAAACGGCTCATGAGCGCACGTGCCAAGCGCTCGGCAAATTCGGGCTGGGCCAGGCGCAGGGCGTTGCCCAGGCTCAGGTACTGCAAGTGGCTCTTCTCGATCAGGTCAAGATCCTTGCGGTAGGCCGCCAGTTGCGGGCCGCTGGGCGCTTGTAGCGAGAAGCCGTATTCGGCATTGAGGTTCTTGAAGCTGCCCTCAAGCATGGACTGGATCTCGTTGGCCATGCGGTCTGCCCTGGCGAGATCCTCGCGCAGACGATCGAAGGTGTGGTCGTACGCGCGGCGCACGCCCAGCTTGATGCCCGGGCTCTTGAGCTGTTTGGCCAACGCGGACACCTCGGATTTGAGATGCGAGGGGCTGAGCAGCGCAAACAGATCCTTGAGCAGGCGCAGGTGCACCGAACGCACGGCCTGGATCTTGGCGCCACTGGCATCGAAGTCCGCTTGCTCCTGCTCGATGCGCAGACGCATCTGCTTGATCACGCCCGCGTTCTTGCCGCGCAGGCCTTCGAGCTCCTGGATCTGCTCGACCAGATCGCGCAAGCGCGCGTGGACCATGCGGCCGGTTTCGTTGCGCAACGATTCCACGCCCGCGGCCACCGCCGCACCCAGAATGCGCCGGCGCTTGCCCAGCAGGCCATCGCCCAGAGCGCGCTCCAGGTCGAGCAACTGGCTGGCCTTGAGCAGTTCATCGTCTCGATTGACCTTGGCCAGCAGCCCCTTCTGGGCTGAAACGGCCAGCACCTGGGGCAGCGGCACACCAAGGATTTCGGCCGAGTCGGCGCGCTGGGCGGCGATCTGCAATTGCACTTGCTCGGGCGAGCTCAGTGCGTCCCACATGGTGTCGATCTTGTTGAGCACCACCACGCGCGAAGCCTGACCATCGCCCACCGCCGACAGGTGCTGGCGCCAGATGCTCAGATCGGACTTGGTGACGCCCGCATCGGCCGCGAGGATGAACACCACGGCATGCGCCTGCGGCAACAGGCTGACGGTGAGTTCGGGTTCGGCGCCGATGGCGTTGAGGCCAGGCGTGTCCAGAATGACCAGCCCCTGCTTGAGCAGCGGATGGGCCATGTTGATGAGCGCGTGCCGCCAGCGCGGCACCTCGACCAGGCCGTCGGCGCCTGGCAAAGGGTTGTCTTCGGGCACGTCGTCGTGCCAGAAACCCATCGCGCGGGCCTCGTCCACCGGAACGCGGCGCACTTCGGCCACCTTGTGGATCGCCTTGGACAACTGCTTCGGATCGTTGACGTCCAGGTCAACACGCTCCCACTTGTGCGGGGCATTGCGCCAGTCGAGCAGCGATTGCGGTTGAAGGCGCGTCTCGATCGGCAGCAAGCGCAGGCACGGCGGCAGATCGGCGTCGTAGGCGAGTTCGGTCGGGCACATCGTCGTGCGACCGGCACTGGCGGGCATGATGCGACGGCCGTAGCCGGCGAAGAACACCGCGTTGATGAGCTCCGACTTGCCGCGGGAGAACTCGGCGACGAACGCGACCGTGATCTTGTCGTTCTTGACCTGTGCGTGGAGCTGGTCGAGCCGTTCGCGGATGCCAGGCTCCATGAGCTCGTGGTCGGTCAGCCACTCGGAAAGCAGTTTCAGGCGCAAGGCAAATTGCTTGCGCCACGCACCGTGCTGATCGAAGGCTTGAATGAAGCTCATGCGGGTTTCCGACGACCGGTCAATATAGCACCCGCCCCCTTCGGCAACCGTACCCTGGCGGACACAAGGTCAGGGGCGCTGGCAGAGCGGGCAATAGAACGTGGAGCGCTGCCCCTGCCGGATCGAGCGGATGGGCGTGGCACACACCCGGCAGGGCTCACCGGCGCGGTCGTAAACCCGGGCATCGAGCTGGAAGTAGCCGCTCTGCCCCTCGGCGCTGGAGAAGTCGCGCAGCGTACTGCCACCGAGGGCCAATGCGCGCTGCAGAACGTCGACGATGGCGCGGTGCAGCCGTTCCGCGCGCGGCCGGCTGATGCGATCGGCCGGTGTGGTCGGGCGAATGCCCGCCAGAAACAGCGCCTCACTGGCGTAGATGTTGCCCACGCCCACGACAATGTCGCCCGAAAGCAGCACCTGCTTGATCGATGCGCGGCGCTTCTGGAGGGACCGATGGAAAGCCAGGGGGTCGAAACCCGCCTCCAGCGGCTCCACACCCAGGCCATCGAGCAACTTGCGCGCGCGTGCATCGTCGAGTGCGGGCACGTGCACCACCGCCCCGAAACGCCGCGGGTCATGCAACCGCAGATGACCGCGGCTGGTGCGCATGTCGAAGTGGTCGTGTACACCGGCCACCGGCAGCGACGGCGCGAATTGCAGGCTGCCCGACATGCCCAGGTGCAGCAGAAGCCAGCCCGCGTCGAGCTGCACCAGCAGGTATTTGCCGCGCCGCTGAACCGCCAGCACGCGGCGGCCCACCAGTGAGGTCGGGTCGCAGCCCAATGGCCAGCGCAGCGGTTTGCCGAGTTGAATGCGCTCGATGTCGGCCCCCGCGATGCGCTCGGCAAAACTGCGGCGCGTGACCTCGACTTCAGGCAGTTCTGGCACGGTGGTATGAAAAACGGGCGGTTGGGGAACGCGACAAGGGGAAATCGTGTCCAGAGGCACGGCCCTGAAACCCAGCCATTATCATGACCCGATGAACCCCTTGACGCGCCCGCGACATGCCCGCCCCGCCCTGATTGCCCTGGCCATCGCTGCCGGTATCGGGCTCGCAGGAACGGCCCGCGCGCAGGCACCGGCCTCGCCAACGGTCCCGCCCACGTCGTCGCTCGACGCGATGCTCTTCTACCAGTTGCTGCTGGGTGAACTCAACGTTCGCGGCGGCGACCCGGGCTCTGGCTACAGCCTGATCCTCGACGCGGCCCGGCGTCAGAAAGACCCCGAGTTGTTCCGGCGTGCCGTCGACGTGGCCTTGCAAGGGCGGTCCGGCGAGTCGGCCCTGGCGGCCGCACGCGCCTGGTCGCAGGCCTTGCCCGGCGACAACGAGGCCAATCGCTATGTGCTGCAGATCCTGCTCGCGCTCAACCGCGTGAGCGAAGCCGGGCCCGTGCTGCGCTCGGTGTTGCAATCCACCCCCGCCAACGAGCGCAACGAAGCGATCAACGCCGTGCCCCAGACGTTCGCGCGGGCCAGTGACAAGGCGCTGGCGCTGGCGGCGGTGCGCGAGGCGCTCGCGCCCTACTTCGGGCAGGCCGCGCACGGCGCCTCGGCCTGGACGTCCCTCGGCCGCATGGAACTCGTGAACGAACGTCCCTCGGCCGCCCTCGACGCTGCCCGTCGCGGGCACGCCATCGATGCGGCGTCGCCCTTTCCCGCCTTGCTCGCACTCGAACTGCTCGAGAACGGCCAAGGCGAAGCCGAGCCCCTGATCCGCCAGCAGATCGACGCTGCACGCAACACCACGCCGCGCGACCTGGGCGTGGCCGTGAGCTACGCCCGTGTGCTGCTGGATCTGCAACGGCTGCGCGATGCGCGGGTGCAACTCGAACGCCTGACCACACGCGCGCCCGAACACCCGGAGCCCTGGCTGTTGCTGGGCTCCCTGCAGGTGCAGGACCGCGCGTACGACGCCGCGACCCTTTCGCTGCAAACCTACATCGGGCTGGTGCGCGACACCTCCGATGCGCGCGTCCGGCGCGGCCTCACCCAGGCTTACCTGTTGATGGCGGAGATTGCCGAGAAACAGCAGGATTTCGTCGCCGCCAACGCATGGATCGATCGCATCGACAACCCTGAAGACATGTTGGCTGCGCAATTGCGCCGCGCCTCGGTGCTGGCACGCCAGGGTCGGCTGGACGAGGCGCGCCAGTTGCTCCGCTCCCAACCCGAGCGCCGCCCTGACGATGTGCGGCTGAAACTGGTGAGCGAAGCCCAACTGCTGCGCGATTTCAAGGCCTATCGCCAGTCCTATGAGGTCTACGGCGAAGCCGCGCAGCGTTTTCCGGACGAGCCCGACCTGCTCTATGACCAAGCGCTCATGGCCGAGCGCGCCGGCCTGCCCGCCGAGATGGAGCGCCTGCTGCGCCAGCTCATCGACGCCAAACCGGACCACCACCATGCCTACAACGCGCTGGGCTACGCCTTGGCCGACCGGAACGAGCGCCTGCCCGAGGCCAAGCAACTGATCGAGAAAGCCGTGGCCATGGCGCCCAACGATGCCTACATCCAGGACAGCCTGGGTTGGGTGGAGTTCCGCATGGGCAACACCGACAAAGCCCTGAACATCCTGCGCGATGCCTATGGCAAGCGCCCCGACCCCGAGATTGCCGCTCACCTGGGTGAAGTGCTCTGGGCCAAAGGCCAACGCGATGAAGCCCTGCGGATCTGGCGTGAGGGCCTGCTGCTCGGCAACGACAACGAAACGCTGCAACAGACGCTGCGGCGCCTGAACGTGCAGCCGTGATGTCGCCCTCCACCGCGCCGAACCGTCGCGTCGCTGCGTTGGCTCTGCTGTCCTTGCTGGGTGCATGCGCCAGCCGCGGCCCGGTGGCACCAGGCGCCTGGAGCGGGCGCCTGGCCCTGCGTGTGGACAGCCAACCGCCCCAGGCCTTCTCGGCGCTGTTTGATTTGCAAGGCGATGCCACGGCAGGCGAACTGCGGCTGACGTCCGTGCTGGGACAGACCCTGGCCACCGTGCGGTGGTCGGCCAGCGGCGCAGAACTGCAACAAGGCAACGAGGTCCGGCGCCGCGGCAGCCTGGACGAGCTCACCCGCGAACTCACCGGCGCACCGCTGCCTGTCGCGGCGCTGTTCGGCTGGCTGGCCGGCCACACCAGCGAAGCCGGCGGCTGGCACGCCGACCTTTCGGCACAACCGCAAGGCCGGGTGGTGGCGCGGCGCGAACAACCTGCCCCGGCAGCCGAGTTGCGCGTGGTGGTGCAGCCGTGAGCGCCTTGAAAGGCCTGTACGACCTGCCTGCCCCCGCCAAGGTCAACCTTTTTCTACACATCGTGGGGCGTCGCACCGACGGCTACCACCTGCTGCAGTCGGTGTTCATGTTGATTGACTGGTGCGATCACCTGCACCTGGAACGCCGCAGCGATGGCCACATCGCCCGCGACGACCTGCAACCCGGTGATCTGCCCGCGGACGACCTGTGTGTGCGGGCCGCCCGCGCCCTGCAGCAAGCCACCGGCTGCCCCTGGGGCGTGCAGATCGCGCTCGACAAGCGTCTGCCCGCACAAGCCGGGCTGGGTGGCGGCTCGTCCGATGCGGCCACCACCCTGCTCGCGCTCAACCGCCTCTGGGGTTTGAACCGATCGCGCGCCGAGCTGGCCCGCATCGGCCTGGCACTCGGGGCCGACGTGCCATTTTTCATCGGCGGCCGCAATGCCTGGGTCGAAGGCATCGGCGAACAGATCACGCCGCTGAGCCTGCCGCCGGGCCGCCTCGTGGTGGTCAAGCCCCCCGGCGGCGCCTCGACCCCCGACATCTTCGGTTCGCCTGCTCTCAAACGCGACTCGGAAACTGCTACAATCCAAGGCTTTGCTGCAAACGGCTCGTTTGATCTTGGTGCCTGCATGGCCTTCGGTCGAAACGATCTGCAACCGGTCGCGCAAGCGCTCTGCCCCGAGGTGGGTGATTGCATCGACTGGCTGGCTTCACAAGGCCTGCCCGCCCGCATGAGCGGCTCCGGCACCGCGGTGTTTGCACCGCTGCCGGCAGAGGGTGGCACCTTGGGAGATGCACCCGCCGGTTGGCGGGTGCGGGTCTGCAGCAACATGGATGTACATCCATTGGCCGATTGGTGCGCGGATTAATCCGCCGCGCAAAGCAGTCGATCCAGCGGTTGTGCAACCTGCGACAATTCGGTGGTTCGTGAACTCGTGGCACGGGCCTCCTGCGTAGGGGAGTCGCCAAGTTGGTCAAGGCACCGGATTTTGATTCCGGCATGCGAGGGTTCGAGTCCTTCCTCCCCTGCCACCGTTTTTCTGGAACCACCCACACTGGCCATCGTTGATGGCCGTTGTTTTTTGATCGCGGCCCCGCCGGTGGCCGCCCAGACCGCTGGGAATGCCATGCACGTTCAGTCCCCGGATTACATGATCTTCACCGGCAACGCGAACCCGGTGCTGGCGGCCGAGATCGCCCAACACCTGGGTACACAACTCGGTTCGGCCAACGTGGGCCGCTTCTCCGATGGCGAGGTCACGGTCGAAATCACCCAGAACGTGCGCGCCCGCCACGTGTTCGTGGTGCAGTCCACCTGTGCGCCGACGAACGAGAACCTGATGGAGTTGCTTATCATGGTCGACGCGCTCAAACGCGCCTCGGCCGAGCGCATCTCCGCGGTCATCCCCTACTACGGTTACGCCCGCCAGGACCGCCGTCCGCGTTCGGCCCGCGTGCCGATCAGCGCCAAGGTCGTGGCCAACCTGTTGCAGACCGTGGGCGTCAACCGCGTGCTCACCATGGACCTGCACGCCGACCAGATCCAGGGTTTCTTCGACATCCCGGTCGACAACATCTACGCCTCGCCCGTGCTGCTGGGCGATCTGCGCACCAAGAACTACGAAGACCTGCTGGTGGTCTCGCCCGACGTGGGTGGCGTGGTTCGCGCCCGCGCCCTGGCCAAGCAGCTCAACTGCGACATGGCCATCATCGACAAGCGCCGCCCCAAGGCCAACGTGTCGGAGGTGATGCACGTCATCGGCGATATCGAAGGCCGCAACTGCGTGATCATGGACGACATGATCGACACCGCCGGCACGCTGGTGAAAGCGGCCGAGGTGCTCAAGGAGCGCGGCGCCAAGAAGGTGTACGCCTACTGCACGCACCCGATCTTCTCGGGCCCGGCCATCGAGCGCATTGCCAAGGGCAACGCGCTCGATGAAGTGGCCGTGACCAACACCATCCCCCTGTCGCAGGCCGCTCAGGCCTGCGGCAAGATCCGCCAGCTCTCGGTGGCGCCGCTGATCGCCGAGTCGATCGCGCGCATCGCCTCGGGCGAGTCGATCATGAGTTTGTTCGCCGATCAGGACAACCTGTTCTGAGGCAGCAAGAAGCCGGTCGCCCTTGTGGCGGCCATTGTTGAAACGAGGCGTTCTGGTCGCGGAACCCCTCAACAGGAGTCAGTCATGCAATTCGTCGCTTTCGAGCGCGCCAAGCAGGGCACGGGTGCGAGCCGCCGTCTGCGTATCACCGGTCGCGCGCCCGGTATCGTTTTTGGTGGCACCACGCCGCCCGCCACGATCGAACTCGATCACAACGCGCTGTGGCACGCGCTGAAGAAGGAAGCCTTCCACGCGTCCATCCTCGACATGGAGCTCAACGGCAAGGTCGAGAAAGTGCTGCTGCGCGATGTGCAGTACCACCCCTACAAGCCCCTCGTGCTGCACGTGGACTTCCAGCGCGTGGACGACAAGACCCGCCTGCGCAAGAAGGTGCCCCTGCACTTCACCGGTGCCGAAGAGTCGCCCGCGGTCAAGCTCGACAAGTGCCTGATCAACCACGTGGCCAACGACATCGAGATCGAGTGCCTGGCCACCGCACTGCCCGAGTTCCTCACCGTCGACCTGAGCCAGGTCACCAAGGGCGCCACCGTGCACGCCGCCGACATCAAGCTGCCCAAGGGCGTGAAGATCGTCACCCACGGCCGCAAGGGCATCACCGTGGCCACCGTGGTCGAGCCGGTGGAAGAAGTGGTGGCGGCGCCTGTGGCCGCCCCGGCCGACGACAAGAAGGCGGCCGCCAAAGGCAAGGGCAAGAAGTAATCTTCTGCACCATGCCGAACAAGGCCCGCCCCGTGCGGGCCTTTTCTTTTGGGACAATCCCGCCCCATGATCAAGCTCATCGCCGGCCTGGGCAACCCTGGCCCCGAGTACGAAGCCACGCGCCACAACGCCGGGTTCTGGTGGGTGGACGAGGCCGCACGCCTGCTCAAGGTGTCGTTGCAGATGGAACGCGCGCACTTCGGGCTGGTGGCGCGTGCAAACGTGGCCGGCCAGTCGGTCTGGCTGGTCGAGCCACAGACCTTCATGAACCTGTCGGGCAAGTCGGTGGGCTCGATCGCGCGCTTCTACAAGATCGCGCCCGAAGAGGTGCTGGTGGTGCACGACGAACTCGATCTGCCACCCGGTGAGGCCAAGCTCAAGAAGGGCGGGGGCCACGCGGGCCACAACGGGCTGCGCGACATCCACGCCCAGATCGGCGCCGACTATTGGCGGCTGCGCATCGGCATCGGCCACCCGGGTGACAAGAACGAGGTGGCGAACTGGGTGCTCAAGAAGCCTTCACCCGACGACCGCATCGCGATCGCGCAGGCACTGGACCGCAGCCTCAAGGCCTTGCCGCAGTTGATCGCGGGTGAGATGGACAAGGCCACCGCCTTGATCCACACCAGCAAACCGCCGCGGCCCAAGCCGCCGCGCCCCGCGCCGCCTCAGGCCGATGGCGCGCCGCCCGCAGCCGACAAACCCTGACCGGTTTTCTGCAGGCGCTGGTACTTCTGCCACAGCGTCTCGCGGGGCTCCACGTGCGCCGGATCGACCGGGATGCACGCCACCGGGCAGACCTGCACGCACTGCGGTTCGTCAAAGTGCCCCACGCATTCGGTGCAGCGGCCCGGGTCGATCTGGTAGATCTCCTCGCCCATGGAGATCGCCTGGTTCGGGCATTCGGGCTCGCAGACGTCGCAGTTGATGCACTCGTCGGTGATCATCAGCGCCATGGCAACGTTCCTCAGGCCTGCAGCGGCGGCACCGTCAGGCGCGCGGCCACGGCGGGGTGCACCATGCCCGACACATCGCCACCCAGCTTGGCGATCTCGCGCACCAGCGTGCTGCTGATGCACTGCAGATCGGCCTGCGGCAGCAGGAACACGGTCTCCACCGCCGGGTGTAGCTTGCGGTTCATGGCCGCCATTTGCGCTTCGTAGTCGAAGTCGGTGATGTTGCGGATGCCGCGCACCACGGCCTGCGCGCCGTGCTCGCGGCAGAAATCCATGATCAGGCCATCGAAGGGCAACGCGCGCACGCGCCCCGGCAAGCGCCGGGCGGCTTCTTCCAGCATGGCCACGCGTTCGGCCAGGGGGAACAGCGTTTTCTTGTGGTGGGCCACCGCCACCGCGACGATGACTTCGTCGAACAGACCGGCGGCGCGGCGCATCACGTCCTCGTGACCGAGCGTGACGGGGTCGAAGGTGCCGCTGTAGACGGCGATGCGGGGGGATGGCGAGGGCATGGCCGGATTATCCCGCGCGCTTCACACGGGCAGCGGGCGCAGCAGGTGAAAGGCCACGGCGCCGGCGCGGCCGTCGCGGTGGATCGCGAGGCCCAGGGTGGCGAGCTCTTCAGCAACGTAGGGCCGCGGGGCTTCGAGGTACACGTAGCCATCGGGGCCGATGGCTTCGCGCGCCGCACGCAGCGCGGGCCCGAAGAGCGCCGCGCCATCGAAGGGCGGATCGATGAAAACCGCGTCCAGGCCCTGCCCGGCCACCGCGCGCAGGGCGGCGAGGCCATCGCCCCGCTGAACGCGCACGGACTCGGCCTTCAGGCGGGTGCGGGTGGCCTGCAGCTGGGCCGCCAGCGCGGGATCCTGTTCGACCAGCACCACCTCGCGCGCTCCGCGCGAGGCGGCCTCGAAACCGAGGGCACCGGTGCCTGCGAAGGCATCGAAGCACCGCCAACCCGTGAGATCCTGCCCAAGCCAGTTGAACAAGGTCTCGCGCACGCGCGAGGGTGTGGGCCGCAGGCCCGGCCGCTCGGCCACGGGCAGCTTGCTGCGTTTCCACTGGCCGCCGAGGATGCGAACCTCCTGCGGCGGCGCGCCGGTCTTGTGTTTCATGGTGCCGAGCTTAAGGCGTGGCTCCCACGACGACGGTGACCATGCGGTCGGCGTGCAGGGCGCGCTGCATGGCGCGGCGCACGTCCTCGCGGCTCAGGCGGCGGATCTGTTCCGTCCATGTGTCGAGGTAGTCCAGCGGCAAGCCGTTCCAGGCGACATTGGCCACGTTGTCGAGCAGCTTGCGGTTGCTGTCGATGCGCAGGGCGAAGCCGTTGATGAGGAAGTCTTTCGCAGCCTGCAACTCCTCTTCGCTCGGCCCCTCATCAAGGAAGCGCGTGAGCGTTTCCCGCACCACGCGAACCGCTTCGTCGGCCTGGTCGGGCCGCGTGGTCATGCCGATCTGGAACGCGCCGGCGTGACGCCCCGGCGAGAAGTGGCTGTACACGCCATAGGTGAGGCCCCGCTTCTCGCGCACCTCGAGCGTGAGCCGCGAGGTGAAGCCGCTGCCACCGAGGATGTGGTTGCCCACGAAGAGCGGGAAAAAATCCGGGTGCTGGCGCGCGATGCCGGGCTGGCCGATCAGGATCTGCGCCTGCGCGGCCTTGAAGGGCAAGCGCTCGTCGAGCGCGCGCGCCAACGGCGCCACCTCGGGCACGGCCTGCAACGCCGGGCATCCATGGGGGCCGATCGCCGCCAGCAGCGGGTCGGCGATGGCCTGCGCGCCCGCACGGTCCACCGCACCCACGATCACCACCTGGGCCCGGCACGCGCTCATGTGGCGCCGGTAAAAGGCTTTCATGTCGGCCACCGACAGAGCCTGCAGGCTTTCAGGCGTGCTGTAGCGGCCATAGGGGTGGTTGCCGTACACGCCCCGGGCGAAGGCCTGGCCGGCCACGGTGGCGGGCCGGTTCTGCGCCTCGCGCAAGGCGGCCGTCGCGCGCTCGCGGTCGCGTTGCCACACCGCCTCGGGCCAGGCCGGTGCGGCCAGTTGCTGCGCGGCCAGGGCCACCGCACGCGGCAGGATGGCCGGATCGGTGAGGCTGCGCAGTTGCAGCGAGAAGCGGTCGGCGCCCGCGCTGGCGCCGAACTGGGCGCCCAGATCCACCCAGGCGGCGGCGAGCGCGTTCTCGTCGCGCGCGGGCAGGCCGGCGTGGGCCAGCACCCCGCTGCCGAGCTGGCCCGCCGTGGTGCCCGCCAGCCCGGTCATGCCCGCGGGCTCGCGGCGGCTGCCGCCGTCCACGTCGATCTGCACATCCACCATGGGAATGGTCGGGCTGTGCACGAGGTAGATGCGTGCGCCGCTGGCGTGCGTCCAGTGCTGGATCGGAATGGCGGCCGGCGCCGCGGTCCACGAGAGCGCCGCCGCCAGCGCGATCAGGTATCGGGTCCAGCCGGTCATTTCGTGCCCTCCCCGCCATTGGCCTCGGGCAGCAGCACGCCAGTGTTGAGCGTGCGGTCGCCGAAATGGCGTTGCGCCACCGAGCGCACCTGCTCCGGCGTGACCGCGCGCAGCTGCGCGATCAGCCGCTCGCCGGCGTCCAGCGGCAAACCGTTGATCCAGTAGGAGCCGAGCTCCTGCGCCTGGCCCATGATGGAGTCGAGCTTGTAGACCTCGCTCGCCGTCCATTGCGTCTTCACGCGCTGCAGTTCGGCCTCGCTCACACCCTCGCGGGCGATGCGCTCGACCTCCAGCTTCAGTGCGGCAGCGGCCATCTCGGGCGTGACGCCACGTGCCGGCACCGCCGAAAGCGTGAACACCTGCGGGCCACGGCCGAGCAGGCCGTAGCCCGCACTGGCGCTGTCGGCCACGCGCTTGCCGGCGTTGCCTTCGCCCTGCACCAGCGCGCGGTCCAGGCGCGCGCCGTCGTAGCCGTCGAGCACACCGGCCAACACCGTCAGCGCCAGCGCATCGCGGTTGGCCTCGTCATCGAGCCCGTTGTAGCGCGGTGCATGCCAGGCCAGGGCCACCATGGCCTGATCGGTCACGCCGCGGTATTCCAGCCGGCGGGGCCCGTGCTGCGCGGGCTCGGTCCGCGGCTTGCGCTCGGGTACCGCAGCCGCGGGAATGCGCCCGTAGTAACGCTCGGCCAGCTCGCGCACACGCTGCACGTCCACATCGCCGGCGATCACCACCGCGGCGTTGCCCGGCACGTACCAGCGGCGATGGAATTCGCGCGCGTCCTGCGGCGTGAGCGATTCGATGTCGCTCATCCAGCCGATGATGGGCCGGCGGTAGGGGCTGGCCTGCCACACCATGGCGTTGAAGGCCTCGAACATGCGCGAGCGGGGCGATTCCTCCGTGCGCTGCCGGCGTTCCTCCTTCACCACTTCGATCTCGCGCGTGAACTCGTCGTCGGGCCAGCGGTTGGTGGCGAAGCGGTCGGCACCCAGGCGCATCACCTCCTCGATGCGGTCGGCCGGCACCTGCTCGTGGTAGGCCGTGGCGTCGCGGCTGGTGAACGCGTTGAGGCGACCACCCAATGCCGAGACGCGCTGCGAGAACTCGCCCGGCTTGAGCAGCTCGCTGCCCTTGAACATCATGTGCTCGAGCACGTGCGCCACGCCCGAGGTGCCGTCCACCTCGTCAATGGAACCCACGCGCACCCACAGCATGTGCACCGCGGTGGGCGCGCGCCGGTCGGGGCGCACGATCAGCGTCATGCCGTTGGACAAGGTGAATTGCTGCGCAACGGCAGCGGGGGGTGACTGTGCGGGCGCGGGCGCCACCAGCGCCGCGCCGAGGGAAAGGGCAAGCAGAAGTCGTTTCATAGAATCCCGTGGATTCCCGAGATTAGAAAATGTTCTCGTTCTTCCGCAAGAAAGCCCCCACACCCGAACCCGCCCAGGCGCCCACCGCCGCCGAACCGGTGGCCGCGCCCGCCGCGCCGGCGCGCCAGGGTTGGCTCGACAAGCTGCGCAACGGCCTGCGCAAGACCGGTGGCGGCATCGCCACCGTCTTCACCGGCACGCGCATCGACGAAGACCTGTACGAAGAGCTCGAGGCCGCGCTGCTCATGGCCGACAGCGGCGTGGCCGCCACCCAGCACCTGCTGACCGACCTGCGCCGCCGCGTGAAGGAGGCCCGGGCCACCGAGCCCGCGGCCGTCAAGGGCCTGCTGGCCGATGCCATTGCCGACCTGCTCGCACCGCTGCAGAAGCCGCTGGTGATCGGCGAACACAAGCCCACGGTGATCATGGTCGCGGGCGTGAACGGCGCCGGCAAGACGACCTCCATCGGCAAGCTCACCCGCCACCTGGCCGACGAAGGCGCCAGCGTGCTGCTGGCCGCGGCCGACACCTTCCGCGCCGCGGCGCGCGAGCAGCTCGCGGTGTGGGCCGACCGGAACACGGTCGAGGTCATCAGCCAGCAAGGTGGCGACCCGGCCGCCGTGTGCTTCGACGCCGTGAGCGCGGGCAAGGCGCGCGGCAAGGACGTAGTGCTGGTGGACACCGCCGGCCGCCTGCCCACGCAGCTGCACCTGATGGAAGAGCTGCGCAAGATCCAGCGCGTGGTGGCCAAGGCCGAGCCCACCGGCCCGCACGAGGTGCTGCTCGTGATCGACGGCAACACCGGCCAGAACGCGCTCGCCCAGGTGCGAGCGTTCGACGACGCGCTCAAGCTCACAGGCCTCATCGTCACCAAGCTCGACGGCACCGCCAAGGGTGGCGTGCTGTGCGCCATCGCGCGCGAGCGGCCGGTGCCGGTCTATTTCATCGGTGTGGGCGAGAAGCTCGACGACCTCGAAACCTTCGACGCGCGCGAGTTCGCGCAGGCCCTGCTCAGCTGAGCCCGTCGTCGCTGTAGTGGCGCCAGTGCCCCATGGCGTTGCGCATGGTGAGCAACTGGCGCTCGAAACGCGGGCAGGCCTGGCACAGGGCCAGGTGCACGCGCAAGGCCAGGCGCTCCACGAGCGGCAAGGCGCGGTCCTCCCGGGCGATCAGCAGGGCACTGACCTGCTTGCAGGTGCGGCGCAGCGGGTAGCGGGGCGTCATGGTGTTTTCGTCCGGGCAAACCAGTGGAGCTCCAGGCACTCGCGCAAGCGCAGGCGGGCCCGGTGCAACTGGACGTAGAGATTGGTCGGCGTGAGCGCAAGCGTCTTACAGATCTCCTCGCTCGACAACTCCAGCCACTCGCGCATCAGGAACAGGCGCCCCTGGGTGGGCGGCAGCTTGTCGGTGCAGGCTTCCAGAATGGCCATGAACTGGCGCGTTCGCAGGTCCTGCTCGGGGTTGCCCCAGTCGGCCGGGGCCTCATTGAAATGCCCGTCGGCATGGAAGGCCATGTGCTCCAGCGGGTCGGCCTCGTCGTCCTCGCCCTGGCCCAACGCCACCTCGCGGCCCTGCACGCGCAACACGTCCACCACCTTGTGCTTGAGGATGCCCACCAGCCAGGTCTTGAGCTGCGAGCGCCGCTCGAAAGCCTGCGGCTTGGCGATGGCGGCGAGCACGGTCTCCGACACCGCGTCCTCGGCCCAGGCCTCGTTGCGCAGCTGCAGCCGCGCGAACTTCAGCAGGTAAGGCCGCAAGTCCGCGACTTCGTTCTCGAATGAGGGCGTGGGCATGGCGCGGCAGTGTAATGAATGACGGTGTCTGCGCGACGGCTACTCACATCAACCCGTGGAGCCCGTCATGCCATTGCCTCACTCGCTCGGCCGCCGCCACCTGCTGCACCTGGCCGCGCTCGGCCTTCTGCCTGCGGCAGCCCTTGCGCAAATCCCTGCCCCGGCCGAAACATCCCCACGCCTGCGCGGCACCGACCGCCAGGGCCGTGTGTTCGATCTCGCCGCGCAGCGGGGGAGCGTCGTCATGCTGATGTTCTGGTCCACCACCTGTGCGGTGTGCCGGGACAAGATGCCCGAGCTGCGCGCGAACCTGCGCGGCTGGCAGGGCCAACCCTTCAAGCTGGTGGGTGTGAACACCGACCCGGGTCGGCGCAGCTTCGACGACTGGGAAGCCCTGGTGGCACTCACCGTTCCACCGGAGCAGCGCTTTGCGCAACTGTGGCGCGGCGACCCGGAGCATCTGGACAGCTTCGGTGCCGTGGGCGTGTTGCCCGCCACTTACCTCATCGACAAGAAGGGCCGCGTGGCGCACAGCTTCCATGGACGCGTGCCAGCAGAGGCCTGGGACCACGTGGCCGATCTGCTGTGAGCCATCGACAAGCGGTGTAAGAAAGCCCTCACGGACGCGACCGATGCGCACCAGAACGTCTGCACCGCGCCATCGCACGGTGGACGCTGGACACCGCAAGGAGTACACAACCATGAACCAACGCCAACTGCTCGCCGCCGCTGCCACCACGCTGATGTCGATGGCCGTGTTGTCCACCCCGGCCCTGGCGCAGAACGCCGCCAAGGAAAAGTGCTACGGCATCGCCATGGCGGGCAAGAACGACTGCGCCAACCTCGCCGGCACGCACTCGTGCGCCGGCCAGGCCAAGCTGGACAACGACAAGGGCGAATGGAAGTACGTGCCCGCAGGCACCTGCAAGCAGATGGGCGGCCTCTCGGGCGACGAGGCCAAAAAGGCCACGATGAAGAGCTGATTCCACACGGCCATTCATCTCAGGCGCTGCCATGCCCGATGCCCTTCACGACCACGGATACACCGCCCCCGTGGGCATCGGCTGGCGCGCACCCCACCAACAGGCGTTGTTGGAGCAGCGCCCTGCGCTCGACTTCATCGAAGTCCACGCCGAGAACTTTTTCAGCGGTGATGCCGCGGTGCTTGAACCGCTGTTGCGCGCCCGCGAACACCAGGCGCTGAGCCTACACGGCGTCGGCCTTTCACTGGGCTCGGCCGATGGCATCGACCCCTGGCACCTGGACCGCCTGGCCGAACTGGTGCAAGCCACCGAACCCGCCTTCGTGAGCGAACACGCCTGCTTCGCGCGCGGCACCTGGCAAGGCCGTGCGGTGCATGCCGTCGACCTGCTGCCCCTGCCCTTCACGCACGAGGCGCTGGCCGTGATGAGCGCCAACATCGGCCGCACGCAGGACCGGTTGCGCCGCCCCATCGCCATCGAAAACCTTTCGGCCTACCTGAGCTGGCCCGAACACGACATGGGCGAAACCGGCTTCCTGAGTGCGCTGTGCCAACGCACCGGCTGCCGCTTGCTGCTCGACGTGAACAACCTCTACGTGAACGCACTGAACGACCAGCGCCGTGGCCTGACCAGCGATCCGCAGCGTGCCGTGCGCGACTGGATCGACACCATCGACCCCGCGCTGGTGAGCGAAATCCACCTCGCCGGCCACCACGACCGTGGCGACGTGGTGATCGACGACCACGGCGGCCGCGTGAGCGCACCGGTCTGGGCGCTGTACCGCCACGCCATCAACCGCTTTGGTGCGGTGCCCACCTTGATCGAATGGGACACCGACCTGCCCGCGTTCGCGGTGCTGCTCGACGAAGCCGCCCGCGCACAGCAGCACGCACGCGAAACACTGGCCACCGCGCTGCCGGCGGAGGCTGCCTGATGAGCACGCTGGCCGCTTCGCAACGCGCGCTGCTCGACGCCCTGTTCCAGCCACAGCCACCACAGGCCGATGCCTGCTGGAACCCGACCGGCCTCGGCGCCTACCGCGCCAACGCCCACGCACACGCCGAGCGCACCCTGTCCGGCACGTACCCCGTGGTGCGCGCCCTCCTGGGCGACGAGGCGTTCAACGCCCTGGCCCGTGCGCTGTGGCATCGCCACCCGCCTTTGCGCGGCGACCTGGGTGAATGGGGCGAAGCGCTGGCCCTCTTCATCGCCACCGAGCCCGACCTCGACCCACTGCCCTACCTGGGCGACGTCGCGCGTGTGGAGTGGGCCCTGCACCAGGCCGCGCGATCGCCCGACGCAAGACCCGACCCCGCAAGCTTCGCGCGGTTGCAGGACCACCACCCCGACCGCCTGCACGCACGGCTCGCCACGGGTACCTGGGTGCTCGACAGTGCGTGGCCGGTGCTGTCCATCGTCGACGCGCATCTGCACGGCGACCCCGGTTTCGACGCCGTGGCCCAGCGCCTGCGCGACGGCGTGCGCGAAGCCGTGCGTGTGTGGCGCCACGCCGGCCGCGTGCGCGCCTGTTTCATTGACGCGCCCACCGCGCGCTTCGAAGCCCGGCTGCTGGCCGGCCACAGCCTGGGCCGCGCGCTCGGCGAAGCGCCCATCGACGACCTGCCGGCCTGGCTCACCGAAGCCGTGCAGGCCGGGCGCCTGCTCGGCTTCGGCCCACCCCACGACACCCACACACCCACACCGATCACCCCGCCGGGAGACACCGCATGAACACGCCCTCACCACGCCACTTCGTCAGCCACGCGTGGCAACCCATCGCACGCCTGCTCGACGCGCTGCAGCACCCCGCCGCGCTGCTCGCGCGCCTGTACATCGCGCAGGTGTTCTTCCTCTCCGGTCTCACCAAGCTGCGCGATTGGGACACCACCCTGCTGCTCTTCACCGAGGAGTACCGCGTGCCACTGCTGCCACCTGGCCTGGCCGCGGTCATGGGCACCGCCGGGGAACTGGTGCTGCCCGTGCTGCTGCTGCTCGGCCTCGGCGGGCGCTTTGCCGCGCTGGGGCTCAGCGTGGTCAACATCGTTGCCGTGCTCAGCCTCAGCGAAATCGCGCCCGCGGCCTACCAGCTGCACCTCACCTGGGGGGCCTTGCTGGCCGCGCTGGCGCTGTTCGGGCCGAGCCACTGGTCACTGGACCACGCCTGGTGGCGGCGCCACCCACCCGCGCCCCGGTGAGGGAGGCGAAGGGGCGTCGTACCATCGCGCCCCATGCGCAGCGGCATCACGCGGCTTCTCCTCATCGGCGCGGGCCCCGCTCACCTGGCGGTGCTCGATGGTCTGGCACGGCACCACCCGGGTGATCTACAGGTCACCTTGCTCGCGCCCTGGCCCCACCACACGCACACCGCGCTGCTGCCTTCGCTCATCGCGGGGCAGCGCAGCGAGGCCCGGGCGCGCACGCCACTGCCTCCGCGGGTGCAGGCCGCCCATGCGCGCTGGCTCGCGGGTCGCTGCCTGGCCCTCGACGCCGAGGCGCGCACGGTGCACTGGCAGGCGGTCGACGGCCCGACGCCGCCACCACTCGGCTACGACCTGCTCTCCATCGACCCGGCCATCGCGCTCGATCGCGAGCACCTGGCCGCGCGCCTGCCCGGCGCGCGCGAGCACGCGCTGGCGCTGTGGCCTCTCGACGGGTTCCTGCATCTGTGGCCCGACGTGGTGGCGCTCGCGCAGCGCCAGCCCGTCTCGCTGGCGGTGCTCGGCGCCGGCAACGCGGCCGTGGAAACCGCCTTCGCCGCGGCCGAGCGCCTGCGCCGCGATGGCCTGCCGGGCAGCACCTTCACGCTGATCACCGGTGCCGCCGGCCTTCTGCCCGGGCTACCGGCGGCGGCGCGTGCCCACGTGGGCTGCCGCCTGCAGCGCGCGGGCATCCAGGTGCTGCGCGAACCCTGCGTCGCGGTGGACGCGCAAGGCATTCACCTCGGCAACGGCGCTCTGCTGCGCTGCGATGTGCCCGTGATCGCCGAGGACGGCGACGCCCCCGCCTGGCTCGCCGACAGCGGCCTGGCCCTGGGCGAGCAGGGCCATGTGCGCGTGAACCGCTTTCTGCAAAGCAGCTCGCACGCCAACGTGTTCGCTTGCGGCGAAGCGGCCGAGCGCGACGACCTGCCCACCGCCCGCCCGCGCAACCTCGCACAGGCGCTGCGCGCGGCACCGGTGCTGGCGCACAACCTGGGCGCGGCGCACGAAGGCCAGGCTTTCAAACCGCACTGGCCGCCGCAGACCACGCGCGTCTTTGTTGCCTGCGGGGCTTCGCACGCGGTCGCGGCCTGGGGGCCGTGGTGGGTGCGGGGCCGCTGGGTGCGCCGATGGAAGGAGCGCAGCGACCAACGGGCCATGGACGCGCAGGGCGGCCAACCCGCCGGCCCCGCTGCGGCAGACACACCACAAGCGGGGGACGCCGGCCCCACGCCGTGAGGCGGGCTTCAAGGCCGGGCCGTAGACTCTGCTGGTTTACCCCTACCCGTACCCGGTGCCGCCATGACCTTCCGCCGCCATCTTCCGTGCGTGTTCGCCACCCTGCTGCTGGCCACCGGCCTCGCGCCGGCACAAACCCCATCGGCACCGCCCGCCGCCACGCCGCTGCACCCCTGGCAGGTGCCACCGCCGCGCCTCTCGGCCGAGGCCTACTTCACCAACCTCAAGGACGGTGACCGCATCGAGACGCCCTACCTGCTCAAGTTCGGCCTCTCGGGCGGCTGGGGGCTGGCGCCCATCGCGCAGGCCGGGCACGGAAAAAGCGGCCACCACCACCTGCTGGTCAACCGCGACCTGCCGCTGAACTTCAAGGAAGCCCTGCCCTTCAACGACCAGTACATCCACTTCGGCAAAGGCCAGATGGAGACGGTGCTGACGCTCGCGCCAGGCGAATACACGCTGCGCATGCTGCTGGCCGACCAGAAGCACCTGCCGCACTTCGTGTTCAGCAAGCCGGCCAAGATCACCGTCACGCGCAAGAACGACACCGACCCGGCCACGCTGCAGAAAAAGGGGCTGGAGATCGGCCTGGACGCGCCCGCGTCGCGCCCGCCGCTGCGCGTGCGCTTCCACGCCTCGCTGCTCAACGTGGCGCAGATGACGCAGAAGATTCCCGACACCGGGCACTTCCGCCTCACGGTGGCGCCCGAGGGCGCCGGCCCCGCACCGGCGGTGATGGACTTCGTCGATGGCCAGACGGAAGTCTGGCTCGCACCGCCCGCGGGCCGCTACACGCTCAAGCTGGAAATGCTCGACAACGCGGACGGCCGCCGGCCCGTGGCCGAGCCGGTGAACGCGCGCCTCGAGGTGCGCTGAACTCAGCAGCCGAGCTGATCGGCCAGGTGCAGCAAATCGCGCGCGTGCCAGCCGTTGGCCGCCACCGGCGACACGTCCTTCACGTTGTTCGCGCCGAACTCCAGCGGCCGTTCGATGTAGGCCGTGGCCAGGCCGCAATCGCGCGCCGCAGCCAGGTCCTCGTGGTGCGCGGCCACCATCATCACCTCGGCGGGTGAGAGGCCGAAGGTCTCGGCCGCGCCCAGGTACACGCGCGGGTCGGGCTTGTAGGCCCGGAACACCTCGGCCGAGAGCACGCAATCCCAGGGCAGGCCGCCGCGCTTGGCCATGTTCGTGAGCAGGCCGATGTTGCCGTTGGACAGCGTGCTGATGGTGAAGCGCCGCTTGAGTCGCGTGAGCCCGGCCGCGCTGTCGGGCCAGGGGTTGAGCCGGTGCCACACGCGGTTGAGCTGCGCGCGTTCGGCCTCACCCAGGTGCGCCAGGCCGAAGCGCGGCAGGATGTCGTCGAGGATGCCGCGGTGCAGTTCGTCCAGCCGCACGAAGCCGATCTCGCCACCGCGCACACGCTGCATCGCGGGCTGGTAGCCCGCGCGCCAGGCCAGCGCAAAGGCGTCGGCGTCCACCTGCGGGTACAGCGCCGACACCTCGCGCACGATGCTGCCGTGCCAGTCGACGACGGTGCCGAAGATGTCGAAAACAAGAAGGGAAACGGGCGGGTTGGACATGGCTCACACCACCTGCAAACGGATGCCGCCCTCGGCGGCCGGCACGATCTCGCCGATCTCGGCCGCTTGCGCGAAGCCGTGGCGCTGGAAGGTGGCGAGCACCTCGGGCACCGCATCGGCGCTGCAGGCCACCAGCAGGCCTCCACTGGTCTGCGGATCGCTCAGCAGGGCCTGGTCGGGTGCCTGCAAGCCGGCGCCCAGTTGCACTTCGCGCCCGTAGGCCGCCCAGTTGCGGCCCGAGGCGCCGGTCACCAGGCCCGCACCGGCCAGCTCGCGCACGCCGGCAATCATCGGCACGCGCGCCCAGTGCAGGCGCACGGTGGTGCCCGCGCCGCGCGCCATTTCCAGCGCGTGGCCCGCGAGGCCGAAGCCGGTCACGTCGGTGAGCGCGTGCACGCCGTCGAGCTTCGCGAGCTCGGGGCCCGGCGTGTTCAGCTTCGTGGTGTGCGCAATCATCTGCGCGTAGCCCGCGGCGTCGAGCTTGTCCTTCTTGAGCGCGGCCGACAGCACGCCCACGCCCAGTGGCTTGCCCAGCACCAGGCGGTCGCCCACCTTCGCGTCGGCGTTGCGCTTCACGCGCTGCGGGTGCACCAGGCCCAGCGCCACCAGGCCGTAGATGGGCTCCACCGAATCGATGGTGTGGCCACCCGCGATCGGGATGCCCGCGGCCTGGCACACGTCCTGCCCGCCCTTGAGGATGCGGCCGATGGTGTCGGTGCTCAGCACATTGATCGGCATGCCCACCAGCGCCAGCGCCATGATGGGCGTGCCACCCATGGCGTAGACGTCACTGATGGCGTTGGTGGCGGCGATGCGGCCGAAGTCGTACGCGTCGTCGACGATGGGCATGAAGAAATCGGTGGTGGCGATCAGCGCCTGCTCGTCGTTGAGCCGGTACACGGCCGCGTCGTCCGCGGTCTCGATGCCCACCAGCAGCTCCTTCGGGATGGGCATCTGCGCGGTGCCCTTCAAGATGTCGCTGAGCACGCCGGGAGCGATCTTGCAGCCGCAGCCGCCGCCGTGCGACAGGCTGGTGAGGCGCGGCTCGGCGGCCTGGGGTGGGGTGGGCGCGTTCATGCGGGTCTCCGGTTCGGGCAAGGCATCAAGGCAGCAAAACGGTGCAACCCGTGGTGGCGCGCGCCTCCAGGCTCTCGTGCGCCTTCTTCACCTCGGTCAGCGGGAAGCGCTGGTCGATGCGGATCTTCACCGCACCGCTGGCCACCACACCGAACAGGTCGTCGGCCATGCGCTGCGTGCGCTCGCGGCTGGTGATGTGCGAGAACAGGGTCTGGCGCGTCACGTAGACCGAGCCCTTGCCACCCAGGATGCCGGGCGCGAACGGCGGCACCGGGCCCGAGGCGTTGCCGAAACTGGCCATCAGGCCGAAGGGGCGCAGGCAATCGAGCGATTTGTCCCAGGTGTCCTTGCCCACCGAGTCGTAGACCACCTTCACGCCCTTGCCGTCGGTGATGGCCTTCACCTTGGCCGCGAAGTCGTCGGTGCGGTAGTTGATGGCGTGCGCCGCGCCGTGGTCGAGCGCGAGCTGGCACTTGTCGTCCGAGCCCGCGGTGGCGATCAGCTTCAGGCCCAGGTGCTTCGCCCACTGGCAGGCGATCAGGCCCACGCCGCCCGCCGCGGCATGGAACAGCACGTGGTCGCCCGCCTCCAGGCCTTCCACCGGCTTGCAGTGTTTGAGCAGGTACTGCGCGGTCAGGCCCTTGAGCATCATGGCCGCGCCGGTCTCGAAGTCGATCGCGTCGGGCAGCTTGCACACGTTCATCGCCGGCATCACACGCACGTCGCAATAGCTGCCGGGCGGGTTCGATGCGTAGGCCGCGCGGTCGCCCGCCTTGAGGTGCGTCACGCCCTCGCCCACCGCTTCGATCACGCCCGCGCCCTCCATGCCCAGGGCCAGCGGCATGGCGTTCGGGTACAGGCCGGTGCGCTGGTAGACGTCGATGAAGTTCAGGCCCACCGCGTGGTGGCGAATGCGCACCTGGCCCGGGCCGGGTTCGCCGACCTCGACGGTGTCGATCACGAGTTGTTCGGGGCCGCCGTGGGCGTGGATGCGAACGGCGCGGCTGGTGGTGGCCATGGTGTCTCCTGGTTGGGTTTGCCTTGGGGCGCGATGCTGCCACGTTTGCCGCGGCCCCGCGGCCGGGCGGGGCTTGCCGCGCTTGCTACAGTCGCGCCCCATGTCCGCTGCGCCCGCCCGCCTGAACCTCGCCACCGCCGCCCTGCTGCTCGTGCCCCCGCTGGTGTGGGCCGGCAACGCGGTGGTGGGCCGCCTGATGCACGGCACCGTGCCCCCCAGCACACTGAACTTCCTGCGCTGGAGCCTGGCCCTGCTGATCCTGCTGCCGCTGGCGGCCTGGGTGCTGCGCCCGGGCAGCAACCTGTGGCGGCACTGGCGCCGCTTCGCGCTGCTGGGCGCGCTGGGCGTGGGCAGCTACAACGCGCTGCAGTACCTCGCGCTCACCACATCCACCCCGCTGAACGTGACGCTGGTGGCCGCGAGCATGCCGGTGTTCATGCTGCTCATCGGCCGCGTGGTCTACGGCGTGCCGGTGTCGCGCCGCGCCGCCTTCGGCGCTGCGCTCTCGCTGTGCGGCGTGGCGGTGGTGCTGGCGCGCGGCAGCCTGGCCAACCTGCTGGCGGTGCGCTTCGTGCCGGGCGACGGCTGGATCCTGCTGGCCACGGTGGTCTGGGCCTGCTACAGCTGGCTGCTGGTGCGCCCGCCCGAAGGCGGCGACCCACCCGACATCAAGGCCGACTGGGCCGCCTTCCTGCTCGCGCAGGTGGCGATGGGGCTGGTGTGGTCGGGCCTGCTGGCCTCGGCCGAATGGCTGTACCTGCCCGCCGGCACGCGCATCGATTGGGGCTGGCCGCTGGTGATCGCGCTGGCCTACCTGGCCATCTTTCCGTCGGTGCTGGCCTACCGCTGCTGGGGCGCCGGCGTGGCCCGCGTGGGCCCCACCATCGCGAGCTTCTTCACCAACCTCACGCCCCTGTTCGCCGCGGTGATGTCGGCCGCGCTGCTCGGCGAATCGCCGCGCCTGCACCACGGGGTGGGCTTCGTGCTCATCGTCGGCGGCATCCTGATCTCGTCGCGCCGCTGAGCGCGGGGCCGGGCTGCCCCGGTTGTGGCTTGCCGAGGCATGCGCTAGCGTGTCGGCCAACCATCAAGGAGGCGGCATGGACCAGCGGATCGCATGGGCACTGGGGTCGGCGTTGGGGTGGGCGTTGTGGGCCGGCGCGGCACTGGCCGCGCCCGACGAAGACACGCTGGGCAAGGCCGCCGGCTACCCGCGCGGCTCACCGCAGGAAGCGTTCGCGGAGCGCCACAAGGTCGGCAGCTTCAGCGCCATGGACGAGATCTTCCCGAGCAAGCCCGTGGCGCGCGACGGCGCGGTGTGGGAGCTCAAGCCCGGCGCACCCTCCCCCGACATCCGCTACACGCTTGACGGCCAGACGCTCACGCTGGAGGACTACCTGCAGCGCCAGCGCGTGACGAGCCTGGTCATCGTGAAGGACGGCGAGCTGCGCCTGGAGCGCTACCAGTACGACCGCACCGCGCAGCAGCGCTTCATCAGCTTCTCCATGGCCAAGAGCATCACCTCGCTGCTGGTGGGCATCGCGCTGGAGCAAGGGCTCATCAAGTCGATCGACGACACGGCCGAAACCTACGCCCCGGAACTCAAGGGCAGCGCCTACGGGGCGGCCACCGTGCGCCACCTGCTGCTCATGGGCTCGGGCGTGCGCTGGCAGGAGGACTACAGCGGCCGCGACGACGTGGGCGACCTTTGGGCCGCGCTGTTCCGCGTGCACCGCGGCGGCAACCCGACGTCGGTGCTCACCTCACGCCGGCCGCAGGATGCGGCCCCCGGCACACGCTTCAAGTACGCCACCGGCGAAACCCAGGTGCTGTGCCATGTGCTGCACGGCGCCACCAAGCGCAACGTGAGCGAGCTCACGCAAGAGTGGCTGTGGAAGCCGCTGGGCGCCGAGGCCGCGGCCTCGTGGTTGGTGGGCTGGCAGGGCATTGAGTACTGCGGTGGCGGCTTCAACGCCACCGCGCGCGACTACGCCCGCCTGGGCATGCTGCTCGCGCGCGACGGCGAACGCGACGGCCGCCAGATCGTGCCCAAGGACTACCTGCTGCAGGCCACCGATTCCGCGCGCCTGCCCACGGGTTTTCGCGTGAACGAAGCCGGGCCGGGCTTTGGCTACGGCTACCAGTTCTGGCTGGGCCGCGGCGCCGCGCGCGGCTTTGCGATGCTGGGGGTCTATGGGCAGCAGATCACCGTGGTGCCCGCGCACGGGCTGGTGATCGTGCACACCGCCGCCTGGACGCAATCGTCCCCCGAGGCCGCGCGCCGGGAACGCGGCGCGTTCATGAACGGCGTCATCAACGCCTTCGGCGCCCGTTGACCGGCGGGCTCAGAACGTGCCCGGGTAGGCGCCGCCATCGGCCAGGATGTTCTGGCCCGTGATGTAGCCTGCCTGCGCGCTGCACAGGAACGCGCAGACGGCACCGAACTCCTCCGAGGTGCCGAAGCGGCGCGCCGGAATCGTCTGGCGGCGCGCATCGGCCACGGCCTCGATCGGCTTGCCGCTCTTGGTGGCGGCCCCCACCATGGTGACCCTGAGGCGGTCGGTGTCGAACGCGCCGGGCAGCAGGTTGTTGACGGTGACCCCCTTGGCGGTAACGCTGCTGCGCGCCACGCCGGCCACGAAGCCCGTGAGCCCGCTGCGTGCGCCGTTGGACAGGCCCAGGATGTCGATCGGCGCCTTCACCGCGCCCGAGGTGATGTTGACGATGCGGCCGAAACCGCGCTCGGCCATGCCGTCGATGGTGGCCTTGATGAGCTCGATCGGCGTGAGCATGTTCGCGTCGAGCGCAGCCAGCCAGGCGTCGCGGTCCCACTGCCGGAAATCGCCCGGCGGCGGGCCGCCCGCGTTGGTGATCACGATGTCGAAGGCCTTGCCCGGGCCGCCGGCCACGCCGAACACCGCGTCGCGCCCCGCCGGCGTGGTGATGTCGGCCGCCACCGGCAGCACCTGCACGCCCGGGTGTGCGGCGCGAATGCCGGCCGCCGCGGCCTGCAGCGCGTCGGCGCCGCGCGCCACCATCACCACGTTCACGCCCTCGGCGGCCAGCGCCTGCGCGCAGCCCAGGCCAAGGCCCTTGCTCGATCCGCCCACCAGGGCCCACTTGCCGGCAATACCCAGATCCATTGCATCAATCTCCAGTTTTTTCGATCACCTTCGGCGCGCCAAAGCGCGTCACCAGGTACACACCCGCGAGCACGAGCACCGTGCCCGCCACGATCCAGCCGTTGAACGGCTCGCCCAGAATCAGCACGCCCATGACGATGGTCGACATGGGGCCGATCATTCCGGTCTGCGCGGTGAGCCCCGAGCCGATGCGCTCGATCGCCATCATCACCAGCAGCACCGGCACGAAGGTGCACAGCGTGGCGTTGAGCAGCGAGAGCCCGATCACCTCGGGCGCCACCGCGGCCGCCGACATGGGCCGCAGGATGACGAACTGCGCGATGCACAGCACACAGGCCACGCTGGTGGCCAGCCCCACCAGGCGCATGGAGCCCAGGCGCTTGACGAGTTCACCGCTGTAGACGAGGTAGATGGCGTAGCTGATGGCGCTGGCAAAAACCAGTGCCGCACCCAGCGCGGCGTTGGGCCCCTGCTGGCCGGCCTCGTGCCCGAACACCAGCAACACACCCGCATAACTCACGGCCATGGCCATAGCCTGCAGCCGCGTGATGCGCCGGCCGTAGATGAGCCAACCCAGGACAAGCACGAGCGTGGGGTTGAGGTAGAGGATGAGCCGCTCCAGGCTGGCGGTGACGTATTCCAACCCCCAGAAATCGAGAAAGCTCGCGAGGTAGTAACCCGTGACGCCGAGACCGATGACGCCCAGCCAGTCGCGCTGCGTGAGCGGCGCCGGGCGCACCCCATTGCGCGGCCGGCTCGCCCACCACGCCAGCGCCACGAACAGCGGCAGCGCAAACAGCATGCGGTACATGATGAGCGTGACCGCGTCGACCCCGTAGCGGTACGCCAGCTTGACGATGATGGCCTTGCCGCTGAAGGCGATGGAGCCGAGCGAGGCGAAGAGCAGGCCGGTGGCGAGGTGGGGGTGGGGGGTGGCGGACATGAAGCGAAGGATTATCGATCTCGCGCTTCATGGGGTTGCTTTGCGGGGCTTTGTGGTGCTCGGTGCGCTTCTGTTGCTGCACCTCGCACGCTCGCGGTCGCGGGGTACTCCACTCCGCGGCTGTCCCCCGGCCCGGCTGCGCCGGGCCTCCTCCTTTATGCCGCTGCGTGAAGCACCCCACACCCGCGAGCTGGAGAGGGGGTTGGCTGGTCTGCATTCGATGGCGCTTAACCTGTCGCGCAGTGCAACAGCATCTGTTACATGGCGCTCCTCACGTCCTGCGGCTTCTCGCCAGTGAAGGTCTGGGGCTAACCTCGTTGAGGCAGGACTTGGACTTTAAGAAAGTGGAGCCCACCTACTGCTGTATCCCACTTGAATTCGTACGCCCCGGCGAGAGTGATTGGCGGGCCATAGGGTTTGACGGTGCGGTAAGTGCAAGTGGTGCCGGCCCGATGTTTTTTCCCTTCGCGGAAATCGAAGTCCTCTGTATCCGGTGAGTAGATTGCTTGAGATACGTAGTGATCATGGTCTGTAGCTACGACCATGAAGCAGCAGTCAGCGAACGAACCATAGTTCTCCAGGTTATGCACGTCTGCGAAGACGTCATACCTGTTGTTCGGCTCGCGATGATTCTTCTGCTTGAAGAACTTCAACTCGATGGCGCATCCAGTTGACTCCCCTGTTGTCGCATTGGTGAAGGCGCAGTAGATGTCGACCTTTGCCTTGGTCGAGCCACTCTTTCCGAAAACGCCGCTTTTGTGCGAAACAGGTTTCTCCAACTCGATGGAGAAGTACTCGTCTCGCTGAATCTCGAGGAGTTCGCCAACTGACTTCAGAATCGCGGCAAACTGTAGTTGCAGCGATGCCTCGGTCTCTACTCGAATCCTCCCGCCGTTGATCTTCATCCGCAGGTACTCGTACGTGAGTTCAAAGGCTCGTGTGAGACGTTCTCGTGACATGGCTGTGATACCCAACGTTTAGGCTTGGTGGTGGACGATGGGGTTGCGCCCAGGCCGCCCGATCGAAGGGTTAGGCGCCGTCAATGACCTGATAGCGCTCGAGCTGTATGCCGTACTGGCTGAAGGTGCCCTGAATGCGAAGGCGTCCACCGCGGCGGAGCTGGTTCACGGCATCGCTGGAAACGCCGCAGAGCTCTTCTCGCCAGAACAGCGCTCCATTCTGAAGAACGATCCGGTTGCGACAGCCGCGACCGCCGAAGTCGTCAGCGCGGAGAACCACAACCTCGCGGGTAGAACTCTCCGATCCAGCGACACTGTGAAGGACGTAGCTGACAGGCCCAGCGAAGAACGCTTGGAGCACAGCCCAACCGAAAATCGGGGTGAACAAGAACAGTCCGATGGACTGCAAGAGCAACTTCCATTTGCCCTCAATCCAACCAGTACGAACATCACCAACAAGGCTGTTCCAAGCCAGGGCGAGCCAAAACAACGCACCCGCGATTGAAGCCATGTCTGCTGCTGGCTTCAGTACTGCTGTCTGAGTGAAGCTGCTCACCAAGAGCACATAGAGCACAACACTTAGAAGTGGGATGAAAAACAGCAGGAGACCGCCAATCGCTAGCGCAAGACGCACGCCGCGGCTTTCTGATCCAGGTTGAGGCATGGGAAGTGGCTGCGACGCCTTACTTTGACGTATCCGATAGACCGCAGGATACCCACAATCCCAGTCCAAAAATAAAACCGTGCGGCAGTTCAGAAGCGAATCTGAGATCGATCATCTAACCCGACATGCTGAACGCATACGCAGAGAAGACAGATCAGACACTTCCCATTGAAACCGTATGCGTCCACCTCGCCTCTCCCACCCCCGAGGCCACCGGTGATCGGGCATCCGGCGTAGCGACATAAAGGAGGAGGATCGGGCTGCAAGCCCGGTCCGGGGGACAGTCGCGGAGCCGGGTGCCCGGTCGGCGGTGGCCGCTGCAGCCGGAGACTACAGACTCACTGCAACGGCGGCGTAGAAGCCAACACCTCATCCAGCGTCGTCAACCCCTCCGCCACCTTGGCAGCACCCGCCAAACGCAACGGCCGCATCCCATCCGCCACGCCCTGAGCGCGCAAGGCTTCCATCTTCGGCTCGCGGCTCATCTTGTCCTTGAACGCTTCGGTGACGGACAGCAGTTCATAGAGCCCCATGCGGCCGCGGTAGCCGGTCATGCGGCAGTCCACGCAGCCCACGGGCTGGTAGGGGCGGTAGCCGCCCGAGACCTGCCAGGGTTTGACGATGTCGGCGAGTTGTTCGCGGCTGGTGGTTACTTCGCCCTTGTCCAGCGGCTGCTTGCAGGCCACGCACAGCGTGCGCACCAGGCGCTGCGCGAGCACGCCCAGCACCGTGGCGCTGATGAGGTAAGGCGGGATGCCGAGTTCCATCAGGCGCATCACGGCCGAGGGCGCGTCGTTGGTGTGCAGGGTGGAGAACACCAGGTGGCCGGTGAGTGCGGCCTGCACCGCCATCTCGGCGGTGGCCAGGTCGCGGATCTCGCCGACCATGATGATGTCCGGGTCCTGCCGCATCAGCGCGCGCAGGCCCTGCGCGAAATCCAGGTCGAGCTGCGGCTGCACCTGCGTCTGGTTGAAGGCGGGTTCGATCATCTCGATCGGGTCTTCCACCGTGCTCACATTCACCTCTTCGGTGGCCAGGCGCTTGAGCGTGGCGTACAGCGTGGTCGTCTTGCCCGAGCCGGTGGGGCCGGTGACGAGCACGATGCCGTGCGGGCGGCGCGTGAGCGCTTCCCAACGCTGCGCGTCGTGCGCGGCGAAGCCCAGGGCCGCCAGGTCCTTCACCGTCGACTCGGGGTCGAAGATGCGCATCACCAGCTTTTCGCCGAAGGCGGTGGGCAGGGTGGAGAGGCGCATCTCCACTTCGTCGCCCTTGGCGCCACCGGCCGCGGGCTTGAGCGTCTTGATGCGCCCGTCCTGCGGGCGGCGGCGTTCCACCACGTCCATGCGGCCCAGCAGTTTGATGCGCGCGGTCATCGCGTTCATCACGCCGATGGGCAACTGGTACACCGGGTGCAGCACGCCGTCGATGCGGAAGCGGATCACGCCCTGGTCGCGCCGCGGCTCCAGGTGGATGTCGCTCGCGCGCTGGTCGAAGGCGTACTGCCACAGCCAGTCCACCACCTGCACCACGCCCTGGTCGTTGGCGTCGAGCTGCTTGTTGCCTTTACCGAGTTCGACCAGTTGCTCGAAGCTGTTGATGCCGGCGGTGCCGCCCGTCTTGTTGGCCGCGCGCACCGATTTCGCGAGCGCGAAGAACTCGCCCGTGTAGCGCGCGATGTCGGCCGGGCTCGCGAGCACCAGGCGCACGTTCTTGCGCGTCTGGCGTTCCACCTCGCCCACCCAGTCGCGCACGAAGGGTTCGCCCGTGGCCACCACCACCTCCACCGGGCTCACCTGCACCGGCAGCACGCGGTGGCGCTCGGCGTAGGCGGCGCTCATCACGTCGGCCACCTTGCCCACGTCCACCTTCAGCGGGTCGATGCGGAAGTAGTCGAGCCCGCTGCGCTGCGCCAGCCACTGCGTGAGCGCCTCGGCGTCGAGCACGTGGCCGTCGCTGGCGCGCGCGATGCCCACCACGGCCAGGCGCTGCAGCGGGTGCTGCGTGCTGTGGGCCGACGAGATGCGCGTCTCGGTGCGCTGCGCCTCGGCCTCGCTGATGACGCCGTCCTCGCGCAGCCAGTGCAGCAGGCGGCGCCAGTCGATCGGGCCTTGATGAAGGGCGGGTTCGGTGGCGGTGGTTTTCTTCATGGCGTCAGTCATCGGGCCACGGGTTGGAACAGGCGCAGCCACTTCGTGGCCGGCAGGCCCCAGCGTTGTTGCACGGCCTCGGCGCGGGCCAGCAGTTCGGGCCGCGCGGGGCGGCTGGCGTGGCGTTGCGCCAGCACGATGGTGTTGCCCTCGCGCGTGGGTTTGAAGGCCCAGACCGCGTGCTCGCCAAAGGCCTCGCACAGGCTCTTGAGCGAGCGCTCGTAGCTCGCGTCGCGCCCGAACAGGTTGACGGTGAGGCAGCCTTCGTCGGCCAGCGTGTCGCGGCAGTCGGCATAGAACGCGGCGGAATCGAGCACGGGCGCGGCGGCTTCGTGGTCGTACAGGTCCACCTGCACGGCGTCGTATCGGCCGCGGTGCTCGGGCGCGCGGATGGCCTGGCCCGCGTCGGCCAGCAGCACGCGCAGGCGGGCGCTGTCGGGCGGCAGCTTGAACCAGCGCCGGCACACCGCCACCACCTGCGGGTTGATCTCGATGGCGGTGGTGTCCATGCGCAGGCGCTTGAAGCAGAACTTGGTGAGCGCGGCCGAGCCCAGGCCCAGCTGCAGCGCGCGGCGCTTGTGCACGGTGTCGGGCGCCACGAACAGCAGCCAGGCCATCATGCGCTGCACGTAGTCCAGCTCGATGTCGAACGGCGCGTCGAGCAGCATGGAACCCTGAATCCACTCGGTGCCCAGGTGCAGGAAACGCACCTCGCCGTCTTCGGAAATATTGACTTCGGGCAGGGGGGTCGTGGTTTTCATCGGAAAGCGCTACCGTCGCCATCGCAGGCGCTCAGCCTGTGCCAACAACGGGAAGAGAGGGAACCATTATGAACACGGAAGTCATCTGGAACTTCATCGTGACGCAGGGTGCCGACTTCGGCCTGAAGGTGCTCGGCGCCATCGCGGCCTGGATCATCGGGCGCTGGCTGATCGGCATCGCGGTGGGGCTGATCGGCGCGGCGATGGAGAAGGGCCGGCAGGTTGACGCGACGCTGATCCGCTACCTCAAATCCATCATCTCGGTGCTGCTCACCGTGGTGCTGATCCTCGCGATCCTCGACATCTTCGGCATCCGCACCACCTCGTTCGCGGCCCTGCTGGCCGGCGCGGGCCTGGCCATCGGCGCGGCCTGGAGCGGCATGCTCGCCAACTTCGCGGCGGGCATCTTCCTGCAGGTGCTGCGGCCCTACAAGGTGGGCGATTTCATCGCCGCGGGCGGCATCACCGGCACGGTGAAGGAACTCGGCCTGTTCGCCACCACCATCCTCACGCCCGACAACGTCACCACCATCGTGGGCAACAACAAGGTGTTCGGCGACAACATCCAGAACTTCAGCACCGAGGCCTTCCGCCGCGTGGACTGCGTGGCCAAGGTGGCCAACGGGGTGGACGTGAACGACGCGATGGCGCGGCTGCGCACCGCGCTGGCCGCCATACCGAACGTGAAGACCGAGCCCGCGCCGGACGTGGAGATCCTGCAGTTCACGCCCGAAGGCCCGCTGCTGTGCGTGCGCCCCTACACGCACACCGACCACTACTGGCAGGTCTACTTCGACACCCACAAGGCGGTGGTGACCACCTTTGGCGCCGCGGGCTACCCGGTGCCCGAGACGCCGGTGCTGCACCGCACCGTGGCCACGGCCTGACCCTCAGGCCACGCCGTGCGCGGCCAGCGCCTCGCGCCAGGCCGCCAGCTTGCGATCGAACGACCAACTGGCGTTGGCCGGGCTGGTGGAGGGCAGGCGCAGCACCGGCAGGCCCAGCGCGCGGGTGTGGCGCGCGTGGCGAAAGCTTTCGCCGCCGTTGTGTGCAATGGCCTGCAGCCGCGGGCAATGCGCGCGCAGCGCGGCGAAATCGTTGAGCACGGCGTTGCGGATGTCGGCGTCCAGGCTGCCCTCGCGTTCGCAACTGGCGTACACGTCCCAGATGCCCAGGCCGTGCGCGCGCACCGCGGCCACGCGCTCGTCGTAGCCCGCCTGCACCAGCGGCAAGGCCCACAGGGTGCCCAGGATTTTCCAGAAGGCGTTCTGCGGGTGGCCGTAGTACTGCTGCGCGCGCAGCGAAGCCAAGCCAGGGAAGCTGCCCAGCACCAGCAGGCGGGTGCCTTCGTCCGCGATGGGGGGCAGGCCGATGAGGCGCGTCATGCCAGCGCGGCCAGGCGCGGCAGCACGCGCTGCGCGTTGGCCGTGGTGGCGCGTGCCACCGCCTCGGCGGGCAGCCCTCGCAAGTCGGCCAGCACGGCGCCGATGCGCGGCAATTCGCGCGGGTGGTTGATGCCCTGCGCCCGGCCCGCGGCGCGTTCGGCCGCGGGCACGTACAGCCACTGCGGCGGGATGTCGGGCGCGTCGGTTTCGAGCACCAGGGCCTCCAGCGGCAGATCGCTCGCGAGGCGGCGCAACTGGCGCGCGGGTTCGAAGGTGAGTGCGCCGCCGAAGCCGAGCGCGAAGCCAAGATCGACGAAGGCCTGCGCCTGCTGCACGCTGCCGTTGAAGGCGTGCGCGATGCCGCCGCCGGTGGGCAGCTCGCGCAAGCCCTTGAGCAAGGCGTCGGCGCTGCGGCGCACGTGCAGGATCACCGGCAGGCCGTGCTTGCGCGCCAGGCGCAGCTGCGCGCGGTAGAAGTGCGTCTGCCGCTCGCGCATGGCGGGCTCGGTGAGCGCGGGCACGAAGAAGTCGAGCCCGATCTCGCCCACGGCCACCAGCCGCGGGTCGTCGCGGTGTTCGGTGAGCGCGGCGTCGAGCGCATCGAGGTCGTCATCGTGCGCGCGGGGCACGTACAGCGGGTGAATGCCCAGCGCATACGCGTCGCCCAGGCGGTGGGCCAGCGTGCGCGCCACGGCCCAGTTGGCGCGTTCCACCGCGGGCACCACGCAGCGCGCCACGCCCAGCGCACGCGCGGCATCGCGCTGCGCGGCGGCATCGGCCGGGTCGAACTCCGGCGCGTCAAGGTGGCAGTGCGTGTCGATCCACATCGGCGGTATAAGGCGGGACGTCTTGCATTGTCACCGCCAGAGGAGGAAGCCATGAACCCCATCCGTTTCGCCCTTGCCCTGCCCTTGCTCGCCGGCCTGGTGGCCTGCGCCATGCCCCCGGGCCCCGGCGCGGCGCCCGCGCTGGTGGGCACCGAATGGCGCCTGGAAGACCTGGGCGGCAGCCGCGCGATCGATGGTGTGCAGGCCACGCTGGCGTTCCCCGAAGCCGGCCGCGTGGCCGGCTTCAGTTCCTGCAACCGCTTCTTCGGCACCTACACCCTGGTGCAGGAGCGCATCGCCTTCGGGCAGATGGGCATGACGCGCATGGCCTGCATGGGCCCGGCGGGCGACCAGGAAACCCGCTACATGGCCGCGCTGCAGAAGGCGCAGACCGTGCGCATCGAAGGCGGCGCACTGCTGATTGCGGTGGAGGGGCAGGCCCAGCCGCTGCGCTTTGCGCGCAGCAAGCCCTGACCGCGCGCCCGAACGCGCTCAGGTGGTGTAGTCGCCGCTGGCCTCGGGCTGGAACAGCAGGGCCACCACCTCGACGCGGTGCGGTGTGCCGTCGGGTGCGTGCCAACGCGCCATGCTGCCCACGGGCAGGCCGAGCAAGGCCAGGCCCACGGGCGAGAGCACCGAGATGAAACCGGCCGCGGGCTCGGCGTCGTCGGGGTAGCACAGCGTGAGGCGGCGGCGTTCGGCGCTGCCGTCTTCCTGCACCAGCACCTGCGAGTACATCGTCACCACGTCGGGCGGCACCTCGCGCGAGGGCACGACGCTGGCCATGTCCAGCAGCGCGTCCACCGGCACGGCCGCGCCCTGGCGGCGCAGGCGGTCGAGGCGGACGTAATCCAGTTCGGTAAGGGTGCGTTCGTTGAGCGAGAAGGGTTCCATGTTCGGCTCCATCGGCGGCCGGCGGCCCGCCACGGTGGCGGGTGCAACGGCCAGGGCTGCGCCGGGCGGTGGGCCCGGCGATCGGTGGTGGCGCGAAAAGGAGGGAGGGGGATCGCCGGGCTCAGGGGTGTGCGTCGGGCTGCACCGCACGCGCCCACGCAATGGGGCGGTATCGGGACAGGGGATGCACGCGAGCGGGCGAGGGGAACATGGCGGCGATGGTAGCCCGGTTCAACCGAGCCGGCCACCGGTGAGGCGCAGCACCCGGCCGCAGCGCGCGGCCAGGCCTTCGTCGTGCGTCACCAGCACGAAGGCCGTCCCCTGGTCGCGCGCGAGGTCGAGCATGAGCGCGAACACGCCATCGGCGGTGCCGCGGTCGAGGTTGCCGGTGGGTTCGTCGGCCAGCACGCAGGCCGGTTGCGTGACCAGCGCGCGCGCGATCGCCACGCGCTGGCGCTCGCCGCCCGAGAGTTCGGCCGGCCGGTGCGCCAGGCGCTCGGCCAGGCCCACGCGCGCCAGCACCGCGGCGGCGCGCTCGGCGGCCTGTTCGCGCGGCTGGCGGCGAATCCACAAGGGCATGGCCACGTTGTCGCGCGCGCTGAATTCGGGCAGCAGGTGGTGGAACTGGTAGACGAAGCCGAGGTGCTGGTTGCGCAGCCCGCCCTGTTGCGAGGCGCTGAGGGTCGACAAGGCCTCGCCTTTGAGGACGACTTCGCCGCTGGTGGGCGCGTCGAGCCCGCCCAGCAGGTGCAGCAGCGTGCTCTTGCCCGAACCCGAGGCGCCGACGATCGCAATCGTTTCGCCCGCCCGCACGTCCAGGTCCACGCCCTGCAACACGCTCACGTCGAGCCGGCCTTCGGTGAAGCGCTTGGTGAGGCCGCGCGCCTGCAGAACAACGTCACTCATAGCGCAGCGCTTCCGCAGGGTTCACGCGGCTGGCGCGCCAGCTCGGGTAGAGCGTGGCCGCGAAGGACAGCACGAGCGAGATGATGGCCACCGGCATGATGTCGCCCTGCTGCGGATCGCTGGGCATGCGGCTGATGAGGTAGATGTCCTGCGGCAGGAAGCTCGCGCCGAGCAGGCGCTCCAGCGCGGGCACCAGGGTGTCGATGTTGAACGCGATGCCCAGGCCGAGCAGCAGGCCCAGGCCGGTGCCGATCACGCCCACCGCGGCGCCCTGCACCACAAAGATGCCCATGACGCTGCCCGGGCTGGCGCCCAGCGTGCGCAGGATCGCGATGTCGGCGCGCTTGTCGGTCACGGTCATCACGAGCGTGGACACGAGGTTGAACGCGGCCACCGCCACGATGAGCGTGAGGATGATGAACATCATGCGTTTCTCGAGCTGCACGGCCGCGAACCAGGTGCGGTTCTGGCGCGTCCAGTCGCGCACCACCAGGCCCGGTGGCAGTTCGGCCGCCATGCGCACGGCCACCTCGCGCGCGGCGTGCAGGTCGCGGATCTTCACGCGCACGCCGGTGGGGCCTTCCACGCGGAAGATGCGCGCCGCGTCCTCGTGGTGCAGCATGGCCAGCGCCGAGTCGTATTCGTAGTGGCCGGAATCGAAGGTGCCCACCACCGTCATGCTGCGCACGCGCGGTACCACACCCGCGGGCGTGACCTGCCCGCTCGGTGCGATCAGCGTGACCGTGTCGCCCGCGATCACGCCCAGGCTGCGCGCGAGTTCGCCGCCCAGCACGATGCCGAACTCGCCGGCCTTCAGGCGCGGCAGCACGGTGTCGGCCAGATCGGCCGCGAGGTCGGTGACGCGCGGCTCCAGCGCCGGGTCGATGCCGCGCACCAGCACGCCTTTCATGTCCTCCCCGCGTGCGATCAAGGCCTGCGCGCCCACGAAGGGCGCGGCGCCCAGCACCTCGGGGCGCTGTTCGATGAGGGACAGCGTGCGCGGCAGATCGGGAATCGCCTGACCACCGGCCTCGAACACCTCGATGTGGGAGAGCACGCCCAGCATGCGGTCGCGCACTTCCTTCTGGAAGCCGTTCATGACCGACAGCACGATGATGAGCGCGGCCACGCCCAGCGCAATGCCCAGCATGGACACGCCCGAGATGAAGGAGATGAAGCCGTTGCGCCGTGTGGCGCGGCCGGCGCGCGTGTAGCGCCAGCCCAGCAGGAGTTCGTAAGGGGTTTGCATGGTCGGTGGTCGGCGGGCATTGTGGCATCCCCGACAATCGGCCCATGCCCGCCACCCCCATGGCCCCCGATCCGGCGCACCACTGGGTGGTTCCCTTCGCCGCCCTCGGCACCGCTGTCGAACCGCCCGCCCTGCCGAACCTGCAGGCGCTGTTGCCGCAACTGCGCGAACTGGCCCGCGACACCGGCGAAGACACCACGTACACCGCACCGCACGAACGCGCGGTGGCGCGCGCGCGCGGCGTGGCGCTCGCGGGCGATGCGTGCCCGGATGCCGCACTGCACGGCACAGACCCGCACACGCCCCAGGCCTGGGTGCACCCCGTGCACCTGCAGGTGGGCATGGACCAGGTGAGCCTGCAACCGGCCGAGCTGTTCGGCTTCGACGAGGCCGGCTCGCGCCGCCTGTTCGATGCCCTGGCGCCCCTGTGCGCCGAAGACGGCGTGACGCTGCACTTCGATCACCCCACGCGCTGGCGCGCCAGCGGTGCGCGGCTGGCCGCGCTGCGCTGCGCCAGCCTGGACCGCGTGGCCGGCCGCTCGGTGGCCGCGTGGTTGCCGCAAGGCGGCGAAGCGCGCTGGCTGCAGCGCCTCATGAGCGAAGCACAGATGCTTTTCTATACCCACTCCGTGAACGACGCGCGCGAAGCGGCGCGGCAACTGCCCGTCAACGGCGTGTGGTTCAGCGGCGCGGGCGCGGTGGACGCGAACACCCCACCCGGCCCGCCGCCGCCCTGCGACGACTGCCTGCGCGCGAGCGCGTTGCGCGGCGACGCCGCGGCCTGGCGCGCGGCCTGGCAGGCGTTGGACGCAACGCTCATCGCGCGCCTGCTGGAACGCGCCCAACGCCACGAACCGTTCGCACTCACCCTGTGCGGCGAACGCGCCGCCGTCACCCTCGCACCCGCGCCGCGCAGTGCCTGGCAACGCCTGGCCGCCACGCTCGGTCAGGCCATCGGCCTGGCACGCGCACCCGGCGTGCACACCCTGCTCAAGACCCTATGAAGATCATTCCCCGCGAGGTGCCCCCGCGCGCCGCCTGGGCGCTTGAACAAAGCGGCCTGCACCCCTTGCTGGCGCGGCTGTATGCCGCGCGCGGCATCACCCAGCGCGAGCAGCTCGACGATGCGCTGGCCCAACTGCTGCCGCCCTCGTCCATGAAAGGTGCTGACGAAGCCGCGCGCGCGCTGGCCGACGCCATGGCCGCGAAGCAACGCATCTGCATCGTGGCCGACTACGACTGCGACGGCGCCACCGCGTGCGCGGTCGGCGTGCGTGGCCTGCGCCTGCTCGGCGCGCCACTCGGGTTCGACGACATCCACCACCTGGTGCCCGACCGCGTGGTCGACGGCTACGGCCTCACGCCCTCCATCGCACAGCGCGTGAAGGCCTTGGGCGCCGAGGTGCTGGTCACGGTGGACAACGGCATCGCCAGCCTCGACGGCGTGCGCGCCGCGCGCGAGCTCGGCCTGCAGGTGCTCGTGACCGACCACCATCTGCCCGCGCAGCAGGACGGCCGCGTGGTGCTGCCCGCCGACTGCATCATCGTCAACCCCAACCAGCCTGGCTGCGGCTTCGAGAGCAAGAGCATCGCGGGCGTGGGCGTGATGTTCTATGTGCTGCTCGCGCTGCGCGCCGAGCTGCGCGCGCGCGGCGTGTTCGACCAGGCCACGCAACCGAAGGTCGACACCCTGCTGCCCCTGGTGGCCCTGGGCACCGTGGCCGACGTGGTGAAGCTCGACACCAACAACCGCCGCCTGGTGGCGCAGGGCCTCAAGCGCGTGCGCGCGGGCGCCCTGCCCCCGGGCCTGGCGGCGCTCTTCACCGCCGCGGGCCGGCGCGTGGAAACCGCCACCACCTTCGATTTCGGCTTCGCCCTCGGCCCGCGCCTGAACGCGGCCGGCCGCCTGGCCGACATGTCGCTCGGCATCGAATGCCTGCTCACCGACGACGCCACGCGCGCCGACGAACTGGCGCGCACGCTCGACGGCATCAACCGCGAGCGCAAGGCCATCGAGGGCGAGATGCGCGAGCAGGCGCTGCAGATGGTGGACGGAATGTTCGACGAGGACGAACAGGCGCCCCCCGCGCTGGTGGTGTTCGACCCCGACTTCCACGAGGGTGTGGTCGGCATCGTGGCCTCGCGCCTGAAGGACAAGCTGCACCGCCCCACCTTCGTGTTCGCGGCCAGTTCGGCGGCCGGCAAGGAGCACGAGCTCAAGGGCTCGGGCCGCTCGATCGCGGGCTTTCACCTGCGCGACGCGCTCGACCTGGTGGCCAAGCGCCACCCGGGTGTGCTGCTGCGCTTCGGCGGCCACGCCATGGCCGCGGGCTGCACCATCGACGAGGAACAGCTCGACACCTTCGAGCAAGCCCTGCAGCAGGTGGCGCACGAATGGCTGGACGCCGCCACGCTGCAGCGCCGCGTGGAAACCGACGGCCCGCTGGACCGCCAGTACCGCCGGGCCGACCTGGTGGACACACTGCACGGGCAGGTGTGGGGACAGGGCTTCGCGCCGCCGCTGTTCAGCGAAGAGGTGCGCGTGGTGAGCCAGCGCATCGTGGGCGAGAAGCACCTCGCGCTCAAGCTGCAGCACCAGGGCGACGCGGTCGACGGCATCTGGTTCGGCCACACCGAACCACTGCCCGAGCGCGTGAAGATCGCGTTCCGGCTCGATGCGGACGAATGGCACGGGCAGCGGCGGGTGCGCTTCCTGGTGGAAGCCGCCGAGGTCTGACGGGGCTTTTCAGCCCATCAGGGCTTCGCGCACGGCGGCCAGCTGGCGGCGCGACACGGCCAGGCGTTCATCGACGCCATCGAGCCGCACCGTCCAGCCTTCGCCCTCGACCGGGTCGCTGTGCTTCTCGACCGCGCGCACGGCGCGGCGCGAGACCAGCGCGTTGCGGTGCACGCGCACGAACAGGTGCGAGTAGCGCGACTCGAGGTCGCTCAACGCGCCGTCGTAGATGTGTTCCTTCTCGGCCGTGCGCACGGTGATGTACTTGAGCTCGGCCTTGAGGTAGATGATGTCGGACAGCGCCACGCGCTCGCTGCGCCCGCGCTCCTGGATGATCAGCGCCTCGGGCGGGCCGGCATCGGGCGCCCCGCCCTCCTTGCCGGCGCGAACCTTCAACACCTTCTGCAGCGCCTGTTGCAGCCGCTCACGGCGCACCGGCTTGGTCAGGTAGTCCACCGCCTCCACCTCGAACGCGCTCACCGCGTGCTCGGGGTAGGCCGTCACGAACACGATCGAGGGCGGTGCGGCCATCTGGCGCAGCGTGTTGGCCAGCGTGATGCCGTCCACCCCGGGCATGTGCACATCCAGCAACACCAGCTCGCAGTGCGTGCGCTGGATCATGTCCATGGCCTGCACGGCGTTGCCGGCCTCACCCACCACGTCGGTGCGGGGTTCGGTGCATTCGACCAGCAGCGTGCGCATGCGCGACCGCGCCAGGGCTTCATCGTCAACGATCAGAACCTTCAGTGCCATGTCTTGCTCCGTGATCGGCCAAGCCTTGTGATGTCGTGCTTATACCGGGATTTCCAACCGCACCTGGAACACGCCGTTGACCAGCGCGCTCTGGAAGCGCCCCTGCACATCATGCAGCAAGGACAGGCGCTGCCGCACGTTGTCCAGAGCCAGCCCGTTGCCCCTTTTGCCCGTGCCCGCGGGCACGGTGTTGGTCACCTTGATCACCACCACACCGCCGCGGCGCTGGGTGCTGATGCGCACCGTGGCCCCGTTGGCGCTGGGCTCCACGCCATGCTTGACCGCATTCTCCACCAGCGGCTGCAGGATCAGCGGGGGCAGCCGCGCCTTGGACGCGGTCTCGTCGATGGCCCATTCGATCTGCAGCCGATCACCGAAACGCACCTGCTCGATGGCCAGGTAGTGCTCGGCCAGTTCCAGCTCCTGCCACAGCGGCACGGCCTCCTTCGGGTCGGCCAGCGCGTGGCGGAAGAGCTCGCTCAGGTCTTCCAGCAGCGCCTCGGCCTTGGCGGGTTCTTCCCGCACCAGCGCGATCGCGCTGTTGAGCGTGTTGAACAGGAAGTGCGGGCGGATGCGGGCCTGCAGCTCGGCTAGGCGCGCCGTGGTGCCCGCGGGCATGCGCGCCTTCGCGCGCCACACCAGGCCGGCCACCAGCACCGCAGCCACCAGCGCGCCGGAGGCCGCACTGGCCAGCCAGAGGTCGTGGTCGACGATGCCCAGCCACGCCACGAGGCCGCAGCCGTACAGGCCGGCCAGGGCGCCCAGTGCCACCCCGATCGTCCATTGCCAGGGGCTTTCGAGCCGGCCGAGCTTGCGCTTGAGGGCACAGACCACCAGCAGCCAGGCCAGCACCGCTGGCAGGGCCGCGCCGGTGATGACCGCCATGCGCGTGCCCCAGGTCGTGAGGGATTCGGCCTGGAACATGGCCGCCACCGCCACCACGGCCTGCACGAACAGCACCGCGCGCAGCACCACGCCGACCTGGCAGGTGTCGAACACCTGCACGCGCGCCCGCACGTGCTCGGGCATCTCGGCCAGGGGGCGAGCACCCGCCGCGTGGGGCAACTCCTGGAAGGTCGATAAAATCCGCGAATCTTTCATGGGAAGCGATGCCGTTTTCCATTCGGTCGGCCACCCAGGCCCGCGCTTGGTCACCCAGGCGCCCGACACCTCCCCCGTCCAGCCGCTGACAACACCATGTCATCCAACCAACTCGACAAGAAATCCGAAGCCTGGTCCGCCCTATTCTCGGAGCCCATGAGCGAGTTGGTCAAGCGCTATACCGCCAGTGTTTTCTTCGACAAACGCCTGTGGCAGGCCGATATCCAGGGCAGTCTGGCCCACGCGGAAATGCTGGCCGCGCAAGGCGTCATCGGCGCGGCCGACCTGGCCGACATCCAGCGCGGCATGGCGCAGATCACGACCGAGATCGAGACCGGCGAGTTCGAATGGAAGCTTGATCTTGAAGACGTGCACCTCAACATCGAGGCGCGCCTCACGCAACTGGTGGGCGACGCCGGCAAGCGCCTGCACACGGGCCGCAGCCGCAACGACCAGGTGGCCACCGACGTGCGCCTGTGGCTGCGCGGCGAGACCGATCTCATCATCGACCTGCTGAACGACCTGCAGCGGGCCCTGGTGGACGTGGCGGAAAAGAACGTCGAGGTGATCCTGCCCGGCTTCACGCACCTGCAGGTGGCGCAGCCCGTGAGCTTTGCGCACCACCTGCTGGCCTACGTGGAAATGTTCAGCCGCGACGCCGAGCGCTTTGCCGATGTGCGCCGCCGCACCAACCGCCTGCCGCTGGGCAGCGCCGCTCTGGCCGGCACCACCTACCCGCTGGACCGCGAGCGCGTGGCGAAGACGCTGGGCATGGAGGGCATTTGCCAGAACAGCCTGGACGGCGTGAGCGACCGCGACTTCGCGATCGAGTTCACCGCGGCCGCTTCGCTGTGCATGGTGCACATCAGCCGCTTCAGCGAAGAACTCATCCTGTGGATGAGCCAGAACTTCGGCTTCGTGAAGATCGCCGACCGCTTCACCACCGGCTCGTCGATCATGCCGCAGAAGAAGAACCCCGACGTGCCCGAACTCGCGCGCGGCAAGACCGGGCGCGTGGTGGGCCACCTCATGGGGCTCATCACCCTCATGAAGGGCCAGCCCCTGGCCTACAACAAGGACAACCAGGAAGACAAGGAGCCGCTGTTCGACACCGTCGACACGCTCAAGGACACGCTGCGCATCTTTGCCGAGATGGTGGGTGGCCAGTTGAACCCGGCCACGGGCGCCAAGGAAGGCGGCCTCACCGTGAACGCCCCCGCCATGGAGGCCGCGGCCAACAAGGGCTACGCCACCGCCACCGACCTGGCCGACTACCTGGTGAAGAAGGGCCTGCCGTTCCGCGACGCGCACGAGACCGTGGCCCATGCGGTGAAGGCCGCCACCTCGCACAACTGCGACCTGTCGGAGCTGCCCCTGACCGTGTTGCAGGGCTTCCACCCCGACATCGGCAAGGACGTGTACGAGGTGCTGAGCCTGCGCGGCTCGCTCTCGGCACGCAACACGCTGGGCGGCACCGCGCCGGCCCAGGTGCGCGCACAGATCGCGCGGCACCAGCAGCGGCTGGGCTGAGCACGCTCAGCGGCAGGGTTCGGGCTCGGGCAGTTCCTTGCAGCGCTGGAAGGCCTCGGGCTTGAGGCCACCACCCACCACGCGGTAGGCGTCGAAGCAGGCCTGGCTGGCGGCGTAACGGTGCCAGGCCACCAGGCAGGCGCGGGTGCCGGGTGGCAAGGGCGTGTCGGCCCGCTCGGCGCTGGCGCGGTACGGCTCGGGAATGTCCACCGCCTGCGTGTAGTGGGTGTAACCGTAGCGGTCGGTCCAGCGCCAGATCTCGGCGGCGTGCACGGCCGACGCGGCACCCAGCGCAAGCAGACCGCAGAGAACGATGTTGCGCAGCATGCGGCTGTGACCCCGCCGGCCGGCCGCGGTTCCCCCGCAGGTCGGGTGCTCAGACGCGCTCACGGTCGCCCTCCCCGGCCGCCAGGCGCTCGCGCAAGGCGGTCTTGAGGACCTTGCCGTAGTTGTTCTTGGGCAGGGTTTCCACAAACACGTAACGCTTGGGCCGCTTGAAGCGCGCAATGCACCCAAGGCAATGGGCGTCCAGCGCGGCGGCATCGCCCGGGCGGCCGGGTTGCCCGGGCTGCATCACCACGAAGGCCACCACCACCTCGCCCCACTCCGGGTCGTGCGCCCCCACCACCGCCACCTCGGCCACGCCGGGTGCGGTGAGCAGCGCCTCCTCGACCTCGCGCGGGTAGATGTTGGAGCCGCCGCTGATGATCAGATCCTTGCTGCGGTCCTTGAGCGTGAGGAAACCGTGCGCGTCCAGCGCACCCATGTCGCCGGTCCAGAGCCACCCGCCGCGAAGGGCGCTGGCCGTGGCCTCGGGGTTGCGCCAGTAGCCGGCCATCACGGTGTCGCCCTGGATCAGCACCTCGCCCACGGCGCCCGCGGGCAGCGGCTGGCCGTCGGACCCGGCCACGCGCACGCGCACCGGCGTTTGCGCCACGCCCACCGAGGCGACGCGCTCCGCGTACTGTGGGTGGGCCTCGTCCATCAGCACGGCGCGCGAGAGCGCGGTGCCGGTCATGGGCGTTTCGCCCTGGCCGTAGATCTGCACGAAGCGCGGGCCCATCAGCCGCAACGCGCGGCGGATGTCGGCCTCGTACATGGGCGCGCCGCCGTAGACGATGGTCTTGTACGCGGCTGCGGCCTGCGCCGGCCCGTGGCCCTGCGCCTCGGCGTGGTCGACGAGGCGCTTGACGATGGTGGGCGCCGCGAACAGCGAGAGCGGGCCGAGCGCCAGGCCCAGCGCGTGCAGCTCGGCGGCGTCGAAGCCGCCCGAGGCCGGCACCGCGTGGCGCGCGCCCGCCATGAGGTGCGGAACGGCGTAGATGCCGGCGCCGTGCGACATGGGCGCGGCGTAGGCGATGGTGTCGCCCGGGGCGATGGCGTCCACGTCGTTGAAGTACGTGAGGCCCATGGCCATGAGGTTGCGGTGCGTGATCATCACGCCCTTGGGCCGGCCGGTGGTGCCGCTGGTGTAGAACAGCCAGGCGGTGTCGCCGGGGGCGCGTTCGGTGATGGCGGCGGGCTCGCCGGCTTCGAGCAGTGCGGTGGTGTCGTCGCCCAGCGCGTCGAGCACGGGCACGTCGCCCAGCGCCTCGCCCTCGGGCCACACGTCGCGCGTGACGAAGGCCAGCGCGGCCTGGGCGTTGTCGGCGATCCAGCGCAGCTCGGCCGGGTGCAGCTTGGCGTTGACCGGCACCGCCACCGCCCCCGCCCACCAGAGGCCGAACAGCAGTTCCAGGTAGCGCGGGTGGTTGCGCATGAAGAGCAGCACCCGGTCGCCCGGCGCGATGCCGCGCGAGTGCAGCGCCTGCGCCAGCCGGGCACTGCGCGCCGCCCACTGCGCAGCGCTGGCCACGCAGCGCGTGCCATCGAACAGCGTGGGGCGGTCGGGCGCGCGCGCGGCGTCGCGCGCCAGCAGATGGGCCAGGTTCATGCGGGCTGTCTCCTTGTTGTCCCGCGATGTTAGCCACCCACTCTGAAAATCTTTCAAACCGCCGCGCCGCGCTTTCACGTGCCGCCGGGCGGGGGCCTCGCTACCATCGCGCCCACACCGAACCCGAGGAGACGCCGCCATGACCGTGATCACCACCATCGAAGACCTGCGCGTGCTGGCGCAAAAACGCGTGCCGCGCATGTTTTACGACTACGCGGATTCCGGCTCGTGGACCGAGGGCACCTACCGCGCCAATGAGTCGGACTTCCAGGCGATCAAGCTGCGCCAGCGCGTGGCGGTGAACATGGAAAACCGCAGCACGCGCACCACCATGATCGGTCAGTCCACGGCCATGCCGGTGGCCATCGCGCCCACCGGCCTCACCGGCATGCAGCACGCCGACGGCGAGATCCTCGCGGCGCGCGCGGCCCGCAAGTTCGGCATCCCCTTCACGCTGTCCACCATGAGCATCTGCTCGATCGAGGACGTGGCGCAGCACGCGGGCGAAGGCTTCTGGTTCCAGCTCTACGTGATGAAGGACCGCGCCTTCATCGAACGCCTGATCGACCGCGCCAAGGCCGCGAACTGCGGCGCGCTGGTGCTCACGCTCGATCTGCAGATCCTCGGCCAGCGCCACAAGGACCTGAAGAACGGCCTGTCGGCACCGCCCAAGCTCACGCTGGCCAACATGATCAACATCGCCAGCAAGCCGCGCTGGGCGCTGGGCATGGCGGGCACCAAGCGGCGCCAGTTCGGCAACATCGTGGGCCACGTGCAAGGCGTCACCGACATGGCCAACCTCGGCGCCTGGACAGCACAGCAGTTCGACCCCGCGCTCAACTGGGGCGACGTGGCGTGGATCAAGGCCCGCTGGGGCGGCAAGCTCATCCTCAAGGGTATCCAGGACGTGGAGGACGCGCGCCTGGCCGTGCAGTCCGGCGCCGACGCGCTGATCGTGAGCAACCACGGCGGGCGCCAGCTCGACGGCGCGGAGTCCAGCATCCGCGCGCTGCCGGCCATCGTGTCCGAGGTGGGCCCGGCGATCGAGGTGCACATGGACGGCGGCATCCGCAGCGGGCAGGACGTGCTCAAGGCCCGTGCCCTGGGCGCGCGCGGCACCTACATCGGCCGCGCCATGCTCTACGGCCTGGGCGCCATGGGCGAGGAAGGCGTGAGCAAGGCGCTGGAGATCATCCACAAGGAGCTCGACCTCACCATGGCCTTCTGCGGCCACACCGACGTCGAGACGGTGGACAAATCCATCCTGCTGCCGGGCACCTACCCGGCCTGAGCCGCCGGCACCCGTTGAACGGATACTGGGCGGCATGATCGCCACCCAGTTCGTCAGCCGCGTCACGCTGCGGCGCGACAAGATCGAGTCGTTCGATCGCTACCCCTTCCACCTGCCGGCCATCCGCACACTGGACCGGTTCGAACCGCACCCGAAGGTGAATTTCTTCATCGGCGAGAACGGTTCGGGCAAGTCCACGCTGCTCGAAGCCATGGCCGTGTCGCTGGGCTTCAACCCGGAAGGCGGTTCGAAGAACTTCCACTTCGGCACCCGCGCTTCGCATTCGAACCTGCACGAGTACCTGCGCATCGCCAAGGGCGTGAAGCGCCCACGCACCGGCTTCTTCCTGCGCGCCGAGAGCTTCTTCAACGTGGCCACCGAGATCGAGCGGCTGGATGCGGAACCCACCATCGGCGCCCCCATCGGCCCGTCGTACGGTGAGCGCGCGCTGCACGAGCAGTCGCACGGCGAGTCTTTCCTGGCGCTGCTGATGGAGCGCTTCAGCGGCCAGGGCCTGTACCTGCTCGACGAACCCGAGGCCGCGCTCTCGCCGCAACGCCAGCTCGCGGCCCTGTCGCGCCTGCACGACCTGGTGCTCGATGGCTCGCAGTTCTTCATCGCCACGCATTCGCCCATCCTGATGGCCTACCCCGACGCGTGGATCTTCCAGTTCTCGCGCAATGGCCTGGAACGGGTGCCGTACGAAGACACGGAGCACTTCCAGGTGATGCGCGGCTTCATGGCCGACCCCGGGCGCATGCTGCGCCCGCTGCTGGCCCGCTGAGGCGGATCACTCGCCAGCGCGGCGGGTGGGCACCGGTGGGACCGCGAGGCCACGCACCGCGGGCCCCGACACCGGACGCGGATCGGGCCGCACCGCGGGAACCACGCCCATGGCCTTCAGGCCACCCAGCGGTGCCGCGGACGGCCCGGGCTGCCCCAGGTTCGGTGCCTTCAGGCCATCGGGCCCCTTGGGCAGGCAGCTGAAGCTGTACTCGGCCATGTTCGACTTGAAGCTGAAGTTCTTGCCCACGATCTGGTACCAGCCGTGGTACTGCTGGTTGGAGGTGGGCGCCGCGAACGAGCCCGTGGGGTTGCCGGGCGCCGCCGGGGCCACCGGCGTGGTGAGCCCCAGGCCACCGCCCTTGCCTTGGTTGAAATCGATCTCGTCCACGAACATCACCGTCTTGCTGTGGTCGGTCTTGAGCGTGCGCGCGGGTGTCTCCACCCCCTGGTGGTTGCGGTAGGCGAAGGTGACCGTGGTGTTGGGCAGGTTGGTCTCGATCACACCCGAGAGCTTCACGCCGCAGCTGCCTGCGGGCCGGCTCTTCTCGATCAGCGTCAGGAAGGACTGCGTCACACCGGCGCGCAGCGCGAGGTCCTGCGGCCCGGTGGGTATCGGCGTCGGGTCCTTGGGCGAGGCCAGGGGCAGATCGGGCGCCTGTTCGCAAATCACGTTCACGTTCTGCCACAGCGTGGCCTGGCGCCAGTAGCGCTCGCCCAGGCCGATGCCGCCGCTGCCGTGGCCGACGGCGCCCTCGTGGCTGTGCTCCTCTTCCTTGTCCTTGTCGTGCACCTGCGCCGCGAAGTGGAAGGCCACGGGGATGGTGATGGTGCGCGACTGCTTGAACACCGCGATGCGGCTCACACCCTGCTGCAGCAGGCCGGTCTTGTTCGCGTTGCAGCGCTGCACGGCGAAGCTGCCCAGGCCCGAGGCGCCCAGCGGCACCTGCACCGGGTGGTCCTTGATGCTGTAGCTCTTCTTCGGGTACTGGTTCACGCCCACGCTGTGGAAGCTGCCGAAGTTGGGCAGGTGGCCATTGGCCTGGGCATCGAGGCGGCTGCCGTCGTTCATCACCGCCAGCGCGCCGATGCCCAACTGCACGTTGAACACGCGCCACTTGTTCGCGCTGACCTTGACCGAGCCGCCGATGCGGTAGGTGACGTGGCTGCCCACGGCCTCGGTGTAGTCGCTGCCGTTGGAGCGCACGCGGATCGCCGAGGCCGCGTTCACGGTGGCGGTCTGGCCGCTGCTGACGCTGATGTGCTCGAAGCTTTCGTAGTTCGGCGTCGAGATCGGCCCCGCGAACGCGGCCTGGCCGGCCATGCAGGCCAGGCTCGCCAGGGCCAGGCGGTGAAGGCGTGAAGGGTTTTTCATGGGGGTCTCCAGTGGGTTGGGTGGGGTCGGGAACACGTTCGCCACTGGGTCGGCGTGGCGAGCCGATCGGTTCAAACCGTTTGCAGATCAGCGCGTCACGCGGCTCTTGCCTTCGGCGGTGAGCACGCGCACGCGGTCGCCCTTGCGGAAAGGCTCGTCGGCCGCCTGCACCACCGATATCTGCTGCCCGTCGTCGAGCCGCATGCTGATTTCCAGGCCGGGGTGGCGGGCCACCTGCGCCTCGATGGCGTGGCCGGCCAGGCTGCCGGCGGCACCACCGAGCGCGGTGCCCACGAACCAGGCGTTGAAGTTGTTCTTGCCCGCCAGGCCGCCCAGCGCATTGCCGATCTGGCCGCCGGCCGCTGCGCCCATGCCGCTGCCGGCGCGTTCGATGACGATGGCGCGCACCGAGATGACGGTGGCCAGGGTGATGCTGTGCGCGCGCTGGGTGTCGCCATCGGCGTACACGTTGTCCGCGTGGCTGCGGTGGGCACAGCCCTGCAGCAGGGCAACGGCCAGGGTGACGGCGATCAGGACGGCGGGGGTGCGGGTCTTCATGGCGGTCTCCGGTGGGGTGGTGGTGCCGCCTGAGTCGCCCGCCGCGCGGCGCCGGTTCAAACAAAAAAGATTGAACCGCTGCCCACCAGCCCCCGACTCAGCGGGTGTCAGGCCAGGCGCCGACACCCGTTCACCCACCGGAGACCGACATGACCACCACCCGCTTCCCCCTGTTGCCCACCGCCCGCGCAGGGCTGCTGGGCCTGTGCCTGGCCTGCGCCGCCGTGCCGGCCGTGCGGGCACAGACCGCCGCCGTGCCCATGGCCCCCAAGGCCGTGCTGACGTCGAACGACAAGCCCGACCTGTTCATCCACCCCTTCTACAAATCGCCTGAGGAAGCGGGCCTGCCGGTCGGTTTTCCCAACGTGGCGTTCTGCGGCGGCAACGACGGCCAGGGCGGCCCGGCCCGGCGCGTGTACTTCGAGGTGCACAACCGCGGCAGCGTGGCCGCGCCCGCCAGCGTGGTGCGCGTGCAGTTCGTGAACCCCCAGACGCAGCAGACGCGCGACGTCGACGTGCCGGTGCAGCCGCTGGCCGCCCACACGCACGTGGTCAAACGCCTGGCCATCCCCGCCGATTGCTTCAGCCCCGGCTCCAGCGCGATGTGCCGTTTCGTCATCACCGCCGACCCGGTGCAGCAGGTGGCCGAGCGCTTCGAGAACAACAACGCGCAGCGCTCGTCCTGCGTCGGTCCCACGTTCTGAGGAGGCGCCGGTGAAGCCGATCGGCGATGCCCTGGCAACGGGCTTGCGGTGCGCGGGGGCGGTCCTATACTGGCCCGGCCCGGTCGCGCACCGGGCCACGGGCCACCCAGCACAAAGGGTTCGAGCGAGACAGGGCATGCAGGCTTCTTCACGCCACGACGACGACACCCACCGGGCGGATCTCGCCGCGATCGCGGCGCAGAACCAGCAGGCCATGAAGCGTTTCTACGCCGCCTTCGCCCCCGCCACCTTCCAGTTCGCCATGCGCCGCCTGAGCGACCCGGTGCAGGCCGAGGAGGTGGTGGTGGAAACCATGTACGAGGTGTGGTGCCACGCGCGGCGTTTCGCGGGCCAGTCCAGCGTGCGCACCTGGGTACTGGGCATCGCCCGCCACAAGCTGCTCGACAAACTGCGCGAGCGTTACCGCCACCGCCACGAATCGCTCGACGAGGAGAACGAGGCCGGCGACGGCCCCGGCATCGACGCCGAATCTGACGCGCCCGAGGGCTTCGAACGCGTGGCGCAGCGCGAGCACCACGACATGATTGCCCACTGCGCCAACAAGCTGCCCGAGGACCAGCGCGAGGCGCTGCACCTCGCGCTCTACGAAGACCTGCCGCTGGCCGACATCGCGCAGATCCAGGCCTGCCCCGAGAACACCGTGAAGACGCGCCTGTTCCACGCGCGGCGCAAGATGAAGGAATGCCTGCAGCGCCTGTTCGGCCACAGCGACGGCCCCTTCGCCGGAGCGCAACATGGTTGACCACGCCGCCGACAAACACGGCCTGCGCGCGCTGCTGCCCCTGGCCGCCAACGGCACGCTCACGCCCGCGCAACAGGCCCAGCTCGACGCCGGCCTGCTGCGCCACCCCGAGCTGCAGCACGAACTGCGCTGGCTGCAAACCTTGCGCGAGACGCTGCACGCGCAGCCGCTGGACCCCGTGCCCGAGGGCGACCTGGGCTGGTCGGCCTTTGCGCAACGCCTGCCGGCCGCATCGCCCACCCCACGCCGTGCCAGCCCCGGCTGGGCCGAGCGGCTGCGCGACTGGCTGCAGGCCAACACCCTGCCCGTGCTGGCCACCGCCTGCGCGCTGCTCGTGGCCCAGGCGGTGGTGATCGGCACGCTGATGCAGCCCGGTGCCGACTACCGCGCCGCGGGCGGGCCCACGGCCACCCAGGCCACCGGCGTGCTGCTGCACGTGACGGTGCGGGCCAGCGTGACCGAGCCGCAGTTGCGCGAGGCGCTGCGGCGCGCCAACGCGCGCATCGTGAACGGGCCGAGCGCGCTGGGCGTGTACACGCTGCGCGTCGAGGCCGGCGCCGATGGCACGCCGCGCGACGCGCAGGCCCAGCGCCTGGCGCAGGCCCTGCTGGCCGACGCCGGGGCCGTGTTCGACAGCGCATCGCCCGCCGAAGGGCCCTGACCATGCGCGCCGTCGTCATGCTTGCGCTGCTGCTGCACGGCCTGTGGTTCGGCTCGGCCTGGGCCCAGACCGCGGGGGGTGGCGGCGGGCGTGGCCCGGGGGGTGCGTCGGCATCCGGCGGTGGCAACCGGGGGGGCGGCAATGGGGGCGGCGGCGGCTTCAACCGGCTGCAACCCGCGGCCCCGGCGCCCGTGGCACCCGCGCCGCAGCGGCAGGACGTGGACAGCGACCAGCTGTTGCTCCTCTCCCGGGACTTCAACACCACCCGGCAGGTGCTGGCCACGCTGGCGGCGGAATCGGTGCTGCCCGTGGCCACCGCGCGGCTGCGCACACTCGGCTGGGATCTCGCGCTGTTCCAGTGGCCCGACACCGCCACCGCCCAGCAGCGGCTGCAGCAATGGCAGCAGCGCTTCCCGCAGGTGAGCGTGGATTTCAACCACCTCTACCGCAGCCAGGGCGGCAACGAAGGGCGCGAATACGCGCTCGACATGCTGGGCCTGCCGCAGGCCGGCACCGCGGCCCCCGCGCCCCGGCGCGACGCGCTGCGCCAGGTGCGCATCGGCCTGCTCGACACGCGCGTCGAAGCCACCGACTGGCTGCGCCAGGCCACGCTCACGCGGCGCCCGTTCATCCAGGACGTGGCGTCGCAACCCGAGACCCCGGCGCACCCCGCACACGGCACCGCGATCGCCAGCCTGGTGGCGCGCGTGGCGCCGCAGGTGCGGCTGTTCGCCGCCGAGGTAATGGCCGCGCGCGGCGCCGAGGCCGTCACCAACAGCTACCGGCTCATCCAGGGGGTGGACTGGCTGCTGAGCCACCGCGTGCAGGCCATCAACATGAGCCTGGCGGGCCGCGCCGACCGCAACCTCGCCACCACCGTCGACGAACTGATGCAGCGCAACGTGCTGGTGATCGCCGCGGCCGGCAACCACGGGCGCGGCGCACCACCGGCCTACCCCGCGGCCTACGCCGGCACGCGCGCCGGCATGCTGGCTGTGACGGCGGTGGACGCCGATGGCCGGCTCTACGAGCAGGCCAACCAGGGCGCCTACGTGACGCTGGCCGCCCCGGGTGTGCAGATCTGGGTGCCCGCGGCGGGCGGCACGGCCACCGGCGCGTTCGGCGCCCGCTACGTGAGCGGCACGTCCTACGCCAGCGCCTACGCGGCCGGCGCGGTGGCGCAATGGCTCGCCATGCACCCGGGCCAGGCCAGCGCGGCCGCCACGCGGCGCCTGCGCGACACCGCGCGCGACCTCGGCCCCACCGGGCGCGACGAGGCCTACGGCGCCGGCCTGCTGCAGATCGGCGCGGCGCTGGGGCCCTGACCGGGCGTCAACGCATTTCGTAGACGAAGGTGCTGACCACGCGCAGCCGCTTCACGCGCGAGCCGCCGTTGTCGTGGTCCATGCCGTCGCCGCCGCTGATGCTGATCACGCCCTGGTTGGCGATCTTGAGCGGGCCCAGCGTGGCGCCCGCCTCGGCCGCGAACTTCTCGGCCTGCTCGCGCGCGTTGCGCGTGGCCTCGCTCAGCAGCGGCGCCTTCACGTCGTTGAAGCCGCGCAACTGGAACTCCGGGTTGCCACCGCCGTCGCTGCTGATTTGCACGCCGGCCTGGATCAGCGGGTCCACCGCGAGCGCCGCGGCCTGCACGTCGCCCACGCGGGCCGACTTCACGTTCACCTGCCCGGTGCCTTGAAAGCGCAACTGCTGCTGGCCACCGCCGTACTCGCGCGCCAGCAGGTCCTGCACGGCCAGCGGGCGGATCTCGATCTCGTCGTCCTTGAAGCCGCGCGCCTTCAGGAAGGCCAGCACCGCGTCGCGGTCGGTGGACAGCGCCTTCTGCACATCCCCGAAGCTGCCACCGCCGCGGCGAAAGGCCAGCCGCCAGATGGCGAAATCGCTCTCCACCTCTTTCTCGGCCAGGCCCTTCACGGTGACGGTGCGGTCGGCCAGGCGAAAACGCTCCAGCCCGTGGCTGATGGCCAGGCCGGCCACGGCGATGCCGGCGCCCACCAGGGCGGCGGCGAGCAAGCGGGTGATGGGATGGGTCATGGCGGCCTCCTGGAAGCGGTCTCGATACCCGGGCATGGTAAGGCTACGATCGCCGCGTGAAGCCCCAGCGACGCATTGCCCACCTCGACATGGACGCCTTCTACGCGTCGGTCGAACTGCTGCGCTACCCGCAGCTCAAGGGCCTGCCCATGGTGATCGGCGGCGGGCGCCGGCGCGAGGCCGAGATGTTCGAGCGCCTGCGCACCACCTACCCCGACACCGCGTGGGGCCCCGACACGCTGGACCGCATCCCGGCGGATTTTTTTCCGCGCCTGGCCGACTACGCCGGCCGCGGCGTGGCCACCACCGCCACCTACGCGGCGCGCCAGTTCGGCGTGGGCTCGGCCATGGGGCTCATGAAGGCCGCGAAGCTGTGCCCGCAGGCCATCCTGCTGCCGGTGGATTTCGAGGAGGTCAAGCGCATCTCGCGCACCTTCAAGCGCGTGATCACCGAGATCGCGCCGGTGATGGAGGACCGCGGCGTCGACGAGGTCTACATCGACTTCACCGAGGTGCCTGGCGGCCAGCGCGAGGGCGGGCGTGTGCTCGCGCGGCTCATCCAGAAAAGCATCCACCAGGCCACCGGGCTCACCTGCTCCATCGGCGTGGCGCCCAACAAGCTGCTGGCCAAGCTCGCGAGCGAATTCAACAAGCCCAACGGCATCAGCATCGTGGGGCCCGAGGATCTGCAACGCCTGATCTGGCCCCTGCCCTGCCGCAAGCTCAACGGCATCGGCCCCAAGGCGGACGAAAAACTCAAGTTGCACGGCATCGCCACCATCGGCGACATCGCCGCGCGCGAGCGCGACTGGCTGGTCACGAACTTCGGCAAGAGCTATGGCGCCTGGTTGCACGAGGCCGCCTGGGGCCGCGACGAGCGCGCCGTGGTGACCGAGAGCGAGCCCGTGAGCATGAGCCGGGAAACCACCTTCGACCGCGACCTGCACGCCGTGCACGACCGCGCCGAGCTCGGCGCCCTGCTCACGCAACTGTGCGGGCAGGTCGCCAACGATCTGCAGCGCAAGGGCTACACGGCGCGCACCGTCGGCGTGAAGCTCACCTACGTGGGCTTCACCAAGGTCACGCGCGACCTCACGCTCGACACGCCCACGGCCGACGCCAACGCCATCCGCCGCGCCGCCGGCCAGTGCCTCAAGCGCGTGGACCTCACCAGGCGCTTCCGGCTGCTGGGCGTGCGCGCGAGCAAACTCGTCAAACCCGGGACAGCGGCCGACGCCTCGGCCGACCAGAATGCCCCGCACCCCAAGCCCCGAGACAAGGCCCAACGCGATGAACGCACCGACCTGCTTTTCCCTGAGCTGGATTGACCACGTGGCGCACCTCGCGCTCAACCGGCCCGAGTCGCTCAACACCATGGGCCCCACGTTCTGGCGCGAGCTCGACGGGCTGCTGCGCCAGATCCACGACGAAGGCCGGGCGCGCGCGCTCGTCATCAGCAGCACCGGCAAGCACTTCAGCGCCGGCATGGCGCTCGACACGTTTGGCGGCGCCATCACCATGGACGACCAGAGCCCCGAAGGCCGCGCCGCGATCTTCGACCTGCTGACCGACATGCAGGCCACCTTCACGCGGCTGGAGACGTTGCGCGTGCCGGTGATCTTCGCCATCCAGGGCGGCTGCATCGGCGGCGCGGTCGACATGGTCACCGCCGGCTGCATCCGCTACGCCAGCGCCGACGCCTTCTTCTGCATCCAGGAAATCAACATCGGCATGGTGGCCGACGTCGGCACGCTGCAGCGCCTGCCCAAGCTGATCCCGCTGGGCGTGGTGAAAGAGCTGGCCTACACCGGGCGGCGCCTGGGCGCGCAGCGCGCGCTGGCGCTGGGCCTGGTGAACGAGGTGTTCGACAGCCACGCCGCCACGCTCGACGCCGCGCTGCAGTGCGCCCGCGAAATCGCCGGCAAACCGCCGGTGGCGATCTGGGGCACCAAGCAGGCCGTGAACTACGCGCGCGACCACTCGGTGGACGACAGCCTGCGCCAGATGGGCTGGCTGCAGGGCGCCATCTGGAGCAACGCCCACGTGCGCGAGGCCATCACCGCGGGCAAGGAACGCCGCGCCGGCGAGTTCACGCCGCTGACCCGGCTGAACCCCTTCATCGACGCCGATGGGCAGTGAGCCCGTGCCCGGCGCGGCCGGCTACGGCGAGAGCGCCGCCGCCCTCGCCGAACAGTACGAGCGCATCACCTTCGAGGACGTGCACCGCGAGGCACTGCACCTGTTCCCGCCACCACCGGTACCCGTGCTCGACATCGGCGCCGGTTCGGGCCGCGATGCGGCCGCGCTGGCGCGGCGCGGCCACCGCGTGGTCGCCGTCGAACCCACGGCGGGCCTGCGCGAGCAGGGCCTGCAGCGGCACGGCGCGCTGCCCATTCACTGGGTGGATGACCACCTGCCCCACCTGCACACACTGCGCCAGCGCCCCGAGCGTTTCGGGCTGGTGCTGCTCACCGCCGTCTGGATGCACCTGGACGCGAACGAGCGCGCGCCTGCCATGCAGGCCCTGGCCGTGCTCACCGCGCCCGGCGGGCTGGTGTCCATGACGCTGCGCCACGGCCCCGTGCCCGAGGGCCGGCGCATGTTCGACGTTTCGGCCGAAGAAACCGCCGCGCTGGCGGCCCCGCTGGGCCTGCGGCACCATTGGCAAGGCCGGCGTGGCGACATGCTGGGCCGCGGTGATGTGCACTGGAGCCTGCTGGTGCTGCGCCGCGACTGAACAACGATCCACTACCCCCGAATGCTCACCCTGCTCAACCCCCACCACGGGCTGCACGTCGGCCGCCAGGAAATGTTCCGCGGCCGCCTGGTCGACAGCCACGAGGTGCCCGCGCGCCTCACGCACGTGCTCGACGAACTGCGCCGCCGCCCGCTGGGCGAGGTGCGCGAACCCGGCGCCGACACCGCCGCGCTGGATGCGGTGCTGAACACCGTGCACGAGCCGCGCTACCTGCACTGCCTGCGCAACGCCTGGGCCGACTGGGTGGCGCTCGACCCGGCCAACGCCGCGGTGGACGCCCTGCCCTCGGTGTGGCCGCTGCCGCACCGGCACGGCTTTCGCCACGACCGCGAGCCCGCCAACGCCGCTGCGCGCCTGGGCCTGTATGCCTTCGATTCGGGCACGCCGCTCACCGCGGGCAGTTGGGCCGCGGCACACGCCGGTGCCGCGTGCGCGCTGGCGGCCGCGCAGGCCGTGCTCGCGGGCGAACGCAGCGCCTTCGCGCTCACGCGCCCGCCGGGCCACCACGCCGGCCCGGGCTTCTACGGCGGCTACTGCTTCCTCAACAACGCCGCCATCGCGGCGCAGGCGCTGCGCGACGGTGGCCACGCGCGCGTGGCCGTGCTCGACGTGGACTACCACCACGGCAATGGCACGCAGACCGTGTTCTACGAACGCGCCGATGTGCTCACGCTCTCGATCCACGGCGACCCGCGCACCGAATACCCGTTTTTCCTCGGCCACGCCGACGAAACCGGCGCCGGCGCGGGCGAGGGCTTCAACCGCAACTGGCCGCTGCCGCGCGGCACCGGCACCGCGGCCTGGCGCGCCGCGCTCGACGAGGCCCTGCAGGCCGCGAGCGATTTCGGCGCCAGCGCGCTGGTGGTGCCGCTGGGCGTGGACACCTTCGAGGGCGACCCGATCTCCGGCTTCAAGCTGCGCTCGGGCGACTACCCCGGCGTCGGCGCCGCGCTGGCTTCGCTGCGCCTGCCCACAGTGTTCACCTTCGAGGGCGGCTACGCGGTGGCGCAGGCGGGTGTGAATGCGGTGAACGTGCTGGAAGGTTTCGAGCGCGCGGCCTGAGCCGCGAGCCCGCACACCCGGCAAGAAAAAGTGCCCTGCGACGATCCATCGTTCGCAGGGCCGAACAGCCCGAGGGCCGATACCGGGGACCTTGGAGAGAAACGCAGCGACCGATCAGACGGCCTTGTAGAGGATGTAGTCGGCGCGGTACTGCACGATCTGCTTGCTGCCGGTGTTGCCGGCACCGCAGGCCATGGCCGGCGCCACACCGCCCACGGTGGCCACGCGCTGCACATAGGTCACGCCCTGCAGCGCGCCCATGCCCATGGCCGGGTTGGCCTTCACCAGCTGCAGCGGGATGTTGCCAGCCGGTGCGGGCGCCACCGCCACCTGCGCGCCGGTGAATTTCGAGCCGTCCATGGCTTCCCAGGTGGCGGGCGGGCCGTAGTACTTGCCGACCTGCTTGCCCGCGCGGTCCATCAGCTTGGCGTCGGGGCCCACGAACACCCACTCGAACTGACCGGCGGCACCGGCCTTGGCGCGGCACTCGTAGGTGATCTCGCCCACGCCCACGGTTTCCCAGGCCACCTTGTGGCCGGCGGGCACCTTCACGGCATCGGGCAGGCCGTCTTGCGAGAACATGGGTTTCGCGCCCATCGACGAGGCGCAAGCGGTGAGGGCCAGGGCGGCCGCGGCGATGAGGCTGGTCTTGAGGATCATGGAAAAGCTCCGTTGAAAGTGAAGGGAAGGACGGGGAGGCGTGGCGCCGGTGCATGGCCGGCGCCTGTTGTGAACCGGGGAGATCGGGGCAATCAGGCGCCGAAGGACAGGGCGCCGGCGGGCAGCGGGCGGCCCAGCGCGTTGGTGAGCACGGTGAAGTGCATGGTCTCGTCGGCCGCCAGGCGCGCGGCCACCTTGGCCAGTTCGCGGTCGCCCATGGCGGGGATCACGCTGATGTAGGCGTTGGTCGCACCGAGTTCGAGGCGCGCGGCGAGCGAGAGCACGTCGGCCTGGTTCTTGAGCGACGCGGCGTTGAGGTCTTTCGCGTAGTCGTCGAGCTTTTTCTCGGCCACGGGCTGCCCGCCGAGCTTGCGGATGGTGGCCGCGAGCGCGTCGCGGTGCGCCTTGTGGTGGCCCTGGAACTGCACCGCCACGTCGAGCACGGGCTTTTGCAGCAGGCCGCTGCCGGCGCCGAGCTGGTAGGCGTTGATGGCCTCGTGCTCGAGGCCGAGCGCGATGTTGAGGATGTCGATGTCCTTGCCGACATCGGCCTTCATGCCCTGCGCCAGCGCGGGCTTGCCGGCCAGCAGCGCCAGGCCGACGGCCGAGAGGGTGGTGCCGGTGCGCAGGAAGGCACGGCGGTTGTCCGGGGTGGGGTTCATGGGGTTTGTCTCTGTTGTCCGGTTGAAGGGATGCGACAGCTGTCGAACCGGATACGCGCGGCGCCCCGGCCCCGGATTCAGCAAACCCGAGCGATTCGGTGGGATGTGGGGCCGCCAGGGTGTTGTGAGAAACAACACACCGCCGCGAATCCACCCGCGGGCCCGGGCCGTATTGCCAGACAAGGCAAGCACCGCCGCACAATGCGCGCATGAGCGCCCCCTCCGACGACCACCAACTCATGACCCTGATCGACCGCGTGGCGCAGCGCGACGAAGCCGCGCTCAAGGCGCTCTACGACCTCACCGCCCGCAAGCTCTACGGCCTGGCACTGCGCGTGGTGGGCAACGCCGAGCGCGCCGAAGACGTGCTGCAGGAAAGCTTCCTGCAGATCTGGCGCAACGCGCCCGACTACCGCGCCAGCCTGAGCCCGCCCATGGCCTGGCTCGCGCTCATCGTGCGCAGCCGCTCGCTCGACAGCCTGCGCCGCCGCGCGGCCGAACGCAGCCACCTCACGCAGGAACTCGACGACACCCTGGCCGATACCCTGCAAGGCGACACGCCCGACCCGATGGACACCAGCCTGGCGAGCCAGCAGGCCTGGGCCCTGCACCAGTGCCTGCAGCAGCTGGAGCACAAGCAGCGCGAGGTCATCAGCCTGGCCTACCTGCGCGACCTGAGCCACGGTGAACTGGCCGGGCAACTGCGCCTGCCGCTGGGCACGGTGAAGACCTGGATCCGCCGCGGCCTGGAGCGGCTGCGCGAATGCATGGCGCGTTTCGCCTGAGGCACACGGCCATGCAGATCCAGCGCCATCCCGAACTCACACAGCGCCTGGCGGCCGCCCACGCGCTGGGCACGCTGCGCGGCGGTGCGCGCCGCCGCTTCGAAACCATCGCGCGAGAACAACCGGTGGTGCGCGCCGCCGCGCTCGAATGGGCGGCCCGCGTGGCCAGCCTGGGCGAGTTGCAGGCGCCAGCGCAACCCGCTCCGCAGGTGTGGACGCGCATCGAGAACCTGGTGCGCGCCGATGCCGCGCAAGCCGCGTTGGCGCACCAGCGCACGCCGGCCACAGCCCCACGCGGCTGGTGGCACAACCTCGCGTTGTGGCGCGGTGCCGGCCTGGCGGGCCTGGCCACCGCGCTGCTGGCCGCGTTCATCGTGCCCGGCCTGCAACGCGAAGCGGGCGACCGCGCGGCGCAGGTGGCCACGCTGCAGCAGGACATCGCGCAACGCAGCGCGCAGGTGGCCGAGCTGGAGCGCCGCCTGCTCGCCGCACCCGAAGTGCGCTATGTGTCGGTGCTCAACGACGAGCGCGGCCAGCCTGCGCTGCTGGTGACCTTCGACGCCCGCAACAACCGCCTGGACCTGCAGCGCGTGGGTGGTTACCAGGAAGCGGCCGACCGCTCGCTGCAGCTCTGGGCCCTGCCCCCGGGTGCGGCGCCGCGCTCGCTGGGCGTGCTCACGCCCGAGCGCCTGCTGCAACTCGCGGCCCAGGAGACCGCGGTGCGCGAGGTGCCCGCGCTGGCCATCAGCCTGGAGCCGCTGGGCGGCGTGCCGAGCGAGCGCGGGCCCACAGGCCCGGTGCTGTTCCACGGCCCGTTGATCCAGAAACAGATCTGACCGCGCGGGACAAAAAAAAACCGGCGCCATGCGCCGGTTTTTTGTGGGGCGGTCCGTGCTCAGTAGCGCGGGCCGTTGCTGCGGTAACCACCGCCGCCGCCACCCTCTTTGGGACGCGAAACGTTGACCACGATCTGGCGGCCGTCGACCGACTGGCCGTTCAGGCCGTTGATGGCGGCTTGCGCTTCGGCTTCGGAGCCCATCTCGACAAAACCGAAACCCTTGGAGCGGCCGCTGTCGCGGTCGATCATGACCTTGGCAGACGCCACGGCACCGTATTCGGAGAAGTTGTGACGCAGCGAGTCGTCGTTGACGGAGTAGGGCAGGTTGCCCACGTACAGCTTGTTGCTCATGACTGAGCCTTTCGAAGAAGCGGGCCGGCCTGCATGGGGCTGGGGCGCCGCGAGAGAGGGCGGTTGCCGCGTGGAAGCGGGCCGCCAGAGAAAGCCGCCAACCCGCAAGGGACCGAACGGCCAGTGATCAGCCGTGCGATGACGGCGAAGCGGCGGATGCTACGTGGTAAGTGCCAATTCACCTAAGGGTTTCGGCGATTCCGGCATCGGATCGACCGGCGGTCGGACGCCACCGGGGTGGCTTCGGGGCGGCTCCGCGCCGATGGCCGGCACTTGCCAAGGCCAGACGCACCCGCCACCCTGCGGCGGTTTCACAGGAGGAGACGCATGACAAGAAGCCCGTCGCCCACACGGCGCACCCTGGCCCTGGGCCTGCTGCTGGCCCTGGGCACCGGCGCCGCCAGCGCGCTCGATCTCAGCCCGAACAAGCGCATCGAGGCCGATCTGACGGAGTTGCTGTTCGATCTGGACGCCGACGAATACACCGCCTACCGCTTCACCAGCAGCGCCGGGCGGCTGGAAATCACGTTCGCGTCGAACACCCCGCGCGATCTGGCCAAGGGCGTGCTGGAGAAGATCAAGGCCATCCCCGGGGTGGCCGGTGTGCGCGAGAACTTCGGCGGCATGGCCTGCAGCCGGTTCTGAGCGCGCCAGCGTTCACTGCCGCGCGTTGCGCACGTTGGCCGGCGGTTGTTGCGGGTGGCTGCTGCGCCAGGGGTTGATGTCGAGCCCGCCACGGCGCGTGTAGCGCGCGTACACCGTGAGCTTGGTGGGTTTGCAACGCGTCCACAGGTCCATGTAGATGCGCTCCACGCACTGCTCGTGGAATTCGTTGTGGTTGCGAAAGCTCACCAGGTACTGCAGCAGGCCGGCCTGATCGATCTGCGGGCCGCTGTAGCCGATCTGCACGCTGCCCCAGTCGGGCTGGCCGGTGACGAGGCAGTTGCTCTTGAGCAGGTGGCTCACCAATGTTTCGCTCACGGGCTGCTCGCCCAGCGCGGCAGACAGCAGATCGGGCGCGGGCTCGTAGCGCGTGCACTCCACGTCCAGGCGGTCCAGGCTCAGGCCATCGAGTTCGTGGATGGGTTCGGCGTCGAAGCGCTCGGGCGCGACGAGCCTCACACCCACGCCGGCCTGCACCGGGCCGCCGTGCCAGACGGCGGTGCTCAGGTCGGCCCGCAGGCGCTCGCGCACCGCGTCGGCGCTGTCGAAGGGCGTGCTGTTGAAGCTGTTGAGGTAGAGCTTGAAGGACTTGCTCTCGACGATGTGCGTGCTTTCGCAGGGCACGGTGATGTGCGCGATGGCCACCTGCGGCTTGCCGCGCGGATTGAGCCACGAGAGTTCGTAGGCGGTCCAGAGATCGCAACCCACGAAGGGCACGCTGCCGGCGATGCCGATCTCGCGCCGCTTGGCTTCGCGCGGCAGCGGGAACAGCAGGCTGGCGTCGTAGTGGTCGACGTAGGCCGAGGCCTTGCCGAGCTGGGATTGTTCGGGGGTGTTGGCCATCAGGCGCCTTCGATCACTTGAACTCGCTTACTTGAATTCGCCTTCGCGCAGCCATTTGGTGGCCACCCACTTCTCGCCTTCGAGCACGGGCGCGCCACCGTGCAGGGTGCGGGTGGACGGGTGCGGGCGGTCGTAGCTGAAGAACACGGCGTGCCCACGCACCGGCGCGACCTCGAGCCCCACGTCGGGAAAGGTGGTGCCGCCGCCGCGCGTGGGTTCGTTGAGGTACATCACCAGCGTGGCCACGCGCTGGCCGCCGCGCTTGAGGATGGTGGGCGTGCCCGGTTCGTCCGGGTCGAAGTAGTCGTAGTGCGGCTTGTACTCGGCGCCCGGGCGGTAATGCAGCACCTGCAGGCCCTCGCCGTTCTCCATCGGCCAGCCCACCAGGCGCGCAATGCGCTGCTCGACCGCCGTGACCTCGGGCGTCTGCCCGCGATTGAAGAACATGCCGCTGCTGGTGCGGTCGGGGTTCATCTCTTCGCCACCGGTGCTGGTCTGCACGGTGAGCGAACGCGCCAGCCGGGGCTTGGCCGATTCGATGATCGCGTCGCATTCCTCGGGGCCGAGCAGGTTGCCCAGCACGATCACGCGCGGATGGTTCATGTGCGTGATCACGTCGACCCAGCGGTCCCCGGCGTCGATGCGGCGCGGCGAAGTCGAGAGGTCGATCGTCGGCACGCGCACCCCCATGCCTTGCGAAGCCTGCACCGCCTCGCGCACCTCGGGCGCCACGGCGGCCATCTGCTGCGGCGACACGGTGCCCAGGTGGTCCAGCAGGGTGCGCTCCAGCGCTTTCTCGGCCACGCCCTCCTCCCACCCGGCGTCGAGCATGGCCTTGAGCACCGATTCGGGTGGAAAGCCGGCGCTGGCCTGCTCGATGATCCAGCGGCGCAGTGCGGGGGTGACGGTCTGGCTCATGCGGGTCTCCTCTCAGGCCTTGCTCTCGCGGCGGAACACGAGGCGATCGGGGGTGGACGGGCCGGCCTCGAACCGATAGCCCTCGAGGTCGAAGCCCTTGAGCTGGTCGGGCGTGCTGGCGCGCTGCTGCAGCGCCCAGCGCACCATCAACCCGCGCGCGCGCTTGGCCATGAAGCTGATGACCTTGTACCCATCGGCCTTGCGCTCTTCGAACGCGCAGGTGACGACGCGCGGGCGCAGGGCCTTCAGGTCCACGGCCTTGAAGTACTCCTCGCTCGCGAGGTTGATCACCACCGGGCTCTTGTCGGCCTGCGCACGTTCGTTCAGGTAATCGGCGATGCGGCTGCCCCAGAAGGCGTAGAGCGAGTTGCCGCGCGCGGTCTTCAGGCGCGTGCCCATCTCCAGCCGGTAGGGCTGCATCCGGTCGAGCGGGCGCAGCACGCCATACAGGCCGCTGAGGATGCACAAGTGCTGCTGCAGCCAGTCGAGTTCGTCGGGCGACAGGCTTTTCGCGTCGAGCCCGCCATAGACATCGCCGTCGAAGGCCAGCACCGCCTGCCTGGAATTCTTCGCGGTGAACTTCGGGCTCCAGGCCTCGTAACGCGCGGCGTTGAGCGCGGCGAGCTTGTCCGACAGGTCCATCAGCGCGGCCACCTGCTGCGGCGACTTGGCGCGCATCACGCCCACCAGCTCGGCCGCCTGCTCCACGAACAGCGGCTGGGTGTGGGTCTTGACCTGGGGTGGCGTCTCGTAGTCGAGCGCCTTGGCGGGCGAAATGAGAAAAAGCATGGGCGGCAGAAGGCGGGATCCCCGGGGAGCGTGGATTATCGCGGGGCGCCCGACGGAAGGCGCCCCGCGGGGTCGGGCATGCCGGCCAGAGAATTACGTTTGGAGAAATGCATTTCGCTATGGTAAATTTCCAGCCCTGACGAAGGAGACCGCCATGACGCCTGCCCAGCCCCGTGCCGACCTGCCCGCGCCGGCCCCGATCCAGCAGCTTCACCACTACGCCTACCGCGCACGCGACGCGGAGGAAACGCGCCACTTCTACGAAGACATCCTGGGCCTGCCGCTCTACCACATCATCCAGAGCGACCACGTGCCCAGCACGGGCGAATACTGCCCGTACACGCACTTCTTCTTCCGCCTGCAGGACGGCTCGTTCATCGCCTTCTTCGACCTCGGCGACGACGAGGCCGCGCTGCCGAGCCCGAACACGCCGAAGTGGGTGAACCACATCAGCTTCCGTGTGAACACGGTGGACGAGCTGCAGAACACCAAGGCGCGCCTGGAGGCACACGGCATCGAGGTGCTGGGGGTGACGGACCACCACATCTTCAAGAGCATCTATTTCTTCGACCCGAACGGCATCCGCCTGGAACTGACGGCCCAGCTGGCCGACGAGTTCCAGATGCTGCAGGAGAGCAAGACGGCGCACGCGCGGCTGGGTGAATGGAATGCGCGCAAGGAACAGTGGCGGCGCGAGCGGGCCGAGGGCAAGCAAGCCGCGCCGTTGAAGCCGCAACAGAACGATCGGCCGGAGGTGGTGGGCAAGGTTTGAGGCTTTCGCATTGGCCCTGGCGTGGGGCGGTCGGCGGCGACCGGTATCCGGCTCCGCGACTGTCCCCCGCCAAGGGCTGCGCCCTTGGCTTCTCCTTTATGTCGCTGCGCCGGACACCGATCACCACCGACCTCGTTGGCACTCGTCGCACGCCACTCACATGGCTTCTGCTCGCGGGTGATGGGTGCTTCGCGTAGCGACATAAAGGAGGAGGGCCGGCGCAGCCGGCCCGGGGGACAGTCGCGGAGCGGAGTACCCATCACCCGCGAGCAAGGCGAGGTGAAGCGAGCGCGACACACCGAGAGACGGACTGCAACGAGGAACGACCCATGACGCTGGACACGTACAAAGAAGTCGCCCACACCAACGGCTACGAGTTCACCCAGGGCGGTGGGTACCAGTTGCCCACCTACCCCTTCGTGCCCCCGCCCGAACTCGGCAGCCAGACGCCCGCCGAGCACCCCATCGTCATCGTCGGTGGCGGCATCAGCGGGCTCACCCTGGCCTGCTCGCTCGCGCGCCTGGGCGTGCCGGCCATCCTCATCGACGAAGACGACACCGTGGGCGTCAAAGGCGCGTCGTCGCGCGGCATCTGCTACACGCAGAAGTCGCTGGAGATCTTCGAGCGCCTGGGCGTGTACCAGAACATCGCCGCCAAGGGCGTGCAATGGAGCGTGGGCCGCACCTACGCCGGTGCCGACGAGGTCTACAGCTTCGACCTGCGCCAGCAAGGCGGCTACCGGCTCAGCCAGCAGCCGCCCTTCATCAACATCCAGCAGTTCTACATCGAGGCCTTCCTCGTCGATCGCATCAACGCGCTCGGCCATGTGGACCTGCGCTGGCGCAACCGCCTCACCGCCTTCGAGCAAGGCGAACACAGCGCGCTGCTCACCATCGAAACGCCCGCGGGCCGCTACCAGGTGCGCGCCGAGCACGTGATCGACGCCACCGGCTCCAACAGCCCGCTGCGCAAGTGGCTGAACGTGCCGTTCGACAGCAAGCGCGGCGACGACCGCTGGTGCATTGCCGACGTGCGCTTCACCACCCGACCGCCGCAGGAGCGCCACACCTGGATCGAAGCGCCCTTCAACGAAAACCGCGCCGTGTGGCAGCACCTCATGGGCGATGACGTGTGGCGCATCGACTACCAGATGGCGCCCAACGCCGACCCGGCCCACGTGAGCCGCGAGGACGTGGTGCGCGAGCGGCTGGCGCGCCAGTTCGGCAAGGACGTGGGGGTCGAGATCGTGTGGGTGGGCCCCTATGCCTACCGCAGCGAATGCGTGCACGCCATGCGGGCCGGGCGCGTGTTCTTCATGGGCGATTCGGCCAAGGTGGTGAGCCCCTTCGGCGCGCGCGGCGGCAACACCGGCGTGGCCGATGCCGACAACCTGGCCTGGAAGCTCGCCGCGGTGCTGCGTGGCCGCGCCGCGCCCGCGCTGCTGGAGAGCTACGGCGACGAGCGCCTGGAGGCCGCGCGCGAGAACGTGCGCGTGACCAACCGCACCGCACGCTTCCTGCGCCCGGCCGAGGGCGTGGAGAGCGTGTACCGCAGCGCCGCCATTGCGCTGGCCAAGCGGCACCCGTTCGCGCGCGCGCTCGTGAACACCGGCCGCATGGCCGTGGCCAACCCCTACACGCGCTCGCGCGCCTGCCTGTACCGCGCCGGCAGCGCGGCCGGCCAGTCGGTGCAGAACGTGGGCTTTCGCTGGGCCAACGGGCGCGAAGGCCGCTTCAACCAACTGCTCGACTGGGCCGCGGGCGACCTGCTGCTGCTGGCCTTCGGCCCCTTGCCCGCACCCGCGCTCAAACGGCTCGCGGGCCTGGCGGCCAGTTCCCCGCTGCGTGTGGTGCAGGTGCTGGGCACGGGCGAGGCCGCGCAGGCCGTGGAACACGTGCGCGACCCGCAGGGCAGCCTGCGCGGCGCCTGCCAGGTGCAGGCCGGCGAATGGGCGCTGGTGCGGCCCGATGGCTACCTCGCGGCCAGCGGCCCGGCCATCGACGCCAGCCTGGTGCGCGCCATCGGCCTGGCCCTGGGCCTCACCGGAGTCAACGCATGATCACCACCCCCAACTGGCAGGACGCCGACGGCTTCTACGAACAGCTGCTCGACGCCCAGGCCGGCCTCGGCCCCGAGCAGATCCAGGCCTTCAGCGCGCGGCTCATCCTGTTGCTGGCCAACCAGGTGGGCGACGCAAAGGTGCTGGCCGGGTGCATTGCGGCCGCGCGCGAAGCGCTCTGAGCGGCCCGTGAGGGCATGGGGCCGCCGGTAAAATCGGCGCCTTCCCCGAACATTCCAACGGCATCCCGCGGGATGCCGTTGTCCTTCTGGCGCCCCCCATGACCGACACCGTGCAGCAACCCGGACTGGCCTCGCTGGCCAAGTCCTTCGAACCCGCTCCCATCGAAGCCCGGTGGGGCCCGTGGTGGGAGCAGCGCGGCGTGGGCAAGGCCGGGTTCCGTGGCACCGGCGAAGCGCGCGCCGGCGCGCCGGGTTTCGCCATCCAGCTGCCACCGCCGAACGTGACCGGGACCCTGCACATGGGCCACGCGTTCAACCAGACCATCATGGACAGCCTCACGCGCTACCACCGCATGATGGGCGCGAACACGGTCTGGGTGCCGGGCACCGACCACGCCGGCATCGCCACGCAGATCGTGGTGGAACGCCAGTTGCAGGAACAGAAGATCAGCCGCCACGACCTGGGCCGCGAGGCCTTCACGAAGAAGGTCTGGGAGTGGAAGGAGAAGAGCGGCAACACCATCACCGGCCAGATGCGCCGCATGGGCGACACGGTGGATTGGTCGCGCGAGTACTTCACCATGGACGACAAGCTCTCGTCCGTGGTCACCGAAACCTTCGTTCGCCTGTTCGAGCAGGGCCTCATCTACCGCGGCAAGCGCCTGGTGAACTGGGATCCGGTGCTCAAGTCGGCGGTGAGCGACCTGGAGGTGGAGTCGGTCGAGTCCGACGGCAAGATGCACTACATCTGCTACCCGTTCGTGGACGGGCCGCAGATGATCGATGGCCAGCCGCAGCGCGGCATGGTGATCGCCACCACCCGCCCCGAAACCATGCTGGCCGATGGCGCGCTGGCCGTGCACCCGGAGGACGAGCGCTACCGCCACCTGGTGGGCAAATACGTCGACCTGCCGCTGTGCGACCGGCAGATCCCCATCATTGCGGACGACTTCGTCGACCGCGCGTTCGGCTCGGGCTGCGTGAAGATCACCGGCGCGCACGACTTCAACGACTACGCCTGCGCGCTGCGCCACAACATCCCGCTCATCACCATCTTCACGCTCGACGCGAAGGTGAACGAGAACGGCCCGAAGGCCTACCAGGGCATGGACCGCTTCGACGCGCGCAAGGCCGTGGTGGCCGATCTCGACACCCAGGGCTACCTGATCGAGATCAAGCCGCACAAGCTCATGCTGCCGATCTGCGCGCGCACCGGCGCGGTGGTCGAACCCATGCTCACCGACCAGTGGTTCATCGCCATGACGAAGGTCAGCGAGCAGGACCCGACGGGCAAGAGCATTGCGCAGAAAGCGATCGACGCCGTGGCCTCGGGCGAGGTGAAGTTCGTGCCCGAGAACTGGGTGAACACCTACGACCAGTGGATGAAGAACATCCAGGACTGGTGCATCAGCCGCCAGCTCTGGTGGGGCCACCAGATCCCCGCCTGGTACGACGAGGACGGCCGCTGCTACGTGGCGCGCAATGCCGAAGAAGCACAGGCCCAGGCCCCGGGCAAGACGCTCACGCGCGACCCCGACGTGCTCGACACCTGGTACTCGTCGGCGCTGGTGCCCTTCAGCACCATGGGCTGGCCGAACCAGAAGGCCGGCCCCACCGAGGACTACGACGTCTACCTGCCGAGCAGCGTGCTCGTCACGGGCTACGACATCATCTTCTTCTGGGTCGCGCGCATGATCATGATGACGACCCACTTCACCGGCCGTGTGCCCTTCCGCCATGTCTACATCCACGGCCTGGTGCGCGACGCGCAGGGCCGCAAGATGAGCAAGAGCGAAGGCAACGTGCTCGACCCAGTGGACCTCATCGACGGCATCGCCCTGCCCCAGTTGCTGGAGAAGCGCACCACCGGCCTGCGCAAGCCCGAGACCGCGCCGCGCGTGCGCAAGGACACCGAGAAGGAATTCCCCGAGGGCATTCCGGCCTACGGCGCCGACGCGCTGCGCTTCACCTTCGCGGCGCTGGCTTCGCTGGGCCGCAGCATCAACTTCGACAGCAAGCGCTGCGAGGGCTACCGCAACTTCTGCAACAAGCTCTGGAACGCCTCGCGCTTCGTGCTCATGAACTGCGAAGGCCAGGACTGCGGCCTGAAGGAGCACACCAAGGACGAATGCGCCGTCGGCCAGCCCTTCCATGGCTACCTGAGCTTCAGCCAGGCCGACCGCTGGATCAGCTCCACGCTGCAGCGCACCGAGGCCCTGGTGGCGCAGGGTTTCGCCGAGTACCGGCTCGACAACGTTGCCAACGCCATCTACGACTTCGTCTGGAACGAGTTCTGCGACTGGTACCTGGAAATCGCGAAGGTGCAGATCCAGACCGGCGACGCCGCGCAGCAGCGCGCCACGCGCCGCACCCTGATCCGCACGCTCGAGGCCATCCTGCGCCTGGCGCACCCGCTGATCCCCTTCATCACCGAAGAACTCTGGCAGAAAGTGGCCCCCGTGGCCGGCCGCGCCGGCGAAGCGGTGGCGCTGTCGGCCTACCCCGTGAGCCAACCCGAACGCATCGACGAAGCGGCCGAGGCCCATGTGGCGCGGCTCAAGAAGCTGGTCGACGCCTGCCGCACGCTGCGCGGAGAAATGGGCGTGTCACCCGCCCAGCGCCTGCCGCTCTACACCGTGGGCGACACCGACTTCCTGCGCACGGCCGCGCCGGTGCTGCAATCCCTGGCCAAGCTGGCCGAGGTGCGCGTGTTCGACGACGAAGCCGCCTGGGCCCAGGCCGCGGGCGCCGCGCCCGTGGCGGTGGTGGGCGACGCCCGCCTGTGCCTGTTCATGGAGATCGACGTGGCGGCCGAAAAGGCCCGCCTGGCCAAAGAGGCCGCGCGCCTGCAGGGCGAGATCACCAAGGCCCAGGGCAAGCTGGCCAACGAAGGCTTCGTGGCGCGTGCGCCGGCCACGGTGATCGAACAGGAAAAGCAGCGCGTGGCCGACTTCGGCGCCACGCTGGAGAAGGTGCAGGCCCAGCTCGCGCGGCTGGGCTGAGCTCAGTCGCGGTCCAGGGCGGCGAGTGAGGCCCACTGCGATGGCGTGGCCGCCTGCGGTGGGTCGCCGGACTCCGGGAAGCCGGTGCTGTCGAGCGCCGCGAAATCGCTGCCCCCGGGCTCGCGGCGCGCTTCCTCGGGTGACAAGGTTTCGTGGATGCGGCGCGCCAGGTACCAGCTCGCGCGCAGCTTGGCTTCGCGCGTGTGAGAACCCAGGCGCGGCGTGAGGTGCAGGTTCGGCACCCCGTTCAGCGGCGAGCCCGGCGCCGCGAACTGCGGGTTGGCGCCATCGAGCAGGCAGGCGTCGATGCGGCCGTCGCACAGCGCCAGCGCCAGGGCCTCCTGGTCGAACAAGGCGCTGCGGCTCACGCCCACCCAGAGCTGGCCGGTCTTGCAGTGGTTGAGCAGCCGCTCGTTGATCCAGCCCTTGAAGCGCGAGGCATAGACCATCTGCAGCGAGATCGCGTCGGAGCGGGACATCAGTTCCTGCAGCGGCACGGGCTCCACGCCCAGCTTGTCCCACAGCTCGGCCGCGTGGTGCACGGCCGGGTCATAACCGATCACGCGCACACCCAGGCTGCGCAGCATGGGTGCCAGCGTGTGGGCCACCGGCGCCAGGCCCAGCAGGCCCACCGTGCTGCCCGCGAGTTCGCGGCCCATGCGCACCTGGCCCAGCTTGCGGCCCAGCAGCGCGCTCACCATGCCGCGGCGGTAGAGCATCAACAGGCCATAGAGCAGGTATTCGGCGTTGGAACGCACCGTGGCGCTGCGCGCCTGCAACACACGGATGCTGCGGCGCGAGCAGGCGTCGAGGTCGGTGTTGTCGCTGGAGATCTGCATGCGCGCGACCATTTGCAGCCGGGGCGCGTGCTCGAGGAATTCGGCCGAGACGATGACGTGCGGCGGCACGACGATGGCGCGCGCGTCGGCAACGGCCTGACGCAGCGCGGCCGGGTCGTCGGCCAGCTCGGGCTGGTAGACCACCTGGTAGCGGTCCTGCAGCCACGCCAGTGCCTCAGGCACCAGCGGGTCGACGAGCAGGACGTCCATGGCGCGTTTCACCGGCGCTTGAGCACCGAGATGTGGTCGCCACCCACCGATTCCTGGTGGACCAGCAGGTTGCCCGTCTGCTTGGCGAAGGCCTGGAAATCGCGCACCGAGCCGGCGTCGGTCGCCACCACCTTGAGCGTCTGGCCGCTGTGCATGTCGGCCAGGGCTTTCTTGGCCTTCAGGATGGGCAGCGGGCAGTTCAGGCCCCGGGCATCGAGTTCTCGGTCAGCGGCGATCATGAAGGCTCCGTGCTGGGAAACGCCGCATTTTAGGCCGCGCGTGCGTTCGGCGTGTCATCCAGGAACGTTGGCGTGATGCCGCGTGACAAAAGCCACTGTGCGAGCGCCAAACCGGTGCCCGCGCGCCAGCAGCGCACCACGGCCGGGTCGAGCAGGCGGTACTCGGACAGCTCGGGCGAGAGCCGCACCTCGCCCGAGCAACGGGCGTGGTAAGTGACGATGACCTGGTTCATGCGCTGGAAATCGTGCACCGCCACGAGCGAGAGCGACTCGGTGTGCAGCGCCGTTTCCTCGGCGATCTCGCGGCGGATGCCTTCCTCGGGCGACTCACCGGCTTCCATGAAGCCGGTGATCAACCCGAAGAACTTGCCCGTCCAGGCGGCGTTGCGGGCGAGCAGCACCTGGCCGTTCAGTTCGACGATCGCCGCCAGCACGGGCGTGGGGTTGTTCCAGTGGGTGAACCCGCAGGCCGGGCAGCGCAGGCGCAGCTTGTCGCCACCGTCCTCGGCCATGGCGATGGCCTGCAAGGGCGTGGCGCACTGCGGGCAGAAGCGGAACTCGCCGGCCATGCGCGGGGCTCAGGCCGGAAAGACGCCGGTGGACAGGTAGCGATCGCCGCGATCGCAAACCACGAAGACGATGGTGGCGTTCTGCTCCCGCTGCGCCACCTGCAACGCGGCCCACAGGGCCCCGGCGGCCGAAATGCCACCGAAGATGCCTTCCTCGCGCGCCAGCCGCCGCGCGATGTCTTCGGCGTCGCTTTGCGAGACGTAGATCAACTCGTCCACCGCCTTCGGGTCGTAGATCTTCGGCAGGTATTCGACGGGCCACTTGCGGATGCCCGGAATGCGCGAACCTTCGTCGGGCTGCGCGCCGACGATGCGGATCGCGGGGTTCTTTTCCTTCAGGAAGCGCGAAACGCCGGTGATGGTGCCCGTGGTGCCCATGGCGCTCACGAAGTGCGTGATGCGCCCGCCGGTCTGCTCCCAGAGTTCGGGGCCGGTGGTTTCGTAGTGGATGCGCGGGTTGTCGGGGTTGGCGAACTGGTCGAGCACGCGGCCCTTGCCATCGGCCTGCATCTTCTCGGCCAGGTCGCGCGCGGATTCCATGCCGCCGCTCTTGGGCGTGAGGATGAGTTCGGCACCGAACGCCTTCATGGTCTGCGCGCGTTCGATGGAGAGGTCCTCCGGCATGATCAGCACCATGCGGTAGCCCTTGATGGCCGCAGCCATGGCCAGCGCAATGCCGGTGTTGCCCGAGGTGGCCTCAATCAGCGTGTCGCCGGGCTTGATGTCGCCGCGCTCTTCGGCACGGCGGATCATCGACAGCGCGGGCCGGTCTTTCACCGAACCGGCGGGGTTGTTGCCTTCGAGCTTGCCGAGAATGACGTTGCCGCGGGCCGCGTTGTCGGCCGCGCCGATGCGCTGCAGCGCAACCAGTGGCGTGTGGCCGATCGCGTCTTCGATGGTTGGGTATCGCATGGCGTCACTGTGCCATAATCCGCGCCCTTGTCTGGGCCGAAGTGGCGAAATCGGTAGACGCAGCGGATTCAAAATCCGCCGCTGCAAGGCGTGCCGGTTCGAGTCCGGCCTTCGGCACCACACAACACCCAGCACCAGCCCGGCCTCGCCGGGCTTTGCTTTTTCAGGCCCGCAAGCCGTCGGCCACGGTGGGGTGCCGCAGGCGCAAGCGCAGCTCCTGCTTGAGCCGCTGGTTGGTGAGCCGGCGCGACTCCCCCATGAAGCTCAGCAGCATCAGCGGCAACTGGTCCTGCGCGGCATTGCGCGCCACGCGCGGTGGCCGTGGCAGGCCATACACATCGGCGGCCAGGTCGAAGTAGTCGCCCATCTTCAGCTCGGTGTCGTCCACCGCGTGCACCACGCGTTGCGCACGACCGCGCCAGAGCGCCAGCACGCAAGCGCGAGCGAGGTCGTCGGCGTGCACGTGGTTGGTGTAGACGTCGTCTTCGGCGCGCAGCACCGGCGTTCCGCGCAGCAGGCGCTCGCGCGGCGTACCGCCCTCGCGGTCGTTGGCGTAGATGCCGGGGATGCGCAGGATGCTGGCGCGCACGCCGACCGCGCGGCCCAGCCAGCGCACCGTGTCCTCTGCGTCCACCCGGCGCCAGGCGCGCGGCGTGTGCGGGCGCGCCGGCACGGCCTCGCTGGTCCATGCGCCCTGGCGATCACCGTAGACACCGGTGGTCGAGCCATACACCAGCGACAGCGGTGGCGTGCGCTGCGCGAGCGCATGCACCAGCGCACGCGTGCGCGCATCGGTGCGCCAATCGTTCGGGCTTTCGCTGGGCGGCGGGGCCAGGTGCAGCACGCGCGAGGCGAGGCCCGCCAGTCGGCGCAGGCTGCGCGGGTCGTCGAGGTTGCCCACCAGGGGCGTGATGCCCGCGCCGCGCAAGGCCGGCGCACGGGCCGGGCTGGAGGTGAGCGCCAGCACGCGGCTGCGGCGGCCGGCGCCCAGTTCGCGCGCGGCGCGCAGTCCCACGTCGCCACAGCCCACGATCAGCACCCGTTCACGCCGGAAGCGCGCGGGCAAGGCACCCAGAAAACTCATGCGGAACGGGTTTTTGCGACAATGCGCGGTTGCTTTTGCGGGGCACGCTGCGCGTGCGGCCCCTCTCTGGAAAGTTTGCGAGTATGACATTCACCATCACCGTGCAGCCCAGCGGGCGCACCTTCACCGCCAACCCCGACGAGGCCATGCTGGCCGCGGGCATCCGCCAGGGCATCGGCCTGCCCTACGGTTGCAAGGACGGCGCCTGCGGCTCGTGCAAGTGCAAGCTGGTCTCGGGCAGCGTGGCCCACGGCCCGCACCAGGCCAAGGCACTCAGCGCCGACGAAGAGGCCGCGGGCTACGTGCTCACCTGCTGCGGCGTGGCACAGACCGACGTGGTGCTCGAATCGCGCCAGGTCACCGAACTCGGCGCCTTCCCGATCAAGAAGATGCCCGCACGCGTGAGCAGCCTCAGCCGCGCCTCGCACGACGTGATGGTGCTGCGCCTGCAACTGCCCGCGAGCGACACCTTCCAGTACCGCGCGGGCCAGTACGTGGAGTTCATCCTGCGCGATGGCGACCGCCGCAGCTATTCCATGGCCAACGCGCCGCACACGCAGGCCGAGGCCCCGGGCCTGGAGCTGCACCTGCGCCACATGCCGGGCGGCAAGTTCACCGATCAGGTCTTCACCACCCTGAAGGAGAAAGACATCCTTCGCATCGAAGGCCCGTTCGGCAGCTTCTTCCTGCGCGAAGACAGCACCAAGCCCATGGTGCTGCTGGCCTCGGGCACGGGCTTCGCGCCCATCAAGGCCATCGTCGAGCACATGCGCTTCAAGGGCATCACCCGCCCGGCCACGCTGTACTGGGGCGGCCGCCGCCCGGGCGATCTGTACCAGAGCGCGTGGATCGAGGAACAGCTCGCCGCGATGCCGAACCTGACGTACGTGCCGGTGATCTCGGACGCATTGGCCGAAGATGCCTGGACCGGCCGCACCGGCTTCGTGCACCGCGCCGTGCTGCAGGATCACCCGGACCTCAGCGGCTTCGAGGTCTATGCCTGCGGCGCGCCCATCGTGGTCGAATCGGCCCGACGCGACTACGTGGCCGAGGGCAAACTGCCCGAGGAGTTCTTCTTCGCCGACTCGTTCACCAGCGCCGCCGACAAGGTTTGACCCCACCACACGGAGACACAGCATGATTTCGCGCCGCCACGCCATCGCCCTCGCCGCCAGCACCCTCGCCCTGCCCACCTGGGCGCAGGCATCCCGCACCACGCGCATCGTCGTGCCCTTCGCGGCCGGCGGCCCGATCGACGTGACGGCGCGCGTGCTGGCCGAAGCGGTGAAAGACTCGCTGGGCACGGTGATCATCGAGAACCGGCCCGGCGCGGGCGGCAACATCGGCGTGAGCCAGGTTGCCAAGTCGGCACCCGACGGCCTCACGCTGGGCATCGCCACCACGGCCTCGCACGGCATCAACCCCTGGCTGTTCAAACAACTGCCGTACGACCCGGCGAAAGACTTCGCGCCCGTGACGCAGATGCTGCGCGTGCCCAACGTGCTGGTGATGAACGCCGAGACCGCGCAACGCCTGTCCATCAACAGCGTGCCCGACCTGATCCGCTACGCCAAGGCCAACCCCGGCCGCCTGAACTACGGCTCGGGTGGCAACGGCAGCGCCGGCCACCTCGCGGGCGAGCTGTTCAAGAACCAGGCCGGCATCTTCGCGGTGCACATCCCCTACAACGGCGGCAACCCGGCGCAACTGGGTTTGCTCTCGGGTCAGGTCGATTTCAACTTCGACAACCTCGCCACCGCCGCAGCGAACATCCGCGCGGGCAAGCTCAAGGCCCTGGCCGTGACGACCACGCAGCGCAGCAGCGTAATGCCCGATGTGCCCACGGTGGCCGAGGCCCTGCCCGGCTTCGAGATCGACACCTGGTGGGGCCTGGTCGCGCCGGCCGGCACGCCCGCCGACGTGATCGCGCAACTCAACGCCGCCTTCGGCAAGGCGTTGCAGTCGGCCGATGTGAAGGCAAAGTTCGCCAGCCTGATGGCCGAGCCCGCACCGAGCACGCCGCAGGCGTTTGGCGAGTTCATGACCCGCGAACGCGCCAAGTACGAGCGCGTGGTCAAGCTCAGCGGCGCGAAGGTGGACTGAAGGTTCAGCCCTTCAGCAACACCTTCAGGTCGTCCGCCAACGCCTGCGCACCGCTGCCATAGCGGTGGTACAGGCGGATGCGGCCGGTCGGGTCGTACACGTAGCTGCCGGCCGAGTGGTCCATGGAGTAGCTCGTGGGCGTGCGGCCCGGGACCTTCTTGTAGTAGGCCTTGAAGCTCTTGGTCAGGGCATCGAGTTCGCCGGGCGGCGCGTACAAGGCGAGGAAGCTCGGATCGAAGTTGGTCACGTAGGACTTCATCACCTCGGGCGTGTCGCGCTCCGGGTCGATGCTGATGAAGATGCCTTGCAGGCGTTCGCCGTCCGGGCCGAGCAGCCGCTTGGCTTCGGCCATCTCGGACAGCGAGGTCGGGCACACGTCGGGGCATTGCGTGAAGCCGAAGAAGATCACCACGGCCTTGCCCTTGAAGTCATTCAACGTGCGCTTCTGCCCGTTGTGGTCCGTGAGCGAGAAGCCGGTGGCGTAGTCGGCACCGGTGATGTCGATGCCCCGGAAGCTCTGGGGCGGCGGCGATTCGGAGCAGGCCGCCAGCAGCGTGGCACCGGCGCCGGCCACGAGCAGCCGACGGCGTGAGAAAGAGGTGTTCACCATGGCAGGTAGTGGTCGATCAGCAGCGCCGCGAACAGCAGCGACAGGTGGATGAGCGAGAAGCGAAAGGTCTTTCGAGCCAACGCATCGGAATAGTTCCGCCACAGCGCGAAGGCGTAGCCGCAGAAGCCCAGCCCCAGCGCAAGGGCCGACACCAGGTAGAACCAGCCGCTCATGCGCATCATGAAGGGCATGAGCGTGGCCGCGAGCAGCACAAAAGTGTAGAGCAGGATCTGCAGCCGGGTGAATTCGGATCCGTGCGTGACGGGCAGCATCGGCAGGCCGGATTTGCGGTAATCCTCGACGCGGTAGAGCGCCAGCGCCCAGAAGTGCGGCGGCGTCCAGAGGAAGATGATGAGGAACAGCACCAGCGCTTCGGGCGCGACGTTGCCGGTCATGGCCGCCCAGCCCAGCACCGGCGGCATGGCACCGGAGGCACCACCGATCACGATGTTCTGCGGCGTGAGCGGCTTGAGGATGACGGTGTAGATGACCGCGTAGCCCACGAAGGTGGCGAAGGTGAGCCACATGGTGAGCGGGTTGACCCCGAACCACAGGATGGCCGAGCCGATGGCACACAGCCCGGCAGAGAACGTGAGCGTCTGCCAGTTGGTGAGCTCGCCCTTGGCCGTGGGGCGCCAGGCGGTGCGTTTCATCTTCGCGTCGATGTGCTGTTCGACCACGCAGTTGAAGGCCGCGGCCGCACCGGCCACCAGCCAGATGCCGAAGCAGGCGATGGCGGCGAGCTGCACCTGCGCCCAGCTCGGTACACCGGGCACCGCGAGCACCATGCCGATGAGCGCGCAGAACACGATGAGCTGGATCACGCGCGGCTTGGTGAGCGCATGGAACTGGCGCCAGGTGGACGGCAGGGGCACGGGGCGCACCTCGGGCGTGGGGGCGGTGCTCATCGGGCCACCTCCGTGCCGAGCGTGGTCGGGCGCGGTGCCACAACGGGTGCGGCGCCGGCCCGCGTGGACGCCACCGCCCCGGTGAACACGATCACGAGCGCCGCCGCACCACCGGTGTGGCTCACCGCCGCCAGCAGCGGCCAATCAAGCACCACATTGCTCAGGCCCGTGAGGAACTGCCAGGCGCACAAGGCCACCAGCACACGCGCGAAGCGCTCGAGCCCCGGCACGCGCCACAACGCCCACGCGAGCGCCAGCAGCGCCGCGAACACCGCGTACGCCGCCAGCCGGTGCACGTAGTGAATGGCCGTGAGCGCGGGGAAGGTGATCGCCTCGCCGACATGGTTGCTGCCCAGTTCGCGCCACAGCGTGAACCCCTCACGCAGGTTCATGGGCGGCCACCAGCTGCCCTGGCAGGCGGGGAATTCGCGGCAGGCCAACACCGCGTAGTTGGTGCTGACCCAGCCACCGAGCGCGATCTGCAGCCACACCAGCGCGAAGGCCAGCAGCAAGCCCCAGCGCAGCCGGCGGCCGATGGCCTGCGGCCCGCCAGCGCCCGGCTCGCCCAGGCGGTAGGCCACCGATTGCGCGCGCAGCAGAGCGAGCAGGACCAGCCCGCCGAGCAGGTGCAGTGTGACGATGGCGGGAAAGAGTTTCATGGTCACCGTGAGCGCGCCGAAGGCGCCCTGCAGGCAGACCCACACCAGCGTGACCACCGGCCACACCCAGTGCACATGGATACGGCGCCGCTCGATCCAGCTGCCCACCGCGAGCACGATGATCAGCACCCCCACGCCGGTGGCGAGGTAGCGGTGAATCATCTCGATCCACGCCTTGGAGAAGGTGACCGGCCCCGTGGGCATGGCGGTCTGGGCGGCGGAAATGTCGGCACGCGCGCCGATGGGGCTGGCGGCGCCGTAGCAACCGGGCCAGTCGGGGCAGCCCAGGCCGGAATCGGTCAGGCGCGTGAAGGCGCCAAACAGCACGAGATCGAAGGTGAGGAACAGCGTGACCAGCGTGAGCACGCGCAGGCGCTGCGCCGCGCTGGCCTGGCGGTGCTTGAGCCAGATCCACGCCAGCGGGCCGAGCGCGATCGCGATGCCCAGCAGCATCAGGCGCGCGATCGGCGCGAGGTCGACCAGGGGTTGGGCGGCGTCCATGTCAGTTGCCGCGGCCGGCCTTGTCCCAGGACGACGAGGCGCGCAGCAGGCGATCGATATCGCGTTTGGCGCGCGCCGCGTCGACATCGGCGGGGAAACGCATCATCCAGTGGCCCTGCGGATCGACCACATACAGGTGGTCTTCGAGCCGGTGCCCCTCGGCCGGCCGCAGCCATTGCGCGATGGCGGCGGCATCCACCCGCAGCACGGTGGCGGCGGCGGTGGCGGCGCGCAAGGGTTCACGCAGTTCGGCGGTGCCGGTGCGCAACCAGACCCAGTCCAGGCGGTCTTTCTCGCGGCCCAGTGTCTCGCGCAGCTGGCGCTGCAGGTACAGGTGCTTCTCGCACGCAGCATCACAAGCGCTGTCGGCCACGCTCACAAGCAGCCACTGGCCTTGCAACGAGGACAGCGGGACCGACTTGCCCTGCACATCGGTGGCATCGATGGCCGGCAGGGTGGGCTGCGCGGCGATGAGCTCGCCGTAATTGCGACGCCCCTCGGGCCGGATCACGTAGTACGTGAGGTAGGACGCGATGACGGGTGCCGCGCACACGAACAGGATGCCCAGCATCTTCCAGCGGCCCGAGCGCGTGGCCGCGACGCGCTCGGCGTCACCGCGGTCGGGCGTGGGCAGGCTGTGCACCGTCAGCGTCAGGGGTTCATCGGGCGTCTGGGCCATGGAGACGGGCGCGTCGGCGCCGGGGTTGAATGATCTGGAACCAGAGGTACAGGCCGGCGACCAGGGCGCACAGCGCAAACCACTGGAAGGCGTAGCCGTGGTGCTTCTGCACGTCGGTGGCCGGCAACGGCCATTGGCGGCGCAGCGGGCCTTCGTCGTCGCCCGTCTGCTGGACCGAAAGATCCAGCAACGCAAGGCCGGTTTCCTGCCGGTAGGCAGCGAGGTCGATATTTTGCCGGATGGCCCCGGCACCGGCCTCGCCGAACTGGTAAAGCCGCCCGGGTGGCGGGGCCAGACGCCCGGCCACCTGCACCTCACCCACCGGCGTGGCGACATCGGGCACCCGGGAACGGTCGTTGAAATCGCGGGGCACCCAGCCGCGCTGGACAAGCACCGTGCGCTCGCTGCCGCTCAGGCGCAACGGGGTGACGAGAAAAAAGCCGACGCGACCATCCATCTGCCGGTTCTCGAGAAACACGTTGTGCTGCGCCAGCCAATGCCCCTGCAGCCGGACCGGCCGGTACAGGCCTGACGACGGATCCTCCGCGGACAGCACATCGGCGTTGCCCCAGGCCGGCAGCGCGGCACGCGCGCGGATGGCGGCCTCCAGCGCCGTCTTCTGCGCCCCCCGGTCGAGCTGCCACAAGCCCAGCGACGCGGTCGCGGCCACGGTCAGCGCCGCAGCAACCGTCACCACCCAGAAGCGCCGCCGGCTCACGCCCGCCCCCCTGTCGCGCGGCCCCGGATAATCCCCGCCATGACGTACCTCGTGATCCTGGCTTTCGTGGCCATCATCGGCAGCCTGGCCGCGGCGCTGGTGTTCATGATGCGCGGCGGTGTGCACGACGAGGGCGATGCCCCGCGCAAGCGCCACATGGCGCGCGCCCTGGCGTTCCGCGTGGGCTTTTCCATCCTGCTGTTCGTGCTTGTGCTGGTGGCGTACTTCATGGGCTGGATCCAGCCGACCGGCCTGCCGCTGCAGCGCTGAGCCAGGCGCGCGGCACCGAAAGAAAAAAGCGCCTCGCGGCGCTTTTTTTCCGAGGCGGATGGTCCTTGACCGGACATCACATCCAGTAGACCAGGATGTACAGGCCCAGCCAGACCACGTCCACGAAGTGCCAGTACCAGGCGGCGCCTTCGAAACCGAAGTGGCGGTCCTTGGTGAAGTGGCCCTTGTGCAGGCGCAGCGTGATGAACAGCAGCATCAGCATGCCCACGAACACGTGGAAGCCGTGGAAGCCGGTGAGCAGGAAGAAGGTGGAGCCGAAGATGCCCGAATTGAGCTTGAGGTTCAGGTCGGCGTAGGCATGTGCGTACTCGTAGCCCTGCACGAACAGGAAGATCACGCCGAGCAGCACGGTGGCCCACATGAAGCCGATGGTCTTGCCACGCTGGCCGACCTGCAGGGCGTGGTGGGCGATGGTGAGCGTGACGCCCGAGGTGAGCAGCAACGCCGTGTTGATCGTGGGCAGCCAGAACGGGCCCATGGTCTGGAAGGGTTCGACGATGCCGGCGGGCGAGGCGGTGGCACCGGCCTGGATGCTGGGCCACACGGCCGAGAAGTCGGGCCAGATCAGCGAGTTCTCGAAGCTGCCAAGGGTGGGCACCGAGTGCGCCCGGGCCCACCACAGCGCGGTGAAGAAGGCGCCGAAGAACATCACTTCCGAGAAGATGAACCAGCTCATGCTCCAGCGGAACGAGAGGTCGATCTTGCGGCCGTACATGCCGGTCTCGCTTTCGTGAATGGCGTCGCGGAACCACTGGAACAGCACGAAGAGCCAGAACGCCAGGCCGAAGGCCACCGACCAGGCACCCCACTGCACGCCGTTGACCCACTGGCCTGCGCCCAGGATCACGAAGAAGAGGCCGAAGGCGGCCATGACCGGATGGCGCGATGGTCCGGGGACGAAGTAGTACGGCGTCGAGCCATGGGATGCTGCGGACATGCTGCTCACTCCTGTTGTGCTGCTATCGCTGTGTCAATGTCAAAAAAATCGAGCGGTGGCCGCCCTCAACCGGCCACCCAGTTCACCAGCGCGATGAGCGCGCCGACGAACACGAAACCCATCACGATGCCCGCCACCATCAAGTGCAGTGGGTTCAGGCGTTTGATGTCTTTCTCGTACTCGCCCCGCTGGCGCACACCGAGAAAGCCCCACAGCACGGCCTTGACCGTGGCGAGAAGCGAACCGGAACGCTGCGCGGGCATGGTGTTCACACGGCACCCTGGCCGTTGTTGGTGCTGGCCTGGGGCGCGACCGTGCCCGCCGGTGCCGGCGGCACCCCGCCACCCACCTCGAAGAAGGTGTAGGACAGGGTGATGGTGGTCACGTCCTTGGGCAGGCGCGGATCGATCACGAAAGCCACCGGCCATTCCTTCTTTTCGCCCGGGGCCAGCGTGTACTGCGAGAAGCAGAAGCACTCGAGCTTGTTGAAGTGCGAGCCCGACTGCTTGGGCGCATAGCTCGGGATCGCCTGCGCGGCCATGGTGCGGTTCTGGATGTTCTGGAACTCGTAGACCACGGTGGCCAGTTCGCCCGGGTGAACCTCGAGCGAGCGCACCGCCGGCTTGAAGTGCCAGGGGCCGCGCACGTTGGTATCGAACTCCACGGTGATGGTGCGGCTGCGATCGACCTGCGTGTTGGCGGGCAGCTTGGGCGCCACACCGGGCACGCGCGTCTCGGCCACGGCCAGCACGTTGATGCCCAGCGCTTCGCAGATGTGGCGGTAGATCGGCACCAGCGCGTAGCCGAAGGCGAACATGCCCAGCGCGATCACGGCCAGCTTGCCAACGATCTTGAGGTTTTCCTGCCGCAGTCCCATCGCGCGCTCCGCTGCCTTCAACCGCCCAGCAACACCATCTTGGCCACGAAGCCGATGAAGAACGCCGCCGCGACCGAGGCCAGGATCAGGCCCAGGCGCGCGTTGTTCTTCTTCTGTTCAGGCGTCTTCATTCGTGTCACCGAGCCGTCGTTTTCAGCCGATCACCTTGGTGGCGGTCGCGTCGAGCTTGGGCGGGTTCTCGAAGGTGTGGAAGGGCGCCGGCGACGGCACTTCCCACTCCAGGCCTTCAGCGCCTTCCCAAGGCTTTTGCGACGCTTTCTCGCCCTTGCCGCGCATGGCGGGAATCACCACGGCGATGAAGAAATACACCTGTGCGAAGCCGAAACCGAACGCACCGATGGACGCGATCATGTTGAAGTCGGCGAACTGCATCGGGTAGTCGGCGTAGCGACGCGGCATGCCGGCCAGACCCAGGAAGTGCATCGGGAAGAAGGTGATGTTGAACGAGATCATCGACCACCAGAAGTGGATCTTGCCCTTGGTCTCGCTGTACATCACGCCCGTCCACTTGGGCAGCCAGTAGTAGATGCCGGAGAACATGGCGAACAGCGAGCCCGCCACCAGCACGTAGTGGAAGTGCGCCACCACGTAGTAGGTGTCCTGCATCTGGATGTCGATCGGCGCGACCGAGAGGATCAGGCCGGTGAACCCACCCATGGTGAACACGAAGATGAAGCCCACGGCCCACAGCATCGGGGTCTCGAAGGTCATCTCGCCTTTCCACATGGTTGCGATCCAGTTGAAGATCTTCACGCCTGTGGGCACGGCGATCAGCATCGTGGAGTACATGAAGAAGAGCTGGCCCGTCACCGGCATGCCGGTGGTGAACATGTGGTGCGCCCACACGACGAAGGACAGGATGGCGATGGAGCCGGTGGCGTACACCATGGAGGCGTAGCCGAACAGCTTCTTGCGCGCGAAGGCGGGCACGACCTGGCTCACGATGCCGAAGGCCGGCAGGATCATGATGTAGACCTCGGGGTGGCCGAAGAACCAGAAGATGTGCTGGTACATCACCGGATCGCCACCGCCGGCGGGGTTGAAGAAGCTGGTGCCGAAGTGGCGGTCGGTCAGCGTCATGGTGATCGCACCGGCCAGCACGGGCATCACGGCGATCAGCAGGTAGGCGGTGATGAGCCAGGTCCACGCGAACATGGGCATCTTCATCAGCGTCATGCCGGGCGCGCGCATGTTCAGGATGGTCACGATGATGTTGATCGAGCCCATGATCGACGAGGCGCCGAGGATGTGCATCGCGAAGATGCCGGCGTCCATCGAGGGGCCCATCTGCAGCGTGAGCGGCGCGTAGAGCGTCCAGCCCGCGGCGGGCGCGCCACCGGGCATGAAGAACGAGCCCACGAGCATGAGGGCCGCGGGGATCATCAGCCAGAAGCTGAGGTTGTTCATCCGCGCGAAGGCCATGTCGGACGCGCCGATCTGCAGCGGGATCATCCAGTTCGCGAAGCCCACGAAGGCCGGCATGATGGCGCCGAACACCATGATCAGGCCGTGCATGGTGGTGAGCTGGTTGAACAGCTCGGGGTTCACCAGTTGCAGGCCGGGCTGGAACAACTCGGCGCGGATGCCCAGGGCCAGCACACCGCCGACCATGAGCATGGTGAACGAGAACAGCAGGTACAGGGTACCGATGTCCTTGTGGTTGGTGGCGAACACCCAGCGACGCCAACCGGTGGGCGCATGGTGGTCGTGATCGTGATCGTGGCCGTCGTGGTGGTCGAGCACTGCACTCATGGGGATTTCCTCAGTTTCTCAATCGATGCGCGCGCGGCGATCACTGGCGGGCGGCCTGCACTTCGGCGGGCTGCACAAGGCGCTGGGTCTGGTTGCTCCAGCTGTTCTTGGTGAAGGTGAGCACAGCAGCCAGCTCGGTGTCCGAGAGCTGCTTCCACGCGGGCATGGCGCCGTTGTTCTGGCCATTGAGCAGCACGTTGATCATCTTGGACTTGTCGGTGTCGAGCACCACGGGCGAACCGTCGAGGGCCTTGATGGGGCCGGCGCCCTTGCCGTTGGCCTGGTGGCAGGCCGCGCAGTTGGCGGCGTAGACCGACTCGCCACGCTTGACCAGATCGGTCAGGGTCCAGACCTTGCTCGGGTCGTCGGCCGCGGCGGCCATGGCCTTGTTCTTCTCGGTCACCCAGGTGGTGTATTCCTCGGCCGAGACCACCTTCACGTGGATCGGCATGTAAGCGTGTTCCTTGCCGCACAGCTCGGCGCACTGGCCGTAGAAGTCGCCGGTCTTCTCGGCGCGGAACCAGGTGTCGCGCACGAAGCCGGGGATCGCATCCTGCTTGACGCCGAAGGCCGGCACCATCCAGGCGTGGATCACGTCGTTGGCGGTGGTGATGATGCGGACCTTCTTGCCCACCGGCACCACCAGCGGGTTGTCGACCTTGAGCAGGTAGTCGTCGGTGGGTTCGGGTTTGCCGCTGCTGGACATCGTGCGGTGCGCGGTGTCCAGCGTGGAGAGGAAACCGATGCCCTCGCCCTCGCCCTTGATGTATTCGTAGCCCCACTTCCACTGCATGCCGACCGCCTTGATGGTCAGGTCGGCGTTGGTCGTGTCCTTCTGGGCCACCAGCACCTTGGTGGCGGGCAGCGCCATGCCGATGACGATCAGCAGCGGCACGATGGTCCAGCCGAGTTCCACCCAGATCGGCTCGGCCAGTTCCTGCGACTTGTGGCCCACCGATTTGCGGTGCTTGAGGATGGAATAGAACATCACGCCGAAGACGATCACGAAGATCACGGCGCAGAGGCCCATCATGAACCAGTGCAGCCAGTGCTGCTCTTCGGCGATCTTGGTGACGGGAGGCGCGAAGTTGAGCTGGTTGACCGCCGGGCCACCGGGCAGGTCGTTGACCTTCTGGGCGGCCACCGAGGTCCAGACCCCGGCGCTCAACAGCGTCAGGCCAACCGCGTTGCGCACCGCCCGGACACGGTGGCGAAGGTCGTGGAGCGTCTTCGTCGTCTTACTCACTTGTTGCGCCTCAATATAAGCGTCGATTGATATCGACCTCGATTACACCAAACTTGCCTGCTTTGCGGCGTGGTGTCAGCCACCCCGCAAAGCCTGTCGAATCTCCTGCGCCAGCACCGGCCGCAGTTCGGCGCGCAGATGGCGACCGATGTGCACGGATTGCCCGCTTCCCCTGACCTCGATGAGGTTCGGGGCACCTTTCGATTCGACCCGCACCCACTGGCGCGCGAACTCGCGACGCACCAGCCGGCCGGCCGTTTCCTGCTCCACCACCAGCGCGCGCTCCATCAGCCGCACGCGCTCGCCATCCGTGGCGTGCCGCGCATACACCAGAAATGCGGCCCCGACAGCCAGCAGTTCCAGCGCGGCGAATGGCAGCACCAGCGTCGCGCCCTGGGCCCAGAAGAACCCGGCCACACCCAGTGAAACAACACAGAGGGAGGCGTACAGGATGCCGAGCTGGGCCGGCGTGACCGAACAGTTGCGACGCAGCCGCCATTCCATGCCCGCATCGGACTGGGTTGCAAAGCGGTACGCGCTGCTGGACGGACTCACACCCACACCACCGGTTGGTCGATGCGCGACCCGAAGACCGCGCACCAGCGCAGGGAAAATGCCCTTCAACTCAAAACCGCGGGATTGTAGCCGCCAGCAGAGGGTGGACGACGCCCTTGCCACCCGCACGCTCGGGTTCTCGGCCCGCCCGCCCCGGCGCGTCAACCGCGACGGCGCCTCAACTGCTCGCGCACGTCGTCCAGCGGCACCGACGTCCGCCCGCTGCGCGCGCGCGGCTCGGCCTTGACGGCGTGGCCATAGACGATCTCGAAGCCCAGGCGCAGCCGGCCTTCGGCGTCACGCGCGCCGTGGCGTTCAATGCCCTCGATCAGCGCCTGCCGCCAGGCCCGCCCGCGCAAGGCCGGGAAGCGGTCGCTCGCCAGGTTGCGGCCCATCTGGCGCAGGTCGTCCAGCATCGCCTGCGCGCTCCCGTAGGTGAGCGTGAGGCGCTCCATGTCCATCACGGGCTCGGCAAAGCCCGCGTGCACCAGCATGTCGCCCCAGTCGTGCAGGTCGGTGAAGGCGTGCGTGGCCGCAGGCCAGCCCAACCGGGCATACACCGCGCGCAACTCCGCCAGCGAATCCGGCCCCAGGCAGGACATGAGCAGGAAGCCTCCCGGCACCAGGTGCGCGTGCCAGCGGGCCAGCAAGGCCTGGGGCGAAGGCTCGGTGTGCAGGCCCATGTTGGCCCACAGCAGGGACACGGGGTGGCCGGCGTCGGCGGGTTCGGGGGTCACATCGCGCGCTCGCCGCCAGGGGGTCCAGGACGAACGCGCCGCGGGTTCGCGCGTGGCCTTCAGCGCCTGTGCCAGATCGTGCGACCAGACCTGGCAGGCGGCGGCCGGCAGCGCGGCGCGCACGCGCGCATGGCCCTGCAGCCCGCCCAGCACCGGCTCCCAATGCAGCCAACTCGTGGGCGCTTCGCGAAACCACTGCAGGCGCTCGACCATGCGCGAAGCCACCTCTTCATGCAGCCAGGGGCTGTGGGCGCGGGGCAGGCGCAGCCAGCGCGCGGCCGCGCGCAGGTCGAGACCGGGCACGCGGTCGGTGGTATCGGGGGAGGCGGGGTTCAAGGCGTTGCGCCGGGCGGCGCCGGCGCCGGTATCGGCAAGGGGCGATCAGTATATTGACCGGCCATGCCGCCCGCCTTGCCCCTGGCTCCGTGGCCCAGCGCCTGCCAGGTGTGCGGCCAGTGGCCCGCCACCCCGCTGTGCAAGGCCTGCATCGCACGGTTCGCACCGCCCACCCCGCGCTGCCGGGGGTGCGCAGCCCCCCTCACGGCCGGGTTCTGCACCGCTTGCGCGGCCCACCCGCGCGCACCCGACGGCCCGGCGGACTGCGTGGTGGCCGTGGACTACGGCTACCCCTGGGACGCCTTGATCGCACGCTTCAAGTTCCGCGGCGAAGCTGGCTGGGCGGGGCCGTTCGCCCAACTGATGCTGCGCGCCCCCGGTGCCCAAGGCCTCCTGGACGGCTGCGACTGGGTGGCGCCGGTGCCCCTCACGGCCACGCGTCTGGCCATGCGGGGCCACCACCCGCCCTGGGAACTGGTCAAGGCCCTGTGCCGCCGGCACCCGCGCCCCCGCAGCGCCGACGCCCTGGTGCGGTTGAGCGATGGCCCCCCGCAGCACCGGCTGGCACGCGCCGAGCGCCTGCGCAACCTGGCGGGCGCTTTTGCGGTGCCGCCGCAGCGGCTCGCGGCCATGGCGGGCGCGCGCGTGCTGCTGGTTGACGACGTCACTACCACCGGCGCCACCCTGGTCGCCGCGGCACAGGCCTTGCACGCGGCCGGCGTGGCCCGGGTCGACGCGCTGGTGTTCGCCCGCACGCCCGCGCCCGGCGACCCCCTGGCCTGAGGCATGGCTATGATCGCCGCCCCATGTTCAACGTCGTGCTGGTGCACCCCGAGATTCCGCCGAACACCGGCAACGTGATCCGGCTGTGCGCCAACACGGGCTGCGCGCTGCACCTGATCGAACCGCTGGGCTTCTCCATGGAAGACAAGCTCATGCGCCGCGCCGGGCTGGACTACCACGAGTACGCCGAGGTGCGCCGCCACGCGGGCTGGCCGCAGTTCCTGTCGGCCATGCAGCCACGCCGGGACCGCCTGTTCGCGCTCACGACCCGCGGCACCGGCGCTGTCCACGACACCGCGTTCCAGGCCGGCGACTGGCTGATCTTCGGCGCCGAATCCAGCGGCCTGCCCGCCGAACTGCGCGACAGCATCGCCCCCGGGCAGCGGCTGCGGCTGCCCATGCGGGCCGGGCAGCGCAGCCTGAACCTGTCCAACGCCGTGGCGGTGGTGGTGTACGAAGCCTGGCGGCAACACGGTTTCGGCGATTTGCCGCCGGCGTGATCCACGTCACACGAACCCTGCCTCCGTCATCCCCCAGACGTTGGATGTGGGCCACCATAGGCCCATGGACCGCCAGCTCTCAGGTTCCCGCCATCACCCCCCGGCCAGCAGTGGCTCGGTGATGGCGCTGCTCGCGCGTTTCCTGGGCGTCGCCCCCGAGCCCCGGCAGAAGCCGCGCGTGCCGCGCCTGAAGGACCTGATGACGATCCGCCAGCACCTGCTGTTCACCATCGAGGACTGCATGAGCGTGCCGGCGCACCGGTTGCGCCGCCAGATCGAGCAGGCGCGCACGCCGCAGGAGCTCTGGCTGCTGCGCAATGACGCCTTCCAGCTCATCTCGCAGCGCCACGACCAGCGCACCGCCGCCCAGCGCATCGACGCGCTGATCAAGATCTTCGAAGGCTGGCTCGACCCGAAGCAGCTCGCCCGGATCCGGTAACGCACCCGCTCAGGGGTATCGGCGCACCAGCGACTCGGCCAGGCAGACGGGCTTCTCGCTGCCTTCGCGCTCCACACTCACCGCCCAGGTCATCTGGCGCCCGCCGTGGTCGATCGGTTCGATCGCCTGCAGCGTGAGGTGGGCGCGCAGCCGGCTGCCCACGGGCACCGGCGCCGTGAAACGGACGCGGTTGAGCCCGTAGTTCACCCCCATGGACGACTGGCGGATCGCCATCGCCGATTCGAAGAACACCGGCAGCAGCGACAGCGTGAGAAAACCGTGCGCGATCGGTGCGCCGAAGGGCCCGGCCTTCGCTCGCTCCACGTCCACATGGATCCATTGGTGATCGCCCGTGGCCTCGGCAAAGCCGTTCACCTGCGTCTGCGTGATGGTGACCCAGTCGCTGCTGGCCACCTGCTGCCCGACGCAGGCGTCGAGTTCTTCAAGGGTGTCGAAAGTGCGCATGCGCCCACTCTAGGCGGGTCGCCCGGCGCGGGCTGTCGGCGCGGCGACAGGGCTCACTGGTCGAGCCAGCGGCAAATGCCTTCCCATTGCTGCAGGTCTTTCTCGACCCGGCCGGGCGCGACATCGAACAGCGTGAGCCCCCGCGCGGCCAGGTGGATGTAGTTCTGCGTGTCGCGCAGGTAGCCCAGCACCGGCAGGCCCAGGCCCCCCACGAATTCGGCCAGCTTGTCGGCGGCGATGGTCCGCGGGTCCACCCGCATGCCGACGATGCCGACGTCGAGCTTGCTGGCGCGGCGCGTCTCGGCGAGCTCGTCAAGGAAGGCGCGCGTGGCGTAGATGTCGAAGATGCTCGGCTGCAGCGGCACGATGACCTTGTTGGCGAACTTGAGCACGTCCTTGAAACGCCAGCCGTGCAGGCCGGCGGGCGTGTCGAGCACCACGTGCGTTGCCTCCTTCGGCGGGCGCGCGATCAGGTCGTGCGAGATCTCCCAGGTCTGGATCGGGCGCGCCTGCGGGGGCCGCAGCGAGAGCCACAGGCCCGAAGACTGCTGGCGATCAATGTCGCCCAGCATGACGTGATGGCCCTGGCGGGCAAAGTAGCCCGCCACGTTGGTCGACAGCGTGGACTTGCCCACGCCCCCCTTCGGATTCGCAACCACCACGATCGGCATGTCGTCTCCTCGGCTTGCGGCCCCTGGGGCCGGTACTGGCACAACGGTTGCGCGCTATGTTACTCAGGCCAGCGCGTCCCACACCAGCTTGCAGCCCGTGAGGAACATGCCGATGTGGATGAGGCGGTAAAACAGCACGGGGCGAATGCGGTGGGCGATGCGCACCCCGATCCACACCCCGATGGGCGCCAATGGCAGCAGCACGAGCGAGGTGCTCATGTTGCGCAGGTCGATCAGCCCCAGCCAGGCATAGGGCGCCCACTTGGCCAGGTTCACGAAGAAGAAGAAGAAGGCCATGGTGCCCGTGAACAGCACGGGCGACAGGCGCATCGGGATCACGTAGGCGTTGATCGGTGGCCCGCCCGCGTGGGCGATGAAGCTCGTGAAGCCCGAAGCGGCGGTGAGGATGGCGCCCACCCAGCGCGGCGGCGGCGCGCTGTCGGGCCGGGGCGGAAACACCAGACGCTGGGCCAGGAACGCGAGGGTGAACACGCCGACGATGCCGGCCACCACATGTGCATCGAGCCACTTGAACAGCAGGGTGCCGATCACCACGCCCAACAACCCGAACGGCAGCAGGAACATCAAGAGGCGCCGGTCCACGTTGTTGCGAAAGGCCGCCATGCCCAGCAGATCCATCACCAGCAGCACCGGCATCAGGATGGCCGCGGCCTGCGGCACCGTGACGGCCAGCGCCATCATGGGCACGGCCAGCGAGCCGAAGCCGGCGCCGAAGCCGCTCTTGCTGACACCCAGCAGGATCACCGCGGGCACGGCCACGGCATAGAAGTAGGGGTCGGTGATCAGGGGCAGCGAGGACACAGGGGACAATCCGGCGATGCAAAACGTGACATTGTGGGGGGAAACCCTGAGGCTGCTGGTGGAGCTGTCGGCGACGGCCGCTTTTGCGCTCTCCGGCATCCTCGAGGGCGCTCGCAAGCGGCTCGACGCGGTGGGCGTGGTGGTCGTGGGTTTTCTCGCCGCCTTCGGCGGTGGCACCTTGCGCGATCTGCTGCTCGACCAGCGCCCCTTCTTCTGGGTGCGCCACGTCGAACTGCTGTGGGGTGTTCTGGCCCTGGGCGTGCTGGCCATGCTGTTCCTGCGCACGCGCCACTTCGACGTGACCGAGCGCGCCATGCAGTGGCCCGACGCGCTGGGCCTGGGCCTGTTCACGGCCACCGGGGCGCACCAGGCCCTGATGCTGGACATGCCGGCTCTCGTGGCCGTGCTCATGGGCATCGTCACCGGCGTGGCCGGTGGCGTGCTGCGCGACGTGGTCTGCAACCAGATCCCCAGTGCCTTTCGCGACCACCGGCCCTACGCGGTGTGCGCCTTCGCGGGTGGCTGGGTCTATGTGGGCCTGTGGTCGGTTCAGGCGCCCGGCTGGGTGGCGCTGGTGGCTTGCGTGGGTGTCACGGCGGGGCTGCGCGGGCTGGCGCTCTGGCGCGATTGGCAACTGCCGCCGTGGCGTCTTTGAGCCCGCGGGACAATCCACGCATGTTCAACCCCTCCCAAGCCGACGTGCGCCGCTTCTTCTGCGGCGCCTTCACCAAGCAGCGCGACGGCCAGCCGCTGGACGCACTGGAATCGCTCGCGGCGCAATGGATCGCCGAACACCCCGAGTACCACGAGGAACTCGCCGATGCCGAGGCCGCCGTGGCCCGCCTGAGCCAACCCGATGCCGCGCGCGAAAACCCCTTCCTGCACCTGTCGATGCACTTGTCGATCAGCGAGCAATGCAGCATCGACCAGCCGCCGGGCATCCGTCAGGCCGTCGAGTTGCTGACGGCGCGCCGCGGTGATCTGCACGCCGCCCACCACGAGGCCATGGAATGCCTGGGCACGATGCTCTGGGAAAGCCAGCGCGCCGGCCGCCCGCCCGACGGGCAGGCCTACATCGACGCCGTGCGCCGGCGCGCCACCAGCGACTGATGCCCAACAAAAAAAGCCGCTCGAAGAGCGGCTTTTTTCGGGGTGACGCGGCATCAGCGGAAGCGCGGTTGCGGCACGGTCTGCATCTCGCCCTTGACGGTGCTGAGGTACTTGGACATGGCGCGCATTTCGGCCGGGCTGTACTGCTTGGCGATGCCGGCCATGATGCCGTTGCTGCGGCCGACCACGTGGTTGCCCTCGACCGTGTAGGACTTGAGTGCCACGAACAGGTAGTCGGCGTGCTGGCCACCGATCTTGGGGTAGCTCGGATCGATCGGGGTGCTGAAGTTCGCCCCGTGGCAGGAAATGCAGCCGCCTTTGGTCAGCAGGGCCGCCACATCGACGCTCGCGGCGGGCACCGCCTCGGGCGCCTTCGGGCCGGCCTGGCCGGCGTAGAAAGCCGCGAGGTCGGCCATGTCCTGCTCGGACAGCGAGCCCGCGATGCCGCGCATGGACGGGTGCTTGCGGTCGCCCTTCTGGTAGGCCTTGAGCGCCGCCACGATGTACGGGCCCGACTGGCCCGAAATCATGGGCACCTTGTGGATCTCGGGGAAGCTGTTCTGGTAGCCCTTGATGCCGTGGCAGCCGATGCACATTTCGGCCTTCTTGTGGCCCGCCTCCACGTCGCCGGTGACGCCTTGCGCCTGGGCCGACGCGGCAGCGACAAACAGCGTCGCAGCGGCGACAAGGGTACGGGCGATCGGGTTCAGCAGTGGGGTCATTTTGCTAGCACAATGAAGAACGGCCAGGAAAGATCAACCGCGGATTATAGGAGCGGTCGCCGCTCTCCCGGCCACATCCCGAGTCCCGCGCGCGGGCAGCCCGCGCCGCCATCCCGAGGCCGCTTCCCATGAGATTCCAGGGTTCCGAGAACTACGTCGCCACGCAGGACCTGATGCTGGCGGTCAACGCCGCCATCACCCTCAAGCGCCCGCTGCTCGTCAAGGGCGAGCCCGGCACCGGCAAGACCATGCTGGCCGAGGAAGTGGCCCAGGCGCTGGACATGCCGCTGCTGCAGTGGCACATCAAAAGCACCACCAAGGCCCAGCAGGGCCTGTACGAGTACGACGCCGTGAGCCGCCTGCGCGATTCGCAACTGGGCGACGAGCGGGTCAAGGACATCCACAACTACATCGTCAAGGGCGTGCTCTGGCAGGCCTTCACGGCCGAGCAGCCGGTCGCGCTGCTGATCGACGAAATCGACAAGGCCGACATCGAATTCCCGAACGACCTGCTGCGCGAGCTCGACCGCATGGAGTTCTACTGCTACGAAACGCACGAACTCATCAAGGCCAAGCACCGCCCGCTGGTGTTCATCACCTCCAACAACGAGAAAGAGCTGCCCGACGCCTTCCTGCGCCGCTGCTTCTTCCACTACATCAAGTTCCCCGACGCCGAGACGATGCAGAAGATCGTCGACGTGCACTTCCCGAAGCTCAAGCAGGACCTGCTCAAGGTCGCGATGAAGACCTTCTACGACGTGCGCAACCTGCCGGGCCTGAAGAAGAAGCCCAGCACCAGCGAGCTGCTGGATTGGCTCAAGCTGCTGATGGCCGAGGACATCCCGCTCGAGGCCCTGCAGAGCGCGGACGACAAGGTGTCCATTCCGCCGCTGGTGGGTGCGCTGCTCAAGAACGAGCAGGACACCACCCTGTTCGAAAAACTGGTGTTCATGAACCAGAGGAACCGATGAGCTTCGTGAGCCCGGTCATTCTGAGCGAGCGCGGCGTGCGGCTGGAGCCGCTGGCCCTGCGCCACGAAGACGGCCTGCGTGCCGCGGCCGCCGATGGCGAACTCTGGACGCTGCGCATCACCTCGGTGCCCGAACCCGATCAGACGCGCCAGTACATCGACGACGCGCTGCGCATGCGCGAAGAAGGCCACCGCTTTGCGTTCGCGGTGGTCGAAGAAGCCACCGAGACCGTGCTCGGCAGCACCAGTTACCACGACATCCTGCCCGCGGTGAAGCGCGTGGAGATCGGCTACACGTGGTACGCCAGGCGCGTGCAACGCTCGCACGTCAACACCACCTGCAAGCTGCTCATGATGGGCCACGCCTTCGACACGCTGGGCTGCCACGTGGTGGGCTGGCGCACCGACAACTACAACTTCGCGTCGCAGCAAGCCATCGAGCGCCTGGGCGCGAAGAAGGACGGCGTGATCCGTGGCCACGCGCTGCGCCGCGACGGCACCATCCGCGACACGGTGATGTACAGCATGCGTTCGGGCGAATGGCCCGAGGCGCGTGCGCAGCTGCTGTACCTGCGGGGCCGGCACGACTGAACCCATGAGGAGATCGCCATGCTGATCGACTTCTTCTACACCCTGCGCGCGGCCAAGCTGCCGGTGTCGGTGAAGGAGTACCTCACGCTGCTGGAGGCGCTGCAGGCCGACGTGGTGGGGCCCGCCAACCCCGATGCCTGCAGCATGGACGACTTCTACTTCCTCTCGCGCACCGCGCTGGTGAAGGACGAGAAGCACTTCGACAAGTTCGACCGCGCCTTCGCCGCCTACTTCAAGGGCGTGGAGATGATCGCGGACTTCACCAAGCCCATCCCGGCCGACTGGCTGCGCCAGGAGATGGAGCGCATCCTGTCCGAGGAGCAGAAGGCCAACGCGCCGAAGATGGACTGGGATGAGCTCATGGAGACGCTGCGCAAGCGCCTGGAAGAGCAGAAGGAACGCCACGAGGGCGGCAGCAAGTGGATCGGCACCGGCGGCACCTCGCCCTTTGGCAACGGCGGGCAGAACCCGCAGGGCATCCGCATCGGTGGCAAGGGCGGCGGCAAGAGCGCCGTGAAGGTGTGGGAGCAACGCAGCTACCGCGACTACGACGACACGCAGGAGCTCGGCACGCGCAACATCAAGGTGGCGTTGCGCCGCCTGCGCAAGTTCGCGCGCGAGGGCAACGAGCTCGAACTCGACCTGCCCGACACCATCCGCAGCACCGCGGCGAATGCCGGCTGGCTGGACATCAAGATGATCCCCGAGCGGCACAACAACGTGAAAGTGTTGTTGCTGATGGATGTGGGCGGCACCATGGACGAGCACATCCAGCGCGTCGAAGAGCTGTTCTCGGCCGTCAAGACCGAGTTCAAGCACCTCGAGTTCTATTACTTCCACAACTGCGTCTACGACTTCATGTGGAAGAACAACCGCCGCCGTTACGCCGAGAAATTCCCCACCTGGGACATCATCCGCAAGTACAACAAGGACTACAAGCTCATCTTCGTGGGCGACGCGACCATGAGCCCTTACGAGATCCTGCAGCCTGGCGGCAGCGTGGAATACAACAACGAGGAAGCCGGCGCCGAGTGGTTGCAGCGCCTCACGCACGCTTTCCCCAAGTTCGCGTGGGTCAATCCGGAACCCCACGGCGTCTGGCAGTATCGACAAAGCATCAGCATCATCCAACAGCTCATGGGCCAGCGCATGTACCCGCTCACGCTCAAGGGGCTGGAAGACGCGATGCGCATGCTGTCGAAATAATCGCGAATGCCTGAACCGTCCCCGGCCCGTTACCGCCGGGCCGCGTGGCGCCGTTTCGCCCCTGCGATACTGCTGCTGTGCGGCCTGCACGCCCTGCCCGCTGTGGCCCAGGTGACCGCGCCCGCCCCGGTGCCCGACAGCGCCGACGAGCCCGAGCCCGCCGAACCCGCCGCCACGCGCCGCGCCGCCCGCGCGCCCGTGACGCCGCGCTTCGAACTCGCGATCGACGCCCCCGAGCCGCTGAACGAGCTGCTCGAGCGCCACCTCGACATCCAGCGTTTCCGCCTGCAGCGCAGCCTTGATGCCGCCGAACTCGAACGGCTGCTGCTGGAACTGCCCGCCAACGCGCGCCAGTTGCTGGCCACGCGCGGCCATTTCTCGCCGCGCCTCACGCTGGCGCCCTTGCAGCCGCCCGGCGCCGAAGCGCTGGCCGCCGCGGGCGATGGCCCGGCGCCGCTGGGTCGCATCGAACTCAAGGTCGACCCCGGCCCGGCCACGCGCATCGCGTCGGTGCAGGTCAGCTTCAAGGGCGCGGTGACCGACGACACCGACGCCGCCGGCCAGCGCGCGGACATCGAACGCGACGTGCAGGTGATCGTCGGCCAGACCTTCACGCAAGACGGGTGGGACCGCACCAAATCGGCCGCGCTGCGCCGCCTCACCGCGCTGCGCTACCCGGGTGGGCGCATCGTCACCAGCCTGGCCGACGTGGACGGCCAGGACGCGAGTGCGCGTCTGTACATCGAACTCGACTCCGGCCCGCGCCAGCGCCTGGGCGCGATCGAGGTCGAGGGCGCGCAGCGGTACGACGCCACGATCAGCGAACGCATCGTCGCGCTCACCGGCCTGGAGCCCGGCACCGACTACGACCTCGCGCGGCTGCAGCAGGCGCAGCAGCGCCTCGTCGACAGCGGCTATTTCCAGAGCGCCTTCGTGTTCGTCGAACCGGGCGATGGCTCGGCACCGCTGCCGGTGCGCGTGCAAGTGCGCGAAGCGCAGCGCCAGAAGCTGGTGCTGGGCATCGGCGGCAGCACCGACAACGGTGCGCGCATCTCGATCGAGCACACGCACAACCAGATGCCCGTGCTCGGCTGGCGCGCCCTCTCCACCCTGCGCCTGGAACGCCAGGACAGCGTGCTCGCCACCGACTGGCGCTCGCCCGCCAACCGCGACGGCTGGAGCTGGATATCCCTGCTGCAGGCCGCGCGCCAGGAGGACGAGCTTGTCTCCACCACCAGCCAGCGCGCGCGCTTCGGCCAGGCGCAGGACGGCGAGGAATACGACCGCAGCATCTACCTGCAGTACGACCGGGCGCGCACCATCACGCCCAGCCAGCGCGAAGCCGGCACCAAAGGCCGCATCGAATCGTCGATCACCGCGAACTACGCGTGGTCGCGCGAGCGCTTCGACGACCCGATCACACCCAACCGCGGCCACGGCCTGGCGGTGGAGCTTGGCGTGGGCACCACGCTGGGCGTGGACCGCAAGCCCTTCGGCCGCACCCAGGCGCGCTGGCTGGGCGTGCTGCCGCTGGGTGACGCGCCGCGCAGCAGCACACCCGGCCTGCCCGGGCCCGGGCCGAAGCTCGGGCGCCTCGCGCTGCGGCTCGAAGGCGGCGCGGTGATCGCGCGGGAAGACACGCCCGTGCCCGACACGCAGCTTTTCCTCACCGGCGGCGACAACACCGTGCGCGGCTACGGCCTGCGCGACATCGGGGTGCGCCAGGCCGACGGCAGCGTGCTGGCGGGCCGCTACAAGACCGTGGTGAGCCTCGAATGGCAGCGCCCCGTCCGCGGCGATGGCCTCACGCGCTCGCCGCTGGAGCACGTGGTCTTCATCGACGGCGGCGCGGTGGCCAACCGCGTGGGCGATCTGGAGATGCAATGGGGCGTGGGCACCGGCCTGCGCTACAACAGCCCGGTCGGCCCGCTGCAGGTCGACCTCGCCTACGGCCTCGAGCCGCGCAAGTTGCGCCTGCACCTGAGCGTGGGTTTCGTGTTCTGAGCATGAGCGACGCACCCCGCACCCCCCCCCCGGCCTGGCGCGAAGCCCTGGCCTGGGGCGGGCGCGCGCTGCTCTGGCTGCCCGCCACGCTGCTGGGCGCGGTGCTGGCCGGCGCGCTGGCGCTGGGTCTGTGGGCCAGCACCGAAGGCTCGCTCGCGCAAGCCTTGCGCTGGGGCCTGGCGTGGCAGAACGAGAACGCGCCCGAGCTCGGGCGCATCGAGCCCGGCGAGGTGCAAGGCAGCGTGTTCGGTGGCGGGCAACTGCGCTCGCTGCGCTGGACGCAGAACGGCCTCGATGTGCAGGCCGATGGCGTGCGCCTGGATCTCGGCGCGCGCTTCTGGTTCGGTCTGCTGCGCGGCGAGGCGCGCATTGCGCAGCTGCACGCCGACCGAGTGCGGGTGGACGACACCCGCGCACCATCACCCGACAGCGCATCCACCCCGCTGGAGAGCCTCGCCCTGCCCCTGCCCGTGGAGCTCTCGCTGTCCATCGACACGCTGACGGTGGGCTCGCTCGGCATCGACAACATCAACGCCAGCTACCGCTACGGCCGCGCCGACCCCGGCCTGGGTGTGAGCGACGCACACACCCTCAACCTGCGCTCGCTCCAGTGGGCCGAGGGCCGCTACCAGGCGCAAGCCACGCTGGGCGCGCAGGCGCCGATGCCGCTGCGCTTGCAGGCGCGCGGCGAGCTCACGGCCCAGGTGCCCGAGGGCGGCACGCTGTCGCTGCGCGCGCGCAGCACCGCGCAGGGCACGCTCGCGGGCGCCGGTGCCACGCTCGACCTCACCGCGCAGATAGAACCCGTGGGCAGCACCGACGCCACGCCCACGCTGGCCGGCAGCGCGCGCGTGCAACCCTGGGCCGCCCAACCCGTGGCCGAGGCCGACCTGCGCCTGCACCGGCTCAACGCCGCGCTGCTCTGGCCGCAGGCCCCACAGACCGCGCTCACCGGCACCGTGCGCGCGCAACCCGATGGCGAGCAATGGCGCGCCAGCGTGCAGTTGCAGAACGAACAGCCTGGCGCGATCGACCGCGGCCGCGTGCCGGTGCAGGCGCTGGAACTCGCGCTGCGCCAGGCCGGCCCGCGCTGGACGCTGGAGCGGCTTGATGCCCGCGTGGCCGGTGGCCGTCTGCAGGGCCAGGGCCAGCGCCAGGCCGCCGACACGGCGGCCCCCGGCACCGCCTCGCCCCTGGCCGCGCTGGGCGACTGGCAAGGCCGCATGCAACTCAGCGGTATCGACCCGGCGCAGCTCTGGAGCACGCTCGCCCCGGCCGCGCTCGACGGCGAGTTGAAGGCGAGCGCCGTGAACCCGCAGGCCGCGCGGCCCGCGGTCGACATCGACGCGCGCATCGCCCCCGCAGGCCGCCAGCCCCGGCGCAGCGCGGCCGACGCCTGGCGCCTGCGCGAACTCGCGCTGCAGGGCCGCTGGCAACCCGACGCCGACGCCCCCACGCGCGGCACCCTCACGCTGCAACGCGCCCGGCTCGACGCGCTCGATGGCCTCATCGACGCGCAAGGCCGCGTCGACACCACACCGATGCGCGCCGAAGGCCGGCTCGCGCTCGACCTGCCCGGCCTCAAGGCCCGCTTCGACGGCACGCTCGCGCACGCCGACGGCCCGGGCGCGCTGGACCTCGACATCACCGACGGCACGCGCCTGCTTGCCTGGGCGCGCGCCCTGCAGAACGCCCCGCTGATCGGCCCAGCGGTGCGCGACGCGCTCGCGCCCTGGGCCGACGCCAGCCTGGACGCGCGCGCACAAGGCCGACTGCGCTGGCAGGGCGGCCTGGGCGCGCTGGGCTGGCCAGGCACCGCCCGCGCCGCGCCACCGCGCATCGATCTGCAACTGCAGATCGACCGCCTGCGCGCCCAGCGCGGCGGCGACGCCCAGGCCATCGCGCTCGACGACAGCCGCCTCACGCTGCAGGGCCCGCCCGAGGCGCTGGCGCTCACGCTGCGTGCGCGCGGCGAACAGGCGCCCTGGCGCGCCACGCTCGACACCGCGGGCGAGATCGCCCTCGCCACCGCGCCGCTCGATGGCCGCCGGGGCAGCGTGCGGCTCGATCGTCTGCAGCTCTCGGCCAGCGCCGCCGAGAACGCGCTGCGCTGGACGCTGAACAACACCGGCGTGCTGCGCGCGCGCTGGCAGGCCCAGGCCGGCGGCGTGGACGCCGAGCTCGACGCCGGCGGCCTGCGCGTGCAGCCGCAGCGCGCCGGCGGCGCCGAAGCCACCCCGCTCAACCTCGCCTGGGACACCCTCGCCTGGCGCGCGGGCGCGCTCACCACGCGCGGCCGGCTGGACGGCCTGCCCCTCGCCTGGGTGGACGCGCTCGCGGCCAGCGGCCCCGACGGCCTGGGTCCGCTCGCCAACGCCGGCCTCGGCGGCGACCTGGTGTTCGACGGCCGCTGGGATTTCGCGTTGCCCGCACAGGCCAGCGAACCACCGCGCCTGGCCCTCACGCTCGAACGCCGCTCGGGCGACCTCGCCATGCAGACCGACGGCGCCGCCTTCGACGACCACACCACCCGCAACCAGCGCGTGCAGGCCGGCGTCAGAACCGCGCGCATCGTGGTGGCCACCGAAGGCCCGCGCGTCAACGCGCAACTGCGCTGGGAGAGCGAACGCTTCGGCGAAGCCAGTGCCGAAGCCAGCACCACACTGTCGCCGCCCGACGCCGGCCAACCCACCTGGCACTGGCCCGAAAGCGCGCCGCTGTCGGGCCGGCTGAACGCCAGCCTGCCGCAGGTGGGCGTGTGGAGCGTGCTCGCGCCGCCGGGCTGGCGCGTGCGCGGTGCGCTGCGCGCCGAAGCCAGCGTGGGCGGCACGCGCGCCGACCCGCGCTTCAGCGGCAGCCTGCAGGCCGACGACCTCGCCCTGCGTTCGCTGGTCGACGGCATCGTGTTCCGCGGCGGCGAGCTGCGCGCCACGCTCGCCGGCGAGCGCATCGTCATCGAGCGTTTCCGCCTGGAAGGCCGCGGCGGCGCCGAACGCGGCGGCGTGCTGCAGGCCAGCGGCAGCGCCGAATGGCGCCGCGTGCAACGCGACGGCGAGATGCGCCGCGAGCCATTGATCGAACTGGAGGCCACGGCCACGAAACTGCGCGCCTCCTCGCGTCCCGACCGCCGCGTCACCGTCAGCGGCGAACTGCGGGCGCGGCTGGAAGGCGCGGCGCTGCAATTGCGCGGCCGCCTGCGCGCCGACGAAGCCCTCATCGTGCTGCCCGACGAAACCGCGCCCGCGCTCGGCGGCGACGTGGTGGTGCGCGGCACCGAATACCCGATCGAGCGCAGCAGCGGCGTGCGCGTGGCGCCCGACGTGCAGGTCTCGCTCGACCTGGGCGACGCCTTCCAGCTGCGCGGCCACGGCCTGCAGACGCGCCTGGCCGGCCAGCTCGAGGTGCGCAGCACGCCCAACGACCCCGCGCCGCGCATCGTGGGCGAGGTGCGAACCGCCAGCGGCACCTACCGCGCCTACGGCCAGCAGCTCACCATCGAAACCGGCGTGATGCGCTTCAACGGCCCCTACGACAACCCGGGCCTGGAGATCGTGGCGGTGCGCCCCAACGCCACCACCCAGCGCGTGGGCGTGCAGATCACGGGCAGCGCACAGACACCGCGCGTGCGCCTGTTCTCCGACCCCGACATGCCCGACAGCGAGAAGCTGGCGTGGCTGGTGCTCGGCCGCCCGGCCAGCGGCGCCGGCGCCGAAGCCGCGGTGTTGCAACAGGCCGCGATCGCATTGCTCGCCGGCAGCGACGGCGGCCCGCTCGACGGTGGCCTCGCACAAGCCCTCGGCCTCGACGCCCTCAGCTTCAGCGGCAACAGCACCAACGCCGACGGCAGCACCACCTCGGGCGCGCTCACGCTGGGCAAACGCCTGGCCGACAACCTCTACCTCAGCTACGAACGCAGCCTCGCCGGCACGCTCAACACCGTCTCCATCTTCTACGACGTGACCCGCCGCGTGACCGTGCGCGCGCGCGCCGGCAGCGAGAACGCGGTCGACCTGATCTTCACCCTCAGCTACGACTGAGCGCCGAAGAGCGGTCGATACATACAATCACTGCTCGCCAAACCGCCGTAGTTCAAGAGGATTCTTCAGAGGGGAATGAACTTTCGATGACTCAAATCCGCCTCACACCAGCAGACGGAATCAGGGGGTTTTCGACATTGGCGGTCAACTCAAATTGAGGTGCTTAACTCATGGAGATCCGCGAGCCTGGGCACCTAGGCATTCCCAAGATCAAGCTGACTCAATCCTTCGAGATCAATCCGCTTTCCAGCGCGGCCTGGCGCATCTACCACCCATACCTCAGCACAGCTGATGGCCGCGCTCTACTAGAGCGACTGAGGGGTGATGAGCGCGTTGCGGGACTCGCCGACGCGGGAATCTCCAATGGAGGAGGTGCAACGCGCTTTGATATTGATGCGCTTGCACTTTGGTGGGCATGGCTCGCAAACTCCTCGGGCATTCGTCGCGCGGACGAATGTCTCGAAGCTTGGCTTGATGCCGAGCAGGTTGAGACGATTGCTACTCTTTGGGTACTCGGACTGGATTCAAATGAGTCATTTGAGATCACCGAAGGGTACTGGCTAACGAAGCTGGATGATCTTCCCGATTCGAATGACAAGGCAACGTACTGGGCGCTGCAAGGCAATGTGCCGACTACTGCCCCTTTGCCTCGCTGCGCCATCACCAAACGGCAGAAAATCAACAAGGTATGGAGATTGGAGCCATCGGGGGGTGGTCTTGCCCAAGATTGGAGTGACCTTCAACGAAGCCTGTATGACCTGGCGCACGTTCTGAACGCAGTTACTGGCGTCCTGTGCGTTCCGTACTACCAGACTTCATACAACCCGCCCGAGTCTCCGTTAGGCATGTTCGGTGGCTCAGGTGGAGGCTATCCCCTCTACGACGTGGCAACACACAACGTCGGCAAGATTGGCCGTGGTGTTTGCCAGACCGCCGCCGAACTCTTTCGAGCGTTCAAAGAAAAACCGGAGAACGAGCGCGGGCGCCTGAACTTGATACTTGGCCGTCTCTCCCAAGCCAAGCGGCGCGTTCATGTTGAGGACGCGTTGCTGGACCTCGGGATAGCGTTGGAGATGTTGCTGCTAGACGAGAACAAACAAGCACAGCAACTCGCGTTGATGTTCAAGCTGCGCGGAAGTTGGTTGCTCGGGACAAGCGCCAGTGATCGACACCAGAGGTGGAAGCTCTTGAGCGAAATCTACGACGCCCGAAGTTCGGTTGCTCACACTGGAACACTCCACGATGGCAAGCCACAGCATCTGCAAAGGTCGCGCCAGCGCCTGCCCGCCTACATTGGTTTAGCTGAAGAGGTCGTTCGCAAAGTCATCTTGGAAGGAAGCCCAGATTGGCGGAGTCTCGTTCTTGGCGGCGAGCCCGACTCAGACATGCTGAGTCCGAACGCACCTATCGGAAATTCTTGAAGCGAACTCCTCTGGCAGAGCCGCCACGCGCGTTCTACTCAAGGTGCTTGGACGCACACATTTCTCGAAAGCGTTGCCAACTAGCAGCCGTCTCACTACTCGACTCACCAAGCGAGCGGCTATTGGTCGCCTGCAGAGAAGATCAGGGCCGCCAGACTAGAATCGCGCTCCGCCGCGCCGCCGTAGTTCAATGGATAGAACGAGCGCCTCCTAAGCGCTAGATGTGGGTTCGATTCCCGCCGGGGGCGCCACTCCTACACCCATCCCCCAGCGACCGCCCGTCGCCGCACCGCCCGCCGGTGTCGAATCTGGCAAGGCCGCTCCGTCGTGATCATGAACGCCCAACCGGGCCTTCATTCCCCTTCAACGGAGACCCGCATGACCCAGCTCAGCCCCTACCTGTCCTACAACGGCAATTGCGCCGAGGCGATGAACTTCTACGCCAGGTTGTTCGGCGCCAAGCTCGAAGCGCTGATGACCTACGGCCAACTGGCCAATGAAATGCCCTGCCCGCCCGGTGCCGAGAACCTGGTGATGCACGCCTACCTGGTGCACCCGGGCTTCACCCTGATGGCCGGCGACACGCCGCCGGGCATGAAGCACGAAGGCATCACCGGCGCAATGATGGCCATCACCTTCGACGAGACCGCCGAGGCGAAGCGCGTGTTCGCCGCGCTGAGCGAGGGCGGCACGGTGACCATGCCGCTGGAAGAAACCTTCTGGGCCAAGACCTTCGGCATGGTCACCGACCGCTTCGGCACGCCCTGGGGCGTGAACGGCGGCCCGAAGGACATGCCGAAGTAAGGGCCGAAGCGAGCGGGGCCCGCGCCGCTCAGCGCAGCATGGCGTAGCCGATGCCGATGGCGGCGATGAGCCCCACGGCGTCGGCGAACAGCGCGCAACCCAACGCGTAGCGCGCGTGCTTCACGCCCACGCTGCCGAAGTACACCGCGAGCACGTAGAACGTGGTTTCGGTGGAGCCCTGCACGATGGCCGCGAGGCGCCCGGCGAACGAATCCACGCCATGCGTCTGCATCACGTCGATCATCAAGCCGCGCGCGCCCGAGCCTGAGAGGATCTTCATCAGGCCCACGGGCAGCGCGGGCAGGAAGTCGGTGTCCAGCCCGAGCGCGGCCACGCCGGCCCCGATGCCGGACATGAGGAAATCCATGCAGCCCGCGGCGCGGAACACGCCGATGGCGATGAGGATGGCGATCAGGTAGGGAACGATCTGGATCGCGACGCCGAAGCCTTCCTTGGCGCCGTCGATGAAGGCGTCGAACACGTTCACGCGGCGCCACGCGCCCGCGATCAGGAACAGCGCCACCACGCCCAGGATCACGCCCGCGCCGGTGGCGCCCGCGATGCGCGCGGCCTCGTCGGCGGGCAGCCGCGCGAGCGCCATGACTGCGGCCGCGAGTAAACCGCCCACGGCCAGCAGCGGCAGCAGGAAGCGCGCGCGCCACAGCGGCAGGCGCTGGCACACGGCCACCGCCAGCACGCCGGCCAGCAGCGCGGTGAAGGTGACGAGCAGCGTGGGCAGGAAGATGTCGGCCGCGTTGAACTCCGCCCCCAGGCCCTGCTTGAGCGCGAGGCTCTGGCGGATGGCGATGACCGAGGTGGGGATCAGCGTGAGCCCCGCGGTGTTCATCACCACGAACATGATCTGCGCGTGGCTGGCCGTGCCTTCGGGCTCTTTGTTGAGCGTCTGCAGCTCGCGCATGGCCTTCAGGCCCAACGGCGTGGCCGCGTTGTCCAGGCCCAGCAGGTTGGCCGAGATGTTCATGGTCATCGCGCCCTGCGCGGGGTGGCCCTGCGGCACCTCGGGGAACAGGCGGCGCAACAAGGGACCGGCCGCACGCGCAAGAAGCTCGATCACGCCGGCGCGTTCGCCCACGCGCATCAGGCCCAGCCACAGCGCCATCACGCCGGCCAGGCCGAGCGAGATCTCGAAACCGGTGCGCGCGCCGTCGAACAGCGCGGTGAGCAGCGCCTGCAGGATGGTGTGCTCACCCAGCAGCCAACGCACGAAGGCCGTGGCGAACGCCACGGTGAAGAGACCGATCCAGGCCCAGTTCAACGCCATGGTCGGCGATGGTAGCGGCAGGCCGCCCGGCGCCTTCCGTCGCCAGGCGAGGAGCGGTTGCCGCCATGGCAAGGGTTTTGCATTGATCCATTTTGTGCACATTCATTTTCTTTTTGTGCACATCATTGGGTCATTCATGGCCCTGCCGTCCCCTTCTCAGGAGTTCGCCATGCACACGTTCCGTCGCCGCCCCTTGCTGGTGCTGTCCATTGCCCTGGCGCTTGCCTCGGTCGCTGCCCCCGCCCTTGCGCAGGGGCAGCCCTTGCGCATCGTGGTGCCCTTCGCGGCCGGTGGCGCGGCCGACACCTATGCCCGCCTGCTCGCGCAGCAGTGGCAGGAAGCGAGCGTGGCCCCCACGGTGATCGTGGACAACAAGCCCGGGGCGGGAGGAGCGGTCGGGTCCGACCTGGCCGCGAAGGCAACACCCGACGGCAACACCTTGCTCATGGTGACCGTGGGCCACGCGGTCAACCCATTCATCCTGCCCAAGCTGCCCTACGACAGCCGCAACGACTTCGTGCCCGTGGGCATGGTGGCTTCGGTGCCCAGCCTGCTGGTGGTGCACCCCGGCTTTCAAGGCTCGAGCATCAAGGACCTGCTGAGCGCGGCGCGCGCCAAACCGGGCGGACTGGAATACGCCTCGTCGGGCACCGGCAGCACCAGCCATGTGGCAGCGGCGCAGCTGGAATCGATGGCCAAAGTGGACATGCTGCATGTGCCGTATCGGGGCGCGGCGCCAGCGCTGCAGGACGTGATGGGCGGGCGAGTGGCCTTCACCATCGACGTGATCACCTCGTCGCTGCCGCACGTGAAAAGCGGCAAGCTGAAGGCGCTGGCCGTCACCAGCGCCCAGCGCAGCCCGCAGGCTCCCGACATTCCCACCATCGCGGAATCGGGCGTCGACGGCTACGAGTTCACCGCCTGGTACGTGCTGCTGGCCCCGGCGCGCACGCCCGCCGACACGGTGAAGCGGCTCAACACCGCGTTGCAGCAGACGCTGACGCAGGCCGCGTTCGTCGCGCGCCTCAACGAATCGGGCGCACAACCCATGGCCATGGACAGCGCAGCCAGCGCCCAGTACCTGGACCGCGAATTCAGCAAGTGGTCCCGCATCGTCAAGGAACGCAACATCAAGGCGGAGTGAATGAACAACCCAGCACGCGACCTCTTCGGCTACGGCCCCGGTTGGCCCGACATCGCATGGCCCGACCGGCGCCGCGTCGCGGTGTCCTTCGTCGTCAACTTCGAAGAAGGCGGCGAGTTCTCCATGAACGATGGCGACCCGGTCAACGAGGGCGTGTATGAGGTGACGGACCGGCTCGATGTGCCCGACAACTGCATCGACAGCCATTTCGAGTTCGGCACGCGCGTGGGCTGGTGGCGCCTGGCCCGGCTGTTCGCTGCCCATGGCGCGCACTTCACGCTGAGCGCTTGTGGCCGTGCGGTCGAACGAACGCCCTGGCTTGCACAACACGCGCACGCGCAGGGGCATGAGGTGTCGGCCCATGGCTGGCGCTGGCAAAGCGGTGCGCGGCTGGACGAGTCCAGCGAACGCGACGCCATCGCGCGCACGGTGCGCGCCATCGAACAGGCCACCGGTCAGCGGCCGGTGGGCTGGCACACGCGCAGCGCCAGTTCACCCAACACGCGACGGCTGCTCATGCAGGCCGGCTTCCTCTACGACAGTGACGCCTACAACGACGACACGCCGTACTTCGTGAACGTTGCCGGGCAGCGTCACCTTGTGTTGCCGTACGCGTTCGACACCAACGACATGCATTTCCAGCAGACGCACCGCTTCGCCACCGGGCGCGACTTCGCCACCTATGTGTGCGACGCCTTCGACTGGCTGGCCCGGGAGGGCGAGACCCAACCGCGCATGCTGTCGATCGGCCTGCACCTGCGCATGATCGGCCGTGCCGGCCGCATGGGTGCGATAGACACCATCCTGCAACACCTACAGCGCTCGGGACACGCGTGGATCGCCACGCGCGAGCAGATCGCGCGTTGGTGGCTGAGCCAGTCGCCCGGGGCGCAAGCGATGGCATCATCGACGGCGCAACCGCTGCACAACGACCCATGTCTGCCTCCGAGGACACCATCCACCACGTGATTTCCTCCGTGCTGCTGAGCAGCCGGATCGCCCCAGGTGCGCCGTTGCGCGAGCAGCAGATCGCCGCCGTGTTCGGGGTCAGCCGCGAACGCGTGCGCAAGGTGCTGCAGCGCCTGGGCCACGAGCAGTTGCTCGACCTGGTGCCCAACCGCGGGGCCACCGCCGCCGCGCCCACGCTGGAACAGGCCCGGGCCATCTACGACGCGCGGCGCATTCTGGAAGGCGGCATCGTGGGCCACCTGGCCAACACGCTCGACAAGGCCATGGCCAAGCGGCTAGAGAAGCACCTCACGCAAGAGGAGCAGGCCGCGCAGCTTGGCGATCGCGCGCAATCGATCCGGCTCTCGGCGCAGTTTCACGTGCTGCTGGGCGAAGCCACCGGCAGCGATCACATCTCGCGCTCGGTGAACCAGTTGGTCAGCCGCACCGCCATGCTGGTGGCCCGCTATGAACCCGCGCAATCCACGCGCTGCGCCTGTGAGGAACACCGCGAGATCTTCGGCGCTCTGGTCGGTGGCGACGGCCCGCAAGCCATGAAGTGCATGCACCGTCACCTGGCCCTGGTGGAGACCCGCCTGCGGCCCGCGCCGACGGTGCAGGCCGAAGACCCGATCGACGCCATCCGCTCGGCCTGGCAGGCGCAGACCGCGGCCTGATCCATGCCACGCATCGCCGTCATCAACCCCAACCGATCCCCCTGGATGACGCAGCGCGTCGGCGATGCGCTGGCCACCGCGCTCGGTGTGCCGGCGCAGTGGCACATGGTCACGGCCAGCGGCGGCCCCGACGTGATCGACAGCGTGGCCACGTTCAACCACGCGGCCCAGGCCCTGGGCCGCGAAGCGCGGCACTGCCTGCAACCGAACGAGCGCCCCGATGCGATCGTGCTCGCCTGCTTCGGCGATCCCGGGCTGGAAGGCCTGCGCGCCGACCCGGAGCTGCCACCGGTCGTGGGCCTTGCACACGCCGCCATGGCACAGGCAGCCGCACAAGGCGAGCGCTTTGCCGTACTCACCTGCGGCCCCGACTGGAAACCCCTGCTCACGCAGCGCGCCGGGCAGTTCGGCCTGGCCGAGCAACTTGTGGGTGTGTGGGCGTTGCCCGTGAACGGGGCTGCGTTTGCAAACGACCCCGACAGCTGGTGGCCGCACCTGATGCGCGACGCGCACGCGGCGGCCCATGCGGGAGCGACGTCGCTGATCCTGGGTGGTGCGGTGTTTGCCGGCCTGGCGCCGCCACCCGCGCCCGCAGGCAGTCGCTGGCTGGACGCGGTGGACGCTTGCGCCAACGCCTTGCAGGCGGTGCTTGGCATCCCAGCGGCGCGGCGCTGAGCGCTCTCAGAGCTGGCCTTCGGTCAGCGTGTCGAGCTGGAAGCGGCCGCTCTTGTCCCACAACCACGTGTCGATGTAGCCGATGCGGGCCGATGGCGCGGGGAACGGCGCGGCCTGGCGCACCAGGCGCTCGATCTGCGACACCACCTCGGGTGCGTGGTTGGGCGCGCGCAGCCAGCGCAGCGAGAGCACGCGCCCGTTGGTGTCGACCATGACCTCCAGCACCCCGATGGCGTAAAGCATGGCCGGCAGCTTGCCCTTGAAGATGCGGTCGGGGTACTTGGCGTAGAGGTGGTTGGCCGCCGCGCGCCGGTAGACCGGGTCGCCAGCCGCGCCGTGCCGGCCCGGCAGCAGCGAGCAGCCCGCCATGAGGGTGGCGGCGCCGGCGGCCCCCAGGGCCAGCAGCTGGCGCCTGTCGGCGATGGGGTGCAGGGGTGTGGGGTTCATGCGCGGCATTGAAGCAGCGCCGGCACAGGCGCACAAGGGCCGCAACAAGAACTTACGCGTCGTGTCAGCGTTGCCGCAACGCGCGGCTGAGCAGGATCACCGGCACCAGGCCCACCAGCACCAGCGCGAGCGCGGGCAGCGCGGCCTCGCCCAGGCGCTCGTCGCGCGCAAGGTTGTAGGCCACCACCGCGAGCGTGTCGCTGTTGAACGGGCGCAGCACCAGCGTGGCCGGCAGCTCTTTCATCACGTCAACGAACACCAGCAACGCCGCGGCCAGCGTGGCGCGGCGCAGCAGCGGCCAGTGCACGCGCGCGGCCAGGGCCGGGCCGGTGGCGCCCAGCATGCGGGCGGTGTCGTCCAGGCTGCCCGGAATGCGCGCGTAACCCGCCTGCACCGATTGCAGCGCCACCGCGGTGAAGCGCACCAGGTAGGCCCACACGATGCCCAGCGCCGTGGCCGTGACCCAGTAGCCCACGCCCGCGTCGGGCCAGCGGCCTTGCACCCAGCCCACGGGCAGCAGCAGGCCCACCACGATGACCGCGCCCGGCACCGCGTAGCCCAGGCTGGCGAGCTGGTTCACGCCGCGCGTGAGCGCGGAGGGCCGCTCGCGCACGGCAAAACCCAGCGCGAGCGCGATCAGCGTGGCCAACACGGCCGACAGGCCCGCGAGCCAGACGCTGTTGCGCGCCCATTGCAGGAACATGCCCCAGGGCAGCACGTCCCACCCGCCGATCAGCGGGCGCAGCATGAACAGCACCGGCAACACGAAACCGAACACGATGGGCAGCGTGCACGCCAGCCCCACCCACAGCGCGCGTGCGCCGCGCAGTTGCACGGCCTGCGCCTCGGCGCTGCCGGCGCGCTGGCCGCGCAGCGTGGCGAAGCGCATGCGCCGCTGCGCACGGTGCTCCACCCACAACAAGGCCGCCACGGTGAGCAGCAGCAACGTGGCAAGCTGTGCGGCCGCGAGGCGGTTGTCCATCACCAGCCAGGCCTTGTAGACGCCGGCGGTGAAGGTCTGGATGCCGAAGTAGCTCGCCACGCCGAAATCGGCCAGCGTTTCCATGAGCGCGAGCGCCACGCCCGCGGCCACGGCCGGGCGCGCCAGCGGCAGCGCCACCTCGCGAATGCGCCGGGCCAGCGGTGCGCCCAGCAGGCGCGCGGCTTCCATCAACTGCGACGCGCGTTCGGACAACGCGGTGCGGGCCAGCAGATAGACGTAGGGATAGAGCGTGAAGGTGAAGACCCAGATCGCGCCAGGCGTGCTGCGCACCTCCGGCAGCAGGCGGCCGCGCAGTTCGAAGGTCTCGCGCAGCCAGACCTGCAGCGGGCCGCTGAACTGCAGGAAATCGGTATACGCGTACGCCACCACGTAGGCCGGCATGGCCAGCGGCAACAGCAGCGCCCACTCCAGCGTGCGGCGGCCGGGGAAATCGAACAGCGTGACCGCGCTCGCGGTGAGCACGCCCACCACCGCCACACCGATCGCCACGCTCACGCAAAGCACGAGCGAGGTCAGCGCGTACTCCGGCAGCACGGTCTGCGCCATCTGGGTGAGCACGTCGCGCGCGACGGCGTCGAAGCCGAACCAGGACGCGGCCAGTGCCAGCACCGGCAGCACAAGCACGCCGGCCAGCAAGATCAACAGCACCTGAGCGAGCCAGCGCGGCATGAAGACGTTTGTTGTGGTGAACGCAGCAGCGCAGGGGCTTGATCCGCACCAACGCAAATGAGAATTGTAGATATCTACAATGGCCTGCATGTTCCTGCAGGTCTCGCAACTGGAAGTGCGCTACGCCAGCGCCGCCCACGCCGCCGTCGATGGCGTGAGTTTCGGCTTGGCGGCGGGCGACATCGGCGTGCTCATCGGCCCCTCGGGCTGCGGCAAGACCACGCTACTGCGCGCGGTGGCCGGGCTGGAGCGCGCGCAGGGCGGGCAGATCGTGCTCGATGGCGACACCGTGAGCGCACCCGGGCAGCACGTGCCGCCCGAGCAGCGCCGCATCGGCATGGTGTTCCAGGACTACGCCCTGTTCCCGCACCTGGACGTGGCCGCCAACGTGGCCTTCGGCATCCACCGCCTGCCGCGCGCCGAGCGCGAAGCGCGCGTGACCGAGGTGCTGCGCCTGGTGGGGCTGGACGGCATGCAGCAGCGCCACCCGCACGAACTGTCGGGCGGCCAGCAGCAGCGCGTGGCGCTGGCCCGTGCGCTGGCACCGCGCCCGCGCCTGCTGCTGCTCGACGAGCCCTTCTCCAACCTCGACGTGGACCTGCGCGAACGCCTCGCGCACGAGGTGCGCGCCATCCTGAAGGCGGCCAACGCCACGGCGCTGTTCGTCACGCACGACCAGCTCGAGGCCTTCGCGATCGGCGACCGCATCGGCGTGATGCACGAAGGCCGGCTGCATCAGTGGGACGAGGCCTACGCGCTCTACCACCGCCCGGCCACGCGCTTCGTGGCCGAGTTCATCGGCCACGGCGTGTTCGCGCCGGCGCAGATCCTGCAGCACGGGGGCGACGTGTCGGTGCAGACGCCGCTGGGCCCGCTGCACGACGTGGAAGAGTGCCCCCTGCCCGGCGCCTACGAGGCCGGGCTGTGCGACGTGCTGCTGCGCGCCGACGACATCGTTCACGACGACGACGCGCCGGTGAAGGCGCAGATCGTGCGCAAGGCGTTTCGCGGCTCCGAGTTCCTCTACACGCTGCGCCTGGCCAGCGGCGAGACGCTCATGACGCACGTGCCCTCGCACCACAACCACGCGGTGGGCGAGTGGATCGGCATCCGCGCCGAGGTGGACCACGTGGTCACCTTCGAGCGCGGCGGCACGGCCTCGTCGCCGCCCGCGCCGGCCGCGCCCCGGCGCGAGGCCTGAACCTCAGCGCCGCGGCCGACGCAGCCACCACATCGTGGCGCCCGCCACGCACAACACCACCACGGCCGCGCAGGCCAACAGGTTGATGAGCGCGTTCCACCAGCCCAGGTCGCCCTGGTGCAGCGCGGTGGCCACGGCCATGGTTTTTGCCAGGCCGTTGTAGTGCTCGAAGCGGATGTCGGCCAGCACGCGGCCGCTGTGGCGGTCCACATGCACGGTGCGGTCGCCCGTGGGGCGCTGGCTGTCGCCGCTCATGCTGTCGCTGGAGATGGTGAACACGCCGGTCTCGCCCTGCGGCATCGCAATCTGGTGCTGGCCGGCAAAGCCCATCTCGCGCGCCATGGCCACGGCGCGCTCCAGATCCATCGGCGCACCGCCCGTGGCGGGCGTTGACGCGGGCATCGGCACCTGCGCCAGGCCCCACGGCACCTCTTGCAGGCCCGCGGTGTTGAGCGTGCTGTGCGGCTGCGCCGAGGCCGGCACCGCGTACCACTTCTCGGCAGGAAAGCTGTTCCACACCTGCAGCCACTTGGCGCCGGTCACGCCGGTCCAGGTCAAGCCGGTGGCCAGAAAGGCGATCAGCAGCAATCCCGTCCACACGCCCAGGCTGGCGTGCAGCGAGCGCCACCACAGGCGCCCCTGGGCGCGCGGCTGCGTGCGAAAGCGCGAGGCCCAACCGAGCGCGCCGCGCGGCCACCACAGCACCGCGCCGGTGACCAGCATCAGCAACGCGGCCCAGGCCGCGGTCTCCATCAGGCGGTCGCCCAGGTCGCCGATCAGCAGCGTGCCGTGAATGCGTTCGGCCCAGGCGAAGGGCGTGTTGCCCTTGTCCACCAGGCGCAGCACCTCGCCGCGGTAGGGGTCGATGGCCAGCGCGTAGGTGATGTCGCCCTGCTGCACCTCGAACCAGGCGGCGCGGTCGGGCGCGCGCGGCGCGATGTAGGTGCGCAGGCGGCCGTCAGGCACGTGGGCCAGCGCGGCCAGCGCCTGCTCGCTCACGCGGTGCGTGGCCGGCAGCGGCTCCACCACAGGGTTGGACCCCAGGCGGGTCTGGAAGCCGGTGAAGAAGACCATCACGGCGCCGGTGAGCGCCAGGGTCAGCAGAAACGGCAGGACAAAAAGCCCTGCGTAGGCGTGCCAGCGCCAGGCGATGGCGTACAGGCCGGTGCGGGCGCGCGCGGGCGCACCCACACCCGATGCGTCGGGTGACAAGGACATGGCGGTACCTCGGCGGTGCCGGTCAGTGCTTGTGGCCGGCGCCGTGGCCGCTGCCAGAGCCACCGGCCGCGGCGGGCGCGGGTGCCGCCAGCGCGCGCGCCGTGGCCTTCACGTCCTGCGTGAAGCGCTTGCCGTCGGCGCCTTCGAACACCAGCGAGAGCGGCACGGTATCGCCGGCTTTCACGGGGCCTTTCAGGTCCATCAGCATCACGTGAAAACCACCGGGCTTGAGCTCCACGGTCTGGCCCGCGGGCAACGGCAGCACCGGCACAGCGCGCATGCGCATCACATCGCCGTCGAGCTTCATCTCGTGCACTTCGACGATGCCTGCCAGCGGCGAGCGCACCTCGACCAGGCGCGTGGCCGTGGGCGCGGTGAGTTTCATGAAGGCGCCGGTGGCCGATTGCTGGGCCACGGTCGCGCGGGCCCAGGCGTCCTGCACCTGGACGGGGGATTGCGCCCAGGCGCTGGCGGACAGGGCGAGCGAGCAGGCAATGAAGAGGTGTTTCATGGGGAATCCGAATCAGAAGGGGGAAACACGGCACGGGCCAGAGAGAGGCCGGTGCCGGACGCGAACGATTCAGACGCCCGTGGGCGGGGCGCGTGCGGGGGCGTGGGCGCTCGCGGGCGCGTCACGGCCGCGCTGGGCCCGCTCGATGGGCTGCGGCTGGGGGCCGGCCTCGGGCAGGCTCAGGGCGTGGGCGGGCGGCAGGCCGGCGGCACCGCCGGTGATGACACCCCAGGGGCAGGTGAGCGCGGCCTCGGCCGGGTGCTCGCCCGTTGCATCGCCAGCGTCGGCACGCACCCAGGTGACGCCGCTCGCACTGCAGATCTGCACCCAGTGGCCATCGTTGCCATTGGCCTTGAGCGCCGCTTGCGACAGCGTGGGCGCGAACGCACCGAAGCAGACCGCCAACAGGGCGATCCACGCGGTGCATTTCTTGAGCCAGCGCTGGATGGGCATGGGGCGGGATTTTAGTTGGCCGGGGTGGGTGCGGTGTGCTGGGTGGGCGGGCGGGCGCCTGGGGAGGCTGAGGTGTCTACATGGCGCGTGCAGCGAACCTGAGTGCGTGCCTTGGGCCCGAAGCGGACATCTGAATATGACGGGTGGACCGCTACCTCGCGAGAATGAACCAGAAGACGAATAGCAACCAGAGCGCCACCGAGGAGCAGCCTAGAGCACGCGCAAAGCGTGTACGGGCCGACAACCGCCATAGGCTGAAGAACGCGACGGCAAGCAATGCGAAGCCCACGA
>JACVCO010000022.1 GCA_016741995.1 Hydrogenophaga sp. | reverse complement strand
CAGCGGGCATCTCGGGGGCGATCCAGCACCTGGCGGGCATGAAGGATTCGAAGGTGATCGTGGCGATCAACAAGGACCCGGAGGCCCCGATCTTCAGTGTGGCCGACTACGGCCTGGAGGCCGATCTCTTCGAGGCCGTGCCCGCGTTGGTCAAGGCCCTGTAAGACCCGGCCCATGACCGGCCCCACCCGCCTCTCGCTCGCGATCTTCCTGGGCCTGCTCCTGGTGCTCACCTGGGGCAGCAACTACAGCGTGCTCAAGGCGGTGATGGCCGAGATCGGGCCGCAGGCCATGATCTTCGCGCGCTACCTCGTCACCCCCGCGTGCGCGGTGGCCCTGATGCTGTGGCACTTCGGCCTGCGCTGGCCGCGGCTGCCCGCGCGCGACTGGCTCGCCCTCGCCGGCCTGGCGACGGTGGGCCACGTCATCCATGTGACGGTGATGACGCACGCCATGCATCTGTCCACCGCGTTCTCCAGCGCGCTCATCTCGGCCTGCGGGCCGGTGTTCACGCTGTTGATCGTGCGCGTGCTTTACCGCGAGCGCTTCGCGCGGGTGCAGGTGTTCGGCGTGATGCTGGCGCTGGCGGGCGTTCTCGTCTTCCTGTCGGACAAGCTCGGCGGCGCGCGCACCCAGGGCCTGGGCGATCTGTTGTTGCTGCTGGGTGCGGTGCTGTTCTCGGCCCACACGGTGGCGGCGGGCCCGTCGATCGCGCGCCACGGCGTGGTGGTGGTGATGGCGTACTGCACCTTCCTGGCCTCCGTGCCGCTGGTCGCGATGAACGCGCCCTGGGCGCTGGACGTGGCCTGGCTGACGCTCTCGCCCTCGTTGTGGCTGGCCCTGCTGTGGTCGCTCGCGGTGGCGTCCTTCGCGGGTTGGCTGGTGTGGGGTTGGCTCAACGAGCACCTGGGCGTGCCGCGCAGCGCGCCGCTGCTTTATCTGCTGCCACCGGTGGCGGGCCTCATTTCCTGGGTGGCGCTGGGCGAGTCCTTCGGCCCGCTCAAGATCCTCGGCGCGGTCATGGCCGCCGCCGGCGTGGCGGCGGCGCAGTTCGGCCCCGCGCTGCTGGGCCGCTGGCGCGCTCAGTCGGCGTAGCTCACCAGGCAGTCCTGCGAGGAGGTGGCGATGTGCCGGCCGGCCTCGTCGTGGTACTGCGCGATCGCCAGGCCACGGCCGTTGGCGGCGTGCACGCTGGTGGCGTGCGCGTGCAGCCATTGGTCGGCACGGGGTGGCGCGTGCAGCCACAACGCGTGGTTCAGGCTGGAGATGTACATCGGCCGCTCGCCCGCGCGGGCCAGGTGCGGCCGCAGGATGGCGTAGTTGAGCCACCAGTCCGACAGGTACGCGAAGGCCGCTGCGTGCAGCGCGGGCTCGTCGGGCAGCGGCTGCGGCACCTTCATCCAGTAGCGGAAATCCCGGCCCGCGTGCGCGCCATCCAGTTGGCGCTGCGCGTCGGGGATGCGGAAAGCGATCGCGGGGTTGCAGTCTTGCCCGTAGCCGCCCATACGCGCGAGCTGCGCGCGCAAGGGTTCGGGCACGTCGTCGATCGTTGCGAGATTCGCAGGCCGTTCACCCGGCGGCATGGTGGATGGCTCGGCGTGCGCGGGGCCGGGGATGGTTTTCGCGCAGCTCACCAGCGCGCTGAGCACGGTGCGCTCGCCTTGTGCGCCGCGCACCTGGCGCGAGCTGAAGCGCTTGCCCTCCTGCAGGCGCTCCACCTCGAACAGGATGGGCTGGTCCGGCATCGCCCCTTGCAGGAACACGAACTGCATCATCGTCGGCGCACGGCCGTCGGGCACCTCCATCAGCGCGGCGCGCATGGCCTGGCCAAGCAGCTGCCCGCCATACGAGCGGCCGTTCTGGTTGGCGTCGCCGTGCTGGCTGCGCCAGCGGCCCGGGCCCGCGGCCTTGAGCTGCAAGCGGTCGGCCAGCGTGAGGGCGTTCAGGGCATCGCTCATCGCGGCCCCGGTTTGTCGGGCCGGCGGTGGCCGACGGTGCGGGGCGCGATCCCGGGTTTGAGGCGCCAGTCGGGGCCGAATTCGGCCAGGGTGTGGGTGGGCATGGGGTCTTCGTGCTCGATGCCACGCAGCCGCGCCGCATACGCATCCAGGTGCGCCTGGCGCTGCGCTTCGTCCGAGTACTGGATGGACCAACCCACGGCCGGCTCCAGCACCTGCAGCCCGCTGTAGCCGAAGGTGCCGTGGTGCAGGTGCCAAAGGATCACGTCGCGCTGCCCCAGCAAGCCATCGACTTCCATCATGTCCGGGAAGCACCCGGTGGTGAAACTCAGCATGGCCTTGCGGCCCTTGAGGCCACCCTGATCGAAGCGCTTGCCGCCCGCGCCGTACACCGTGCCGTTGGCGAACACGCGGTCGATCCAGCCTTTCATGATCGCGGGCACCGAGAACCACCACAGCGGGAACTGCAGGATCAGCAGATCGCAGCGCATGAGCTTGTCGATCTCGCCCTGGATGTCGTCGACGAAACCCTGGCGCTGGGACGCTTGCTTCTGCTCGCGGTCGTACTGCAGCGCATCGGGGAAACGGCGCTCGGTGAAATCACCGCCGTTGGCCACGGGGTTGAAGCCCATGGCGTACAGATCGGACACCACCACCTCGTGGCCTTGCGACTGCAGCACGCGCACCGAGGTGTCGAGCACCGCGCGGTTGAAGGAGCGCGGCTCGGGGTGGGCATAGACGATCAGGACCTTCATGGTGTCTCCCCGGGTTTCAGCGCGCGGTACCAGGCCACGCCATCGGCGACATCCCTGCGGGCTTCGCCGCGGTGCATCAGGTGGTTCAGGCAGGCGATGGCTTCGCCGGTGGCCAGCCCCAGCTGCGAGGCATCGCTCTCGCTGATGGGTCTGCGGAACAGCACCGGGAACACATCGACCACGCGCTGCGGTTCGGCCAGGCGCTCGCGCAGCTTCTGCAGCGCGGCCAGCTGGTCGTCGCGCAACTGCGCCAACCGCGCGTGCAACCCGTGGAAGCACGCGTGGTGCGCCGGCAGCACCAGCACCTCGTCGGGCACGCGCGCCAGCAGGCGGTCGATCGAACGGAACCAGGCGCTCATGGGGTCGGCATCGGGCTCCATGGCATGCACCGACACGTTCGACGAAATGCGCGGCAGCACCTGGTCGCCCGAGATCAGCCAGCGCTCGCGCGCGTTGTAGAGGCAGGCGTGCTCGGGCGAATGGCCGTGGCCGAACAGCACCTCCCAGTGCTGTTCGCCGATGCGCAACGACTGACCGTCGACCAGCTTGTGAAAGCTCGCCGGCAGGTGGCCGATGTAATCGCCATCGCGCCCGAAGCGGCGCGCGTGCGCCTCGATCGCGGCCTCGCCCCAACCCGCTTCGCGCACGAAGCGCTCTTCGGCCAGCGGTTGCGCCTGGCCCGCTTCGCTCACGCGCACGCGGCAGGTGAGGTACTCCAGCTCGCTCATCCACAGCGGCGCACCGAAGCGCTGCTGCAACCAGCCGGCCAGGCCGACGTGATCGGGGTGCATGTGGGTCGCGATCACGCGCGTGATCGGCAGGCCCTGCAGCGCGCCGGCGAACAGCCCCTCCCAGGCGGCCATCGCGGCCGGCGTGTGTGTGCCGGTGTCCACCACGGCCCAGCCCGCGCCGTCGCGGATCGCCCAGACGTTGATGTGGTCGATGCGGTACGGCAACGGCAGGATGGCCCAGACCAGGTCGGGGCCGATGGACACGGCCCCGCCGATGGTGGGGGCTGTCACGGGGTAGCGAAGAGCACCGGTCAAGATACGGATTCCGTGCCCCCGGAAACACAGGCTCCGGGGAAAATGGTCAAGCCCAAATATAAACCGTCTTGTCGGTCTATTATAAAACCCGATCATCCCGTTCAAGCGCATGACACCCGACCGCTCCGACATCGCCGTCGCCCTCGAAGGCGCCACCAATTTCCGCGACCTGGGCGGCCTGCCCACCGCCAGCGGGCACACCGTGCGCCGCGCACGCGTCTACCGGTCCGACCACCTCGGCCGGCTCAGCGACACCGACCACAGCCGCCTGCGCGCGCTCAACGTGACGCATTGCGTGGACCTGCGCGGCCACGCCGAACGCGAGGCCACACCCGACCACTTCCCCGGCATCGCGATGGAACACCTGGGCATCGAGCCCACCGTGTTCCGCCGCCTGCGCGACTTCCAGCTCAAGGGCCTGGCCCCCAGCCGCACCGATGCCGTGGCGCTGATGTGCGAGACCTATGGCGATTTCGTGCGCCTGCAGGGCCCCACCTTCGGTCGCCTGCTCGCACGCATCGCAGCGCACGATGGCGCGCTCGTCTTCCATTGCACCGCCGGCAAGGACCGCACCGGCATGGCCGCGGCCCTGCTGCTCGAAGCCCTGGGTGTGCACCGCGACGACATCATGGCCGACTACCTGCTCACCAACGCCCTGTACCGCCGCGATCACCGGCTCACCGAACAACTCTCGGAAGAGGTGCTGAACGTGCTGTGGCAGGTGCAGGCCGACTTCATCCACACCGCGTGGCGCTGCATCGATGAGGAGTTCGGTGGGGTGGAGAACTACCTGGGCACGCAGGTGGGGCTGGATGCCGCGGGGCGGGAGCGGTTGCGCGAGCGGCTGCTAGAGAGCAGCGGGCCCGGCTGACCGTGCGCATCAGGCGTACGCCGCTCGCTCGAACGCTTCGAAGGAGGCCATGAAGGGTGCCTCCGCGAAGGGCAGGGACTGGGTCATCACGAGCCCCGCCATGTCCGAAGCCGGATCGATCCAGTAGTGGGAATTGCAAACACCCGCCCAGGCGACCGAGCCCGCGCGACGCATTCCCGGGACATCGCTTTCGACACGCATGAAGCCGAAGCCATGCGTCTTGGCGACACCCGGAAACGGATCGAAGTGGGCCGACAGGGGGGAGGCCGGCGTCATGGCCTGGAAGTGCAGATCACCCGGCAACTGATTGGCCAGCATCCGGGCGACGGCGCCCTCACTCAGCACCCGATGACCGCCTGACTCGCCCTTGCCGAGAATCATGCGAAGGAACTTCGCGTAGTCGCGTGGGGTGGAGTAAAGCGCGTGCCCCATGCCGAAGGTGTCGGTGGTGGCCGGGGGCTCCACCTGGACGGGACCCAACAGGCCATCGGGGCCACGCAGGCGCACCTCGGCCAGGCGGCAGGCCATGTCGTCGCGCAGCACGGCCTCCGTGTCCGACATCCCGAGAGGATCCAGCAGGTTGGCCTTGAGAAAGTCCATGATCCGCTGGCCACTGACCGCTTCCACAACCAGGCCAAGCCAGTCGATGGACACACCGTAGGCCCAGCGTGTGCCAGGCTCCGTGAGCATCGGGTAGTCACTGAGTAGCGTTGCCTGGAGATTCGTCGATCCGAGGGCGCCCGTGCCACCGGTCACCTGGAGGAACCGGCTTTGTTCCTCCTGCCACACCTCGTACGCCAGGCCGGACGAGTGCGTCGCCAGGTGCCTGATGGTGGCTTTGCGCCGGGGTGCACGAAGGATCGGTTGGCCCCGTGAGTCATAGCCGTGCAGCACCTTCACGCCCGCGAACGCGGGAAGAATGCGCTCGACTTCGGCGTCCATGGAAAGCAATCCGCGGTCGATGAGGATCATGGCCGCCGCCGAACCGATGGCCTTGGTCATGGAGAAGATCCGGAACACGGTATCGATGCCGGCGGGTTGCCCTGCGGCGGCGTGCCCTGCCGCGCCGCTGAAGGTCGGGCCCGAGGCATTCACGAGCATGCCCACAAGAAACGGGGCCTCGTTCCGGTCGATGGACCCGTCCAGCACCGCTTGAAGATGCTGCGCTCTCTTTGTGCCAGCGCGGAAGGTGGAATCGCTGATCGTCATGGCCGGAGACACATGGGTGGCGGGAGGATGTTCATCGTAACGATGGCGGCCACACCGCGTGCATCGCGGATGACCTGGCGAGTAATTGACCCCGTGTGGGCGGAGTTCCGACACTGCGGTCCTCTGACACGAACCGGGAAACCGCATGCCTCAACTGCCCGACGAAGCCCGCGCTTCGATACCCACCTTGCCGGTGAGCCGCGTGCAAAGCCGCGATGGCGCGATCCTGTCCTGCGCTTCCTATGGCGAGGGGCCGACCATCGTGCTCGTTGCCGGTTGGTCGCTACCGGCTGCGATGTGGTCGTACCAGATCACCGCGCTCACCGAACAGGGCTTTCGCTGCGTGGTCTTCGACAGGCGCGGGCATGGCCGCTCCGAGGACAACGGAAGCGGCTACGACTACGACACACTGGCTTCGGACATTGACCGCGTGCTCACCGCCTTCGATGTGCGCGACGCGACCCTGGTGGGCTACTCGTTCGGCTCGGGCGAAAGCGTGCGATACCTGTCGCGCCACGGCCGTGATCGCGTGTCGCGCCTGCTGCTGCTTGCGCCCAGCACGCCCTTCCTGTCACTCGCCGAAGACAACCCGGGCGGGTTGGATCCCGTGTTCTTCGACCGATTGCGTGAACCGATGGCGCGCGATTTCCCGGCGTGGATCGACGACAGCGAGGATGCCTTCGTGGTACCTGAAACCTCGCGCGGCATGCGCGCCTGGATCAAGTCGTTGATGCTGCAGGCTTCGCTGCCCGCGCTGCTGACATGCAACCGCGCCATGACGCGCACCGACTTCCGACCCGAGTTGCGCGCACTCGATCTGCCGATCGCCATCGTGCAGGGCGATCGCGACGCATCCCTGCCGCTACCACTCACCGGGCAACCCACGGCCGCGCTGCTGCCGGGCGCCATGTTGACCGTCTACGAAGGCGCGCCGCATGGCCTGTTCGTCACGCATGCGGACCGCCTCAACCGCGACATCGCGACGTTTGCCCGCAGCTGACAGGCACACCCCTCGTCCCAAGGAGCCCACCATGTCTGCCTCGCCCCTACCCACCCAGCGTCCCCCGCGTCCCGGCTTGCAGGCTGTTCTGCTGCTCGACGCCTTGACTTGCCTCGCCATGGGCGTCGCCCTCCTGGCATGGGCTGCGCCGGTCGCCACTTTCACGGGCCTGCCCCCTCGGCTTCCCGTGGTCGCCGGGGTGCTGTTGCTGCCCTGCGCCCTGTTGATGTTTGTGGCCGGTCGGCGTTCACCGCTCTTGACCGGACTCGTCTGGCTGATCGTCTTCGGCAACCTGGCCTGGGTAGCGGCAAGCGCCGGCGTACTTTTCATGGTGCCCAGCCTCAATCTGATCGGGCAGGTGCTCGTGGTTGGGCAAGCCGTCTTCGTGCTTGCCATGGCATTTCTCGAGTGGCGTGGCCTGGCACAGGCGACAGCTTCGCTGCTCCCCCGCGCCACTTGACCCGTTGACGGGCGGCCGAACGCGCCGCCACAACGCCACGGGCAGACGCTTGCCCGTGGCCGCCATGGGCTGTCGGTCAGTTGATTGCACAATGAAGCAGTTTCATGCAACCACTTCATGCCGATCATGCCCAAACCCTCCGCCTCGCTCAGGCTCGATTCCAGCCTGCTGTACCACTGCGCCGTCGTCAGCAGCCGGGTTGGCGGTCAGGTTCACGAGTTGTGCCGGGAACGCTGGGGCCTCTCCGCCACCGGATGGCGCGTGATGGTGCATGTGGGCGAGTTGCAGCCCATCACAGCCAAAGAGATCGGTGCTCGTGCCGCCATCAACAGCGTCAACCTGTCACGCGCGCTCGCCCAACTCGATGAACTGGGGTTTGTTGAGCGGCACATCGATCCCACGGACCGCCGCCGCATCATCCTCTCGCTCACCCGCGCAGGGCAGGCGATGTATGACGAGGTCGCCCCCGTCACCGCGCGCGCCGAGCAGGAACTGCTGTCGGTGCTTACCGCGTCAGAGCGCACGGCACTGCGGGCACTGATGAAACGCATCTGGCAGCACTCCGAACGCTGGGCTTCGGCCTGACCGTCAATCGATCGCAATGTCTAATAATTGCATTATGCAACTATACTGCAGTGAGCAGCCACGAGCTGTTGTTGATCGATGGTCGATTCATGTACGAAGAACTCTCGAAACTGCTGCGCAGCGTTCGTCAGGGGTGTGGCCTTCCCCAGCTGGAGCTGGCTTTGCGCCTGGGCATCTCGCAAAGGCATCTGAGCTTTGTCGAGCAGGGCCGCGCGCGACCAAGCCGCGCCTTGCTGCTGGCCTGGCTCGATGAGGTGGCCAGCCCGCGCCCGCTGCGCAACGCGGCATTGCTGCAAGCGGGCTACTCCCCCCTGGAGGCAGACCATGCAGCGGCCTCCTCTGCCGTAGACGACGTCCTCCTTCGGACGATCAAGCTGCACCAGACCGGCCCCGGACTGGTGTTCGATGCGGACTGGTGGACGGTGCAGATGAACCCGGCCGCGCGCTGGATGTGCCGGTTGGTCATGCCCGAGCTGTGGACGGGTGAGGATCGCCTCGACATGCTGGCCACGTTGGCGCATCCTTGTGGTTGGCTGGCCCGTGCGCACGAACCGCGGGCAATCGCAGCCGGACTGCTTGGACAGTTGCGTGCCGAGCAGTTGCTGCGGCCCGCGCTCGCGCCACGCATCGATGCGCTGGAGCAAGCGCTGGTGAGCCGGTGGGGCCGCTTTGCACCGTCGCTTCCGCGCGACCCGTCTGCCACCGGCTTCGAGGTGGCGTTCAGCACCCCTCACGGCCCGCTGGCCTTCTCGGTGGTGCAGGCCATGGTCGGCCTGCCCTACGACGCCAACGGAGGCCGCCTGCGTTGCGAGCTGTGGTTTCCCGCCGAAGAATCCACCGCGGCCGTGATGCGCCGGCACGAACCCGAGATGGCCCGGATCACCGAAGTGGCGTGAAGCGGCCTCGCCGGGGTGGTTGGCATGGGCGCGGGAAGGGCTCGAGCCGGTCTTCGCGACGTGACTTGCCGCCGGGCAATCTGCCGGCCTGGCATCGCATCACAACGATCGATCGACGGATGGCGACGGCGCCGAGCCACCGCCGCGAAGAATCGCGGCCGTCACCGCCGCAGCGATGAGCACGATCACCGCGCCGCTGGCGGCGGTCGTCTGCAGTGCGTCCACGAAGGCCAGACGGGCCGCGGCCAGCACCGCATCGCCCAAGGGGCCAGGCAGTGCCGCTGCCACGGCGCCGGCCCCGCCCAGACTGGCCAGCGCCTCGGCCACCACGTCGGCGGGCACGCCGGCGGGCATGGCATCGGCCAGCACCGTGCGGTAGATCCAGACACCCAGGCTGCCGAACACCGCAATGCCAAGCGCACCGTTGAATTCCGATGCCGTTTCCGAGACAGCGGAGGCTGCACCTGCGCGCTCGGGCGGCGCAGCGGTGATGATCATCTCGTTGCCGATCGTGAACACCGGGGCCATGCCCAGGCTCATCACCACGGCGCCGACAACCACGAGCACCAGCCCCGAACGCCCATCGCCGGCGAGCGCGATGAGACCCAGGCCGAATGCCGCCGTCAACAGGCCCGAGACCAGCACCGAAGCCGGGGCCATCTGCCGCGCCAGCCGCGGTGCCCACAACGACCCTGCAACAAAGGCCAGCGCCGACGGCGCGGTGGCCAGGCCGGCGCGCAGGGGCGACAGCCCAGCCACCAGCTGCAGGTACTGCGTGATGAAGATGTAAACACCAAACATCGCCAGGCAAGACAGCCCATAGGCCGCGATCGCACCGCTGAAGCGGCGCTGGCGAAACAGCGTCAGGTCCAGCAAGGGGTAAGGCAGCCGTTGCTGACGCCGCACAAAAGCGGCCCCAAGCAGCACCCCCGCAGCGAGCACCAGGGCCGGCATCCATGCGAGGCCCGATTCCGCGAAATGCTTGAGCCCGTAGATCACGGCCAGTACGGCGGCCAGGGAGAGCACCACACTCGGGAAATCGATCGCTCCCGCATGCTCGTCCCTGTACTCGGGCAGCAGGCGTGGGCCGAGCAGCAAGAGCAAGGCCATGACCGGCACGGCGAGCAGAAACACCGAGCCCCACCAGAAGAACTCGAGCATTCCGCCCCCCACCAGGGGACCGATGGCCGCACCAACGGAGAAGCTCGCGATCCAGACACCGATCGCGAACTGCCGCTCCTGCTCGTCCCGGAACATGTTGCGGATCAGGCTCATCGTCGAAGGCGCAAGCGTCGCTCCGGCCACGCCAAGCAGCGCGCGCATCACGATCAGCATTTCTGCGCTGGTGGCGAACGCCGCGGCAATGGAGGCGGCACCGAAGGCCGCCGCACCGATCATCAGCATGCGGCGCCGACCATGGCGATCGCCCAGCGTGCCCATCGTGATCAGCAGGCCGGCGACGAAGAAGCCGTAGATATCGATGATCCAGAGCAGTTGCGAGGCGCTGGGTTGCAGCTCGGCGCTGAGCGCCGGTACGGCGAGATTGAGCACCGTCATGTCCATCGCATAGACCAGGCAAGGCAGTGCGAGCACCGCCAGACCGATCCACTCACGGCGCCCGGCACGGGCGGGCGCCTGCGGCGCAGCGAGCGAGGAAGCTGGAGGAGACAGTTCCTTCACGATCAGGCCTGCATGTAGCGGTCCCAGTAACCGGCGGCGGGATCGGTCTGCTGCACGATGTCCACCCACAAGCCGCTTGGGTCGGCGAAGCCGAAGCGGCGCTGGCCGAAGGGTTCGTCCGCCAGGGCGTAGCCCACCTTGCCACCGGTGGCGACAAACGCGGCGAGCGCTGCGTCCGCGTCATCCACCTGCAGCTCGAAGCAGATGCCCTGGCCCGAGAAGGCTTGTGGGCCGGGCGGGGCCGACGGATGGTCCGGCGTCATGAAGGCGATCGATGCACTCCCTTCGGGGCCTTGCAGCCAGACAAACCAGCTGGCATCAAACCCGACCTCGAAGCCGAGATGGCGCACCCAGAAATCGCGGCAGGCGTCCTTGTGCGGCGTGACGATGATGGGATAACGGTCGCTGAAGGTCATGGGTCAATCCTGGATCGTTGGTTGGGGATACGACGATCGACGCGGCAGACGATCGACATGGCCGGCATTTTTTCGGCGGGGAATGGGCGCGACAACGACCTCGGAGGTCAGCGGGCGTCCTTGCCGCGGAGAAAGGTCAACACCGTGGCAGCCACCCTCGGCGACGCGCCGGCCTCGTAATGCGTCAGGTCGGGCAGGATCGCCAACCGGTTCCGCGACATGTGCTCGCGGGCCCAGCCAGCATCCTTCAGGCCACCGCCGAGCAACTGATAGAACGCCACTTCGTGCTCGGGGCGAAACATGTCGCTGTCGCCGTAGATCAGCATCACCGGCATCGCAAGCTTCTTCACGTCCTCCGACCAGTCGTAGGCCTTGCGCATGTAGGCCCCCATCTGATCGAGCAACCGCGGGAAGTCCTGCGGACGCGGGGCGATGGCCGCGTAGGACGTGTACATCGGCGAGTCCTTCATCGCGTCGGCCATCGTGGCATCGACTTGCGCCTGCATGGCCAGCATCTCGGGATAAAAGCCGTTCTGCGCGTAGCCAGCCGAGATCAGCACGAGCCGCCGCACACGCTGCGGGTGCTGCGCTGCAACGCGCAGGGCAACGGCACCACCGAAGGAGTAGCCCACAACGTCGACCTGTTCGTGGCCCAACTGCTTCACGATGGTGGCCATGTCGTCGCCCATGTCGACCGGGTCGATCGCGCGCTCGCCCAGCGCCGTGCGCCCATGCCCCTGGAGATCGACACCGATCACCTGATGGTTCCTGGCCAGCATGGCCAGCGTCGGGCCGAACAGCTCGGTGTGCAGCAGGCCCCCGTGAAGCAGCAACACCGGCTTTCCCTTGCCGCGTATCTGGTAGTGGTAGTTGACGCCGTTGACGGCCACATATCCCCTCTTGGTTACCTGAGGCGCCGGCTGTGCGTCGGGGGCCGTTGCGCGCGTGCCGTCCCGGGCCTGCACGCTGAGCGGGAATGAAGCGACGGCCACCATGGCGGAGAGCAGCGTCGCGAGCAGGGTGTTTCGAATCATCATCGCCCCCGGTTCAGCGGTTTGCTTCCACATATCTGGCAAAGCTCTCCAGGATGGCCTGCCACCCCTGACGCTGCTCCTCGACCGGGTTCTCCGTTTCGGGGTCGAACGCCACGCGAACCGTCACGCCCTCTGCGCCGGAAACGAAGTCGACCGAGGCCGTGCGCTCGCCGAAAGTGAACTCGATCAGCTCGCGGGGAACGATCCGGGTGTAGGTGCCGGCAAAGTCGAAACCGAAGCTGCCGTCTTTGGCCTCCATGCTCGACGTGAATTCGCCGCCCACGCGCAAGTCGACAGTGGACTGCGTGGTATGCCAGTCATCGGACGCGGCGTTCCACTGCTTGATGTCGCTCGGCGTGGTGTAAGCGCTCCAGACCGCGGCGAGCGGTGCCTTGACGAGTGTTTGAACAATGACCTTCATGGAGTGGCTCCCGGTTGGGGGTTGATGGCGAAAGAACGCGTTCGAAGCTTCGATGCCCGGCCCATCGTCCTGTCACTGATACGACGAGCGACGTCCATCGAAATCGACATGCGCTTTGTCGACCAGAGCGCCGCCGGTCGCTCAAGCAGCGCCGCATTGAGCCAGAGCGCCTGGCCTGGCTCAACTACTCCGGAGGTACTTTTGCAGCGCGAAGCAACGCCCGGGCAAGCCGTCAGGGGTGGCCGAGCTCGGTCTTGCGCTCGACGATCCTGGAGACCAGGCCATAGTCCACCGCTTCCTCGGCCGACATCCAGCGGTCGCGCTCGATGTCTGTCAGCACCTGCTCGAAGGGCTTGCCGGTCTGGCGCGCAATGGTGCGAGCGATGCGCTCGCGGGCTTTCACGATCTCGCGCGCCTGGATCGCGATGTCGCTGGCCGGGCCGCCCGCGCCGCCGCTGGGCTGGTGAATCAGGAAGCGCGTGTTGGGCAGGCAGACGCGCCGCTCCAGCGGCGCCGCCAGGTACAGGTGCGTGGCCGCGCTGCCCACCCAGCCGGTGCCGATCATGTTCACCGGCGCCGAGATGAAGCGCACGATGTCGTGGATGGCGTCTCCGGACTCGAGGTGGCCGCCGGGCGAGCTCACCAGAATGTCGATCGGCGCAGCGCTGTCCGCGTCCAGCGCGATCAGTCGTCGGGTGACATCAGCGGCCAGCGCGTCGGTGACGGTGCCGAAGATCAACAGGGTGCGCGCCTTGAAGGCCTTTTCTTCCAGGTAGCTGGTGCGCGGTTCGGGTGCGGGCGTCGGGGCAGCGGGATCGGGGGAGTTCATGAGGAGAGGAAAGGTGGTTGAACTGCCATGACGAACGAGATGGCCTTCGCGTGACACCACCAGTCTGGCGACCCGAGTGAGCGCTGTGGCACCATGCCCCGATGCAAAAGGACCAACTGCCGGCCCTCCTCGACGCCGACCGCCGCAGCCTGCTGCGCGCCGCTTCCCGCCTGCTCGGGCCGGCCGACGCCGAGGACGCCGTGCAGGACGCTTACCTCCGCGCGCTCGAGACGGATGGCTTGACGCTCAACACCACGCAAGCCTGGCTGCTCACCGTGGTGCGCCACCTCGCCATCGACCGTTGGCGGCGGCGCCAGTGGATGGCGCAATGGGCAGCCGAGGTGCAGCGCGATGAGACGCACGCGCGGGATGTCCCATCCGCCGAAGCCGATGCCGCGCTGGCACAGGAAGTCGCCACGGTCTTGCAACGACTCGTCGCCCGACTACCGCCCATCGAGGGTGCAGCCTTGCTGCTGCACGAGGTGTTCGAGGCAGAGCACGCGGAGATCGCCCGGGCCGCCGGCCGCTCGGAGGCTGCGAACCGGCAGCAACTGCGGCGCGCACTGCAGCGGCTGCGGCAGAGTCGCCATGCGGACGCTGAAACGGACGTGGGCCACGAACACGTTTTCCGTGCCTACGTGCATGCACTGCAAATGCGCGATCCGAGCATCCTGTGGGGCATGCTGCGCGAGCCGCCGATCCGGGCGTCCACCCTGTTTGCGACCGCGATGCCTGCGCAATGCAAGGCGTCTGCGCTCCCAACGACGGCCTGCCACCTCATGCAGCTGGGTGGGCAACTGGGCCTGGTACTCAGCCTCGACGGGGTGAGGCTGTGTGTGGTGCCTCTGGGGATCCGCGCAGAGCGCGGGCTTGATGAGGTGACTGGCTGAAGGCCGCTGTCGAGGGCTGTTGACCCACTGCGGCCTTGAAAGCACCGTTGCTCTCAGCGAGAAGTGAGGGGTGGCGCGGCTGGCGGGGAACCACACCCCCACTCGCCGCCTCACGCAAGTCCTTGAAGTACAAGAGCATCACGGGGACCGCATCAAGAAGTGTGGCACAGCTCGGTGGAACAATCCGTGGTACAGGCAAAACTGCCAATACCGGGTGGGCCGATAGGTGCCTAGACGGTCTTCGACATCGGCGCGAGCAACGTCCCGGTGCGCCCTGGCTCACCCATGACCGTTTCCAGATTCACCTGCTCGGGGTCGGTCTCCAGCAGTTCGGGCTGGCCAAAGACCTTCAGCGCCTCAATCACGTCTACAGCGGGGAATTCGCGCCGCTCCTGAAGCATTCGGCAAATCTCGCGGTCTACGGGGCGTGGAAGCATGGCCTCCTTGGGGAGCATGGCATCGGCCTTCAAGAAAGCCTGCACGATGCGCCAAGCCTCGTAAAACACCTGCATGAAATCCCCGTCATGGTGGAGCGGGCAGATGACCATGTTCTTGGCCTCGTCAAGCCGCACAGCGTCACTCCGACCTTGGCGGGTCGGGATGATGCCGATCCGGAGGCCAGCCGCACCCTCAAGCTGCGCGGGGTTGATCTTGATCGACGTACCCACCCACTGCTGGGACTTCACTGAGCCTACAAACAAGTCCGCCTTCCACAACCCGCTGATCGAGTAGGGCAGCGCCAGCCTCGTAGTGGGCCGCTTGAACGCGGCGGCCAGCATGTTCAAACGGCGGCGCAGCTTGGGAGGTTGCCCTGCATTGCCGGTGAGCGCCCGCGACTCATCCGTCAGGATGTCGTTCGCGGTGTCGATGAGCTGAACCGCACCCGACTTCTCCAGGCCGAAGAGGATCGACTTCAATCCTCCCGACTTGATTCGACAGAGCTTCACGGCGCTATCAATACGATCGAGAACCTTGCCATCCCCGTTGTTCATCGCCTCGTGTACGGCGTACTCGAAGCAGATGCCAACGTCGCCGTCCCCGGGACGGTACAAGCGCGGGAGCATCTTCAGCTTCACGTTGGCGTGCCCGCCCGCCTCGGCGACCACGTCCTGCTTGAGTGCGGACAGGACGCCCATCAAGATTGGGGCCACTACGGCCGTGAGGGCGAGGACCTCATCACCCACGGGGCTTAGCTGCTTTTCTCGGCGAACTTCCACGGCTCTCCTCCCAAGTTCAACGTGCTGCCGCATTGTGCATTGGCTTCAGCGTCTGCGGGCCCCCACTCGCAGCGAGAGGCAGCCGCGCGCCCTCTCGGTCACATCCTGTGCACATGCACCCCCAAGGAGTGCACAGCGGTGACCTTCAGGAGCCCCCCAGGGCCTCTTCTGGGTCCAACTCGTGGGCCTCTCGGTACGACTCCACGTAGGACTCCTCCAATGCCTGGGCGAGCTGGGGGCTGAAGCGTTCCAGGGCCTGCCTGAAGATGTCCGGCTGGCGGTCTGCCGTGGCTCCCAGGGCCTTGCGGAGGGCGGTGGTCATCTTCTCAACCCGCGCTTCTTCCTCCTCGGGGGTCCAGTCCAGGGTGGCCCCAGCGGCCGCCCTTCTGGCGTCCTGCCAGGACATCTCGGCGAGCCCCTCAAGGGCACGCTCAGGGTCCTTCATCAGGGTGGCCCTGGCCTTGCGCATGAGCGCGACCAGCCGCTCCGAGACGCCGGCATCCTGCGCCTGTTGGGCCTTGCTGCGCCCCTCGGTCATGACCACGAGTCGCCAAGCCGCGTTGGACTTCTCCGATGAGGACATCTGGAGCTTGTCCTTCGTATTGGCCTCGGCGGCTCGCCCCAGGGCTTCCTCCGGGGTCCCCTCGAAGACTTCGACTGGCACCGCGTGTCCGCTCTTCCCCGCGCGGATGTAGGCCTTGATACGGTGGTGGCCGTCGATGACCGACCACTTCTTGCCGTCCCACCACACGGTCAGCCTGTCCAGGTCGCGCACCTTTGCCACGTCAGCGAGTTCTCTGACATGGCGGTCCGAGGCGAAGCGGTCTGGACGGCGGTGCTGGAAGACCTCCTCTCGGACCTTGATGGACGAGACCACGAGGGCCTGTGGGGGCAGCTTCGGCTGCGGCTTTCCGTTGCTCCACTGCTCCTTCAAGGCATCGAAAGAGTCCACGGGGTTCTTCTTGGCGGTACGGCTCATGCCAAGCCCTCCAGGGCGGAGACCAGCCGTCGGCGCTCCTCGTTCGCCTTGTCGATGTCCTCGCGCTCCTTGGCCGCCAGGGTCAACCCAGGGGCCCCGAAGGCGGCCTTCAGGGGCTGCGCCATGGCCTGAATCACCCGGGGCGGGATGTCCCGGTACACGCGCTTGGAGCGCTGCTCCTGGTGGTCCCAGTAGGCCCCCGCGTTGGTGTCCGTGAGGCCACGCACACGGCGCACGAGCTGATGGTCGAAGGCGGCATCCGAGGCGAACCGGGTGGGCCGCTGGTCCTGCATCAGGTACATGGCCAGTGCGGTCTTGACCACCGACCACGGCTCCACATCACGCCCGATGGTGACCAAGTGGTGGGCCGCGAGGCGCTCCCAGCGGAACCCTGCGCGGCCCTCGGCGTAGCGCTGAAGGACACCCTGAGCGTGGCCCAGAACGGCCTCCCAGCGGGCCGTGAGGATGGCCCAGGCTTCGCTCTCGGGGTTCTTGGCCTTGCGGGCCTCCACGAGGGCCACGAAGGGCTTCAGCTCGTGGACGGTGACCGCTTGCTGGGTCGGTGCACCGTGGCGGCGGGTGGTCTTCTTGTGGTTCTCGCAGAACAGCGAGTACCCGTGTGCTGCATCCTGGCAGCCGGGCGTACGGCAAGGTCTCGGCATCAACTACTTCTGGAATTCGTCCCCGTCCCCTCCCAGGGGCAGGCATGAAAAGGGCGCGGCGGCAAACGTGGAGGCGGGAGTCTATGCGGCAGCGAGTGCCTCACCCACCGCCCGGACACGCATGATGGTCTGGCGTGTGGTGTTGTACTCACGCGCAAGGCCCGCCACGGTGGCTCCCTGGTCGAGCTTCTCGCGCACCTCCTGGGCCTGTTCGGGGGTGAAGGTGGCAGGGCGACCCATGTGCTTGCCCTCGGCCTTGGCCCGAGCGATGCCCGTGTGGGTCCGCTCCAGGAGGAGGTCACGCTCGAACTCGGCCACGGCCGCAATGACACCCATGGTCATCTTGCCGGCCGGGCTGGTTAGGTCCATGCCGCCAAGGGCAAGGCAGTGCACCCGCACCCCGAGACCCGCCAGGGCCTCCACGGTGGCCCGCACGTCCATCGCATTGCGCCCCAGTCGGTCCAGCTTGGTGACCACCAGGATGTCGCCCTCTTCGAGCTTGCCCACCAGGGTGCCGAAGGCGGGCCGCTGGTTGGCCGGTACGGACCCCGAGATGGTCTCGCGGATGACCCTGCGCGGGTGGACGCTGAAGCCGCTGGCGGCAATCTCCGCGAGCTGGTTGTCGGTGGTCTGGTCCGTGGTGCTGACGCGGAGGTAGGCGAACGTACGTGACATGGTGAGGAAGTCTTGAAGGGTCCGAAAGGGATGTACGTATCATAGAGGCCGTACGGAACTTGTCAAGGCTGACTTCCGGTCACCCCTCGTGGGGGGAGTCCGCAAGCGGTCGGTTTCGGTCACCGGTGACTAAGATGTCGCCACGCCCATTCGGCCGAATCATGGACATCGCGCGCATCCACCATCGTCATGGCTTCTACTGCTACGGGCACATTTCCGGCCCGACAGCCGTTCTCGTTTCGGTCCGCTTCGGAAAAGCACCACCAGTTGGCCCCACGGTGGTAACTCTGCCCCCCGTGGATTCGTCCAAGCACGGGGCACAGCTTGATGTGAGCAACCACGTGGACGAGGTACTTCGAGGGGTAAGACGGGCGAGCGAAGAGACAGGCGCAAGCCTGGAAGTGGAAGCGATTGAAGTGGTGCCCGACGACTACCCCAGCAAGGGGCAGGCGGAGTATGTGGCCTACCGCATCGCGCTCGCAGTTGCGAATAAGCTGGTGGGCGAGGCGTAGTCGCCTCATGCTCATCAACTCCTTCAGCCCTACGGCCACCCTCGCGGCCGCCTCATGCCCCCGCTGCGCCCATCAGGGCCTCGTCGAGGTGGACTGGGAAACCTACCGCGAAGCACCCAGCCACGACCGCCACGAACCCAAGGCGACCATGGACCCCAGCATCTACGGCCAGTGCCATGCCTGCCGCATGGTGGTCGAGTGGCCCGGCTACACGGTGCCCTGAGGTGGTCTCATGGGCGACCGAGGGGGCACGGGGGGAATCCTGCGCTCGGGCTGTATCGAGAGAGCTCTCGGATTTTTTCGCCAGAAATCGCGCCACCGTCCTGCTGGACGCCCCCAAGTAGGATGTCGCCTGGTGGGGAGGTTCAATGGAAATCGCCAGCGTTCGTGACCTGTTCTCGGCACTCGATACTCGCCTCACCGAGTCGGACAAGGTCGAGCTTCGCGCCCTGGACGCAGACAGCCTTTGGAAGCTGCACTTCGGGCTGAACCACGCCATTCGCAATCTCGCGTTCTACGGCAACACGACGGAACCGTGGAGCGGCATGGTCGACCGGCTGGTTGAGCCGGACGGTGGTAGTGCGGTCCTGGGTTGGGCGTACTGGAAACGCCTGCGGGGCGAGGAGATAACGCAGGCCGATCTGACGGCGGCCATCGAGCGCATGGGGTTCTGGTGGATGAGCGAGGAAGAGTCCCACACGGTGGCCTCCGACTTGCTCACCCTGATGTAGTCGTAGGCCAGGGCTACACACGCACCATAGACCCACGCACTCAGGGGCTCGCCTGCGCGGCTCGCTTGGGAATCGCCACAGGCATCACCAGCTTCGCCAACTGCTCCCGTTTCCGCCGCAGCGGCTCCGGGCCCTTGACATAGTGCCGGTCCTGCATCGCGGTGGTTAGGCCATCGCTGTGCCCCGTTATCTCCTTCGAGACCACGCCCTGGTTGCGGCACTGGGTGATGAAGGTCTTCCGCAGAACGTAGGCCCCCGTGACGAGTTCACCAGGGGGTGCGGTGCGGGTGTAGAGCCCCACGACCTTCAGGAAGCCCGCCACGCGCTCGTAGTGGGCAGAGAAGGGGTTGCCCTGCTTGACCCGCCAGGACGGGAACAGGCGGTCTCCACCGGCGTCCTTCACGCGCTGTAGATACTCGGGGAAGCCCAGGCGGACCAGCTCGGCGTGCAGGGGCAAGCGCCGGGTCTCGCCGGTCTTGATGGACTTCTTCACGCCAACACCCGCTGCGGTCTTCTCGTCCAGGTCGATGTAGCAGTGCCCCTCCATGGCCCCGAAGTCCACCTGGGGGTTCAACTGGCAAAGCTCACGGGGCCGAGCACCGGTGAAGAGCATGACGACCAGGAGCCAGTACAGGGCCTCCTGCCCGGGGTCAGCGGCGATGCGTCGGAACTCCTCACCTTCGAACAGGGTGACCAGCTCCGCGTCCGTGAGCGGTCGCTGCTGATCCTCTTCGGGCACACGGTCACCCGTGTACTTGATGTGCTTCACGCTCAAGGTGCGGAAACCGTCGTCCCCGAAGTCTCTCGCGGCTACGGCCAGGAAGGTGCCCAGCGGCCCCCTGTAGTTGGCCTCGTAGGTCGAGGGGCTCATGACCTTGTCGGGCGCTACGGCCAGCATGGTCGCAATGGACTCACCCGCATCGAAGCGCCGCGCCCACTTGTCCGGCAGGCGGCAGATGTCGCGCATGAAGTTCGTGACCGCCATCTGGCGCAGCTCTGCGACTGGCGTGCTGCGGCCGACCATCTCGCCGAACAACAGGAGGCACCGCACCACCTTGCGGCGGAACTCGTTGTCCGGCAGGCCCTCGGTGTAGTGGTCGATGACATCACCAAGCGTCCGCGCCGAGGTCTCCGCAACGGCCTCCACCGGAGCCACAGGCGTCAGGCTGGCGGGCAACACCGGACGCATAGGGGTGGGTACATGGTCCTCGCTGCTGCGCTTGGCGATGTCCCGCAAGGCTGCGTGGAGGCCCTCGGATGCCCTGTAGGCCGCTACGTCCCATGCGGGCGTACCCGGCTCCACCTGGACGCCAACAGCGGCGAGGAGCTTGCCCATCTTGGCCTTCTCATGCGCTCCCCAGGCAACCCGCCCCGTGCGCAGCCCCTCCGCCACCGTGTCGTACTCGTTCGAGCGGTAGTCGTCGTAGCTGTCCAGGTTGTCCTCTCCGGGTCGCGACAGTCGCACGCTTTCGTCCTCGTCGAGAAGATGAAACCGCACGGCGTCCCGGATGTACTGCTGTTGTTCGGGCGTGGGGTCGTCGGTCAAGACGGTGCCCGACTGGCGCTTGAGGTCGTACCGCGCCTTCTCGAAGACTGCCTCGACCTCTGCATTGCGATAGGCAGCGCGGGTGCGGGCAACATCGAGTTCGGTGGTCTTCAGCGACTCCATGAACTCGCCACGGCCAACCAGGGGAATGAGGTCGTCGGGGACCCTGCGGCGGAACCAGTAGACGTTCCCGCGCCGCTTCACGTAGGGGGGTAGCTTCACTTCTTGCACTCTCCGATTCTCGCCCGTGTGTGGTACAGGCTTGTGGAACAGTGCAGCCCTCGTAAGTCCTTGTCAGGCTTGGAACCCGCGTCGATTCTGGGGTCCCGGGAGGGGTGGCGCGGCTGGCGGGGATCGAACCCACGACCCTCGGCTTCGGAGGCCGATACTCTATCCACTGAGCTACAGCCGCGCAGAGGCCGACATTCTAGCGGCCTGCTCGGGATCGCCCGGGCTCCCGGAGGCCGCTGGCTATAATCGCCGGCTGTCCGCCAACGCCCGGCGGGCATTGCCAGAAGGCCTTGACGGCCCGACTGCCACTCCCCTGAGGACCCCATGAGCGACCACGCGCACGACTCCCACACCGGCCCCATCAAGACGCCCGCCCAGTTGCTGTGGACGTCCTTCTTCGCGTTCGTGGTGCCCGTCTTCATCATCATCGGTCTCGTCTACTACGTGACCTCGGGCAACAAGCCCGCCGCGGGCGCGGTCGACACCGAGCAGGCCACGGCGCAGCGCATCCAGAAGGTCGGCGCGATCGAGATCCGCGACGCGAACCGCCCGCTGGAAGCCGGTGCCAACGTGTACAAGGCGCAGTGCGCCGCCTGCCACGACGCCGGCCTGGCCGGTGCGCCCAAGCTCGGTGACGCTGGCGGTTGGGCTGCACGCATCGCCACCGGCTACGACGCGTTGCTGAATTCCGCGCTCAAGGGCAAAGGCGCCATGGGCGCACAAGGCGGCGGTGCGTTCCGCGACGCCGAGATCGGCCGCGCCGTGGTGCACATGGCCAACGCGTCTGGCGCCAAGTTCGCCGAGCCGCAGCAACCCCCCCCGGCTGCCGCTGCCGCCCCCGCCGCAGCCCCGGCGCCTGTGGCCGCTGCACCGGCCGCAGCGGCGGCCCCGGCCCCCGCCGCCACCCCCGTGGCTGGTGGCGAAGCCCTGTACAAGCAGGCCTGCACGGTGTGCCACGCCGCCGGCGTGGCCGGTGCACCCAAAACGGGTGACAAGGCTGCCTGGGCCCCGCGCGCCGCGCAAGGCGTGGACGCGCTCACCGCCGTGGTGCTCAAAGGCAAAGGCGCCATGCCACCCAAGGGGGGCGCAATGAGCGCCTCCGACGCCGAGATCAAGGCCGCGGTGCAATACCTGCTCGACGTGGCCAAGTAAAAGGCCCGCCTCCCGCAAAAAAGCCGGTCACTGACCGGCTTTTTTCATGGCCGCGGCGGGGCTCTGCACGTAACCGTGGCGTTGCGGCAGCTCGGCGGCCAGCACGTCGGCGGGCGCCCATTCGCCGGCCTCGACGCGCTCGGCGGCGGGCAACATGTCGGCGCTGTGCACGAGGCCGAAACCGATATCGGCCAGCAGGTACAGGCGGCCGGTTTCATCGACGAAGCTCGATTGCACCTGCGCGGCGTCGCCGGTGTGCGCGACCACCGCGCCATCGGGTTGCAATCGCCACACATAGGGCGTGCTTTCGAGTTCCACATACACGCGCTGTGGCCCGTTCTGGAAGAACCACTGGCCGTGCTCGTCCGCAAGGTAGTTGCGGTGAATGAACGCCACAAGCTTGTCGTGCCGCAACAGCGAACCCTTGCTCTGCGGGAAGGGGCCGGTGGCCTGGGTGCGGTCGTCGCGCATGTACCACTGGCCGCGCGCGTCCAGGCCGAGCCAGCCGTGGCAGTGCGGCACATTGGGCCATTTGGCCAGGGCGGCCTTGACGATGTCGTCCATGCGTGGCGCGGGCGTGCAGATCAGGTGTGCGAGAGCAGCCAGTGTCCCACGGCCTCGGGCATGGCGCGCACATGGCCCGGCACACCGAGCGCACCCAGCGACGCCGGGAAGCCCACGTGGCCGCCGTGCGCGGGTTGCCAGAGCGTGACATGCGCCCCGACCTCGCCCGCACGCGGCAGCGAGTGTGCGGGCACGAACGGGTCGTTCTGCGCGTTGAGCGCCAGTGCGGGCACGCGGATGCGGGCCAGGTGCGGCTTGGCCGACGCACGTGCCCAGTAGTCCTCGACACCACGGAAGCCGTGCAGCGGCGCGGTGAAGACATCGTCGAACGCGAACAGGTCGCGGGCGGCGCGCAGCACCTCGACATCGAACAGCCCGGGGTGCTGCGCCAGCTTGCGCAGGGCCTTGGGCTTCATGGTGTTGAGGAACATGCGCGTGTAGACCTGCCGGTTGAAGCCACGCCCGATGGCATGGCCACCGGCCGCCAGATCCAGCGGCGAGCACACGGCGGCCACAGCGCGCACGGTGCGCGCCGCCGATTCACCCATCTCGCCGGCCCAGCGCAGCAAGGCGTTGCCGCCGAGCGAGACACCGATGGCGATCAGGGGGCGCTGCGGCTCGGCCTCGGCGAAGCGGCGCAGGATCCAGTGGATCTCCTCGAAATCACCCGAGTGGTAGGCGCGGGGCGCGCGGTTGAGTTCACCCGAGCACCCGCGAAAGTGCGGCACGGCAAAAGCCAGGCCACGCGTGGCGGCGAAGTCGGCAAAGGCCACCGCGTACTGACTGCCCGAGCCACCCTCGAGGCCATGAAAGAGCACCAGCAGCGGCGCCTGCGGGTGGCTGGCGTGCGTGGCGCGATCGACGTCGACGAAGTCGTCATCGGGCGTGACCCAGCGCTCGCGCTGCCAGCGCGGCGCGGGGCCGAAGTGGCGCCGCGCGTAGAGCGCGGGCCAGATGGTCTGCGCATGCCCGCCGGGCAACCACCAGGGGGCGTGGTACGCGGCAAGATCGCTGATGGGTGCGTCGGGTTTCAATGCAGCAAGGGCTTGACCGCGGCGATTTCGGGCGGTTCCACGCGCGAGCCCGGGCTCGCGTGGTGCGCCACCATGCGCCAGCCGCGCGCCGTCTTGATGTACACATTGGTGGCGACAACGAACGCGTGCTGCGGGCCGTCGTCGGTAAGGATGGCGACGCGCTCGATCACGCTGTGCACCGCGCAATGGCCGTCGTCGTGGCGGTGCAGCTTTTCGGGTTGCGCCATCACGCTGCCATTGGCAAACATGGCTTCGAAGGTGGCGCGGATCGCCTCATGGCCCAACAGGCGCGGGCCGCCAGGGTGCACACAGACGATGTCATCCTCGTCGGCCCAGCAGGCCATGAGGCGTTCGAGGTCGGCGTGCTGCAGGGCCTCGTAGAACGCGGCCTCTGTGTCGTCGGGTGTGCCGGGCGGGAGTTTGGGTCGGGGCATGGCTGGATTGTGCCGCTCTGCCACGGGCCACGGGTATAGTGCCCGCCATCCATTGCCACCCCGGGGGAAACCGATGCGCCGTCTGCTCCAGCTCGTGCTTGTGTGCACCGCCGTGCTGCTCGGCGGCTGCGGCTACAACGATTTCCAGCGCCTGGACGAAGAGAGCCGATCGGCCTGGGCCGAGGTGCTCAACCAGTACCAGCGCCGCGCCGATCTGATCCCGAACATCGTGGCCACCGTGCAGGGCGAGGCCAACTTCGAACGCGGCACGCTGGAGGCAGTGGTGAACGCGCGCGCCCGGGCCACGTCCATCCAGGCCACGCCGGAACTGCTCAACGACCCGGCCGCCCTGCAGAAATTCCAGGCCGCACAAGGCGAACTGGGCAGCGCGCTGAGCCGCCTCATGGTGGTGGTGGAGCAATACCCCAACCTGAAGGCCAACCAGGGCTTCTCCGATCTGCGCGTGCAGCTCGAAGGCACCGAGAACCGCATCGCGGTGGCGCGCAACCGCTACATCCAGTCCGTGCAGGCCTACAACGTGCTCGCGCGCAGCTTCCCGAGCAACCTCACCGCCATGGTGTTCGGCTACACGCCCAAGGCCAACTTCAGCGTGGCCGACGAGGCGGCGATCAGCGCCCCGCCCAAGGTCGACTTCGGCACCCAGAAACCATGATCCCGCGGGCCGTTGCAGCGGCCTTGCTGTGGCTGGCCACGCTGGGCCTCGGGTGGGCACAGGGGCTGCAACCCGCGCCCGAGCTGCACGCCCGGGTCATCGATCTCACCGCCACCCTGGACGCAGACGCGAAGCGGCGCATCGAATCGCGCCTGGCCGCTTTCGAGCAACAACAGGGCACACAGATCGTGGTGGTGCTGGTGGCCAGCACCGCGCCCGAAGACATCGCCGACTACACCCAACGCCTGGGCGATGCCTGGGAGATCGGGCGTCCCGATGTCGGTGACGGCCTGCTGTTCGTGATCGCGAAGGACGACCGGCGTTTTCGCATCGCGCCCGCCAAGGCGCTCGAGGGCGCCATCCCCGATCTGCTCGCACGGCGCATCCTCGACGAGGCGGTGGCGCCCGCGCTGCGGCAGGGCAACTTCGCGGGCGGCATCGAAGCCGGGCTCGATCGCATCGAAGCGGCGGTGCGAGGCGAAGCCCTGCCCACCCCCGAGGCCGATCGCCACGGTGGCATGGGCGACTGGAGCGACGCGCTGGTCTTTCTGGTGTTCGCCGTGCCGATGCTCGCCGGCTTCCTGCGCAACGCCTTCGGCCGCACGCTGGGCATCCCGCTCACCGGCGCCGCGGCCGGCGTGCTGGCGTGGTTCCTGACCTCGGTGTTGTGGATCGCGATCGGGGCTGCGCTCATCGGCATCGTCGTGGCCGTGCTGGCGCGCTTCGTGCCCGTCGGTTCGTCCCCGCGCGCGCGGCGCGGCGATGCCGGTTGGGGCCACGGGGGTGGCTGGGGCGGTGGACGTGGTGGCTTCGGGGGCGGTGGCTTCCGTTCGGGTGGGGGCGGCAACTTCGGAGGCGGTGGTGCCTCCGGCGGCTGGTGAGGGGCATGGCATGAAACGCTGGGCCCGCTTGTTCAAGCACCGCTGGATGGACCACAGCGACAGCCTGCGCGCCGTGCCCGACGACATGGCCACACGCCTGGCCGAGCGCGTGCGCGCGAGCGAGGCGCGCCACACGGGCGAGATCCGTCTGCTTGTCGAAGCCGCCCTGCCCACCAGCTACGTGCTGCGTGTGCGCGATGACGCGGCACTGGCGGGCGTGGTGCGTGACCGCGCACTGGCCTGGTTCGGCCGCCTTCGCTTGTGGGACACCGAGCACAACAACGGCGTGCTCATTTACCTGCTGCTGGCCGAGCACGCCATCGAGTTCGTGGCCGATCGGGGGCTGGCGCGCCATGTGCCGCAAGAGGCCTGGCAAGCCATCGTCGACCGGTTGGGGATACGTTTGCGCGAGGGCGCCATCGAAGACGGCTTGACGCAGGCGCTGGCAGAGGTGTCGGCGCTGCTGGTGGCGCACTGCCCGGCGGGGGAGGCTACCCCGGCCCACAACGAATTGCCTGACGAAGTGCTGCGCGTGTGATGGCGCGCAACGGGCGTGTCAGCCGCGCCCGGAGGTCATCGAGGTGCGGTTGTTCATGACCACCTGCAACTCCTGCTGCAAGGCCTTGTTCATCTGCGCAAAGGTCTTGAGCTTGCGCGTGGTCTCACGCAGGCGGTCCGCCAGGCGCTTGGAAATCGCGAGCAGCAGGCGCGAGCCCAGGCGTGGGTCTTCGCGCATCAGGCGCATGAGCGCGGTGCGCGAAAGCACCGCGGCGGCGATGTCGGTGTTGGCGGTGCAGGTGGCCGAACGCGGCGCGCCGTCGAGCACGCCCATTTCACCGATGAGGTGCCCGGGGCCCATGATGTTGACCACCATGGTTTCGTGCAGGCCGGGCAACTCGCTCTCGACCGCGATGTCGCCCTCGAGCAAGAGCAGCATGTAGTCGTTGCTCTTGACCTCGCCCTCGTGAATGATGACCGTGCCCGCCTTGATGAGCTTGGGCCGCATGTAGCCCACCACCTTCATCGCGTCGGCGATCGTGAGATCGGCCAGGGCTGTGGGCGTGACCAGCAGGCGCGCGGCCACTTCCTCGGGGGCCAGTTCAGGGCTGTCGAATAGCGAAGACATGGGGCACGGCGGGACGAACGGGTTTCATCATAGTGGGGGCCTATCGCACTGAACAGCCAACAAGCAAAAAAAAGACCGGCTCGAAGGCCGGTCTCGTCGTGCGATCCAGAGGGCGAATCACTTCTTCTGGCGGTACTTGCGCAAGGCCGCGATCTGGGCCGCCATGACGGCCAGCTCCGACGTGGCCTTGGCCAGATCGACATCGCTCTTGGCGTTCTTCACGGCCTCCTCGGCCTGCTTGCGTGCGTCGGAGGCTTTGGCTTCGTCCAGGTCCTTGCCGCGGATGGCGGTGTCGGACAGCACGGTGATGGCGTCGGGTTGCACCTCGAGAATGCCGCCGGCCACGAAGACGAACTCCTCGCCGCCATCGGCCTTCTCGATGCGCACCGCACCCGGCTTGATGCGGGTGATCAGCGGGATGTGGCCGGGCAGGATGCCGAGCTCACCCGCTTCGCCCGGCAGGGCAACGAATTTGGCCTCGCCCGAGAAGATGGACGCCTCGGCGCTGACCACATCGACGTGGATGGTGCTCATATCGGTTCCTCAGTCAGCGCTGGGCGATCAGCCCGCGGCCAGCTTCTTGGCCTTCTCGAAGGCCTCGTCGATGGTGCCGACCATGTAGAAGGCCTGCTCGGGCAGGTGGTCGCACTCGCCGGCGGTGATCATCTTGAAGCCACGGATGGTCTCGGACAGGGGCACGTACTTGCCGGGCGAGCCGGTGAACACCTCGGCCACGTGGAAAGGCTGCGACAGGAAGCGCTGGATTTTGCGGGCGCGGGCCACGGCCAGCTTGTCCTCGGGTGCCAGTTCGTCCATGCCCAGGATGGCGATGATGTCGCGCAGTTCCTTGTAGCGCTGCAGCGTGCCCTGCACGGCGCGAGCGGTGCTGTAGTGCTCGTCACCCACGACCAGCGGGTCGAGCTGGCGGCTGGTGGAATCGAGCGGGTCCACGGCGGGGTAGATGCCCAGGGCGGCGATGTCGCGCGACAGCACCACGGTGGAATCCAGGTGGGCGAAGGTGGTGGCGGGCGACGGGTCGGTCAAGTCATCGGCCGGCACGTACACGGCCTGGATGGAGGTGATCGAGCCGACCTTGGTGGAGGTGATGCGCTCCTGCAGGCGGCCCATTTCCTCGGCCAGCGTCGGCTGGTAGCCCACGGCGGAAGGCATGCGGCCCAGCAGGGCGGACACTTCGGTACCAGCCAGCGTGTAGCGGTAGATGTTGTCCACGAAGAACAGCACGTCACGGCCTTCGTCGCGGAACGATTCGGCGATGGTCAGGCCGGTCAGGGCCACACGCAGGCGGTTGCCCGGGGGCTCGTTCATCTGGCCGTACACCATGGCCACTTTCGATTCGGCCAGGTTGTCGAGCTTCACGACGCCGGAGTCGGCCATCTCGTGATAGAAGTCGTTGCCTTCGCGGGTGCGCTCACCCACGCCGGCGAACACGGACAGACCCGAGTGCGCCTTGGCGATGTTGTTGATGAGCTCCATCATGTTCACGGTCTTGCCCACGCCGGCGCCACCGAACAGGCCCACCTTGCCGCCTTTGGCGAAGGGGCAGACCAGGTCGATCACCTTGATGCCGGTTTCCAGCAGTTCCTGCGAGGGCGACAGCTCGTCGTAAGCGGGGGCCTTGCGGTGGATGGAAGCGGTCAGCGTCTGGTCGACCGGGCCGCGCTCGTCGATGGGGTTGCCCAGCACGTCCATGATGCGGCCCAGCGTGGCCTTGCCCACGGGCACCGTGATGGCGGCGTTGGTGTTGGTCACCTGCATGCCACGGCGCAGGCCGTCGGAAGAGCCCAGGGCGATGGTGCGCACCACGCCGTCACCGAGTTGCTGCTGGACTTCCAGCGTGAGGGCCGAGCCCTCCATCTTCAGCGCGTCGTAGACGCGGGGCATCTTGTCGCGCGGAAATTCCACGTCCACGACGGCGCCGATGCACTGGACGATCTTGCCTTGCACTTGAGACATGATGTTTACCTTCTGTTTTCTCTGGATTCGGAGGGGCGCGGGCCTTAGACGGCGGCGGCGCCGGCGACGATCTCGGACAGCTCTTTGGTGATGCCGGCCTGGCGGGTCTTGTTGTAGACGAGCTTGAGCTCGCCGATCACGCTGCCCGCGTTGTCGGTCGCGGCCTTCATGGCCACCATGCGCGCCGACTGCTCGGACGCCATGTTCTCGGCAACGGCCTGGTACACCTGCGCTTCGATGTAGCGCAACAGCAGTTCGTCGATGACGGTGGGTGCATCGGGTTCGTACAGGTAGTCCCAGTCGCGGCCACCGGCACCGTCCTGCAGCGTCTCGGCGTTCAAGGGCAGCAGTTGCTGCACCACGGCCTCCTGCTTCATCGTGTTGATGAAGCGGGTGTAGACCATGTGAACGCTCTTGATGCGGCCTTCGGTGTATGCATCGAGCAGCACCTTCACGGGGCCGATGAGCTTCTCGAGGTGGGGGGTGTCGCCCAACCCCGTGACGCTCGACACCACCTTGGCGCCGATGCGGTTCATGAAACCGAGACCTTTGTTGCCGATGGCCACCACCTCGGCCGACGCGCCCGCGGCCTGCAAGGCCTTGAGCTCGTTGGTGACGGCACGCAACACGTTGGTGTTGAGGCCGCCACAGAGGCCCTTGTCGGTGGTCACGACGACGAAGCCAGCGGTCTTGGCATCGTTGGCCTCCATGAAGGGGTGCGTGTACTCGGGGTTGGCCTTGCTCAGGTTGCCCGTGATCTGACGCACCTTCTCGGCGTAAGGCCGGGCCGCACGCATGCGGTCCTGCGCCTTGCGCATCTTGGAGGCGGCGACCATCTCCATGGCCTTGGTGATCTTCTTGGTGTTCTCCACCGATTTGATCTTGCCGCGGATTTCCTTGCCTGCTGCCATCGCTGCTCCTGGTTGGCCCTGGGGCGGTCAGTAGGTGCCGGTCTTCTTGAACTCGGCGATGGCGGCCGACAGCTGGGCTTCGGCGTCCTTGTCCATGGCCTTGTCGTTCTGCAGCTTGGTCAGCAGCGCGGCGTGCTTGTCCTTCAGGTGGGCGTGCATGCCGGCTTCGAACGCCAGCACCTTCTTCACCTCGACGTCATCAAGGTAGCCCTTGTTGACGGCAAACAGCGTGGCGGCCATCAGGCTGATGGACTGCGGCGCGTACTGGGCCTGCTTGAGCAGTTCGGTCACGCGGGCACCGCGGTCGAGCTGCTTGCGGGTGGCTTCGTCGAGGTCGGAGGCGAACTGCGCGAAGGCGGCCAGCTCGCGGTACTGCGCGAGGTCGGTACGGATGCCGCCGGACAGGCTCTTGATCAGCTTGGTCTGGGCCGCACCACCCACGCGCGACACCGAGATACCGGCGTTGATGGCGGGGCGGATACCGGCGTTGAACAGGCTGGTTTCCAGGAAGATCTGACCGTCGGTGATCGAGATCACGTTGGTGGGCACGAAGGCTGACACGTCACCGGCTTGCGTCTCGATGATGGGCAGCGCGGTCAACGAACCGGTCTTGCCTTTGACTTCACCTTTGGTGAAGGCTTCGACGTAGTCGGCATTGACGCGGGCGGCGCGCTCGAGCAGGCGGCTGTGCAGGTAGAACACGTCGCCGGGGTAGGCTTCGCGGCCCGGCGGGCGGCGCAGCAGCAGCGAGACCTGGCGGTAGGCCACGGCCTGCTTGGACAGATCGTCGTACACGATGAGCGCGTCTTGACCGCGGTCGCGGAAGTACTCGCCCATGGTGCAGCCCGAGTAGGCCGACAGGTACTGCATGGCGGCCGATTCGGAGGCCGAGGCCGCGACCACGATGGTGTATTCCATCGCACCGGCCTGCTCCAGGGCACGCACCACGTTCTTGATCGACGACGCCTTCTGGCCGATGGCGACGTAGATGCAGGTCATGTTCTGACCCTTCTGGTTGATGATCGCGTCGATCGCCACCGCCGTCTTGCCGGTCTGGCGGTCGCCGATGATCAGCTCGCGCTGACCACGGCCGACGGGCACCATCGAGTCGATGGACTTCAGGCCGGTCTGCACCGGCTGGTCCACGGACTGACGGGCGATCACGCCCGGCGCAACCTTCTCGATCACGTCGGTCATCTTGGCATTGACAGGGCCTTTGCCATCGATGGGCTGACCCAGGGCGTTGACCACGCGGCCCACCAGCTCGGGGCCGACCGGCACTTCCAGAATGCGGCCCGTGCACTTGACGGTGTCGCCTTCGGAGATGTGCTCGTACTCACCCAGCACCACGGCGCCGACGGAGTCGCGCTCGAGGTTGAGCGCCAGGCCGAAGGAAGGCACGCCGTCCTTGTTGGCCGGGAACTCCAGCATTTCGCCCTGCATCACGTCGGACAGGCCGTGGACGCGGACGATGCCGTCGGTGACCGACACCACGGTGCCCTGGTTGCGCACGTCGGCGCTGGCGGCCAGGCCTTCGATGCGCGACTTGATCAGTTCGGAGATTTCGGCGGGATTGAGTTGCATGACTCTTTCCTTCTTTCGTTAATGGGTATGCGGCGCGGGCGGGTCAGGGCGGTCAGGCCGTGAGGGCCACCTTCATCTGTTCAAGGCGGGCCTTGACGGAGGTGTCCAGCACCTCGTCGCCGACCACCACGCGAATGCCACCGATGAGCCCGGGTTGCAGTTCGACCTGCAGGTTGAGCTTGCGGGCAAAGCGCTTCTCCAGCACAGCCGAGAGATCGGCCAGGGCCGAAGGCTCGATGGCAAAGGCGCTGTACACCGTGGCGTCGAAGGTGCCTTGGCGGGCGTTCTTCAAGGCCCGGAACTGGGCGGCGATCTCGGGCAACGCAGCCAGCCGGCCATTGTCGATGACCGTGCGCAGGAAGTTCTGGCCGGCGGTCGGCAACGGGCTCTTGAGCACACCGGCAATCAGGTCGAACACCTGCGTCGGCGATGCCTTGGGGCTGTCGGCGAACTGCTGCAACTGCGCGTCGGCAGCCACAGCGGCCAACGCGTCAAGCCAGGTCGCGGTACCGGCGGCGTCCTGACCGCACGCCTTGAACAGCGCGTCCGCGTAGGGGCGGGCAATGGTGGCGATTTCGGCCATGGTCGTCGTTCCTGTGCTCGATCAGAGCTCGGTCTTGAGGCGGTTGAGCAGGTCGGCGTGCACGCCGGCGTTGACTTCCTTGCGCAGGATCTGCTCGGCACCCTTGACGGCCAGCGCGGCCACCTGCTCGCGCAGGGCCTCGCGCGCCTTGATCACCTGCTGCTCGGCCTCCTGGCGCGCGGCAGCAACGATCTTGGCGGCCTCGTCGTTCGCACGGGCCTTGGCCTCTTCGATGAGGGCCTGGGCACGGCGCTCGGCATCGGCCATGCGCGTGGCGGACTCGTTGCGCGACTGGCTCAGCTCGGCTTCGACGCGCTTGTTTGCAGCGGCGAGTTCGGTCTTGGCTTTCTCGGAAGCAGCCAGACCTTCGGAGATCTTCAGCGCACGCTCATCAAGCGCCTTGGCGATCGGCGGCCAGATGAACTTCATCGTGAACCAGATCAGGATCGCGAAGACGATGGCCTGCGCAAAGAGGGTTGCATTGATATTCATCGCAACGCCTTTCTGTGTGGACTAAGGGGGAGACACACCGGCAACCCGGCGGACGGCCTGGCGCGGCGGCGGACGAGAGGCCCGCTCACCACGTTGGCCGAGCCCGCACGGGGCCGACCAACCGAATTACAGGGTGAACGGGTTGGCGAAGGCGAACAGCAGGGCAATGGCCACGCCGATCAGGAAAGCCGCGTCGATCAGGCCGGCCAGAATGAACATCTTGGTCTGCAGGTCGTTCATCAGCTCGGGCTGACGGGCCGAGGACTCGAGGAACTTGCCGCCCATCAGCGCGATACCGATGGATGCACCGATGGCACCCAGACCGACGATGAGGCCGCAAGCCAGCGCGACGAGACCCAGAACGTTTTCCATGATGACTCCTGTTGAGATGGAAGTTTGTTGAGAAAGAAAAGAAGCGAAATTACCCGAGCGCGTCCTGCGTGGCCGCGTCAGTGAGCGTCATGCGCCTGCCCCAGATAGATGAGGGCCAGCATCATGAAGATGAACGCCTGCAGGGTGATGACCAGGATGTGGAACAGGGTCCACACCGTGCCGGCGATCAGGTGTCCGACGAAGAAGAGTCCACCGCCGAGCGAGAGGGTGGCGTAGGCACCCAGCAGCGCGATCAGCATGAACACCAGCTCACCCGCGAACATGTTGCCAAACAACCGCATGCCGTGCGAAACCGTTTTCGCGACGAACTCGATCATTTGCATCAGGAAGTTGACCACGCCCAGCAGCAGCGCCCAGATGGGGTTCTTGCTGGTGCCGAAGGGGGCGGTCACCAATTCGTGCGTCCAGCCGCCCAGGCCCTTGATCTTGATGTTGTAGAACAGGCAGAGCGCGAGGACCGAGAAAGACAGGCCCAGCGTGGTGGACAGGTCGGCGGTGGGCACGACACGCAGGTAATCCTTGAAGCCCATGGCCGGGCCGGCGCTGTGCCAGATGGAGGGCAGCAGATCCACAGGCACCATGTCCATGAAGTTCATCAGGAAGATCCAGACGAACACGGCCAGGGCCATCGGCGCGATGAGCTTGCGGCTGGTGGCGTTGTGGATGACCGACTTCGCCTGGTTGTCGACCATCTCGACCAGGATCTCGACCGCCGCCTGGAAGCGGCCCGGCACGCCGGCCGTGGCCTTGCGCGCGCAGAGCCAGAACACCACGCACATGATCAGGCCGAGGACGCTGCTGACCACGACCGAGTCCACGTTGATCACCGAGAAGTCGACGATCGACTCCTGCTTCTTGTTCGACAGGTGGACCAGGTGGTGGCGGATGTATTCGCCAGGGGTCAGAGTGCCTTCAGCAGCCATTTGTGTGCACCAATGCGCGGAGCGTCAACCGTTTGCGACCAGTCTGCGGGTCTGGAGAAAGAAACCAAACCAGAAGACCTTGAGAACCAACACCAGCCCGATGAGCAGCCCCATCCAGTTCAGTTCGGGCAAGACCCACGCCGCCGCGGCCAGCATGACCACCGACAACAAGACCTTGACGCCTTCCCAGAACAGGAAGCCGGCGAACGCGGCCTGCGCAAAGCCCGACAACAACCGGGACAAGGCGCTGGAGGTCAACCCGTAGGCCATCAAGGCCGAGGGAAGCGCCACCGCTGCCGCGCCGTAGAGAACCGAGGCCGCCATGGACGCCGACTGCGCAAGCAATCCGGCAACCAGCGCGGCCAGCAGCCCCACGAGCCACTGCACCACCACCAACCGCCAGGGCGATAGCACCGGCTGGCTGGCTCGCCATTGCCGCGCCTCTTCGCGCGTCAATGGCTTGAATTCGGGTTCTTGCGCCCCATCTCCGTTGTCTTCATCGGTCAATGGCGTCGGCTTGGCTTGCAGCATGGTCGACAGGGCAATTGACAGACTGATGACAGGCGGACTCGGTTCGCAAAGCCGCCCATTATACGTAGAAACCCCAAAGCATCGTCAAGGCACGAGGGGCGTTTTCGCCCTCTGTATAGCCCCCGGCCGATAATCCCGCCATGACCTCCCAGCTCCTGCCCGACGCCCTGTGTTTTCTCGACGGGCACTACGCCCCGTTGAAGGACGCGCGCGTGAGCGTGCTCGACCGCGGCTTCATCTTCGGGGACGGCGTCTACGAGGTATTGCCGGCCTACGGCGGTCGCATCTTCCGTTTCGCCGAACACATGGAGCGGCTGGACCGCTCGCTGCGCGAATTGCGCATTCCGAACCCTCACACACGCGACGAATGGCTCGCCATCGCGCGCCGGCTCATCGCCGACCGGCAAGCCGCGGGCGTTGCCAACCCATTGATCTACCTCCAGGTCACGCGCGGCGTGGCGCTGCGCGACCACGTCATGCCCCAGGGCCTGACGCCCACGGTGTTTGCGATGGCCAGCGAGATGAAGCTGGCCGGGGCCGAGCAGCGCAGCCAGGGTGTGGCCTGCGTGACGGCCGACGACTTCCGCTGGCGCAAGGCACACATCAAGAGCACCAGCCTGCTGGGCTCGGTGTTCGCGCGCCAGATCAGCGCCGACGCGGGCGCGGTGGAAACGGTGATGTTCCGCGACGGCTTCCTCAGCGAGGCCGCAGCAAGCAACGTCTGGGTCGTCAAGGACGGCGCGGTGATGGGCCCGCCCCGGGACCACCTGGTGCTCGAAGGCATTCGCTACGGGCTGATCGAGTCGATCTGCCGGGAGGAGGGCATCCCCTTCGTGCTGCGCCGCATCCCGCGCAACGAAGTGTTCGCGGCCGACGAGTTGTTGCTGTCCTCCGCCACCAAGGAGGTGCTGCCCGTCACCACGCTGGACGGGCAACCCATTGGCTCCGGCAAGCCCGGCCCGGTGGGCGCCCGGCTGCACGCCGCCTACCAGCGCGCCATCGCCGCGCAATCGATCTGAGCCCGCGCCATGGACATCCCGCCCGAGCAATCGCTCATCACTTACCCCACGCACTTCCCGATCAAGGTGATGGGGGCCAACGTCGACGGCTTCGTCGAGGCCATGGTGTTCGTCGCGCGCAGTTTCGATCCCGACTTCGATCACGCCACACTGGAACACCGCCCGAGCAAGGCCGGCAACTACCTGGGCCTGACGCTGACCGTGCGCGTGACCAGCCGCGAGCAGCTTGACGAGGTGTATCGCACGCTGACCTCGCACCCCATGGTCAAGATCGTTCTCTGAACATGCGGTTGCGCCAGCTCGGTCGGGTCGACTACCGCCCCACCTACGAGGCCATGCAGGCGTTCACGGCAGCGCGCAACGCCGACACCCCCGACGAGCTCTGGGTTTGCGAACACCCGCCCGTGTTCACGCAGGGCCTGGCCGGCCGCGAGGACCACCTGCTCACCCCGGGCGATATCGAGGTGGTGGCCACCAACCGCGGCGGACAGGTGACGTACCACGGCCCGGGCCAGGTGGTGGCCTACCCGCTGATCGACCTGCAGCGCGCCGGCTACTACGTCAAGGAATACGTCTACCGCATCGAGGAAGCCGTGATCCGCACGCTGGGCCATTTCGGCGTGACCGGCCACCGCGTCGCGGGCGCACCGGGCATCTATGTGCGGCTCGCCGACCCCGCCAGCCACGAACGGCTGCCGCAGGCCCCGGCCCGCCGCGAGCCCGGCAGCCCGGCACCCACGCCCGAATTCACCGGCCTGGGCAAGATCGCCGCCCTGGGCATCAAGGTCAGCCGGCACTGCACCTACCACGGCGTGGCCCTCAACGTGGCCATGGACCTGCAACCCTTCCGGCGCATCAACCCCTGCGGCTACGCGGGGCTGGAAACGGTCGACCTTTCTACAATCGGCGTCTCCGCCACCTGGGACGACGCGGCCCGCGTGCTGAGCCAGAAGCTCACCGCCACGCTGGCACCCTGAGCCCTTCGCCGCCATGAGCACCACCTACGACCCCACCGCCAAGCAGAAGAGCCAGGCCAAGACCGCACGCATCCCCATCAAGATCGTGCCGGCCGAGACGCTCAAGAAGCCCGAGTGGATCCGCGTCAAGGCCGGCAGCCCCACCACGCGTTTCTACGAGATCAAGGACATCCTGCGCTCGAACAAGCTGGTGACGGTCTGCGAGGAGGCGAGCTGCCCCAACATCGGCGAATGCTTCGGCAAGGGCACGGCCACCTTCATGATCATGGGCGACAAATGCACCCGCCGCTGCCCGTTCTGCGACGTGGGCCACGGCCGACCCGACCCGCTCGATGCGGATGAGCCGGTCAACCTGGCGAAGACGATCGCGCAGCTCAAACTCAAGTACGTGGTCATCACCAGCGTGGACCGCGATGACCTGCGCGACGGCGGTGCCGGCCACTTCGTCGAGTGCATCCGCAAGACACGCGAACTCTCGCCCGAGACCACCATCGAGGTGCTGGTGCCCGATTTCCGCGGCCGCGACGACCGCGCGCTGGAGATCCTCAAGGCCGCGCCGCCCGACGTGATGAACCACAACCTCGAAACCGTGCCGCGCCTGTACAAGGAAGCGCGCCCGGGCTCGGACTACGCGTTCAGCCTGAACCTGCTCAAGAAGTTCAAGGCGCTGTTCCCGCACGTGCCCACCAAGAGCGGCCTCATGGTCGGCCTGGGCGAGACGGACGAGGAAATCCTGCAGGTGATGCAGGACATGCGCGCGCACGGCATCGACATGCTCACCATCGGCCAGTACCTCTCGCCCAGTGGCCACCACCTGCCGGTGCGCCGCTACGTGCACCCGGACACCTTCAAGATGTTCGAGGCCAAGGCCTACGAGATGGGCTTCACCCACGCCGCCGTGGGCGCCATGGTGCGCAGCAGCTACCACGCCGACCAGCAAGCCCACGGCGTGCTCGAAGCGCTGGCCAAATGACATGGCCGACAGCGCGCGCGACCACCTGAGCGTGCGCGCCTACGGCGCCTCGCACGGCAGCCACGACCACGATCACTTCCAGATCCTGGTCGGTCTCGATGGCGTGCTGGAGCTCGAGGTGGCGGGCCACGGTCGGCGCATCGGCATGGGCGACGGTTGCGTGGTGCTGCCCGGTGAACGCCACGACTTCGAATCCCGCCACGGCGCCCGCTGCCTGGTGCTCGACAGCCACGCCGCCGGCTGGGCGCGCGCGGGCGACGCGCCCACCCAGGCCACGATGGCCCTCGCGCGCTACCTGGCCGAGGCCTGCACGCAGGCGCTGCCGCGCGCACAGGCACTGGGCCCGGCCCTCTTGCTGGAGAGCTGGCTGCCGGCGCAAAGGCCACCCACGCGGCCACGCCGCGCGATCGACTGGACCGCGCTCGCCGACTGGGCCCGCCAGCGCTGGGCCCAAGGGGCCATCGAGGTGGCCGCCCTCGCCGAACACGTGCACCTGAGCCCCGCGCAGTTCGCGGCGCGTTGCCGCGACGCGCATGGCCTGAGCACGCAGCAATGGCTGCGCGCCCTGCAGCTCGACCACGCCGAGGCCCTGCGTGGCCAGGGTGTGAGCGTGGCCGAGGCCGCGCGGCGCAGCGGCTACCGCTCGCCCTCGGCGCTCACCGCCGCACTGCGCCGCCGCACGCACTGAACCCACGGCCCGCGACGCAAGACCCGCGTCGCGCGACGACACCACGCGCGATGATTGCGGCATGAACGCCGCCAACCTGTACGCCCTGGGCGCCATCGCGCTGTGGGCCTCGCTCGCCGCGCTGGGCGTGTCGCTCGCGCACGTGCCACCCTTCTTGCTCACCGGCCTGGGCCTGCTCGTGGGCAGCCTGATCGCGCTGCCGCTCTCGCGCTTCGACTGGCGCCAGTGGCGCGTGCCGGCAAGCACGCTGGCACTGGGCGTCTACGGCCTGTTCGGCTTTCACTTCCTGCTCTTCATCGCACTGCGCCACGCGCCACCGGTGCAGGCCAATCTGGTGAACTACCTCTGGCCGCTGGGCATCGTGGTGATGGCGCCGCTGTTCCTGCCCGGCATTCGCCTCGCGCCGCGGCATGTGGCGGCGGCACTGGTCGGCTTCGTGGGCGCGGCGCTGGCCATCCTCGGCGCGGCGCAGGGCGCTCAGGGCGGCTGGGCCTGGGGTTACCTGCCGGCGCTGGGCTCGGCCTTCATCTGGGCCAGCTACTCGCTGCTCACGAAGCGCGTGACCGCCTTCCCCACCGCCGCCATCGGCAGCTTCGCGGCCGTTTCGGGCGCGCTCTCGCTGTTGTGCCATGCGCTGCTCGAACCCGCGGTGGTGTTGAGCGTGCGCGACATCGCACTCATCGCCGCGCTGGGCCTGGGGCCGCTGGGCGGTGCGTTTTTCCTGTGGGACGCCGCGCTCAAGCGCGGCGACGCACGCCAGATCGGCGTGCTGAGCTTTCTCACGCCCTTGCTGTCCACGCTCACGTTGCTGGCCTTGCGCGGGGAACGGCCGAGCGCATCGGTGGTGGTGGCCGCGGTGATGATCGTCGGGGCGGCCGTGGTGGCCACGCGCGACCAAAAAGGCTGAAGCCCCGCTTCAGTCGGCCAGCAGGGCCGCGGGCTCGTCGGCGGCCAGCACATCCTGGGCCCAGCCCGCGAGCTTGCCGCTGTCGCTGCGCAGGATCTGCTGCTTCACGGCCAGGATCTGCGAGGGGTGCATGGAGAAGCTGCGCAGCCCCATGCCCAGCAGCAGCCGCGTGAGCGTGACATCGCCGGCCATTTCACCGCACACGCTGACCCCTTTGCCGAGCGCATGGGCCTGCGCGATGGTGCTCGCCACCAGTTGCAGCACGGCGGGGTGCAGCGGGTCGTACAGGTGAGACACCGCTTCATCGGCGCGGTCGATCGCGAGCGTGTACTGGATCAGGTCATTGGTGCCGATCGACAGGAAGTCGAAGTGGCGCAGGAACAGCGGAATGGTGAGTGCGGCCGCGGGCACTTCGATCATGGCGCCGAGCTGCACCGGGCCATGGGGCACGCCGGCCGCATCGAGCTGTTCGCGCGCGCGCTGCACCAGCGCCAGGGCCTGGCGGATCTCGCTGCCGTGCGCCAGCATGGGGATGAGCAGGTTCACCGGCCCGTGCGTGGCCGCGCGCAGGATGGCACGCAACTGCACCAGGAACATCGCCGGATCGGCCAGGCTCCAGCGGATCGCGCGCAGGCCCAGCGCCGGGTTGAGGTGGTCATCGTTGCGCGAGGCCCCACGGTCCAGCGGCTTGTCTGCGCCCACATCGACCGTGCGGATCGTCACCGGCAGACCCTGCATGCCCTCGACCGCGCGCCGGTAGGCCTGGTACTGCTCTTCTTCGTCGGGCAACTGGCCGCTGCGGCCCATGAAAAGGAATTCGCTGCGGAACAGGCCCACGCCCATCGCACCGGCCTTGAGCGCAGCCACGGCGTCGCCAGGTTGTTCGATGTTGGCCAGCAGCTCGATCTTCTGCCCGTCCAGCGTGACCGCGGGCGTGTTCTTCAGGCGCGAAAGCTTTTCGCGCTCGATCTCGCCCTGGCGCTGCTTGAAGCCGTACTCGGCCAGCACGATGGGCGACGGGTCGACCACCACCACGCCGGCGTCGCCGTCGATCACGACCCAGTCGTCCTGGCGGATCAGGTGGCTGGCCGAGCGCGCGCCCACCACGGCGGGGATGTCCATGCTGCGCGCCACGATGGCGGTGTGGCTGGTCTTGCCGCCGACGTCGGTGACGAAACCGGCGAACACGCTCTGCTTGAACTGCAGCATGTCGGCCGGCGAGAGGTCGTGCGCGATCAGCACCAGCGGGTCTTCGGTGCCTTTGCGCACGGCATCGGCCACGGCGCTGGTGGTCACGGACGTGGTTTCCCCGCGCATCACGCGCAGCAAGCGGTCAACCACCTGCTCCAGATCGGCCTTGCGTTCGCGCAGGTACGGGTCTTCCATCTCGTCGAACTGGCGCGAGATGACCTCAAGCTGTGTGGTCAGCGCCCATTCGGCGTTGTAGTGGCGCTCCACCACCCAGTGCTTCACGCCGTTGGTGAGCTGCTCGTCCTGCAGCAGCATGAGGTGCACGTCGAGCAGAGCCGACAACTCGGGGTGGGCGTCGTGTGAACCGAGTTCGCCCAGCGTGCGCTGCACGCGCGCAATGTCCTCGGCCACCACGGTTCGTGCGCGGCGCAGCCGCTCGATCTCGGACTCGGCCTCCTCGGGCGCGATCAGATAGTGCGCCACATCGACGCGGCTGGCGGCCACGATCACGGCCCGCCCGATCGCCACGCCCCGGGACACCGCCAGGCCGTGGACCGAAAACGTCACTCGCCTTCTCCGAACTTGTCGTCGATCAGCGCCACGATCGCGTCCATCGCGGCGCGCTCGTCGGCGCCATCGGTTTCGATGTCCACCAGGGTGCCGATGCCCGCGGCCAGCATCATCACGCCCATGATGCTCTTGGCGTTGACGCGGCGCTCGCCACGCGCCATCCACACATCGCTCTTGAACGAGGCCGCCAGCTTGGTGAGCTTGGCCGATGCGCGGGCGTGCAGGCCCAGCTTATTGCTGATGGTCACGGTGGTCTTGATCATGCGTGCTTCGTCGGGCCTGGTTCTGGGGAGCGGTCACGGCCACCTGCATCACACCCTGGGTGGCCCCGATCAGGGCGCGCGAAATCAGCGCATCGAGCGATTCGTGGCGGTAGCTCACGGTGCGCAGCAGCATGGGCAGGTTCACGCCGGTGACCAGCTTGCTGCGAACGCCATCGACCAGGCGTTGCGCCACGTTGCAGGGCGTGGCGCCGAAGACGTCGGTGACCACCAGGGTCTGTGGGCGCGCCATCTGCGTGAGCAGCATGCGCGCCTGCGCCAGCGTTTCTTCAGGGGGCACGTTGGGTTGCACGTCGAGCGCAACCACCGCATCGTGCGCGTCGGGAAACACGTGCAGCACGCACTGCCGCAGAGCCGAGGCCAGCGGCGCGTGTGCGATCAGCAGGATGCCGTTCATGCGCGCAGTGTAGCGGCGCGGTCCTGCTCCAGGCGGCGCCAGCGGCGCCAGAACGCGGCATAGGCCGCGACGCAGCAGACACCGAACAGGGCCACCGCGCCGCGGTAGCGCGTGGGCTCGTCCCAACCGAACCACTGCAGCGCGTCGATCGCCAGGCCGATGCCCCACTGCATCACGAACACGCCACCGAAGATCGCCAGGTTGTAGGCCGAGAGCGCCCGCCCGGCGGCTTGCGGCGGCAGGGCCATCGCCACCGCGGGTTGCGACAGGGCCACGAAGGTCGTGCTCACGCAGAACAGCGCCCACAGGGGCCAACCGGCCTGCTCGCCCAGCACCGCGATGACCGCGAGCACCAGCAGGCTCAGGGGAAGGCCCCAGCCGATCAGCATTTCCGGGCGCCAGCCCAGGCGCGCCAGGCGCGGGTTGACCATGCCCCAGAGCCAGAACGCCAGAAGCATGCTCAGGTTGATCGCAAACAACCCGGCGGCCGAGGCGTCGGCGTTCACCCCCGTCACCTTGAGCATCCAGGGCCCGGCCCACAGCGACTGGATGGCGATCATGCCGCCGTAGTTGACGATGCCCACCGGCAGCATCATGCGGAAGTAGGGGTCGCGCCAGACCAGGCCATAGCCCGCCTGGACCGGCGAGCCCCCCACCACGGGCGCCGCTTCGCGCCGCCAGGGCGGCACCACCCACACGATCACCACCATGGCGATGGACACCAGCAGCGCCAGGCCCCAGAACAGCCCGCGCCAGCCGATGACGGGCATGAGCCACTGCACTGGCAGGGTGGAGGCCACCATGCCCATCGAGCCGCTCATGAGCATCCAGGAATTCGCGCGCAGTTGCGCTCCGGGCGCGAGCCAGCGGCGAAACCCGGTGAGCGGCGCCATCAGGCAGGCGCTCAAGCCCATGCCGGTGAGCACGCGCGCGGCCAGCAGGCCCGCGAAATCGCGCGCCAGCGCAAACGCCGCACACCCCACCACCGCCAGCGCCAGAAACGCCAGCACCACGCGCTTGGGGCCGTGGCGATCCAGCCAGTTGCCCAAGGGCAATTGCGTGAACGCGAAGCCGAGGAAATAGCCGCCCGCGAGCAGACCGAGATCGCCGGGCGAGAGCGCGAGTTCGGCGCTCAGCGTGGGCGAGAGCGTGGCCGTGATGGCGCGCACTAGCGCCGAAAAGAAGTACGTGACCGCGAAAACCAGGAACACCAGCACCATGGCGCGGGGGCCGAGCCGATCACTCTCGTGCAGGGGCAGGCTGGTGCGGGTCATTTCAGTTGCAGTCCTTCAAAAAACGTGTCGGCCACGCGTTCGTCGATGGCGCGGCCGTAGATGGCGGCCTGCACGAGCAGGGTGCCGCGCGCGGCGTGCACCGCACGCACACGCACCGGCTCACCACGGGGGTCGCGCCCCTCGGCCTGCAGGCCGATCGCTTCGCTGGCACCGACGACGCGGGCGGGCGCCTGCGCGGCCGCCTCGTCGGCCAGGGCCGGCGAGGCGTGCAACGCCAGCAGCGTGGCGCGCCGCCAGCCCGCCAGGGCGGGCGCGGCGCGGGCGGGCTCGCCCACGTCGGCCCAGGCCACGGCGAAGGTCAGGCCGCCGGTGTCGCACGAGCGCATCTGCAACGTGGTGGGGACACCGGCCAGCGGCACCTCGCGCTCGGCCTTGTCGGGCTTGCAAGGCATGAGCGCCTGCAAAGGCGCGCTGTCGACGGGCAAGGCGCGCCAGTTGAAGGTGGGGGAGCAGGCCGCCAGCAAAAGCGGCACGGCCAGGAGGCCGGTGTAACGAAAGGGGGGCATGGTGCGCAAGGCGTTCGGCGCCTCGCGGTGGTGACACCGCGCACGCGATCCGCTCGCGCACAATCGACGCATGAACGCTCTCGATGGTATCCGCATCCTCGACTGCTCGCGTGTGCTGGCCGGGCCCTGGTGCACCCAGACGCTGGCCGATCTCGGGGCCGATGTCGTGAAGGTCGAACGCCCGCGCAGCGGCTCGCACCCCGGGGGCGACGACACGCGCGGCTGGGGCCCGCCCTTCCTGCGTGGGCGCGACGGGCAGGACACCGCCGAGGCCGCGTACTACCTCGGCACCAACCGCAACAAGCGCTCCATCACCTGCGATCTCTCGGTGCCGGCGGGCCAGGCGCTGATCCGCGAACTGGTGGCACGGGCCGATGTGTTCGTGGAGAACTACAAGGTGGGCGACATGGCCCGTTACGGGCTGGACTTCGCGGCGCTGCGCGCGATCAACCCGAAGCTGGTCTATTGCTCCATCACCGGCTTCGGCCAGACCGGGCCTTACAAGGACCGCGCGGGCTACGACTACGCCGTGCAGGGCATGGGCGGGCTCATGAGCATCACCGGCGAACGCGACGACCTGCCCGGCGGCGGCCCGCAGAAGGTGGGCGTGGCGGTGGCCGACCTGTTCACCGGCCTGTACTCGACGGTGGCTATCCAGGCCGCGCTGCGCCACGCCGAACACACCGGCGAAGGCCAGCACATCGACATGGCCTTGCTCGACACGCAGGTGGCCATGCTGGCCAACCTGGGCGCCAATTACCTGGTGCGCGGGCGCGAGGAGGGCAAGGTGCCAGGCCGCGCCGGCAACGCGCACGCCAACATCGTTCCCTACCAGGTGTTCGAGGTGGCGGCCGATGCGGGCGGCCATGCGCAACACATCATCCTGGCCGTGGGCAACGATGGCCAGTTCGCGAAGTTCTGCGGCGTGGCCGGGCGGCCCGAGCTGGCCACCGACGAGCGCTTCGCCCGTAACCAGAACCGCGTTCGCCACCGGACGGTGCTGGTGCCGATGCTCGAGGCGATCATGAAAACCCGCGGCAAGGCCGACTGGCTCGCCGCGCTCGAGGCAGCCAAGGTGCCTTGCGGCCCGATCAACGACCTGGCCGAGGTCTTTGCCGACCCGCATGTGCAGCACCGCGGCATGGTGCACACCTGGCAGCACCCGCTGGCCAACGCGGTGGATCTGGTCGCCAGCCCGATGAAGCTGAGTGCCACGCCGGTGCGCAACGACCGCCCGCCGCCCCTGCTGGGTGAGCACACCGAGGAGGTGCTGGCCGAGTGGCTGGGCGCTGACGCCGCGCGCATGGCGCAACTTCGCGCGGCCGGCGCGGTCTGAACCCCGCCATGGCTTACCAACCGCTGCCCACGCCCCGGTCGTTGCGCGCCGCCGCGCAAGCGGTGGCCGAGCGCGGCGAGCCGCTGGTCGTGATGACCACCCTGCAAGGCTGTGTGTACTGCGAGCTGGTGCGCAACAGCTACCTGCATCCGCTCATGCGCGAAGGCAAGGCGTTCGCCGTGCAGCTCGATGTGCAGGACCGCGCGACGGCGATCCAGGATTTCGGGGGCACCACCACCACACCGGCCGCGCTGGCCGAGGCCTGGAAGGCGCGCTTCACCCCCACGTTGATGTTCTTCGGCCCCGATGGCCGCGAACGCGCCGAGCGCCTGGTGGGCGTGAGCTCGACCGACTTCTACGGCCAGTACCTGGAACAGCGGCTCGACGCCGCCCGGCAGGGCCTGAAGAAGTAGCGCGGGCTCACTTCATGGAGCCGAACACCTTCTTGAGGATGGCGCTGCCCGTACCCACCGGGTCCTGGCGGATCTTGCGCTCCTCGTCGCCAATGACGGTGTAGAGCCCGTCGAGCGACTTGCCGGTGACGTAGCGCTCGATGTTGGCGTCTTCCTTCTTCACCAGCCCGAAGCCGGACGCCCGCTCGGCCACGCGGTTGTAGCTGCGGGCCAGGCCCACCTTCTCCGTGGTGCGCGTCACCACCGGCAGAAACTTCTCGCCGAGCGGCACGCGCGTCTTGTCGGCAAAGAAACGGGTGACCGAGTCGTCGCCGCCGGCCAGGATGTTCTTGGCATCGGTCACGCTCATTGACTTGACGGCACCGACCAGCAACTCCTTGCCCAACGGCACCGCCTGCTCGGCAGCGCGGTTCATGCCGGTGACCAGCTCGTCCACCCGGGAACCCTGGCCCATCATCTTGAGCAGGCCGGCGGCGTCTTCCAGATAGCCGGGCAGGGGAATCCGAACTTTCGGGTTGCCGAGGAATCCATCCGTCTTGCCCAGCAGCCCGACGGCCACGACCGCCCCCTTCTCGAGCGCGGTGCGGATGCCGGCGGTGGCGTCGCGATCGGACAGATCCGCCAGCGACAAGGCCCAGGCCTGCTGCCGGGCGGCGACAATCAGCAACCCGAGGCTGCTCAAGGAAGCAATGTGGAACTGGCGGCGCTGCATGGAAACACTCCCTGTGGTGGCCTGCCGGGCACTGTAGATGGCGAGACCTGAAATGACAAACCCGATCATGCCCCGACGCCGCACCCTGCTGGGTGCCGGGGCGGCCCTCGGCGCGGGCGCCCTGCTCGGCCTGGCTGGCTGCGCCGGCCGCGACGCGGCCCCCGAATCGACCTTCGTGCTGCTCGACGGCAGCGCGCTGCGCACCGCCGACCTGCAAGGCAAGGTCACGCTGGTGAACTTCTGGGCCACCACCTGCGTGACCTGCGTGAAGGAAATGCCCGCGCTGGTGGCCACGCACCAGAAGTACGCCGCCCGCGGCTACGAAACCCTGGCCGTGGCCATGAGCTACGACCCGCCGGCCTGGGTGGTGAACTTTGCGCAATCGCGCCAGTTGCCGTTCAAGGTGGCGCTGGACAACACCGGCGACATCGCCCGGGCCTGGGGCGACGTCAAGCTCACCCCCACCACCTACCTGGTCGACAAACAGGGCCAGATCGTCAAGCGCTATGTGGGCGAACCCGACATGAAGGCGCTGCACGCGCTGATCGAGAAGTTGCTGGCGGCCTGAGCGGGGCTGCCAGCAACAAAAGAGGCCGGGGAGCACCCGGCCTTTTTGCTGGGTATATCGGCCTGGTCAGTTCTTGCGGAAGTCGTCGTGGCAGGCCTTGCAGGTCTGGCCCACCGCCCCGAACGACGCCCGAATCGCGTCGAGGTTGCCGGTCTTGGCCGCCGCGCTGACCTTGGCGGTGTCGGCAATGAGCTTGTCGCCGTACTCCTTGAATTTGGCGCTCTCGGTCCAGATGGCGGGCAGGGCCCGGGTGTCGCCTTTGTCGCTCCCCGGGGTGTAGCCTTCCCACGGCAGCCGGGACAGCGCTTCGAGGGCCGCCGCGCTGTCGGCCGCACCCTTGGCGTCGAAGGGAATCCGGCCGCTCGCCATGCCACCGACGCGCCCGGCATGATGCGCCATCAGGGTCATGCTGGCCTTGCGGTACTTGATGGCGTCCTCGGGTTTCTGGAACTGGGCCAAGGCGGGTATGGTCAGGGTGCCGGCGGCCAGAGCCAGCGCGAGCGGAGCGATCATCTTCATGGGATCTCCTGTGGGGTGGTTTGCCGGTGCGTGGAGCCGGCGCCCGTTGGGCGCGGCGCCAAGGCCAAAGTTCCAATGGAACCGGCAGGGTTTTACCCGATCCATCCGCCACCGTTGAGAGGAGACCGCGCATGCCCGCCGTCCGCATCTGGGACCTTCCCACCCGCCTCTTTCACTGGTCGCTCGCGTTGTGCGTGGTCGGCCTCGTCGTAACCGGCACCGTCGGCGGCGGCTGGATGAACTGGCACATGCGCCTGGGCTATGCGGTGCTCACCCTGCTGCTGTTCCGCCTGGTCTGGGGTTTCATCGGCGGGCGTTGGTCGCGCTTCGGCAGCTTTCTCTACAGCCCGGCGTCGCTGCTGCAGTACCTGCGCGGGCAATCCCCGTGGGCTCACAGCGCCGGGCACAGCCCGCTGGGCGCGCTGTCGGTGTTCGCGCTGTTGCTGATCCTGCTGGCCCAGGTGGGCACCGGGCTGATCAGCGACGACGAGATCGCCACCTTCGGGCCGCTGGTGCGCTTCGTCTCGGGCGACACGGTGTCGGCCGCCACCCGCTACCACAAGGAAGTGGGCAAGCTGCTCATCTTCGCGCTGGTGGGCCTGCATGTGCTGGCCATCCTCGTCTACCGGTTCGTGAAGGGCAAGGCACTCACGCGGACCATGGTCACAGGCGACAAGCAACTGCCCGAGGCCGTGCCCGCTTCGCGCGACACCGCCGGCAGCCGCCTGCTGGCCCTGGGCGTGCTCCTTGTGTGTGCGGGCCTGGTGTGGTGGGTGGTGAGCCTGGGCAATGTCACTGCCTGAGCGTCCTCGCGTATAGTGCCCGCTCGCCCTGGATGAGGCCGCCCCGGCCCGACACACGACGATGCCCGAGCCCTCCGCCACCGCCGCCATCGAGCTGCGGCTGGCCGAAACCCCCGAAGACCTGCTGACAGTGCGCGCCCTGTTCCTGGATTACCAGGCCTCGCTCGACGTGGACCTGTGCTTCCAGGGATTTGCCCACGAGGTCGACCACCTGCCCGGCGACTACGCTGCGCCAGCGGGCGCCTTGGTGCTGGCGTTCGTGGACGGCGCGCCCGCCGGCTGCTGCGGCTTGCGAGCGCTGCACAGCAGCGACCACCTCAATGCCTGCGAGATGAAGCGCCTGTTCGTGCGCCCGGCCTTCCGGGGCTTCGGGCTCGGCCGTCAACTGGTCGACCGCATCCTCACCCAGGCACAGATCGCGGGCTACGCCACCATGCTGCTGGACACCCTGTCCGACATGGAGGCCGCGCGCGCGCTGTACCAGGAGGTGGGCTTCGTCGAGATCGCGCCCTACTACCACAACCCCATCGCGGGGGCGCACTACCTCAAGGTCGACCTCTGACGCAGCCGGCCACGGCCGATGGCAGAAACACAAAGACAAAGGCCGCGCATGCGCGGCCTTTGTGCTGGCGAAGACGCTTCTTCAGAGCGCCTTGGCCTGCGCCAGCAGCGTGCCGGCATCGCTGACCTCGAACTTGCCGGGCGCCTCGATGTTGAGCGTCCTGACCACGCCATCCTTGACCAGCATGGAGTAGCGGTTGCTGCGCAAGCCCATGCCGCGGCCGCTGAGATCCAGCGTGAGGCCCGTGGCCTTGGTGTACTCGGCGCTGCCATCACCCAGCATGCGGACGATGCCGGCCGATTTCTGTTCGCGCGCCCAGGCGCCCATCACGAAGGCGTCGTTGACGCTGATGCACCAGATCTCGTCCACACCCGCGGCCTTGAAATCCGATGCGTGCTGCACGAAGCCGGGCACGTGTTTGGCCGAGCAGGTGGGCGTGAAGGCGCCGGGCAGCGCGAAGATCGCAATCGTCTTGCCATCGGTGGCCTTGTGCACATCCACCGGGTTGGGGCCGATGCTGCAACCGTTGCCCTCGACCTCGCTGTACTCCATCAGCGTGCCGGCGGGCAGCTTGTCTCCGACCTTGATCATGGTGACTCCTCGTTGGTTGGGTGGCTGAAAACAAAAAAGCGACCGAATTGTCGGTCGCTTTTCCGAGGCGCGTGGCGCAGGGCCCGAATGGGGCTCAGACGATGGCGGCCTTTTGCACCAGGCGGCTGGCCACCCAGTTCTTGGTCTTGGAGATCGGGCGGCTCTCGGTGATCTCGATCAGGTCACCCAGCTTGTACTCGCCCTTTTCGTCGTGCGCGTGGTACTTGCTGGACTTGATCACGATCTTGTCGTAGATCGGGTGCTTGACGCGGCGCTCAACCAGGACCGTCACGGTCTTGGCACGCTTGTCACTCACCACCTTGCCGACGAGGGTGCGCTGGAGGGAGGTTTTGGCTTCCGTCATGGTTCGCTCCTTCACTTGGCGGCAGCGCGCTGCTTCTCGGCCAGAACGGTCTTGGCGCGAGCGATGGCACGGCGGGTGTCGCCCAGCGTGGCGGTGTTGTTGAGTTGTTGCGTGGCCTTCTGCATGCGAAGACCGAAATGGGCCTTCTGCAGCGATTTCACTTCGGCTTCGAGGCCGGCCACGTCCTTCTGGCGCAGTTCAGCAGATTTCATCGTGAGTTCTCCTGAATCACTGGCCCAGCATGCGCGTCACGAACGTGGTGCGCAGGGGAAGTTTGGCGGCGGCGAGGGCGAAGGCTTCGCGAGCGAGCTGCTCGGGCACACCCACGATTTCGTACAGCACCTTGCCGGGCTGGATCTCGGCCACGTAGTACTCGACCGAGCCCTTGCCGTTGCCCATGCGGACTTCGGCCGGCTTTTGCGAGATCGGTTTGTCCGGGAACACGCGGATCCAGATGCGGCCACCACGTTTGACGTGGCGGGAGATCGCGCGACGCGCGGCCTCGATCTGGCGGGCGGTCAGGCGGCCGCGGTCGGTGGACTTCAGACCGAAGTCGCCGAACGCCACGGTGGCGCCGCTGGTGGCGACACCGGTGTTACGGCCCTTGTGCTCCTTGCGGTATTTGCGGCGAGCGGGTTGCAACATGTTTATTCTCCTTTGCCGTCCGCAGCTGCAGGTGCGGGCGCGTCTTTGCGAACACGCTTAACGGCGGGTTTGGAATCACCACCCGTGGCTTCGGCGGGCTTGTCGCTGCCATCAGCCGGTGCGGTGTTGGTGCCACGGCGCACAGCGGCACGGGCGGCCGGGCCGGCCGGACGCTCGGTGCGCTCACGGCGCGGGCCACGCGGGCGGCGCTCTTCTTCAGGGCGCGGCTCGGCCACCACGGGCGCGTCGTTGCGGCCCAGGGTGTCACCCTTGTAGACCCAGACCTTGACGCCGATGACGCCGTAGGTGGTCTTGGCTTCGGAGGTGCCGTAGTCGATGTCGGCGCGCAGGGTGTGCAGGGGCACACGGCCTTCGCGGTACCACTCGGTGCGGGCGATCTCGATGCCGTTCAGACGACCGGCGCTCATGATCTTGATGCCCTGGGCACCGAGGCGCATGGCGTTCTGCATCGCACGCTTCATGGCGCGGCGGAACATGATGCGCTTCTCGAGCTGCTGGGTGATCGAGTCGGCGATCAGCTTGGCATCGATTTCGGGCTTGCGCACTTCCTCGATGTTGACGGCCACGGGCACGCCCAGCTTGACGGCCAGCTCTTTCTTGAGCTTCTCGATGTCCTCGCCCTTCTTGCCGATCACCACGCCCGGGCGCGCCGAGTAGATGGTGATGCGGGCGTTCTTGGCGGGGCGCTCGATGACCACGCGCGAAACCGCGGCGTTCTTGAGCTTGCCCTTCAGGTACTCACGCACCTTGATGTCTTCGGCCAGCATGCCGGCGAAGTCACGGTTGCTGGCGTACCAACGGCTGGCCCAGTTGCGCGAGACGGCCAGGCGGAAGCCGGTCGGGTTGATTTTTTGTCCCATGTTCCTGTGCCTCTCAGTTGCCGACCGTCACGTAGATGTGACACGTGGGTTTGCTGATTCGGTTGCCACGGCCTTTGGCGCGGGCTTCGAAACGCTTGAGCGTGGTGCCTTGTTCGACGTAGATCGTCTTCACGCGCAGTTCGTCGATGTCGGCACCGTCGTTGTGCTCGGCATTGGCGATGGCGGACTCGAGAGCCTTCTTGACGATGCCGGCGGCCTTCTTCTGGGTGAACGCCAGAATGTTGAGGGCCTGGTCGACCTTCTTGCCACGGATCAGGTCGGCCACGAGGCGGCCTTTGTCCACCGACAGGCGAACGCCACGGACGACAGAGCGGGTTTCCGTACTCATGGTGTTTCCTTACTTCTTGGCTTTCTTGTCGCCCGGATGGCCCTTGAAGGTGCGCGTCAGGGAGAACTCGCCGAGCTTGTGACCGACCATCTGGTCGGTGATGTACACCGGCACGTGTTGCTTGCCGTTGTGCACGGCGATCGTCAGGCCGATGAACTCGGGCAGGACCATCGAGCGGCGCGACCAGGTCTTGACCGGCTTCTTGTCCTTGTTGGCCTGGGCCTTCTCGACCTTGGCCAGCAGGTGGTGGTCCACGAAGGGGCCTTTTTTGAGCGAACGAGTCATGTGGTCTGCCCCTTACTTCTTGCGACGCGAGACGATCATCGACTGCGTGCGGCGGTTGTTGCGGGTGCGGTAACCCTTGGTGAGGTTGCCCCACGGATCCACCGGAGCGCGACCTTCGCCGGTCTTGCCTTCACCACCACCGTGCGGGTGGTCGATCGGGTTCATGGCGGTACCGCGAACGGTCGGGCGGATGCCCATGTGGCGCTTCACACCGGCCTTGCCGATCTGGCGCAGGCTGTGTTCGGAGTTGGACACTTCGCCGATGGTGGCGCGGCAGTCCACGTGGATCTTGCGCACTTCACCCGAGCGCATGCGCACCTGGGCGTAGATGCCTTCGCGGGCCAGCAGCACGGCGGAGGCACCGGCCGAACGCGCGATCTGCGCGCCCTTGCCGACCTGCAGCTCGATGCAGTGGATCGTCGAACCCACGGGGATGTTGCGGATGGGCAGCGTGTTGCCGACACGGATCGGCGACTCGGAGCCCGACAGCAGCGTGGCACCCACCTCGACGCCGCGCGGCGCGATGACGTAGCGGCGCTCGCCATCGGCGTAGCACAGCAGCGCCAGGTGCGCGGTGCGGTTCGGGTCGTACTCGATGCGCTCGACCTTGGCCGGGATGTTGTCCTTGTTGCGGCGGAAGTCGACCACGCGGTAGTGGTGCTTGGCACCACCGCCCTTGTGGCGCACCGTGATGTGGCCGTTGTTGTTGCGGCCAGATTTCTGGTGCTGGGGCTCCAGCAGCGGCGCGTAACCCGAACCTTTGTGCAGGGTTTCGCGCGTGACCTTCACCATGCCGCGACGGCCTGGCGAAGTCGGTTTCATCTTGATGACAGCCATGATTAAGCGGCCTCCCCACCGAAGTTGAGTTCCTGGCCCGGCATCAGGGTCACATAGGCCTTGCGAACGTGGTCGCGGCGGCCAACGGTCTTGCCGAAGCGCTTGGTCTTGCCCTTCTGGTTCACGACCGACACGCCCTTGACCTCGACCTTGAACATCAGTTCGACAGCGGCCTTGATCTCGGGTTTGGTGGCGTCGCGCAGCACTTTGAAGAGCACGGCGTTGGATTTCTCGGCGACCTGGGTGGCCTTCTCGGACACGATCGGTGCCACGAGGACCTGCATCAGGCGGCCTTCGTCGTATTGGGCGGTGCTCATGCGAACATCTCCTTGAGCTGGTCGATCGCCGCCTTGGTGACGATCACCTTCTTGTAATGCACCAGCGACAGCGGATCGGCGTAACGCGGCTCGACCACCAGCACATTGACCAGGTTGCGTGAGGCCAGGTACAGGTTCTCGTCGATCTCGTCGGCGATCACGAGCACCGACGACTTCAGGTTCATGGCCTTGAACTTGTCGGCGAGCTGTTTGGTCTTGGGCGAATCGACCTTGATCGACTCGACCACCGACAGGCGGCCTTCACGCACGAGCTGCGAGAAGATGGAGGCCATGCCGGCGCGGTACATCTTCTTGTTGAGCTTCTGGGTGAAGTTCTCGTCGGGGCTGTTCGGGAAAATGCGACCGCCCCCACGCCACAGCGGCGAGGACGTCATACCGGCGCGAGCGCGGCCGGTGCCCTTTTGCTTGAACGGCTTTTTGGTCGAGTGCTTGACCTGCTCACGGTCTTTTTGCGCACGCGTGCCTTGACGGGCATTGGCCTGATACGCCACCACGAGCTGGTGGATCAGGGCCTCGTTGTAATCGCGACCGAACACGGTCTCGGGCACGTCCAGCTTGGACGCTGCCTGCCCCTGGTCATTGAGGAGTTCGACTTGCATCAGTTCGCTCCTTTGGCGGCCTTGGCCTTGACAGCCGGGCGCACCGTGACGAAGCCACCCTTGGAGCCGGGAACGGCGCCTTTGATGAGCAACAGTTGACGCGCCTCGTCCACGCGAACGATGTCGAGGTTCTGGGTGGTGACGGTCTCGTCGCCCATGTGGCCGGTCATCTTCTTGCCGGGGAACACGCGGCCCGGGTCCTGGGCCATGGAGATGGAACCCGGGACGTTGTGCGAGCGGCTGTTGCCGTGCGACGCGCGTTGCGAAGCGAAGTTGTGGCGCTTGATGGTGCCGGCGAAGCCTTTACCGATCGACGTGCCCTGCACGTCGACCTTCTGGCCGGCGGCGAACAGCACGTTGGCGGGCACGACGGCGCCCGGCTGGTACTGCGCAGCGACATCGGCGGCGACGCGGAATTCCTGGATGATTTCACCGGCTTCGACGCCGGCTTTGGCCAAGTGACCGGCCACCTGTTTGGTGACGCGGGAGGCGCGACGCTTGCCGAAGGTGACTTGCAGCGCGTCGTAGCCATCGTTGGCCTGGGTTTTGACCTGGGTGACGCGGTTGTTCGACACGTCGATCACCGTGACGGGCACAGCGTCCCCGTCGTCGGTGAACAGGCGCATCATGCCCACCTTGCGGCCCAACAACCCGAGGGAGTTGCTCAGACTCATTGTTTTCTCCGTTCCCGACTGCAATTGGCCGGGGCTGATGGTGCGAAACCGAGGTTTCGCGCGAAGGGCCGATGTCCTTTCGGACAGGATCGGCGCCACGAAATCTCCAGCCAGAAGCTGGAAAGCCCGCCAGTATAGCCAGCGGGCTCTCAATCTGCAAGCGCCGCCGGGCGATTTTCCCGACGGCTCGGCCAACGGCCCTGCTTACTGCAGCTTGATTTCCACGTCCACGCCCGCGGGCAGGTCGAGCTTCATGAGGGCGTCGACCGTCTTGTCGGTCGGGTCGACGATGTCCATGAGGCGCTGGTGGGTGCGGATTTCGAACTGGTCGCGGCTGGTCTTATTGACGTGCGGCGAGCGCAGGATGTCGAACCGCTTCATGCGCGTGGGCAGGGGCACGGGGCCCTTGACGATGGCACCGGTGCGCTTGGCGGTATCGACGATCTCGGCGGCCGAGGTGTCGATCAGCTTGTAATCGAACGCCTTGAGGCGGATGCGGATCTTTTGCTTGGTGGACATGACCGCTCCTTACGCAATGATTTTTGCCACGACGCCGGCGCCGACGGTGCGGCCGCCCTCGCGGATGGCAAAGCGCAGGCCTTCTTCCATGGCGATCGGCGCGATCAGCTTCACGGTGATCGACACGTTGTCGCCCGGCATCACCATCTCCTTGCCTTCCGGCAGCTCGATGGCACCCGTCACGTCCGTCGTGCGGAAGT
>JACVCO010000003.1 GCA_016741995.1 Hydrogenophaga sp. | reverse complement strand
TGTAGAAGACGAGGTGACCATGCGGCTCTCGTGCTGGGTCGGGTGGGCTGGGAGTGGTGTAAAGGAGACAGGGGGGGGGTGTGGGGTCGGGGGGCGGGGGGGGTGTGGGGGGGGGGTGGGGGGGGGGGTGGGGTGGGGGGGGGGGGGGAGGGGGGGTCAGACGAGGCCGAGCCACTGGCCCCAGACCAGTTGGCCGAGGTAACGGGTGGGCAGCAGGGTGAGCGCGCCGGTGACGATGCAGGTGCTGATGTAGAGCGCGATCATGGTGATGCGGTGCGAGCGCACGCGCCCGTGCCGCAGGTGCCAGAAGGCCAGTGCGAGCGAGCCCAGCGTGACCGGCACCAGCAGGTGGATGGGCGTGTAGCCCGCGATGTTGGGCAGCCGGTAATCGCGAATGAACACGGCCGTGATGGCGACCGCGAGCATCAGCGTGACCCAGGCGTAACCCGCCGCGCGGTGCAGCACGGGGCGCGCCTGGCCACCGCGGCGCGCCCACAGCGCGACCGGCCCGATGGCCAGCGCCGCCAGGGCGGCGCTGAGGTGAATGGCGATGACGGGGGTGAGTTGCATGGCGGGCTCCGGTGGGCGGTGTGGGCGCACTGTCGGCGGCCGCCCGCCGGCGCGCCACGGGCCTGAGACGAAACCGGGCGGGCGTGCCGCGAAATGCCGTCTGGCCGGCGCGAAATGCCGCCGCTTCCTACAATCCGCGGCATGAAAAAACCCCTGTGGACGGCCGTTGCCGTGGTGCTTGCGCTGGCCGGCGGTGGCTGGTGGTGGGCCCAGCGCGGCGAGGCAGACACCGCCCGTTACCGCACCGCCCCGATCGAACGTGGCCCGTTGCAGGCCAGCGTGTCGGCCAGTGGCACGGTCAACCCGGTGACGCAGGTGTCGGTGGGCAGCCAGGTGTCGGGGCAGATCAAGGCGATCCATGTCGACTTCAACAGCGAGGTGAAGGCCGGCCAGCTCATCGCCGAGATCGACCCGCAGACCTTCGAGTACCGCGTGCGCTCGGCGCAGGCCGATCTGGATGCCGCCGAGGCCGCGGTGGCGATCGCACGGGCCAACGCGCTGTCCAGCCGCGCCAACGTGTCGCGCGTGCAGACCGAACTGGCCGAGGCGCGCCGCGCGCACGACCGCAACCTGAGCCTGGTGGCGCAGGCCTTCATCGCGCAGAGCGAGGCCGACCGCACGCGCGCCGCGCTCGAATCGGCGCAGGAATCGCTCAAGGCGACGCAGGCGCTGGTGGGCGTGAGCGAAGCGCAGATCCAGAGCGCGCAGGCCAACGTGCAGCAGCGCCGCGCGGCGCTGGCGCAGGCGCAGGTGGACCTGTCGCGCGCGCGGATCACGTCGCCGGTGGACGGCATCGTGATCAAGCGCGCGGTGGAGCGCGGCCAGACGGTGGCGGCCAGCCTGCAGGCGCCCGAGCTGTTTGTGATCGCGCGCAACCTGTCGGACATGCAGGTCGACACCAGCGTCGACGAAGCCGATGTGGGCCGCATCCGCCCGGGGCAGAAAGCCACCTTCACGGTGGATGCGTTTCCGGGCCGCGGCTTCGAAGGCGAGGTGCGCCAGGTGCGCAAGGCCGCCACCAACGTCTCCAACGTGATCACCTACGTGGCGGTGGTGAACTTCGACAACAGCGACGGCCGCCTGCTGCCGGGCATGACGGCCAACGTGCGCGTGGTGACCGAGCAGCGCGAGAACGTGCTCAAGGTGCCGAATGCCGCGCTGCGTGTGCGCATTGCCGGGGTGGAGCCGGTGGCCAGCGCGCCCGCGGATGGCCCGCCCGGCGCGGCGCGCCCCGCCGTGCCCGGCCCGTCGGGGCGCAACAGCATCACGCGCGGGCGGCTGCACGTGCTCGACGAGAACGGCCAGCCCGTGGCCTACAACGTGGGCGTGGGGGTGGGCGACGGCAGCTTCAGCGAGGTGCTGGTGCGGCCCGATTCGCCGGCCGCGGCCGCGCTGAAGGAAGGCGCGAGCGTGATCACCGGTGTGAACGCCGACCCGGCCGCGGCCAACCGGCCGAGCGGGCCGCGCCTGTTCTGACCCGGCACCCGGCCATGGCCCTGATCGAAGCGCGCGGTCTCACCAAAAGCTACGCCATGGGCGAGGAGGTGGTGCACGCGCTCGACGGCGTCTCGCTCGACATCGAGGCCGGCGAGTTCGTGGCCATCATGGGCACGTCGGGCTCGGGCAAGAGCACGCTCATGAACATCCTGGGTTGCCTGGACCGGCCCGACGGCGGGCACTACCGGCTCGCGGGCGAAGCGGTGGAGGCGCTCGACGGCGACGCGCTGGCGAGTGTGCGCAACCGGCGCATCGGCTTCGTGTTCCAGCAGTTCAACCTGCTGCCGCGCACCAGCGCGCTGGAAAACGTGGAACTGCCGCTGGTGTACGCCGGCCTGCCCACGGCCACGCGGCAGGCGCGGGCACGCGAGGCGCTGGAGCGCGTGGGCCTGGGCCGGCGCCTGGCGCACACACCGGCCGAACTCTCGGGCGGGCAGCAGCAGCGCGTGGCGATCGCGCGCGCGCTGGTCAACAACCCCTCGCTGATCCTGGCCGACGAACCCACAGGCGCGCTCGATTCGCACACCAGCGAGGACGTGATGCGCCTGCTCGCCGAGCTCAACCACCAGGGCATCACCATCGTGCTCGTCACGCACGAGCAGGACGTGGCGGCCTGGGCGCGGCGGCGGCTGGTGTTCCGCGACGGCCAGGTGGTGGAAGACGTGCACCAGGCGCCGGTGGGCGCGGAGGTGGCGCCGTGAACGTGCTGACCGCCGTGCGCAGCGCGTGGCGCGCGCTCACCGCCAACGCGCTGCGCAGCGTGCTCACCATGCTCGGCATCATCATCGGCGTGGCCGCGGTCATCACCATGATCGCCATCGGCGCCGGCGCCACCGAGCGCGTGCAGGCGCAGATGCGCTCGCTGGGGTCGAACATCATCCTCGTCACGCCCGGCAGCGTCACCTCCAGCGGTGTGCGCCTGGGCGCGCAGGCGGGCCAGGGCCTCACCGAGGAAGACGCTCAGGCCATCGCGCTCGAGGTGCCCGAGGTGCAGGTGGCCGCGCCCAGCAACCGCACCAGCGGCCAGCTGGTGGGTGGTGGCAGCAACTGGGCCACGTCGATCTTCGGCATCACCAACGACTACCTGATCGCGCGCGACTGGGAGCTGGTCAGCGGGCGCGCCTTCGAGGTGTCGGAGATGCAGGGGTCGGGCAAGGTGGCGTTCATCGGGCAGACGGTGGCGCGCGAACTCTTCGGCGACGCCGACCCGATCGACCAGATGATCCGCGTGCGCACGGTGCCTGTGACCGTGGTGGGCGTGCTGGCGCGCAAGGGTCAGAACAGCTTCGGGCAGGACCAGGACGATGTGGTGATGCTGCCGCTCTCGACCTTCCGCAACCGCGTGCAGGGTGGCGGCGGCGGGCGGCTGAAGCGCGTGTGGTCGATCAACGTGAAGGTGGCCGAGGGCCAGAGCATGGCGGCGGCGGAGCAGGGCATCAAGGAACTGCTGCGCCAGCGCCTGCGCGTGCAGCCGGGCATGGACGACCCGTTCACCGTGCGCAACCTCACCGAGGTGCTCCAGGCGCAGGAAGCGTCGAGCCGCATCATGACCCTGCTGCTGATGGCGGTGGCGGGCGTGAGCCTGATCGTGGGCGGCATCGGCATCATGAACATCATGCTGGTGAGCGTGACCGAACGGACGCGCGAGATCGGTCTGCGCATGGCGGTGGGCGCGCGCGGGCGCGACATCCTCACGCAGTTCCTGATCGAGGCCGTCACGCTCAGCCTGATCGGCGGGCTCATCGGCGTGGTGCTGGGGGCGATCGCCACCTGGGCCACGGCGCAGTTCTCGGGCTGGCAGGTGAGCATGACGCTCGATTCGATCGCGCTGTCCGCGGGCTTCTCGGCGCTGGTGGGCGTCTTCTTCGGCTTCTACCCGGCGCGCCGTGCGTCGCAACTGCTGCCGATCCAGGCGCTGCGCCACGAGTGAGCCGGTGCGCCCGGGTACGATCCCGGGCTGTTTCGTTCACCGCTGCGCTTCATGGACATCGCACTGCTGATCAAGGCCGCCCTGATGGGGGTGGTCGAAGGCCTCACGGAATTCCTGCCGGTGTCTTCCACCGGCCACCTCATCCTGGCGGGCGCCTTGCTCGGCCTGCACGGCGAGAAGGTGAAGGTGTTCGAGGTGGTGATCCAGACCGGCGCGATCTTCGCGATCGTCTCGGTCTATGCGCAGAAGCTGTTCGACACGCTCAAGGGCCTGCCCTCGGGCGACGCCGTGGCGCGGCGCTTCACCGCCAACGTGCTGATCGGCTTCCTGCCCGCGGCGGTGCTGGGCTTCCTGTTCATCGGCGTCATCAAGAGCGTGCTGTTCAACCCGATGGTGGTGGCCACCAGCTTCATCGTGGGTGGCCTGATCATCCTGTGGGCCGAGCGCCGGCAGGAGCGGGTGGGCGAGCCGCGCGTGCAGGCGGTGGACGACATCGGCTGGGCCGACGCGCTCAAGGTGGGCCTGATCCAGTGCCTGGCGCTGGTGCCCGGCGTGAGCCGCTCGGGCGCCACCATCATCGGCGGCCTGCTGGTGGGGTTCAACCGCCGCACCGCCACCGAGTTCAGCTTCTTCCTTGCGCTGCCCGTGCTGGTGGGCGCGGCGGTGTACGACCTGTACAAGCACCACCACCTGCTCACGTCGGCGGATGTGCCGTTCTTCGCCACCGGCCTCATCGTCTCCTGGCTCTCGGCCTGGGTGTGCGTGCGCTGGTTGCTGCGTTTCGTGGCCACGCACACCTTCCGGCCGTTCGCGTGGTACCGCATCGCCTTCGGCCTGGTGGTGTTGATCACCGCGCAGGCCGGCTGGATCCGCTGGACCGCCTGATTCAGGCCGCGGGCTGCAGCGAGAAGTAGAAGCGCGCGCCCTGGCCCGGCGCCGCCTCGGCGCGCAGTTCACCCCCATGGCGCAGCACGATGCGCCGCGCCGTGGCCAGGCCAATGCCCAGGCCCTTGAACTCGTGCGGGCCGTGCAGGCGCTGAAAAGGCTGGAACAACTTGTCGGCGCGCGCCATGTCGAAGCCGGCGCCGTTGTCGGCCACCACGAACTCGCGCCGGCCGCCCGTGGTGTCGAGCCGCACGCGGATCTGCGCCAGGGGCGTGCAGGCGCTGTACTTCCAGGCGTTGTGCAGCAGGTTCTGCAGCAGCGCTTCCACCAGCGGCGCGTCGGCCATGGCGAGCAGGCCGGGCTCCACCTGCCAGTCCACCTGGCGCTCGGGCTCGGTGGCCGCGAGTTCGCGCAACTGGCGCGTGGCAATGGCCGAGAGATCGACCGGGGCGCGTTGCAGTTCGCCGCGCGCCATCTGCGAGAGCTTGAGCAGGCCGTCGATGAGCTCGCCCATCTTCTTGCTCGCCTCGCGGATGCGCTCCAGGTGTTTGCGGCTGTCGTTGCTCAGCGCGGGGTTGTCTTCGTCCAGCGCCTGCGCGAAGCCGTTGATGATGCGCAGCGGCGAGCGCAGGTCGTGCGCCACGGCGTAGGAGTAGCTCTCGAGCTCGTCGTAGGCGGCCTTGAGCGCCTGCGTGCGTTCCTGGATGCGCGCTTCCAGCGAGGCGTTGAGCTGCTGGATCTCTCGCTCGGCCTGCTTGTGCGGGGTGATGTCCAGCACCGTGCCCAGGCCCACGGTGACGTGGCCATTGGCATCCCGTTCGAACTCGGCGCGCACCGAGACCCAGCGCCATTCGCCCGCGATGTTCAGCTGGTACTCGATGTCGTAGGGCTTGCCCAGGCGGAAGGCCTCGCTCCAGGCCCGCTGCATGCGCGCGCGGTCGTCCGGGTGGGTGAGCTCCAGCATGTCCAGGTCGCTCAGGGTGGCGCGCTGCGTGCCCAGGATCAGGTGGGCATTGCCCAGGGTGGTGAAGCGCCGCGTGGCCGCGTCGTAACGCCAGCCGGCCATGTGCGCGAGCTCCTGGGCCTGCGACAGCAGGCTCTCGCTGGTGCGCAGGGCATCTTCGATGGCCTTGCGCGCGCTGATGTCCTGCACCACCACGATCTCGTAGTCGGGGGTTCCGTCGGGCTGGCGCATGAGCGCGACGGACAGCAGCACCCAGACCGGTTTCCCTTGCTTGTCGAGGTAGCGTTTCTCGATCGTGTAGCCATCGATCTCGCCGCGCAGCATGCGTTCGCGCTCGGCCAGATCCAGAGGCAGGTCATCGGGGTGCGTGCACTTCTGCCAGTCCTCCTCGTCGATCTCCTGGCGCGTGCGGCCCAGGATGTCGCAGTAGGTCTGGTTGATGCGGATCACCGTGCCGTCGATACGCGCGTGGGCCATGCCGGTGGCGGTGTGCTCGAAGGTGTCGAGCATCTGGTGGTGGTGCCGGTCGGCCAGCGCCATCGAGGCGCGCAGCAGCCGGTTGCGGCGCTGCATCAGGGCGATCGAGCCCACCACCACGAGCTGGGTGACGAAGTGCCACAGGTTCAGCCAGAACGCCTCGACCAGGTTGCCGAAGGCCAGGCTGAAATAGGGTTTGACCATCAGGAAGTTGATGGCAAACATGCCCGCGGCCGTGCTGAGCATGCCGATGCGGAAACCGCCGTAGAGCGCGCAGAGCGCGGCCGCGAGGGAGAAGGTGATGAAGCGCCCGCCCGATTCGACCGGGGCCAGCACCATGCGCATCCAGGCGGCCAGCGCGGTGATCACCAGGGCCACGACCGCGCGCAGCCACCAGGGGTGCTGGTTGGGCTCCCAGTTCGCCAGACGTTCCCGCAGGCTGCCCGTGGAAGGAAGAACGCTTGGCGGGGCCTCTGGCTTGGCAGTGGAATTCACGGGCGCGAGGTTACACCCGTGCTGCGACAGTCAACCCGGGAAATGCCCGGGTGTCAGCCCATTGTTCGCATTCATTGCGCCAGGGTGTGAAGCAGTTCATCCAGCACGGCGGCGGTGTCGTGCGGGCGCTCCATCGGGAACAGGTGGCTGCCGTCGACCATGCGCAGGCGGGGGGAGTCGGCGCCGCCGACCAGGCGGTGCGTCATGGCCATGCCGACCTGCTGCATTTCCTGCGAGTGCGTGCCACCGATGAAGCCCACCGGGCAGCGCAGCGGGTGGCGGCGCAGCAGGCGGTCCAGGTTGTGCGGCAGCGTGTTGTAGATGGCGGTCTCCACGTCGCGCGAGAAGTTCAGCACGCGTTGCGTGCCCTGGGGCGTGTCTTCGTCGTGCGTGCCGTGGATGATGTAGTCGCTCAGGCACTGCGGATCCCAGCGGGCGAAGGCGCGCTTGTGCTGGAAGTGGGCAAGCGCGGCCGCGGCGTCGGGCCAGCGGTCGCGCCGGCGCCGGCTCACGCGCCCGGGCGAGACGGCGCCCACCAGTTGCGTGCGCTTGAACAGTTCGAGCGTGCGGGCGCGCCAGCCGCCGAGCACGGGCGAATCGAGCAGCACCACGCCACGCACGGCGTGGCCGCCAAGCACCGGGTGCCGTGCCGCGCACATGAGGCTGAGGAAGCCACCGAGCGAATGGCCCACCAGCCAGGCGGGTTGGCCGGCGCGCTCGATTTCGGGGGTGGCGAAGTCGGCCAGCTGCTGCATCAGGTGCGGCCAGTTGCTGGTGACGGGCCGTTGCGGATCGTGGCCGAACTGGTCGACCGCGCGCACCGTGTGGCCGCGCCCGCGCAGCGAGCGGAACAGGGCCTGGTAGGTGCCCGCGGGAAAGCTGTTGGCGTGCGAGAAAACGATCAGGGACACGGGCGGGGCGGGCTCAGATCAGCCGCTCGCGCGGGTTCGTGATCTTCTTGAGTGGGCGGTTGCGCTCGCGCTCGCTGTCGCAGACCAGGGGCACTTCGGTGTGGCCGCCGTTCCAGGTGGGGTCTTCGATGCCGTCGAACACCTCGCGCAGGCGTTGGCCCCAGGAGTTGCGCACCATGCGGAAGTAGGGGTTGTTCTCGTCGATGCAGACGATCTTGTCGGTCTTGAGCGCGTCGGCTTCGTAGACCACCATGTCCAGCGGCAGGCCCACCGAGAGGTTGGACTTGAGCGTGGAGTCCATCGACACCAGCGCGCACTTGGCGGCTTCGTCGAGCGGCGTGTCGGGGTTGATCACGCGGTCGAGCACGGGCTTGCCGTACTTGGATTCGCCGACCTGGAAGAACGGCGTTTCGGCCGTGGCTTCGATGAAGTTGCCGGCGGCGTAGACCTGGAACAGGCGCATGCCTTCACCGCGGATCTGGCCGCCGAAGATCATGGAGACGTTGAAATCCACACCCGAGCGCTTGAGCGCTTCGCCATCGCGCTGCCACACGTGGCGCACCGCCGAACCCAGCACACGCGCGGCGTCGAACATGCTGCGCGCGTTCCAGATGGTGATGGGCTCGCCGCCCTCGTGGTCGTCGAGCTGCTCCACCTGCAGGATCTCGCGCACCGATTGCGAGACGCTCAGGTTGCCCGCCGAGAGCAGGCACATGAAGCGGTCGCCCGGCTTCTCGTACACGATCATCTTGCGGTAGGTGCTGATCTGGTCGAGGCCCGCGTTGGTGCGCGAGTCGGACAGGAACACCATGCCGGCCTTGAGCTTGACGGCGACGCAGTAGGTCATTGGATTTCTCCCGTCTGCTGGACGAGTTTGTGGAGCTGGTAGAGCTGGTCCAGCGCGTCGCGCGGGCTCAGCGTGTCGGGGTCGATGGCGGCGAGCGCGGCCACCGCGGGGTGCGTGGCGGGCGCTTCGGCCACGGGCGGGGGCGCGAACAGGTCCACCTGCGTCTGTTGCTCGGCGCTGTGCGCTTCCAGCGCGGCCAGGGTGTGCCGCGCGTGTTGCACCACGGGCGCGGGCACGCCGGCCAGCCGCGCCACCTGGATGCCGTAGCTGCGGCTGGCCGGGCCGGGTTCGATCTGGTGCAGGAACACGATGCCCTTGCTGCCGCCTTCGGTGGCGCTCACGTGCACGTTCACCGCGGCGTGGTGCGTGGCCGGGAATTCGGTGAGCTCGAAGTAGTGCGTGGCGAACAGCGTGAAGCAGCGCACCTTGTCGTGCAGGTGGGTGGCGATGCCGCTGGCCAGGGCCAGGCCGTCGAAGGTGGAGGTGCCGCGGCCGATCTCGTCCATCAGCACCAGGCTGTCGGGCGTGGCGCCGTGCAGGATCTGCGCCGCTTCGGTCATCTCGACCATGAAGGTGGATTGCGCGTTGGCCAGGTCGTCGGCCGCACCGATGCGCGTGTGGATGGCGTCGATCGGCCCGAGCCGGCAGGCGCTCGCGGGCACCCAACTGCCCATGCTGGCCAGCAGCGCGATCACCGCCACCTGGCGCATGTAGGTGCTCTTGCCGCCCATGTTGGGGCCGGTGATGACCTGCATGCGTGCCTTGCTGCCCAGCACCGTGTCGTTGGCGATGAAACCCCCGCTGCTGGTTTCGGCCAGCCGCGCTTCCACCACCGGGTGGCGGCCGGCGCGGATCTCGATGCCGGGCTCGCTGGTGAACGTGGGCTCGCACCAGTTCAGCGTGAGCGCGCGTTCGGTGAGCGCGCACAGCGCGTCGAGCGCGGCCAGCGCGCGCGCCAGGCGCGTGAGCGGGTCGATGAAGGCCTGCAGCTCGTCGAGCAGGCGCTCGTAGAGCCACTTCTCGCGCGCCAGCGAGCGTTCCTGCGCCGAGAGCGCCTTGTCCTCGAAGGCCTTGAGCTCGGGCGTGATGAAGCGCTCGGCGTTCTTGAGCGTCTGCCGGCGCTTGTAATCGTCGGGCACGCGGTCGAGCTGGCCCTGCGTGACTTCGATGTAGAAGCCGTGCACCTTGTTGAACTGCACGCGCAGGTTGGCGATGCCGGTGCGGGTGCGTTCGCGTGCTTCGAGTTCGATGAGGAAGGCGTCGCTGTGGTTCTGGATGTTGCGCAGCTCGTCGAGCTCGGCGTCGAACCCATCGGCGATCACGCCGCCATCGCGCACCAGCGCCGAAGGCTCGGCCAGCAGCGCGCGCTGCAGCAGCGGCGCACAGCCCGCGGGCGGGTGCAGGTCGCGCGCGGTGTGGGCGAGCAGGGCGTCTGCGTTCAACGGGGCTAGCGATGCCGCGAGTTCGCCCGCGCGTTGCAGCGTGACGCCCAGGCCCACCAGCTCGCGCGGCTTGACCTGGCGCAGCGCGGTGCGCGCGGTGATGCGCTCCACGTCGCTGCAGCCCTTGAGCTGGTTGCGCAGCGCCTGCCACGGGCCGGCGCGCAGCGTGGCGATGGCGGCCAGGCGCGCTTTCGCCTCGCCGCGGTCGCGCCGCGGCTCCAGCAGCCACTGGCGCAGCGCGCGGCTGCCCATGCCGGTGGCGCAGGTGTCGAGCAGCGAAAACAGCGTGGGGCTGGTTTCGCCGCGCAGCGTCTGCACCAGCTCGAGGTTGCGGCGCGTGTTGGGTGGCAGGTCGATGCGCTCGTCCGCGCGCGCCACCTGCAGGCTGCGCACGTGCGCCAGCGCGCGGCCCTGCGTGTGTTCGGCATAGGCCAGCAGCGCGCCGGCCGCGGCGTGCGCGCTGGCCAGGCCGTCGGCACCCCAGGCGGCCAGGCTGGCGGCCTGCAGCTGTTCGAGCAGCTTGCGCTCTCCCAGCGCGGCGTCGAAGGCCCAGGCCGGGCGCAGCACCGCCACCAGCCGGCCGCCCGGTGCGGTGGGCTGGCTCGCCAGGGCCTGCACGCGCTGCTCGAAGGCGGGGGTGGATTCGGCGCTGTAGAGCAGCTCGCCCGGGCCGATGCGCGCCACCCAGTCGGCCAGTTCGTCGCTGGCGCACTCGGCCAGAAAAACGATGCCCTGCGTGACCGACAGCCACGCGAGGCCGCAGCCCGTGCGCGCGCCCGCGTGCACCGCCATCAGCAGCGACTCGCTCTTGTCGGAGAGCAGCTCCGCGTCGGTGAGGGTGCCGGGCGTGACCACGCGCACCACCTTGCGCTCCACCGGCCCCTTGGCCGTGGCCACGTCGCCCACCTGTTCGCAGATGGCCACGGACTCACCGAGCTTGATGAGCCGCGCGAGGTAGGTGTCCACCGAATGGAAGGGCACGCCGGCCATCACCACCGGCTGGCCGGCCGACTGGCCGCGCTGCGTGAGCGTGATGTCGAGCAGCCGCGCCGCCTTCTCGGCGTCGCCGTAGAACAGCTCGTAGAAATCGCCCATGCGGTAGAACAGCAGCGTGTTCGGGTGCCCGGCCTTCAAGGCCAGGTACTGCTGCATCATGGGCGTGTGCAGGGCGAGGTCTTCCGCGGGGGAAGGGGAGACTGGAGGCATCTGGAAGCGGGGAACGGCGGACGCGGGGAGCGGGGCCGAACAGGAAGATGCGCGATCTTAGGGGATCGTGCTTCACGAAGACCCCAAGGCTCTTCCGGACAGCGGCCGCGACCTAGCACCCCGTTGGCGCCCGTGTCAATCAGCGCCGCCGCCATTGCTCCGGGCCCGTGCCGCGCATTTACGCCCGGTTGCCCCATGGCGCCTCGCGCGCCTTCACGATCGGTTTCGCCTTGCGAAGGCGGGCCCGGGCAAGCCGTTTGCCCTGGGCTGAACGAACCATCGGAACGTCGGGAAGGAGGACCCATGAAGCGGGACGGGCAGTGCCTGCGCGTGCTCACGGTGAACATTCACAAGGGCTACAGCGTTTTTAACAAGCGTTTCGTGCTGCACGAATTGCGCGAGGCGGTGCGCGCGGTCGAAAGCGATGTGGTCTTTCTGCAGGAGGTGCGGGGCGCCAGCGAGGCGGGCGCCGAGCAGCAGCAGGCCGCGCAGTACGAATTCCTGGCCGACAGCATCTGGTCGGACCACGCCTATGGCCGCAATGCGGCGGCGCCGCGCGACAGCTATGGCAATGCGGTGCTGTCGCACTACCCCATCGTCCACAGCCACAACCACCGGCTGTCGGTGCCGCGCATCGTGCCGCAGCGCGGGTTGTTGCATTGCCTGGTCAACCGCGGCTCGATGCCGCCCCTGCATCTGATGTGCGTGCATTTGGGCCTGCTCGAATCCGATCGGCAGGACCAGTTGGGCGTGCTGTGCGAGGTCGTTGCGCGCGAGGTGCCGCCGGGCGAGCCGCTGATCGTTGCGGGCGACTTCAATGACTGGCGCTTGAAGTCGGACGCGCGGCTGCGCGACATCGGCCTCGTCGAGGTGTTCCACCAGGCGTTCGGCCGCCATGCGCGCAGCTTTCCGGCGGCCTGGCCGCTGTTGCGCCTGGATCGCATCTACGTGCGCGATGTGCGTGGTGTCACGCCCCTGCCCATGCCCCGCCATCCCTGGGCGCGCCTCTCGGATCACGCGCCACTGGCGGCCGAGGTGCTGCTCGGAGACGCACCATGAATTCGCGCTGGGTGCCAGGCAACCGGTTCGAGCTGCTCCGCTGCGGCGAGGCCTACTACCCGCGCGTGTTCGCCGCCATCGAAGCCGCACAACAGGAGGTCCTGCTGGAAACCTTCATCTGGTTCGATGACGAGGTGGGCCGGGGGCTTCGCGCGGCGCTCGTCCGCGCGGCCGGGCGCGGTGCCCGGGTGCATGTGCTGGTCGACGGCTGGGGTTCGCCCGACCTCACCCGGGCGTTCACCGAACCGTTGCTGGCGGCCGGTGTGCAGTTGCGCAGCTTCGAGCCGGCGAGGCGGTTTCTTGGCGCGCGCGTCAACATGCTCGGGCGCATGCACCACAAGCTGGTGGTCGTCGACGGGCGCCTGGCTTTCGTGGGCGGCATCAACTATTCGATCGACCACCTGACCGAATGCGACCCGATGGGAAAACTCGATTACGCGGTGGCGATCGAGGGCCCGCTGGTGGCGCAGATACAGGCGTTCTGCCGCACCAGCCTGCACACGCCCCAACCCGCCCGGCAACTGTGGTTGCGCCGATGGATGGGGCAGGCCCGCCGCCGGGGATGGGCGCAATTCGAGGACGGAGAGGGTGCGGTGGCTGCCTTCGTCACGCGCGACAACCGCGAGCACCGCACCGACATCGAGCGCCACTACCGCGCGGCCATCCGCAGCGCGCGCTCGCGCATCGTCATCGCCAACGCGTATTTCCTTCCCGGCTACCGGCTGTTGCGCGACCTGCGGCGCGCCGCGCGCCGGGGGGTGCAGGTGGACCTGGTGTTGCAAGGCCAACCCGACATGCCCTGGGTACGGCGCACCACCATGCTGATCTACGAACACCTCTTGCGCGCGGGTGTGCGCATCCACGAATACATGGAGCGTCCCCTGCACGCCAAGGTGGCGGTGGTGGACGGGCGCTGGGCCACCGTGGGATCGAGCAACCTCGACCCGACCAGCCTGAGCCTCAACCTGGAGGCCAATGTGGTGGTGCGCGACGAGGCCTTCGCGAGCTTGTTGCAGGACGAGCTGGACCGGGTGATCGAGCGCAGCTGCGTGGCCGTGGCCCTGCCCACCCCCAGCCGCTGGCGATCGGCGTGGATCACGCTGCGCAGCGTGTTCGTGTTCCACGCGCTGCGCCGCTACCCCGCCTGGGCGCGCTGGGCGCAGGGATCGGTGCCTCGTGTGGTGCCCTTGCAGGTGGAAGCCCCATGAAGTTCAAGGACGCCATGTGGCGGGTGCTGCCCTGGGTGTTTGGCCTGGGTGTGTTGGGGTTGGTGGGTTATCTGGCACGTGAGGTGGAGTGGGCCGACGTGTGGCAGTCCCTTCGACGGCTGTCGCCATGGGTCGTCGCCGCCTCGGCCCTGCTGGCGCTCCTCACCCACGCCATCTACGCCAGCTTCGACCTCGTGGGCCGGCGCCTCACGCCGACCCCACGGCTGGGATGGCCGCGCACGCTGCAGGTGGCGGCCATCAGCTACTCGTTCAACATCAACCTGGGTGCCGTGATCGGTGGCCTGGGCATGCGCATGCGCCTCTACACCCGCCTTGGCCTGTCGGCCGCGACCGTGGCGCAGATCGCTGCGCACAGCGTGCTCACCAACTGGCTGGGCTGGTGCTGGCTGGCGGGTGCGGTGTTGCTGTTCGCGCCGCCGCGGCTGGCCGCGCCGTGGGCGCCGGGCGCGCCGGTGCTGCAGGGCGTGGGTGCGGTGCTGCTGCTGGCGTTGTCCTACCACGCGGTGTGCACGTTCTCGCGGCGGTCCAGCCTGCGCTGGCGCACCCATGTCTTGCAGCGCCCGGGGGCGCGGCTGGCGTTGTTGCAGGCGATGGCGGGCACGCTGCCCTGGCTGCTCATGGCGCTCAGCCTGTGGAACCTGCTGGAGATGCGCGTTCCCTACCCGCAGGTGTTGAGTGCGGTGTTGCTGGCGGCGGTGGCGGGGGTTGTGTTGCGTGTGCCGGGCGGCCTGGGCGTGTTCGAGACGGTGGCTGTTGCCGCGCTGGCGCGCAGCGTGCCGGTGAACGAGGTGCTGGCCGCGGTGCTCGCCTACCGCGCCACGCACTACCTCTGGCCGCTTGCGCTGGCACTGCCCGCGTACGCCTACACCGAAATGCGGGCGGCCAGAGCGGTGCGGGCGGTGGGGTAGGCGGCCTCAGGCCTGCTGCACCCGGCCTCGCGCCTGTACCGCCTCGCGCCGTTGCGCGAGATCCCCCGCATTCAAGCCCTGCGACCATTCCCGGCTTCGTTGCTGCTCCAGTTGCAGCGCTTCGCCCAGCGGCAGGCGGTGGCCCTCGTCGATCAGGCGCTTGTAGGTCACCAGCATGGCGCCGTCGGCGCTGGCGATGTCACCCGCCAGCGCCAGCGCCGCGGGCAGCAGCGCCTCGGGTTCCACCACGCGGTTGACCAGCCCCCAGAGCTCGGCCGTGGTGGCGTCGACGAAGTTGCCGGACATCGACATCTCCATCGCCCGTGCGCGGCCCACCAGGCGGCTGAGCTTCTGCGACAGGCCCCAGTACGGCACGATGCCGATGCGCGCGTGGGTGTCGGCGAAGCGGGCCTGGGTGCTGGCGATGAGGATGTCGCAGGCCAGGGCGAGTTCGAGGCCGCCGGTGATGGCCACGCCGTTGAGCGCGGCAATCACGGGTTGTCGCATGGCGCCCAGGGCGGCGGCCACGTCGTTCTGCGGGTTGCTGGGCACCAGGCCTTTGTCGCCCAGCTCTTTCAGATCCAGCCCGGCGCAGAAGCCGCGGCCGGCGCCGGTGAGGACGACGGCGCGCACGCTGTCGTCCGCGGCGATGTGTTGCAGCGCCTGCACCAGCGCCTCGCGCAAGCCGATGGACAGCGCGTTGAGGGCCTGGGGCCGGTTCATGGTGAGCAGGGCCACGCCCGCTTGCGGGCGGGTGGACAGCAGCAGCGGGGTGTCGGTCATGGTGGCGGCCATTCTGCGCCGCGGCCCCGGGGCGGCGTGTCGCCCATATGATCCCCGCGACGATTCCGTGCCCCTTGGCGAACCACCCCGATGAGCACCTCCCGAACCCCCACCACCGTGCTCGTGCTCGGCGCCGGCATGGTCGGCACCTGCACCGCCATCCACCTCGCCCTGCGCGGCCACACCGTCACCCTGGTGGACCGGCGCGAGCCCGGGCGCGAAACCTCGTACGGCAACGCCGGCATCATCCAGCGCGAAGCGGTGGAGCCGTACCCCTTTCCGCGCGATCTGGCCACGCTGTTGCGCGTGGCCTTCAAGCGCGGTGCCGACGTGAACTACCACCTGCGCGCGCTGCCCGCGCTGGCCGGGCCGCTGGCGCGCTACTGGTGGAACTCCAGCCCGGCGCGCCACGCGCGCATCGCGCAGGCCTACGCGCGCCTGATCGTGCATTGCCTCACCGAACACGAAGCGCTGATCCAACAGGCCGGTGCCGACGACCTGGTGCGCCGCGACGGCTACCGCTTCGTGTTCCGCGAGGCGTCGACGATGCGCGAGGCGGTGGCCGATGCGCGCCGCTTCGCCGAATCGCACGGCGTGCGCCATGCCGTGCTCGACAGCGATGCCCTGGCCGCGGCCGAGCCCGCGCTGCGCCGGCGCCTGGCCGGCGGCATCCACTGGCTCGACCCGTGGTCGGTGAGCGACCCGGGCGAGCTGGTGGCGCGCTACGCCGCACTGCTGCAACGGCTCGGTGGCCGGGTGGTGCAGGGCGATGCCGCCAGCCTGCGCACGGCCGGCGCGGGTTGGGCTGTGGGCACAGGCACGGGCAAGGTGGAGGCCGAACACGCTGTGGTCGCGCTCGGGCCGTGGTCCGACGCCTTGCTGCGCCCGCTGGGCTACCGCTACCCCTTGTTCGTCAAACGCGGCTACCACCGCCACTACACCGGCGGCGCCGGGCCGCGGCTGACCGTGCTCGACGCCGATGGCGGCCTGGTGATCGCGCCCATGCAACGCGGCGTGCGCATCACCACCGGCGCCGAATTCGCCCGCCTGGGCGCGCCGCCCACGCCGGTGCAGGTGCCGCGCGCGCACGCGCTCGCCAGCGAACTGTTCGACCTGCCGCGACCGGTGGAGCCCGAGCCCTGGCTGGGCGCGCGGCCGTGCACCGCCGACATGCTGCCCGTGATCGGCGCCGCGCCGCGGCACCGGGGCCTGTGGTTCAACTTCGGCCACGCGCACCAGGGTTTCACGCTCGGGCCGGTGAGCGGGCGCCTGCTGGCCGATCTGATCGAGGGCGCGGCGCCGGTGGTCGACCCCGCGCCGTACGCGCCGCAACGCTTCGGTTGAGTCGCGCGCCCACGACGCTGGCGCCGGGCCGGAAGGCTTCGGGCTGGCGCGCGCGTGCAAACCTTGGTTCAATGCCGCCGCAAGGGGCACTCTGACCCCTGCCCGTGGAGGAGACAGGCATGCTGATCGCCCAGGCGTCCGACCTGCATGTGTGCGCACCGGCCCATACCCTGGGTGGCGGTGTCGACACCAATGCCATGGCGCGCGCCTGCGTGCGCGCGTTGCTGGCGCAGCGGCCCCGGCCCGATGTGTTGCTGCTCACCGGCGACCTGGTGGAAGCCGGCGGGCCGGCCGAGTACCGCCACCTGCTCGACGTGCTGGCCCCGATCGGCTGGCCGATCTACCCCGTGGCGGGCAACCACGACGAACGCGGCGCGCTGCGCGAGGCCTTTGCACTGCGCATGGGCGCGCACCGGGCCGCGATGACCGATTTCCTGCAGTACGCGGTGGATCTCGGCCCGCTGCGCCTGCTGGTGCTCGACACCGTGGTGCCGCGGCAGCCGCATGGCGCCCTGTGCGCCCAGCGCCTGGGCTGGCTGAAGGAGCGCCTGGCCGAAGACACCCGCCCGGTTGTCATCGCCATGCACCACCCGCCCTTCGCCACCGGCATCGCCTACATGGACGCCATGGGCTTGCTCGAGGGGGCCGCCGAGCTCGAGGCCCTGGTGGCCGCCCACCCCCAGGTGCAGGCGGTGCTGTGCGGGCACCTGCACCGCAGCATCCAGGCGCGTTTCGGGGGCGCGCCCGCCAGCGTCTGCCCGAGCGCGGCGCACCAGATCGCGCTCAACCTGCTGGCCCACGGGCCCGACGGGTTCGTGATGGAGCCGCCGGCTTTCCAGTTGCACCTGTGGCATGCCGCGCGGCTGGTGAGCCACACGGTGCCGATCGGCGATTTCGGGGGCACGCGGCCGTTTGCCTGAGGTGCGCCCCGGCGGGCCCGAGGGTTCCCGGGGCTGTTCGCGCTGCGCAAGCGTGGGGCACAATGGCCCGGCCGTCGCCGCACAACACCCGTGGAATCCGCAACGCTCCCGCTCTCCCCGGCGGCGCCCGAGACGCCGGAGTTGCCGTTTCGTGCGCTGTTCATGGCCTCGCCCGTGGCGGCCTCTGTCACGCGGCGGCGCGATGGTCGGCTGATCGAAGTCAATGCGGCCTGGGAAGCGCTCACCGGCATGGGCCGCGACCAGGCGATCGGGCGCACCACGGTGGAACTTGGCCACTGGGTAGACGGTACCGAGCGCGACCGTTTCCTGCAGCAGGTGCCCGGCGTGTTGCCGCCCGCGCGCCTTCGCTTCAATGGCGGCGTCTCCCACCTGGTGCGCATGCACGCGGTGGTGGTGCCCGGTGAGCCGGACGAGCTGCTGCTGGTGCAGATCATCCAGGCCGAGCGCGAGGTCGAGGCCGAGACGGCGCGCGAGCGCACCGAGCAGGCCTTGCGCGCCGCCAACCTGGAACTGCAGCAACGCGTCGAGCTGCATGGCGTGATCGAGCGCACCGCGCACGTGGGCCACTGGACCAACGCCGAGACCGAGCAGGAGGTGAACTGGTCCGATGGCCTGTACGAGATCACCGGCTTCACACGCCAGGACCGGTTGACGCGGTCCGAAGGCCGCAACGGCATCCACCCCGACGACCGCGCGGCCTGGCTGGCCGCGCGCGCGCGGCTCGACGGCCAGGAGCTGGTGTTCCGCTGGTACCGCCCCGATGGCCAGTTGCGCTGGTTCCGCACCCGCATGGGCCAGACCACCGTCAAGGGCAATCCGCAGACGGACTACGGCGTGGTGCAGGACATCACCACCGAGCGCGAGGCCAGCGAGCGGCTGGCCGAGAAGCTCAAGCTGCTTCAGCACATCGCGGCGCGCGTGCCGGGCATCATCTACCAGTCGCGCCTCACGCCCGAGGGCCGCAGCGTCATCACCTTCGTCAACGACGCGGTGCGCGATGTGTTCGATGTCGATCCCGCGGTGTTGATGCACGACGCGAAGTACCTGTTCGACGTGATCCACCCCGAGGACAAGCCACGCGTGATCGCCTCGCTGAACGCCTCGGCGCGCGATCTCGTGCCCTGGCGCGAAACGCACCGGATCGTGTTGCCGCACCTCGGTGTGCGCTGGATCAACGTGGAGGCGATCCCCCAGCGCGAGCCGGACGGCGCCGTGATCTGGCACGGCTTCACCACCGATGTGACGCTCAAGCGCGAGGACGAACAGCGCCGCGAGCGGCTCAACCGCATGCTGGCCGCGGTCACGCAGGCCCAGACGGTGTTCATCGAGGGCGAGGACAAGCGGCAGGCCTTCCAGGGCCTGCTCGACGCCTTTCTGCTGGTCACCGGCAGCGAATACGGCTTCGTCGGCGAAGTGCTCCACGACACCGATGACCGCCCCTACCTGCGTACCACGGCCATCACCGACATCGCCTGGGACGAAGCGTCGCGCCGCATGTACGACGAGCACCGCGACAGCGGCATGGAGTTCCGCAACCTGGACACCTTGTTCGGCCATGGCCTGCGCACCGGGGAACCGGTGATCGCCAACGACCCGGCCACAGACCCGCGCGCCGGCGGCATGCCCGGCGGGCACCGCAGCATGAGGGCGTTCCTTGGCGTGCCGCTGGCGTTGGGCGACCGGCTGGTGGCGATGGTGGGGCTGGCCAACCAGCCCGGTGGCTACAGCGAAGACGACGTGCGCTTCCTGCAGCCGCTGCTGGGGGCGTTGCGCCAGCTGGTCATGGCCTGGCGCATTCACGGTGAGCGCCAGCGCACGCGCGAGCAGCTCGAACGCACCGGTGCGCTGCTGGCCGAGAAGAGCCAGGCCCTGCACCTGACGCTGGACACCATCAACCAGGGGCTGGTCAAGATCGACGCCAAAGGCCGCGTGCGCATCTACAACCGCCGCTTCCTCGAACTGCTCGACCTGCCCGAATCCGTGGTGGCCGATCACCCGCTGCACGACGACGTGATCCGCTACCAGACCGAGCGCGGCGACTTCGGCCCCGGCATGGAATGGGTGGACACGCATGCGCGCGAGTACGTGGCGCTCAAGCCCGAGGCCGAACTGCCCGAGCACTTCTGGCGCCGCACCCGCCAGGGCCGCACGCTGGAGATCCACACCTTTCGCCTCCCCGAAGGCGGCTTCGTGCGCACCTACGCCGACGTGACCTCCTACATCGCCACGCAGGACGCGCTGCGCGACGAGCGCCAGCGGTTGGCCTGGGTGCTCGAGGCCACGCGCCCGGGCATCTGGGAGACCAACCTCACCGAAGGCAGCATGGTCGTGAACGACCGCTGGGCCGAGATGCTGGGCCACACCCTGGAGGAGTTGCAACCCATCAACTACGCCACCTGGCACACGCGCGTGCACCCCGAAGACCGCGAGCGCGCCCGGGCGCTGCGCAACCAGCACACCGCCGGCGAAATCCCGTATTACGACTGCGACATCCGCATGCGGCACCGGGACGGGCACTGGGTCTGGATCAACACCCGCGGCCGCGTGCACCGCCGCGACGAACAGGACCGTGCGCTGTTCATGTCGGGCACGCACATCGACATCAGCGACCGCGTGGCCGCGCAGGAACAGATCCACGCGCTCAACGCCAGCCTGGAGCAACGTGTGCAGGAGCGCACCGCGGAGCTGGAGCGTTCCATGCGCGACATGGAGGCGATCTCGTATTCCATCGCGCACGACCTGCGCGCACCGCTGCGTTCGGTCAACGGCTTTGCCCAGGTGATTGCCGAAGAAGAGGCCGACCGGTTGAGCGAGAGCGGGCGCGAGATGTTCGCGCGCATATCGCGCTCGGCGCGCAACATGGGGCAGATGATCACCGACATGCTGGAGCTGCTGCGCGTGGTGCAGGTGGAGCTGGAGCCGCAACCGGTGGACATGATGGCGCTGGCCCACGCCGTGGCCGAAGCGCTGGCGCCGCAGGTGCCGGCGGCGCGCGTCGAGGTGCGCACCTTGCCCCTGGCGCTGGGCGACGCCACGCTGCTGCGCCAGGTGCTGAGCAACCTGGTCGACAACGCGCTGAAGTACTCACGCCAGCAACCCGAGCCGCGCGTGACGGTAGGGCACGATGCGGTCTTGCGCGCCTACTACGTGCGCGACAACGGCATCGGTTTCGACATGGCGCGCGCGAACAAGCTGTTCGGCCTGTTCCAGCGGTTGCACGCGCACAGCGACGTGCCCGGCATGGGCGTCGGCCTGGCCATCGTCTCGCGCATCGTCGAGCGCCACGGCGGGCGCGTCTGGGCCGAATCGGCGCCGGGGGAGGGCGCCACGTTCTGGTTCAGCCTGCCGCAGGCTTGATCGTCACTCGGCGTCGTCGTCCGCCTTCGGCGCTGCAACCGTCTTGCGCGCTGCCGCGCGCGCCTGGCGCACCGCGGCCTTGTCGCCGGCGCTGGCGAACTTGCTGTACTTGCCCGTCATGGCCACCAGCTGGCCGTAGATCTTCGGGTTGGCGGCCACGCATTCCTTCTGCTCGAGGAAATCGGGCTCGCCCGTGAAGTTGCCGATCAGGCCACCGGCTTCGGTGAGCAGCAGGGCGCCCGCGGCCACGTCCCAGGGCGAGAGGCCCATTTCGAAGAAGCCGTCGGAGAAGCCCGCGGCCACGTAGGCCAGATCGAGCGCGGCCGAGCCGGGGCGGCGCACGCCGGCCACCTTGGGCATCACCTCGCCCAGCATCTGCATGTAGGTCTGGAAGGCGTCGCCCGGGCGGAACGGGAAGCCGGTGGACAACAGGCAATCGCGCAGCGTGGTGCGCTTGGCCACGCGGATGCGGCGGTCGTTGAGGTAGGCGCCGCGCCCGCGCGTGGCGCTGAACAGGTCGTTGCGGGTGGGGTCGTAGACCACGGCCTGCTCGATGCGGTTGTCCACCATGAGCGCGATGCTCACGCAGTAGACCGGGAAGCCGTGAATGAAATTGGTGGTGCCGTCCAGCGGATCGATGATCCACACGTGGTTCTTGTCGCGCCCCTTGCCGGGCTGCTGGCCCGATTCCTCGGCCCAGATGCCGTGATCGGGGTAGGCGGTCTTGAGCGTTTCGATGATCGCGGCCTCGGCCGCGTGGTCGACCTCGGTGACGAAATCGTTGGTCTGCTTGACCGAAACCCGCACGGCTTCGACGTCGAGCGCGGCGCGGTTGATGATGGCGCCGGCGGCGCGGGCGGCCTTGACGGCCACGTTGAGCATGGGGTGCTGGCTGGACGACATGAATTGTGACCCTCGCGCAAGCGAGGGTGTGAAGAGCGGGGGAAGGGGTTGCGCCCGTCGCCCGGCGATGCGGGGCGGCGACAATGGCGGCGATTTTACCCGGCCCCCATGAAAACCCGTTTTGTCCTGATCGAGACCAGCCACGCCGGCAACGTGGGGGGTGCGGCGCGCGCGCTCAAGGTCATGGGCTTCGACGAGCTCGTGCTGGTGCGCCCGCGCTGGGCCAACGTGCTGCGCAAGGAAGAAACCATCCAGCGCGCCAGCGGCGCCACCGACGTGCTGTCGAAGACCCGCGTGGTCGACACGCTCGATGAGGCCCTGGACGGCATGACCCACCTGTGCGCCACGGCCATGACGCCGCGCGACTTCGGCCCGCCCACGCGCGCGCCGCGCGAGCACTTCGCGCAACTGCTGGCCGCGCCGGAGCCGCCCGCGGGCGTGGCCTTCCTGTTCGGCAGCGAGCGCTTCGGCATGACCAACGACGACGTCTACCGGTGCCACGTGGCGCTGTCCATTCCCACCGCGCCGGGCTATGGCTCGCTCAACCTGGCGGCCGCGGTGCAACTGCTGGCCTACGACTGGCGCCAGGCCCTGGGTGGCTTCGCGGTGGCCTCGCCGGTGGCCGAACGCCCGCCCGCCGACGCCGCGGCCCTGGCCGGCATGCTCGATCACCTGCAGCAGGCCCTGGTGGCGGTGGATTTTCTCGACCCCGCCGCGCCGAAAAAGCTGATGCCGCGCCTGCAGCAGCTTTTCAATCGCGCGCAACCGAGCGAGGAAGAAGTCCACATTCTTCGCGGTGTTGCCCGGGCCATGCTGCAGACCGCCGAGCGGGCGAAACGCTAGACTGCCCGTCCCCCGACCCGGCACGCCCCATGTTCACCCGCCTCCGCTCCGACATCCAGTGCATCCTTGACCGTGACCCCGCCGCGCGCAGCACGTTCGAGGTGCTGACGTGTTACCCGGGGCTGCACGCGGTGGTGCTGCACCGCCCCGCGCACTGGTGCTGGACGCACGGCCTCAAGTGGCCGGGCCGGTTCATTTCGCACCTGAGCCGCTTTTTCACCGGCATCGAGATCCACCCCGGCGCGGTGCTGGGTGAGCGCGTGTTCTTCGACCACGCCATGGGCACCGTGGTGGGCGAAACCGCCGTCATCGGCGACGGTTGCACCATCTACCAGGGCGTCACGCTCGGCGGTACCTCGCTCTACAAGGGCACCAAGCGCCACCCCACGCTGGGCCGCGACGTGGTGGTGAGCGCGGGCGCCAAGGTGCTCGGGGGGTTCGAGGTGGGCGATGGCGCCAAGATCGGCAGCAACGCGGTGGTCATCAAGCCCGTGCCTGCGGGCGCCACGGCCGTCGGCATCCCGGCGCGCATCATCCCCAGCAAGCTGGGCGAGAGCGCCGACGTGACCGACACCGCGCCCAAGTTCTCGGCCTACGGCGTCACGCAGGAAGACGACCCGCTGTCACAGGCCATGCGCGGCCTGATCGACAGCACCGCAAGCCAGGAGCATCAGATCGCGCTGCTGTGGCAAGCGATCGAGAAGCTGGCCGAGGCCCGCGAGCGCGACTGCGTACCGACCGACGCGCAGCGCGAAGAGCACTTCGAAGCCGAGAAGCTGAACCAGTTGGTCGGCAAGTGATGCCTTGACCCGGTGGTGCCACGGAACCGGCTTCGCCGGGCTGTGGCGCAGGGGGTCAGTGGTGATGGCCGTGGTCGCCGTGGGCGTGGCCGTGCTGGATCTCTTCGGGCAATGCGGCGCGCACGTCGAGCACCTTGATCGCGATCTGCAGGTCTTCGCCCGCGAGCGGGTGGTTGCCGTCCAGGTGCACGACGTCGCCCTTGATCTTGGCCACGGTGAACACCTGGCGGCGGCCCTGGTCGTCGGTGCCTTCGAGGTGGCCGCCGACCTTGATGCCGGGCGGGAACTGCGATTTCGGAATGCTGGTGACGAGCGATTCGTCGCGCTCGCCGAAGGCCAGCGAAGGCTGCAGCGTGAGAGTGGTGCTGAAGCCCTTTTCCTGGTTTTCCAGCGCCACTTCGATGCCACGCAGCGTGTTGCCGTAGCCGCCGTGCAGGTAGGCGCGCGCGGTCTTGCCATCGTCGAGCAGTTTGCCTTTGCTGTCGTGGATGCGTGCGGTGACGGTGACGACGGTGTCTTTTTCGATCTTCATGCGGGTCTCCTGGTGTTCAGCGCGCGGGGCGCACGGCGTTTTTCGGGCGCCAGCCTTTGATGACCTCGTCGTTCGTTTCGAGGTAGGGGCCGCCGATGAGGTCGATGCAGTAGGGCACGGCCGCGAAGACGCCGTTGACGCGCACCGAGCCGTCGGTGTTCTTCGCGCCTTCGAGCGTTTCCGCGATGGCCTTGGGCTGGCCGGGCAGGTTGATGATGAGGCTGTTGTTGCGCACCACCGCGACCTGGCGCGACAGGATGGCCGTGGGCACGAAGGCCAGGCTGATCTGGCGCATCTGCTCGCCGAAACCGGGCATTTCCTTGTGCGCCACCGCCAGCGTGGCCTCGGGCGTCACGTCGCGCTTGGCGGGGCCGGTGCCGCCGGTGGTGAGCACCAGCGCGCAACCCGCGTCCACGAGTTCGATCAGCGTGGCGCTGATGCGCTCCTGCTCGTCGGGGATGAGGCGGGCCTCGAAGCTGATGGGGTTCTTCAGCGCGCGCGTGAGCCAGTCCTGCAGCGCGGGCAGGCCTTTGTCTTCGTAGACGCCGGTGCTGGCGCGGTCGCTGATGGACACGATGCCGATGCGCACCGCGTCGTGGGTCTGGGGGGTGTCGCTCATGCGGGGTCGGGGGGGGCGTCGCCACGCGCGAGCGCGGCCTTGACGAGTTGGAAGATGTCCCGGTAGGCGCGGCCGTGGCGTTGCGCTTCGCCGGGTTTGTCGGGCGTGGCCTGGGCGTCCTTGCGGGCCTGGCGGATGAGCGTGCGCAGGTGCTGCACGTCGGCCTCGGGGTCCAGGTTCAGCCATTCGGTGAGCGCGCCGTCGTCGGCGATCAGGCGGTCGCGCCACTGCTCGGCCAGGTGCAGTTGCAGCGTGGCCTCGGCCGAGGGTTTGCGCTGTTCTTCGATGGCGGCTTCGATGGCCGTGATGGTCTCTTCGGGCAGCTTGCGCATGAGCTTGCCCACGTACTGGCTCTGGCGGCGCCGGCCTTCGAAGTTGGTGATGCGGCGCAGCTCGTCGAGCGCGTCGATGAGCTGGTCTTCGAGCTCCAGGGCCTTGAACAGGTCGCTGCGCAGCGTGAGCAGTTGCTCGCCGAGGTCTTGCAGCTTGTCGCTGAGCTTCTTGAGGTCGCCGCGGCTCAGGCCGTCGGTGCCCTTGGCTTCGCGCTTGAGCTCCTGGTCGAGCTCGCTGCCCTCGGCCACGAATTGGCCGCGGACGAAATAGCCTCGGGTGGGTTTGCGCGCCATGAGGGGGAGAGGGGATCGGTGGGCTTCTGCGTGCAGCGCAGCGCCGTGGAAAATGGGCCCGTATCATAGCGGCCGCCATGTCCAAGACCGCCTCGAACACCCCGCTCCCCGGTTTCCACCACAACCGCCACCAGTTCGAGGAACTGGTCGATCTCGCGCTCTCGCACGCGAAGTCCCTGGGCGCCTCCGATGCCGCCGCCGAAGCCTCCGAGGGCTCGGGCCTGAGCGTGTCGGTGCGCAAGGGCGAGCTGGAGAACGTCGAGCGCAACCGCGACAAATCGCTCGGCGTCACGGTGTACCTCGGCCAGCGCCGTGGCAACGCCAGCACCTCCGATTTCTCGCCCGCCGCAATCCGCCAGACCGTGCAGGCGGCCTACGACATCGCGCGCTTCACCGCCGAAGACCCGGTGGCCGGCCTGCCCGACGCGCAGGACGTGGCCAACCACTACCCCGACCTCGACCTGTTCCACCCCTGGGACCTGAGCGCCGAGCGCGCCGCCGAGATCGCCCTGGCCTGCGAGGCCGCGGCCCTGGGCACCAGCAAGCAGATCACCAACAGCGAAGGCGCGGGCGTCTCGGCGCAGCAATCGCACTTCTTCGTGGCGCACATGCGCGGGGGCGAGCGCGGCAAGCCCGGCATCTTCAGCGGCGGCTACGCCAGCTCGCGCCACAGCCTCTCGGTGGCGCCCATCGCGGGCAAGGGCAACGGCATGCAGCGCGACTACTGGTACAGCTCCATGCGCGCGCCGCACGAACTGGCCTCGCCCGAGGCCGTGGGCCGCTACGCCGCCGAGCGTGCGCTCTCGCGGCTGCGTGCGCGCAAGATCAAGACCACCGAATGCCCGGTGCTGTTCGAGTCGCCGCTGGCCGCGGGCCTGCTCGGTGCCTACGTGCAGGCCACCAGCGGCGGCGCGCTCTACCGCAAGACCAGCTTCCTGGCCGACAGCCTGGGCAAGCGGGCCATGGCCGATCACCTCGACATCGTGGAAGACCCGCACCTGCGCGGCGGCAAGGGCAGCTCGCCCTTCGACGACGAGGGCGTGCGCACGGCGGCGCGCAAGGTGGTCGACGCGGGTGTGGTGCAGGGCTATTTCCTGTCCACCTACTCGGCGCGCAAGCTGGGCATGCGCACCACCGGCAACGCGGGCGGTTCGCACAACCTCACGCTCACCAGCCGGCGCACGCGCAAAGCAGACAACCTCGACGCCATGCTGAAGAAGCTCGGTCGCGGCCTGTTCGTCACCGAGCTCATGGGGCAGGGCGTCAACCCGGTCACGGGCGACTACTCGCGTGGCGCGTCCGGCTACTGGGTCGAGAACGGCGTGATCGCCTACCCGGTGCAGGAAATCACCATCGCCGGCAACCTGCGCGACATGCTCATGGGCGTGGACGCCGTGGGCGCCGACGCCTACAACTACGGCGCCAAGACGGTGGGTTCGGTGCTGGTGAACCGCATGAAGGTCGCCGGGAGCTGATCTGCGCCCCGAAGCCCTGGCCCTGGTTGCGGCCACCTGCTGGGCCATTGCGGCGCTGTTTTCTGCGCCGGCCTCGCAGCGCCTGGGGGCCATCGCCTTCAGCCGCTGGCGCATGCTGTTTGCGGCCTCCCTGTTGTGGGCCATCGCGCTGGCCAGCGGCGGCTGGCGCAGCCTGGATGCCTCGGCCTTCGGCCTGCTCGCGCTGTCGGGTGTCATCGGCATCTTCATTGGCGACACGGCGCTCTTCGCCTGCATGAACCGTCTGGGGCCGCGCCGTTCGGGTGTGCTCTTCGCCACCCACGCGCTGTTCTCGGCCGTGCTGGCCTGGTTGTTCCTGGGTGAAACCCTCTGGGGCTGGGCGCTGGTGGGCGCCAGCCTGCTGGTGGGCGGCGTGATGCTGGCCATCCTGCGCGGGCGCCGCGACGACGAATCGCACGCCTGGGAGCAGACGCGCGGCCGCCTCGCGGTGGGTGTGGGGATGGGGCTGGTGGCGGCGCTGTGCCAGTCGGTGGCCACGCTCATGCTCAAGCCGCTCATGACGAGCGGCATCGACGCGATCGCCGGCTCGGCCATGCGCATGAGCACGGCGTTTGCCGCGCACGCACTGCTGTGGCTGGTCTGGCAGCGGGCGCGCGCGGCGCAGCCCATGCGCTGGCGCGAGGCGGGTCAGGTGTTCGGCAGCGCCGCCATCGCCATGGCGCTGGGCATGACGCTGATCCTGCAGGCCATGAAACACGGCCAGGCCGGCGTGGTGGCCATCCTGTCCTCGGTCACGCCCATCGTGGTGCTGCCGCTGCTGTGGCTGGTGTACCGGCGCCGCCCGGCCTGGGGTGCGTGGGCGGGGGCGGTGCTGGCGGTGGTTGGCACCGCGCTGGTGCTGGGCTGACGGGGCGATCCCTCACCGCTTGCGCTGCACGAACAGGTTTCGCTTGGCGTCTTCCGCGTAGGCAAAGGTCACGGCGCCTTTGACCACTTTGCCCATCACCAGCATGTTGTCGGTCACGGCGTCCTTGTCGTCGCGCGTGAACGGGCGTTCGTAGGTGGCGACGACGCCGTAGTAGGTGCGCGGGATGTTCTCGAGCGCGGCTTTCACGGCCGGGCCACCGAACTGGCCGTTGCGGATGCCGAACAGCGCGTAGGTGAGCAGGTAGGTGGTGTCGTAGGCCTGGGCGGCGGCCATGGGCACGGTCATTTTCTGGTTGAACTTGCGCGCGTAGTTGGCCAGGAAGGACGCGCGGCGCTCGTTGCTGGGCTCGGCGATGAAGGTCTGTGCCATCAGGGCGCCCTCGCTGGCCTGCGGGGCGCCGTTGATGAAGAAGGGGAAGGACAGCGGCCAGGCGCCCACCTGCGGGGCGTCCCAGCCCAGCTCCTTGCGACCGTTGGCGATGGTGGCGTTCTCGGGGCCCACGGTGTAGCTGAACACCACGTTGGCGCCGGCGGCGCGCGCGGCGGCGAGTTCAGTCTTCAGGTCCTTCACGCCCAGGCCGAAGCGCGCCACGTACACCGGCTTGAGGTTGCGCGCGGCGAGCGCGGCCTCCACGTCCTTCAGGCCGGCTTCGCCATAGCCGGTGGTGTCGGCAAAGAGGGCCACGCGCGTCCAGCCGCGGCGCACCAGGTCCTGCACCACGAAGGGCGCCTGGATCGCGTCACGTGCCGAGGTGCGGAAGATGTAGCTCTCGGGCGCCGGGTACTTGGCTGTCAGCGGCGTGCCGGTGGAGCAGGGCACGATCAGCGGCACCTGCTTTTGCTGAAACACGTCCAGCGCTTTCAGGGCCACGCCGGTGTTGCAGAAGCCGATGGTGGCGATCACGCCATCGCGCACCAGTTGCTCCGACTCGCGCAGCCCGGTGTCGGGGTCACCGCGGTCGTCCTTGATCACGAGTTCCAGCGGCCGGCCGAGGTAGCCGCCCACCGCATTGATCTCGTCGACCGCCAGCCGCACGCCGTTGAGCATGGGCTGGCCGAAATCGGAGGACGGGCCGGTGAACGGCCCGATGACGCCGACCTTGATGGGCGCGGCGGTCTGGGCCGGGGCGGCGAGCGGGGCGAGCAGCAGGCCGGCCAGGGCGGCGGCCAGCAAGGGGCGGTGCAGCAAGGGCATTCGCGTCTCCTGGGTGACAGGTGGCGCGAACTGTGCCGAGGCGCTGCGGCCCGCGGCATGCGGGTTTGCCCCGCTCGGGCGCTCTGAACGGTTGCCGTTCAGGGATGGGCGGCGTCGGCCGCCCGCGGCGTCAGGCCCGTGTCAGTCAGCCGGCCAGCGCCGCCTTCACCGCGGCCGACACCTGGCCCATGTCGGCCTTGCCGGCCAGGCGCGCCTTGACCGCGCCCATGACCTTGCCCATGTCGCCCGGTCCTGTGGCGCCGAGTTCGGCCACGATGGCTTTCACCTCGGCGGCCACGGCCTCGGCAGAGAGGCGCTCGGGCAGGTAGGCCTGCAGCACGGTCATCTCGGCCGCTTCCTTGGCGGCCAGATCGGGGCGGTTGCCTTGCTCGAAGGCGGCGATCGAGTCCTTGCGCTGCTTGACCATCTTGTCGATCACGCCCACCACGGCCGCGTCATCGAGCTCCACGCGCTCGTCCACTTCCTTCTGCTTGATCGCGGCGGTGAGCAGGCGGATGGTGGCCAGGCGCTCGGTGTCCTTGGCGCGCATGGCGTTCTTCATGTCGTCGGTGATGCGGGCTTTGAGGCTCATGGATGGCTCCTGCAGGGGAAGGAAGAAACGAAAAAGCCCGCGCAAGCGTCCTTGGGCGGGCTTCGTGTCGGCCGGTGGGCCGAGGCGTTCAGTACAGCTTCTTGGGCAGCTGCATCGAGCGCACGCGCTTGAAGTGGCGCTTCACGGCGGCGGCCTTCTTGCGCTTGCGTTCGGCGGTGGGCTTTTCGTAGAACTCGCGAGCGCGCAGGTCGGTCAGCAGGCCGAGCTTTTCAATGGTGCGCTTGAAGCGACGCAGAGCCACGTCGAACGGCTCGTTGTCCTTGACACGGATGGTGGTCATGTATCGATCGATTCCAGAGAATGTGCGGCCAGAGGAAGACGGGTAGATCAGGCCCGGGCTTCTTGGCAGCGAAAGGCCCCGTCAAAACTAGTATTGGCAGACGGGGATTTGCCAGCAAAGCCCGCGATTATAGCCACTTCAAACCGGTTGGCTACCGGGCGAACGCGAAGGCGGGTTACAAGGCCTGGGCGCAGGCGTGGGCCGAGGCCCAGGCCCACTGGAAGTTGTACCCACCGAGCCAGCCGGTCACGTCGACCACCTCGCCGATGAAATACAGCCCGCTCTGGCGCGATTCCAGCGTCTGCTGGTTGAGGTCGCGCGTGTCCACCCCGCCGCGCATCACCTCGGCCTTGCGCCAGCCCTCGGTGCCGGTGGGTGTGATCTCCCAGCGCTGCAGGCGCTCGGCCAGGCGGGCCAGGGCCTTGTCGCCGGTTTCCATCACCGGGCGCTGCCAGTCGGCGTCCTGCGCGGTCCAGGCGTCGGCCAGGCGGGCGGGCACCCAGGCCGCGAGTTCGTTGGCCAGCCGCTTGTGCGACCGGCGCTTGGCGTCGGCCAGTTCGTCCGCCAGGGCCACCGTGGGCGCGAGGTCGATGCGCAGCGGTGTGCCGGCCCGCCAGTAGCTGGAGATCTGCAGCACCGCCGGGCCGGACAGGCCGCGGTGGGTGAACAGCAAGTCTTCGTCGAAGGCCATGCGGGTTTTCTTGTCGCCGGTGTCGATACGCACTGGCAGCGCCAGACCGGCCAGGTCGGCATAGGGCGCCCAGGCGGCGCCGTCGAAGGTGAGTGGCACCAGCGCGGGGCGGGGCTCGACCATGCGAAGCCCGAACTGCGCGGCCAGGCGCAGGCCGAAATCGCTGGCGCCGATCTGCGGGATGGGCAGGCCGCCGGTGGCCACCACGAGCCGCGGTGCCCGCACGGGGCCGCGGTCGGTGTCGAGCTCGTAGGCGCCGTCGCCGCCCTGGCGCACGGTCGACACCGCACAAGGCTGCCAGCGGGTCACGCCACCGGCGTCGCACTCGCGCAGCAGCATCTGGATCAGGTCGTCGGCCGAGCGGTCGCAGAACAACTGGCCCTTGTGCTTCTCGTGCCAGGCAATGCCATGGCGGTCCATCAGGGCGATGAAGTCGGCCGGCGTGTAGCGCGACAGCGCCGAGCGGCAGAAGTTCGGGTTCTCCCCCACGAAGTGCTTCTGCGGCGCGCGCGGGTCGAGGTCGCGGTTGGTGAAGTTGGCGCGCCCGCCGCCCGAGATGCGGATCTTCTCGGCGACTTTGGCGCTGTGGTCGATGAGCAGCACGCGCCGCCCACGCTGGCCCGCGATGCCGGCGCAGAACAGGCCGGCGGCGCCGGCACCGACGATGACGGCATCGAAGTCTTGCACGGCGCGCAGTGTAGCCAGCGCGCTGTGGAGGTCACTGATTCCGGCTGCGCTCGGCCAGCTCCGCGGCCTTGCGCGTGAGGCCATCGATCTCGCTGGTGATGTCGGACAGCACATTGGCCACCACGGCGAATTCGCGGCCCTGGTGGCCGGCGCGCGCGGCCACCACCTGCGCATTGAAGCTCACCACCTTCGCTTCCTTGGCCACGTTCTGGATGTCGCCCACGATGCCGGTGAGCTCTTTCATCATCGCGCCGCTGCGGGCCTTGGCCACCTCGTCAAACGCGGTGGTGGCGGTGTTGAGTGCTTCCAGGATGCGGTCGGTGTGGCCGACGAGTTCCTCGACGGACGCCGCGGCACGCGGGCTCCCGGTTTCGATCTGGCCCAGCGTCCCGTGCATGAGCTTCATGAAGGCCTGCACCAGCGGGCCCACCCCGCGCGCGCCGTGGTAGGTCTCGTCGATCTTGCGCGCGCTCGCGGGCTCGGCCTGCCCGATGGCGTTCAGCAGATGCTGCTGGCTCTCGGTGAACATCTGCAGGCTGCGTTGCGCGGCCTGCAGCCAGGTGCCGTTGCCCTGCGCGGCCAGCACGGTCTGCAGGATCATGCGTTGCGACAGCATGCGTTGGCGCGCGGCCAGGTTGACGAGCGACATGCTGCCGATGTGGGCAGGGACGTTGTGCGCATGCACCTTGGCGGGGCTGATGGGGGAGGCGATCAGGGTCATGCCCCCGGTCAAGCAATCGCCGCGCCACCGTTGGCATGCTCACGCTTGCGATGGGCGTGCGCGTGACCCGTGTCACGGCCGGCGGTGGATGGCGGTGTTCAGGCCGCGCGCACGAGATCGGCGTGGGCCGCGGCCACGCCGCGCAGCACGTCGCCCACCACGATCACCGCCGGGCTGCCCAGGCCTTCGCGTTCGATGGTGTGGAGCATGTCGCCCAGGGTGGTGACGGCCTCGCGCTGGTGCGCCAGCGTGGCGTGCTGGATGATGGCCAGCGGCGTGTCGGCGTGCAGGCCGTCCAGCAGGGCCTGCTGGATGTGGGCGGCGCCCGAGATGCCCATGTAGATCACCAGCGTGAGCTTCGCGTCGCGCGCCGTGGCGGCGAGGGCGCGCCAGTCGGTGCCGGCGTCGCCGGGCTTGGCGTGGCCGGTGATGAAGACCACGCCGTGCGCGTGATCGCGGTGCGTGAGTGGCACGCCGAGCGCGGTGACCGCGGCCAGGCCCGCGGTGATGCCGTTGACCACCTGCACGCCGATGCCTTCGGCTTGCAGGTGTTCGATCTCTTCGCCGCCGCGGCCGAACACGAAGGGATCGCCACCCTTCAAGCGAACCACCACCTCGCCCTCGCGCGCGGCCATGAGCATGAGCTTGTCGATGAAGGCCTGCGGCGTGCTCTTGCAGCCGCCGCGCTTGCCCACGTGCACGATGCGCGCGTTCGGGTTCGCGTGTTCGAGCACGGCGTCGTTCACCAGGTCGTCGACCAGCAGCACGGTGGCCGCGCCGATGGCGCGCACCGCCTTGAGCGTGAGCAGCTCCGGATCGCCCGGGCCGGCGCCCACGAGCGTGACGGTGCCGGGGCGGAATTCAGGCAATGGCGGTTTCATGGTGGCGGATCTCGGCGAGGATGCAATCGGCCTGGCGCGCGATGGGGGCGGGCAGGGGGGCTTGGCCGCTCAACACGGCGCGGATGTACGACGCGGTGCTGGCCGCGTCGATCGCGGGCAGATCGGGCAGTTGGGCGAGCGGGCCTTCCTGGGCGGCGACGCGCTCGGTGCGTGTGCCGTCGCGGAAGGCTTCGATGCGCGGCTGGCGGCGCGCGTCGGCCACGGGCTCGCCTTCGGTGCCGCGCAGCAGCAGGGCGTGTGTGCCGGTGAGCGCAAAGGTCTCGGCCATGCTCAGCGCGTACTCGGGGTGGGTGTAGCTGCCCACGATGAGCGCGGGCCCGGCCACCGGGTTCATGAGCTTGACCAGGCTGTGCCCCGGGTTGCGCAGGCCCACGCTGCGCCGCACGTCGAGCAGCCGCTTGAGGCCGGGCAGCAGCGCTTCGGTGGGCACGAACGCGCATGTGCCGGGGGCGATGGCCGCCACCTGCGTGGCCGGTGCGATGCCGAGCGCGCCGAACACCGCCTCGGCGGTGACGCGTTTGTCTTCGGTGGGCGTGCCATGCACCAGCACGGCCGCGCCCTGGCGCGCCAGCCACAGCGCCAGCAGGGGCGTGAGCAGCGGCAGCTTGCGCGCGCCGTTGTAGCTGGGCAGCACCACGACGGGCTGGCGCGCACCCGGCACACGCTGCAGCCGCGCGTGCGTCGCGTCGAGGAAACCCGCCATCTCTTCGGGCGTTTCGCCCTTGATGCGCATGGCCAGGCAGAAGCCGCCGAGTTCGAGATCGCTCACCTGGCCGTCGAGCACCTGGCCCATCAGGTCGGCCGCCTGCGCACGGGTGAGCGCGCGCGCGCCGTCCTTGCCGCGGCCGATTTCCTTGATGTACTGGCTGATGCCCATAGCCGGCCGATTGTGGGTCAGGGCTGATGACTTGCCGTTATATGGCGGCCACGGTCGCCGGGCGGCAGGCGGCCCTGGCCAGGCGCTGCAGCTCGGGCACGCAGGAGCCGCAGTTGGTGCCGCAGCGCAGGCCGGCCTGCAGGCTGGCCAGGCGCTCGGTGGCGTCGCCCTCGGCCTGGTTCAGGTGTGTGGTGATCGCCTCTTCGCTCACGTCGAAGCAGGTGCAGACCTGGCGCCCGCGCGCAGGCATGGCCACCGGCGGCCGGGCCCCAGGCAGCAGCAGCAGGCGCGCGTCCAGCGCCAACGCCTGCCCGCCTTCCAGCAGGGGCTTGAGCCACGCCTCGGCGCGCGTGTCGCCCGCGATCAGGAAGCCCTGCAGCGCGGACTGGCCGTCGGCCCGCGTCGAGCGCAGCACCACGCGGTGCTGGCCCGCGCGCGGGTCGTCGTAGCGCAGCGCCTGGGGCGCGTCCAGGCCCAGCGCCGCCAGCACGCGCGCCATCAGCGCGGGCTCGGGCGCCGCGTCGGCCGAGGCGCGCAGCAGCACGCCCGCCTGTTCCCGGCCGAAGGGCACGCACAGCGCAAAGGGCAGTTCGGGCAGCAGGCGGCGCAGCGCTTCGCGCGCGGCGATGGCTTCGCCCTCGGGCAGCCAGGCCATGGCCAGCAGCGACCACGGCAGCGCGGCTTTGGCGACCCGCACCGCGGCGTGTTTGAGTTCGGGCTGCTTCGAGTCGGGGCAGAAGGCCGAGGTGGTGATGGCGTTGACGCCGCCGATGGCCCGGCCCTCGCGGTCGCGCCCGCTCAGGTACTCGGCACCCCAGTGCATGGCGATGAAGGCCTGCGTGAGCGCGACCGATTCGCTGGCGCGCGCGGGCAGGTGCAGCGTGCCGCGCTTGCTCGTGACCTCGGCCAGATCGCCATCGGCCAGGCCCAGGCGCGCCATGTCCTGCGGGTGCAGGTCGATCGAGGGTTCGGCCACATGGCCGAACAGGCGGCCCAGCGTGCCGGTGCGGCTCATGCCGTGCCATTGGTCGCGCAGGCGGCCGGTGGTGAGCGAGAACGGAAACTCGCTGCGCCGCGCTTCGGCCACCGGCTGGTAAGGCGTGGCAACGAAGCGCGCGCGCCCGTCGGGTGTGGGGAACACGCCGTCTTCGTACAGGCGCGCAAGGCCCTGCGGGGCACCCTCGGGAAACGGCCATTGCTGCGGGCCCTGCTGCTCGAGCACGGCGTAGCTCAGGCCGGTGATGTCGAGATCGCGCCCGCGGGTGGATTCGCGGTGCTCGAGCCAGATCGATTCCGGCGTGCCGTACGGGAAGAGCGCGTTGCCCGGGCGCAGCCGGTGCGCGAAATCGACCACGATGCGCCAGTCGTGCCGCGCCTCGCCGGGGGCGGGCACCGCGGCGCGCACGCGGCTGATGCGGCGTTCGCTGTTGGTGACGGTGCCTTCCTTTTCGCCCCAGGTGGTGGCGGGCAGCAGCAGGTCGGCGAAATCGCCGGTGGCGGCGGTGGCGAAGGCTTCCTGCACGACCACGAACTCGGCGCGCTGCAGCGCGCGGTGCACGGTGGCCTGGTCGGGCATGGACTGGGCCGGGTTGGTGCAAGCGATCCACAGCGCCTTCACCGCGCCGTCGGCCGCGGCCTCGAACAGCTCCACCGCCGTGAGGCCGGGTTTGGCCGGCACATCGGGCACGCCCCACAGCGCGGCCACCTCGGCGCGGTGCTGCGGGTTGGCCATGTCGCGGTGGGCGCTGAGCAGGTTGGCCAGGCCGCCGACCTCGCGCCCGCCCATGGCGTTGGGCTGGCCGGTGAGGCTGAATGGCCCGGCGCCGGGTTTGCCGATCTGGCCCGTGGCCAGGTGCAGGTTGATCAGGCTCGCGTTCTTGGCCGTGCCGCTGCGGCTCTGGTTCAGGCCCTGGCAGTACAGGCTGAGCGTGGCCGGCGACCGGGCGAACCATTTCGCGGCGGTGGCGAGGTCGGCCACCGGCAGGCCGCAGGTCTGCGCCACTTTCTCGGGCGTGTACGCGCGCACCAGGTCCTTGAGGGCGTCGAAGCCGCTGGTGTGGCGCTCGATATAGCGGTGGTCGATCCAGCCTTCCCACAGCATGAGGTGCAGCAAACCGTGAAAGAGCATCACGTCGGTGCCGGGCTGCAGCGGCAGGTACAGGTCGGCCAGGCCCGCGGTGTCGGTGCGGCGCGGGTCGGCCACGATCATCTTCATGTCGGGGCGTGCGCGCTTGGCGTCTTCGATGCGGCGGAACAGAACGGGGTGGGCGTAGGCCGCGTTGCTGCCGACGATGAACAGGCAGTCGGCGTGGTTCACGTCGTCGTAGCAAGTGGGCGGGGCGTCGGCGCCCAGCGTCTTCTTGTAGCCCGCCACCGCGCTGCTCATGCACAGGCGCGAGTTGGTGTCGATGTTGTTGGTGCCGATCAGGCCCTTGGCGAGTTTGTTGAAGACGTAGTAGTCCTCGGTGAGCAACTGGCCACTGATGTAGAAGCCCACGGCGTCGGGCCCGTGGGTGTCGATCACGGCGTTGAACCGGTCGGCCGCGAGGCCGAGCGCCGTGTCCCAGCCGATGCGCCGGGGTGTGGCGCCGCGCGCCGCGCGTTGCATGGGGTGCAGCAACCGCGCCTGCGCGGTGACGGCCGGTGCGGCCGTGAGGTGCAGCGTCGAGCCCTTGCTGCACAGGCGCCCGACGTTCGCCGGGTGCTGCGGGTCGCCACGAACGCCGGTGATGCGCGCGCCCTCGCTCTCGATGATCACCCCGCAGCCCACGCCGCAGTAGGGGCAGGTGGAGCGGGTGTCGGTCATGCCTTCACGGCGCGCCGCGCGGGGCCGGCAACGGGCCGAACCAGGTCGGTGCCCAGCGTGGCGAGCTCGTGCGCATCCAGGTGCACCACGCCGCCGTCCACCTGCACGGCAAAGCGCGGGGTGCAGCCTTCGTCGGGCGCCTGCGCGCAGCCGTCGTTCAGGCCGATGGTCCAGTTGTGCAGCGGGCAGGCCACGCGCGTGCCGAACACGATGCCCTGGCTCAGCGGGCCGCCCTTGTGCGGGCAGCGGTCGAGCAGGGCGAAGACCCCGCCCTCGGCGTTGCGGAACACGGCGACATCGAGCCCGCGCTCGCGCGGCACGGTGCGCGAGCCGAGCACGGGGATGTCGTCCACGCGGCAGATGGCCACCCAGGCCTGGGTTTCCAGGCTCATGCCACGCTCCCTTCCACGGCCACCGGCCGGATCGGGATGAACTGGCGCGTGTCCACGGCCGCGGCCTGGTGTTCGAACCAGGGGTCGGGCTCGCCATCGAGCGCGAACTGCAGTTGCGCCCACAGCGCCTTGCGGCCCTCGGCGTCGTCGAGGATGCGCTTCTTCACGTGGTCCAGCCCCACACGCGCCACGTAGTGCACGGTGCGCTCCAGGTACCAGCCCTCCAGGCGGTAGAGCTGCATGAAGGCGCCGGTGTGCTCCATCACCTCCTCCGCCGTCTTGAGCTTCACCAGGAATTGCGCCACCTCGGTCTTGATGCCGCCGTTGCCGGCCACGTACATCTCCCAGCCGCTGTCCACGCCGACGATGCCCACGTCCTTGATGCCTGCCTCGGCGCAGTTGCGCGGGCAACCGCTCACCGCGAACTTCACCTTGTGCGGTGCGTACATGCGCCACATGGCGCGCTCGAGGTCCTTGCCCATTTGAGTGCTGTCCTGGGTGCCCATGCGGCACCACTCGCTGCCCACGCAGGTCTTCACCGTGCGCAGGGCCTTGGCGTAGGCGTGGCCGCTGGGCATGCCGATGTCCTTCCACACGGCCATCAGGTCTTCCTTCTTCACGCCCAGCAGGTCGATGCGCTGGCCGCCGGTGACCTTCACCGTCGGGATCTGGTACTTGTCCACCGCGTCGGCGATGCGGCGCAACTCGTCGGCCGTGGTCTCGCCGCCCCACATGCGCGGGATCACGCTGTAGGTGCCGTCCTTCTGGATGTTGGCGTGCATGCGCTCGTTGACGAAGCGGCTCTGCGGGTCGTCCTTCGCTTCCTTGGGCCAGGTGCTGATGAGGTAGTAGTTGATCGCGGGCCGGCAGGTGGCGCAGCCGTCGGGCGTGCGCCAGGCGAGCTTGCCGAACACATCGGCGCGCGTGGTGAGGTGGCTGTCGCGGATCGCGTCGCGCACGGCCTGGTGGCCGTGGTCGGTGCAGCCGCAGATGGCCTTGGTCTTGGGCGTGGCGGAATAGTCACCGCCCGCGGTGGCCATGAGGATCTGTTCCACCAGGCCAGTGCAGGAGCCGCAGCTCGCGCTGGCCTTGGTGTGCTTGCGCACCTCGTCGAGCGTGAACAGGCCCTTGTCGCGGATGGCCTTGCAGATGGCGCCCTTGTTGACGCCATTGCAGCCGCAGACCTCGTCGCTGTCGGCCATGGCCGCGGCCTTGCTCTGGCCCTGGTGGCCCACGTCGCCGATGGCGCTGGTGCTGAAGTGCTCGCCGAACATCAGGCGGTCGCGGATGTCACCCACCGTGCGGCCTTCGCGCAGCAGCTTGAAGTACCAGCTGCCGTCCACCGTGTCGCCGTACAGGCAGGCGCCCACGAGCCGGTCGCCCTTGAGCACGAGCTTCTTGTAGACACCACCGGCGGGGTCGCTCATCACGATGGTGTCGGTGCCGTCGCCGCCCATGAAATCGCCAGCCGAGAAGAGGTCGATGCCGGTGACCTTGAGCTTGGTGGACGTGAGCGAGCCGCTGTAGCGGCCGATGCCGAATTCGGCCAGGTGGTTGGCCAGCACCTTGCCCTGTTCGAACAGCGGCGCCACCAGGCCGTAGGCGATGCCGCGGTGCGCCGCGCATTCGCCCACCGCGTAGATGCGCGCGTCGGTCACGGTCTGCAGCGTGTCGCTCACCACGATGCCGCGGTTGACGTGCAGGCCGGTGGACTCGGCCAGCGCGGTGTTGGGGCGGATGCCCACGGCCATCACCACCAGGTCGGCGGGGATCTCGCGGCCGTCCTTGAAGCGCACCGCGCGCACGCGCCCGTCGCCCACCAGGGACTCGGTTTGTGCGCCGATGAGGAACTGCAAACCACGCGCTTCGAGCGAGGCCTGCAGCAGTTGGCCCGCCGTGTCGTCGAGCTGGCGCTCCATGAGCCAGGGCGCCACGTGCACCACGCTCACCTGCATGCCGCGCTTCATGAGGCCGTTGGCCGCTTCCAGGCCCAGCAGGCCGCCACCGATGACGACGGCGTGCCGGTACTTCGCGGCCGCGTCGATCATGGCCTGCGTGTCGGCGATGTCGCGGTAGGCGATCACGCCGGGCAGTTCCTTGCCAGGCACGGGCAGCATGAAGGGGTTGGACCCGGTGGCGAGGATCAGCCGGTCGTACGGCGCCTCGATCACCTCGCCCTGGCCGTCGTCGGCCACCACCACGCGGCGCACGCGGTCGATGCGCGTGACCGAGCGGCCCGCGTGCAGCGTGATGCCGTGGTCGCGGTACCAGTCCCAGTCGTTGAGCACGATCTGCTCGAGCGTCTGCTCGCCCGCGAGCACGGGTGAGAGCAGGATGCGGTTGTAGTTGGGGTGCGGCTCGGCGCCGAAGACGGTGATGTCGTACAGGTCGGGCGCGAGCTTGAGCAGTTCCTCCAGCGTGCGCACACCGGCCATGCCGTTGCCCACCATCACGAGCTTCATTTTCTGTTGGGGTTTGACGCGCATGTCCATGTTTGCCTCCTCTCCCACGTTGGCTCAGGCACTGGCCGCGTCGGCCACCCGGTTGCGCACATTGCGCGCCAGCGGCTCCACCTTGCGCTGCTTCTCGTGCAGGAAGCTCAGCACTTCGTGGCGGTAGTGGTTGTAGCGCGCGTCGTCCGACAGGGCGAGCCGATCGCGCGGGCGATCGAGGTCGATGTCGAGGATCTCGCCGATGGTGGCCGAGGGGCCGTTGGTCATCATCACGATGCGATCGCTCAGCAGCACGGCTTCGTCCACATCGTGCGTGATCATCATCACGGTGTTGTGCAGTTCGCCCTGGATGCGCATCACCTCGTCCTGCAGGTGGGCGCGGGTGAGGGCGTCGAGTGCGCCGAAGGGCTCGTCGAGCAGCAACACCTTGGGCTCCATGGCGAGTGCGCGAGCAATGCCCACGCGCTGTTTCATGCCCCCCGAGATTTCCGATGGCAGGCGGTGCAGAGCGTGGCCCATGTTCACCATCTCCAGGTTGTGCAGGATCCAGTCCTTGCGTTCGGCAGCGCTTTTCACGCCGCGGAAGGTCTTGTCCACCGCCAGGGCCACGTTGTGATAGACGGTGAGCCAGGGCAGCAGCGAGTGGTTCTGGAACACGAGGGCGCGGTCAGGGCCGGGCTCGTTCACTTCTCGACCATCGACGATCACGCCGCCGCCGCTGGCCTTGAGCAGGCCGGCCACGATGTTGAGCACGGTGGACTTGCCGCAGCCGGAGTGGCCGATCAGCGAGATGAACTCACCGCGCTGCACGTCGAGGTTGATGTTGCGCAGCACCGGGTTGACGGTGCGGCCCTTGGTGAACGTCATGTCCACGCGGGAGATGCTGAGGTAGGCGTCGCTCATGGTGGGCTCCTGTGGGCGGCTTGGCTCAGCTGGCGCTGGTGCCGCGCGTGACGAGATGGCCGACGAAGGCGACGATGCGGTCGAGCAGGAAGCCGACGATGCCGACGCAGAAGAGGGCGAGGATGATGTCGCTGATGCGCGAGCTGTTCCACGCGTCCCAGATGAAGAAGCCGATGCCCACCCCACCGATCAGCATCTCGGCCGCGACGATGGCCAGCCAGGACAGGCCCACACCGATGCGCAGCCCCGAGAAGATGAAGGGCGCAGCCGCGGGCAGCATGATCTTGCCGAAGTACTCGATGCCGTTGAGCCGGATCACCTTCGCGACGTTGCGGTAGTCGTCGGGGATGTTGCGGATGCCGATCGAGGTGTTGATGATGATCGGCCAGATGGCGGTGATGAAGATCACGAAGATGGCCGAGGGGTGGCCGTCGCGAAAGCCCGCCAGCGAGATCGGCAGCCAGGCCAGCGGCGGCACGGTGCGCAGCACCTGGAACAGTGGGTCGAGCCCGCGCAGCGCCCAGGTGGATTGCCCCACCAGCACCCCCAGGCCCACGCCCGCCAGCACCGCAAGTGCGTAACCGTAGGCCACGCGCTTGAGGCTGGCGAGCATCTGCCAGGCCAGGCCGACATCGTTGCCGCCGTTGTCGTAGAAGGGGCTGACGATCAATTCCCAGGTTTCTTCGAGCACCTTGCTGGGGGGGGGCAAGGCCGCGCCGGGGCGTGAGCACAGCAATTCCCAGATGACCAGGAGCAACCCGACGATCACGAGCGGCGGCAGCACGTGCGTCATGAACACACGCGCTGTGGTCTTGATCCAGTTGGGCAGAACCGAGGCCGTGGCCTGAGTGGCCGGCGGCGCCAGCCGGATGGGCTCGATGGTTTCGGTGGTGTTCATCGTGGGGCTCCTGGTCGGTGCAAGCGGGCTCGTCGCGCGTTCAGGCGCTCTTGATGTATTTGATGGACAGGCTGTCGAGGTATTTCTTCGGGTTGGCCGGATCGAACACCTTGCCGTCGAAGAACTTCTCGACACCGCGCGACGTGGAGGTCGGGATGTCGCTGGCCGCGACACCGAGCTCCTTGGCGGCTTCGCGCCAGAGGTCTTCGCGGTTGACCTTGGCGATGAGCGCCTTGGTGTCGAGCGTGGCGGGTAGATAACCCCAGCGGATGTTCTCGGTGAGGAACCACAGGTCGTGGCTCTGGAACGGGTAACTCGCGTGGTCCTTCCAGAAGCGCATCTGGAACTTGCTGTTCGCCTCGACGCGGCCGGTGCCGTAGTCGAAGTCGCCCTTGACGCGGTCGATCACGTCGGCCACCGGCGCGTTGATCCAGCGGCGGCGCGAGCAGATCTCGGCCACCTCGGCGCGGTTCTTCGGGTCTTCGCACCACATCTGCGCTTCCATCACGGCCTTGAGCAGGGCCTTGGTGGCATTGGGGTTGGCCTGTACCCAGTCGGCCCGCATCGCGAAGGCCTTCTCCGGGTGGTTCATCCAGAGTTCGCTGGTGGTGATGGCCGTGTAGCCGATCTTCTGGTTGATGAGCTGGCGGTTCCAGGGCTCGCAGACGCAGAAGGTGTCCATGCTGCCCACCTTCATGTTGGCCACCATCTGCGCCGGCGGCACCACGATGGTGGAGATGTCCTTGTTCGGGTCCACGCCGCCGGCAGCCATCCAGTAGCGGATCCACATGTCGTGCGTGCCACCGGGGAAGGTCATGGCCGCGTTCACCGGCTTGCCGGTCTTCACGCGCTTGGAGAGCAAGGCCTTGCCGAATTCCTTCGTGTCGAGGCCGACCTTGAGGTCCTTGTACTCGTCGCCCACCGAGATGCATTGCCCGCCCAGATTCAGGCGCGCCAGGATGTTGATGGGCACCGGCACGTTGTTGGCCGTCACCGCGCCCGTGCTGATGAGGTAGGGCATCGGCGTGAGGATGTGCGCACCGTCGATGCCGCCGGAGCGGGAACCCAGCACGAGGTTGTCGCGCGTGGTGCCCCAGGAGGATTGCTTGAGCACCTCCACCTCGGTCATGCCGTGCTTCTTGAAGAAGCCCTTTTCGTCGGCCACGAAGAGCGGGGCCGCGTCGGTGAGGGCGATGAAGCCGAGCTTGGCGGCTTTGGTTTCCAGTGCGGTGGAGGCGGTGGCGCGGGTGCTCAGCAGGCTGCCGGTCAGCGCGACGGAGCCCAGGGCTCCAGCGTGTTGGATGAGGCGGCGGCGGGACAGCGGGTTCTGTTGCATGGTCGTGGACTCCTGTGAGGCAAAGCAAGCGACATCGGGACCCCAAAGCACAACGGCGCCCATTTCCGCTCCCGCGGTGCGCGAGAGGGAAATGGACGCCGTTGTCCTGTGTCTGGGGAGACTCACCGGGCACTGACCGCCTTTGGCCAGCCCCCGTTCGGGTTCTTCAATGCAGGGACCGTGCCAGCATCCGGGCCGGTTGCAAGTGCTTGATTTGCTTAAGGCCCCAGCGCGGACGGTGCGGTTGGCAGGTGCGCCGCTGGTGCGCAGGCACCGCTTTTGTGCACCGCAGCAGTGCGTGTTCAGCGCGGCGGCAGCACCTCGGCCATCGCGAGCACCGCCTCGGCCACGTCCACGATGCGCCGGTTCTGGTTCATCGCCATCTGGCGCAGCGTCTTGTGGGCTTCGGCCTCGCTGAGCTGGCGGTGCGCCATCAACAAACCCTTGGCGCGTTCGATGAGCCGCCGCTCGTTGAGGCTGGCGCGCGTGGCCTCCAGCTCGTCGCCCATGGCTTGCAGGCGCCGCGCCTGGTCGTGCACGAGTTCCAGCACCGAGCGGTCGATCGGCAAGCCGAAGCCCTGGGGTGCGCCAGGTGGGGCGACGGCGGGTGCGTCGGCCGGGGCCAGGTAGAAGACCAACGGGTCGGGCGCGGGTTGCGAGGCCAGGGTGCCGAAGCTGGCGAGTTCGCGCTCGGCCTGGTCGATCTTGGTGCTGCAGGTGGCACGCAGGTCGGCCGTGAGGCGGTCCTCCACGCCCTTCATGGCATCGATGCGCGCGCTGCAGACGTCGAACCAGGTCTGGCTGAGTTCGGGCTTGAGCGCGGCCCCGTGCGCGGCGGTGCACAGCACGCGGCGCAGGCGCTCGAGTTCGGCGAGCGTGTTGCTGGCGTGCGGCGCGGTGAGCATGGCGCGGGTTTCGGGCGCCGCAAACGCGGCGAACACCTCCAGGCAGCGCTCCTGGGACTCGATGAGGTGCAGCAGGCGCTGCTGCTCGGCGGCATCGGCCTGGCCGCGCGCAAACAGCGCGGCGCCCGCGGCGCGCTCCTGGCCCGCGAACTCCTTGCCCTGCGTGAAGTTGAACAGCGCCACCAGCCGGCGCGACACCTCGGGGTCGGTCGCGCTGTCGGCGGCTTCGAAGACCACTGCGAGCAGCGCCGCGATCAGGCGCACGAAGGCCTCGGTGGCGCGCGCCGTGTCCCAGGCGCCGCCACAGAGTTGCTGGCGCAAGGCTTCCAGGCCATCCAGCCCTTGCAGCACATAGGCAATGCGGCTGAACAGGCGCGCGCCGTGGCCGGCCTGCGCGGCGCTGGCGTCGAGCCGCTCGAACTGCGCGCGCCACTCGGCCTCGACCTGGCGCGAGGCCACGAGTTGTGCGAGCCGCGCCTCGGCAAAGCGCTTGCCTTGCGAGCCCAGGTAGAGGTTGGTGAGGCCGCGCTCGCGCTGCAGGTTGTGCACCAGGCGGGTGGTCACGTCCACCAGGGTGGCGGTGAACGCCAGGCGCTGCAGGCCATCGATCTCGCAGCGCTTGGCGGCCAGCAGAAAGTCCAACCCTGTCTTCATTCGTCCGTCACCCCATGGCCCATCACCCCGGGGTCAGAGCAACAAGCGTGCCGCGCTTAAACTCCCGCCCCTCATGCGCATCCTCGGCATCGAATCCTCCTGTGACGAAACCGGCGTGGCCCTGGTCGATGCCGGGGGCACCGCCGTGCCGCGCCTGCTCGGCCATGCCTTGCACAGCCAGATCGACATGCACCAGGCCTATGGCGGCGTGGTGCCCGAGCTGGCGAGCCGCGATCACATCCGCCGCGTGTTGCCGCTCACGGACGCGGTGCTCGCGCAGGCCGGCCTCGGGCTGGACGCGATCGATGCCATCGCCTGCACGCGCGGCCCGGGCCTGGCGGGTGCGCTGCTGGTGGGCACGGGCGTGGCGCACGCGCTGGGCGTGGCGTTGGGCAAGCCGGTGTTCGGCATCCACCACCTCGAAGGCCACCTGCTGTCGCCGTTCCTGAGCGCGGACCCGCCGGTATTTCCCTTCGTCGCGCTGCTGGTGTCGGGTGGCCACACCCAACTGATGCGGGTGGACGGGGTGGGGCGCTACGAACTGCTGGGCGAAACCATCGACGACGCCGCGGGCGAAGCCTTCGACAAATCGGCCAAGCTGCTGGGCCTGGGCTACCCGGGCGGGCCGGCGCTGGCGCGGCTGGCGGAGCAGGGCAGCGATGTGGCCTACAAATTCCCACGCCCGCTGCTGCACAGCGGCGATCTCGATTTCTCCTTCGCCGGCCTCAAGACCGCGGTGCTGACGCAGGTGAAGCGCCTGGCGCACGCCGCACCCGAGGGCCCGGCCACCAGCCACCTGGCCGACCCGCTGACGTCGCAAGAGAAGGCCGACGTGGCCGCCAGCGTGCAGGCGGCGATCGTGGACGTGCTGGTGAAGAAATCACTCGCCGCGCTGGAGGCCACCGGCCTGCGGCGGCTGGTGGTGGCCGGCGGCGTGGGTGCCAACGCCCGCCTGCGGGCCCAGCTCGACGCCGTGGCCGCGAAACGCGGTCTGCGCGTGCACTACCCCGAACTGGCCCTGTGCACCGACAACGGCGCCATGATCGCCCTGGCCGCCGGGCTTCGTGCCCAAGCCGGGTTGCTGCAGGCCGATGGCGCCGCCGGCCGTTTCGACGTGGCCCCGCGCTGGCCACTGGCCGATCTGCCACTGCCCGCCTGAGGCGGTGGATGCTCCCGACCAGCATTCGAAAGCCCGAATAATTATGAATTAAAGTTGCATCCTGTCGCGCATGCGACAGTTGCCTCGGGCCGGCGTTCGCCGCCCGGCGTTTCACCACGGAGTTGTTCATGTCCCAGCTTTCCCGCCGCCGCGGCCTGGCCGCGTTGGCCGCCCTGCTTTCCCTGACCACCGCACCACCGGCCCTGGCCCAGGCGCCCGCCGCACCGCGCGGCGAGCCCATCCGCATCGCCATGATCGAAGGCCTGTCCGGCCCGTTCGCCAACACCGGCGAGGCGGTGTTTCGCAACCTCGTGTGGGCGGCCGAGCGGGTCAATGCGCGCGGGGGCGTCAAGCTGCCCGAGGGCGCGCGCCCGCTGCAGATCGAGCGTTTCGACAGCAAGAACCAGGCGGAGGAGGCGTTGTCCTCCCTGCGCCTGGCGGTGGACCGCGGCATCGCCATCGTCACCCAGGGCAATTCCTCGGCCGCTGCCAGCGCCATCGTCGAGGCCATCAACAAGCACAACGAGCGCGACCCGCAGCGCCGCCAGGTGTTCCTCAATTACTCGGCGGTCGATCCCGTGCTCACCAACGAGAAGTGCAGCTACTGGCACTTCCGCTTCGACGCGCATGCCGATATGCGCATGACCGCGCTCATGGGCGTGCTGCGCGAAGACAAAGACCTGAAACGCATCTACCTCATCGGGCAGGACTACAGCTTCGGCCAGGGCGTGCTGCGCGAGGCCCGGCGCCAACTGGGGCAACAGCGGCCCGATGTGCAGATCGTGGGCGACGAGCTGCACCCGATGGCGCGCATCAAGGATTTCCTGCCCTACGCCACCAAGATCAAGAACAGCGGCGCACAGGCCGTGCTCACCGGCAACTGGGGCAACGACCTCACGCTGCTTGTGAAAGCGGCGCGCGAGGTCGGCTTCGAAGGCCGCTTCTATACCTTCTACGGCAACGCGCTGGGCGCGCCCGCAGCCATCGGCGACGCCGGCATCGGCAAGGTGGTGGCGGTGGCCGACTGGTTCCCCAATGTGCCCACGCCCGAGAGCGAGGCCTTCTACCGCAGCTTCCGCGAGCGTTTTTCGAAGCCCGACGAGGACTACGTGCACATGCGCATGCAACTCATGATCGAGTCGCTCGCCCAGGCGATCGAGCGGGCCGGCAAGGTGGAGGCGGGCGCCATCGCCGCGGCGCTTGAAAGCGCCGACGTGAGCCTGGCCGGCCAGCGCGGGCGCATGCGCGCGGCCGACCACCAGTTCCAGCAGCACCTGGCGGTGGCGGTGATGGACCGCCAGGGCGCCCCCGGGGTGAAGTTCGACGTCGAGGGATCGGGCTACGGTTTTCGCGTGATCCGCAACTTCACGCCGCAGCAGGCCGAGATGTCGCACGCCTGTACCATGCCCCGTCCTTGACTCGGCAGACGGAGCGACGCGATGCGAGAGGTGGTGGCGGGCCTGCAGGGTTCGCGGATTCGTGAGGTGGCCAACGAGGGCATCGGCCGCGAAGGCGTGCTGGCTTTCTGGTTCGGCGAGAGCGACGAGGTCACGCCCGAGCCCATCCGCGCCGCCGCCATCGCCTCGCTGCAGGCGGGCGAGACGTTCTACGCCCACAACCTCGGCCTGCCCGAATTGCGCGAAGCCATCGCCGGGTACACCGACCGCCTCCACCCCGGGCGCGGGGCCGGGCACTGGTTCGGCCGCATCGCCGTTACCTCCGGCGGCGTCAACGGGCTCATGCTCGCGGCGCAGACCCTGGTCGACGCGGGCGACGAGGTGGCCGTGGTCACGCCGGCCTGGCCCAACCTGGCGGCGCAGCCGGCCATCCTGGGTGCGCGGCTGCGCACCATTCCGCTGGTGCCACGCGCCGGCGCCTGGGCACTGGATCTCGACGCCTTGCGCGCGGCCGTCACGCCGGCCACGCGGGTGCTGATCGTCAACGCGCCCGCCAACCCCACGGGGTTCACGCTCACCGCCAGCGAACAACGCGCCATCCTCGACCACTGCCGCGCCACCGGCACCTGGATCGTGGCCGACGAGGTCTACGAGCGCCTGTACTACGGCGACGACACCCCCAACGGCGCGGCCCCGAGCTTTCTGGATGTGGCTGAGCCCGACGACCGCCTGGTTGTCGCCCACAGCTTCTCCAAGAGCTTCCTCATGACGGGCTGGCGCCTGGGCTGGCTGGTGCTGCCGCCCGGGCTCACGGATGCGGTCGGCAAGCTGATCGAGTTCAACACCTCCTGTGCGCCCGTGTTCGTGCAGCGGGGCGCGGTGGCGGCCATCGCCCATGGCGACCAGGTGACACCCGCCCTCGTGGCCCACCTGCGCCGCTGCCGCGACACCCTGGTGCCGCTGCTGCAGGCCGTGCCGGGCCTGGAGCTGGCCACGCCGCGGGGTGGCATGTACGCGTTTTTCCGCCTGCCGGGCCAGGCCGATTGCCTGGACGTGGCCAAGCGCCTGGTTCGCGAAGCCGGCCTGGGCCTGGCCCCGGGCAGCGCTTTCGCCCCCGAGGCGGCCGGTTGGCTGCGCTGGTGCTTCGCCAGCCGCGACACGGCGCGGCTGGAAGAGGGCGTGCGGCGCTTGCAGGGTTGGCTCGACAGCGCTTGAGCCGGGGAGAATGCTCTCATCGGCCCGGTTTCGGCTAGAATGCGCGGTTGCCGTTCCGGTCGGAATGGCACATTCACGCCCGCCGCGGCAAAGGCTGCAGCGGGACGCAAGTCAACAGGAAGTACTCCATGATCAGCCATCAAGCCAAGGCCGAGGTGATTGCCGCCAACGCCCGCGCCGCCGCCGACACCGGCAGCCCCGAAGTTCAGGTCGCTCTGCTGACCGCCCGCATCAACGAACTCACCCCCCACTTCAAGACGCACGCCAAGGACCACCACGGCCGTCGCGGCCTGCTGCGCATGGTGAGCCGCCGCCGCAAGCTGCTCGACTACCTCAAGGCCAAGGATGCCGACCGCTACCTGGCCCTGATCCAGAAACTGGGCCTGCGCAAGTAATTTGAGCCGGGTGTGCCCACACGAAAAGCCTGAGTTGGTTCGCTGGCTCGGGCTTTTTGCGTTCTGCGCACCGGTTCGCTGAGTCCGGAGTTCACACACCGTCCGAAGCTGTGTCATTCCAGAGCGGTTGCGCCCCCGTGCTGCATCTCTGGAATGGCATCGTGTTCTGGGTGAGTTCTCCGGGAAGGTGCAGATCACTGCACGCCAAGCCGCCCGAATGAACGGGCGGCACACAGGAGATGAAGCCATGAGCTTGTTCAACAAAGTCACCAAGACCTTCCAATGGGGCCAGCACACGGTCACCATGGAAACCGGCGAGATCGCCCGCCAGTCCACCGGCGCCGTGCTGCTCGACATGGACGGCACCGTCGTGCTGGCCACCGTCGTTGCGCGCAAGGAAGCCAAGGCCGGCCAGGATTTCTTCCCCCTGACCGTCGACTACATCGAGAAGACCTATGCCGCCGGCAAGATCCCCGGCAGCTTCTTCAAGCGTGAAGGCCGCCCGAGCGAGCTCGAGACCCTCACCAGCCGCCTGATCGACCGCCCGATCCGCCCCCTGTTCCCCGAAGGCTTCTTCAACGAAGTGCAGGTGGTCATCCACACGCTGTCGCTCAACCCCGAGGTGGACGCCGACATCGCCGCGATGATCGCGACCTCGGCCGCGCTGTCGGTTTCCGGCATCCCGTTCAACGGCCCCATCGGTGCCGCGCGCGTGGGTTACGTCAACGGCCAGTACGTGCTGAACCCGGGCCAGACCGAGCGCCAGAACTCCATCATGGACCTCGTGGTCGCCGGCACCCAGGCCGCCGTGCTGATGGTCGAATCCGAAGCCGAGCAGCTCTCCGAGGAGATCATGCTGGGCGCCGTGGTCTTCGGCCACGAGCAGGGCAACATCGCCATCAACGCCATCAACGAGCTGGTGCGCGACGCCGGCAAGCCCGAGTGGCAATGGCAAGCCCCGGCCCGCGATGAGCCGCTGATCGCCAAGGTCGCTGAACTCGGCGAAGAGAAGCTGCGCGCCGCCTACCAGATCCGCAACAAGCAGGCCCGCACCCAGGCCTGCCGCGAGGCCTACGCCGCCGTGTTCGATGGCCTCAAGGCCGCCGGTGTCGAGTTCGACGGCGTGAAGGTTGAAGGCCTGCTGTTCGACATCGAAGCGCGCATCGTGCGCGGCCAGATCCTGGCCGGCGAGCCCCGCATCGACGGCCGCGATACCCGCACCGTGCGCGGCATCGAGATCCGCACCGGCGTGCTGCCCCGCACCCACGGCTCGGCGCTGTTCACCCGCGGTGAAACGCAAGCCCTGGTGGTGTCCACCCTCGGCACCGACCGCGACGCGCAGAAGATCGACGCGCTGGCCGGCGAGTTCGAAGACCGCTTCATGCTCCACTACAACATGCCCCCCTTCGCCACCGGCGAAACGGGCCGCGTGGGCAGCCCCAAGCGCCGCGAAATCGGCCATGGCCGCCTGGCCAAGCGTGCCCTCGTGGCGTGCCTGCCGAGCAAGGAAGAGTTCCCGTACACCATCCGCGTGGTCTCCGAGATCACCGAGTCCAACGGCTCCTCGTCGATGGCCTCCGTGTGCGGCGGTTGCCTGGCGCTGATGGACGCCGGCGTGCCGATGAAGGCCCACGTGGCCGGCATCGCCATGGGCCTGATCAAGGACGGCAACCGCTTCGCCGTGCTGACCGACATCCTGGGCGATGAAGATCATCTGGGCGACATGGACTTCAAGGTCGCGGGCACCACCAACGGCATCACCGCCTTGCAGATGGACATCAAGATCCAGGGCATCACCAAGGAAATCATGCAGGTCGCGCTGGCCCAGGCCAAAGAGGCGCGCATGCACATCCTGGGCAAGATGCAGGAAGCCATGGGCGAGGCCAAGACCGAGATCTCCAGCTTCGCGCCCAAGCTCTACACGATGAAGATCAACCCCGAGAAGATCCGCGATGTGATCGGCAAGGGCGGCGCCGTGATCCGCGCGCTGACCGAAGAAACCGGCACGCAGATCAACATCGACGAAGACGGCACCATCACCATTGCCTCCACCGATTCGGCCAAGGCCGACGAGGCCAAGCGCCGTATCGAGCAGATCACGGCCGAAGTGGAAGTGGGCAAGATCTACGAAGGCCCGATCACCAAGATCCTGGACTTCGGTGCGCTGGTCAACCTGCTGCCCGGCAAGGACGGCCTGCTGCACATCAGCCAGATCGCCCACGAGCGCGTCGAGAAAGTCACCGACTACCTGCAAGAAGGTCAGGTCGTGAAGGTCAAGGTGCTCGAGACCGACGAGAAGGGCCGCGTGAAGTTGTCGATGAAGGCGCTGCTCGAGCGCAATGGCAACGGTGGCGGCGATCGCGCCGCGGCCGAGGCCGCTCAGCAGCAACAACAGCAGCAGCAATAAGGCGCGCGCGGCGATGCCGGTCATGCAGGTTGTTGAGATCAGCGCCTATGGCGGGCCCGAGGTGCTGCGTCTGGCCGAGCGCGAGCGCCCGGTCGCAAGCGCGGGCGAGCTGCTGATCCGCGTGAATGCTTCCGGCGTGAACCGCCCGGATGTGCTGCAGCGCACCGGCAACTACCCGGTGCCACCGGGGGCTTCCGATATCCCCGGCCTTGAAGTGGCTGGCGTCATCGAAGCCGGTGACGCCGCGGCGATGGCTGCGGCCGGCTTGAAGGTGGGCGACCGGGTGTGCGCCCTGGTGGCCGGTGGCGGTTACGCGCAGTGGTGCGTGGCCCCCGTGGGCCAGTGCCTGCCGGTGCCCGCCGGTCTGGACGATGTGGCCGCGGCTTCGCTGCCCGAGACCTTCTTCACCGTCTGGAGCAACGTCTTCGACCGTGGCCGCCTGCAGGCGGGTGAGACGCTGCTTGTTCAGGGCGGTACCAGCGGCATCGGTGTCACCGCCATCCAGATGGCCAAGGCCATGGGGGCGGTGGTCATTGCCACCGCCGGCAGCGACGACAAATGCTCTGCCTGCAAGGCATTGGGTGCCGACCACGCCATCAACTACCGCACGCAGGATTTCGTGGCCGCGGTGGCCGACATCACCGGCGGCCGCGGTGTCGACGTGATCCTCGACATGGTGGCCGGCGGCTACGTCGCGCGCGAGGTCGATTGCCTGGCCGAAGACGGTCGCCTGGTCATCATCGCGGTGCAAGGCGGTGTGAAGGCCGAGGTCAACGCCGGGCTGGTGCTGCGGCGCCGTCTCACCATCACCGGTTCCACGCTGCGCCCGCGCCCCGTGGCCTTCAAGGCCGCGATCGCGCAGTCATTGCTTGATCGCGTGTGGCCGCTGCTGGCCGCGGGCACCATCAAGCCCGTGATCCACCAGGTGTTTGCGCCGGCGCAAGCGGCCGAGGCGCACGCGCTCATGGAATCGAATCGCCACATCGGCAAACTGATGCTGCGTTGGTCATGACGATGAAAAAACTCATTGCCGGCAACTGGAAGATGAATGGCGGCCTGGCCGCCAACGAGGTGTTGCTGCGCGCATTGCTGGCGCAGATCGGTGCGCCCGCTGCGGACGTGGCGGTGTGCGCGCCCGCGCCTTACCTGGCGCAGTTGCAATCGCTTCTGCAGGGCGGCCCCGTGGCCTGGGGCTCGCAGGATGTCTCCGCGCACGAGCAGGGCGCCTACACCGGCGAGGTGTCGGTGGCCATGCTGCGCGATTTCGGCTGCCGCTATGCCATCGTGGGCCACTCCGAGCGCCGCCAGTACCACGGTGAAACGGATGCGGTGGTCGCGGCCAAGGCTCAGCGTGCGCTGGCCGGCGGTGTGACGCCCATCGTGTGCGTGGGCGAAATGCTCGCCGAACGCGAAGCAGGCCAGACCGAAGCCGTGGTCAAACGCCAGCTCGCTGCCGTGATCCATGCCGTGGCCCACTGCACGAGCGAGATCGTGGTGGCCTACGAGCCCGTGTGGGCCATCGGCACCGGCAAGACCGCCACACCCGAACAGGCGCAGCAGGTGCATGCGGTGCTGCGTGCACAGCTTGCCGCGGCCACGGCGCACCCCGAGCGTGTGCGCATCCTCTACGGCGGCAGCATGAACGCGGCGAACGCGGCCAGCCTGCTCGCGCAGCCCGACATCGACGGCGGCCTCATTGGTGGCGCCTCGCTCAAGGCACCCGATTTCCTGCAGATCGTCGCTGCCGCTCACTGAACACCAACTTGTCAGGGTGGCGTGTGCCGCCCGCATGGAAACCCCGGAGAAATCGATGAATGTCTTCCTGACCCTTTTGCTCGTGGTGCAGATCCTGGCTGCTCTCGGCATGATCGCCCTCATCCTCATGCAGCATGGGAAGGGCGCCGATGCGGGCGCGGCTTTCGGTGGCGGCGGTGCTGGCTCGGCCAGCCTGTTCGGCGCCTCGGGCGGTGCCAACTTCCTTTCGCGCACCACCGCCGTTCTGGCGGCGGTGTTTCTGGCCTGTACGCTGGGCCTGGCCTATTTCGGCAACCTGCGCGAAGCGCCCAGCTCGGGCAGCGTGCTGGAGGCCGTGCCGGCGCAGCAGATTCCCGGCAGCACCGGCGCGCCGCCGGCAGGCGCAGCCCCTGCACAAGGCACCCCGGCGCCGGCCCCGACCGGTGCCGGTCAGATTCCTTCGCAGTGAGTGCCCCGGTGCTCCGGGCGGCGTGCTGACACGCGGCCCGGATGCTTCAAAAAAGGGCGCGCGCCTCCCGAAAAGCGCAGGTGTTTCAGGGTAAACTCCCGGGGTTGTCGCGATTGCTCACCCAACCCTCGTGAGTATGGCAACGCAGACCCAAGCCGACGTGGTGAAATTGGTAGACACGCTATCTTGAGGGGGTAGTGGCGAAAGCTGTGCGAGTTCGAGTCTCGCCGTCGGCACCAGATCGTTGAAAGCCCGGCCAGCAGGCCCGGCTTATGGAACCGACCCACGATGAGCCTAGACCAGTACCTGCCCGTGCTTCTGTTCATCCTCGTGGGCATCGCGGTAGGCATCATTCCGCAAGTCCTCGGTTTCATTCTTGGCCCGAACCTGCCGGACGCCGAGAAAAACTCCCCTTACGAATGCGGCTTCGAAGCCTTCGAAGACGCGCGCATGAAGTTTGATGTCCGCTACTACCTCGTGGCCATCCTCTTCATCCTGTTCGATCTCGAGATCGCCTTTCTCATTCCTTGGGCGGTGGCCTTCACCGACATCGGTGTCACGGGGTTCGTGGCAGGTGTCGTGTTCCTGGCCATCCTCACCGTGGGCTTCGCCTACGAGTGGAAAAAGGGCGCGCTCGACTGGGAATGAACCTGCGCCCACGTTACGGGCGCGCCGGAGCTTCGCATGATTGAAGGTGTCTTCAAGGAAGGTTTCGTCACCACCAGCTACGACGCGGTGGTGAACTGGGCCAAGACCGGCTCGCTCTGGCCCATGACCTTCGGGCTGGCCTGTTGCGCTGTCGAGATGATGCACGCGGCCGCCGCGCGCTACGACATCGGCCGCTTCGGTTCCGAGGTGTTTCGCGCCAGCCCGCGCCAGTCCGATCTCATGATCGTGGCCGGCACGCTGTGCAACAAGATGGCGCCAGCCCTGCGCAAGGTCTACGACCAGATGGCCGAGCCGCGCTGGGTGCTTTCCATGGGTTCGTGCGCCAATGGCGGTGGCTACTACCACTACAGCTACTCCGTGGTGCGTGGTTGCGATCGCATCGTGCCGGTCGACGTCTACGTGCCCGGCTGCCCGCCCACCGCAGAGGCGCTGCTGTACGGAATCATTCAGCTGCAGCAGAAGATCCGCCGCACCCACACGATCGCGCGCGCCTGAGAAGCCTTGCCATGACCGCACACGCCCCCGCCGCTCAAGCCATCGCGCCCGAAGACCTGCGCCAGCGCCTCGCCGATCTGCTCGAAGGCCGCGTGCGGTCGGTCGAGCTCTCGCGTGGCGAGGTCACCGTCACCGTGGCGGCTGCCGACTACCTGGGCGTGATGCAGACGCTGCGCGATGCCCCCGTGGCGCACTTCGAACAGCTCATCGACCTTTGCGGCCTCGACTATTCCGCGCACGGCGAGGGTCGCTGGGAGGGCGCACGCTTCGCGGCGGTGTCGCACCTGCTGTCGGTGAGCTTGAACCAGCGCGTGCGTGTGCGCGTGTTCGCCACCGACGACGATTTCCCCGTGCTGCCTTCGGTCAGTGCGATCTGGAACAGCGCCAACTGGTACGAGCGCGAAGCCTTCGACCTCTACGGCATCGTGTTCGAAGGGCACACCGATCTGCGCCGCATCCTCACCGACTACGGCTTCATCGGTCACCCCTTCCGCAAGGACTTCCCGCTCTCGGGCCACGTCGAGATGCGCTACGACGCCGAGCGCCAGCGCGTGGTCTACGAGCCTGTGACGATCGAGCCGCGCGAAATCACGCCGCGCGTGATCCGCGAAGACAACTACGGCGGCCTGCACTGAGCGCGGGGCATACCGACATGGCAGAGATCAAGAACTACACCCTGAACTTCGGCCCGCAGCACCCGGCTGCGCACGGCGTGCTGCGCCTGGTGCTCGAACTCGACGGCGAGGTCGTGCAGCGCGCCGACCCGCACATCGGTCTGCTGCACCGCGCGACCGAAAAGCTCGCCGAGCACAAGACCTACATCCAGTCGCTGCCCTACATGGACCGTCTCGACTACGTGTCCATGATGAGCAACGAGCACGCCTACTGCCTGGCGATCGAGAAGCTCCTTGGCATCGACGTGCCGATCCGCGCGCAGTACATCCGCGTGATGTTCAGCGAGATCACGCGCATGCTCAACCACCTCATGTGGCTGGGTTCGCACGGCAACGATTGCGGCAGCTCCACCATCCTCATCTACGCCTTCCGCGAGCGCGAGGACCTGTTCGACATGTACGAGGCGGTGTCGGGTGCGCGCATGCACGCGGCCTACTTCCGCCCCGGCGGTGTCTACCGCGATCTGCCCGACAGCATGCCGCAGTACCAGGCGAGCAAGGTGCGCAACCAGCGCGGCGTCGATGAGCTCAACAAGAACCGCCAGGGTTCGATGCTCGATTTCATCGACGATTTCACCCAGCGCTTCCCGACCTACCTCGACGAGTACCACACGCTGCTCACCGACAACCGCATCTGGAAACAGCGCACTGTCGGCATTGGCGTGGTGCCGCCCGAGCGCGCCCTCAACCTCGGCATGACCGGCCCCATGCTGCGCGGCTCCGGCATCGCCTGGGACCTGCGCAAGAAGCAGCCTTACGAGGTCTACGACCGCCTGGATTTCGACATCCCCGTGGGCAAGACCGGCGACACCTACGACCGTTACCTGGTGCGCATGGAAGAGCTCAAGCAGTCCAACCGCATCATCAAGCAGTGCGTGAGCTGGTTGCGCGCCAACCCGGGCCCGGTGATCACCGACAACCACAAGGTTGCGCCGCCCGGCCGTGAGGCGATGAAGACCAACATGGAAGAGCTGATCCACCACTTCAAGCTCTTCACCGAAGGTTTCCACGTGCCCGAGGGCGAAGCGTATGCCGCCGTGGAACACCCGAAGGGCGAATTCGGCATCTACCTGGTGAGCGACGGCGCCAATAAGCCGTACCGCGTGAAGATCCGTGCCCCCGGCTTCGCGCATCTGGCCTCGCTCGACGAAATGGCACGCGGCCACATGCTGGCCGACGCGGTCGCCATCATCGGCACCATGGACATCGTTTTCGGGGAGATCGATCGATGAGCACGCCCGCGCAGTTCGCTGCGGCCACCATCGCGCGCTTCGACCGCGAGGTCGCCAAGTACCCGCCCGATCAGCGCATCTCCGCCGTGATGGCCTGCCTGTCCATCATCCAGCAGGAGCAGGGCTGGGTGAGCACCGAGGCCGAGGCCGCTCTGGCCGCCTACATCGGCGTCGAGCCGATCGCGGTGCACGAGGTCACGACCTTCTACAACATGTACAACCAGCGGCCGATGGGCAAGTTCAAGCTCAACGTCTGCACCAACCTGCCGTGCCAGCTGCGCGATGGCCAGAAGGCGTTGCACCATCTGGAGCACAAGCTCGGCATCGAAATGGGCGAGACGACGCCCGACGGCCTGTTCACGTTGCAGCAGAGCGAGTGCCTGGGTGCCTGCGCCGACGCGCCCGTGATGCTGGTGAACGACCGCCACATGTGCAGCTTCATGAGCCACGACAAGCTTGACCAGCTGGTCGACGGCCTGCGTGCCTCGGAGGGCAAAGCCTGATGAACGCCGAACAGATCATTGGCCAGTTCGCCGCCACCGGCGTGCAGACCTGCTTCCATGGCCGCCACATCAGCCCGCAGATCTACGCGGACCTCGATGGCAAGAACTGGTCGATCAAGGACTACGAGGCGCGCGGTGGTTACCAGGCCCTGCGCCGGATCCTGGGCCAGGACGGCCAGGGCGAAGGCCTGACGCAAGACCAGGTGATCGCCACCGTCAAGGAATCGGCCTTGCGCGGCCGGGGTGGTGCCGGCTTCCCGAGCGGCCTGAAGTGGAGCTTCATGCCACGCCAGTTCCCGGGCCAGAAGTACCTGGTGTGCAACTCCGACGAGGGCGAACCGGGCACCTGCAAGGACCGCGACATCCTCATGTACAACCCGCACATCGTCATCGAAGGCATGGCGATCGCGGCGTACGCCATGGGCATCACCGTGGGCTACAACTACATCCACGGCGAGATCTTCGAGGTGTACGAGCGCTTCGAAGCCGCGCTGGAAGAGGCGAGGGCGGCTGGCCTGCTGGGCAACAACATCCTGGGCTCGGGCTTCTCGTTCCAGCTGCACGCGCACCACGGCTTCGGTGCCTACATCTGCGGCGAAGAAACCGCGCTGCTCGAATCGCTCGAAGGCAAGAAGGGCCAGCCGCGCTTCAAGCCACCGTTCCCGGCGAGCTTCGGCCTCTACGGCAAGCCCACCACCATCAACAACACCGAGACCTTCGCGGCGGTGCCCTGGATCATCCGTAATGGCGGCCAGGCCTACCTCGAGATCGGCAAGCCCAACAACGGTGGCACCAAGATCTTCTCGGTCAGCGGTGACGTCGAGATGCCCGGCAACTTCGAGGTCCCGCTGGGCACGCCCTTCAGCAAGCTGCTCGAACTCGCGGGCGGCGTGCGCAAGGGCCGCACGCTCAAGGCCGTCATCCCGGGTGGCTCGTCGGCCCCGGTGCTGCCCGCGCACATCATGATGGACTGCACGATGGACTACGACTCCATCGCCAAGGCCGGCTCCATGCTGGGTTCGGGCGCCGTCATCGTGATGGACGACTCGCGCGATATGGTCGAGTCGCTCAAGCGCCTGTCCTACTTCTACATGCACGAGAGCTGCGGCCAGTGCACGCCGTGCCGCGAAGGCACCGGCTGGCTCTGGCGTTTGGTCGACCGCATCGACCGCGGCCTCGGCAAGCCCGAGGACATGGCCCTGCTCGACAACGTGGCCGAGAACATCATGGGCCGCACGATCTGCGCGCTCGGCGACGCGGCGGCCATGCCGGTGCGCGCCATGATCAAGCACTTCCGCCACGAGTTCGAGGCCAGGATCGCCGCCGCCCAGCCGGGCGCCCAGGCAACCGCGGCCTGAAGCGAGGAACACGGACATCCCCATGGTTGAAATCGAACTCGACGGCCAGAAGGTCGAAGTGCCCCCGGGCAGCATGGTCATGCATGCGGCCGAGAAGGCCGGCACCTACATCCCGCACTTCTGCTACCACAAGAAGCTCTCCATCGCGGCCAACTGCCGCATGTGTCTGGTCGAGGTGGAGAAGGCGCCCAAGCCCATGCCCGCCTGCGCCACGCCGGTCACGCAGGGCATGATCGTGCGCACCCAGAGCGACAAGGCCGTCAAGGCGCAGAAGTCGGTGATGGAGTTTCTCCTCATCAACCACCCGCTCGACTGCCCGATCTGCGACCAGGGCGGCGAATGCCAGCTGCAGGATCTGGCCGTGGGCTACGGCGGCTCCGGTTCGCGCTACCAGGAAGAAAAGCGCGTCGTCTTCCACAAGAACGTGGGCCCGCTGGTCTCCATGGAGGAGATGAGCCGCTGCATCCACTGCACGCGCTGCGTGCGCTTCGGCCAGGAAATCGCCGGCGTGATGGAGCTCGGCATGAGCCACCGCGGCGAGCACGCCGAGATCGAGACCTTCGTGGGCCAGTCGGTCGACTCCGAGCTCTCGGGCAACATGATCGACATCTGCCCCGTGGGCGCGCTCACCAGCAAACCGTTCCGCTACAGCGCCCGCACCTGGGAGCTCTCGCGCCGCAAGAGCGTGAGCCCGCACGATTCCACCGGCGCAAACCTCGTGGTGCAGGTCAAGAACCACCAGGTCATGCGCGTGGTGCCGCTCGAAAATGAAGCCGTCAACGAGTGCTGGATCGCCGACCGCGACCGCTTCTCCTACGAGGCCCTGAACGGCCCCGACCGCCTCACGCAACCCATGCTCAAGCAGGGTGGTGAATGGAAGACGGTCGACTGGCAGACCGCGCTCGAGTACGTCGGCCACGGCCTCAAGCAGATCCAGGCCGAGCACGGTGCCGGTGCCATCGGCCTGCTCGCCAGCCCGCACAGCACGGTGGAAGAGTTGGCCCTGGCCGGCGCGCTGGTGCGCGGTCTCGGCAGCGCCAACATCGACAGCCGCCTGCGCGCGGCCGACTTCGGCAATGCCGCGCCGGCCGGTGCCGCCCGCTGGCTTGGCCGCCCGATCGCCGAGCTCTCCACGCTGCAACGCGTGCTCGTGGTCGGCAGCAACCTGCGCAAGGACCACCCGCTGTTCGCGCAACGCATCCGCCAGGCCGTGCGCAAGGGCGCGCAGCTCAGCGCGCTCGTGAGCACCCAACCCGCCTGGGCCATGAACGTCCGGCACCCGCTGCTGGCCGACAGCCGCGACTGGGCCAGCGCCCTGGCCGGCATCGCCGCCGCGGTCGCGGCCGAGAAGGGCGTCAACGCCCCGGGGGCCGCCGAGGCCAACGACGCCCACAAGGCCATCGCCGCCTCCCTGCTGGGTGGCGAGCACAAGGCCGTGCTGCTGGGCAACGCCGCCGCGCACCACCCCAAGGCCGCCAGCCTGCTCGCGCTGGCCAACTTCATCGGTGAGCACACCGGCGCCACCGTGGGTTACCTCACCGAGGCCGCCAACACCGTGGGCGCGCAGCTCGTCGGTGCCGTGCCCGCGCAGGGCGGCCTGAATGCCGCGCAGATGCTCGGTGGTGCACTCAAGGGCGCGCTGCTGCTCAACGTCGAAGCGCAGGACACGGCCGTCGGCCTCGACGGCCTGAAGAACGCCGGCATGGTCGTCACGCTCAGCCCGTTCAAGACCAACCTCGACGTGAGCGACGTGCTGTTGCCCATCGCGCCCTTCAGCGAAACCTCGGGCAGCTTCGTCAACGCCGAAGGCCGCCTGCAGAGTTTCCACGCCGTGGTGCGCCCCCTGGGCGATACGCGCCCGGGCTGGAAGGTGCTGCGCGTGCTGGGCAACCTGCTCGGCCTGCAGGGCTTCGATGCCGAGTCGTCGCAAGCCGTGCTCGCCAAGGCGCTGCCCGGCGTGGAGCAGGGCGGTGTCGTGCCCGCCGAGCGCCTGGGCAACACCAGCGCCGCGGCGATCGACCTCAGCCCGGCGCAAGGCGTTCCCGCTGTGGCCAGCATCTACCAGCTCGACGGCCTGGTGCGCCGCGCACCCGCGCTGCAGCTCACGGCCGACGCCCGCAAGGCCCGCGCCGAAGAAGGAGCCGCAGCGTGATCGACGCGATGTACAACGCCGGTCTGGGGCTGATCAACGCCGCGTGGTGGACCACCGCCGCCTGGCCCGTGATCTGGAACCTCATCAAGATCGTGGCGGTGCTTGCACCGCTGATGGGCGCGGTGGCCTACCTCACGCTGTGGGAGCGCAAGCTGCTCGGCTGGATGCAGGTGCGCCACGGCCCGAACCGCGTGGGCCCGTTCGGTTTGCTGCAGCCCATTGCCGATGCACTCAAGCTGCTCACCAAAGAGCTGATTCGCCCCAGCGCAGCGAGCAACGGGCTGTTCCGCCTGGGTCCCGTCATGGCCATCATGCCGGCGCTGGCCGCCTGGGTGGCCATTCCCTTCGGGCCCGAGGCCGTGCTGGCCAACGTCAACGCCGGCCTGCTCGTCATCCTCGCCATCACCTCGATCGAGGTCTACGGCGTGATCATCGCGGGCTGGGCTTCCAACTCCAAATACGCCTTCCTCGGCGCGCTGCGCGCCTCGGCGCAGATGGTGAGCTACGAGATCGCGATCGGCTTCTGCTTCCTGGTGGTCGTGATGACCGCGGGCAGCCTGAACCTGGCCGAGATCGTTGCCTCGCAAGACCGCGGTTTTGCCGCTGGCCTGGGCCTGAACTTCCTGTCGTGGAACTGGCTGCCGCTGCTGCCCATCTTCGTGGTCTACGTGATCTCGGGCGTGGCCGAAACCAACCGGCACCCCTTTGACGTGGTCGAGGGCGAGGCCGAGATCGTGGCCGGCCACATGGTCGAGTACTCGGGCATGGGCTTCGCCATCTTCTTCCTCGCCGAGTACGCGAGCATGTGGCTGGTGTCCGTCCTGGCCGTGCTGATGTTCCTCGGTGGCTGGCTGCCCCCGATCGACAGCGCGCTCTTCAACTGGGTCCCGGGCTGGATCTGGCTGGGCATCAAGACCTTCTTCGTGGTTTCGATGTTCATCTGGATACGCGCCACCTTTCCCCGCTTCCGCTACGACCAGATCATGCGTCTGGGCTGGAAGATCTTCATTCCCGTCACCCTGGTGTGGCTGGTGCTCGTGGGCGCGCTCATGAAGTCGCCCTGGAACATCTGGCAATAAAAGGACAGGGTCATGAACATGTCCACCACGACCGCCGTCGCCCCCTTCAGCTTCCGCGATTTCTGCAAGAGCTTCCTGCTCGTCGAACTCTTCAAGGGCATGGCCCTCACGGGCCGCTACGCCTTGCGTCGCAAGGTCACGGTGCAGTTTCCCGAAGAGAAAACCCCGCTGTCGCCGCGTTTCCGCGGGCTGCACGCCTTGCGCCGCTATGAAAACGGTGAAGAGCGTTGCATCGCCTGCAAGCTCTGCGAGGCGGTGTGCCCGGCGTTGGCCATCACCATCGAAAGCGATGTGCGCGACGACGGCACGCGCCGCACCACGCGCTACGACATCGACCTCACCAAATGCATCTTCTGCGGCTTCTGCGAAGAGAGCTGCCCGGTCGACTCCATCGTCGAGACCCACATCTTCGAATACCACGGCGAAAAACGCGGCGACCTCTACTTCACCAAGGAGATGCTGCTGGCTGTGGGTGATCGCTACGAACCGCAGATCGCCGCGGCCAAGGCGGCCGACGCCCCGTACCGCTGAGCCCGAGACACCATGGACTTCACGACCGGTTTCTTCTACCTCTTCGCGGCGGTGCTGCTGTTCGCGGCGTTTCGCGTGGTCACCTCGCGCAATGCCGTGCACGCCGTGCTCTACCTGATGCTCGCCTTTTCGCAGGCCGCTGCCCTGTGGCTGCTGCTCAAGGCCGAGTTTCTGGGCATCACCCTGGTGCTGGTGTACCTCGGTGCGGTGATGGTGCTGTTCCTGTTCGTGGTGATGATGCTCGACATCAACATCGATGCGCTGCGGCGCGGCTTCTGGAGCCACTTTCCTCTGGCCGCGATCATCGGCGTCGTGGTGGCGGGCGAGCTCATTGCCGTGTTGTGGATCGGCTTCCCGGGCATCGCCACCAGCGCGCCCGCGGTGGCGGCCGATGTGTCCAACACGCGCGAACTCGGCAAGCTGCTTTACACCGAATACCTCTACCCGATCCAGGTCGCCGGCTTCATCCTGCTGGTGGCCATGATCGCCGCCATCGCGCTCACGCTGCGCCAGCGCAAGGACAGCAAGGCCATCAACCCGGGCGACCAGGTGCTGGTGCGCGCGCGCGACCGCCTCGTCGTCGTGCCCATGGCCGCCGTCACGCAAGCACCGCCGGCCGCACCCGCCGCCGCAGAGGAGGGCAAGGCATGAGTCTGGGTCTGGGTCATTTCCTGTCGGTCGGTGCGATCCTGTTCGCCATCTCGGTGGTCGGCATCTTCCTCAACCGCCGCAACCTCATCGTGCTGCTCATGGCCATCGAGCTCATGCTGCTCGCGGTCAACATGAACTTCGTGGCCTTCTCGCACTACCTGGGCGATCTGCACGGCCAGGTGTTCGTGTTCTTCATCCTCACCGTCGCTGCGGCCGAGTCCGCCATCGGCCTGGCCATCCTCGTGCTGCTGTTCCGCAACAAGTCGTCGATCAGCGTCGAAGAACTCAACACGCTCAAGGGCTGACCGGAACATGAGCAACACGCTATCCGCTTCCACGCTCCTGGCCGTACCGCTGGCGCCCCTGGTGGGCTCCGTCGTGGCCGGCATTCTGGGCACCGCGTTCGGCGGCAACGTCATCGGCCGGCGCGCCTCGCACGGCGCCACCATCCTGGGCGTGCTGGTCGCGCTGGTCCTGTCGGTCATTACGCTGTGCGACGTGATTGAGGGCGCGCGCTTCAACGCCACCATCTACGAATGGATGGTCATCGGCGGCCTGAAGATGGAGATCGGCTTCCTGGTCGACGGCCTGACCGCAATGATGATGGTGGTCGTCACCTTCGTCTCGCTCATGGTGCACCTCTACACCATCGGCTACATGGCGGAGGACGAAGGCTACAACCGCTTCTTCGCCTACATCTCGCTGTTCACCTTCTCGATGCTCATGCTGGTCATGAGCAACAACCTGCTGCAGCTCTTCTTTGGCTGGGAGGCGGTGGGTCTGGTGTCGTACCTGCTGATCGGCTTCTGGTTCAACAAGCCGTCGGCCATCTTCGCCAACATGAAGGCCTTCCTGGTCAACCGGGTCGGCGATTTCGGCTTCATCCTCGGCATCGGCCTGATCGTGGCCTACACCGGCACGATGAACTACAGCGAGATCTTTGCCAAGGCGGGCGAACTGGGCGCACTCGGTTTCCCGGGCACCGACTGGATGCTGATCACCGTGATCTGCATCTGCCTGTTCATCGGCGCCATGGGCAAGAGCGCGCAGTTCCCGCTGCACGTGTGGCTGCCCGATTCGATGGAAGGCCCCACGCCCATCTCGGCGCTGATCCACGCCGCCACCATGGTGACGGCCGGCATCTTCATGGTCGCGCGCATGAGCCCGTTGTTCGAGCTGTCCGATACGGCGCTGAACTTCATCATGATCATCGGCGCCATCACCGCGCTGTTCATGGGCTTCCTGGGCATCATCCAGAACGACATCAAGCGCGTGGTGGCGTACTCCACGCTCTCGCAGCTGGGCTACATGACGGTGGCGCTCGGTGCCTCGGCCTACTCGGTCGCGGTGTTCCACCTCATGACGCACGCGTTCTTCAAAGCGCTGCTGTTCCTGGCCGCCGGCTCCGTCATCATGGGCCTGCACCACAACCAGGACATCCGCTGGATGGGTGGCGTGCGCAAGTACATGCCCATCACCTGGATCACGTCGCTGCTGGGCACGCTGGCGCTCATCGGCACGCCGCTGTTCTCGGGCTTCTACTCGAAGGACTCGATCATCGAGGCGGTGCACTTCAGCAACCTGCCGGGCGCGGGCTTCGCGTATTTCGCGGTGCTGGCGGGCGTGTTCGTCACCTCGTTCTACTCGTTCCGCCTGTACTTCCTGGTCTTCCACGGCAAAGAGCGCTACGACCAGAACCCCGACGCGCACCACGATCACCACCATGACGACCACGGCCATCACGGCGACGGCAAACCGCACGAGTCGCCCTGGGTCGTGACCCTGCCGCTGGTGCTGCTCGCCATCCCGTCCGTGGTCATCGGCTACCTCACGATCGAGCCCATGGTGTTCGGCGATTTCTTCCGCGACGCCATCACCATCAACGCCGAGGCCCACCCGGCGCTCACGAAGTTCGCCGAGATCTTCCATGGCCCGCTGTCGATGGCCGGGCACGCCTTCAGCACGCCGCCGCTGTACCTGGCCCTGGCCGGTTTCCTGAGCGCCTGGTATTGCTACATGGTCAACCCGGCCGTGCCGGCAGCCATCGCGCGTGCACTCAAACCCATCGTCACCGTTCTCGAGAACAAGTACTACATGGACTGGTTCAACGAGAACGTGCTGGCGCGCGCGGCGCGCGGCCTGGGTGTCGGCCTGTGGAAGGGCGGCGACCGCGGCGTCATCGAGGGGGGCGTGGTCAACGCCAGCTGGAAGCTGGTGGGTTTCATCTCGTCCGTGGTTCGCCGCGCTCAGACCGGCTACCTCTACCACTACGCGCTCATGATGCTGGTCGGGGTGATGCTGTTCATGACCTGGTTCGTCTGGCTCGCGAAATAAGACAAGAAAGAGAACGCAATCATGGGTTTGCTGAGCCTCGCCATCTGGACACCGATCCTCTTCGGTGTCGTGCTGCTCGCGCTGGGGCGTGACGAGCACGCGGGCATGGTCCGGTGGGTCGCGCTGATCGGTGCGATCGCCGGTCTGGTCGCCACCGTACCGCTCTACACCGGCTTCGAAGTCGGCAGCGCGGCCATGCAGTTCGTCGAGAAGGCCTCGTGGATCGAGCGCTTCAACGTGAACTACCACCTTGGTGTGGACGGCATCTCGCTGTGGCTGATCCTGCTCACCGCCTTCATCACCGTGATCGTGGTGATCGCAGGCTGGGAGGTCATCACCGAGCGCGTGAACCAGTACATGGGCGCGTTCCTGATCCTCTCGGGCCTGATGATCGGCGTCTTCTGCGCTCAGGACGGCATGCTGTTCTATGTCTTCTTTGAGGCGACGCTGATCCCGATGTACCTGATCATTGGCATCTGGGGCGGCCCGAACAAGATCTACGCGGCCTTCAAGTTCTTCCTCTACACGCTGCTGGGCTCGCTGCTGCTGCTCGTCGCGCTGATCTACCTCTACGTGCAATCGGGCGGCAGCTTCGCGCTGACCGACTGGTATGCGCTGCCGCTGGGCAGCACCGCACAGACCCTGCTGTTCTTCGCCTTCTTCGCCGCCTTTGCCGTGAAGGTGCCGATGTGGCCGGTGCACACCTGGCTGCCCGATGTGCACGTGGAAGCGCCCACCGGCGGTTCCGCCGTGCTGGCGGCCATCATGCTCAAGCTGGGCGCCTACGGCTTCCTGCGCTTCTCGCTGCCCATCCTGCCCGACGCCTCGCAGGAGTGGGCCGGCTTCATGATCGGTCTCTCGCTCGTGGCCGTCATCTACGTCGGCCTGGTCGCCATGGTGCAGCAGGACATGAAGAAGCTCGTCGCCTACTCGTCGGTGGCGCACATGGGCTTCGTCACCCTGGGCTTCTTCGTCTTCAGCGACCTGGGCGTCACCGGCGCGCTGGTGCAGATGGTCTCGCACGGCTTCGTCTCGGCGGCCATGTTCCTGGCCATCGGCGTGCTGTACGACCGCGTGCACTCGCGCGAGATCGCTTCCTACGGTGGCGTGGTCAACACCATGCCGCGCTTCGCCGCGTTCGCGCTGCTGTTCACCATGGCCAACGCCGGCCTGCCCGGTACCGCGGGCTTCGTGGGCGAGTGGATGGTGATCATCGCCGCGGTGAAGGCCAACTTCTGGATCGGGCTGCTGGCCGCCACCGCGCTGATCTTCGGCGCCGCCTACTCGCTCTGGATGTTCAAACGCGTCTACCTGGGCGAGCCCGGCAACGACGACGTGAAGGCGCTCACCGACATCAACGCGCGCGAATTCCTCGTAATGGCGCTGCTCGCCATCGCCGTGCTCTGGATGGGCGTGTACCCCAAGCCCTTCACCGACGTGATGGATCCGTCCGTGGCCGAGTTGCTGCGTCACGTCGCGAACTCCAAGCTGAACTGACCGGACCGAGAACAGCGAGAACTGCCCCATGATCGACAACCTCAGCTGGGTCGCGGCCTACCCGGAAATCCTGCTCGCGGTGATGGCCTGCGTGATCGCACTGGTCGACCTGACCGTGAAGACGCCGTTGCGCGGCGCCACCCATTTCCTCACGCTGCTCACGCTGGCCGTGGTGGCGCTGCTGCTCGGCGTGGCGGCGTCCAACGGCCACACCATCATGGGCTTCGGCGGCATGATCGTGAGCGACCCGATGGGCAACTGGCTCAAGTGCTTTGCCGCCATCGCGCTCATGGTGACGCTGGTCTATGGCCGCGGCTACGCCGCCCAACGCGAGATGCTGCGCGGCGGCGAAATGTTCTCCATGAGCCTGCTCGCGCTGCTGGGCATGTTCGTGATGATCTCGGGCCACAACTTCCTGGTCATCTACCTCGGCCTGGAACTGCTCACGCTCTCCAGCTACGCGCTGGTGGCCCTGCGCCGCGACAACATCGCTGCCACCGAGGCCGCGATGAAGTACTTCGTGCTGGGTGCACTGGCCAGTGGCTTCCTGCTCTACGGCCTGTCCATGGTCTACGGTGCCACCGGCTCGCTCGACCTGGCGCAGGTGCTGGCCGCCATCGCGGGTGGAGAAGCCACGCTCAAGGGATCGCCCCAGGTGCTCACGCTGGGCTTGGTGTTCGTGGTGGCTGGCCTGGCGTTCAAGCTGGGTGTGGCACCGTTCCACATGTGGGTGCCCGACGTCTACCACGGCGCGCCGACCTCGATCACGCTGCTGATCGGTGGTGCGCCCAAGCTCGCCGCCTTTGCCATCGTGATCCGCCTGCTGGTCGAAGGCATGGCCCCGCTGGCCATCGACTGGCAGCAGATGCTGGGGGTGCTCGCGGTGGTGTCGCTGCTGGTGGGCAACCTGGCCGCCATTGCACAGACCAACCTCAAGCGCATGCTGGCCTTCTCTACCATCGCGCAGATGGGCTTCCTGCTGCTGGGCCTGCTGGCCGGCGTGTCGGGCGGCGGCGATGGCACCAACATGGCCAACGCCTACAGCTCGGCCATGTTCTACGTGATCACCTACGTGCTGACCACGCTGGGCACCTTCGGCGTGATCATGCTGCTTTCGCGCCAGGGCTTCGAGTCCGACAACATCGACGACCTCGCCGGCCTGAACCAGCGCAGCCCGCTCTATGCCGGCGTCATGGCCATCTGCATGTTCTCCCTCGCCGGCATTCCCCCGCTGGTAGGCTTTTACGCCAAGCTCTCGGTGCTGCAGGCGCTGCTGGCCGTGCCCACCGCGTTCAACATCGGCCTGGCGGTGTTCGCCGTGCTCATGTCGCTGATCGGCGCCTTCTACTACCTGCGCCTGATCAAGGTGATGTATTTCGACGCACCCACGCAGAGCGCCCCCATCGAGGCCGGCCTCGAGGTGCGCTCGGTGCTGTCGCTCAACGGTGCGCTGGTGCTGGTGCTGGGCATCGTGCCGGGTGGCCTGATGGCGCTTTGCGCGCAATCGGTCGCGGCGCTGTTCGCTTGAGTGCGTTGAGCGCGGAACCGGCGGCGCGCACCGCGCTCTGAGCTTCATGGATCAAACTGCTGCCGTCTGGCTGGTGCTTGCCACGGCCCTCATTGCCGCCAATTTGCCGTTCGTGAACGAGCGCTGGTTCGTGCTCGGCCCGCGACAAGACCCCAAGTCGCTGTGGGTGCGTCTGCTTGAGCTGCTCGTGTTCTATGGCCTGGTCGGCGCGCTGGGCCTTGGCCTCGAACAGCATGCTGGCCAGATCTACCCGCAGGGCTGGGAGTTCTACGCCACCACCGCCTCGCTCTTCCTGACGCTGGCTTTCCCGGGTTTCGTCTACCGCTATCTGTACAAGAAGCGACATGGATGACGCCCACCTGAACGAAGTACCGCTCTCGCGCACCGAGTTGCTGCGGGGGCATTTTCTGCACGTGGTGCGCGACACGGTGCGCCTGCCCGGCGGCGCCGAGGCCACGCGCGAGTTCGTGCTGCACCCCGGCGCGGTGATGGTGATCGGCCTGCTCGACGACGGCCGTGTGGTGCTGGAGCGCCAGTACCGCCACCCGATGCAGGCCGTGATGGTCGAGTTCCCCGCCGGCAAGCTCGACGCCGGCGAGGGCAGCCTGGCGTGTGCGCGGCGCGAGCTGATCGAAGAGACCGGTTACCGCGCGCGCGAATGGGCGTTCGCCGGCCGGCTTGCCCCCACGATCGCGTACTCTGACGAGGTCATCGACATCTGGTTTGCGCGTGGTCTGAACCTGGGTGCGCGTGCGCTCGACGAAGGCGAGGCGCTCGACGTCTTCGCGGCCACGCCCGACGAGCTGCAGGCCATGTGCCGCGATGGGCGCATCATCGATTGCAAGACCCTGGTGGGTGCGCTGTGGCTGCAGAACGTCCTCGCCGGTGCCTGGGTATTGGACTGGCAGGAGAATCCGTCGCCATGAAGGTTCTGGATCTGCAATGCGTGCACCAGCACGTTTTCGAAGGCTGGTTTGGCTCCGAAGAAGACTTCGCGAGCCAGCTGGAGCGCGGGTTGGTGAGCTGCCCCTTGTGCGGTGACCAGCGCATCGAGAAAAAGCTCTCTGCCCCGCGCCTGAATCTGCGTGCGGGCAAGGAAGATCCGGCCGCCGCCACGCCGCGCGCCGTTGCCATGAGCAACCACCCGGCCTACGCCGAGCTGGCCGAACTGCAGGCGCGCATGCTCAAGGCGATGCGCGAGATCGTGAACAACACCGAAGACGTGGGTGAGCGCTTTGCCGAGCAGGCGCGCGCCATGCATCACGGTGAGATGGAACACCGCAACATCCGCGGCCAGGCAACGCCCGAGGCGGCGCTCGAACTGATCGAGGAGGGCGTGGATGTGATGCCGCTGCCGCTGCTGCCACCCACCAAGGAAACGCTGCAGTGAATCGCAGCGCGCGTGAAGCACAACAACAAAGGGCGCCGATGGCGCCCTTTGTTGTTCAGGGGTACAGGCCGCGCAGATCGCGCGCGTGCAGGATGCGCTGGCACGCGATGATGAAGGTGGCGGTGCGAAGGCTCACCTTGTTGTCCTCGGCCACCTGCCACACGGCCGCGAACGCATCCTTCATGATCTTCACGAGCCGGGCATTGATCTCGTCTTCCGTCCAGAAGAAGCTCGAGAAATCCTGCACCCACTCGAAGTAGCTCACCGTCACGCCGCCGGCGTTGGCGATCACGTCGGGCAGCACGAGCACGCCGCGGTCGTTCAGGATGTCATCGGCCTGCGGCGTGGTCGGGCCGTTGGCGCCCTCGATGACCATGCGCGCCTGGATGCGGCCGGCGTTCTTGTCGGTGATCTGGCCTTCGAGCGCCGCGGGGATGAGGATGTCGCAGGGCAGGCCCCAGAAGTCGGCGTCGGGCACGGTTTCCGCGTCGGCAAAGCCCTTGACCGAGCCGTGGCGCGCCACGTGGTCGAGCAGGGCGGGCACGTTCAACCCGGTTTCCCGGACCACCGTGCCACCGTGGTCCTGCACGGCCACCACGCGCGCGCCGGCTTCGGCAAAGAGCTTGCCGGCCACACCACCCACGTTGCCGAAGCCCTGCACCGCCACGCGGGCACCGGCCACGTCCATGCCGATGCGCCGCGCCGCTTCGGTGCCCACGGTGAACACACCGCGGCCGGTGGCCTCGCGCCGACCGAGCGAGCCGCCCAGATCCACCGGTTTGCCGGTGACGACGCCAGTGGCGGTGGACCCTTCGTTCATCGAGTAGGTGTCCATCATCCAGGCCATCACCTGTTCGTTGGTGTTGACGTCGGGTGCGGGGATGTCCTTGCTCGGGCCGATGATGATGCCGATCTCGCTGGTGTAGCGGCGCGTCACGCGCTCGAGCTCACCGCGCGACAGCTGACGCGGATCGACGCGGATGCCGCCCTTGGCGCCGCCGTAGGGCACGTTCACCGCGGCGTTCTTGATCGACATCCAGGCCGACAAGGCCATCACTTCGGACAGCGTCACGTCCTGGTGGAAGCGCACGCCGCCCTTGCCCGGGCCGCGGCTGGTGTTGTGCTGCACGCGGTAGCCCTCGAAGTGGGCCACGGTGCCGTTGTCGAGGTGGATGGGCACGTCGACGATCAGCGTGCGCTTGGGGCGCTTGAGGGTGTCGACCCACCGGGCGAGCTTGCCGAGGTAGGGCGTCACGCGGTCGACCTGTTGCAGGTAGATGCCCCAGGGGCCGAGGTGGTTGGGGTCGAGGTAGGACGGCAGTGCCTGCGTGAAGGCAGCCGGTGCGTTGCTGGGCGGCATGGTGCGTGTTTCTCCGTTCGTGTTGCCGTGGCGGCAACCTGCGCGGCACTTTACGCAGGCGGTTCGCCACTGTCCAAGGCCGGCTCAGGATGGCTTCATGCAGGCGCTGCATGGAGGTTTGGCGGGCCGTGCGCTGCTACGATCGCCGACGAGCGGGCATTCCGCCACGCTCGAAAGAGGGAGGGGACACCATGGCTTTGGCCGATAGCGCGGGCACGCCCGCACCATCACCGCAGCGCGTGAGCGTGCAGACGCTGCCGATCTGTTTCACCGGTTCGGGCAGCGAATATTTCCGCATCTGGATAGTCAACCTGCTGCTCACGCTGGTGACGTTCTCGCTGTATTGGCCGTTCGCCCGGGCGCGGCGCATCGCCTATTTTCAGAACAACACCTTCGTGGGCGAAGACCCGCTGGGTTTCCACGGCGACCCGTGGAAGATGTTCCGGGGTTACCTCGTCGTGCTGCTTCTGGGCATCGCTTACGGCGCGTTGTCGAACACGATGCCCGCCATCGCGGCCTTCCTGTTCGTGGTGTTCGCGCTGGTGTGGCCTGCGCTGTGGCGCGCCTCGCTGCAGTTCCGTCTGCGCAACACCAGCTGGTGTGGCGTGCGCATGGCCTTCGTGGGCGATCTCAAAGGCGCCTACATGGCGCTGCTGCCGTTCTTCATGCCGGCGCTGGCGCTGGTGCTGCTCATGCCCGAACTCGCCGAGGACGAAGAGCCCACGCCGGAGCAATCGAAGCAGATATTCATCGTGCTGGGGGCCGTGGCGCTGTTCAGCCTCGCGCTGCTGCCCTGGTGCTTCGCGCGCCTGAAGCGCTACCAGCATGGCGGCTACGTGTTCGCGGGCGAGCGCACCGAACTGCGCGCCACCACGGGCGCGTTCTACGGCCTGATGTTGCGCGTCGGTGGTGTGACGTTGCTGGTGCTGGCCGTCGCCGTTGGCGCGGGGGCCTTGTTCGTGTTCGGCGCGGGCTCGCCGGGCGCGGGCGTGCTCGCCGTCGTCGGGCTCGCCAGCGTGGCGTATGTGCTGTTGCCGTTGATCGTCATTCCGCTGGCCACGGTGGGTCTGCAGAACCTCGTCTGGGCCGGCACGCGCAGCCGCAACACGCGTTTTCGCAGCGAATTGCGTTACGGCGCGTTGTTCAAGGTCAATGCGCTCAACTGGCTGCTGATCGTGCTCACGCTCGGCTTGTACTGGCCCTTTGCGCAGGTTCGGCTGGCGCGCACGCGGCTCGATGCCATGGCTCTGCAGGTCAAGGGCGATGTCGATTCGTGGATGGCGCGCGCCGAATCCCGCCGCCACGACGGCGTGCTCGGCGACGCGGCAGGTGATTTCTTCGGCATCGACATGGGCTTGTGATGCTGCGCGGCGCGCCCTTGCTCACGCGCTGGTACGACGGGCGCACCCCGCGTGCCCATGCGGTGCACGTGCACATCGAGGGCGAGACCCTGGTGATCGCTCCGCAGGAACCCGACCTGGGGGTGCAACGCCACCCGGTGGCGCGTGTGCGCTGGCCCGAACGCCGCACCCATGGCCTGCGCCAGACCGAACTCCCCGATGGCGGCCTGTTGCAGCACGCCGACCCCGCCGAGTGGGACGCCTGGTGGGCCGCACAGGGTCTGGCCGAATCCTTCGTCGTGGGCTGGCAGCAAAGCTGGCGCGGCGTGCTGATCGCCTTGGTGACCACGGTGGCCGTGCTCGGCATCACGTGGGTCTGGGGCGTGCCCTGGGCGAGCGAACGCATCGCGCACAACCTGCCCGAGGCGATCGAACGGCGCATCGGCGCCGAAAGCCTGGCCCAGCTCGAGCGGCTGTTCCTGCGACCGAGCACCCTGCCCGAGGCGCAGCAGCAGGCGTTGCAGACGCGCTGGCAGGCCATGGTGCAGCGCGCCCACCCCGCGGGAGACGCGCCGGCGCACACGCTGTCGTTTCGTGCCTCGCCGCGCCTGGGCCCCAACGCCCTGGCCCTGCCGGGTGGCCAGATCGTCGTGACCGACGAACTGGCGACGCTGCTGCACGACCACCCCGATGTGCTCATGGGCGTGCTCGGGCACGAGCTGGGCCATGTGCACCACCGCGACGGCATGGACATGCTCGTGCGCTCCACCTTCATCAGTGCCCTGGTGGGCGTGGTCTTCGGCGACATGGGAGGCTTCATCGCCGCGGTACCCGCCGCGCTGGTCACCCAGGCCTATTCGCGCGACGCCGAACGCCGCGCCGATCAGCGCGCGGCCGAGCTGCTGCACGCCAATGGCGTGTCGCCTGCGGTCATGGCCACGCTGTTCGATCGGCTGCGCGCCCATCGGTCGCAAGGCGCCGGCGGAGACGAAGAAGCCGGGCTGTTGCCCATCGCCATCGCCAGCCACCCGGCCGACGCCGAGCGCATCCGCTTCTATCGGGAGTGGGCGCCCTCGGCGCGTTGATCAGGCCGCGAACTGCAGCGCGGCCAGCCCGGCGTACACACCGCCGCGCGCCACCAGCGCCGCGTGGGTGCCTTGTTCCACCAGCCGGCCATGGTCGAGCACGACGATGTGGTCCGCGCGTTGCACCGTGGCCAGGCGGTGCGCGATCACGAGCGTGGTGCGGTCGCGCATTGCGGCTTCCAGGGCGGCCTGCACCACGCGCTCGCTCTGCGCGTCCAGCGCGCTGGTGGCTTCGTCCAGCAGCAGCAGCGGTGGGTTCTTGAGCATGGCGCGGGCGATCGCGATGCGCTGGCGTTGCCCGCCGGAGAGGCGCACGCCGCGCTCGCCCAGAAACGTGCCGTAGCCCTCGGGCAGCCGCGCGATGAACTCGTCGGCAAAGGCCGCACGCGCGGCGGCCTTCACCTCGTCGTCGCTCGCATCGGGCCGGCCGTAGCGGATGTTCTCCAGCGCGCTGCTGGAGAAGATCACCGGCTCCTGCGGCACGATGCCCACGCGCTCGCGCAGCGCCTGCAGGTCCATGTCGTGGATGGGTGTGCCGTCGAGCAGGATGCGCCCGCGCTGCGGGTCGTAGAAGCGCAGCAGCAGCGCGAACACGGTGGTCTTGCCGGCGCCGCTGGGGCCGACGATGGCCACCGTCTGGCCCGGCGCCACCGAGAGCGTGAAGTCTTCCAGCGCCGCCTGGGCCGGGCGCGACGGGTAGTGGAATCCGACGTTCTCGAACCCCAGCGCGCTGCCGCCCGTGGGCCGCGGCGCCGAGACGGGCGTGGCCGGTGACTGCACGGGCGACTCGCTCGCCAGCAGTTCCATGAGGCGCTCGCTCGCGCCCGCGGCGCGCAGCAGGTCGCCATAGACTTCGCCGAGCACGGCCACCGCGCCCGCGAAGATGACCACGTAGAAGACCGCCTGGCCAAGCTGGCCCGGCGTGAGGTAGCCATCGAACACCGCTTGCGTGCCCTGGAACAGGCCCCACAGGATGAGCGCCGCGTTGGCCACGATGATGAAGGCCACCAGCGCAGCGCGCGCGCGGGTGCGGCGGATCGCGGTCTCGAAGGCGTGTTCGGTGGAACGATCGAAGCGCTGCGATTCGCGCGCTTCGGCCGCGTGGCTCTGCACCGTGGGGATGGCGTTGAGCACCTCGGCCGCGATCGAGCTCGAATCGGCCACGCGGTCCTGGCTGGCCCGCGAGAGGCGGCGCACGCGGCGGCCGAACCAGATGGTCGGCAGCACCACGAACAGCACCACCGCGAGCACCTGCACCATCACATAGGGGTGCGACCACACCAGCATGGCCAGCGCGCCCAGGCCCATCACCGCGTTGCGCAGGCCCATGGAGAGCGAGGAACCCACCACGGTCTGCACCAGCGTGGTGTCGGTGGTCAGGCGCGACAGCACCTCGCCCGTCTGTGTGGTTTCGAAGAACTGCGGGCTCTGGCGCAGCACGTGGGCGTAGACCGCGTTGCGCAGGTCGGCGGTGATGCGTTCGCCGATCCAGCTCACCAGGTAGAAGCGCACCGCCGAGAACAGGCCCAGCGCCACCGCCACGCCGAACAGCAGCACGAAGTGGCCGCGCAGCGCGAGCGCCTGTTCCCCGCGGCCCGCCGGCACCAGGCCGTTGTCGATCAACAGCCGCAGCGCGAGCGGAAACGCCAGCGTGGCGGCCGCGGCGAGCACCAGGAACAGCAGCGCCAGCGCCATCTGCAGCCGGTAGGGGCGCATGAAGGGCAGCAGGCCGCTGAGCGAGCGCGGGCTGCTGCCCCGCGGCCGGTCGGAGGGGGTGGTCATGCGGCAATTCTGCCGTGGCGGCCTGTCGGGGGCATGTCGGCTGGCTGACAAACAAGTTAGCGTGCAACTCGATTGCGTGCCATTGGGTTGGGTGATAACAATTGGTACACCATTCAAACCGGAGCCGCCCATGTTTGCCAAGACCCTGCTTGCCGCCCTGAGCCTGACCTTCGCCGCCTCGGGCGCGCTGGCCGAAGCCGGCAGCTGCCATGCCCGCGCGGCCGAGAAGAAGCTGGCCGGCGCCGCCAAGACCAGCTTCCTTACCAAGTGCGAAAAGGACGCCGGCGCCACGTGCGACGCGAACGCGCTGGAGAAAAAGCTGGCCGGCGCCGCCAAGACCAGTTTCACGAACAAGTGCGTGCGCGACGCGGTGGGCGCCGAGGCGAAGAAGCCCGCCTGAACCCGGCCCGAACGCTCAGAGCGTGAGCCGGCTCGCGTAGCCGGTCATCTCCAGGTAGCCACGGCCCACGGTGCGGCCGTTGCTGTCGATCAGGTCCGACAGGCCCTCCCAGTAGATGGCGCCGCTGCTGGCGCGGCTGTCGAGTTCCTGGGCGTCCACACGGGCGCGCACGGTGTAGAAATCGGCCGGCGTGCGCACCACCCATTCCACCGGGTAGCGGGTGCGCGTGAGTGGGCTGGTCCACCAGCGCCGGGGCTGGAAATCCACCTCGCCGGGCTGGAAACGGTAGATGCCGTTCGGCTCCTGCGCGCTGGCCGCGGCGCGGAACGAGCCGCCGGCCCAGAGCTTGCTGCCGTCGGCCCGGCGCAGCTGGAAGGCGGTCAGGCTGTGGCCGTCAAGCAGGTTCATGCCGATCCAGTCCCAGCCCACGGCCTCGGGGTGCAGCAGCGCCTCGCTCCACTCGTGGTCCAGCCAGGCGGTGCCGGTGATGGTGAAGCGCCGGCCCGCCAGGCCCAGCGTGCCGCGCACGCGCAACTGCGGTTGCGACACGTAGAAGCTGGCCTGCGAAGGCTCGGGCCCTTTGCGCGAAAAACCCTGTTCGCCCTGCAGCAGCAGCGCCTGTGGGGCCTCGGCCTCGATATCGATCAGCAGCGCGTCGCCCGTCACGCGCGTGGCGTAGCCGCCATCGGGGCGCCGGCGGATGAACCAGTCGCGGATGTGCACCTCGGTGTCGCGCGCGCTGGCGAACACGGCGCGCTCCACCTGCTCGGGCGGTTCGCCGTTCCAGCGCGCAATGCGTTCGTCGTGGTGCAGGCGCTGGCCCGCCACGTCGGTGATGGCGGCGTGCGCAAACAGCAGCTGGCGCGCCGCGAGCCGGCCGGGCAAGGCCTGCGCGGCGTCCACGCGGCTGCGGAAGAAGGTCACCTGAAAACCGAACTCGCGGCCTTGTGCATCTTGCGCGTGGCCGGTCAGGTACCACCACTCGGTGCGCGCGTCGTTGTGCGTGCCGTGGTCGCGCGGGAACACCAGCGCGCGCGGGCGCAGCGCGTCGCCGGGCCGCGCGATGTCGCGCGCGTGCGCCGGTCGGCCCGGCAGCGCCAGTGCCAGCGGGGTCAGCAGGAAGGGGCGGCGCGAGAGCATGGGTTCACCAATCCTGCTTCACGGCCTGTACCGCGTCGGCCGAGGCGGCCGCGCGGCCGGACAGCCACGCGGTGAGCGTGCCCGCGGCCACCACCGCGGCGCACAGCGCCAGCAGGCGAGGCCAGGGCAGCACCAGGTCCATGGTCCAGTGAAAGCTCTGCGGGTTGACCACGTGCACCAGCACCAGGCTCACGAGCAAGCCCAGGCCCAGGCCGGCGAGCGCGCCGAGCACCGTCCACGCCAGGCCTTCGAGCGCCACCACGCCCAGCACCTGCGCGCGTGTGAAGCCCAGGTGCGCCAGCAGGCCGAACTCCTTGCGCCGCACCAGCACCTGCGCGCTGAAGCTCGCGGCCACGCCGAACAGGCCGATGCCGATGGCCACCGCCTGCAACCACACGGTGACGGCGAAGCTGCGGTCGAAGATGCGCAGCGAGGTCGCGCGGATCTGCTCGACACCGGCGAGCTCGATCGCGTCCGCCAGGCCGTGCTGCGCCGCCAGCGTGCGCAGGGCAGCATGCACGCCGGCCGGGTCGACCCCATCGCCCAGGTGAAGCGCGAGGTCGCTCACGCGCGTGTCGCGCGTGAGGCGTGCAAAGGTGTCGGTGTCGATCGCGATGCTGCCGTGCTGGCGCGCGTAGTCGCGCCACACGCCAGCCACCACGAAGCGCGTGCTGCGGGCCTCGGGGCCGGCCAGCGCCTGCGCAAGTGCGGGCAGCGCTGCGCCCACGCGCGCGCCGTACAGGTCCACCATGGCCTCGCTCACGTACACGGGCACGCTGCCGGGCGGCGCCGCCGCGGCGTTGCCCACCAGCGGCAGGGGCAGGGGCTCCGTGTTCAGCGGCCGCACCAGCAGCGTCACGGCCGGGCGCGCGGGGTCGAACTGCAGCGGCAGGGCGCGCAGCGTGTCCACGCGCGCCACACCCGGCAGCGCGCGCACGCCAGCCACGAAAGCCTCGGGCAGGTGGGCGCCGTCGGGCCCGGCGCCGGCGCTGCGCAGGTACAGCGGCGCCGGCAGCACGGCGTCGAGCCAGTGCGTCACCGAATCCCGAAAGCTCGCCACCATCACCGTGAGCGCCACCGACAAGGCCAGGCTCGCCACCACGCCGCTGGTGGCCACGGCCGCGGTCTCGCGCAGGCGGCGCGCGCGCTCCACCGCCAGCAGGGGCAACACATGGCCGGCCACGGCGGGGGCCAGGCGGTCGAGCAGCGCGCCCACCGCGAGCGGCAGCGCCGCGATGCCCCCGACGAGCAGCAAACCCACCGAGGCGTACGCGCCCAGCGGCACGCCGGCCACCGGCGGCGCGAGCGCGGCCAGGCCCGCGAGCGCCACCAGGGCCAGCGCCAGGCCGTGGCGCCGTGCCGTGGGTGCGGCGGCGCCCAGCCCTTTGAGCGCCTGCGCAGGCGCCAGCCCCGCCGCGGCGCGCGCGGGCCACCAACCCCCCACCAGCGCCGCGGCCACGCCGAGCGCGCCGTAGAGCAGGGCGGCCGGCGTGCTCCAGCGCAGCGGCGGCGACACGCCCGTGAAGTAACCACCGCCCAGGTCGCCACCCAGGCGCTGCAGCGCGAGCGCGGCGAGCGCGGTGCCCAGCAGCAGGCCGAGCCCGCTGCCCAGCACGCCGATGAACGCCGATTCCGCCAGCACCAGGCGCAGCCGCTCGCGCGCCGCCAGGCCCAGCACGCCCAGCAGCGCGAACTGCGGCAGCCGCCGCGTGACCGACAGCGCCAGCACCGAATAGACAAGGAAGGCGCCCGTGAACAAGGCCACCAGCGCCAGCACCGTGAGGTTGACGCGGTAGGCGCGCGAGAGGTTGCTGACGCGCTCGCCCGCCTGCGCGGGGCGCTGCACCAGCACCTGCGCCGGCAGGGCCAGGTCGGCCACCACCGCGTCGAGCGCGGCGCCAGGCGCCAGCCGCAGGTCGATGCGGCTCAGCGCGCCAGGGCGCCCGGCCAGCGCCTGCAGCGCGGCCACATCCATCACCGCCAGCGGTGCACCGGGCGTGTTCACACCTCCGGCCACGCGCAGGCTGGCTGCCGCCGTGCCCAGGCGCAGCGGCAGCGCGGCGGCGGGGCCGAGCGCGTCGCGCGCCGCGGGGTTGAGGAAGAGTGTGTCGGGCGCGAACAGGTCGAGCCGGTCCGTGCCCGTGCGGGTGTTGTCGACCACGGGCTGCAGGGCCGGGGCCACGCGCCCCACGAGCAGCGCGTCGACCCCCAGCAGGCGCAGCGGCAGGCGTTCGCCCTGCGGCGTGCGTGCCTCGGCCACCACCTCCAGCACCGGGCTCGCCACGGCCACCTCGGGGTGGGCCGCCACGCGCGCGACCCAGGCGTCGTCCAGCGTGCCCTGGCGCGCGCGCAGTTCGGCGTCGGGCTGGCCGTTCACGGCGGCCACCGCCTGGCCGAACTCGGCCAGGGCCGAGGTGTTGATGAGTTGCACCGCGAACGCCAGCGCCACCCCCAGCGCCACGGCCAGCACCGCCACCGCGCTGCGCCACGGGTGGTGGCGCAGCTCTTGTGAGGAGAACGTGGCGAGCAGCCGGCGCATGGCGGGGAGCTTACGCGCGTCTCCGCCGGGCGGTCGGGCCGGCCCCGGGGCCTGTGGTTGAATACGGGCTTTGCTTTTTCCCGTCGAACAGAGGATTTGCCATGGGCAACAAGATCGTCACCGAGGCCGACCGCAAGGCCACCCCGCGTCCGCAACCCGCCAACGGCGTCGTGCTGCCCACCGCCGGCCGCGGCCAGCGCGTGAGCCTGGAGCGTGGCGTGGCCACGCGCAGCAAGAAGAACCCGGGCAAGCGCGCTCACAGCGGTTGAGCGGGCCCACCCCCGCGCTCTGACAAGCCCGCTTCGGCGGGTTTTTTACTTTGAGGGCCACACCATGCAACGCCGCCTCCTGCTCACCCTTGCACTTGCCGGTGCGGCCGGCATTGCAGCCGCGCAAACGCCGCTGCGCGTGATCACCCACGAATCCTTCGACCTGCCGGCCCCGCTGCTGGCGCAGTTCGAGCGCGAAGCGGGGGTGAAGCTGCAGTTGATCAAGGGGGGCGACGCGGGCGAGATGCTCAACCGCCTCATCCTCACGCGCGCCAAGCCCATTGCCGACGTGGCCTTCGGGATCGACAACGCGCTGTTGCCGCGCGCGCAACAGGCCGGTGTGTTCGACGCGTACGAGGGCCCGGCCGCGAAGCGCGCCGCGGTGGCCCCGCTGGGCGCGGGCGTGGTGCCGGTGGACCTGGGCTACGTCACGCTCAACATCGACAAGGCCTGGTTCGCGCAGAAGGGTCTGGCGCTGCCGGCTTCTCTGGACGACCTTGCCCGGCCCGCCTACAAGGACCTGCTGGTGGTGCAGCACCCCGGCACGTCCAGCCCCGGGCAGGCCTTCCTGCAGGCCACCATCGCGGGCCTGGGCGAAGAGGCTGCGTTTGCCTGGTGGGCGCAGATGCGCGCCAACGGCGTGAAGGTGGCCAAGGGCTGGAGCGAGGCCTACTACACCGATTTCACGCGCAACGGCGGCACGCGGCCCATCGTGGTGAGCTACGCCACCAGCCCCGCGGCCGAGGTCTTCTACAGCAAGACGCCGCTCACCGAATCGCCCACCGCCAACCTGTTCCTGCGGGGCGGCGTGTACCGGCAGGTGGAGGGCGTGGCCCTGGTGAAAGGCGGCAACCCCGCGGTGCGCGAGGCCGCGGGCCGTTTCATCGAATTCCTGCGCTCGGCCGCGGTGCAGCAGGCGCTGCAGACCCACATGTGGATGTACCCGGCCGAACCCGGTGTGGCGCGCGCCGAGCTGTTGCAGCGCCACGCCGCCGAACCCACCCGCTTCGACAACCCGGCCGCCGAACCCGCCAGCACCGCATTGCGCGCCTGGCAGGACCGTTGGGTGAAGACCGTGCTGCGTTGAACATGGGCCCCCACGCATGCGTTTCGCCCTGAGCGCGCTGCCCCTGGGCTTTCTGCTGTTGCTGGCGGTGGCGCCGGTGACGCGGCTGCTGGCCGAAGGCTGGGGCACGGGCGACATTGGTTTCTGGGCGCTGTGGAGCGACGCCTACCTGCGCGGCCGCGTGCTGTGGTCGCTCGCGCAGGCCGCACTGAGCACGCTGCTGTGTTTGCTGATCGGTGTGCCCCTGGCCTGGGTGTTCGCGCGCTTCGATTTCCCTGGCCGCGCGCTCGCGTTGCGCGCACTCATGCTGCCCTTCGTGGTGCCCACGCTGGTGGCGGCCATGGGGGTGTTGGCGCTGCTCGGCCCGCGCGGCGTGCTCGGCGTCGATGGCTCGGGCACGCCGTGGTTGCTCATCTACGGCAACGTGTTCTTCAACCTCTGCCTGGTGGTGCGCGCGGGCGTGGACGCGCTGGAGCACGTGAGCGCCTCGCGCGTGGCCGCGGCGCGCACGCTCGGCGCCACGCCCTGGCGCGCGTTCCGCCGCGTGGAGTGGCCGGCCATGCGGCCCTGGCTCGCGTCGGCCGCGTGCCTGGTGTTTCTCTACTGCCTCAGCGGCTTCGGCCTGGCCCTGGTGCTGGGTGGCCAGCGCTGGGCCACTGCCGAGGTCGAGATCTACACCCTGGTGGCGCACGAACTCGCACTCGGGCAGGCCGGTGTGCTCGCGGTGTGGATGCTGCTGCTCAACGGCGCGGTGGCCATCGCTTACGCCGCCATCGAACAGCGCCTGGCCGCGCCCGCGCGCACCGACCCGTTGCCGCGCCGGCCGGCGCGCAGCGCGCGCGAACGCGCCGCCGTGGCGATGGCCTTGGGTGTGCTGGGCCTCGTGGCCGCGGCGCCGCTGCTGGCCATCCTGGCGCGCGTGGCGCCGGCGGTGCTGGACGGCAGTGCCTGGGCCGTGCTCGGCGAACCGTCCACGCTCGGCGCGCTCGCCAACACCTTGCGTTTCAGCGCGATGGCGCTGGCCCTGGCGCTGCTCATGGGCCTGCTGCATGCGGTGTCGGCGCAGGCGCTGCGCGGGTGGGGCGTGGTCTGGCGCGCGGCGGCGTTCCTTCCGTTCGTGGTGTCGCCCGTCACCGTGGCCTTCGGGCTGTTGCTGCTCTATCCGCAGTGGACGGCGAGCCTGCCGCTGCTGGTGGCGGCGTACGCGCTCATCGCTTACCCCTTCATCGCCAAGGCGCTCGGTGCGGCGCTCGATGCCGTGCCGCCGCACCTGGCCCAGGCCGCGGCCACGCTGGGTGCCCCACCCGCGCGTGTGTTCGCGCGGATCACGCTGCCGCTGGTGTGGCCTGCGCTGCGCCGCGGCAGCGCCTTCGCCGCGGCCACCATGCTGGGCGAGTTCGCGGTGTCGCTGTTCCTCTCGCGGCCCGAGTGGATCACGCTCACCACGCTCATCCACCAGCGCCTGGGTCGCCCGGGCGAGGCGAACCTGCAGGCCGCGCTGGTGCTCGCGGCGCTGTTGATGGCGCTGGCGCTCGCGGCTTTTCTGCTCATCGACGGCGCCGGCCGCCGCCACACGGATCCCCATGCTCGAACTGCGTGACATTGCCCTGCGCTGGGACCACCGGCCGCTGCTGGACGGCGTGAACCTGCGCGTGGACGCGGGGCAGACGGTGGCGCTGCTCGGCGCCTCGGGCAGCGGCAAGAGCACCTTGCTCAAGATCGTGGCCGGCATCGAAACGCCCGAGCGCGGCAGCGTGCACTTCGACGGCGAAGACATCACGCGCACGCCGCCGCACCGGCGCGGCTTCGCGCTCATGTTCCAGGATTTCGCGCTGTTCCCGCACCTGGACGTGCAGGACAATGTGGCCTTCGGGCTGGTGGAGCAGGGCGTGCGCCGCACCGAGGCGCGCGAGCGCGCCCGCGCCATGCTCACGCGCTTCGGGCTCGGCGCACACGCGCATTCGCGCGTGTGGACGCTCTCCGGCGGCGAACAGCAGCGCGTGGCGCTGGCGCGCGCGCTCATCACCCGACCGCGCGCGCTGTTGCTCGACGAACCCTTCTCCGCGCTCGACGCCGCGCTGCGCGAGCAGCTGCGCACCGAGTTCCGCGAGCGCATCGCCGAGGCCGGCATGGCGGCCATCCTCGTCACGCACGACGAAGCCGAAGCGCGCGCGATGGCGCAGCACGGCTGGGCGCTCGACGCCGGCCGGCTGCGTGCGTTGTGGTGAGGGCGCCGGGCCGCTGAACTAGCATCCCGGTTCCACCGTCACCGGAGCACACCATGGGCTGGTTTTCCAAAGCGCCGCAGGGCTTCTTCCTCAGCACCACCATGCCCCCGGGCGTGGAACGCACGCAGATGGTGGGCGTGGTGCATGGCGAAGCCATCATCGGCGCCAACATCTTTCGCGACATGTTTTCCTCCATCCGCGACGTGGTGGGCGGGCGCGCCGGTGGCTACGAGCGCGCCCTCTCCGGCGCGCGCGACGCCGCGCTGGAGGACCTCATCGAGTCCGCGCGCGAGCTCGGTGCCAACGGCGTCATCGGCATCGACTTCGACTACGAAGTGCTCGGCGAAAGCAACGGGATGATGATGGTCGCCGTGAGCGGCACCGCGGTGAAGCTCTGAGCGATCAGGCCTCGACCTGCATGGCCGGGCGCGCCTGCACGCGGGCCAGCCAGGCCTGCGCGTGCGGGTGCTTGTTCACCGGCGCACCCAGGTAGGCGCTGTAGCCGATCACCGAACCCACGCACAGGTCCACCAGCGAGTACGCCTCGCCCAGCATCCAGGCCTGCTTCGCCAGGCGCTCGTCGAGCACGGCGAGCAACTGGTCCATGGCCTGCAGGGCCGCGGTGCCGTGGTCGTCGTCGGGCGTGCCCTTGTCGATCGCGGCCTGGCGGCGCATCACCTGGGCGCCGTAGGTCACGTAGGCCCAGGTGCACCAGGAAAACGCCTGCAGCTGCGCGGGCGTGCCGGCCTTGGGCCACAGGCCGCGTTGCACGCCGTGCTGTTCGGCCAGCCAGAGCTCGATGGCCAGCGCCTCGAACATGGGCGCGTCGCCCACCGTCAGCGTGGGCACCTTGCCGTTGGGGTTGAGCGCCAGGAACGCGGGGCGGCGCTGTTCGCCGGTGGTGATGTCGACCTTCACGCGTTCGTGCGGCAGGCCGAGTTCGGCCAGCGCGCAGGCCACGGGCGTGGCGCTGGACATGGGGTGCCAGTAGAGAACGATGGCTTGGGACATGGTGGGCTCCTGATGGGGGTGGTCCGGTTCGGCACTGCGCCGAACGCGTGGCCGCATGGTCTCGCCCATTGCGGACAGATTCCGCCCTCGATAAGAGGTAGAGTGCGCGGCATGTTGTCCTCTTCCTCCCGGCTGCTGCGGGTGCTCTCGCTGCTGCAGGCCCGCAGCCATTGGGCCGGTGCCGAGCTGGCCGAACGGCTCGAGGTGCACCCGCGCACCCTGCGCCGCGACATCGACCGCCTGCGCCAGCTCGGCTACCCCATCCAGGCCAGCAGCGGCGTGGCCGGGGGCTACGCGTTTCGCGCCGGCAAGGCGCTGCCGCCGCTGCTGCTGGACGACGACGAAGCGCAGGCGGTGGCGATCGCGCTGCACATGGCGGCGGCCGGCACGGTGAGCGGCATCGAGGAAGGTTCGCTGCGCGCGCTGGTGAAACTGCAGCAGGTGATGCCCGCGCGGCTGCGCCAGCGCAGCGAGGCGCTGCGCGACGTCATCCTGCCCATGGAGACGCTGCGCCCCACGGTGGATGCCACCGCGCTCGCGACCCTGGCCGTGGCCTGCCGCGACCAGTTGCGCCTGGCCTTTGCCTACCGCGACAGCCGCGGCCAACCCACGCAGCGCGAGGTGGAGCCGCAAGGCCTGGTGCACGTGGATGGCCGTTGGTACCTGGTGGCCTGGGACCCGGCGCGCAGCGACTGGCGCACCTTCCGCATCGACCGCATGGAAGGCGCGGCGCGCACCGGGGCGCACTTTGCGCCGCGCCCCGCGCCGGGCGGTGGCGATCTGCGCGCCTACGTGGCGCAATCGCTCGCGCGCACCAGCGACGCCGAGCCCGCGCGCGTGGTGCTGCACCAACCGCTGGACCTGATGAGCCGGCGCATCCCGCCCGCGGCCGCGCGGCTCGAAGCGCTCGACGACGCGCGCTGCCTGATGCATTGCAGCGCGAACCAGCTCGAATCGCTGGCGTGGTGGCTGGTGGCGATGGACGTGGAGTTCGAGGTGCAGCAACCGCCCGCGCTGAAGGCGTTGCTGCGCAAGGCGGCCGGGCGTGTGGCGCGCAGCCTGGCGCGTTCGGGCGATGGCGCCGGCGAGGGCGCCGACGGCGGCTCTTGCGGTTGAGCGGGTGTGGCTTGCGCCTCAGCCGCCGCGCAGCGCCTTCAGCAGCTTCTGCCCCGCGCGGCCATTGGCTTCCCAGCCCAGGCGTTCCTGCTCGACGCGCACCGCGGCGCGCGTTTTCTCGCCGAGCGCGCCGTCCACCGCGCCGATGTCGTGCCCGCGCGCGAGCAGCAGCGTCTGCACTTCGCGGCGATCGGCGCGCGAGAGGCCGGCGTCGTCGGTGGGCCAGGGGGTGGTGAAGGCGCCCGCGCCGCGCAACCGGTCGGCCAGGTGGGCGATGGCCAGGCCGTAGCTTTCGGCCGCGTTGTAGCTGTAGAGCGCGTCGAAGTTGCGCGTGACGAGGAAGGCCGGCCCTTGCACGCCCGCGGGCGTGAGCAGGCCCAGGCTCATGCCCTCGGGCACGGACGATCCGTCGACCAGGCGCAGGCCGCGCGCGCGCCACTCGGCGCTGGGGCGCTTGGTGCGCCGGCCTTCGCCCGCGGCGCTGAAGCCCGCGGGCAGCTTCACCTCGAAGCCCCAGGGCAACTGGTTGCTCCAGCCCGCGCGCTGCAGGAAGTTGGCCGTGGAGGCCAGCGCGTCGGGCGCGCTGTCGAACAGGTCGGCGCGGCCATCGCCGTCGAAATCGACCGCGAGGCGTTCGAAGGTGCTGGGCATGAACTGCGTGTGGCCGAAGGCGCCGGCCCACGAACCCGTGAAGCGCTCGGGCGCGAAGTGGCCGGCCTGCAGGATGCGCAGCGCGGCGAGGAACTCGGTGCGGAAGTAGGCCTGGCGCCGGCCGAAGCACGACAGCGTGGCCAGCGACTGCACGATGGGCGTGCGCCCGAAGCCCTGGCCGAAGTTGCTTTCCACACCCCACACGGCCACCACGGTGGCCGGGTCCACGCCGTAGCGCTGCTGCACGCGCTGCAGCACCTCGGCGTGTTCCTTCAGGCGCGTGGCGCCGTCGGCCACGCGCTCGTCATCGACGAGAAACGCGAGGTAGTCCCAGATCGGCGTCTTGAACTCGGGCTGCGCGTCCAGGTTGCCGACCACGCCCATGTTGGGTTGCAGCGCCTCGGTGTGCGTGCGGAAGGTGGCCTCGCTCACGCCGCTGGTGCGTGCGGTGGTGCGCAGGCCGTCGAGGCAGCGCGCGAAGTCGTCGGTTTGTGCGTGGGCCGCGACAGCGGTGGAGAGCAGCAGCAGGGGAATGAGGGGGCGCATGAAGAAGGGACGCGTGCCAGGCGCGAAAAGTTCAGGTGAAGTGCCAACCACCGATCATGTTTCAGGCGAGGGCTGCGTCGAGCCAGATCATGAAGATGAAGCCGGCCAGCAGTGTGGCGCTGGCCGCGCCCTCGAAGCCGTTGCGGTGCGTCTCGGGAATGATCTCGTGGCTGACCACGAAGATCATGGCACCGGCCGCGAGCGCCAGGCCCAGCGGGTAGGCCACCGGCACGCTGCCCAGCACCAGCAGGCCCAGCAAGGCACCCAGCGGTTCGGCCAGGCCGGTGAGCGCGGCCACACCCCAGGCCTTGAAGGCGCTCAGGCCCAGCGTGCGCAAGGCCATGGCCACGATCAGGCCTTCGGGCATGTTCTGCAGGCCGATCGCCAGCGCCACGGCAGCGCCGTCGTGCACCGCGTCTGCACCGGCCGGGCCGGCATAGGCCACGCCCACCGCCAGGCCCTCGGGCACGTTGTGGATCATGAGCGCCAGCACCATCAGCCAGGCGCGCTGCGTGGCCGGGTGGCCGGGCACCCAGGCGCTGGCGTGGCCCGGCGCCGCCGGGGGCAGCACCGCGTGCTCGTGCGGCAGCGCGCGGTCGATGCCCAGCATCAGGCCCATGCCCAGCGCCAGACCCAGGCCTGTGAGCAAGGCCGCCGAACCGCCGGCGCCCACCAGCGCCGCGCTGGCGTCCAGCGAGGGCAGCAGCAGCGCGAACACCGCGGCCGCGAGCATCACCCCGGCCGCGAACGCCATGAACGCCGACTCCTGCCGCTTGCTCAGGCGCTGCACCACGAACACCGGCAAGGCGCCCACCGCGGTGGCCACGGCCGCCAGCAGCGAGGCCTGCACGCCCGGCACGAGCGCGCTGCCACCGTCCACCGCCAGCCACCAGGCCCGCGTGGGCGCCCAGGACGTGGAGCCAGCCGCGATCCCGGCCATCACCAGCAGGCCCGCCGCGAGCGCGAGCAAGGTGTTGCGCAGGGCGTGCGCGGGCACGGGCAGCTCGAGCTGCTGCAACTGGGCCCAGACGGGCTGGATCTGGCGGATGAGGGTGGACATGGGTTGGGGCAATCGAAAGTTGCCGATAGTTTGTCAAAAACTATCAATGGCGGCCAATCGATGTTGGCAATGGTGGGGATAGCGCCCGGCGCGCCCCCGCACAATCGCCCGATGACCCGCTCCGCCCTCGACACCTTCATCACCCAATCCATTGCCCGCAGCCGCGCTGCGGCCAGCCCGGCCGATTGCGTGCTGGCGCTGGCGCCGCTGATGCTCGATCTGATCGAACACGCCGGCGATTTCCTGCAGCCGGAGCACTACCGCAGCGACCCGGCCGGCTACACGCGCAACCTGATCCACGAAACGCCGGATGATGGCCTGTCGCTGTACGCACTCGTGTGGCTGCCGGGGCAGTGGACGCCGGTGCACGACCACGGCAGCTGGGGCGTGGTGGGGGTGGTGGAGGGCGTGCTCGAAGAGCGCAACTACGTGCGGCTCTCGCCCGACCGCGGCGCGGACGAAGGCATCGAGCTCGCGCGCGGCGGGGCGATCCTGCTCAACCGCGGGGCGGTGACGAGCTTCGTGCCGAATCCGGACCACATCCACATCACCGGCGTGCCCACCGAGCGGCCGCGTGCGGTGAGCCTGCACCTGTACGGCCGCATGATGAGCAACTTCAACATCTACGACGTGCCGGCCCGCAGCCGCCGGCGCATCCAGGTGGCGCACAACGAAAGCTGACCATGGGCTCAGCGGCCGACGAGAACACCCTGCGCACGGCGCGAACCCTGCCGTTCCCGCCCGGTGCGGTGTATGCGGCCTTCGAATCGGCCGAGGTGCTGGCCTCGTGGTGGGGGCCGGACGGCTTCAGCAACGCGTTCGAGGTGTTCGAGTTCCGCGAAGGCGGGCGCTGGAAGTTCGACATGATCGGCCCCGAGGGCAAGCGCTACGCCAACCTGAGCGAGTTCGTGGCGCTTGAGCCGGGTGCGAAGGTCGTCATCCGGCACATCGCGTCGCCCCACTACGTGCTCACGGTGACACTGACGCCCGTGGTGGGCGGTACGCAGGTGGATTGGGCGCAGGCTTTCGAAGACCCGCGCTTCATGCCCGCGATGCGCCACATCATCGGCCCCGCGAATGAGCAGAACCTGGACCGGCTCACGCGGGCCTTGGCCAGCCAGCGCCCGCCGGGCTAACGGCTGGCCAGCGCGCGCACCCGCACCAGCCGCTCCTGCAAGGCCGGGTGGGTGTGGCCCACCGTGAACGCCGCGCCGGGCAGCGTGGGCGCGTGCAGCTTGGCCAGCACGCTGGCCATGGCCAGCGGGTCGCGGCCCGCGAGCCGCAGCAGCGCAATGCCACGCGCGTCGGCCAGCAGTTCCTGTTCGTGCAGCAATTCGGCCGCGTCCTGGCCCAGGGCGGAGCCCGGGTTCAATGTGCCCAGCCGCGCGCGCACCTGATCGATGCCCATGTGCGCATCGCCCAGCCGCAACTGCATCTCGCAGGCCTCGGCCAGGCCATCGCGCGCTTCCACGTGGGCCAGCTCGTGGGCGATCACGGCGGCGAGCTCATCGTCGCTGAGGCGGTGCTTCGGGTCCCACAGCGCGCTGGTGAGAATGATCACGCCGTGGTCGGCCGCGAAGGCGTTGAGTTCGCGGTCGTCGAGCGCGAGCAGTTGCACCGGCGGGCCGCTGCTCAAGCGGGGCGAGACGGCCACCAACTGATCGAGCAGGGCCTGCAGGTGGGGTGGGATGGGAACCGTGCCTTGATCCCGGCGCATGGCCTCGATCTGCGCTTCGTCGAGCGCGCGCTGCTCGGCGGCGCGTCGGGCGTCGTCGTGGCAGGCCGGTTGTGCCGCCGCGGGCCAGGCGATGCACCAGGCCACCAGCAGCAGAACCGTCCTCGTGTATCGAGGTATACGGTTCATACGATTTATACCGTTTCAGGAAACGGGTTGTACGCCGATCCACCGTGCCTGAGAAGCCCCCCGTGGCCGGAAAAGAAAAAGCGACGCCGGAGCGTCGCTTTTCGGGGATGGGCGGGTGGGCCGGTCAGCTGAAGAAGTCTTTCGCCTTCTCGAACCAGCCCTTGTCGTTCGGGCTGTGCTTGTGGCCGCCCTTCTTGAAAGATTCGTCGAGCTCTTTCAGCAGCTTGCGCTGGTGCTCGGTGAGCTTCACCGGCGTTTCCACCGCCACGTGGCAGTACAGATCGCCGGGGTAGCTGGAGCGCACGCCCTTGATGCCCTTGCCGCGCAAGCGGAAGGTCTTGCCGCTCTGCGTGCCCTCGGGCAGGTCGATGGTGGCCTTGCCTTGCAACGTGGGCACGTCGATCTCGCCGCCCAGGGCGGCGGTGGTCATGCTCACGGGCACCTGGCAGTGCAGGTCGTCGCCATCGCGCTCGAAGATGTCGTGCTTGCGCAGGCGGATCTCGATGTAGAGATCACCCGCCGGCCCACCGTTCTGGCCGGGTTCGCCGTTGCCGGTGGAGCGGATGCGCTGGCCGTCGTCGATGCCCGCGGGGATCTTGATCTCCAGCGTCTTCTGCTTCTTGATCTTGCCCTGGCCATGGCAGGTGGTGCAGGGCTCGGGGATGACCTTGCCGCGGCCCTGGCAGGTGGGGCAGGTCTGCTGCACGCTGAAGAAGCCCTGGCGCATCTGCACCACGCCCTGGCCGTGGCAGGTGCCGCAGGTCTTGGCGCTGGTGCCGGGTTTGGCGCCGCTGCCGTGGCAGGTCTCGCAGTCGTCCCAGCTGGGGATGCGGATCTGCGTTTCCTTGCCGTTGGCGGCTTCCTCGAGCGTGATCTCCATCGCGTAGGAGAGGTCGGTGCCGCGGTACACCTGCCGGCCACCGCCCGCGCCGCGGCGTGCGCCACCGAAGATGTCGCCGAAGATGTCGCCGAAGGCATCGCCGAAATTGCCGAAGCCTTCGGCCCCGCCGGGACCGCCGCGCATGTTCGGGTCCACGCCGGCGTGGCCGTACTGGTCGTAGGCGGCTTTCTTCTGGGCGTCCGAGAGCATCTCGTAGGCCTCCTTGGCCTCCTTGAATTTCTCTTCGGCACCCTTGGCCGTGTCGCCCTGGTTGCGGTCCGGGTGGTACTTCATCGCGAGCTTGCGGTACGCCTTCTTGATCTCCTCGTCGGAGGCGTTCTTGGGCACACCCAGCACTTCGTAAAAGTCGCGTTTGGCCATGGTCTCTAGGGCTTGTGTTTGAACACGAACGCCGCGTCAGCTTGCGCGGACGCGGCGGTGTGGCGGATGTCGCGGCGCGATCAGCCTTTCTTGACTTCCTTCACCTCGGCGTCGACGACGTCGTCGTCGGCTGCCTTCGATGCCTGCTGCGGAGCGGCTTCGGGCGCTTCTGCCGTTGCGGCGCCGGCCTGCTCGGCCTGCTGCGCGGCATAGACCTTCTCGCCCAGCTTCTGGCTCGCGGTCATGAGCTCGTTGGTCTTGGCCTCGATGGCTTCCTTGTCGTCGCCCTGGGCCGTTTCCTCCAACGCCTTCAGCGCGTCTTCGATGGCGGTTTTCTCACCGGCCTCGAGTTTGTCGCCGTGCTCGCCCAGGCTCTTCTTCACGCTGTGCACCATGGCCTCGGCCTGGTTGCGCGCCTGCACCAGTTCGACCTTCTTCTTGTCGTCCGCGGCGTTGAGTTCGGCGTCCTTCACCATCTGCTGGATCTCGGCTTCGCTCAGACCCGAGTTCGCCTTGATGGTGATCTTGTTTTCCTTGCCGGTGCCCTTGTCCTTGGCGCCCACGTGCAGGATGCCGTTGGCGTCGATGTCGAAGGTCACCTCGATCTGCGGCAGGCCGCGCGGCGCGGCCGGGATGCCTTCGAGGTTGAACTCGCCCAGCAGCTTGTTGCCGGCGGCGATCTCGCGCTCGCCCTGGAACACCTTGATGGTCACGGCCGGCTGGTTGTCGTCGGCGGTGGAGAACACCTGCGAGAACTTGGTCGGGATGGTGGTGTTCTTGGCGATCATCTTCGTCATGACGCCGCCCATGGTCTCGATGCCCAGCGACAGCGGGGTCACGTCGAGCAGCAGCACGTCCTTGCGGTCGCCACTGAGCACCTGGCCCTGGATGGCGGCGCCAACGGCCACGGCTTCATCGGGGTTCACGTCCTTGCGCGGCTCCTTGCCGAAGAACTCCTTCACCTTCTCCTGCACCTTGGGCATGCGCGTCATGCCGCCCACCAGGATCACGTCGTGGATCTCGCCCACGCTCACGCCGGCGTCCTTGATGGCGGTGCGGCAGGGCGCGATGGTGCGTTCGATCAGCTCTTCCACCAGCGCTTCGAGCTTGGCGCGCGTGAGCTTGATGTTCAGGTGCTTGGGGCCCGAGGCATCGGCCGTGATGTAGGGCAGGTTGATGTCGGTGGCCGCCGAGGACGACAGCTCGATCTTGGCCTTCTCGGCCGCTTCCTTCAGGCGCTGCAGGGCCAGCACGTCCTTGCTCAGGTCGACGCCCTGGTCCTTCTTGAACTCGGAAATGATGTGGTCGATGATGCGCTGGTCGAAGTCTTCGCCGCCCAGGAAGGTGTCGCCGTTGGTGGAGAGCACCTCGAACTGCTTCTCGCCGTCGACGTCGGCGATCTCGATGATGGACACGTCGAACGTGCCGCCACCCAGGTCGTACACCGCGATCTTGCGGTCGCCCTTGTCCTGCTTGTCCAGGCCGAAGGCCAGGGCCGCGGCGGTGGGTTCGTTGATGATGCGCTTCACATCCAGGCCCGCGATGCGGCCGGCGTCCTTGGTGGCCTGGCGCTGCGCGTCGTTGAAGTACGCGGGCACGGTGATGACGGCCTCGGTGACCGGTTCACCCAGGTAGTCCTCGGCGGTCTTCTTCATCTTGCGCAGGATGTCGGCCGAGACCTGCTGGGCCGAGATCTTCTTGCCACGCACTTCCACCCAGGCGTCGCCGTTGTCGGCCGCCACGATGGAGTAAGGCATCAGGTCGATGTCCTTCTGCACTTCCTTCTCGGTGAACTTGCGGCCGATCAGGCGCTTGATCGCGTACAGCGTGTTGCGCGGGTTGGTCACGGCCTGGCGCTTGGCCGAGGCGCCGACCAGCACGTCGTCTTCCTGGTAGGCCACGATCGAGGGCGTGGTGCGCGCACCCTCGCTGTTCTCGATCACCTTGGTGTTGTTGCCTTCCATGATGGCCACGCACGAGTTCGTGGTGCCGAGGTCGATGCCGATGATGCGTCCCATGGGGTTCTCCGTTCGGATGTGGAAATTGGTGTGAAAAGGATGTGCGGAAGGTGTGGATAAGCGGTGGGTATTTCAAGGGCGCCTATTTGGGCGCCGCCACCGTGACCAGGGCCGGGCGCAGCACGCGCTCGGCGATGAGGTAGCCCTTCTGCAGCACCGTCACCACGGTGTTGGGCTCCTGGTCGGCCGGCACCATGCTGATGGCCTGGTGCTGGTGCGGGTCGAACTTCGTGCCGGTGGGCGGCGCGATCTGCACCACCTTGTGGCGCTCCAGCGCGCTCTTGAGCTGCTTGAGCGTGGCCTCGGTGCCTTCGCGCAGCTGCTCGCGCGTGGCTTCCGTGATGGCCAGGCCGGCTTCCAGGCTGTCGGCCACGGCCAGCAGGCTTTCGGCAAAGCTTTCCACCGCGAACTTGCGGGCCTTGGACACCTCTTCCTCGGCACGGCGGCGGGCGTTCTCGGCCTCGGCCTTGGCGCGCAGGAACTGGTCGGCCAGGTCGGTGTTCTGGGCCTTCAGCACGGCCAGCTCGGCCTGCAGCGCGGCCAGGGCGTCGGCCTCGCCAGCGGCCTGGGCGGCCTCGGCCTCTTCGGGGCTCAGGCGGTTGTCCGGGGTCATCTGCGGGTCGTTGGGGGGCGTCTGGCTCATCGTGAGAAGGGCGTTGCGGGTGCGTGGAAACGGGTGGAACGGCGTCGGTTTGCCCGACAAGTCGGGCAACTGGGGCCGGTCCGGCGGATTTCAAGGGGCGGCGGCGCGGGGCGCCACCAGGGGGCAGAATCGGCGCCTTTTCACCCTTGCCGCACGAACCATGAAGCTGATCCGCCACGGCCTGCCCGGCGCCGAACAACCCGGCCTGATCGACGCCAGCGGCACGCTGCGCGACCTGACCGGGGTGGTGGCCGACATCGAGCCGGCCACGCTGGGCCCGGATTTTATGGCCCGGCTGGGGGCGCTCGACCCGCTGACGCTGCCGCCCGTGCCATGGGGCACGCGCCTGGGGCCCTGTGTGGGGCGCGTGGGCAACGTCATCGGCATCGGCCTGAACTACGCCGACCACGCCGCCGAAGCCGGCCTGAAGCCGCCCGGCCAGCCCATCGTCTTCAACAAGCACGGCGCGTCGATCAGCGGGCCGAACGACGACGTCTGGCTGCCGCCGGGTTCGCTCAAGCTCGACTGGGAGGTGGAGCTGGGCATCGTGATCGGCCAGCGCGCCTTCCACGTGAGCGAGGCGGACGCGCTGCGCCACGTGGCGGGCTATTGCCTGGTGAACGACGTGTCCGAGCGCGCCTACCAGATGGAACATGAGGGCCAATGGGTCAAGGGCAAGAGTTACCCCACGCACTGCCCGATCGGCCCCTGGCTGGTGACGCCCGACGAGCTGGGTGACCCGCAGGACGTGGAGCTCTGGCTCGACGTGAATGGCGTGCGCCGCCAGCACGGCAACACCCGCACCATGATCTTCGGTGCGGCGCACATCGTGAGCTACCTGAGCCGTTTCATGGTGCTGCAGCCGGGCGACGTGATCCCCACCGGCACGCCGCCGGGTGTGGGCATGGGCCACAAGCCACCGCTGTACCTGAAGGCGGGCGACGTGATCACCCTGGGCGGGCGCGGCCTGGGCGAGCAGCGCCAGCAGGTGGTGAACGGCCCGGCGGCTTGAGCCGGCTCAGGGCGACGCGCGCGCTGGCTGGCGTGCGCTGGCCGTGCGCGTGGCATGGCCGTTGAGGCGCAGGCGCTGCTGGTTGCCCCAGCGCCCCGCGAACAGCTTGAGATCACCCAGCCGGCGCGCGAGCTCGGCGCCTTGCGGCGTGAGCCGGTAACCGGTGCCGCAGTGGTCCAGCAGGTGCGCCGCGCGCAGTTCCTTCAAGCGGGTGTTGAGCGTGTTGGGCGTGACGCCGCCCACGCTGTCCTGCAGCAGCCGGAAGGTCTGGGGGTGGCCGTCGGCCAGTGCCCGGATCACACGCATGGCGTAGCGCGACTCCAGCAGATCGAACAGCTGGTCCAGCGCTTCCTTGTCCTTGCTCATCGGCGGTCTCCTCGCGCGGCCTGGACGGGGCCTGTTCACCGCACTATAGGCATGCCACCCGTTGCTACCAAGTTGGTAGCTGTGTGCAGTGCAGCAATGTGGCGGCCGGGCCACCCGGGTTTGACCGGATGGCCGCGGCCGGTTTCACACGCCCGCGTCGCCGTTGCCGTGCGCGCCGGGGCGGTAGACCTTGCGCAGCAGCGTGATCAGTGTCTGCACCTCGTCGGCCGTGAGCGCGGCGGTGGCCTCGGCCTCCAGTGCGCTGGCGGTGGCCTGCGCTTCGCGGTGCAGCCGCTCGCCCGTGGGCGTGAGGTGCAGGCCGAGCGCGCGGCCGTCGCTCGGGTGCGGTCGGCGCGTGATGAGCTTGCGTTTCTGCAGTGCCCGCACCATGCCCACCAGGTTGGGCGGCAGGATGTCGAGCGCGGCGCAGATCTGGCGCGAGGTCACGCCCGGGTTGTGCGCGACCACGCTGAGCACGGAGAAATCCACCGGCCGCAGCTCGAAGGGGGCCATGCGGCGCAGGAAGATCGCGATCACCGCGAGCGCCGCACGCCGCGCGTTGTAGCCCACCAGGGTTTCGAGGTAGGCCGTGTCGGGCAGGCCGTCACCGGCCATGCCGTCGGGTACCGGCGTGTTGGGCGGGGCGGTCTTGCGCGCACCGCGGGGGCGGCGCAAGGCGTTGGCGATCGAGGGTTCGCTCATCCGGGGTGGTCGCTCAGGAACACAGGGCCTTGATGTCCTCGGGCACCGCGATGGCGCGGATGCGCGAAGCGTCGTCGGGGTGGCGCTCGCAGAAGGCGCGCACCTCGGTGCCTTCGCACAGCAGGGTGTCGCCGCGCATCACGCGGTGCTGGTGCTTGAACACCTTGGCGCCCCATTCGATGACGCTGGTGTGCACCTGCAGGCGCTCGCCGTACGTGGCGGGTTTGCTGAACTTGGTGTGGATCTCCAGCAGCGGCGTGCCGATGATGCCGCGCGTCTTGACGAGCTCGCGCCAGGGCGGCACGCCGCATTGCACGAAGAAGTTGAGGGACGAGGCGTCCATCCACTTGCTGAAGTTGGGGAAGAAGACGATGCCGGCGGGATCGCAGTCGCCGAACATCACCTCCACTTCATAGATCACGGTTCTGGTCATGGGTCATTGGCAGGAAAAACTGGTGGCATTGTCGGGGGCGCCGCCCTGGTGGCGCGCCACGCTCGGGTATGCGCACAGCGGGCGGCTGCGTTGCGTCGACCAGTTCGCGGGCAGTTCGGTGTTCACGCCGCCGGGGTTGCCCGCGCCGCGCGCCACGGCCTTCACGGCCTGCGGCGGCACGCCGTGCTCCACCCACTGCACCAGCGGGCCGAGCAGGTCGAACTGGTCGGCGGTGGGGCCGCCGCTGCAGTGGTTCATGCCGGGCACGGGGAAGTAGCGCGCGAAATCGGCGGCGCGGCCTTTCTGGCTGGCCTGCAGGCGCTCGAACCACTGGCGCGTGTCCTCGGCCGAGAAGATCGCGTCGCTCACGCCGTGGTACAGCACCAGCTTGGCGCCGCGCGCGCGCAGGGGCAGCAGGTTGTCGGGCTTCTCGTGGCCGGGCGGGCCCATCAGCGCCAGGCCCGATTCGCGGTACACGTCGCTGGTAGCGGCGATGGCGGGCAGCAGCGCGTCGATGTCGGCACTGGCGAAGTTCACCGGGGCGGCGGGCGGCGCGGTGAACACCGTGCCCACCGAGAGCGGGTCCAGCGCGACCGCGTTGACGAACTTCCATGTGGCCCAGTTGTTGGCGGCGATGCCCGGGTCGTAAGGGAAGGCGCTGTAGATCGGCTGGCCGTTGGTGGCCTTGCCACCGGCGTGCACCTCGGCCAGCGTGCGCTTTTGCAGCGGGGTGAGGCAGGTGCCGATGCGCCCGCTGACGCAGGTGGGCACATCGCGCGCCAAGTCGAACGTGGCCTGGCAGGCCTGCGTGGCCTGCACCAGGCCATCGGCCAGGCCGTCGAGCGCGTCGCAGCGCTGCAGCACCGCCTGGGCCACGGCCTGGCGTTCGCTGGGGCTGAGCGCGCTGCCCAGGTCGGGGATGGTGGCGTTGGGGTTGAGCGGGTGCCGCACCGTGGTGCCGGGCGTGGCGATGGCCGCCCACTTCTGCGCGCCCCACAGCTGCGCCAGCGCCGCGTTGGGCAGGCGGTAGCCGGGCGCGCCGATCAGGTAGCCGTCGTACTGGTCGCCCAGGCGGCTGGCGGCCACCATGGCGTGGCGCCCGCCGTTGGAGCAACCGCCGATGTAGGAGCGTTCGGGCGCCTTGCCGTAGGCGCTGCGGATCAGCGCCTTGGCCATGGGCGTGAGCTTGGCCACGGCCTGGTAACCGTAGTCCAGCCGCGCCTGCGGCTCGAGGCCGAAGTAGGGCGTCTGCGGGCCGGTGTGGCCGGCGTCGGAGCTGATGACCGCGAAGCCCTGCACCAGTGCGCCGGTGACGGGGCCGCCGCCGAGCGCGCCTTGCGCGGGCTGCACGTTGCCGTCGAGCCCGCCGTTGCCCTGGTAGTAGAAGCGGCCGTTCCAGGCCTGCGGCAGGCGCATCTCGAAGCCGATGGCGTAGTCGCGTCCGTCGCTGCCCTTGCGCTCGTGCATGCGGCCCTTGACGAGGCAGTGCGCGGCCACCGGCTGGCCACCCAGCTGCAGGCCGCCGGCGGCCACGGGCACAGCCGATTCGAGGCGCGTGGCCGGGTGCTGGAACTGCGCGGCCAGGGCCTCGCAGGCCTGCAGCGCGGCGCCGGTGGCGGGGCTCAGGCGCGCGGGCGTGGCAACGCCGTCCGATGCGCCGGGTGCGTTCGCGCAGGCGCTCAGCAACGCGGCCGCGCCAAGCACCGCGGCACTGGTCAGGGGCAGGGTTCGCATGGTGTGTCTCCTCGGGTGTCTTTTGTGTCGGTGGCGCGCTTCAGCGCGGCGCCATGCGCAGTGCGCCGTCGAGGCGGATCACCTCGCCGTTGAGGTGCGTGTTGCTGACGATGTGCGCGGCCAGCGCCGCGAACTCCTCGGGCTTGCCCAGGCGCGGCGGGAACGGGATGCTGGCCGCCAGCGAGGCCTGCACCGGCTCGGGCAACTGGCGCATGAGCGGGGTGGAGAACAGACCGGGTGCGATGGTGCACACGCGGATGCCGTGCTGCGCGAGGTCGCGCGCCATCGGCAGCGTCATGCCCACCAGCCCGCCTTTGGACGCGCTGTAGGCCTGCTGACCCACCTGGCCGTCGAACGCGGCCACGCTGGCGGTGAACAGCATCACGCCGCGCTCGCCGTCTTCCAGCGCGTCCAGCTTCGCGCACGCGGCGGCGAACAGGCGGCTGGCGTTGTAGGTGCCGATGAGGTTGACGTGGATGACGCGCGCGAAGTCGTCCAGGGGCGCGGCGCTGCCGTCCTTCTGCACCACGCGTTTGGCGGTGCCGATGCCGGCGATGTTCATGAGGATGCGCGCCGGCCCGTGCGCGGCGGCGGCGGCGTCGATCGCGGCCTGCACGCTGGCGGTGTCGGTCACATCGCATTTGAGGCCGATGCCACCGATGTCCTTCGCCACGCGCTGCGCGCCCTCCAGGTTCACGTCGAGCACGGCCACTTTGGCGCCCAGGCGCGCGAGTTCGCGCGCGGTGGCCTCGCCGAGCCCCGAGCCGCCGCCGGTGACGAGTGCGGCCTGTCCTTCGATCTTCATGTTGTCTCCTCGGTTGGTGGGGTGCGATGCGTCAGGCGTACTTGTCGCCGACTTCCTCGCGCAGGGGATGGGTGTCGTAGACGATGTTCATGTCGGCGATGCGGTCGCTGCCGGCGCGAAAGCCGAACACGTCCACGCAGGTGAAGGTGACGACCTTGCCGTCCTTGAGCGTCCAGTCGTAGCGGAAGTAGGCCGCCACGCGCGTGCCGCCGTTCGCCGGCTCCACGCTGGCGAACAGGTCGATCGGCGTGATGACGCTGTTGCTCGATGCCTGCGAGAGCTTGGGGAAGAAATCGCGCGCGAGCATGTCGCCCAGGAAGGGCGAATGCACCATGCCGTCGGCCTCGAAGCTGGCGACGAGGCCGGCGGTGTCGCTGGCGTGCAGCGCCTTCAGGTAACGGCGAACGGTGTCGATCTGGGGCGTGGTGGTCATGCGGGTCTCAGGGTGTTCGGTGCCGTGCCCGCGTGCAGCGCGGCGACGAGTTCGGCGCGGTGCTTGAGCACCGCGCGCTGGTTGATGGAGCCTTTGTCGGTGACCTCGCCCTTGTCGATGCCGGGCGGCTCGGCCAGCAACACCAGGCGCGCCACGCGGTTGGCGCTGCCGGTGGCCTGCGCGGCCAGGTCGTTCACCACCTGCTGGAAGTGCGCGAGCACCTTCGGGTGGGCCAGCGCCTCGGCCAGCGGTGCGTCGGCCGCCATGCCCGCGAGCGTGCGCACGGCCGGCGTGGTGAACAGCATGGCGCCCACCTCCTTCTCGTTCAGGCCGGTGATCACCGCGTCCTGCACGAAGGGCGCGCCCGCCGCGATGATCTTGGCGCGCAGCGGGCCCACGCTCACGAAGGTGCCGGTGGCGAGCTTGAAGTCCTCGGCGATGCGGCCGTCGAAACGCAGGCCCAGGTTGGGCTGCGCGGGGTCGATCCAGGTGACGGCGTCGCCGGTGCAGAAGAAGCCCTCGTCGTCGAAGGCCTCGGCCGTGGCTTCGGGGCTGCGCCAGTAGCCGGGTGTGATGTTGGGGCCGCGGTAGCGCACCTCCACCTTGTCGCCGCTGGGCACGAGCTTGAGTTCCAGGCCCGGCGCGGGCAGGCCCAGGTCGCCGGATTTCACCTCGGGCCGCGTGATGAAGATGCCGAACGGGCCGGACTCCGTCATGCCCAGGCCGGTGCCCATCACGATGCGTTCGCCCACCGCCTGTTCCTGCACCGCGTGCAGCGTGTCCCACACCGGCTGCGCGAGCGCGGCGCCGGCGTAGAAGAACATGCGCACCCGGCTGAGCAGCGTGTCGCGCAGCACGGTGTCGGTCTTCATCGCGTTGGCGATGGCCTCGAAACCGGTGGGCACGTTGAAGTAGACCGTGGGCGCGATCTCGCGCAGGTTGCGCAGCGTCTCGCCGATGAGGGCGGGCGTGGGCTTGCCGTCGTCGATGTAGAGCGTGCCGCCATGCATGAGCACCAGGCCCACGTTGTGGTTGCCACCGAAGGTGTGGTTCCAGGGCAGCCAGTCGAGCAGCACGGGCGGCGTGTCGGGGTCGGCCAGCACCGGCATGCTCTGCGCCATCTGCTGCTGGTTGGCGCACCACAGGCGGTGCGTGTTGATGACGGCCTTGGGCAGCTTGGTGGAGCCCGAGGTGAACAGGAACTTGGCGATGGTGTCGGGGCCGGTGGCCTGCATGGCGGCGTCGACCGCGGGGGTGGGCCGGGTGGCGCGCAGCGCGGCGAAGCTGGTGGTGGGGCGGCCGGGCACGCTACCGCTGGTGGTGACGATCTCCACGCCATCGCCCAGCGTGGCGAGCAGCGCGCGCTCGTAGCGCGCCGCGTCGGCCGCGAACACCAGGCCAGGCGTGAGCGTGTTCACCAGGTGGCGCAGCTTGTCGTAGTCCTGGCTCACCAGCGAGTAGGCGGGCGAGGCCGGCGCCCAGGGAATGCCCGCGTACAGGCAACCCAGCGCAATCTGCGCGTGCTCCAGGTCGTTCTCGCTCGCGATCAGCACCGGGCGCTCGGCGCTCAGGCCGCGGTCGATCAGGGCCTGGCCGATGCAGCGCGCGGCGTCGAGCGCCTGCGCGTAGCTCAGGTGCACCCAGTCGCCCGTCGTGCCGTCGGCGTTCTTCGCGCGGCGCGCCATGAACGTGCGCTCCGGCGCCACCTGCGCCCAGTGCACCAGGCGATCGGTGAGCCGCTGCGGGTAGCCCTGCAGCGGCACCGTGGCCTTGAGGTACGCGGTGCCGTCGGCGGCGTGCCGCAGATCGGCCTCGGTCACGCCGAAAGTCATCGGCCGGTAGCGCACCGATGCGCTCATTGCTTCTTCACCTTCGGGCCGCGGCCTTCGAGGAACTCGCGCACGCGGGCCTTGGCCTCGGGCGCGTCCTGCACGATGGCCGAGATCAGCGCTTCGGTGAAGAGGCCGTGGTCGGCCGTCTGGTCGGCGATGCGCGGCAGCGCCTGCATGAGCGCGTAGTTGGTGAGCGGGGCGTTGGCGGCGATGCGCGTGGCGAGCTCCAGCGCTTTGTCCAGCGCGGTGCCTTGCGGCACCAGGTACTGCGCCAGGCCCGTGCGTTCGCCTTCTTCGGCGCTCAGCACCCGGCCGGTGAACATCATGTCGGCCATGCGCGCGGTGCCGATCAGGCGCGGGATGCGCACCGAACCACCGCCGCCCACGAAGATGCCGCGCGAGCCCTCGGGCAGCGCGAAGAAGGTGGACGCATCGGCCACGCGCACGTGGCAGGCGCTGGCCAGTTCGAGCCCGCCACCGACAACGGCGCCGTGCAGCGCGGCCACCACCGGCACCGGGCCGCGCTCCACCTGGTCGAGCGCGTGGTGCCACATGCGCGAGTGGTGCAGGCCGGCGGCGGCGTCGCGCTCGCTGAGTTCGGAGAGGTCCAGCCCGGCACAGAAGTGGTCGCCATTGCCGTGGATCACGGCCGCCCGCACACTGTGCGGCATGCCCTGGAAGACATCGCGCAGGGCCAGCACCAGGCCGTCGTTGAGGGCGTTGCGCTTGTTCGGGCGGTTGAGGGTGATGAGGGCGATCTGCTGCTGGTCTCCGCGCAGTTCGATCGTCAGGTCGGTGGTCTGGATGGGCATGGGTTGGGTGCCTTGTGAGGGTGTTCGATTATTGTTATAACCAATAACCAAATCAATCCGCAGCCCTCTGAATGGCGTGCGGGTTTTCCCGGGGTTTGGACGAGGAGACGTGGCCGGTGTCTGTTGTGAATGCCAGCTTTGGTGGCGGGCCGAGGGCTTGGGCTGTGTGGCCAGGGGCTTCACTGCGCAGCCCTTCGCTGCGCGAAGGGTGCCCTGTGGTGCTCGGGTGGCTGGGCCGCGGCGGAACTCGCTGCATGCGCGTTGCGAATTCCGCTCAAACAGCCGCCGCGAATCAGTCAACGAAGCGCGCTGCGCGCGCGCCCACCCACCCTGCGCTCCTCGGCTGCGCACAGGCGCCCCCGGCCACACAGCCCAAGCCCTCGGCCAGCGAGATGTCGGCACGCCACCGGTGGAAAACCAACCACGTCAGCGTCAGGGCGGTGCTCCCGGGTTGGGCGGCGCATGTGCGGCGCCGAGGAGCGCAGGGGGAGCGGCCGCGCGCGCAGCGCGCTTTGTTGACTGACTCACGGCATCTGTTTGAACGGAGCGAGCAGAGCTCGCGCAGTGAGTTATGCCGTGGGCCGCTCGCCCGAGCACCACAGGGGAGTCCTCGCAACGCGAGGACCGCCGCAGTTGCGCCGCCCGGCCCGGGGGCACCGCCCTGACACCCGCCACACAAGCAGGCACGATACGAAACAACGAACCCAGGAAAGCACCGCCGGAGACCCACCCATGGACCACCAGAACCTGATCGCCATCGACATCCACACCCACGCCGAGGTGAGCTGCTGGAACCCGTTCGACAACTACGGCGAGGAATACGACCGCGCGGCCGACAAGTACTTCGGCAGCAACCGCCGCCCCAGCATCGCCGAGACCATCGCGTACTACCGCGAACGCAAGATCGGCCTGGTGATGTTCACGGTGGACAGCGAATCGAAACTGGGCCGCCGCCGCATCCCGAACGAGGAGATCGCGCAGGCCGCGCGCGAGAACAGCGACATGATGATGGCCTTCGCCAGCATCGACCCGCACAAGGGAAAGATGGGCGCGCGCGAGGCCGAGCGGCTCATCAGGGAAGAGGGTGTGAAGGGCTTCAAGTTCCACCCCACGGTGCAGGGCTACCACCCCTACGACAAGATGGCCTGGCCGATCTACGAGGTGATCAACGCGCACAAGCTGCCGGCCATCTTCCACACCGGGCACAGCGGCATCGGCAGCGGCATGCGCTGCGGCGGCGGGCTGCGGCTGGAGTACAGCAACCCCATGCACCTCGACGACGTGGCGATCGACTTCCCCGACATGCAGATCGTGATGGCGCACCCGAGCTTTCCCTGGCAGGACGAAGCGCTCAGCGTGGCCACGCACAAGCCCAACGTGTGGATCGACCTCAGCGGCTGGAGCCCCAAGTACTTTCCCAAGCAGCTCGTGCAGTACGCGAACACGCTGCTGAAAGACCGCGTGCTGTTCGGCAGCGACTACCCGCTGATCACGCCCGAGCGCTGGATGAAGGACTTCGAAGTGGCCGGCTTCAAGCCCGAGGTGATGCCGGGCATCCTGAAGGGCAACGCGGTGCGGCTGCTGGGGCTGGCATGAAGCCCTTCGCCTCGCTGGCCGACATCGAGGCGCTGGAGCACCGGCCGCTGCACGAGGTGGCGCCGCAGCGAACGCCCTACGGGCTGATCCGTGCCGCGGCCGAGCGCTTCGGTGACCGCGAGGCCTTCACCTTCCTGCGCGACGCCGATCTGGCGAGCGCACCGCAGCGCGTGAGCTACCGCGAGCTGCTCGCGAACATCCACCGTGCGGCGAACGCGTTTCGCGCACTGGGCATCGGCCCGAACGACAGCGTGGCCCTGCTTGCGCCCAACACGCCCGAGGCGCACGCCGTGCTGTGGGGCGCGCAGCTTGCGGGCCGCGTGTGCCCGATCAACGTGCTGCTGCAGCCGGATCACATCGCCGCGCTGATGCAGGCCGCGAATGCCAAGGTGCTGGTGGCGCTGGGCCCGAACACCGAACTTGCGGTGTGGCCCACCGCGTTGAAGGTGCAGCAACACCACGCATGCACGCTGGTGCCGATCGCCGTCGATGAAGCCGTGCCTGGCCTCGCGTCGCTGCAGGACCTGATGGCCGCGCAGCCCGACACGCTCGGCTTCACCCCCGACCTGAACCCCGACCGCGTGGTGGCGCTGTTCCACACCGGGGGCACCACCGGCGCGCCCAAGCTCGCGCAGCACACCGCGGGCAACGAGGCGCACACCGCCTGGTTCGCACACGCCTACTACGACTGCGACGAGCACAGCGTGGAGGTGAATGGCTTTCCGCTCTTCCACGTGGCCGGTGCCTTCGTCTATGGCCTGGCGCTGCTGGCCGTGGGCGCGCGCCAGGTGCTGCCCACGCTCTCGGGCATGCGCAGTGCCGGCTTCGTGCAGCGCTACTGGCGCTTCTGCGAACGCGAGCGCGTGACGCACCTGGCCTGCGTGCCCACGGTGCTGGCCAGCCTGCTCGGCGTGCCGGTCGACGCCGACATCTCGCGCATCCGCGCCGCGTACACCGGCGGATCACCGCTGCCCGGTGAGCTGGCGCAGCGCTTCGAGGCCGCCACCGGCATCGCGGTGCGCAACATCCTGGGCATGACGGAGTGCGCGGGCCTCGTCAGCATCGAGCCGCTGCACGCGCCGCGCGTGCCGGGCTCGGCCGGCTGGCGCCTGCCGTTCACCCAGGTGCATGCCGTGCCCTGGCGCGACGGCGAAGCGAAGCTGGATGAACGCTGCGCGCCCGGCGAAACCGGCGTGGTGGTGCTGCGCGGCCCGCACATGAGCCCGGGCTACCTCGATGCGAAGCGCAACGCCGGCATGTTCGAACGGGGCTGGATCGTCTCGGGCGACCTTGGCCACCTCGACGCCGAAGGCCGCGTGCACCTCACGGGCCGCGCCAAGGACGTGATCATCCGCGGCTCGCACAACATCGACCCCGGCCTGGTGGAAGACGCTTTCCTGGCCCACCCCGCGGTGGCGCAGTGCGCGGTGGTGGCCGAGCCCGACGCCTACGCCGGAGAGGTGCCGGCCGCCTTCGTGGTGCTGCGCACCGCGATCGACGCCGATGAGCTGCTGCGCGCCGTGGCGCCGCAGGTGTACGAACGCCCCGCGGTCCCCAAGCGCGTGGTCATCGTCGACGCGCTGCCGCTCACGGCCATCGGCAAGGTGTTCAAGCCCGCACTGCGTTTGCGCGCCATCGAACTGAAGCTGGCCGACCTGGCACGCGAACTGGCACCGGACCGCTCGGCACAGGTGCAGGCGCGCGAAGAGGGCGGACGCCAGCGCGCGACGGTGACGTTCGCGGGCGCGCCCGATGCCGCGCTGGCCGACCGGCTGCAGGCCGCGCTGGCCGCGATCGCCGTGCCCACCGAGGTGCGCTTCGGCGCCTGAGCGCTTCAGGTGCGGGCGCTGCCCGCCATCTGCGAGAACGAGGCCGCCATGAAATCCACGAAGGCGCGCACGCGCGCCGCGTGCTGGTGGCGGGGTGGGTAGACGGCGTGGATGTCGGCGTCGGGCGTGGCGTACTGCGGCAGCACCTGCACCAGGCGCCCGCTGCGCAGGTAGCGCTCGATGTCCCACTCCGCGCGCATCAGGATGCCGTGCCCGTCGAGCGCCCACTTCACCGCGATCTCGCCGTCGTTGGTGGTGAGGTTGCCGCGCACGCGCACCGATTCGGTGGTGGCGCTGCGCCCGCGCCCATGCGTGAGGCGCCACACGCCGTAGGCCTCCTCGCCCTGGCGGATGCCGATGCAGTTGTGCTGCATCAGGTCGCGCGGCACGCGCGGCGTGCCGTGGCGCGCCAGATAGGCGGGCGTGGCGCACAGCAAACGCCGGTTGGGGGCCAGGTGGCGCGCGATCACCCGCGCGTCGGGCGGCGCGCCGAAGCGGATGCAGACGTCGTAGCTGTCGTCCGTGAGCGCGGGCGGGTTCACCGACAGCTGCAACTGCACCTCCACCTGCGGGTGCTTTTGCGCGAAGCGTGACACCAGCGGCGCCACGTGGCTGCGCCCGAAGCCCAGCGTGGCGTTGATGCGCAGTAGGCCCTTCGGCGTGGAGCGCGCGCTGCCCAGCAACTCTTCCATCGCGTCGATGTCGCCGAGGATGCGGCGCGCGTGCTCCAGGTACAGCTCGCCCTCGGGCGTGAGGCCCATGCGCCGCGTGGTGCGGTTCACCAGGGGAACGCCCACGCGCGATTCCATGAGCGTGAGGTGCTTGCTCACGGCCGAGGTGGTGATGCCCAGCTCGCGCGCCGCACCGCTGAGGCTGCCGGCGTTGGCGAGTGCGCTGAAGAAGCCGAGGTCGGCGGGCTGGATGGTGTCGGGCATGGTTCGATTGTTGAATTGATTTCAACGATGGATTCACTATAGAGGCGATCCGTCACCGGGATCAATGCCTACAGTCCGCCCACCGAACGACCCTTGGAGACAGCGCGCGATGAAGACCTATTCGATTGCCACCATTCCCGGTGACGGCATTGGCAAGGAGGTGGTGCCCGCCGGCCGCCAGGTGCTGGAGGCGCTCACCGCCAGCGGCGCGGGCTTTCGCTGCACCTTCGAGGATTTCGACTGGGGCGGCGACCACTACCGCCAGCACGGCGTGATGATGCCGGCCGACGGCCTGGAGCGCCTGAAGCACAAGGACGCGATCCTGTTCGGCTCGGCGGGCGATCCCGACATCCCCGACCACATCACCCTCTGGGGCCTGCGCCTGAAGATCTGCCAGGGCTTCGACCAGTACGCCAACGTGCGGCCCACGCGCATCCTGCCGGGCATCGATGCGCCGCTCAAGCGCTGCAAGCCCGAAGACCTGAACTGGGTGATCGTGCGCGAGAACTCCGAGGGCGAGTACTCGGGCGTGGGCGGGCGCGTGCACCAGGGCCACCCGATCGAGGCCGCCACCGACGTGACCATGATGACGCGCGCCGGCGTCGAGCGCGTCATGCGCTTTGCCTTCCGCCTGGCGCAATCGCGGCCGCGCAAACAACTCACGGTGATCACCAAGAGCAACGCGCAACGCCACGCGATGGTGATGTGGGACGAGATCGCGGTGCAGATCGCGGCCGAGTTCCCCGACGTGCGCTGGGACAAGGAGATCGTGGACGCGGCCACCGCGCGCATGGTCAACCGCCCGGCCTCGCTGGACACCATCGTTGCGACCAACCTGCACGCCGACATCCTGAGCGACCTGGCCGCTGCGCTCGCGGGCAGCCTGGGCATCGCACCCACCGGCAACATCGATCCGGAGCGCCGCTACCCCAGCATGTTCGAACCCATCCACGGCTCGGCCTTCGACATCATGGGCAAGGGCCTGGCCAATCCCGTCGGCACGTTCTGGTCGGTGGTGATGATGCTCGAGCACCTCGGCGAAGCCGAGGGCGCGGCGCGGTTGATGGCCGCGATCGAACAGGTGACGGCCAACCCCGCGCTGCACACCGGCGACCTGGGTGGCCGGGCCACCACCGCACAGGTCACGCAGGCGGTGTGCGACCTGCTCGCCCAGGGTGGCCTGCGCAAGGCCGCCTGAGCCGTTTTCCCCCCACCCCAGAGCGCGCACAGCGCCATTGAAGGAGACAAGCATGAACAACGCATCCCGCATCCGCCGCCGCCTGCTGCAGGTGGCCACGCTCGCGCCGCTGGCCTGGAGCGGTCTGGCCATGGCCCAGCCCGCCTGGCCCACCAAACCCATCAGCCTGATCGTGCCCTTCGCGGCCGGCGGCACCACCGACGTGCTCGCGCGCGCGCTCGCCGACCGGCTCTCGCAGAGCCTGGGCCAGCCCGTGGTGGTGGAGAGCAAGCCCGGCGCGGGCGCCACCATCGGCGCCGACTACGTGGCCAAGGCCCGGCCCGATGGCCACACGCTGCTGATGGGCGCCGTGCACCACACCATCGCGCCCAGCGTCTACAAGAGCCTGCCGTACGACTTCTCGAAAGACCTCGCGCCCATCACCACCGTGGCCATGGTGCCCAACGTGCTGGTGGTCAATGCGGGCACGGCCGCGAAGAACGTGAACGAACTCGTGGCGCTGCTCAAGGCCTCGCCGGGCAAGTTCTCCTACGGCTCCAACGGCAACGGCACGGCGCAGCACCTCATTGGCACGCAGTTCGAGCAGAGCACGGCCACCAGCTTCATCCACGTGCCGTACCGTGGCAGCGGGCCGCTGGCCACCGATCTGCTGGGCGGCCAGATCCTCATGAGCTTCGACACCGTGACGCCGGTGCTGCCGCACATCAAGGCCGGCAAGCTGCGCGCGCTCGCGGTGACCACGGCCAAACGCTCGGGCGCACTGCCCGACGTGCCGACGCTGGAAGAGGCCGGGCTCAAGGGCTTCGACATCGGCACCTGGTTCGGTGTGCTGGCGCCCGCCGCCACGCCGCCCGAGATCCTGAGCCGCCTCAACGCCGAGGCGGTGAAGGTGATCCAGTCGCCCGAGTTCCGCGCGCGCATGGCCGAGATCGGCGCCGAGCCCATCGGCAACAGCCGCGAGCAGATGGCCCAGCAGATCGCCAACGACACGGTGCGTTTCGCCAAGCTGGTCAAGGACGGCAAGGTCACCATCGACTGACCGGGGCCGCGCGCGGGGCTCCACCAACCGCCTACCAGCCCCCCGTGGCCAGCCAGCGTTCGGCCTGCGCCAGTTTGTCCGAGCCCCAGAAAGGCTCGCCGTCGATGACCAGCGTGGGCGAGCCGAAGATGCCCGCAGCGAGCGAGGCATCGACCTCGGCGCGCAGCAGCGTGGCGGCTTCTTCGCCCGCGGCCGCGCGCGCGATGGTTTCGCCCACCACGGGTTCGAGCGACACCGGCGTGGACAGATCCCGCCCCTCGGCCCAGCAGGCGCGGTAGAGGGCGTGCACCACCTCGCCCGCCCGTTCGGGCTGGTGGTGGTTCACCCAGGCCAGCGCACGCGCACTGGCCAGCGGGTTCATCACCGCATCGCGCGGCTGGCGTTTCATGGGCACGCCGTGCTCGCGCGCGTAGCGCAGCACGTCGCGCTCCACATAGTCGCTCTTCAGCGGTGTTTCCATCAAGGGCCTCAGGCCCATCACCTTGAGCACCGTCACGCCCAGCAGCATGGGGTGCCAGGCCACCACGCGCCCGTGCCGCGCCGCCAGTGCTTCCACGCGCAGCGAGGCGAAGTAGCCGTAAGGCGAGATGAAATCGAGGTGGACGTGGATGGGCGTGGACATGGCGCGATGCCGCAGCGCGGCGTTGGTTTCATACCATAAGGGAATAGCAGAAAGTCCCGAAATGCTGTGGCGCAGCATCGCCCGGGCCGGCAGAGTCGGCGCACTTGTGTCTGACGTGGCACATGCCTTGGCGCGTCCTGTGCGACGCCGCCGGTGTTTCTCTCTCTTGACAGGTTTTTCCATGACGCTTCTTCGTCGCCGCAGCGCCATCGTGGCCGCCGCCGCATTGGGCGCCGCCTCCCTGGCGGGCAAAGCCCTGGCCCAGCAGACCGTGACGCTGCGCCTGCACCAGTTCCTGCCCCCGACCGCCACCATCCCCGCGCGCGCCATCGTGCCGTGGGCGCAGAAGCTCGAAGCCGAGTCCGGCGGTCGCATCAAGGTGCAGCTGTTCCATTCCATGTCCATGGGCGGCTCGCCGCCGCAGCTGTTCGATCAGGCGCGCGACGGTGTGGTCGACATCGTGTGGACCGTGCTGGGCTACACCCCGGGCCGCTTCAACAAGGCCGAGGTGTTCGAGCTGCCCTTCATGAGCGGCAACGCCGAGCCCGCCTCGCGCGCTTTCCACGAGTTCGTGGAAACGCACGCGGCCGACGAGTTCCGCCAGGTCAAGCTGCTGGCCGCACACACGCACGGCCCGGGCCTGTTCCACAGCAAGCAACCCATCACCAGCCTGGACAGCCTCAAGGGCAAGAAGGTGCGTGGCGGCTCGCGCGTCATCAACGGCATGCTGCTCAAGCTCGGCGCCACGCCCGTGGGCATGCCCGTGCCGGCCGTGACGGAGGCGCTCACCAAGGGCGTGATCGATGGCACCACCATTCCCTGGGAGGTGACGCCCTCGCTCAAGATCGCGGACATGGTGAAGAACCACACCACGTTCTCGGGCCCCACCGGCCTGTTCACCCAGACCTTCGCGCTGGTGATGAACCGCAACAGCTACGACAAGCTGCCCGCGGACCTGAAGGCCGTGATCGACAAGAACTCGGGCATCGAGACCGCGGGCTTCTTCGGCCGCGCGATGGACGAGGGCGACAAGGTCGGCCTGGACGTGGCGAAGAAGGCGGGCAACAACATCGTGACGCTGGACGCCGCCGAAACCCAGCGCTGGAAAACCACCGCCGCGGTGGTCGAGGCCGACTGGGTGAAAGAAGTGCAGGGCAAGAACCTCGACGGCGCCAAGCTGGTCGCGGACGCGCGCGCGCTGATCGCCAAACACGCGAAGTAAGCGGCACCGCGCCCGATGCGAAAAAGGCGGCCGGTGGCCGCCTTTTTCGTTCAACAACCCCAGTTCAACCGCCCCAGACCTCGCGCGCGGTTTCCACGACGAGCGACAACTTCTTCCGCTGGTCTTCCACCGCGATGTTGTTGCCGTGCACGGTGCTGGAGAAGCCGCACTGCGGCGACAGGCAGAGCTGCTCCAGCGGCGCGTGCTTCGCGGCCTCGTCGATGCGGCGCTTCAGGTCGTCCTTGCTTTCGAGCTGGCCGAACTTGGTGGTGACCAGGCCCAGCACCACGGTTTTGCCCTTGCTCAGGTAGCGCAGCGGGCGGAAATCGCCCGAGCGGTCGTCGTCGTACTCGAGGAAGAAGGCGTCCAGCCGCATCTCGGAGAGCAGGGCCTCGGCCACGGGTTCGTAGTTGCCGGCCGCGGCGTGCGTGCTCTTGAAGTTGCCACGGCACAGGTGCATGGCCAGCGTCATGCCCTTGGGCTTCTTGTCCACCACCTTGTTGATGAAGCTGGCGTAGCGGTGCGGCAGCTCGTTGGGGTCGTCACCGCGCTGGCGGGCGGCCTCGCGCATCTTCTCGTCGCACAGGTAGGCCATGTTGGTGTCGTCCATCTGCACGTAGGTGCAGCCGGCGTCGGCCAGGCTCTGCAGTTCATCGGCATAGGCCTGGGCCACGTCGTCGTAGAACACCGGGTCGAGCTCGGGGTAGGCGGCTTTGCTGATGCCCGCGCGCCCGCCGCGGAAGTGCAGCATGGTGGGCGAGGGGATGGTGACCTTGGGCGTGAGGCCCGGCAGGCCCAGCGCCTTCACCTGCGCCTGCAGGTACTGGAAGTCGGCGAGCTGGATGTTCTTGGCGTGGCGCACCTTGTCGATCACGCGGATCACGGGCGGCGCCAGTTCCTCGGTGCCATCCGGCTTGCGGATGGTGACCGGGATGTCGGTCTTCACGCCGCCCAGCTGCTCCAGGAAATCGATGTGGAAGTAGGTGCGGCGGAACTCGCCGTCGGTGATGGAGGGCAGGCCCACGTCGGCCTGGAACTTCACGATCTCGGTGATCGCGCGGTCTTCCACCTCGCGCAGTTGGGCGGCCGTGATCTCGCCCTTGGCTTTCTGTTCGCGCGCCTGCAGCAGGTAGGCGGGGCGCAGAAAGCTGCCGACGTGGTCGGCGCGGAACGGGGGGTTCAGGCTCATGTTGTCTCCAGGGGGTTGCAGAAATTGAAGCCGGCGACGGTAACGGAAGCCCGGCCGGGTGGCAATCACCTTGCCATCATTGAATACATAAATGGCCGAATCCGAGCTGGTTTGAAGGATTTCATTGGAAAAATGACATTGCATGTATACATTGCGTATCCATGAACACCGCGCCCAACCACTTTCCCCTGAACGCTTGGTACGCCGCCGCTTACGACGTGGAGGTGGGCCGCAGCCTGCTGGCGCGCACGGTCTGCAACCAGAAGCTGGTGCTCTACCGCCAGACCGACGGCCGCGTGGCCGCGCTGGAGGACGCCTGCTGGCACCGGCTGTTGCCACTCTCCATGGGCCGGCTGGACGGTGACGAGGTGGTCTGCGGCTACCACGGCCTGGTCTTCAATGCCGAGGGCCGCTGCACCCACATGCCCAGCCAGGAAAGCATCAACCCCGCGGCCTGCGTGCGGCGTTTCCCGCTGGCTGAAAAGCACCGCTTCGTCTGGGTGTGGCCGGGCGACCCGGCGCTGGCCGACGAGGCGCTGATCCCCGACCTGCACTGGAACCACGACCCGGCCTGGGCGGGCGACGGGAAGATGATCCGCGTGAAGTGCGATTACCGGCTGGTGATCGACAACCTGATGGACCTCACGCACGAGACCTTCGTGCACGGCAGCAGCATCGGCAACCGCGCGGTGGCCGAGGCACCTTTCGTGGCCACGCACGGCGAACGCATGGCCACGGTGACGCGCTGGATGGAGGGCATCGAGGCGCCGCCGTTCTGGGCCGGGCAGATCCGGCAGGCGCGCGGGTACAGCGGCCCGGTGGACCGCTGGCAGATCATCCGCTTCGAGGCGCCGTGCACCGTGGCCATCGACGTCGGCGTGGCCCCGGCCGGTAGCGGCGCGCCGCAGGGCGACCGCAGCCAGGGCGTCAACGGCATGGTGCTCAACACCATCACGCCCGAGACCGACAACACCTGCCTCTACTTCTGGGCCTTCGCGCGCAACTACAGCCTGAACGAGCAGCGCCTGACGCACCAGCTGCGCGAGGGCGTGGCCGGCATCTTCCGGGAAGACGAGCTCGTGCTCGAGGCGCAGCAGAAAGCCATCGAGGAGCACCCGGACCACAAGTTCTACAACCTCAACATCGACGCCGGCGCCATGTGGGCGCGGCGGCTGATCGACAGGCAGGTGGACGCCGAACGCGGCGCGCCGGGCGCGGGCTCCAGCGTCATTCCCATCCGCCGCGCGGGCTGAACCCATGGCCACCCACAACACCCTGAACGACGGCGTGCCCGAGAGCGCCCAGGTGCGCGCGCTGCTGCAGCTGCGCGAACTCATCCTCTCGGGCGACCTGCCCGGCGGTTCGCGCATCGCCGAACTCGCCATCGTCGAGCGCCTGGGCGTGTCGCGCACGCCGGTGCGCGCCGCGCTGCTGCGGCTGGAGCAAGAGGGCCTGCTGCGCGCGCTGCCCGGTGGCGGCTACGTGGTGGAAACGTTCTCCGAGCGCGACATCGCCGACGCCATCGAACTGCGCGGCACGCTCGAGGGCCTGCTCGCGCGCCTCGCGGCCGAGCGCGGTGCGCCCGCGGCCGTGCTCACCGAAGCGCGCGGCGTGCTCGACCGCATCGACGCCGTGCTCGCGGCGCCCACGCTCGACGACGAGGCCTTCTCCGACTACGTGGCGCTCAACAGCCGCTTCCATGTGCTGATGGCCGAGATGGCCGACAGCCCCACGGTGGAACGCCAGCTCGATCGCGTGTGCGCGCTGCCCTTCGCTTCGCCCTCGGGCTTCGTGCTCGCCGAGGCCGAGTCGCGCCAGGCGCGCGACATGCTCATCGTCGCGCAGGACCAGCACCGCCAGGTGCTCGACGCGATCGAACGCCGCGAAGGCGCGCGCGCCGAGGCCATCCTGCGCGAGCACTCGCGGCTGGCGCAACGCAACCTGCGCGCCGTGCTGGCCGGCCACACCAAAGGCCAGGCGCACGCGTCCATGCCGGCCCTTCGTCTCATCCGCCGCCGTTGATCCCATGAAGAGCAACCCCACCTGGCAGGCGGTGCGCATCGCCGCCACCACCGATCTCACCCCCACCGTGCGCGAGTTCGTGCTGCAACCCACCGACGGCGACGCCCTGGCCTGGCCGCCGGGCGCGCACCTGCAATTGCGTCTGCATGTGGCCGGGCGCGAGCAAGTGCGTTCGTATTCGCTCGTGGGCCTGCCGGGCGACGCGCCCGGTGCCTACCGCATTGCGGTGAAGCGGCTCGACGACGGCCGCGGCGGCTCGAAGGCGATGTGGTCGCTGGCCGTGGGCGACACGCTCGCGGCCAGCGCGCCGCAGAACCACTTCGCGCTCTCGATCGACGCGCCCGAAACGCTGCTGCTGGCCGGTGGCATCGGCATCACGCCCATGGTGGGCATGGCGCGCGCGCTGCGGCAACGCGGCCAAGGCGTGCGCCTGCTGTACGCGGCGCGCACCGACGCGGAACTGGCCTACGCCGACACCCTGCGCGATGGCCTGGGCTATGCCTTGATCACGGCCGTCTCCGCGCGCGGTGAGCGCTTCGACGTCGCCCGCGAAATCGCCGCGTTGCCGATGGGTGCGCCGTGTTACGTCTGCGGCCCCGCGGGCTTGCTGGATGCCGCGCGCAGCGCCTGGGCGGCGCAGGCCCGCGCCGCGGCCGATCTGCGTTTCGAGACCTTCGGCAGCGGCGGGCGCCTGCCCAGCGCCAGCTTCGTGGTGCGTGTGCCGCGCCACGGTGCCGAGATCACCGTGCCCGCGGGCGAATCGCTGCTGGACGCGCTGGAGGCCGCGGGCGTGGAGGTGATGAGCGACTGCCGCCGCGGCGAGTGCGGGCTGTGCGCACTGGATGTGCTGGCGCTGGATGGCGAGATCGACCACCGCGACGTGTTCCTGAGCGCGCACGAGCGGCAGGAGAACCGCCGCCTGTGCGCCTGCGTGTCGCGCGTGGTGGGCTGCGTCACCGTGGACAGCGCGTACCGATCGGACGCCGAGCCAGACCGAATCTCAGGGTTTGCGCTGGTTTCATAACATAACGGCATAGCTGAAAGTCGGTCATCGGGCTGGCCGGCCCGACGAGGCAAATGCACAGTGTGGGGCTCGTCCAAAAAGCCCGTGCCCACGAGCACCCACCGGACAAGGCGCGGGCGAAACCCGATTGGAGACACGACGATGAAGTTCCTGAAGCGACGCACCGCGCTGGCGGTGCTGGGGGCGGTGGCCGCGGCCACGCTGGCCGGTACCGCCATGGCCCAGACCGTGACCCTGCGCCTGCACCAGATGCTGCCCGGGCAGGCCACGATCCCCGCCCGCGCGCTCACGCCCTGGGCGCAGAAAGTCGAAGCCGAATCGGGTGGCCGCATCAAGGTGCAGTTGTTCCACGCCATGCAGCTCGGTGGCGCACCGCCGCAGCTGTTCGACCAGGCGCGCGACGGCGTTGTCGACCTGACCTGGACGGTGCTGGGCTACACGCCTGGCCGTTTCCCCAAGACCGAAGTCTTCGAACTGCCCTTCATGAGCGGTGACCCCGTGGCGTCCTCGCGCGCCATCCAGGAGTACGTCGAGATGTACGCGGCCGACGAGTTCAAGGACGTCAAGCTCATCGCGGTCCACACCCACGGCCCGGGCCTGTTCCACACCAAGACGCCCGTCACCGGCCTGGAGAGCCTGCGCGGCATGAAGGTGCGTGGCGGCTCGCGCATCATCAACAACATGCTCGTGAAGCTCGGCGCCACGCCGGTGGGCATGCCGGTGCCGGCCGTCACCGACGCGCTCACCAAAGGCACCATCGACGGCACCACCATCCCCTGGGAGGTGACGCCCGCGCTCAAGGTGAGCGAGCTGGTGAAGAACCACACCACCTTCGCCGGCAAGGAAGGCCTGTACACCCAGACCTTCGCCTTCTCCATGAACAAGGCCTCTTACGAGAAGCTGCCGGCCGACCTGAAGGCCGTGATCGACAAGAACTCGGGCATCGAGACGGCGGCCATGTTCGGCCGCGCGATGGACGACGGCGACAAGGCCGGCCGCGAGATCGCGGTCAAGGCCGGCAACAACATCGTGTCCCTGGACGCTGCCGAAACCCAGCGCTGGCGCCGCACCGCGTCCACGGTGGAAACCGACTGGATCAACGAAGTGAAGGGCAAGGGCATCGATGGCGCGAAGCTTGCTGCAGAGGCACGTGCCCTGATCGCGAAGCACAGCCGATAATCCCGGCTTTCACCGACGGCCCCTGCGAGGGCCGCTGCATGCCGGTCCGCCCTGGTTTGCGCCGGGACGGATCGGCTTGATTTTCTGAATGGACCCCGCCTTGAAGTTCCTCTCGTTCTTAGCCCAGGTCTGCGCGGTGCTGGCCGGCTTCATCCTCACCGCTGTGACGCTGGTCACCTGCGTCAGCCTCATCGGCCGCAACACCACCGGCTGGACCATCCTCGGCGACTACGAACTCACGGCCGTGGCCGCGGGCGCGGCCGTTGCGCTGTTCATGCCGCTGTGCCAGCTGCGCCGCGAAAACATCATCGTGGACTTCTTCACCGCCAAGGCGCCGGCGTCCGTCAACGCCATGTTCGATCGCTTCGGAGCGCTGCTGCTCTCCATCATGCTCACCGTGATCGCCTGGCGCACCGCCATCGGCGGCATCAGCGCCCACGACTCCATGACCACCACCATGATGCTCGGCTTTCCCGAGTGGATCACCTACGCCTTCATGGTGCCGCCGCTGCTGCTGACCGGCGTGATCGCGCTGGTTCAGGCGATCGGCCCGGCGCAGAAAGGGGAGGGCCTCGCATGAGCGCGCTGACCCTTGCCCTCTCGATCTTCGGCGTGATGCTCGCCCTCATGGTGGTGCGCGTGCCTATCGCCGTGGCCATGTTCGCCGCCGGCACCTATGGCTACCTCTACCAGGTCGGCCTGCCGCCTTTCCTGAACAACCTCAACGGCCTGGCGTTCGCGCGCTTTGCCAGCTACGACCTGTCGGTCATCCCGCTCTTCATCCTGATGGGCAACTTCGCCACGCAGGGTGGCATCTCCAAGGCGCTGTTCCAGTTCGCCAGCGTGCTCATGGCGCGCTTCAAGGGTGGCCTGGCCATGGCCGCTGTGGGCGCCAGCGCGGCCTTCGGCGCCATCTGCGGCTCGTCCATCGCCACCGCCGCCACCATCACCTCGGTGGCGCTGCCCGAGATGAAGCGGCACGGCTATTCCGGTCGCCTGGCCACCGGCACGCTCGCGGCCGGCGGCACGCTGGGCATCCTGATCCCGCCCTCGGTACCGCTGGTGATCTACGCCATCCTGACCGAGCAGAACATCGCCAAGCTGTTCGCCGCGGCCACCATCCCCGGCATCATCGCCATGCTGGGCTACATGATCGCGATCGCGATCTACGTGCGCGTGAGCCCCGGCCACGCGCCCGACCACGACGGCGTCGACCTGCCCAAGATGTCGCTGCAGGCCCTGATGGGTGTGCTGCCCCTGGCGATCGTGTTCCTGGTGGTGTTCGGCGGCATCTACGGTGGCCTGTTCACGCCCACCGAAGGCGCGGGCGTGGGCGTGGCCTGCACCTTCGTCGCGGCGCTGCTCAAGGGCGAACTGACGCTGCACAAGGTCAAGCTCTGCTTCCTGTCCACCGCGGCGGCCAGCGCCATGATCTTCATGATCTTCATCGGTGCCGACATGATGAACACCGCCCTGGCGCTCACCCAGGTGCCGGGCCAGCTCGCCAGCGTCATCCAGGGCTGGGACGTGTCGCCCTACATGGTGGTGGCCGGCATCCTGATCTTCTACGTGGTGCTGGGCGCGGTGATGGACGAGCTGTCCATGATCCTGCTGACCATCCCGATCTTCTTCCCGGTGATCATGGGCCTGGACTTCGGCATGTCGCAGGAGCACACCGCCATCTGGTTCGGCATCATGGTGCTCATGACCGTGGGCTTCGGCCTGCTCGCACCGCCCGTGGGCCTGAACGTCTACGTGGTCAACGGCCTCGCCAAGGACGTGCCCATCGTCGAGAGCTACAAGGGTGTGATGCCCTTCCTGGCCAGCGACGTGGTGCGCACCACGCTGCTGCTGCTGTTCCCGCCCATCTCGCTCTGGCTCGTCCAGTTCGTGGGTTGAAGATGCAGCGCCGTGCGGCACTGATCGCACTCGGCCTGCTTCCCTGGGCCGGCCTGCGCGCGCAGCCGGCCTATCCCTCGCGTGGCCTGCGCATCGTGGTGCCTTTTGCCGCGGGCGGCGTGGGCGATCTCACGGCGCGCATCGTCGCGGGCGCGCTGGCCGAGCGGCTGGGCCAGGCGGTGGTGATCGAGAACCGCCCCGGCGCGGGCGGGGTGGTGGCGGCCGAGGCGGTGGCCCGCGCCGAGCCCGATGGCCACACGCTGTTCCTGATGTCCAACGGCACGGCGGTCACCGCGGGGCTGTTCAAGTCGCTGCCGTTCGACACGGTGAAGGATTTCGCCCCCGTCTCCACGCTGGGCTATTTCGACATCGCGGTGGTGGCGCACCCCGAGGCGCCGTTCAAGAGCTTTGCCGAGTTGCTGGCATATGCCAAAGCGAATCCCGGCAAGCTCAACATCGGCAGCATCAACATCGGCAGCACGCAGCACCTGGCGGCCGAGCTGTTCAAGAGCAGCGCCGGCATCGACGCCCAGATCGTGCCCTTCAATGGCACACCCAACCTCGTTGGGGCACTGCGTGGCCGGCAGGTGGACGTGGGCGTGGAAATCCTTGCGCCGGTGCTGGCGCAGATCCGCGGTGGGGCGCTCAGGGCGCTGGCCGTGGCGGGCGAGAAGCGCTCGGTGGTGCTGCCCGAGGTGCCCACCGCGGTGGAGTCGGGCGTGGCCGGTTTCGTGGCGTCGTCGTGGAACGCACTGGCTGCGCCTGCGAAGACGCCGCGCCCGGTGATCGATCGCCTTCAACGCGAGATCGCCGCCAGCGTGGCCGATGCCGAGGTGCAGAAGAAGCTGCGCGAGCTCAACATCGACCCGCGCTCGTCGACGCCCGAACAGGCTTCGGCGCTGCTGGCGAACGACATCCGCCGCTGGAGCGGCGTGATCGAGCGCGCGGGGATTCCGAAGCAGTGACGCGGGCCCTCAGGCCCGGCTCACCGCCTCCAGCGTCTGCGCAATCAGCACCAGCGTCTGCTGCTGGGTGAGCGTGGCCGGGCGTTGCGAGCTGGTGGCCAGGCTCAGCCGTGTGCGCAGCGCCGGGGTGATGCCGCGCAACCGGTAGGCCGAGGGTTTGATGGAGCTGGCCACCGCGTTGCGCGAGAGCAGGGCGGCGCCCGCGCCGTCGGCCACCAGGTCCAGGATGGCCGAGACGCCATCGATCTCCAGCGCCACCAGTGGGCGGCAGCCGATGTTGGCGAGGGCCGCTTCCACCTGCATGCGCAGCGCGTTGGGCCGGCTCGGAATGATCAGCGGCACCTCGGCCAGCTCGCGCAGCGGCATGGGCGCGGGCGGCGGGTCTTCGCTCAGGCCGGGCGGGCGCGTCTGCACCAGCCAGAGCTCTTCCTCGCGCAGCGGCTGGATCTCGATCTCCGGCACGGGCTGGGCGTTGTAGAGCACCGCGATGTCGATGCGCCCCGTCAGCAGCCACTCCAGCATGTGGGTGGACAGGCCTTCGCTGATCGACAGGCTGGCCTGCGGCAACTGCGTGCGGAACGCCCGTGTGAGCGGCACCGCCAGCACACGCGCCAGGCTGGGTGGCAGGCCGATGGCCACACGCCCGGCGAGCGCCCCGCGCACGCGGCCCAGTTCCTCCTTGGCGCGCTCCACCTGGTGCAGGATGCCGCGGCCGTGCGCCAGCAGCAGCTTGCCGGCCTCGGTGGGCGTGGCACCACGGCCGTTGCGCACCAGCAGGGTCTGGCGCAGCTCCACCTCGAGCAGGCGCACCTGGCGCGAGAGGGCGGGCTGGGCCACGTCGAGCGCGATGGCCGCGCGCGTGAAGCTGCCGAGCTCGGCCACGCGCACAAAGTATTCGAGTTGTTTCAGGTCCATGGCACAAGGGATCGCAGATATCGGATTTTGTTCTAGCTGCTAGCCGGGGGTGTGGGTTTTCGCACAGCGGCGGGCTGGCCACAATGCCGGTCTCATGCCCGACACCCCGACCCCGCCGCTGCGCGGCATCTCGTCCATGGCCACCCGCCAGGTGCTGGCCGAACTCACCACCGCGCACACCGCGCGGTCGGGCCAGGCCGTGGCCATCGAATCCGTGGGTGGCGTGGACGCGGCCAAACGCGTGCAGGCCGGCGAGGCCTTCGACGTGGTGATCCTGGCCAGCGACGCGATCGACAAGCTGATCGCGGCCGGCCACCTGCTGCCGGGCCGCGTGGACCTGGTGAAGAGCGGGGTGGCGGCCTGCGTGCGCGCGGGAGCGGCGCTGCCCGATCTGTCGAGCGAAGCGGCGGTGCAGGCCGCGCTGCTGGCCGCGGACAGGATCAGCTACTCCACCGGCCCGAGCGGTGTGGCGCTGCAGAAGTTGTTCGAGCGCTGGGGCATGGCCGAGGCCATGGCCGGCAAGACGGTGCAGGCGCCGCCCGGCGTGCCCGTGGCGTCGCTGGTGGCGAAGGGCGAGGTGGCGCTGGGCTTTCAGCAACTGAGCGAGCTGCTGCACGTCGAGGGCATCGCCATCGTTGGCCCGCTGCCGGAACCGATCCAGATCACCACCGTGTTCAGCGCCGGCATTCCGGTGAACACCCCGCGCGCCGAGGCCGTGCGCGCGCTGCTGGCCTTCATGACCTCGCGCGAGGCCGATGCGGCCAAGCAGCGCCAGGGCATGGCGTCGGCCTGAATCTCTTTCTTTCGCATCAGAACATCCCGAGGAGACCGCATGTCATTGATCATCGATTGCCACGGCCACTACACCACGGCCCCCAAGGCGCTGGAGAACTGGCGCAACGCCCAGATCGCGGGCATCAAGGACCCGGCCGCCATGCCGAAGGTTGCCGACCTGAAGATCATCGACGACGAGCTGCGCGAATCGATCGAGACCAACCAGCTCAAGCTCATGAAGGAGCGCGGCAGCGACATCACGCTGTTCAGCCCGCGCGCCAGCTTCATGGCCCACCACATTGGCGACTTCAATGTCTCCAGCACCTGGGCCGCCATCTGCAACGAGCTTTGCCACCGCGTCTCCACGCTGTTCCCGGACCATTTCGTGCCCGTGGCCATGCTGCCGCAGTCGCCCGGTGTGGACCCGGCCACCTGCATCCCCGAGCTGGAGAAGTGCGTCAAGGAATACGGCGCCGTCGGCATCAACCTCAACCCCGATCCCTCGGGCGGCCACTGGACCAGCCCACCCCTGACCGACAAGCACTGGTACCCCATCTACGAAAAGATGGCCGAACACGACCTGCCGGCCATGATCCACGTGAGCACCAGCTGCAACGCCTGCTTCCACACCACAGGCGCGCACTACCTCAACGCCGACACCACGGCCTTCATGCAGCTCATCCAGGGCGACCTGTTCAAGGACTTCCCGACGCTGAAGTTCCTGATCCCGCACGGCGGTGGCGCGGTGCCGTACCACTGGGGCCGTTTCCGTGGCCTGGCGCAGGAGATGAAGAAGCCGCTGTTGAGCGAGCACCTGATGAACAACGTGTTCTTCGACACCTGCGTGTACCACCAGCCCGGCATCGACCTGCTCAACACCGTGATCCCGGTGAAGAACGTGCTGTTCGCTTCCGAGATGATCGGCGCGGTGCGCGGCATCGACCCGACCACGGGCCACTACTACGACGACACCAAGCGCTACATCGAGGCGTCGAAGATTCTGAGTGCGGACGACAAGCACGCGATCTACGAAGGCAACGGGCGCCGCGTGTTTCCGCGCCTGGACGCGCGCTTGAAGGCCAAGGGCCTCTGATCCCCAAGGAGACAAACCATGTACGAACTCGGCGTCGTCTACCGCAACATCCAGCGCACCGACCGCGAAACCGCCGACGCGCTGGCCGCGCTCGGCTCGGCCACCGTGCACGAGGCCATGGGCCGTGTCGGCCTGCTCAAGCCCTGCATGCGGCCCATCTTCAGCGGCGCGCAGGTCAGCGGCACGGCCGTCACCGTGCTGCTGCACCCCGGTGACAACTGGATGATGCACGTGGTGGCGGAGCAGATCCAGCCGGGCGACGTCGTGGTCGCGGCCATCACCGCCGAGTGCACCGACGGCTACTTCGGTGACCTGCTGGCCACCAGCTTCCAGGCGCGTGGCGCGCGCGCGCTGGTCATCGACGCCGGCGTGCGCGACGTGAAAACGCTCAAGGAAATGAACTTCCCGGTCTGGAGCAAGGCCATCAGCAGCAAGGGCACCATCAAGGCCACGCTGGGTTCGGTGAACATCCCCGTGGTGTGCGCAGGCATGTGGGTCACGCCGGGCGATGTCATCGTGGCCGACGACGATGGCGTGGTGTGCGTGCCGCGCGCCAAGGCAGCCGCCACGCTGGACGCCGCGCGCAAACGCGAGGCCAACGAAGGCGAGAAGCGCGACAAGCTGGCCAGCGGCGTGCTCGGGCTGGACATGTACAAGATGCGCGAGCCCCTGGCCGCTGCCGGCCTCAAATACATCGACTGACGGACACCATGACAAAACCAACGACAGGAGATTTCACCAAGACCGCGGGCTGGCTCGACTGGTACGAAGGCCCGAGCAAGCCGCGCTTTGCACTGCCCGCGGGCAGCGTGGATGCGCACTGCCACGTGTTCGGCCCCGGCGCCGAGTTTCCATACGCGCCCGAGCGCAAATACACGCCCTGCGATGCGAGCAAGCAGCAGCTGTTCGCGCTGCGCGACCACCTGGGCTTTTCGCGCAACGTCATCGTGCAGGCCACCTGCCACGGGGCCGACAACCGGGCCATGGCCGATGCATGCCGCAGCAGCGGTGGCAAGGCGCGCGGCGTGGCCACCGTCAAGCGCAGCGTGACGGACCAGGAACTGCAGAGCCTGCACGACAGCGGCGTGCGCGGCGTGCGCTTCAACTTCGTCAAGCGCCTGGTGGACTTCACGCCCAAGGACGAACTGCTGGAAATCGCGGGCCGCATCAAGGCCCTGGGCTGGCATGTGGTGATCTACTTCGAGGCGGTGGACCTGCCCGAGCTGTGGGACTTCTTCACCGCGCTGCCCACCACCGTGGTGGTGGACCACATGGGCCGCCCCGATGTGAGCAAGCCCATCGATGGCCCCGAGTTCGCGCTGTTCCTGAAGTTCATGCGTGAGCATGAAAACGTGTGGAGCAAGGTGAGCTGCCCGGAGCGCCTGTCCGTCAACGGCCCCAAGGCCTTGAACGGCGAGCAGGCGGCGTACCGCGACGTGGTGCCCTTCGCGCGAAAGGTCGTCGAGAGCTTCCCCGACCGCGTGTTGTGGGGCACCGACTGGCCACACCCCAACCTGAAGGACCACATGCCCGACGATGGCCTGCTGGTCGACTTCATCCCGCACATCGCGACCACCGCCGAGTTGCAACGCAAGCTGCTGGTCGACAACCCGATGCGCCTCTACTGGCCCGAGGAGGTCTGACATGGCACTCGACAAACCCTACAAGGACGTGCCCGGCACGACCATCTTCGACGCCGAGCAGAGCCGCATGGGCTACTGGCTCAACCAGTTCTGCATGAGCCTGATGAAGGCCGAGAACCGCGAGCGCTTCAAGAAGGACGAGCGCGCCTACCTGGATGAGTGGGCCATGACGGAAGAGCAGAAGCAGGCCGTGCTCGCGCGCGACCTGAACTGGTGCATCCGCCTGGGCGGCAACATCTACTTCCTGGCCAAGATCGGCGCCACCGACGGCAAGAGCTTCCAGCAGATGGCGGGCTCCATGACCGGCATGACCGAGGAGGAGTACCGCAACATGATGATCGGCGGTGGCCGCTCGGTCGAAGGCAACCGCTACATCGGTGAAGACGGCACGGCGCAGGCGCACCGCCAACCTCAAGGTTCGCAAGGCAAAGGGAAGCACTGACATGGCCCGCATCACCGCATCCGTCTACACCTCGCACGTGCCCGCCATCGGCGCGGCGCTCGACCTGGGCAAGACCACCGAGCCCTACTGGCAGCCGCTCTTCAAGGGCTACGAGTTCTCCAAGCAGTGGATGAAGGACAACCAACCCGACGTGGTGTTCCTGGTCTACAACGACCACGCCACCGCGTTCAGCCTGGACTTCATCCCCACCTTCGCCATCGGCACCGCGGCCGAGTACCAGCCCGCCGACGAAGGCTGGGGCCCGCGCCCCGTGCCCAAGGTCGTGGGCCACCCCGATCTGGCCTCGCACATCGCGCAGAGCGTGATCCAGCAGGACTTCGACCTCACCATCGTGAACAAGATGGACGTGGACCACGGCCTCACGGTGCCGCTGTCGCTGATGTGCGGCCAGCAGGACCCGGTGAAGGGCGCCTGGCCCTGCCCGGTGATTCCCTTCGCCGTGAACGTGGTGCAGTACCCCGTGCCCAGCGGCCAGCGTTGCTACAACCTGGGCAAGGCCATCCGCAAGGCGGTGGAAAGCTACGACGAAGACCTCAACGTGCACATCTGGGGCACGGGGGGCATGAGCCACCAGCTGCAGGGCCCGCGCGCCGGCCTCATCAACAAGGATTTCGACAACCGCTTTCTCGACCTGCTCGAGAAAGACCCGGCCGCCGCGGCCGCCATCCCGCACATCAACTACGTGCGCGAGGCCGGCAGCGAAGGCATCGAACTCGTGATGTGGCTGATCGCGCGTGGCGCGATGGCCGACGCGGCCGGCGGCCCCGCCCCCAAGGTGGCGCACCGCTTCTACCATGTGCCCGCGAGCAACACCGCAGTGGGCCACCTGATCCTGGAGAACAACTGACATGAGCAACAACAAGACCATCAAGGTGGCGCTGGCCGGCGCCGGCGCCTTCGGCATCAAGCACCTGGACGGCATCAAGAACATCGACGGCGTGGAGGTGATCTCGCTCATCAGCCGCGACCTCGACAAGACCAAGGAAGTGGCGGCCAAGTACGGCATCGGTCACGTCACCACCGACCTCGCCGAGTCGCTCGCGCTCAAGGAGCTTGACGCGGTGATTCTGTGCACGCCCACGCAGATGCACGCCGAGCAGAGTGTGGCCTGCCTGAAGGCCGGCAAGCACGTGCAGGTGGAGATTCCCCTGGCCGACAGCCTCAAGGGTGCGCAGTCGGTGGTCGATCTGCAGAAGCAGACCGGCCTGGTGGCCATGTGCGGCCACACGCGCCGCTTCAACCCCAGCCACCAGTTCGTGCACAAGAAGATCCAGGCCGGGGAATTCAACATCCAGCAGATGGATGTGCAGACCTATTTCTTCCGCCGCACCAACACCAACGCGCTGGGCCAGGCCCGCAGCTGGACGGACCACCTGCTGTGGCACCACGCCGCGCACACGGTCGACCTGTTCGCCTACCAGGCCAACAGCCCCATCGTGCAGGCCAACGCCATCCAGGGCCCGATCCACCCGACCCTGGGCATCGCCATGGACATGAGCATCCAGCTCAAGGCCGCCAACGGCGCCATCTGCACGCTCTCGCTCTCGTTCAACAACGACGGCCCGCTCGGCACCTTCTTCCGCTACATCGGCGACACCGCCACCTACATCGCGCGCTACGACGACCTCTTCAACGGCAAGGAAGAGAAGATCGACGTGTCGAAGGTGGACGTGAGCATGAACGGCATCGAGCTGCAGGACCGCGAGTTCTTCGCCGCCATCCGCGAAGGCCGCGAGCCCAACGCCAGCGTGGCGCGCGTGTTCGACTGCTACCGCGTGCTGCACGACCTGGAACAGAAACTGAACGCGCAGGGCTGACCGCATGCAACAGCGCGCCCTCGGCCCTTTCACGGTCTCGGCCATCGGCCTGGGCTGCATGAACATCTGCCACGCCTACGGCCCGCCCGTGGCCGAGGCGCAGGCCGAGCGCCTGCTGCTGGCCGCGCTGGACGCCGGCGTGACGCACTTCGACACCGCAGCGCTCTATGGCTTCGGTGCCAGCGAGACGATGGTGGGCAAGGTGCTCGCGAAGCACCGCCACCGCTTCACGCTGGCCAGCAAATGCGGCATGCAGGGCGTGGACGTGAAGGGCGACGGCCAGCTCGTGCGCGTGATCGACGGCCGCCCCGCCACGCTGCGCGCCACCTGCGAGGCCGCGCTCAAGCGCCTGCGCACCGACGTGATCGACCTCTACTACCTGCACCGCTGGGACAAGCAGGTGCCGATCGAGGAAAGCGTGGGCGGGCTGGGCGACCTGGTGCGCGCTGGCAAGATCCGCGCGATCGGCCTGTCCGAGGTGTCGGCCACCACCTTGCGCAAGGCGCACGCCGAGCACCCCATCGCCGCGGTGCAGACCGAGTACTCGCTGTGGACGCGCAACCCCGAGATCGCGGTGCTGGATGCGTGCCGCGAGCTGGGCGCCGCCTTCGTGGCCTTCAGCCCCGTGGCGCGCGGCTTCCTGGCCACCGAGGTCGACCCGGCCGCGTTCGATGCGAAGGACATCCGCCGCACCATGCCGCGCTTCGCGCCCGAGCACCTGGCCGCCAACCGCCGCTGGCTGCCGGCCTACCGCACCATCGCGGCCGAGCTGGGCTGCACGCCGGCGCAACTGGCCATTGCCTGGCTGCTGCACAAGGCCCCGCACGTGCTGCCCATCCCCGGCACGGCCAACGTGGACCACCTGCTGGAAGACCTGGGGGCGGACGGCGTGGTGCTGAACGCCGACGCGATGCAGCGCCTGCAGGCGCTGGTGAACGAGAACACGGTGAGCGGCAACCGCTACGCCGAGCAGGCCAACCGCGAGGTGGACACCGAGGTGTTCCCGGGCTGAGCCGCTGGCGCGGCCGGCGCGGTGGACAGCCGGAACCGCAAGCCGGGTTCGGCGCGCTCGGCCGTGAGCTGCCAGCCGTGGGCCTGGGCGATCTCCTGGCAGATGGACAACCCCAGGCCGGCGCCCGTGTCCCGCCGGTGGGCGCCGCGCCAGAAACGGGTGAACAGGTGGGGCAGCTGCTCGGCTTCCACACCGGGGCCCAGGTCCCGAACGCTCAGTTCGTTGTGCCGGATCTCCACGCGAATGTCCGTGCCGTCGGGCGCGTGCTGCACGGCGTTCTCCAGCAGGTTCTTCAGCAAGGTGAAGAGGGCACCGCGATCGGCCTCCCAGCGCACGTCCACGCTGGGGGCGTACACGGTGAAGTGCACGTTGCCGGCCTCGGCCATGCGCTGCAGGAAGAAGACCGCCTCGTGCACGACCTCCTGCACCCGGATGCTGGCCGGGTGGTAGTTGCGGACCTCGCTGGCTTCGGCCAGCAGCAGGAGCTGCTGGACCTGCCGGCTCATGTACGCCACATCGCCCAGCAGGGCATCGCGACCGTCTTCCGCGCCCGGGCGCAACTCGATCTGCGCGCGGATCAGGGCGAGCGGTGTCTTCAGCTCGTGCGCCGACGTCGCCAGGAATTCCTGCTGGACCCGGTAGCCGTGCTCGAGCCGCTCCAGCACCCGGTTGAAGCTGTCCACCAGCGGCGCGATCTCCTGCGGGACCGCGTCGGTGCTGAGGCGGGCGTGAACCGACCTGGGCGAGATGGCCGCCGCGGACGCCGAGAGATCCTGCAAGGGCTTGAGCGTGTAGCGAAGGGTGATGTAGGCGCACAGGCCGAAGGCGACGAGCAGCACCAGGCTGAACACCGTGATGCCCACGCCCACCAGCGGCAGCGCCACCCGGTGGAACAGGTACATGAGCCGGGTGCTGGCGGCCACCTGCAGGTACCAGGTGTTGCCGTCGCGCGCGAAGGGGGCGGTGGCGCCGTAGGTGGTGACGCCGGCGTTTTCGAACTCGAAGCCCCCGCGCGTTGAGTGCAGCGGATCCGCACTGGCGGGCCAGAACGGTTCGCCGGCGTTCGACTGCAGCACCACGTGGCCGGCCGCGTCCAGCACGCGGTACGCCGTTTCGCGCCGCAGGCTGTCGAACACCCACACCAGGTTGCGTCGGTCCGGGTCGAACCCGGTCGGTCGGCCCTGGTCGTCGAAGGTGAGCTTGCCCACCATGTCCTGCGCCAGGTCGGCGAGGTCCAGCCGGGCCAGCGTATTGCTCTGAAGCATCAGGATCGCGGCGATCACCATCAGCGCGATGCTGAGGACGGTGCCGGTCACGAAGGCCAGCAGCACCTTGAGCCTCAGGCTATTCATCCGGGCCCTCTTCGCGAAGCGCATAGCCGAACCCCCTGACGTTGACGATCCGTTGACGCGACCCGATGGCCTGCAGCTTGCGGCGCAGGCGGTGCAGCGCGACGTCGAGCGCGTTCGGGGTGACCGCCTCGCTCATGCCCCAGCCCGCGGCTTCCAGGGCGCTGCGGCGCACGGTTTCGCCGTGCCGTCGCACGAGGAGCAACATGATCTGCATCTCGGCCGGTGCCAGCGTGACGCTTTCGTCGCCGCAGCACAGCGTGCCCGGCGCGGTTCGCAGGCGGAGGTCGCCCGCGCTCGGGTCGAGCGTGCGGGGCTCCACCGGCCGCCGCAGCAGGGCCCGCACGCGGGCGACCAGTTCATCCATGGCAAAGGGCTTGGGCAGGTAGTCGTCGGCCCCCGCGTCCAGGCCTTCGACGCGGTCGCTCAAGGCATCGCGCGCCGTCAGCACCAGGCAGGGAATGCCCACCCCCGATGCGCGCATGCGCTGCAGCAGGGCCAGGCCGTCGCCATCGGGCAAACCCCGGTCGAGAACCACCGCCTGGTAAGGCACCTGCGACAGGGCGGCCCAGGCCGCACCGATGCGGTCGGCCACGTCGACCGCGATGCCGCTGGCCGTGAGCCCCTGGCAGATCAGCCTGGCAAAACGGTCGTGGTCCTCAACCAGAAGAATTCGATTCATCGGAAGCGATACAGGTAGCCCAGGAAGAGATGGTTCTCGGTGGAGCGGTCCACCAGCGGACTGTTCCTGATCGACGAGTTCAGGCGGCTCACGCCCACGTCGGCAAACACGGACTGGTTGCGGTCGATCATGTACATGGCGCGCAACCCCACCTCGGCATTGACACCCGATTCGCCCCGGTACGCGGAGCGGCCCGCGGTGGCTTCATCGGCCCGCACGCCGTAGTAGTAGTCGACGTATTTGCTGTCCTGCCAGGTGGCGACCACGCGCGGCGTCAGCATCCACTGCTGGCCAACGCGCCAGGTCCGGTCGAGCCCGAGGCTGAACAGCCGGCCTTCGCTGTGGCCCGATGCGTCACCGAGCAGTTCGGCGCTGACATTGACCAGGGCATTCTCCCACTCCACCTTGCCGCCGAGCCAGAAACTGCGCTTGCGCTCGGCCATGCCCGAGAAGACGGGCGAGTCCCCGGCGTCGTAGCCACCGCCCAGGTCGTACTGGCCCACGAGGCTGAACTTGAGCTGCTGCGAATCGCTGATGCGCCAGCCCGGCAGTTTCAGGCCGACGCGCGGACCGAAGACCTCCACGTACCGGTTTTCGTACTGGATGAGCGGGAACCCCGCGTTGTCGCGGTCGACACCGCGGTAGGCGGTCTGGCCGCTCGAGACACCGACGCCCAGGCCCCACGACGACTGCGTGTCTTCCTGAGCCAGGGCGGGGAGGGACAGGGCCATCGTCGCGGCCATGGCCGACGCCCGGGCGGGCACGGTGACACGGGCGTGAAAGCGGGAGGCAATGGATCGGGGGGCTTGCATGGGCGATGTCCTCACGGAATGGAAAGGACGCCATGCTCCGGGCCATCGTCTTACCGGCCACTTACCGGGCCGGGTCAGCGCCGGGTCGGGCGCACGCAGCTCACATCGCCTTCGGGGCAGCTCAGGTGCCGGCGCAGTTCGGCTGTGCGCTCGCGCGTCATGCGCGACTGGCACTGCAGGCGAACCATCGGCTCGGCGCTGCCGCCGCGCACGCCCGCGGCCTCGAAATCGCAGGCCGCGGTGCGGTATTGCAGCCAGGCCGTCTGGGCACTGCGCAGCAGGGTGCGCTGCGCGTTGTCCAACCCGTTCGACAGATCGCGGTAGGTGGCCGCGTAGGCGGCCTGCGCGTGCTCGAAATCGGCGTACGCACAGGCGTTGATCTGGCGCTGCGTCTCGGCCTTGCTGCAATCGGCGGGCAGCTCGTTGGGTGGGGGCGTGGTGGGCGCGGTGGCGGCCGCCCAGGGCAGGGCCAGCGACAGGCAGAGCAGAGCGGTGGTGCGGCGCACGGGCGTCTCCCGGGTGGACAAGTGCGGGGCATTCTGCGCCGAAACAAAACGACAAGAAGCGATACCGCGACGAGACCCCGTGTCGGCGGCCGCCGCGCACCATCGCGGCCATGTTCAACACCGTCCCGAAAGGACACGTCATGAAACCCTGGCTCAAGCGCACCTTCATCGGCCTCACCAGCATCACCGTGCTCGCGGGGGGCCTGGCGGCCTGCGGCACGCGCGATCACCACGGCTCGGCCTCGCCCGAGAAAGTGGCCGAGTGGCGCGGCAAGGCGGTGGACCGCGTGAGCCGCAAGCTCGACCTGGGCACCGAGCAGCGCCAGAAGCTCGACGTGCTGGCCGACAAGCTGGTCGCCCAGCGGGCCGCGATGATCGGCCAGACCGGCCACCCGCGCGAGGAAATGCGTGCCCTGGTGGGCGGCGAGAAGTTCGACCGCGCCCGCGCGCTCCACCTGCTCGACGAAAAGACCCGCGTGCTGCAGATCGCCACGCCCGAGGTGATCAACGCGCTGGCCGATTTCTACGACAGCCTCAACCCCACCCAGCAAGCCGAGGTGCGCGAGTTCCTCGACAAGCGCCGCGGCTGGTTCCAGCGCGGCTGAGGCGGCCATGTCGCCCGCGCTGCAAGCCCTTGCGCACCCGCTGCGCGAACACGGCCAGGCCCTGCTGGCCGGCACCGACAACCCGCACGACGAGGTGCTGGCGCTGATGTGGGGACCGCGCTTCGACCGCGAGCACGCGATGTGGTTGTGGTCGCGCCTGTCGCGCCGCGCACCGCAGCAGGCCGTGCCGGTGCTGCCCGCGCTGCTGGGCATGGCCGAGCGCTTCGACGCGCTGGAGCTGCGCGAGCAGCGCCGCGTGCGCCGGCTCATCCTGCGCCACCGCTCGCTGCAGGCGACGGCTGTGGTGTGAGCGCGGTGTGAGAATGCGCGCATGCCCCGCATCCTGTTGATCGACGACGACGCACAGCTTGGCGCCCCGCTGGCGAGTTATTTCCAGCGTTTCGACCTGGCGCTGGTGCAGGCCCTGCGGCCCAGCGAGGGGTTGGCCCAGTTGCGCCGCGGCGGCTTCGACGCCGCCATCCTGGATGTGATGCTGCCCGAGATGGATGGCTTCGAGCTGTGCCGCACCATCCGCCGCGAAAGCGATCTGCCGATCGTGATGCTCACCGCGCGCGGCGACGTGATGGACCGCGTCGTCGGCCTGGAGCTCGGGGCCGACGATTACCTGCCCAAGCCCTTCGAGCCACGCGAGCTGGTGGCGCGCCTGCAGACCGTGCTGCGCCGCCGTGTGGCCGCGCCCGCGCCCGACCCCGGCGTGCTGCGCTTCGATGGCCTGAGCATCGACCCCGCGCGGCGCGAAGTGCGCCGCCAGGGCACGGTGATCGAGCTCACGGGCACCGAATTCGAGTTGCTGCTGCTGCTCGCGCGCGACGCGGGCCGCGTGCTCAGCCGCGACGACATCCTCAACCACCTGCGCGGGCACGAGGCCGAGCTGCTCACGCGCGCGGTGGACATCGTGGTCAGCCGCCTGCGCAGGAAGCTCGAGCCGCTGGACTGCATCAAGACGCTGCGCAACGCCGGCTACTCGCTTGCGCTGCGCCGCGCACCGACACCATGAGCGAACCGCGGCGTCGCTGGCGCCATTCCATCAAGCTGCGCCTGTTGTGCGTGTTCCTGCTGCTGGCGTTCCTGGTGGCCTTCATCTTCGTGGGCGGCGCGCAGAAAGCCTTCACTCTGGGCTGGAAGGAAGCCGGCCGCCCGCTGCTGATGGACTACGTGACCCGGCTCGCCAACGACGTGGCGGCCCAGGGCAGGCCCGATGTGGACAAGGCGCGCGCGCTGGTGGAGCGCCTGCCCATCATCACCATCGACATCACCGGCCCCGCGGTGCAATGGCGCTCGCACCCCGATCTGCCGCGACCGCACTGGCGCCGAGACCGCGGTGACGGCGCCGGCGACTGGAACGACGACGCCGACTGGCAGGCGCTGACGCAGCGCCGAACCGCCGACGGCCACCTGATCGAATTCGGCCTGAACGACGCCGCGATCGAACGCCGGCCGAGGCTGTTCCTGTTCGCGCTGGTGGCGCTGCTCGCGATCACCACGCTGGCCTTCCTTTACGTGCGCCGCCTGCTGCGCCCGCTCGACGCCATCCGCGCCGGTGCCATGCGCTTCGGCGCGGGCGATTTCTCGCAACCCATCGAACTGCCCCCGCGGCGCCAGCGCGACGAGCTCGGCGAACTGGCCGACACCGTCAACACCATGGGCCAGGACATCGAGCAGATGCTGCAGGCGCAGCGCGCGCTGCTGCTGGCCATCAGCCACGAACTGCGCAGCCCGCTCACGCGCGCGCGCCTCAACACCGAGCTGCTGCCCGAATCGCCCGAGGTGAACCCGCAACGCGAGGCCCTGCTGCGCGACCTGGGCGAGATGGCCCGCCTCATCAGCGACCTGCTGGAGAGCGAACGCCTGGCGGGCCGTCACGCCGCGTTGCACCGCGAACCCACCGAGCCGGCCACGCTGGCGCGCGAGGTCATCGACGAACTGGTCGCGTCGCACCCGTCCGCGCGGCACATCGCCCTGCACCTGGGGGCCGATGTGCCCGGCGCCTCACTGGACCGCGTGCGTGTGCGCCTGCTGCTGCGCAACCTGCTCGACAACGCACTGCGCCACGGCGGCGGTGCCGACACCCCACCCGAGCTGCGCCTGGAAGCCGCCGGCGCCGATGGCCTGCGCTTCGTGGTGCGCGACCACGGCCCCGGCGTGCCCGAAGAACAGATCGCCCACCTCGCCCAGGCCTTCTACCGCCCCGACAGCGCCCGCACGCGCGAAGCCGGTGGCGTGGGGCTGGGGCTTTACCTGTGCCGGCTGGTGGCGCAGGCGCACGGCGGGCGGCTGGAGATCCGCAACGCGCACCCGGGGCTGGCGGTGAGCGTCACGCTGCCGAGGTGAGCTTGAGGCCGGCAATGCCGGCCACGATGAGCGCCACGCAACCCAGCCGTGCCAGCGTGGCGGGTTCCGAGAACAGCACGATGCCCAGGATCACGGTGCCCACGGCGCCGATGCCCGTCCACACCGCGTAGGCCGTGCCCACCGGCAGCGTGCGCATGGCCAGGCCCAGCAGCGCGATGCTGACCACCATGGCGCCGACCGTGCCCACCGAGGGCCACAGGCGCGTGAAGCCTTCGGTGTATTTCAGTCCGATGGCCCAGCCGATTTCCAGCAGACCGGCGATGAACAGCAGCGTCCAGTTCATGTTGTTTCTCCATGCGTGTTGACGATGGAGGGATTGGAGCCCAAGGGCCCCGGCCGCGGCGTTTGTTGCGCAGCAACCACCCAAGACAGGGTGGGGCTTGCTCAACGCCCCACGCCGGGCTTGTGCGCCATCAGCAACTCGTACAAGCCCTGCGCGGCCGACGAGAGTGCGCGGTCCGCGCGGCGCACCAGGAACACCTGGCGCTTGAGCCCGGTGGAGACCACGGGCCGGGCGCGCAGGTCCTTGTGGTCGAAGTGGAAGAGGGTGAGCGTGGGCACGATGGAGATGCCCAGGCCCTCACGCACCATCGCGGCCACGGAACTCAGCTGCTCGAGTTCGAGCAGCGTCTGCAGGCGGTTGGGGTAGATCGCGGCCTCGACGTACTGGCGCACGCTGCTCGATCGCGCGAGCTGGATGATGGGCCAGGCGCCGAGCTCGGACAGCTTCACCTTGCCGGCGCTGGCCGCGAGCGGGTGGTCCTTGCGGAACACGGCGTGGAAGGTGTCGGCGCAGAAGCGTTCGGTGCGCAGGCCGCTCGCGTTGGCGCGGGTCGAGGCGAGGGCGAAGTCGGCGTGCCCGGCCTGCACACGCGCCACGCAGTCGTCGGACAGCACGTCGGCCACGTCGAGTTCGATGCCGGGGTGATCGCGGTGGAAGCGCGCCAGCAGCGGCGGCAGCCAGCCCGCGGCGAGCGAGGGCAGGGCGGCGATGGCCACCCGGCCGCGCCGGCGCGCCACGTGATCGCGCACGTCGCCCACGGCGGCGTCGGCGTCGCGCAGCAGGCGCGCGGCGGGTTCGAGAAAGGCACTGCCTTCCACGGTGAGCTCCACCTGGCGCGTGGTGCGGTCGAACAGTCGGCCGCCCACATGCTCTTCCAGCGCGCGGATGAGCGCTGAGAAGGCGGGCTGCGACAAATGGCACTGCGCGGCCGCGCGCGTGAAGTTGCGTTGCTCGGCCAGCGCCACGAAGGCGCGCAGTTCTCGGGTGGAAAGATTGATCTGCATGGCCGATCAATGTATCGGCATTTTGAGTTTCCCGAATCAGTGGCCACCGCCTACAGTGCCGCCCCATGACAAGACAGGAGACATTGCGGATCGGCTCTGCGGCCGGCTTCTCGGGCGACCGGGCCGACGCCGCCGGCCCGGTGGTGGACGCGCTGATCCGCGCCGGTGGCCCCGCCTGCCTGATCTTCGAGACCCTGGCCGAGCGCACGCTGGCGCTCGCGCAACTGGCGCGCCGCGACGATCCGTCGCGCGGCTACGAACCCTTGCTGGAGGACATGCTGCGCCCGGTGCTTGCGCGCTGCCTGGCGCACGGCATCCGCATCGTGGGCAACTTCGGCGCCGCCAACCCGCGCGGGGCGGCGCAATGCATTCACCGCCTGTGCGGCGAGCTGGGCCTGCGCGCGCCGCACGTGGCGGTGATCGAGGGCGACGACGTGAGTGGCGAAGCCCACCGCACCGCGCTCGATGCATCCATGGGCGATGGCCTGAACGGCCTGCGCGTGGTCAGCGCCAACGCCTACATCGGTGCCGAGTCCATCGCCGATGCGCTGCGCGCGGGCGCCGAAATCGTGGTGGCCGGGCGCGTGGCCGACCCGGCGCTCGCGCTCGGCCCGGCGCTGCACCACTTCAACTGGCGGCTCGACGACTGGGACCGCCTGGCCGGCGCCACCATGGCCGGCCACCTGCTCGAATGCGGCGCCCAGGTCACAGGCGGCTACTACGCCGACCCGGGGTTGAAGGACGTGCCTGGCCTCGCGCGCGTGGGCTACCCCATCGCCGAACTGCACGCCGACGGCAGTTGCGTCATCACCAAGCCCGAAGGCACGGGGGGCGTGGTGGACCGCCACACCGTCACCGAGCAACTGCTCTACGAACTGCACGACCCGACGGCCTACCTCACGCCCGACGTGGTGGCCGATATCGGCGAGGCCGAGGTCGATGAAATCGGCCCCGACCGGGTGCGCCTGCGCGGCGTGCGCGGGCACCCGCGGCCCGAGCGGCTCAAGGTCAATGTGTGCCATGAAAGCGGCTGGCTGGCCGAGGGCGAGGTCTCTTACGCCGGGGCCCGTGCCGAGGCGCGCGCGCGCCTGGCGGCCGACATCGTGCGCGAGCGCTTGGGCGGCGCCACGCTGCGCGCCGACCTGATCGGCGTGGCCAGTGTGTGGGCCGACGACCACGGCCGCTGGCTCGGCGAACACCACGGCACCACCGCAGACGATGTGCGCCTGCGCCTGGCCATGCGCCACACCGACAAGGTGCAGGCCGCGCAACTGCTGCGCGAGGTCACGGCGCTCTACACCTGCGGGCCCGCGGGTGGCGGTGGCATCCGCACCGCGCTGCGGCCCACGCTGGGCACGGTGTCCTGTCTGGTGCCGCGCGAGGCCGTGCCCACGCGCTTCGTGATGGTGGAGGCCGGGGATGAATGAACTCACCGTGCCCCTCTGGCGCGCGGCCCACGGCCGCACCGGCGACAAAGGCGATCGCTCCAACATCAGCGTGATCGCGTGGACGCCCGCGCTCTACGCGCTGATCGAAGCGCAGATCACGGAAGCGCTGGTGCGCGAACACTTCCGCCACCGCCAACCCACCTCGGTGCAACGCCACCTGCTGCCGCGTCTGCACGCCATGAACTTCGTGCTCGACGACGTGCTCGACGGCGGTGTCAACGACTCGCTCAACCTCGACAGCCACGGCAAGGCGCTGTCGTTCCACCTGCTGGCGCTGCCGTTGCGCGTGCCGGCCCACCTCGTTTCGCAGTTGCGCGGCCCCGCCGGGTGACACCCTTCCCCAGAGACCACAGGAGACAAGCATGACCCCGTTCAACACCCGCCTTTCGCGCCGCCGCGCCACCGCTCTGGTGGCGGCTGCGCTGGCCGTGCCCACCGCGTTCGCGCAGGCCTTTCCCACCAAGCCCATCACCTTCGTCGTGCCCTTCGCGGCCGGCAGCGCCACCGACAGCCTGGCGCGCGCGGTGGGCCAGGCCGTGGCGGCCAAGGGCGGCCAGCCGGTGGTGGTCGACAACAAGGCCGGTGCCAGCGGGCAGATCGCCGCGCAGCAGGTGGCCAAGTCCGCCGCCGACGGCTACACGGTGCTCATCACCACCAACACCACGCACGCGGCCAACGAACACCTCTACAAGAAGCTCAGCTACGACCCGGTGAAGGATTTCGCACCGATCTCCGGCCTGGGCAAGGGCGGGCAGATCATGGTGGTGCGCGCGGACGCGCCCTACAAGAACGTGGGCGAGGTGCTGGCCGCCGCGCGCCAGGCACCGGGCAAGCTCTCGTTCGGCAGCGGCAGTTCGTCCAGCCGTGTGGCGGGCGAGCTGTTCCAGCAGATGGCCAAGGTGCAACTGCTGCACGTGCCCTACCGCAGCAACCCCATGGGCATCACCGACCTGCTGGGTGGGCAGATCACCATGATGTTCACCGACGCTTCCACCGGCGTGCCGCAGATCACCGCGGGCAAGCTGCGCGCGCTGGGCGTCACGTCCATCAAGCGCACCGCGGTGCTGCCCGATGTGCCCACCATCGACGAAGCGGGCGTGAAGGGTTACGACATGGGTTACTGGTTTGCGGCCTACGCGCCCGCCGGCACGCCCGCGCCCGTGGTGGCGAAGCTCAATGAACTGGTGCTCGACGCGCTCAAGAGCGGCCCGGTGCTGCAGTTCTTCGCGTCCAGCGGTGGCGAGGTGTTCCCCACCACGCCCGACGAGCTGGGCAAGTTCCAGGCCACCGAAACGGCCAAGTGGGGTCAGGTCATCAAGGCCGCGGGCATCGAGCCCGAGTGAAGCCTGGCGGCCCGGTGATGGCGCATCATCGGGCCCCATGAACACACAACCGCTGCGCCTGAACCCGGGTGACGATCTGCGCGCTGCCCTGCAGGCCGCGATGCGGGCGAAGGGCCAGCAGGCGGCGTTCGTGGTTGCGGGCATCGGCAGCCTCGTCGACGCGCGCTTGCGCTTCGCCGCCGAAGACGGCGCTTTCGTGGTGCAGGGCCCGAGCGAGATCCTCACCCTCTCGGGCTCGCTCGGGGCCGACCACGCGCACCTGCACATGAGCGTGTCGGACGCGCAGGGCCGGGTGTTCGGCGGCCATGTGCTGGCGGGTTGCGTGGTGCGCACCACGGCCGAGGTGCTGATCGCCTGGCTGCCCGATTGGGCCTTCGCGCGCGAGCCGGATGCGGTCACGGGCTACGCCGAACTCGTCGTGCGGCCACGCACGGGCTGACGAACCCGCATGAAAAAAGGGAGCCGAGGCTCCCTTTCTGTTGTCGATGCGCGCCGATCAGAGCGAATCGATGAAGCTGCGCAGCTTGTCGCTGCGGCTGGGGTGCTTGAGCTTGCGCACGGCCTTGCTCTCGATCTGGCGGATGCGCTCGCGCGTGACGTCGAACTGTTTGCCCACTTCTTCCAGCGTGTGGTCGGTGGACATCTCGATGCCGAAGCGCATGCGCAGCACCTTGGCTTCGCGCGGCGTGAGGCTGTCGAGGATTTCCTTCACCACCTCGCGCAGGCCGGCCTGCATGGCGGCTTCGATCGGCGCGGTGTTGGTGGTGTCCTCGATGAAGTCGCCCAGGTGCGAATCGTCGTCGTCGCCGATGGGGGTTTCCATCGAGATCGGCTCCTTCGCGATCTTCATGATCTTGCGGATCTTGTCCTCGGGCATCTCCATCTTCTCGGCCAGGATGGACGCATCGGGCTCGAAGCCGAACTCCTGCAGGTGCTGGCGGCTGATGCGGTTCATCTTGTTGATCGTCTCGATCATGTGCACCGGAATACGGATGGTGCGGGCCTGATCGGCGATGGAGCGCGTGATGGCCTGGCGGATCCACCAGGTGGCATACGTCGAGAACTTGTAGCCACGGCGGTATTCGAACTTGTCCACCGCCTTCATCAGGCCGATGTTGCCTTCCTGGATCAGGTCGAGGAACTGCAGGCCGCGGTTGGTGTACTTCTTCGCGATCGAGATCACCAGGCGCAGGTTGGCCTCGATCATCTCCTTCTTGGCATCGCGCGAGGAGGCCTCGCCGTTGTTCATGCGCTTGTGGATGTCCTTCAGGTGATCGATCGGCACCACCACACTGTTCTGGATGTCGATCAGGCCTTGCTGGAGTTCCTGCACCGGCGGGATGTTGCGCTCGATGATGATGCTCCAGGGCTTGCCGGCCGCGGCCTGCTTCTCCACCCACTTGAGGTTGAGCAGGTTGGGCGGGAAATCCTTGATGAAGGTTTCCTGGGGCATGCCGCACTTGTCCACGATGATGCGGCGCAGTTCGCGCTCTTTCTTGCGGATCTCGTCGACCTGGTTGCGCACCGTGCTGCACAGCTTCTCGATCGCCTTGGCCGTGAAGCGAATGGTCATCAGCTTCTCGGTGATGGCGTGCTGCATCTTCACGTAGGTGGGGCTGCCGTAGCCTTCCTTGTCGTAGGCCTTGTGCAGCTTCTCGAACATCACGCGCATGGCGTCGAAGCGTTCCAGCGCTTCGCGCTTGAGTTCTTCGAGCTTGCGGGTGAGCGCCTTGGAGCCGCCCTTGCCGTCGTCGTCGTCGGCCTCGTCGTAGTCGTCGAAGTCTTCCTCGGCCACGTAGTCGTCGGCCTCGTCGGCGTCGGCAAAGCCATCGACCACGGTGGAGATGACGACCTTGCCTTCACGGATCTCCTCGGCCATGGCCAGGATCTCGGCGATGGTGGCGGGCGACTCGCTGATCGCCTCCATCATGCTGTGCAGGCCGCTCTCGATCCGCTTGGCGATCTCGATCTCGCCTTCGCGCGTGAGCAGTTCCACCGTGCCCATTTCGCGCATGTACATGCGCACCGGGTCGGTGGTGCGGCCGAATTCGCTGTCCACCGTGGACAGGGCGGCCTCGGCTTCCTCTTCCGCTTCCTCTTCGGTGGCGGCGGTGGGGCCGGTGTTGTTCAGCAGCAGGGTCTCGGCGTCGGGCGTCTGTTCGTAGACGGCCACGCCCATGTCGTTGAGCAGCGAGACCACCACCTCCAGCGTCTCGGCCTCGACCAGCTTGTCGGGCAGGTGGTCGTTGATCTCGCCGTGCGTGAGGTAGCCGCGCGTTTTGCCGAGCTTGATCAGCGTCTTGAGGCGTTCGCGGCGGGCGCGCGCTTCTTCTTCGGACAGGATGGTTTCATCCAGCCCGAATTCCTTCATCAGCGCGCGTTCCTTGGCCTTGCTGATCTTCATACGCAGCGGCTTGGCCTTTTCGGTCGGCTGCGCGGTGGTTTCTTCCACCACCACTTCCTCGGCGATGTCCTCGCCCAGGTCGGCGTCGTCCAGATCACCGATGTCGTCGCCCAGGTCTTCCGCGTCTTTCTCGCCGGGTTTGCCGGCAGGCTTGCGGCCGCGTTTGGCGGCCGGCTTTTCTGCGGCGGCCTTGGCGGGGCGGCCCGGCTTCTTCTTCGCGGGTACTGCGTCGTCCAGCAGTTCTTCGGGCTTGGCCTTCTTGGCGGTGGCCTTGGCTTCGGGGGCGGCCGGGGCCTTCTTAGCGGGTGCGCTCTTGGCGGCGGCCTTGGTGGGGGTTTTGGTGGTCACTGCGGGGGCTTTCTTGGGGGAAGCCACCGGTTTGGCTTTCACAGGAGCGGCCTTCTTGGCAGGGGCTTTGGCGGACGCAGCGGACGCACTGGCTTTCTTCGCGGGCATGGGAACCTCAAAAAAATCGTCGAACGGACCGGCAGACAGACACTCTGAAGCCGCCAGAAGACCCCTGAGATGGGGCCGAACCGGAGGTTTTGAAGGCACTCAAGCCCACCGAGCGCCGGTGCGGGTGGGCCTGCAAGCTGTGGGGGCGAACATTTGGTGTGCAGCCCTTGCGGGGTTCCGCGCGCCCACTCGGTGGAGATGGGCGGGGTGGCCGGGATCGTGATCCATGTAGCCCTTGCGTGAGGGCCGGGCCGGTGCCGGAGGTGCTGCTGTCGCGCTTGCGGTGCAGCCGCGGATTATACCGGCGCAGCCCCGATCTGGTGCTCCAGCGCCTTGCGCTGGGCCTGGATGTCGGCATAACGCCGCAGTTCGGCCGGGTCGTTGCCGGCGCGGGCGATGGCCTCGTTCTCCAGTGCCTTCAGGCGTTCGATGCGCAGGCGCAACATGACGTGCGCGAGTTCCTCCGGGTCTTCCTCGGCACCGGGGGTCAGGGCGCAGTGGTCCACCGCCTGGGCGGCCAGGGTTTCGTGTGGCTGGCCACGCAGGGCCTCGCGCAAGGCGGCCCAGGGCTGGTGGCCGTGTTCGTGGATCTGCGCCTCCAGCCAGGCGAACAGCGGGCCGTGTGGGGCGGGCAGCTCGGCCAGCAGGTGGTGGTCGTCGGCGGAGAGGGCGTCCCACGCCGCGGGGTTGGACAACAGCAGACCGAGCGCGCGGTCTTCGCGGCTCACCACGCCGCGGCGCTGGCCCGCGGGGCGGGCGCGCCAGGCGTGTTCGGGGGCGGCCGGGCCGCGGGTGCGGGGGCGCGTGTCGCCTTCGGTGCGCGCGCGGCGGGGCGCCGGCGGGCTGGCGTCGGGGCGTGCGTTGGGCGACCACAGTTGCAGCAGGTCCTGCGCGTCGAGCGCGGCGCGTTCGGCGATCTCGCCCAGCAACTGGCGCTTGAGCGCGCCCTCGGGCAGTGCCCCCCACAAGGGGCGCGCCTGGCTGACCATGCGCGCGCGGCCTTCGGCGCTGGTCAGGTCGCAGTCGGCGCTGGCCGCTTCGAGCAGGAAACGCGACAGCGGCACCGCCTCCTTCACTCGGTCGGCGAAAGCCGCGGTGCCGTTCTCGCGGATGTAGCTGTCCGGGTCGTGTTCGGCGGGCAGGAACAGGAACTTCACACTGCGTGTGTCGCTGGCCAACGGCAAGGCAGCATCGAGCGCCTTGCGCGCGGCGCGCCGCCCGGCGGCGTCGCCGTCGAAGCTGAACACCACGGCCTCGGTGAAGCGGAAGAGCTTCTGCACGTGTTCGGGCGTGCAGGCCGTGCCCAGCGTGGCCACGGCGTTGGCGAAGCCGAGCTGCGCCAGCGCCACCACATCCATGTAGCCCTCGGTGACGAGCGCGTAGCCGTGCTGGCGGATGGCGGTGCGGGCCTCGAACAGGCCGTAGAGTTCGCGGCCCTTGCTGAACACCGGGGTTTCCGGCGAGTTCAGGTACTTGGGCTCGCCCTTGTCGAGTACGCGCCCGCCGAAGCCGATGCACTCGCCTTTGACGTTGCGGATCGGGAACATGATCCGGTCGCGGAAGCGGTCGTAGCGTTTGGCCTGGCCGTCCTGGCCTTTCTCGTCGGCGTGCTCGATCACCAGGCCCGATTCGGTGAGCAGCGCGGAGGCGTAGTCGGGGAACACGCCCGCGAGGTGGCGCCAGCCTTCGGGCGCATAGCCCAGGCCGAAGACCTTGGCGATCTGGCCCGAGAGGCCGCGGCCCTTGAGGTAGTCGACCGCGCGGGGCGAACCCTTGAGTTGTGCCTGGTAGGCCTTGCCGGCTTTCTCCAGCACGTCGGTGAGCGTGGCCTGCTGCTGGCGCTGCTGCGCGGCGCGCTCGCGCTCCTGCGGCGACACGTCTTCCTCGGGCACCTGCAGGCCGACCTGCGAGGCCAGTTCCTTCACCGCCTCGATGAAGCCCATGCCCACGTGCTCCATGAGGAAGCCGATGGCGTTGCCGTTCGCCCCGCAACCGAAGCAGTGATAGAACTGCTTGGACGGACTGACGCTGAACGAGGGCGACTTCTCGCCATGGAACGGGCACAGCCCCATGAAGTTGGCGCCGCCCTTCTTGAGCTGCACGTAGCGGCCCACCACGTCGACCACGTCGACGCGGCTGAGCAGTTCCTGGATGAAGCTCTGGGGGATGGCCATGGGGGAGGCTAGCTTACCGCTGGTGGTGAGACCGGCCGCAGCGCAGGGCCGCCCCAAGCAAGGCCAGCCCCCTCGGGGGGCAGCGACCCGCGCAGCGGCGGAGCGTGGGGGCGTTATTCACCGGCGACGATGCCCTCGCGTCGCGGGTCGGCGCCGCCAAGCCAGCGGCCGTCGCGGCGCACCAGGGCTTGGGCGCCGCTGGTCATCTCGGGCTGTTGCACGGTGTGGCCCAGGGCCTCCAGGGCCTGCACCGTGGCCGCGGGGAAACGGTCTTTCTCGAGCAGCAGGGGCCCGCCCAGGGTGCCGAAGTTGGGCAGGTCCAACGCGGCCTGCGGGTGCAGGCCCCAGTGCAGCGTGCCCAGCAGCGCCTTGGCGGTGTAGTGAATGATCAGCGCGCCGCCCGGGCTGCCGGCGCTCATCAGCGGTTTGCCGGTCTGCGCGTCGAACACCAGCGTGGGCGCCATCGACGAGCGCGGGCGCTTGCCCGGCTGCACGCGGTTGGCGATCGGGCGGCCCTGCGCGTCGGCGGGTGCGAAGCTGAAGTCGGTGAGCTCGTTGTTGAGCAGGAAGCCGCCGGGGCGCGACGGATCGGTGCTGACCATGAGGCGCGCACCGAAGGCCGATTCGATGGTGGTGGTCATGGCGAGCGCGTTGCCGTGGCCGTCGACGATGCTGATGTGGCTGGTGCCCGCCTCGGGCTGCGCCGGCATGGGGGCGAACGCCACCGGCCCCGTGCCCACCGGCCGGCCGGGCGTGGCCTGGGGCAAGCGCTGCGGGCCGATGAGCGCGGCACGCGCGTTGAGGTAGTCGGGCGTGAGCAGGTTGCGCCAGTCGCCGCCCGGTGCGGGCACGAAGTCGGGGTCGGCCAGGTACTGCGCCCGGTCGGCGAAGGCCAGGCGCGAGGCCTCGGTGTAGGCGTGCAGCCAGTCGGCACCGGGCCGGCCATCGCGCAGCGCGGCCAGGGCCTGCGGCGTGCGCGAGAGCAGGCCGAGGATCTGCCCGACCGCGATGCCGCCCGAGCTGGGGGGCGGGAAGCCGCACAGGCGCACCCAGCGCCCACCGGCGCGCAGCGGGTGGCACAGAGCCTCGCGCTCGCGCGGCTGGTAGTTGCGCAGGTCGTCCTGCGTGAGCGCGCCGGGCCGGGTGGGGTGCGTGCGCACCTTGTCGACGATGGCGCGCGCGATCGGGCCTTCCACCATCGCCAGCGGACCGATGGCCGCGATCTCGCGCAGCACCACCGCGAGCTCGGGGTTGCGCAGCACGTGGCCCACGGGGTGGGGCGAGCCGTCGGCGCGGTAGAAGTAGGCGCGGGCCACGGGGTCGGCGGGCAGGGCCTTTTCGGCGGCCAGCAGCGTGTGCAGCCGCGGGCTCACCGCAAAGCCGTGGTCGGCCAGGGTGATCGCCGGCTCGAACAACCGCGCCCAGGGCAGGCGCCCGTGCTGGCGGTGCGCGAGCGCGAGCATGGGCACCACGCCCGGCGTGCCGACCGACAGGCCACTGGCCACGGCCTGCTCGAACGGCAGGGGCGTGCCCTGTGCGTCGAGGAACAGGCGCTCGTTCACCGCGGCGGGCGCGGTCTCGCGGCCATCGAAGGCCTGCACGCGCCGGCCATCCCAGTGCAGCAGGAAGGCGCCGCCGCCGATGCCGCTTGATTGCGGCTCGACCAGGGTCAGCACCATCTGCACCGCGATGGCCGCATCGACCGCGCTGCCGCCGGCGCGCAGGATCTGGGCACCTGCGTCGGCCGCAAGGGGGTTGGCGGCCGCCACCGCGGCGCGCTCGAACGACCAGCCGGGCTTGGCGCTGAGGCCCGAAGCGGCCTCGGGCTGCGGCGGCGCGGCCGGCGGCTGCGCGCAGGCCGCCAGCAGCAGGGCGAGGAGCAAAGGAGGGCACCAGCGCTTCATGGGGTGGACTTTACGTCGTGGTGCCGACGCCCCGCCAGAAACACCGCGGAACCGGCTTCGCCGGGCCGCTGGTGTTGCCCCCGGCAGGGGGGTGACGGCCCGAAGGGCCGGCGCGGGGGGGTGCCTGTTTATTTCGGTGCCAGGCGGATCGCGCCGTCGAGGCGGATCACCTCGCCATTGAGCATGTCGTTTTCGATGATGTGTCTGGCCAGCTTGGCGTAGTCGGCGGGCGTGCCGAGGCGGCTGGGGAAGGGCACGCCGGCGGCCAGCGCGTCCTGCACTTCCTTGGGCATGCCGAACAGCATGGGCGTGCCGAAGATGCCGGGGGCGATCGTCATGTTGCGGATGCCGTTGCGCGCCAGGTCGCGCGCGATCGGCAGCGTCATGCCGACCACACCGCCCTTGGTGGCGGCGTACGCGGCCTGGCCGATCTGGCCGTCGTAGGCGGCCACGCTGGCGGTGCTGATGAGCACGCCGCGCTCGCCGGTGGCTTCGGGCTCGTTCTTGCACATGGCGTCGGCGGCCAAGCGGATCATGTTGAAGGTGCCCACCAGGTTGACCATGATGGTCTTGGTGTAGACGGCCAGTGAGTGCGGGCCGTTCTTGCCGACGGTTTTCTCGGCCGGGGCGATGCCCGCGCAGTTGATCAGGCCCACCAGCTTGCCCATCGACACGGCCTTGGCCACCACGGCCTGGCCATCGGGCTCGCTGCTCACGTCGCACTTCACGAACGCGCCGCCGATGTCTTTGGCGACGGCCTCGCCTTTTTCCACCTGCATGTCGGCGATGACGACCTTGCCGCCGTTGGCGACGAGCATGCGCGCCGTGCCTTCGCCGAGGCCCGATGCGCCGCCGGTGACGATGAAAACCTTGCCTGCGATGTCCATGTGTGCTCCTGGGTGGATGGGGCCGTGATCGGCGTTGACGTTGACGTAAACGTCAATTATGGCCGCTGATGGAACCTGCAAGCGGCGTGACGGTCACATGACTGTCACACGCGGTATCCAGACTGCTTTTTTTGCGTGCCGAGGCTGACCATGTTTGCTCCCAACGACGACCTCATGCGCCGCGTCAGCGAAGATCTGATGGACGGCTACGACGAAGAACTCGAGATGGAGATCGAGGACCGCGATCTCGACGAACCCCTGGATTCGGCCGAAGCGGCGCAGCGCCGGGAAGCGCGGCGCGTGTATTTCCGCGAGCTGTTCCGCCTGCAGGCCGAACTCGTGAAGCTGCAGGACTGGGTGGTGAACACTGGCCACAAGCTCGTGGTGGTGTTCGAAGGCCGCGACGCGGCGGGCAAGGGCGGGGTGATCAAGCGCATCACGCAGCGCCTGAACCCGCGCGTGTGCCGCGTGGTGGCGCTGCCCGCGCCCAACGACCGCGAGCGCACGCAGTGGTACTTCCAGCGTTACGTGACGCACCTGCCCGCGGGCGGTGAGATCGTGCTGTTCGACCGCAGCTGGTACAACCGCGCCGGCGTCGAGCGCGTGATGGGCTTCTGCGACGACGATCAGGTGGAGGCGTTCTTTCGCACCGTGCCCGAGTTCGAGAAGATGCTCGTGAACTCGGGCATCCAGCTGGTGAAGTACTGGTTCTCGATTTCCGATGAGGAGCAGGAGGCGCGCTTTCTCGGCCGCATCCACGACCCGCTCAAGCAGTGGAAGCTCAGCCCCATGGACCTGGAAAGCCGGCGCCGCTGGGAGCTCTACACCAAGGCCAAGGAAGAAATGCTCGCGCGCACCAACATCCCCGAATCGCCCTGGTGGGTGGTGCCGGCGGACGACAAGAAAACCGCGCGCCTGAACTGCATCCACCACCTGCTGTCACTCATCCCGTACCACGAGGTCGAGCGCCCCGCGATCGTGCTGCCCGATCGCATCCGCCACGAGGGTTACCGCCGCCACCAGGTGCCCGGCGAGATCTACGTGCCCCCGGTGTACTGACCCCGCCGCGGCAACAAAAAAAAGCGCCCGGCGGGCGCTTTTTTCATGGGGATGTCGGTTCACTTGTAGCCGACGCGATCCAGCATCTGTTGAACCTTCGTGAGGTTTTTGGAGACGGAAGCCAGCGGCACGGTCTCGAGCTTGAAGTCGTCGCCCATGGCCTTGATGGCCGGGTTGTCGAGCTTCACGCCCTTGGCGGCGGCGTACTCGTTGTTGCCATTGGCGAAGTACTGCTGGGCCGAGGGGCTGGCCAGGTATTCCATGAAGGCGACGGCGTTGTCGCGGTTCTTGGCGTGCTTGGCCACGGCCGCGCCGGCGATGTTCACGTGCGTGCCAGACGTGGCCTGGTTCGGGAACACGATGCGCACTTTCTCGACCACGGCCTTGTCTTCCGGCTTGTCCGAACGAAGGATGCGCGCGAAGTAGTAGCTGTTGGCAATGGCCACGCCGCACTCGCCCGACGCGACGCCGCGGATCTGGTCGGTGTCGCCACCCTTGGGGGCGCGCGCCATGTTGGCCACCACGCCCTTGAGCCACTCCTCGCCCTTGGCGTCACCCAGGCGTTCGACCACGGTGGCGAACAACGAGAGGTTGTAGGGGTGCGAACCCGAGCGCGTGCACAGGAGGCCCTTGAGCTTGGGGTCGGCGAGCTGCTCGTAGGTGGCCACGTCCTCGGCCTTCACGCGGGTGGGGTCGAAGAAGATGTTGCGCGCGCGGGTGGAGAAGCCGGTCCAGGTCACGCCATCGGGCGTGGGCGCGGCGCGCAGCGTGGCGGGAATGGTGTCGTCCAGCACCTTCGATTTGATGGGCTGGAACATGCCCTGGGCATCGGCCGCTGCCATGCGGGCGGCGTCGACCATCAGCACCACGTCGGCGGGCGATGCGGCGCCTTCGGCACGCAGGCGCGCCACCAGGCCGGCGTCGTCGGCTTCCACGCGGTTGATCTTGATGCCCGTGGCCTGGGTGAAGCCGTTGTAGAGCGCCTCGTCCGTCTGGTAGTGACGGGCCGAGTAGATGTTGAGGACCTTGTCCTGCGCCTGGGCGGCACCGAACGACAGGGTGGTGGCCACAAGACCAAGCGCAAAGCGGCGGGAGATGTTCATGGGCAGATCTCTCGAATGGATCGACGGAAAAAGGGGATGGGCTTTGGGACAATCCGGCATCGGCTGTCCTGAGGCGCGGCCATGCTAACAGAAGCGAGAATGGTTCTTACTAAGTATCTTGGTCGTTGGGCGGGCCTTTGCGCCGCTGTCATCGTCGTGGGGTGCGCAAGCGCTCCGCCCCAGGCGCCACCGCCTGTCGAGCCCCCGCCGGTGGTGGCGCCGCCAGGCCCGCCACCGGTGCTCACGCGCGCGCCGCGCCTGGGCCTGGCGCTCGGTGGGGGTGCCGCGCGGGGTTTTGCGCACATCGGCGTGATCCAGGAGCTCGAGCGCGCCGGCATTCGGCCCGACTTTCTCGCGGGCACCTCCGCCGGCAGCCTGGTCGCCTCGCTGTACGCGAGCGGCATGACGGGCGCCGAGCTCGAGCGGCTTGCGATGCAGATGCACGAGGCACAGATTGCCGACTGGTCGCTGCCCATCCTCGGCCGTGGCCTGCTGCGTGGCGAGGCGCTCACGCGCTATGTGCGCGAGGCGGTGGGCGGCAAGGTGATCGAGAACATGGCCCTGCCGCTGGGTGTGCTGGCCACCGATCTCAAGACCGGGCGCGGGGTCCTGTTCCGCCGCGGCGACGCCGCCCTGGCGGTGCGCGCGTCGAGCGCGGTGCCGGGCATCTTTTCGCCGGTGAAGATCGGTGACACCGAGTACGTGGACGGCGGGCTGATCGCGCCGGTGCCGGTGCGCCAGGCGCGCGAGATGGGGGCCGAACTGGTCCTCGCGGTGGACATTTCGAGCGTGCCGGAAGCCAACAGCGCGTCGGGCAGCCTGCAGGTGCTGCTGCAGACCTTCGCGATCATGGGCCAGAGCATCAACCGGCATGAGCTGGCCACGGCCGACCTCGTGGTGCACCCCGCGCTCGATGGCGTGGGCGGCGCGGATTTCTCGACGCGTCAGCGCGCCATCGAGGCCGGGCGCCAGGCCATGCGCACGGCGATGCCCCGGCTCAAGGTGTTGCTGGCGCAGCGCCGGCCGCTTTAGGCCCGGCGCTTTCCCAGCGCATCGACAGCCAGGCGAATAGCAACCCGACCGCTGCACCGCAGAGCACGTCGATGAACACGTGCTGGCGGATGGCCATGGTGGACCACACGATGGCCGCGCATTGCAACCAACTGGCCCAGCGCGTCCAGGCCGGTGCGCCGAGTTCGCGCAATTGCCGGTGCAGCCAGCACGCGGCATGCAGGGCCGCCGCCACGTGCAGCGAAGGGCAGGCGTTGCTGGAGGCGTCGATGCCCTTGAGGAAAGCCAGCTGCGGATGCACCGACCAGTCGATGTCGAACACCGGGGTCTGCGTCGGCCAGAGCCAGAAGATGCCGAGGCAGAGCAAACACATGAGCGCCGCCCAGACGCCATAGCGCACCAGCGCGAGCCAGTTGCCGATGAGGCCGGGCGCCAGCGAGACATAGACCCAGAGCCAGCCATAGGCGTACAAGGCCATGGGTTGGAAAGACACCCACGCATCCGGTGGCAGCAGCGGCACTTCCCAGGCCGGGCGGCTGGGGTTCTTGAGCACCCAGAAGTAGGCGTGGAAGAACAGCGCCATGAACGCACTGGTGCCCACGGCCTTGAGCAGCCACAGCGCGAAGAATCGACGGACGAGCTGGTGTGTCCAGGCCGGTGAGGAGGTGGGTGTCAAGGCAGCGGCACTCGGGTGGCGGGGCGGCGCCACTGTACCCGAGGCATGTGGCGGTTTTCCCTGACCCGCCGGGCTTGGCCGGGCGGGGTGGTGCAGGGGGGCGGTCACTATAATTCGACCCTTTTTCAGGGCGCCTCAGCCGATGCCGATCGAACGGCCCGAGGCAGGGCGCCCCGGCCCGTGATCCCGCCCGTGCGTGTTCCCGTGCGCTTGACCAACCAAACAAGAGGGCCTGGCGGTCGATGCCGGCGCCGGAGGGAATGACATGAACGCCATCGAACTGATCCGCCAGTTCCTCGTTGATCGCCTGGGCGTGCCCGAAGCCGACGTGCAGCCCGACGCGGTGCTGGCCGATCTGGGGGTCGATTCGCTCATGCTGGCCGAACTGATGTTCGAAGCCGAAGACCGGCTGGGCATCGAAATCCCCTCCGACCAGACACCGCCGACGACCGTGGCCGACATGGTTGCCGTCATGGAATCGCTCGCGGCACTCAAGTCGACGGGGTGAGCATGGCGCGGCATCGCGTCGCGATCACCGGTCTGGGGCTTGTGAGCCCCTACGGCGGTGATCTCGAGGATTTCTTTCAACGCGTGTGGGCCGGTGAGCCGGCCGTGCAGTGGCTGGTGACCGATGACGAGCCGCGCCCGCTGCGCCTGCCGTTCGTGCGCTGCGCGGCCTTCGCACCCGATCGCGAACTGGGCAAGCCGCTGGCGTCCATGATGGAGCGTTTCTCGCAGCTCGGCATGGCCGCGGTCTTCGCCGCCTGGCAGCAGGCGGGCCTGAGCCGTTCGGCCGCCGAAGACGGCAGCGACCGCAGCCGCTGGGGTTGCCTCTGGGGCACGGCCCTGGGCGGGCTGGCGGCGCACGAACGCGGGGCCCGCGATCTCTGGCTCAAGGGCCGCGACCGGGTGTCGCCGCTGTCGGTGGTGATGGGCATGAACAACGCGGCCAACGCCCACATCTCCATCCAGCTCGGCCTGGGTGGCGTGAGCAGCAGCCACACCGCGGCGTGTGCGTCGGCCTCCATGGCCATTGGCGAAGCGTTTCGCCGTGTGCGCTCGGGTGAGGCCGAGATCATGGTCACCGGCGGCTCCGATGTCTGCCAGTCGATGAGCGTGGTGCGCGCCTGGGAGGCCATGCGCGTGCTCGCGCGGGGCGACGAACACAGCGCTCCGCGCGCTTGCCGGCCGTTCTCGGCCGACCGCGACGGCCTGGTGCTGGGCGAGGGTGGTGCCGCGCTGGTGCTCGAGAACTGGGACCGCGCGGTGGCGCGCGGCGCGCGCATCCACGGCGAGCTGCTGGGCTTCGCCACCAACTGCGACCATTCCCACCTGGTGCGGCCCGATCGCGCCGGCCAGGTGCGCGCATTGCGCGCCGTGCTCGACGACGCCGGCCTGGCGCCCCAGGACGTGCACTACATCAACGCGCACGGCACCGCCACACCCGAGGGCGACCCGGTCGAAGTGCAGTCCCTGTGCGAGGTGTTCGGCGAGCACGCGCCGCGCCTGCCGGTGAGTTCCACCAAGTCCGTGCATGGCCACCTGCTCGGTGCCGCCGGTGCGATCGAGGCCGTGGTCACGGCCATGGCGCTGCGCGAGCAGGCCATCCCGCCCACGGCCCATCTCGATGGCCGCCTCGACCCCGCCTGTGAAGGCGTTGACCATGTGTTACACGGCCGGCGCGCGAACGGTCTGCGCGTGGCGCTGTCCAACTCGTTCGCGTTCGGGGGCAGCAACGTCGTGCTGGCCTTCGGCGCGCCGCCTGCCCCCTGAGGCACCCAGGAGATCCCCATGTCGGAACAAGCCGTCAATGCCCAGGCCGTGGAACAGATCGTTCCCGAGCTGGTGCAACTCATCATCGAAGCGCTCAACCTCGAGCTCCAACCCCAGGACGTGGACCCCGATGCGCCGCTCTATGGCGAGGGCATGGGGCTCGACTCGATCGACATGCTCGAGATCGCACTCGTCATCTCCAAGCGCTACGGCTTCCAGATGCGCTCGGACAACGAGAACAACCAGAAGATCTTCGCCAGCCCGCGCGCGCTGGCGGCCCACATCGCGCAGCACCGCACGCAATGAGCCGCTTCGGCCTGCTGCGCGCTGCGGCCACCGGCCTGTTGCTGCTGGGCTGGATCGTCGCCTCGCACCTGGGCAGCACCGGCCACGGACCGATGGACCTGCACGTGGCGGTGGCCGTGGCGCCCCTGCTCGCGGCGCTGGCCATCGTGTTCGCGCGCCTGGCGCGGCCCGCCCTCAAGTGGCTGGCCTGGCTGGCGCTGGGTTTGCTGCTTGCGGGCCTGTGGCCGTTGCTGCGCACGCAGGTCGCGCTGCTCTATTACCTGCAGCACCTGGGCGTGCACCTGGCGCTGGCCGCGTTGTTCGGTGCCTCGCTCGTGGGGCCGGGCGATCCGTTGATCACCCGCATGGCGCGCGCCGTGCAGGGCGAACTGTCGCCGCGCATCCTGCGCTACACGCGTCAGTCCACCCTGGCCTGGACGGTGTTCTTCCTGCTCAATGCGCTGGTGTCCACCGTGTTGTTCGTGGCCGCGCCGCGCGAATGGTGGTCGTTGCACGCCAACGTGCTCACCGGGCCGCTGCTGGGCCTGGTGTTCCTGCTCGATGCCGTGTGGCGGCGCTGCGTGCTGCTGCCGCACGAGCGCCCGCGCCTGTCCGACGTGGTTCGCGCCTGGCGCGCCGACAGCGAGCGCCGCCAGGCCGCGGTGCGGGGCCTGCCGTGAGCCGCTCGCCCCTGGTTTCGTTGCACGGGCTCGATGCCGTGCTGGCCTGGCGCCCCGAGGGCCCGGTGCGCGTGAGCGAGTTCCTGGCCGACGCGCTGGCGTTGGCCGAGCAACTGCCCGCCCAGGGCGATCTCATCAACCTTTGCGAAGACCGCTACCGCTTTGCCGTCGGCTTCGCGGCCGGCCTGCTGCGTGGCCGCACCAGCCTGCAACCGTCGTCGCTGGCCCCGCAAAGCCTGCAGCAAGTCGCGCAAGACCACCCGGGCGCCACCTGCCTCGTCGACACACCCGACGCCGCCAGCGCGGGCCTGCCGTCGCTGCCCGTGCCCTCGCGGCCGGGCCTGGGCCGGCCACTGCCCACCGAGGTGCCCCTGATCGACGACCGGCTGGTGGCCGCGGTGCTGTTCACCTCGGGCTCCACCGGGCGACCGCAACCGCACCCCAAGCGCTGGGGCCACCTGGTGCGCAACGGCCGGGCCGAACGCGCGGCGCTGGGGATGGATCGCGAACCCCATGTGCTGGTGGGAACCGTGCCGGTGCAGCACAGCTACGGTTTCGAATCCACCTTCCTGCTCGCCCTGCACGGCGGCTGCAGTTTCTGGTCGGGCAAGCCCTTCTTCCCGCAAGACATTTCAGACGCCTTGCAGGCCGTGCCCGCGCCGCGCCTGCTGGTGACCACGCCCTTCCACCTGGCCAACTGGCTGGCGTCGCGGCCCGCGGTGCTGCCGCAGCGCCTGCTGTCGGCCACCGCACCGCTGGCCGAGGGCCTGGCGCAACAGGCCGAGGCCGCGTGCGGCGCCGAGCTGTACGAGATCTACGGCTCCACCGAATCGTCGGCGCTGGCGAGCCGGCGCACCGTGCTCGGTGCGGCCTGGTCGCTGCTGCCGGGCGGTGTGCGGCTCACCTTCTCGGGCGACGTCGCCAGCGCCGAGGGCGGGCACGTGGAAGGCAGCGTGCCGCTGGGCGACCTCATCGAGCCGCTGCCGGATGGCGAAGGCCGTTTCGTGCTGCACGGCCGCCACGCCGACCTGATCAACATCGCGGGCAAGCGCACCTCGCTGGCCTACCTGAACCGCCAGCTCGCGGGCCTGCCCGGCGTGCAGGACGCGGCCTTCTTCCTGCCCGACGAACCGGCCGATGCGCAGGACCCCGCGGCGATCACGCGGCTCGTGGCCTTTGCGGTGGCGCCTGGTGGCAGCGTGGCCGGGCTCATGAGCGCCCTGCGCGAGCGGGTGGACGCGATCTTCCTGCCGCGCCCGCTGGTGCTGCTGCCCGCCTTGCCGCGCAACACCACCGGCAAGCTCACACGCGACGCGCTGGCCGCGCTCTACCGGCGCGAGGTGCTGCGTGAACCTGGTTGAGCGCGCATGGGTGGTGCCCGCCGACCACCCCGCGTTCGCGGGGCACTTCCCGGGCCGGCCCATCCTGCCCGGCGTGGTGCTGCTCGACGAAGCCTTGCGCGCCGCGCGCGAACTCGCGCCCGGGCCGTCGGCCTGGTCGATCCCGCAGGCCAAGTTCCTGCAGCCCGTGCTGCCCGGTGAACACCTGCTGCTGTGCCTGAGCGCGCTGGCGACAGCGGGTTACGCCTTCGAATTCCGGCGCGCGGACGCCATCGTGGCCAGCGGGCAGTTGCGCCCGCTCCGCGAATGAGCGCGCGGCCATTGCCCGAATGGCGCCAGCGGCCCGAGCGCGGCACGCCGGGGCTGGCGCGCTTCATGGTGCGCCTGTCCCTGCTTGTCGGGCGCCGGCTCAGCCGCGTGGTGCTGCACGCCATCACGCTGTACTTCGTGTGCTTCGCGCCGCGCACGCGCGAGGCCAGCCGCGTCTACCTGCGCCGCGCGCTCGGGCGTGAGCCCGGCTGGCGCGACCGCTACCGCCATGTGCTGGCCTTTGCCAGCACGGTGCACGACCGCATCTACCTGCTCAACGACCGCTTCGATCTGTTCGACATCGAGGTGCAGGGCGCCGACGCCCTGTTGCAGGCGGTGCAGCAAGGGGGTGTGTTGCTCATGGGCGCCCACCTGGGCAGCTTCGAGGCGCTGCGCTGCATGGGCCGCCAGCGCCCGGGCCTGCAGATCGGCATGCTGATGTACGAGGACAATGCGCGGCAGGTGGCGGCGGCGCTGCAGGCCATCAACCCGCGCGCGCGTCACGACGTGGTGCCGCTGGGGCGGCCCGACTCGATGATCGAGGCCGCGCGGCGCATCGAACAAGGGCACCTGCTGGGCATGCTGGTGGACCGTTCCATCAGCGACGACGAGCCCGCGGTGCACGATTTCCTGGGCGCGCCGGCGGGTTTCCCCAAGGCGCCCTGGCGCATGGCGGCGGTGCTGCGCCGGCCGGTGTTCTTCATGGCCGGCCTGTACCTGGGGGGCAACCGCTACCGCCTGGTGTTCGAGCCGCTGGCCGACTTTGGTACGGTTGCCCGTGGCGAACGCGATGCCGCGCTGGTGCAGGCCCGGGCCGCCTACGTGCAGCAGCTGCAGGCCTGCTGCCGGCAGGCGCCTTACAACTGGTTCAACTTCTTCGATTTCTGGCGACCATGAAATTCCGCTGGCTCTGGTTCCTGGCGCTGACGCTGCCCTTGTCGTTCGCACACGCGGCCGACGACATCGACCGCCTCATGGCCACGCTGGCCACCAACCCCGGGGGCACGGTGCGTTTCGTCGAACGCCGCCACATGGCCATCCTCGACGCCCCGCTCGAATCGCGCGGCGAGATGACCTACCGCGCGCCCGACTACCTCGAACGCCGCACGCTCACGCCGCGGCCCGAACGCCTGCTGCTCGACAAGGACACGCTCACGCTGGAGCGCGACAAGCGCCGCATGAGCATGCCGGTCAACCAGCGCCCCGAGGTCGAGGCCTTCGTGGCCAGCGTGCGCAGCACCCTGCAGGGCGACCGCGCTGCCCTGCAGCGCTACTACAGCATGCAACTGCAGAACACCCCCAAGCGCTGGACGCTCACGCTGCGCCCGCTCGAATCGCGCCTGCGCAACATCGTCTCGCGCATCGACATCGCCGGCAGCGGCGCGGTGGTGGACACGATCGAATACACGCAGGCCGACGGCGACCGCACCGAGATGTGGCTCGAACCGGTGACCAAGCCGTGACGCGCCAACGCTGGCCGGTGGTGTTGGTCTGGCTGCTGGCCATGGCCGTGGGGGGCATGCTCGCGCTGCAGACGCGCTTCACCACCGATCTGTCCTTCTTCCTGCCGGCCAAGCCCAGCGCCGAACAGCAGGTGCTGGTGGACCAGTTGCGCGAGGGGGTGGTGTCGCGCCTGCTCATGGTGGCCATCGAGGGCGGCGACAGCGCCGCGCGCGGTGAACGCTCGCGCGCGCTGCGCCAGCGGCTCGCGGCCGACGCGGCCTTCGTCTCGGTGCAGAACGGCGAACTCGAGGCTTTCGACCAGGAACTCGCGCTGCTGCAGCGCCACCGCTACGCGCTCAGCCCCGCGGTGAACGAACAGCGCTTCACGGTCGACGGGTTGCGCGATGCCGTCCTCAACGCGATCGACCTCGTGTCCTCCCCCGCCGGCATGCCGTTCAAGGCCGGCTTCCTGGCCGATCCCACGGGCGAGGCCTTCGAGGTGCTCATGGGCTGGCAATCGCAAGGTCAGCCTTCGATGGCCGATGGCGTGTGGGTTTCGCGCGATGGCACGCGCGCCCTGATGTTGCTGCAGACGCGCGCCCTGGGCTCCGACACCGACGGCCAGGCCGAGGCCATGGGGCGTGTGCAAACGGTGTTCGACGAACTCGCCGCGGCGCAGCCGGGCGCGCTGCGGCTCGACATCTCCGGCCCCGGGGTGTTCGCCGTGCAGGCGCGCGCCGCCATCCAGGCCGACGTCGCGCGCCTCACGCTGTCGAGCTCCATCGGCATCAGCCTGCTGCTGTGGTTCATGTTCCGCCGCTGGCGCCCGCTGCTGCTGACCATGGTGCCTGCGCTCAGCGGTTCGCTCGCGGGCCTGGTGATGGTGGGGCAGGTGCACGGCTCGGTGTTCGCGATCACCGCGGGCTTCGGTGCCGCGCTCATTGGCGAGGCGGTGGACTACGGCATCTATTACTTCGTGCAGACCGGCCGCAGCGATGGCCAGGCCTGGCACGAGCGCTTCTGGCCCACGATCCGCCTGGGTGTGGCCACCTCGGTGCTGGGCTTCGGTGCCTTGCTGTTCTCGGGCTTTCCCGGGCTGGCGCAACTGGGCCTGTACGCCATGACGGGTGTGGTGGTGGCCGCGCTGACGACGCGGCTGGTGCTGCCCGTGCTGGCCGCGGGCCACGTGGCCCGCACGCCCGAGCTGCCGACCTGGGTCACGCCGCGCGTGCAGTCGCTGCAGGCCTGGCGCTGGCCCGTGCTGGGCGCGGCCGTGCTGGCGCTGGGCTACATCGTGGTCAACCACCAGGCCCTGTGGGAGCCCAACCTGTCGGCGCTGTCCAGCGTGAGCCTGAAAGACGCCGAGCGCGACGCGCGCCTGCGCGGCGACCTCGGTGCGCCCGATGCGCGCTACATCGTGGTGGTGCGCGCGCCCACGCAAGAGGTCGCGCTGCAAGGGGCCGAGGCCGCGGCGCAGCGGCTGACCCCGCTGGTCGAGCAGGGGCTCATCGGCGGCTTCGACAGCCCCGCGCGTTTCCTGCCGAGCGAGGCCCTGCAGCGCGAGCGCCAGCGCAGCCTGCCGGCGCCCGACCAACTGCAGCGCCACCTGGCCGAGGCGCTGCAGGGCCAGCCCGTTTCCGCCGCGCGCCTGCAGCCTTTCGTCGAGGCCGTCGACCGGGCACGCACGGCCGAGCCGCTGCGGCGTGCCGATCTGCAGGCCTCGGCGTTGGCGCTTGCGGTCGACTCGCTGCTGCAGCACGGCAGCGACGGCTGGACCGCGCTGCTGCCGCTGCGCCCCGCGGCCGGCGTGGTCAATTCCGACATCCCGGCCGACGCGCTGCGCAACGCGCTGCAGGGCAGCGGCGCCGCCTTCATCGACCTCAAGCACGAGTTCGAAACCGTCTACGGCGCCTACCTCAACGAGGCCATCGTGCTCTCGCTGCTGGGCCTGGCGGGCATCGTGCTTGTCATGGGTCTGTCGCTGCGCAGCGTGCCCCGGCTCGTCGGTGTGATGCTGCCGATTGCCGCGGCCGTCGTGCTCGTGATGGCCACCCTGCACCTGCTGGGCGTGCGCTTGCACCTGCTGCATCTCATCGGCATGCTGCTCATCGTGGCTGTCGGTTCCAACTACTCCCTCTTCGTCGAACGCTGGCGGCGCGATCCGCAGGCCGATCCGCAGGCGCTGCTGTCGGTGCTGGTGGCCTGTGGCACCACGGCCATCGGTTTCGGTGTGCTGTCGCTGTCGTCGGTGCCGGTGCTCAAGGCCGTGGGCGTCACGGTGGCGCCCGGGGCCTTGCTCGCCCTGCTGTTGTCGGCCGTGCTCACGCCGGCGGAGCCCGAGGCATGAGGGCTGTTCGTTTCCCCGGCTGGCGTGGCGACGCGCCGTGGCGCCTCGTCTGGCTGCCCGGGGCGGCCATGGCGGCCGAGGACATCGCCGCCCAGGGCTGGGACGCCGAGGCAGCGGCGCATGGCTTCGCGATCGACATGGTCGCCATCGACCTGCAGGCACAACGCTTTGATGGTGCCGACGTGATCGATGCGCTGGTGGCCGAGTGGCTGCAACCCGCACGGGGTGCCGTGCAGCGGCTGTGGCTGGGTGGCTTGTCGCTCGGGGGCTGGCAGGCCGTGCTGTGCGCGCAGCGCCATGCCGACCTGCTGGACGGCCTGTGCCTGCTCGCGCCCTACCCGGGCGACCGCCTGGCCTGGGGTGCCATCGAGCGGGCAGGGGGGCTGGATGCGTGGAACGGCCCCGCACCGGGCGAGGCCGATCCTGCGCTGGCGGTGTGGGCCTGGTGGAAGCAACCACCGCGGCGCCCCCGCGTGTGGATGGGCTATGGCCGGCAGGACCGCTTTGCCGATGGCATGGACCGCATGGCCGCGCGCCTGGACGCTGCGCAGGTGCAGCGCGCCGACGGCGGGCACGACTGGGCCTGCTGGCGGCCCTTGTGGTCCGCCTTCCTGGCGTCGGAGGCGCGCCAGTGAGCGCCACAAGGCCGCCCGACACGGCCCCGGTGAACGCGCCGCGCTGGCGGCCCGCACCGCTGCTGCAGGCCAGCGTGCTGGTGCACGGTGCCGCGCTGGGTGCGGGCCTGTGGCAACCCGGCTGGTGGCCCTGGCTGGCCTCGGGTGTGGTGGCCAACCACCTGGCCCTGGTGGGTGCAAGCCTGTGGCCGCGCTCGCAATCCCTGGGTTCCAACTGGGTGCGGCTGCCGGCCGAAGCCGCTGCACATAAAGCGTTCGCCATCACCATCGACGACGGCCCCGACCCCGAGGTTACGCCGCGTGTGCTCGACCTGCTCGACGAGCTGGGCGCGAAAGCCAGCTTCTTCTGCATCGGCCACCGCGCGCAGGCGCAGCCGGCGTTGTGCCGCGCCATCGTTGAACGGGGCCACCGCGTGGAGAACCACGGCCACGGCCATTCCAACGCTTTCTCGCTGTTCGGGCCGGGCCGCATGCGGCGCGACATCGCGCAGGCGCAGGCCGTGCTGTCCGACGTCACGGGCCAGGCGCCGCGGTTCTTCCGCCCCACCGCGGGCCTGCGCAACCCCTTTCTCGACCCGGTGCTGCACACGCTGGGCCTGCAGCACGCGAGCTGGACGCGCCGCGGCTTCGACACGCGCAGCGGCGATGCGGCTGCCGTGCAGCGCCGCCTGCTCCAGGGCTTCGCGGCGGGCGACATCCTGCTGCTGCACGACGGCCACAGCGCGCGCTCGGCCGATGGCACACCCGTGTTGCTGCAGGTGCTGCCGCGGGTGATGGCCGAGGCGCGCCGCCTGGGCCTGCAACCGGTCACGCTTTCCCACACCCTCCCATGAGCCAGCCCACCCTCAACGAACTGGTGAACCTCGCGAGCGAACGCTATCGCTCGTCGGGCCGCTTCGCCTACCACTACGCGCGCGGCAAGCTCGGGCACGACACCATCTTTCACGACATCCTGCGCCGCGGCCTGTTGAGCCACGCGCCGCGCGTGCTCGACCTCGGTAGCGGCCAGGGCAGCCTGTTCTCTTGGCTGCTGGGCGCGCAGCAACTGGCCGCGCAAGGGCGCTGGCCCGTTGGCTGGGCCGCGCCACCGCAGCCCGGCGCCCTGCGCGGCGTCGAACTCATGGCCAGCGACGTGGACCGCGCGCGGCAGGCGTTTGGCGCGGACCACCCGGTGGTGCGCATCGAGCTGGGCGACATGACGCAGGCCGATCTCGGCCAGCCCGACGCCGTCACCATCCTGGACGCACTGCACTACGTGAGCGTGCCGCAGCAGCGCGCGCTGCTCGCGCGCATCCGCGATGCGCTGCCCCGCGGCGGCGTGTTCCTCACCCGCATCGGTGACGCGTCGGCCGGTTGGCGTTACCACGTGTGCAACGGGGTGGATCGTGTGGTCACTTTCGCGCGTGGGCACCGCCTGCCGCGCATGTACGCGCGGCCGCTGGCCGAATGGCGTGCCGATCTCGAGGCCCTGGGCTTCGAGGTGGACAGCCGCGACATGAGCGGCAACAAGCCCTTTGCCAATGTGATGCTGTATTGCCGCGTGCGCTGAGCGCCCCTGTTCTTCATGTCACCCATTTCAATCACCGCCCACACCGCCACATCCTGCCTGGGCCAGGGCGTGGACGCGCACCGCCGCGCGCTGCGCGAGCAGCGCAGCGGCCTGGCCCCTTGCCACTTCGAAACCGTGGAGCTGCCCACCTGGGTGGGCGAGGTCGCGGGCGTTGACCACGCCGCGCTGCCCGAGCACCTGCGCCGTTTCGATTGCCGCAACAACCGCCTGGCTTGGCTGGGCCTGCAGCAGGACGGCTTTGCCGATCGCGTGCGCGAGGCCGTGGCGCGCCACGGAGCCGACCGCGTGGGCGTGTTTCTCGGCACCAGCACCTCGGGCATCCTGCAGACCGAGCTGGCCTACCGCGAGCGCGACGCGGCCACCGGCGTGCTGCCCGCGTGGTTCCGCTACGCCGACACGCACAACACCTTCTCGGTGGCGGCTTTCGTGCACGCGGCCTTCGGCCTGCAGGGCATGGCGATGAGCCTGTCCAGCGCGTGCTCGTCCAGCGCCAAGGTGTTCGCTGCCGCGGCGCGCCAGTTGCACGCCGGCAGCATCGACGCCGCCATCGTCGGCGGGGTGGACTCGCTGTGCCTCACCACGCTCTACGGCTTCGCTTCGCTGCAGCTCACCTCGGCACAACCCTGCCGCCCGGGCGACGCGCAGCGCGACGGCATCTCCATCGGCGAGGCCGCGGCCTTCGCGCTGCTGGAGCGCGCCGACACGCCCGCGGCCGTGCAACTGCTGGGCGTGGGCGAGTCGAGCGACGCCCACCACATGTCGGCCCCGCACCCACAGGGCCTGGGCGCGCAGCGCGCCATGGCGGCAGCGCTGCGCTCGGCCGGTTTGCAGGCCGGCGACATCGGCTACATCAACCTGCACGGCACCGCCACCCCCGCGAACGACGCGGCCGAGGGCCTGGCCGTGAGCGGTCTGTTCGGTCGTCGTGTGCCGTGCTCGTCCACCAAAGGCGCCACGGGCCACACGCTGGGCGCGGCGGGTGCGCTCGAAGCGGTGGTCTGCGCCATCGCGCTCGACGAGGCCTGGCTGCCGGGCAGCCCGGGCACCCGGCAGCCCGATCCGGCGATCGAGGTCGATTACCTGCTGCAAGGCCGCGCGGCGCCCGGCCTGCGCCACGCCTTGTCCAATTCCTTCGGTTTCGGCGGCAGCAACTGCAGCCTGGTGTTCGGAAAGGCGGCGCCATGAACGCGGCACCGGTCTGGTTGCACGGCCTTTCCCTCATCGCCCCGGGCCTGCCCGATTGGCCGCAGGCCGCGGCCGTGTTGCGCGGCGAACAGGCCTGGGTGCATGCGCCTTCGGTGCTGCCCCCGGCCGACGCGCTGCCCGCGGCCGAACGCCGCCGCGCCAGCCGCGTGGTGCGCGTGGCCCTGGCCCTGGGCCTGCGGGCGCTCGACGGGCACGACGCCGCCGAGGTGGCGACGGTGTTCACCGCCTCCGGGGCCGACGGCCACAACTGCCACGCCTTGTGTGAGCAGCTCGCCGGAGAGGACCGCGCCATCTCGCCCACGCGCTTTCACAACTCGGTGCACAACGCCGCGGCGGGTTACTGGGGCATTGCCACGCGCTCCATGGCGCCCAGCCAAGTGCTGTGCGCGTACGACGCCAGCTTTGGCGCGGGCTGGATCGACGCGCTCGGCCAGTTGGGCAGCGAAGGCGGCGAGCTGCTGATCGTGGCCTACGACAGCGAGTACCCCGAGCCCTTGCACGCGTGCCGCCCCGTGCCCGACGCCGCGGGTGTGGCCTTCTGGCTCGGCACCGAACCCCGCGAACACAGCCTGGGCACCTTGCACACCACCCTCACGCGCGATGCCTTCGAGCCCATGGCGGGCGCGCCGCTCGAAGGCCTGCGCGCCACCTTCCCCGCGTTGCGCAGCCTGCCTTTGCTCGAGCGCATCGCGCAGCGTGACGACCGCCCCGTGGTGCTTGAATACCTCGCCCCGCAACACATCCGCGTGCAGTTCACGCCCCGCCGACCATGACGCCTGCCCCCACGCCGCCGCTCGATCGGCACTGGATCGCCCAGCGCATTCCGCACCAGCTCGACATGTGCCTGCTCGACACCGTGCTCGAATGGTCGGACGACACCATCGTGTGCGAAGCCCGCCTTGGCGACCTGGCCGCGCACCCGCTGCGTAGCGCCGCGGGCATGGGCGCGGTGCACGCCATCGAATACGCGGCGCAGGCCATGGCCGTGCACGGCGCCCTGATCGCCAGCGCAAACGACGCGCCGCGCGCCGGTTACCTGGCCAGCGTGCGCAGCGTGCAGTTGCACGCCCACACCATCGAGGCCCGCGACACCCCGCTGCGCGTGCGCGCCGAACGCCTCTCGGGCGATGCGCGCAACGTGATCTACGGCTTTCGCGTCGAGGCCGCGCGCGGTTGCCTGGCCGAGGGCCGAGCCGCCGTCGTGCTCGATGCCGGGGGCCTGGCATGAAGCGCGCGCTGATCACCGGCGGCAGCGGGGGCCTGGGAGCGGCCATTGCGCAGCGCCTGGCGCAGGACGGCCTGCACGTGCTGGTGCACGCCAACCAGGGTCTGGAACGCGCGCAGGCGGTGGTCGACCGCATCCTCGCCACGGGTGGGCAGGCGCAGGCTCTGCGCTTCGACGTGACCGACCGCGAGGCCAGTGCCGCGGCCTTGGCCGCGGTGCTCGAAGCCGGCCCGGTGCAGGTGCTGGTGAACAACGCGGGCGTGCACGACGACGCCGTGTTCCCCGGCATGACGGGCGAGCAATGGGACCGCGTGGTCGATGTCTCGCTCAACGGTTTCTTCAACGTCACCCAGCCGCTCATGATGCCCATGATCCGCACGCGCTGGGGCCGGGTGATCAACATCACCTCGGTGTCGGCGGTGGTGGGCAACCGCGGGCAGGTGAACTACTCGGCCGCCAAGGCCGCCTTGCATGCCGCAGGCCGTTCGCTGGCGCTGGAGGTGGCCTCGCGCGGCATCACCGTGAACGCGGTGGCGCCGGGCATCATCGACAGCGGCATGGCCGAGGGCGTGTTCGACGCGGCGATGGTGAAGCAGCTGGTGCCCATGCAGCGCGCGGGCCGCGCCGATGAAGTGGCCGATCTTGTGGCCTTCCTCGCGTCGGACCGCGCGGCCTACATCAGCGGCCAGGTCATCGGCATCAACGGCGCGATGGCCTAGCGCGCCGTGAGCCGGCGCCAGATCAGCAGCGGCAGGCGCGGCACGAAGCCGATGAACAGCCGCGTGTGCATCCAGGTGAGCAGGGCGTTGTCGCGCAGGTATTTGAAGTGCGACACGCCGCCCTCGTCGGCATCGAGGTAGCGCACGGGGGCGTCCACGTTGATGGGGCGCACCCCGGCCCAGCACAGGCGCACCACGGCCTCGGGGTCGAAGTCGAAGCGGCGCATGAAGCGCGTGGATTGCATCACCGCGATGAGCGAGCGCACCGGGTAGACACGAAAACCGTAGAGCGAATCGCCCACGCCCATGCCCAGGGTTTCGAGGTTGGCCCAGGCGTTGGACACGCGGCGCCCCTGCACACGCAGCGCGGGCGCTTCGGGGCCGAACACGGGTTTGCCCAGCACCATGGATTCGGGCGCCGCGGCCGAGGTGGCCATGAACGTGGGGATCATGTCGGCCGGGTGCTGGCCGTCGGCGTCCATGGTGAGCGCGTGCGTGAAGCCGGCCTGCTGCGCCGCCTGCAGGCCCGCGAGCACCGCCGCGCCCTTGCCCTGGTTGTGGGGCAGCACGATCACGCGCAACTGCGGATCTTCTGCGGCCATGGCCTGCACCGCGGCGGTGGAGTGGTCGGTGCTGCCATCAACCACCACCCACACCGGCGCCCATTGCCCGCGCGCGGCGCGCACCGTGGCGGCGAGCAGATCCCCCGGGTTGTAGCTCGGGATCAGGACGAGGTGGGTTCGGGAGGGCTGGGGCATGGGGTGGGGCTGAGGGCCTGATCGAAATAGCGCTGCAGGGTGTCGTTGAACACGTCGGCGTTGGTGGGTGGGTCGAAGCGTTGACCCAGGCGCGCCGTGACGTGCAGTGGGAGTTGCGGTGGGCGCCACAGCGGCCAGGCCTTGCCCAGGTAGGGGCTGGAGAACTCGAGCAGCACGGTCTGTACGGGCGCCTGCGTGCGCATCGCCAGCAGACCGATCGAAGGCAGGATGGGGTTCATGGGAAACCGGGCGGTGCGCGTGCCCTCGGGGAACACGATCACCTGGCCACCTTCGCGCAAGGTGTTGCGCGTGTGCAGGATGACGTGCAACAGCGTGTCATTGCGAATGTAGCGCGCCAGCCGCGCCGCGGCCCCGAACATCGGGTTGTCCATGAGGCCGGCCTTCATGATGCAGACGACATCGGGCAGCCGCGAGATCAGCAGCAACGCGTCGAGCAGGCTGGGGTGGTTGGCCACGATGATCATCGGCCCCTGTGTGGCCAGGCGGTCGAGCTCGCCGAGATCGAAGCGACAACCGCAGAAGGTTTGCAGGGCCCACAGGTAGAAGCGGAAGCACCCCGTGGCCACGCGGCGGCCCAGCGGTTGGCCCCAACGGCGCGGCAACGTGAGGTGCAGCAGCAGCGCCACGGGCGACCAGCTCAGGCAGAGCAGGGCGAGCAGGCTCAGGCCCAGCACCATGGCCAGGTGCTCGCGCAGGGTGTGCAGGGTGTGCTGCAGCAGGGCGGTGGCGCGCGGCATCAGGGCGAGAGGCGGGCCATGCCCACGGATTCCACCTCGACCAGCAGGTCCTGGCGGCAGATGTCGGCCTGCATCAGGGTCATGGATTCGCCGCCAAGGCAGCGCGAGAGGGTGTGTCGCACCAGGGGAAAGTCGGCCACGTGGCGCACATAGACGCGATGGGCCAGTGCCTCGGCGCGGTGGCCTGTGCCGCTGCGCGTGGCGCGGTTGGCCTCGCCGAGCACCGCAAGCACGTTGCGGGCGCTTTCCTCGCATTGCGCCACGGCGTCGCCGCGGTGCACGGTTTCGTGGCCGACGATGCTGGCCGTGCCGGAGATGAACAGCAGTTCATGCGCACCGTTGCACGCCAGGCTGGCGCGCGCGAACACCGGCGGGCGCGGCCCGTAGTCCTGGGGATAGTGGAAGGCGCTCACCTGGCGCGGGTTCTCCAATGGCTGCGGCGCGCTGCGCCCGGCGAGAAACGCGATGGAGAGCGGGCCGTCGGCCCAGCCGAGCGCACTGGCGGCCGGCACCTGGCGTTCGGTGGGGGCGCCGGCGGCCGAGAAGGCGTCGTGGCGGCCGAGGTTGAACCAGCGGTAGCGCTCCAGGCCTTGGTCTTGCGCGTTGATGCCGGCCATGTAGTTCCACACCCGCCAGAGGTGGGGCGTGCCATGGGAACGAAGCAGCGCAAACAGCCGGAGGTAGGCCTCACGGGCGCGTTCGCGCAGGTGCTTGCCGCGCTCGGCCACCCGGGCGGCGGGCTCGTCGAGTTCGATCACGCCGTAGAGCAGATCGTGGTTGCCGCGCCAGCGCAGGCCGTTGTCGCCCCCTTGCTGCAGCGGGCCGTCCATGCACCAGGCTTCGCACCAGGTGGCATCCGCCGGGTGCTCGCCGACCATGCGCAGCCGCTGTTCGGGCCAGGGGCGGATGCCCGGCACGCCGGCCAGGGACGCGCCACCCAGGGTGTTCGCGTCAACCGGTGTGCTGGCCAGGGCATGGGCCATCAGGTGCAAGCCGTTCATGTCGGTGGGGGTCGGCCGTCGCGGCGCTGTCGTTGTTGCCGGGCCGGTTGCGATCACCCGATGGTCTTGATCGCTGGGCCGCCCGTGGTCTCGTGCGTGGAAGCCCGCAATTCTAGGAGTGCCGCGCGCGAGGCACCCCCCTGGGGCACGCGGGCAAAAAAAGAGCCCTCACCGCAAGGTGAGGGCTGCTAAGGGTCCGATGAAACCGAATTTCGAAAGGGACCCGAGGAGACAACCAGAAAAACGGGTGGACAGCAAAGCCTGGCTGAAAGGCTAAAGCCTGCGTCTGGAACTCAATTGTGGGCGGGCGACGAGAAGTCAAGTCCCGCGATCAACGGTGCCAAACGCGGGGTGTTCAGCGCTTCTTGGCGGCGGTCTTGGTGGCGTTGACGGCGGAGGTCGCCACGGTGTTGAAGTTGGCTTCGGCCATTTCGGTGGCTTGCTTGACAGCCTTCTGCACCGATTCGATGGCGTTGTTGGCGGCAGAGACGGCGCTCTTCATCACGGCCACGGCGGTTTCGGAACCGGCGGGGGCGTTCTTCGAGGCGTTGTCGACCACGGCCATGAATTTCTTCTGCGCATCGGCGGCGGTGGCTTCGGCGGCCTTGCTGAATTCGGCGCCGGTGCCCGAAGCGATGTCGTACAGGTGGCGGCTGTAGGCTACCGATTTCTCGGCCAGCGGCTGCACCAGGCTGGCTTGCAGGCTCAGCAGTTCCTGGGCGTCCTTGACGCTCAGCAGGGCCTGGGTGTTGTTGGCGGACTCGGACAGCGCGGCCTTGGTGGCCTGGATGTTCAGTTCGACCAGTTTTTCGACGCCTTCGAACGCCTTCTGCGTGAGGCCGAAGAGGGTGTCGAACTGGGATTTTTGGGCGGCGAGGATTTGTTCGGCGGTCAGCATGTCAGTACTCCTGAAGGGTGGATGGATGGGTGCTCTTCTCGGTTGCTGCGTCTGCCGGCGCCTGGAGCCCGGGGGCCTGTTTGCCGTTTATGCTGCGCTGCAACATGAGGCGAATTATAGGGAGCTGAACGCGGGGCGCAAGCCCTTTTTGCTGCGCTGCAACATTCTAGGGAGGCGTTTCTAAATCCGGGGTGCCCGGCTGCGGTTTGCGGGGCTTGCCACAATCCGGCGCTTCCTGCGCCCCAGCTCCGTGCACGCCTACTACGCCGACCACTTCGTGCTGCCGCTACCCAGCGGGCACCGCTTTCCGATGGCGAAGTACGCGCGCTTGCGCGAGCGCCTGGCCGCCGAGTTGCCCGAGGTTTTGCTGCACGAGGCCTTGCCCGCCACCGATGGCGAACTGGCCCTGGTGCACACGCCCGGGTACATCGATGCGATCGCCCATGGCACGCTGGCGCCGGCCTTGCAGCGCGAGATCGGTTTTCCCTGGAGCCCGGCCATGGCCGAGCGCGCCCGCCGCTCCGTGGGTGCCACGTTGCAGGCGGTGCGGCATGTGATGGCGCAGGGCGGTGGCATTGCCGCCAACCTGGCCGGTGGCACACACCACGCGCAGGCCGACAAGGGCGGCGGTTTCTGCGTCTTCAACGACTTCGCGGTGGCCGCGCGGCTGATGCAGGCCGAGCACACGCGGCGCCACGGCGGCCCATCGCCGCTGCGGGTGGCCATCGTCGATCTCGACGTGCACCAGGGCAACGGTACCGCACACATCTTCGCGAACGACCCCAGCGTGTTCACGCTGTCGCTGCACGGCGCGAAGAACTTCCCCTTCCGCAAGGAGCCGAGCGACCTGGATGTGGAATTGCCCGATGGCACCGGGGACGACGACTACCTGCACGCGCTCGACCTCGCGCTGGACGAGCTCGACCGCCGCTTCGAGCCGGGGCTGGTGCTCTATCTCGCGGGGGCTGATCCGCACGAGGGCGATCGACTCGGGCGCCTGAAGCTCGGCTTCGATGGCCTGGAGGCGCGCGATCGGCGCGTGATGGACTGGGCGTGGCGCCGCCATCTGCCTCTCGTGTTCGCCATGGGTGGGGGCTACGGGCACGACCTGGAAACCACGGTGCAGGTGCAGGTCAACACCTACCGCATCGCGATCGAGCACGAAAGGCGTTGGCAGAGGGTGGTGGCGACAACCCCCACCAGCATGCGCTGGCACAATGCCGGCCCATGACCGCGAACGCCCCGGCCCCACGCCCGACCCCGCGGCCCCGCAGCGATTTCCGCGCGTTTCGCGCCATTTCCACCCGCTGGGCCGACAACGATGTCTACGGGCACGTCAACAACGTCATCTACTACAGCTGGTTCGACACCGCGGTCAACGCCCACCTCATCGAAGCCGGTGCGCTCGACATCCACGCTGGTGCGGTGATCGGCCTGGTGGTCGAGACGCAATGCCACTATTTCGCGCCGCTGGCCTTCCCGCAGACCGTGTGGGCCGGCATCCGCGTGGCGCACCTGGGCAGTTCCAGCGTGCGTTACGAGGTCGGCCTGTTCGCCGACGGCGCCGACACCACGGCCGCGCATGGGCACTTCGTGCACGTGTACGTGGACCACGCCACGCGCCGGCCGGTGCCTTTGCCCGCCCACTTGAAGACCGTTCTGGAGACCTTGCGATGAACCTGGCCGAGACCGTGATCGACCCCGCGAGCGTGGACGCCGCGATCACCTCCCGCATGTCGACGCGCGCCTTCCTGCCCACGCCGGTGCCGCGCGAGACCATCGAGCACATCCTGGAGGTGGCGCGCCGCGCGCCTTCGGGCACCAACACCCAGCCCTGGCGCGTGTACGTGCTGCAGAACGCGGTGCGCGACGAACTCGTGGCCAAGGTGTGTGCCGCGCACGACGCCATGCGGGCCGACCCGGCGCTGGCCGCCGAGTACCGCGAGGAATACGACTACTACCCCGAGAAATGGGTCAGCCCCTACATCGACCGGCGGCGCGAGAACGGCTGGGGCCTGTATGGCCTGCTGGGCATCCAGAAGGGCGAGAAGGACAGGATGCACGCGCAGCACCAGCGCAACTTCCAGTTGTTCGACGCGCCGGTGGGCCTGATGTTCACGCTCGACCGCGTGATGGGTCGCGGCTCGCTGGTCGACTACGGCATGTTCATGCAGAACATCATGGTCGCCGCGCGCGGCCAGGGCCTGCACACCTGCCCGCAGGCGGCGTGGAACGGCTTCGCAAAGATCATCCTGCCCCACATCGGCGCCGGCCCCGACGAGATGCTGGTCTGCGGCATGGCGCTGGGCTACGCCGACCCGGACGCCCCGGTCAACGGCTTTCACACCCCGCGCGAGCCCGTGGCGGCCTTCACGCACTGGCTCGGCTGAACCCATCCCTTTCTGTTTCAGGAGACAAACCATGATCACCACCCCCAGCGGCCTGCAATACGAAGACACCGTGGTCGGCCAGGGCGACGAGGCCCGCGCCGGTCGCCCGGTGCAGGTGCACTACACCGGCTGGCTCTACCAGGACGGCGTGGCCGGCCGCAAGTTCGATTCCAGCAAGGACCGCGGTCAGCCGTTCGAATTCCCGCTCGGCATGGGCCACGTCATCAAGGGCTGGGACGAAGGCGTGCAGGGCATGAAGGTCGGCGGCACGCGCCGGCTGGTGATCCCGGCCGACCTGGGTTACGGCGCGCGCGGTGCGGGCGGGGTGATTCCGCCCAACGCCACGCTGCTGTTCGAAGTCGATCTGCTGGCCGTCTGAGCGAGGAGCGTTCCGTGAGACTGCTGTCGTTCGGGGCGGTGGCCCTGTTGAGCCTGCTCCTGCCTGGCCTGGCCGCGGCCGCCGATCTCGACGGCGGCCAGTTGTCCATCTGGTGGGGGCTTCCCTTTGCGGGTGTGCTGCTGTCCATCGCCCTCCTGCCGCTGGTGGCGCCGATGTTCTGGCACCACCACTTCGGCAAGGTGTCGGCGGCGTGGGCGCTGGCGTTCCTGGTGCCGTTTGCCATCACCTTCGGGGCCGGTGCCACCGGCGCCGCGGTGGCGCATGCGGCGCTGGCCGAATACATCCCCTTCATCATCCTGCTCACGGCGCTGTTCACGGTGGCCGGCGGCATCTTCGTGCGCGGCAACCTGCACGGCAGCCCGGGCCTCAACACCGGCATCCTCGCCATCGGGGCCGTGCTCGCCAGCTTCATGGGCACCACGGGCGCCTCGATGCTGCTGATCCGCCCGCTGATCCGTGCCAACGACAACCGCAAGCACCAGGTGCACGTGGTCGTCTTCTTCATCTTCATCGTCTCCAACGCGGGCGGCGCGCTCACGCCGCTGGGCGACCCGCCGCTGTTCCTGGGTTTCCTCAAGGGCGTGGATTTCTTCTGGACCGTGGTTCACATGTGGGCCAAGACCGGCTTCCTCATCGGCATCCTGCTGGTCCTGTTCTATGTGATCGACTGGTGGTACTACCACAAGCGCGAAGAGATCCGCCCGATGGACCCGACGCCCGACACCGAGCGCCTGGGCTTCGTGGGCGGCGTGAACTTCGCGCTGCTGGCCGTGGTGGTGGCGCTGGTGCTCATGAGCGGCCTGTGGAAGTCGTCCATCGTCTTCAACATCGCGGGCACCGATGTCGGGCTGCCCGGCATCGTGCGCGATGTCGGCCTGATCATCGTCACGCTGGCCTCGCTGCGCCTCACACCCGCGGCAGCGCACGACGGCAACCAGTTCAACTGGGCGCCGATGCAGGAAGTGGCCAAGCTGTTCGCGGCCATCTTCCTCACCATCATTCCCGTCATCGCCATGCTCAAGGCCGGTGTCGACGGCCCGTTCTCGGCCATCGTCCGCGCCGTGACGCTGCCCGATGGCTCGCCGAACAACGCGATGTACTTCTGGGCCACCGGCGCACTGAGCTCGTTCCTCGACAACGCGCCCACCTACCTGGTGTTCTTCAACACCGCGGGCGGTGATCCGCAGGTGCTCATGACCACGCTCGCGCCCACGCTGATCGCCATTTCCGCGGGCGCCGTGTTCATGGGCGCGAACACCTACATCGGCAACGCACCCAACCTCATGGTCAAGGCCATCGCGGAAGACCGCGGCGTGAAGATGCCGAGCTTCTTCGGCTACATGGCCTGGTCGGTCGGCATCCTGGTGCCGCTGTTCCTGGTGATGACCTGGATCTGGTTCATTTGACAACCCACAAGGAGACCCCCCGCATGGCCGTCAAGCCCGCCATCCTCATCAGCCGCAAGATCTTCCCCGACGTGGTGGAGCATCTGCGCCAGCACTTCGAGGTGGATCACAACGACACCGATGGCGTGCTCGCCCCGGCCCAGCTCATCGAGCGCCTGCAGGGCAAGGTCGGTGCGCTGACGACCGGCAGCGAGCGCATCGATGGCAGCATCGTCGGTGCCGTGCCCTCGCTGCGCATCGTGGCCAACATCGCCGTGGGCTACAACAACTTCGACGTGCCCGCGCTCAGTGCCGCCGGCGTGGTGGCCACCAACACGCCCGACGTGCTCACCGAGACCACGGCCGACTTCGGCTTCGCGCTGCTCATGGCCACCGCGCGCCGCCTCACCGAGAGCGAGCACTTTCTGCGCGCGGGCCAATGGAACCGCTGGGCGCTCGACATGTTCGCCGGTGCCGAGGTGAACGGCAGCACGCTGGGCATCCTGGGCATGGGTCGCATCGGCCAGGCCATTGCGCGCCGCGGTGCGCACGGCTTCGGCATGAAGGTGATCTACAACAACCGCTCGCGCCTGGACGCGGCCACCGAGGCGGAGTGCAAGGCCAGCTACGTCGACAAGGCCACGCTGCTGCGCGAGGCCGATCACCTCATCCTCGTGCTGCCCTACAGCGCCGAGAGCCACCACGCCATCGGCGCGGCCGAGATCGCGCAGATGAAGCCCACGGCCACGCTGGTCAACATCGCGCGTGGCGGCATCGTGGACGACGCGGCCCTGGCGAAGGCGCTCAAGGATCGGCGCATCGCCGCGGCCGGGCTGGACGTGTTCGAAGGCGAGCCCAAGGTGCACCCGGACCTGCTCACCGTGCCCAACGTGGTGCTCACGCCCCACATCGCCAGCGCCACCATCCAGACGCGCCGCGCCATGGCCATGCTGGCCGCGAACAACGTGATCGACTACCTCACCACCGGCAAGCCGCGCACGCCGCTCAACGCCGAGATCATCGGAAAGGGTGCGCGGGCCTGACATGGACACCTGGTTGCTCGTTGCGCTGCTGGTGCTGGCCGCCATCGGCGTGCTGCTGCAGATCCTGTTGCTGCGGCGCCGGCCCGCGCCCGGGGCCGACGAACTGGCCCACCGCCAGGCGGTGCTGGGGCAGATGCAACAGGTGGCCCAGCGGGTGGAACACGTCGAAGGCGAGCTGCGCCGCGAGGTGGCCGACAACGCGCGCATCGCGCGCCAGGAGCAGCAGCACAACCTGAGTCGCTTCCAGGAGTCGCTCACCGCGCAATCGGCCGAGACCACGCGCACGCAGAACGCCCAGCTCGACGGCTTCGCACAGCAACTGGTGCAACTGCGGGGTGCGCTGGGCGACGCGCTCACGCGCCAGTTGCAGGACATGAGCGAGGCCAACGCGCGCCGCCTGGCCGAGATCCGCACCACGCTCGACACCCAGCTCGCGCAACTGCAGCAGGGCAACGCGGCCAAGCTCGACGAGATGCGCGCCGTGGTCGACGAAAAACTGCAGAGCACGCTGCAGGCGCGCCTGGGCGAGAGCTTCAAGCAGGTGGCCGACCGCCTGGAGCAGGTGCACAAGGGCCTGGGCGAAATGCAGACGCTCGCACAAGGCGTGGGCGACCTGAAGCACCTGCTCACCAACGTCAAGACGCGCGGCATGTTCGGCGAGGCGCAACTGGCCGCTTTGCTGGAGCAGGTGTTCGCGCCCGATCAGTACGCGGCCCAGGTGGTCACGCGCCCGGGCACGCGCAACCCGGTGGACTTTGCGGTGCGCCTGCCCGGACGCGGCGACGACGGCGCGCCGTGCTGGCTGCCGATCGACGCCAAGTTCCCGAACGAGGACTACGAGCGCTTGCTCGATGCCCAGCAACGCGCCGACGTCGAAGGTGCCGAAGCAGCGGGCAAGGCGCTGGAGAACGCCATCCGCCGCGAGGCGAAATCCATGGCCGAGAAGTACCTCGAGCCGCCGCACACCACCGATTTCGCCATCCTGTTCCTGCCCACCGAAGGCCTGTACGCCGAGGTGCTGCGCCGCCCGGGGTTGATGGAACTGCTGCAGCGCGAACACCGCATCACGCTGGCCGGGCCCACCACGCTCATGGCCATGCTCAACTCGCTGCAGATGGGCTTTCGCACGCTCGCGCTGGAAAAGCGCAGCAGCGAGGTCTGGCAGGTGCTCGGTGCGGTCAAGACCGAGTTCGCCAAGTTCGGCGACGTGCTGGCCAAGGTCAAGAGCCAGACACAGACCGTGCTCAACACGCTCGACCAGGCCGAGGTGCGCAGCCGCGCCATGGGCCGCGCGCTCAAGACCGTCGAGGCCTTGCCGCAGGACCGCGCGGCCGGCCTGCTGCCGCTCGACAACGACCCGAACGAGGCCCCTTGAACCCCCGCCTGCGCGTTGATCTCGCGCGATTGATCGCCTCGCAGATCTGCGTGCACGCCTGCATGACGGGCTTTCGCATGGCCGCGCCGCTGATGGCGCTGCGCGAGGGGTACAGCGCGTTGGCGGTCGGTGTGTTGCTGGCGCTGTTCGCGGTCTCGCCGGCGGTGCTCGCGTTGCCGGCCGGCCGCTTTGCCGACCGGCACGGCCTGCGCCACCCGGTGCGGGTGGCGGTGGTCACGGCGAGTGTGGGCGCCTTGCTGGCCGTGGCCTGGCCCGCCTTCTGGGTGCTGTGCATTTCGGCCACCGCCTGCGGGGCGGCCAGTGGCATCGCGATGATCGCGCTGCAGCGGCACGTGGGCCGGCTCGCGCACGACGCCACCGAACTGCGCCAGGTGTTCAGCTGGATGGCCGTGGGCCCGTCGATCTCCAATTTCCTCGGCCCCTTGCTGGCGGGGCTGCTGATCGACTTTGCGGGCTTTCGCTGGGCCTACCTGCTGCTGGCCCTGCTGCCGTGGCTGGCCTGGCACTGGGTGCGGCTCACGCAGGAACTGCCGCGCGAGGAACGGCCAGCCGACGCGGGGCGCCGATCCTCATGGGACTTGCTGCGGCAACCGGATTTCCGCCGCCTGATGGCGCTGAACTGGATGCTGTCCTCGTGCTGGGACGTGCACACCTTCCTGGTGCCGGTGATCGGCCACGAGCGCGGCCTGAGCGCCACGGCGATCGGCGCCATCCTCGGTGGCTTCGCGCTGGCCGCCACCGCGATCCGCCTGTTGATGCCGTGGATCGCCTCGCGCCTGCGCGAATCGGCGGTGATCGCCAGCGCCATGGCGGCCACGGCGCTGCTGTTCGGGCTGTACCCCTTCGCGCACACCGCTTGGACCATGGCGGGCCTGTCGGTGCTGCTCGGTTTCGCGCTGGGTTCGGTGCAGCCCATGATCATGAGCATGCTGCACCAGATGACACCGCCGCACCGCCATGGCGAGGCCCTGGGCCTGCGCGCCATGGCCATCAACGGCTCCAGCGTGGCCATGCCGCTGCTGTTCGGCTCGGCCGGGGCCGCGGTGGGCGTGGCCTTCGTGTTCTGGGCGGTGGGGGCGGTGGTGGGCTCGGCCTCGCCCATGGCCTGGCGCCTGCGCCCGGTGGCGGCCCAGCCGCCCGAACGCTCGCGCTTCTGAAGGGGCCTTGCTCCGTTTTACGCGGCGACGGCCTGCGCCCGGGTCCGGGTGCTCGCCCGAGATGTGGGCCGCGCGCGCGTGGTGGCCGGCAGGCGAAAGCCCAGGCCGTGCAGGTAGGTGTCCATGGTCTGGCGCCCGCTGCGCACCAGGTCGAAGGCCTGCGGGTCGAGCAGCCAGTTCTGGATCAGCCCGTCCACCATCACGTGCAGGCCCAGCGCGGCGGTGGCCAGTGGCACGGTCAGCGTCACGCCCTGGCGTTGCACCGCTTCGCGCAAGGCGGCGCGTGTCATGGCCATGCACTCGTTGCGCACCTGCAGGTGGCGGTCGCGCACGGCCTGCATCTCGTCGGTGTATTCCACCTTGTGCGTGGCCACCTCGAACACGCGGCGCGTGCGTTCGTCGTGCGCGGTCTGGCGCAATGCGCGCGTCATCGAGTCGCGCAAGGATCGCAGCGGGTCGTCGTTCGCCGGCGCCATCTGGCCGACCTCGGCGAGCGAGGCCTCCAGCGGCATGGTCACGCGCTCCATCATGGCGTTGAAGAGGTGTGCCTTGTCCCGGAAGTGGTGATAGACCGCGCCGCGCGTGGCCCCGGCCGCGGTGGCGATGTCGGCCAGCGTGGTGCCGGACACGCCCTTGGTCTGGAACAGGCGCTCGGCCGCATCGAGCAGCCGGTTGCGTGTCTCCAGAGCTTCGGTTTTGGTGCGGCGGACCATGAATGGGCTTGCTTTGATGCGGGGTTATTCAACGAAGGGGTGGAATATACATACATTCACGTATGTATACTTGTCGCCTTCGTTCGAAGCCCAGTCGTCCCTGAGGTTATCTCCCATGCCTTCGCCGCTTCCTCTGTCGCGCTTGCTCGCGGCCCGCTCCCTTGTTGTTCTGGCGGCCGTGGCCGCCCTTGCCGCGTGTGGCAAGTCCAGTGCGCCGGCCGCGGGGGGCGCAGCGCCACCGCCGCCCGAGGTGGGCGTGGTCACCATCCAGCCCGGGGATGTGGGCCTGGTGAACGAATTGCCTGGGCGCCTGGAAGCCTCTCGCGTGGCGCAGGTGCGCGCACGCGCCGCCGGCATCCTGCAGCAGCGGCTGTTTCGCGAAGGCAGCGAGGTCAAGGCCGGGCAACGCCTGTTCCAGATCGACTCTGCGCCCTACCAGGCCACGCTGCAGAGCGCACGCGCCACGCTGGCGCGCGCCGAAGCCAACCTCACGCAGGCCCGGGCGCTGGCCGAGCGCTATGCGCCGCTGGTGAAGGAAAACGCCGTCAGCCAACAGGAATTTGCCAACGCACAAGCGGCGCAGAAGCAGGCCGAGGCCGACGTGGCCGCGGGCCGCGCAGCGGTGCGCACGGCGGAAATCAACGTGGGCTATGCCAACGTCACGGCGCCGATCTCGGGCCGCATTGGCCGCGCGCTGGTGACCGAGGGCGCGCTGGTGGGGCAGGGCGAAGCCACCCAGTTGGCCGTGATCCAGCAGATCAACCCGATGTACGTGAACTTCACGCAGTCGGTGGGTGAGGTCTATCGCCTGCGCCGCGCGTTCGAATCGGGCCGGCTCAAGGGTTCGGGCGACGGTGTGGCCAAGGTGAGCGTGGTGCTGGAAGACGGCAGCGTCTACCGCCGCGATGGGCGCCTGCTGTTCTCCGATCTCACGGTGGACAGCACGACCGGCCAGGTGACGCTGCGCGCCGAGATTCCGAACCCCGATGGCCAGTTGCTGCCGGGGTTGTATGTGCGGGTCCGCATCGAGCAGGCCACCGCGAGCAACGCGGTGCTGTTGCCGCAACAGGCCGTCACGCGCAGCGCGCAGGGCGACACGGTGATGGTGGTGGACGGCGAGGGCAAGGTGGCCACGCGCACCATCACGCTCGGCGGCGAACAGAACGCGCAATGGGTGGTGCTCGACGGCCTCAAGCCCGGCGAGCAGGTGGTGGTCGACGGCTTCCAGAAGATGCAGCCCGGCGCACCGGTGAAACCCGTGCCGTGGCAGAGGCCCGGTAGCGCCGCGCCCGCGGTGAAGTCGAGCTGAGGGGCGAGCGCACATGGCACGGTTTTTCATTGATCGCCCGATCTTCGCGTGGGTGATCGCGCTCTTCATCATGGTGATGGGCGCGGTGTCCATCACCCAGCTGCCGATCGCGCAGTACCCGCCGGTGGCCCCGCCATCGATCGTCATCAACGCCACCTACCCCGGCGCGTCGGCCAAGACGCTGGAAGACTCCGTGCTCTCCGTCATCGAGCAGGAGATGAATGGATCGCCCGGCCTGATCTACATGGAGTCGGTGGCGCAGGCCAACGGCACCGGCTCGATCACGCTGAGCTTCCAGCCCGGCACCAACGCCGATCTGGCGCAGGTGGACGTGCAGAACCGGCTCTCGCGCGCCTCGCCGCGCCTGCCTGCGGCCGTGACGCAGCAGGGCGTGCGGGTGGACAAGTCGCGCAGCAACTTCCTGCTGTTCACCATCCTCACCAGCGATGACCCGAAGTGGGACCCGGTGGCGCTGGGCGACTACGCCATGCGCAGCGTGCTGCCCGAACTGCAGCGCGTGCCCGGCGTGGGCCAGGCCCAGCTGTTCGGCACCGAGCGCGCCATGCGCATCTGGATCGATCCGTCGAAATTGCTGGGCTTCAACCTGAGCGCGGCCGACGTGAGCGCGGCCATCCGCGCGCAGAACGCCCAGGTCTCGGCTGGCGAGATCGGCGCGCTGCCCAACGTGGCGGGGCAGGGCATATCGGCCACGGTGGTGGTCAACGGGCAGCTCGCTTCGGTGGAGCAGTTCGGCAACATCGTGCTGCGGGCCGACCCGAGCGGCGCCACGGTGCGCCTGAAGGACGTCGCGCGCATCGAGCTCGGCGCCCAGGCCTACGCCACCTCGGCGCGCCTGAACGGCAAGCCGTCCACCGGCATCGGCGTGCAGCTCTCGCCCAGCGGCAACGCGCTGGCCACGGCCGACGCGGTGCGCGCGCGCCTCACCGAGCTCGAACGCTTCTTCCCGGAGGGCATGAGCTGGGTCATTCCGTACGACAGCTCGCGCTTCGTGAAGATCTCGATTCAGCAGGTGGCGGTGACGCTGCTGGAAGCCGTGGGACTGGTGTTCCTGGTGATGTTCCTGTTCCTGCAGAACTTCCGCTACACGGTCATTCCCACCATCGTGGTGCCGGTGGCCTTGCTGGGCACCTTTGCCACGCTGCTGGCCATGGGCTTCTCGATCAACGTGCTCACCATGTTCGGCATGGTGCTGGTGATCGGCATCGTGGTGGACGACGCCATCGTGGTGGTGGAGAACGTCGAACGCATCATGAGCGAGGAGGGCTTGCCACCCTTGCAGGCCACACGCAAGGCCATGAGCCAGATCTCGGGGGCCATCATCGGCGTGACCGTGGTGCTGATCGCCGTGTTCGTGCCGCTGGCCTTCTTTGCCGGCTCCATCGGCAACATCTACCGCCAGTTCGCGGCCGTGATGGGCGTGTCCATCGCGTTCTCGGCCTTCATGGCGCTGTCGCTCACGCCGGCGCTGTGCGCCACGCTGCTCAAGCCCGTGGTCAAGGGCCATCACGTCGAGAAGAAAGGCTTCTTCGGCTGGTTCAACCGCAGCTTCGCGCGCCTCACCAACGGCTACACCGGTCTGGTGGGTGCGCTGCTGCCGCGCGCCGGCCGCATGCTCATCGTCTACCTGGCGATCGGCCTGGCCGCCGCTTGGGTGTACCGCAGCCTGCCCACCTCCTTCCTGCCGCAGGAAGACCAGGGCACCATGCTCGTGAACGTGCAGTTGCCCCCGGGCGCCACGCAGGAGCGCACGCTGGCCGTCATGCAGCAGGTGGAAGACTTCGTGCTCAAGCAACCCGAGGTGCAGAGCATGGTCAGCGTGCTGGGCTTCAGCTTCTCGGGCCAGGGCCAGAACGCCGCGCTCGCCTTCGTCACGCTCAAGGACTGGGCCGAGCGGCACGACCCCGCGAGCTCGGCGCAAGCCATCGCCGGGCGTGCTTTCGGTGCGCTCATGGGCATTCGCGACGCGTTCATCTTCCCCTTGAGCCCGCCGCCGATCCCCGAGCTGGGCACCTCATCGGGCTTCAGCTTCCGCCTGCAGGACCGCGCGGGCCTGGGCCGCGACGCCTTGCTGCAGGCCCGCGGGCAACTGCTGCAACTGGCGGCGAAGAGCCCGGTGCTGGCCCAGGTGCGCCCCGATGGCCTGGAAGACGCGCCGCAGTTGCAGCTCGACATCGACCGCGATCGCGCGCAGGCGTTGGGTGTGGGCTTCGATGCCATCAACAGCGCCATTGGCACGGCGCTCGGCTCCAGCTACATCAACGACTTCCCGAACAGCGGCCGCCTGCAGCGCGTCATCGTGCAGGCCGATGCGCCCGCGCGCATGCAGCCCAACGACCTGCTCGAACTCAACGTGGTGAACAACCGCGGGCAGGCGGTGCCGCTGTCGGCCTTCACCACCACCAAGTGGGTCACAGGCCCGATGCAGACCGTGCGCTACAACGGCTACCCGGCCATCCGCATCAGCGGTGCCGCGGCACCGGGCTCCAGCACGGGCGACGCGATGGCCGAGATGGAGCGGCTGGCGGCGCAACTGCCGCAGGGCTTCGGCTACGAATGGACGGGCACCTCGCGCGAGGAAAAACTCGCGGGCTCGCAGGCGCTCATCCTCTACGGCTTCGCCATCCTGGCGGTGTTCCTGTGCCTGGCCGCGCTGTACGAGAGCTGGACCATTCCGCTGTCGGTGATCCTGGTGGTGCCGCTGGGCGTGCTTGGCGTGCTGCTGGCCACTTTGCTGCGGGGCTACGAGAACGACGTGTACTTCCAGGTGGGCCTCATCACCATCATCGGTCTATCAGCCAAGAACGCGATCCTGATCATCGAGTTCGCGAAGGACGTGCAGGCGCAGGGCAAGAGCGCGATCGAAGCGGCGCTGGCCGCGGCGCGGTTGCGGTTCAGGCCGATCGTCATGACCTCGATGGCCTTCTCGCTTGGCGTGGTACCGCTGGCCATCGCTTCGGGTGCGGGCTCGGCGAGCCAGCGCGCCATCGGTACCGGCGTGATCGGCGGCATGCTCACCGGCACCGTGCTCGCCGTCATCTTCGTGCCCCTGTTCTTTGCCGTGGTGCGGCGCCTGTTCAAAGGCAGCGAGCGCCAGCACCAGCGCGATCGCGAAAGCGCCCGCGCGCATGGAGTCGACAACGATGAATCGTGATCTCACCGTCCGCCTGAGCCCACTGGTGGCGGCCCTGCTGCTGGCCGGCTGCTCGCTGATCCCCACCTACGAGCGCCCCGCGGCGCCCGTGCCCGCGAGCTACCCGGCCACCGAAGCCGGCACGCCGGGCGAGCGCAGCGCCGCCGACACCGCGTGGCATGCGTTCGTGCAGAACGCGCAACTGCGCACGCTGATCGAGCGCGCGCTGGCCAACAACCGCGACCTGCGCGTGGCCACGCTCAACATCGAACGCGTGCGCGCGCAGTACCAGATCCAGCGCGCCAACCAGTTCCCCACCATCAACGCCGCCGCCACCGGCAACCGGCAGCCCAATGGCAGCGGCGGCATCCAGAGCACCTACAGCGTGGGCCTGGCCGTCAGCGCCTGGGAGATCGATTTCTTCAACCGCCTCGGCGCACTCAAGGAGGCGGCACTGGCCGAATACCTGGCCAGCGAGCAGGCGCGCAACGCGGCTCAGACCAGCCTGGTCTCGGCGGTGGCGAGCACCTGGCTCAGCCTGCAGGCCAACGAGTCGCTGCTGGCGATCACGCGCCAGACGCTGGCCACGCGCGAGGATTCGCTGCGCCTGACCCGGCTGCGCTTTGAGAACGGCGCCACGTCCGCGCTCGATCTGCGTCAGGCCGAATCGCTGGAGGCCACCGCGCGCGCGGCCTACGCGCAGCAACAACGCGCTCGCGCACTCGACGTGAACGCACTGAGCCTGCTGGTGGGCGACTCGGTGCCCGCCGAGCTGCTGCAGGTCGCCGAGGCCGACGCCGCCGTGCTGGCCGACGTGCCTGCGGGCCTGCCGTCGGAACTGCTCACCCGGCGCGCCGACATCCGCCAGGCCGAGCAGACGCTCATTGCGGCCAACGCCAACATCGGCGCGGCGCGCGCGGCTTTCTTCCCGCGCATTTCGCTCACCGCCAGCGTGGGCACGGCCAGCAACGATCTCTCGGGCCTGTTCCGCGATGGCTCCTGGGGCTTCACGCTCAACCCGCAGGCGCTGCTGCCCATCTTCGACGCCGGGCGCAACCGCGCGGGCCTGCAGTCCGCCGAGGCCGGCCGCGACATCGCGGTCGCGCAGTACGAGAAAGCCATCCAGACCGCGTTCCGCGAAGTGGCCGATGCGCTGGCGGGCCGCGCCACGCTGGCCGGGCAGTGGCAGGCCCAGCGCGACCAGGTGACGGCCGAGACCGAGCGCCTGCGCCTGGCCGACCTGCGCTACCGCAGCGGTGTGGCGAGCTTCCTGGATGTGCTGGACGCGCAGCGTTCGCTGTTTGCCGCGCAGCAGGCCGAAGCACAGACGCGGCTGGCGTTGCAGCAGAACCGCGTGGCCCTGTACGCCGCGCTGGGCGGCGGCTGGAACGAGTAAGCACGCCGCCCGGCGGCGGACCGTTCAGGCCGAGGTCACCGCCGACGTGGTCAGCCCGTAGAACTTCACGATCGCGTCCCACGCGACCTGCGGGTCGTCCACGTACTGGAACAACGCCAGGTCCTCGGGCGAGATCGTGCCTTCCTCGACCAGCAGATCGAGGTTGATGAGGCGCTTCCAGTAGTCGCTGCCGTAGAGCAGGATGGGCACGGGCTTGGCCTTCTTGCACTGCACGAGCGTGATCACCTCGAACAGCTCGTCGAGCGTGCCGAAGCCACCCGGGAAGGCGAGCAAGGCCTTCGCGCGCATCATGAAGTGCATCTTGCGCAGCGCGAAGTAGTGGAACTTGAAGCTCAGCTCGGGCGATACATACGGGTTGGCCGCCTGCTCGTGCGGTAGCGCGATGTTCAGGCCGACGGTGAGCGCGCCTTCGTCGTGCGCGCCGCGGTTGGCGGCTTCCATCACGCCCGGGCCACCGCCGGTGCAGATGAAGAGCTGCTCGTTCTTGGCACATTGCGCGCTGTAGCGCGCCACCAGGCGCGCGAACTCGCGGGCGCGGTCGTAGTAGTGGGCGTTGCGCACCAGCGATCGGGCCTTGGCGATCGCACGGGCATCGCCCGCGGCTTCGGCCGCCTTCAGCGCGGCTTCGGCTTCTTCGCGATCCCGAAAGCGTGCGCTGCCGAACACCACCACGGTGTTTTCGATGCCGAGCTGGTGCTGGGCCAGGTCGGGCTTGAGCATTTCGAGCTGGAAGCGCAGGCCGCGCGTTTCGCGGCGCAGCAGGAACTCGGGGTCGGCAAAGGCCAGGCGGTAGGCGTCGGCCTGCAGTGGGTGGCCGTTGTCGGAATGGGCCTGCAGTTCGGCCCAGGCGTCGGCCAGGCGGCGCTCGGTGATGTCTTGATTGGCTTGCATGTTCAACTCCGTTGTCTCTCAGAGACCGTCAAAGCCCGATGGCGAGCGCCAGTGGCACGAACACCACCGCGAGTGCGTTGCCCACCATGATGGAGGCGGCCACTTTTTCGGGTTCCTGATGGTATCGGTCGGCCAGCATGTACTGGATGACGGCGGGCGGCAGCGCAGCGAACAGCAGCAACTGGCCGCGCGCGGCGCCCTCCAGCCCCAGGGCCCAGGCCAGCGGGATGCCGATGGCCAGGCCGATGATCGGGCGCGCCAGCGCACCCAGCAGCCCCAGCGCCATGCCTTCGCGCGTGAGCGCGGTGAGCCGCACGCCGAGCGCGAACAGCATCAGCGGCAGCGAGGCATCGCCGAGCAGCTTCAGGCCCGACAACAGCACCGGCGGCGGGCGCAGCTCGGTGAAGGCGCTGAAGAAGCCCAGCAGCGTGGCGATCATCAGCGGGCTGGTGAGCAGGTCGCGCGTGCGGGCCGCGCTGCTGGTGATGCGCGCGCCTAGCGAGAAGTGCAGAAGGTTGCTGACCGAGAACAGCGCGACCGCCGCGCCGAAGTGCTGCGGCCCGAACGCCAGCAGCGCCAGCGGCAGGCCCATGTTGCCGCAGTTGTTGAACATCACCACCGGCACCAGGGTGCGCGGCTGCGCGCGGAAGGCCCGCGCCAGCGGCCAGGCCAGCAGGCCGCTGCCCAGGATGAGCACCGTGCCGCCGATGAGCAGGGGGATGTGATCACCGAGCGCGAAATCGCGCGACGCCAGCGCGGAATACACCAGCAGCGGCGCGAGCACATCGAGCGCGATGCGGTTGAAGGTGCTCAGGTCGGTGGGCTTGCGGCGCGCGTAGCCGTAGCCGATGGCAACGATCAGGAAGACCGGGACGATGACGTCGGCGATGCGGGCAATCAGTTCCATGGGTGGGTGCAAAGCAGAAGGGCTCCGTGTGGAGCCCTTCGTGTCTTTCGACGTGTGTTTCCGATCAGACGCGCTTGCGGTATTCGCCGGTGCGCGTGTCGATCTCGATCTTGTCGTCCTGTGCCACGAACAGCGGTACCGCCACTTCAAAGCCGGTGGCGATCTTGGCGGGCTTGAGCACCTTGCCCGATGTGTCGCCCTTGACGGCCGGTTCCGTCCAGGTGATGACGCGCTCGACGCTGGTGGGCAGTTCCACCGAGATGGCCTTGCCATCGTAGAACACCACTTCCACGGCCATGCCGTCTTCGAGGTAGTTCAGGGCGTCGCCCATGTTCTCGGCTTCCACCTCGTACTGGTTGTAGTCGGTGTCCATGAACACGTACATCGGGTCGGCGAAGTAGGAGTAGGTGCACTCCTTGTGGTCCAGGATGATCTGGTCCATCTTGTCGTCGGCCTTGAACACCACTTCGGTGCCGATGTTGCCGAGCAGGCCCTTGAGCTTCATGCGCACGGTGGCGGCGCCGCGGCCGCCGCGGGCGTATTCGGTGCGCAGCACGATCATCGGGTCCTTGCCGTGCATGATCACGTTGCCGGCGCGGATTTCTTGGGCGATTTTCATAGGGGGTTCCGGTGAGGGCGCCCAGGCGCGGGGCACCTCGAGGCGTGGTTCGGGGCCAGGGTCTGGCGCCCGGCCGGTTTCGCAAAGCCCGCGATTTTACCTTTTCCGGGCCACCAGGTCGCCGAGCTGGCTGGCCAGGTCGGCCTGCGCCAGCAGCCGCGCGCGGGCCGCCTGCACCACGGCCCCCCAGCCGTCCACCACCGACCAACCGGGCCAGGCCGCGGCCGCGGCGCCGATGCCGTTCCACTGGTGGTGCAGGGCGCGCAGGCTGGCCGGGGCGTCGAGCCAGTCCAGGAAGGCCTGCAGCTTGGCGTGGTGCGCGTTGTCGTGCTGCGGGTAGATGTGCCAGACGAAGGGCCGACCCGCCCACAGCGCGCGCACCAGCGAATCCTCGCCGCGCACGAAGTTCAGGTCGCTGGCCTGCAGCAGGTCGTCGAAGCCGGGTTGATCGAGGTAGGGCAGGGTCTGGCGGCGTGCGCCTGGGGTCAGCGTCAGGCCCTGGCTGGCGGCGGCGGCACGCCCCGGCGTCACCAGCCAGTGGGCATCGGCCTGCGCCATCACCTTGGCCAATCCGGGGGGCTCGTAGCAGAACAGCACGGCCAGGCGCTCGTCAGGGAGCAGACCGTGCGCGGCGCGCCATGCGGCGCGGTCGAAGCCCGCCTGACGCGCCGCGAGCCCGTCCTCGCGCAGCAGGCCACCGGTGCGCTCGGTGAAGCCGGGGTGGAAGAACCACTTGGTGAGGCCGCGCCCGGGCCCGCTCATCACGGGCGAGGGCAGGCCGTGCTGGCGCTCCACGAAGCCCTCGGCGCTCAGGTATTCCAGGTTGATCCACACCGGATCGGCCGCGCGCGCGGCGACGAAAGCCTCGGGCAGCTCGCAGCCGAACGCCTCGATCCACACCTCGCCTGGCGTGTGCCCGTGCCGGTCGAACGGCTCGCGCCAGGGCAGCACGCTCACGCCCGGCGCGCCTCGCGGCGCCATCCAGGCCAGCGCCGTGGGGTCGTCGATCCACAGCCGCACCGCGTGGCCTCGCGCGCCGAGTTGCGCGGCCAGGCGCCAGCACACACCCACGTCGCCGAAGTTGTCGACCACGCGGCAGAAAAGGTCCCAGGTCAGGCGCGCTTCCATGCCCGCGATCTTGCCGCAGTGCGCCGCCCGCTGCCGACAGGGTGCGGGCCCCGTGCGCGCCACAATACGCGCCCATGGCCGACGAAGCGCATTCCGAACAACTGCTGAGCGAGGTGGCGGCGCTGCCCGCGCTGCCCGGGGTGTACCGCTACTTCGACGCCCAGGGCCAACTGCTCTACGTGGGCAAGGCGCGCAACCTGAAGAAGCGCGTGTCGAGCTATTTCCAGAAGAACCACGACGGCACGCGCATCGGCCACATGGTGAGCCGCATCGTGCGGCTGGAGACCACGGTGGTGCGCAGCGAGGCCGAGGCCCTGCTGCTCGAGAACAACCTCATCAAGACGCTCAACCCGCGGTTCAACATCCTGTTCCGCGACGACAAGAGCTACCCCTACCTCAAGATCACCGGCACGCGCGACGCCGCGAAGGCCGCGGGCCGCAGCACCAGCGCGTCCACGCTGTTTCCGCGCATGGCCTACTACCGGGGCGCGGTGGACAAGCGCCACAGCTATTACGGCCCGTACCCCAGCGCCTGGGCGGTCAAGGAATCCATCCAGCTGCTGCAGAAGGTGTTCAAGCTGCGCACCTGCGAAGACACGGTGTTCGCCAACCGCACGCGGCCCTGCCTGCTGTACCAGATCAAGCGCTGCAGCGGCCCCTGCGTGGACCTGATCCACCAGGCCGATTACCTGCACGACGTGGCCAACGCCGAGGGATTCCTGCGCGGTGAGACGCAAGCCGTGCTGCAGACGCTGGAGCAGCGCATGCTTGCGCACAGCGAGAAGCTCGAGTTCGAGCAGGCGGCCGAGATCCGCAACCAGATGACGGCGCTCTCGCGCGTGCTGCACCAGCAGACCATGGAGATGGGCGACGACCAGGACGTGGACATCCTGGCCGTGAAGGTGCAGGGCGGGCGCGCCTGCGTGAATCTGGCCATGGTGCGGGGTGGCCGCCACCTGGGCGACCGGCCGTATTTCCCCGCGCACGTGGACGACGCCAGTGCCATCGAGGAACTGCTGACCGACACGGCCGATGACGGAAGTGGGGGTACGGCCGCACAGGACGCGACCGAGCGCACAGCCGTTCGCGTGCTCGAAGCCTTCATTGCCCAGCACTACCTGGGCGCGCCCATGCCCGCGGTGCTGGTGACCAGCCACGCGGTGGGCAAACCCTTGCTGGAAGCGCTCACCGAGCAAACCGGGCAGAAAGTGCACGCCGTGCACAACCCGCGTGAGCACCGCCGCCTGTGGCTGGAGATGGCGCAGAAGAACGCCGGCATCGCGCTCTCGCGCCTGCTGGCCGAAGAAGGCAGCCAGCAGGCGCGCACACGCGCGCTGGCCGAAGCCCTGCAGTTGCCCGACGACGAGCTCGACGCCCTGCGCATCGAATGCTTCGACATCTCGCACACTGCGGGCGAATCCACCCAGGCTTCGTGCGTGGTGTTTGAAGGCCACAAGCTGCAGAACAGCCAGTACCGCCGCTACAAGATCGACGGCATCACCCCCGGCGACGACTACGCCGCCATGCGGCAGGTTCTCGCGCGGCGCTACGGGCGCATTGCCGAAGCCCTGAAGGCCGAGGCGGGTGAAGGCGCGTTGCCACCCGGCACCGTGGCCGTTGCGCCAGCCGAGGCGCAGCACGACATCGAGGCCGCCGACCAAGCCAGCGACAAGCTGCCAACAGCCGGCCCGCGCATGCCCGACATCGTGCTCATCGACGGCGGCAAGGGCCAGGTGGGTGTGGCGCGCGAGGTGTTCGAACAGCTCGGGCTTGACCTGTCCATCATCGTTGGCGTGGAAAAGGGCGAAGGCCGCAAGGTGGGCCTGGAAGAACTGGTGTTCGCCGACGGCCGCAGCAAGGTCTACCTCGGGCACGACTCCGCGGCGCTCATGCTCGTGGCCCAGATCCGCGACGAGGCCCACCGCTTTGCCATCACCGGCATGCGCGCCCAGCGCGCCAAGGTGCGCATGGGCGGCAGCCAGATCGAGGACATCCCTGGTGTCGGCCCCAAGAAGCGCGCCCGCCTGCTGCAACGCTTTGGCGGTGTGCGTGGCGTGGCCGCGGCGAGCGTGGAGGACCTGGCGACGGTGGAGGGGATTTCGGTGGAGCTGGCGGAGGCGATTTACCGGGCCTTGCGGTGAGGCCGGTTGTCAGCGATCAACGCGAGGCGGATGAGGATCCGCTGCCTTGCGGCTGGCTTGCGCCCAGCAACAGAAACTGGAGTGGCGCCGTCGCCACGTCGAACACCAGCGCCGCCGGCAGCGCCAGCAACTTTGCGGCCACTGCGGTGGGGTCCACCAGGGTCTTGCCTTCCTGCTGCTCGTAAAGCACAACCGCGCGGCCTTTGCTGATGTTGGCCTTGGTGCTGTTGGCCAGGGGATAGCTGGCATACAGCGTCCCCGCCACCCCCACCCTGCAATCGAAGTAGACCTCTGGCGCCGCACCGAACCATTTGCCCGGCCGGGTTTGCCGATTGCACAGTTTGCCGAGCGCGCTGATCTCGTTTGCCGAGTACGGGCCTCCCGCGCTGTCGTACATGAACTTGATCTGCCCCGAGAACCCATCACCCGACTTGAGCAGACTGGTCTCGGCTTCCATTTGTATGTACTTGGGGCGCAACTGGCTTGCCATGATCTGGATCTGGTCTTTGCCTCCGGTCATGAGGTAGCTGAAGCTGTCGCCCAGCAAGACCAACTCGCCCGCCTTGTTGCCTTCGCTCTGCGTCTGCGCGATGGCGCGTATGGTGTCTCGAGCGAAGACGGTGGTTTCGACACCTGTTGTGGTGACGGGCATGCTGGACAGGAGTGAGGTGGCGCAGCCGCCCAGCAGTGCCAGGGATGCGATTGCGATGAGGTTTTTTGTCATGAGTAGATATTGAAAGTTGCTTTTCACGCGAGTGTGCGATCCATATAAAGAATGGCTTTGCGGCCGACAAGTCCATGTCGGCATCTGGTACTTCCTCTCTGCTTGGTGGGTTGGTTTCCTGGGCCTGTCAGCCGGATGGATCTCTGGCGCAGGCCCTCATCTGCTCATGGGTGAATGTGATGTGACGCGCACTGGCGTCGGACAAAGTGCGGGCCCGTTGTGCTAGCGATGAACCGGGGCTAAGGCTCGCGAAACGTACCCGGTCGAAATGCGTATCCGAGCTTGCTCATGCAAAAGGCCAATTCGCTTCGCTTTCGTCGAATGGCGGCGAAGATCACTTCGTTCGATGCATTGGGTGGTGCATCGTCCACAAAGTGGCCGTTTGATAGTCCACCGCAGTTCACCCAGTCTTGGTCCCATTGCTCGGTGGAGACGCCGGCCTTTACCCAATGTGTTCCGTAAGCCTTAATCGACTTGAGATAAGCCTCACGTTCTAGCGCGCATGGCCCATCTATACATTGGCCATAGAGGCAGCCGGTCAATAGGATGGCGACTGAAGGGAGTGATGCGAAGTGGTGAATGCTTGGTCTCATTTGATGGTGCCCTTGATGAGAATGGAAATCGCATTCCATACGTCTGGTGGCAACAAATGGGCGGCAGAGAATGGCGCCGCGAGAGGAATGGCAATCTCACTCCATCTGTTGTGCAAAACAGCCGTTGCGTTGCCTCTTCCGCGTTCTGCATTTCCGTGCTCGTCGTACAAGCCACTGAAACTCCCACCGATGTGATCGTGAGGCCCTGCGAATGACTCGATCAGTTTGTCTTGCCAACTGCCAGCTTCATATGGCACACCAAAAAGGGTGCCCTTGAATCCTTGTACGCCACCAGTTAAGCCAACCATTTTTTTTCCGCCCTCAGTCTTCAGAAATTCTGGAATCGATCCTGCGGTGAAGGTCATCTGACCTCTTTCGTTCAGGGCGATAGTTCTGTTGTCATCTGTCCTGCATCGCTCATTCATGGGGCCGCACAGTGCATCCAGATCCACCCGAGTCCCTCCCAGCTTGACGCCATCTCCATCAACGCCGTCACTTAGGCCCGTCATGTTGCTCAGCACGTTGCCGTACTCATCCACCACCCCGGCGAACTTCTTTGAGTCTTCGATCATGATTTGCCGCATCTCGGTGGCTGCGGCAGACAGCGTTTCTTGCGTCAGAGCCGCGCCGCCGAAGCCCGTGACCGCGCCGATCAGGACGTTGAGTACGCGCTCCTGCAGATCCGTTTCATTGAGTGCTCGCTGCAGGGCCTGACGCTCCCCATCTGTCGCCGCTTGCCCGGCTTGCTTGCGCAGCGCCTCTCGCTTGTCGCTGGCGTGGGTGGCCACCGCATGGCGGGCTTGTTGCCCGAATGCGTTGGTGATCGTGGCCTGGGCTTCGATTTCTCTTCGGACTTTGGCCGCATCAAAGATGGGCACGATGCCGGTTTCGGCGTCGCCCGTTCGGGCATCGACCCTGCCAGCCATGCCCGAGATGGTTGCTTTCGTGGCGCTGCTGGCTTCGCCGCTTTGAGCGCCGATACCGGCGCCACTGTTGGCCGAGTGACTGCCCGCACCGATTGCGGCGTTCCAGCCACTGGCTTGGTAGCTGGCCGCGTTTGACACATCAATGAGTTGTGTGCCGCCGGCGCTTTCGAAGCCGTTTTTGCCTGCCCGTACCGCGTTCTCGCTGCTGGTCACAGCGCCTCCGACGAGGAGCGTCTTTCCCTGGACGCTCACATCGAAGCCGTCATCACCCGCCCGCAACCCGCTCTGTTCCACCACGCTCCTGTACTCACTCTCGACACGCGTCTTGCTCGCGCTGACCGAGCCACCCCCGCCGGCGCCGAACGTCGCGGTGACACCCGCCTGGCGGCTGTGCTCGCGCCAGGTGCTGTGGTCTTGCAGGCTTTCGATGGTGAGGTTGCCGCCCACGCGGGCTTCGATGTGGTCGGCCTGCACGACCGCGCCTTGCAGTGTGGTGTCGTTGCCGCTCTTCAGCGTGACGCTTTCGCCCGCGCTGATGTGGGTGTTGCGGTGGGTGGTTTCCTGGCCGTCGCCTTCGCTTTTGCCGGCGCTTGCGCTGGCGGTGATGCCAATGCCTGTGCCGGTGCCACCCAGAACGAAGCCGATGCCGATGCTGGCGCTCTGGTTGTTGCTGCGGGTGCGCTCGCTGGCCTCGTTGCGGGCGGCCTGCAGATGGATGTCGCCATCGGCGGCCAAGCGGGCGGAGCGGCCGGCGTGGATGTCACTGCCTTGGACGAGGATGTCGCTGCCTTCTCCCGCACCGCGGGCGGTGAGGTTGATGTCCCCTGCGGCCTGCACTTGGCTGGCTTGCGCGTGGTCGCTGTGCCGTTCGCGGGTGCTGTGAATGCTGGATGCGCCCACGCTGATGCTGATGCCCACGCCAGGGCTGGCCGCGTTCTCGCCCGCCACTTTCAATGCGTCTTTGGCGGTACCGTAGGCCCGATGGCCTTGCAGCATGAGGGTGGCCACGCCCAGGCTTCGCATTCGCCCGTCCTGGGTGTCACCGATGGACCCGATGGTGGAGGCCATGGATTGCATCGCGTCGATCACCGGGCTCGAGACACCAAAACTGATGCCACCTTGACGGGCCTTGTCTTCGTTGAACGTGTGATTCCCGGCCCGCGCTTCGGTGATGGCGATGTGCTGCGCCGTGATGTTCACGTCGCCACCCGGGGCCAGCACATCGCTGCCGCGTTGGGTGTAGTGGCGTGCGGCCTTCAGGTGCACGTTCCCATCGATGACACCAAAGGTGCTGGCGGTGGCACCGCTGGCCTGCGCACGGCTCTCGGTGCTTCGTTGTTGCCGTCCGAGGGTCACGCCGCCGCCGGAACCGAAGACGCCACTGGCCTTCTTTTCGTGAAAGCGCTCTTCGCGTTGCTCGGTGCGCTCGCTGAGCACATTCAGATCGCGACCCGCGTCGACCGTCAGGCTGTCGTCGGCCACGGCCTGGGCGGCGTGTGCGTTCAGGTCGCGCCCGGTGATGACCCGGATGTGGCGCGCGCCGAGTTCGCTGCCCTGGGCCTGGGTGTGTGCGTGCAGGCTGCGGGTTTCGGTGCTGGTCGAGCCGAGCATGTCGCCGCCCTTGGCGTACACGCTGTGTGCCACCGCGTAGCCCGCTTGCCCCGCGACGAGGTTCAGATCGCGCCCGGCTTGTGCGTGCAGCGTGTCCTCGGACTGCACCTGGACCGCGCGCAGACCGATGTCCTGCCCCGCCGACAACGAGATGTGCTGGGCGGCGAGTTGGCTGCCGTGTTCCCGGTGGTGTTCCACGCGGGCGAAGTTGCGTTCGTCGCGCGTGGCGTCGATGCGTTCCCCGATTTGCACCGTGTCCAGTCGCAGATCGCGCCCGGCGTGCAGGTCCAGTGCGTCGGCCCGGGCTTGCGCGGCCGTCAGTGTGATGTCGCGCCTGGCCTTTGCGATCAACGCGCCGGCCTCTGCGCTGGCGTGCATTCGGGCCTGCCGGCTCAGCACGCTGACCTGCCCGTCAGCGGAGCTGGCGCGGGTGCTGGTTACGTGGATGTCGCGCCCGGCCGCGAGGGTGAGTGCGTCGCGCGCGGTGACTTGCGCGCCATCGATGGCGATGTCCTGTGCGGCTTGCAGCTTGGTTTGGCCCTGGCTGGCGATCTGCCCGCTGTGGTGGATGTTCCGGGCCGCGATATGGGCCTGTGCGCTGCCCGCGATGGTGCCGCTGTTCTGGAGCGCTTCGCCAAGCTGGATGTGCACCTCGCGCGCCGCCATCAGGCTGCCCGCGGGCGACAGATCACCCGAGCGAGGCGCCAGGTACACACGAGGCACCAGCGCGGTTTCGTGGCGGCCATCGGGCAGGGTCACCGCTTCGGCCACGAGCCAGACGATGTCGCTGGTGAGCACCGCCAGCAGTTCGCCCGTGAGCGCCACGCCCGGGCGCAAGCCATGCGCCTGCGCAAAGGTGGCGCCAGCGTTCAGGAGCGCGCGGTACTGCGCTTCGTCGTCGCCGTGATCGCCCAGAAAGCGCTGGCCGGTCAGCCCGACCACCTGTTCCCGGACCAGGCGTTGCTCGGCGAAGCCATCGCCCAGGCGCTTGTGCGTGCGGCTGGGGTCTGCACCGAGCGCCGCCAGCAGGTGGTCCGAGCCAAGCCATTGGCGCGTGCCGGTGAAGCGCGGATCGGTTTCGATCAGGTAGCGTGCCTCGGGCTGTGTGGCCGGTGCGAAGAGGGCGCTGGCGAGGACTGTGGGCATGTCCGTGGGGGCGCTCGCCGAATGACCCTCAAAGCGCAGCGCGGGCAGCGGCTGCTGGGCCGGGATGCTGTGTTGCAGCGCGCTGCCGACCCAACCGTACTCGGGATCGCAACCGAAGGCCCAACAATCGCGCCCGACAACGCCCCAGTGGTACACCGTGCCGCTGCGTGTGGTGGCGGCGTTGACCGAGGTGGCCCGGTTGTCTGCGCTGGTGCCAGCGAGGAACAGGCCGGCGCCAGCCAGCACCTCGCTGTCCTGGTTGACGAAGCGCTCCGCGATGCGCAACCGCAGATCGCCCCCGCTGGCGATGCGGGCCGGCGCGTTGGCGCCGAGCTGCACGGCACGCGTGACCTGGCTGTACTGCTGCCAGACGTCGAACGGGCGCAGCTCGGCGTTCACCGCGGCCTTGAGGCTGGCGATGCGCTCGTTGAGCTGCAGCCAGGGCGCCGCTTGCATCTGCCATTGCGCCAGCAGTTGCGGATCGGGGGGCGTCTCCATACCGCGATCGCTGTCGCGCGTGGCGCGGGGCGCCGGGCCGGGTGCGGCCCAGGCCGGCGTCGCCATGCCGAAGCGGGCCCAGACGGTGGAACGCTGGTCGACGTGAAAGCGGTCCTCGATCCAGGTGTAGACGTCGCTGTCGCCCACCACGGCATGCTGCAGTTGGCCGGGCGAGTAGGCCGCCGGCAAGAGGTAGGCCGCGCGCCAGGCCGGATCGGCCCAGGCGCTGGTGGCGGGCAGCAGCCAGGCGCGCCCGTGCAGGTTGTACGGCGTGATGCTCGACGGATCGGCCCAGTCGATCGGACGGACCACGCTCCAGGCCACGTCGTCAGCACCCAGCACGCCGCCGGGAGTGAAGTACTCCGTGTGCTGCGTGGCGGGATCTTCGGTGATGGTGTGGGTGATGTGCTCGTTGGTGTTGAACAGCGTGGGTGTGTCGATGGCCAGGTGGCCCAGCGCCTCGACGCTGGCCGAGCGGTTCTCGATGCGCCCGCGCGCCGCCAGCGCCATGTCGCCACCGCTGAAGATCAATCCGCCGTCGCGGTTGACGATGGCGTCGCGCGTTTCAATGGTGAGCGTGTCGCGCGCCGCGACCACCGCGCGGCCTTCGTTGAGAACCGCATCGGCGGCGATGGACACCTGGCCGCCATAAGTGCGCGCGGTGTTCACCTGGCTCAGCCGGCCGTTCACGGCCAGCGTCAGTTCACCTTGCGCGCTGATCAGCCCGGCGTGGTTCACCCCGAGCCCCGCTTCGGTGCCGATCAGGCGGATCTTGTCGGCGTACATGCCGCCCAGCGCGGCCACGTCGAGCGCGAAGCGCGGGACCGGGCCGGTGGGGGTGGCCGCACCAACGCGTTCGCCGTTGGCGCTGACGTTGTTGGCGCCGCTCACCAGGGTCAGGTCGCGCGCCCACACCGTGGCGTTGAGTTCGACAGCGCGCGCCAGGATCTGCGCGTGATCGGCCTCGGTGGCATCCAGCCCCGTGCCTTCGATGCGCACGGTGCCCGTGCGCACTGCGAAGTCGTCGAGCGCGCCACCGGCCATCTGCGGCGTGCCGGTGGTCAGCGTGGCGCGACTGGCGTTGATGAAGCCCCCGCCGTTGACGGCGATGCCCGACGGGTTCGCGATGACCACCTCGGCACGCGCACCGGCGACCTCGATGAACCCGCGCAACTGGCTGGGGAGGGCGCTGTTGACCTCGTTCAGGATCACGCGTGCGCTCCCTCCGGCCAGCCATGGGTTGGCCGGCACCGTGCCACCGAGCCGCGTGCCGGCACCTGCCGGGGCGTTGTTGAGGATGGCCCCTGCGGGACCGACGTCGAACTGGCGGTAGGTGTTGCGCGATACGCCGGCGGCGCTGGGGGTGGTGATGTGGACCACCGGCACACCGTTGCCGGCGGGCAGCACCACGGGTTGCTGGTGGCCGGGTGCGGTGGGGTCGCGCAGGATCTGGGCGTTGGCGGGTTGCGCCAGCACCAGCACGGTGGCGGTGGCCGTGGTGCCGGTCCCCAGGGCGCGGGCGCACTCGGCGACGGCCATGCGCAGGCCGCGCGCGGCATTGAAGACGACCCGATGGCAACGTCGGTTCATGTGATGACTTCCCGGGGTTCTAGAAACTGGCCTGAAGCTGGAAGCCGCCGGCCGACGGCGGGCTGGCGAATCCTTCGGGTTGGCGCAAGGGCCAGCCGACGAAGAACTCGGCCTGGGCGTGGCCCAAGCGGGTGCGCAGGCCCAGCACCGCGCCCGTGAGACAGCGGCTGGCGAGCGCATGGGCGCTGGGGCCGCCCACGCAGCCGCGGTCCAGGCCGGTGTAGAGCTGGTGGGCGGGGTTGCCCAGGTTCACCGACAACTCCTGGCGCAGCGTCCAGCCGCTGTCGCCGCTGAGTTGTGCTTCGCCGTCGAAGCCGCGCACGGTGTGGCGCCCGCCGATGGCGAAGCGGTCCGGCGGGGTGAGCCGGGTGTCGTGGTGCTGGGCACGCAGGCGGTGTTGGTGCCGCCATTGCGTGCCCCACGCGGCGAATGGCCGTTGCACGGCAACGCCGGCCTGCCACAGCCTGGGGCGCGCCGTGCCTTGGTTGACCGCTTCCTCGGCCGCGCGTTGGGCGCCCAGCGCGCTCATGCCTTGCACGTGGGTGAAGTCGAGATCGACGTCGGCGGCGCCGAACCGCGCGCCATGTTCCACCGCCAATGCCCAGGCCGCGGTGCGGCGGTGCTGGATCGGGAGCTCGATGTCTTCGATGAAATAGCGCGATTCGCGCGTGCTCACGCGCAGGCTCGCGTGCGTCTTGCTGTCCGCGTCGCGGTGCAAAAGGCGCGTGAGCTGCAACTCGTGTGTCTGGCCCGTGCCCGCGTAGGTGATGGGTTCGAACGCCCCCTGAACCCGTTGGTGGTAGCGGTACGCACTGCTGGTGAACGAGAGCAGGTGGCGGCCCAGCGGGAACGAGTAGTGCAGGGTGGCCGCGCGCGTGCCGCGCTCGCCCGCCAGGCCACCCCCCAGGTCCCGTTGCAGCGAGAGGTAGAACAGGTCGTTGAGTCGAAGCCCGTGGTCGCGGCTGAGCGTTGCCGTTCCTTGGTAGCGCCCGGTGCTGCGCGAGCCAGCGTCGTCGGCCGACAGGCTCAGGCGCCAGGGAAAGCGCTGGCGCCAGCGCACCACCACGTCGCTGTGCAGCGGCTGGTCTGTCGGCGTGAGTTCGATGTCGGCCTCCACCGTGGGCAGGCGCTGCAGGTTTTCCAGCGATTGCTCGAGATCGCGCAGGTTCAGGGGCTCGCCCGGCGCCACGGCCAGGGCGTTGTGCAGGCGGGCACGGGGGTCGGCATCGCCCTGCAGCCGGGCGTGCCCCACGCGCCCGACCAGCACGCGCAACACCAGCTCACCACCACCCAGGTCTTGGGGTTCCACGAGCACGCGCGTGGTGACAAACCCGCGCGCAACCACCGCGTTCTGGGCGCTTTGCACCACGGCCGCGACGCCGAGGGCACCCAGGCAACGGCCGATCGGCGTGTCGACTCCCTGCGTGAACTGCTCGGGCAGCCAGCGCCATCCCTCGGCCGGCAGGCCGTCCCAGCGCAGGTGTTCGATGTAGAAGCACGGTGTCTCGTCCGCGGGCCAGGGTGTTCCAGCCTGCGAGGCCGGGAGGTCCAGATGCACGTCCGGCCTTGGCTCGAGCCGTTCGCGCTCGGTTTCGATGCGTTGCAGCAAGCGGCGCTGTTCGGTGGCGTCCGCTTCGGGCGATGGCGTCTGGGCCCATGCCCTGGCTGCGCTCAAGCCGATGGCGGCCGCGCAAGCCCAGGCGGCCAGGCGCGGCGCCCGTCTGGTGTTCCTCATCCCTGCTTCCCTGTGCATGACAACCGCGCAGGTTAGGAAGTCGAGCAGGGCAGGTCACTTCCGCAAAGGCACTATCGGTGGGTGCACCGCACCGGGAACGTCACACGTCTGAGGGATAAATGGCGTCTGCACACATCGCCGCATAATCGCGCCCATGTTCTTCAACCTCCCCACCCTGCTGACCTGGGCCCGCATCGTGGCCATTCCGCTGATCGTGGGGGTGTTCTATCTGGACTCGTTCACGCGGGCCGAGCAGAACTTCATCGCCACCGCGATGTTCATCGTCTTCGCGCTGACCGACTGGGCCGATGGCTACCTCGCGCGCAAGCTCAACCAGACCTCGGCCTTCGGTGCCTTCCTGGACCCGGTGGCCGACAAGTTCCTGGTGTGCGCGAGCCTGCTGGTGCTGGTGCACATGGACCGCGCCGATGTGTTCGCCGCGCTCATCATCATCGGCCGCGAGATCGCGATCTCGTCGCTGCGCGAGTGGATGGCCATCATCGGTGCCACCAAGAGCGTTGCCGTGCACATGATCGGCAAGACCAAGACCATGGTGCAGATGGTGGCGATCCCTTTCCTGCTGTACGACGGCCGCCTGCTCGGCCTGATCGACACGCGCCTGTGGGGCAGCTGGCTGCTGTGGATTTCGGCCGTGCTCACCGTGTGGTCGATGGTCTATTACCTGCAGAAGGCCATCCCCGAGATCCGCGCGCGTTCGCGTTGACTGTGCTCCCGTGACCTCTTCCCCGCAACAGAATGCGTGGCTGCGCGCCATGCCCTGGGTGTTCGTGTTGATCTGGAGCACCGGCTTCATCGTCGCGCGTTACGGCATGCCGCACTCGCCGCCGTTGTCCTTCCTGGCCACGCGCTACGCCTTGTCCATCCTGTGTTTCCTGCCCTGGATCGTGTGGGCCGGCGTGAAGTGGCCCACGAGCCGCGCCCAGTGGCTGCACCTGGCGGTGGTGGGCGTGCTCATGCACGCGGGCTACCTGGGTGGTGTGTGGGCCGCGGTGAAGGCGGGCATGGGCTCGGGCCTGTCGGCGCTCATCGTGGGGTTGCAACCGGTGCTCACGGCCATCTGGCTCAGCGCCATGGGCGGCGCGCAGGGGCAGGTGTCTCGCCGGCAGTGGCTGGGCCTGCTGCTGGGCTTTGCCGGGCTGGTCCTGGTGGTGTGGCGCAAGCTGGTCGAGGGTTCGCCAGGCGATCAGGCCAACGCCGAGAACCTGGCCTACGCGGTGTTCGCGCTGTTCGCCATCACGGCGGGCACGCTGTACCAGAAGCGCTACGTTCAGGCTTGCGACGTTCGCACCGCGAACACGGTGCAATTGATCGCGGCCTTTGTCGTCACCTTGCCACTGGCCTTGCTCGAAGCGGAATCCATGCGTTTCACCGGGGAGTTCATTGGCGCCATGGCGTGGTCCGTGCTGGGGCTCACGCTGGGTGGCAGTTCGCTGCTGTACCTGCTGATCCAGCGGGGTGCGGCCGCGAGTGTCGCCAGCCTGATGTACCTGGTGCCGCCCTGCACGGCGCTGATGGCCTGGCTGTTGTTCGGTGAGCCCATCACGGCGCTCACCATCGCCGGCATTGCGCTCACCGCGTTCGGCGTGAGCCTGGTCGTGCGCGCGCCGCGTTGAGCGCGGGCCGCCAGGGCTCGTCACGAAAGGCCTCGGTCAGCGCAGCCACCAGCAGTTTGAGGCGCCGTGGCGACTGCGCCTGCCACGGCGCGAGCCAGTGGATGTCGGCGTCGCGGTGGCTCCAGGCGGGCAGCACATGCACCAGTTCACCGCTGGCGATCTGTGGTGCGATGTCCCACAGGCTGCGCAGCATGACGCCGTGGCCTGCGAGACACCAGTCGCGCACCAGCTCACCCGAGTTGCTGGAGAGCGGCCCGGCCACCGCCACACGGTGCACATCCGGGTCGCCTTCGCGCTGCAGCGCCCAGTGGTCGCTGCGGTGGGGGCCGGCGTCGGTGTGCTCGCGCACCACCAGGCAATGGTGCATGGCCAGGTCCTCCAGCGTTTGTGGCCGGCCGTGCACGGCCAGGTAGTCGGGCGCGGCCACGAGCACGCGCCGGTTGGGTGCAAGCCGGCGCGACACCCATTCGCCCGCTCGCTGGTCGGGCGCGCTCCACAGCCACACCGCGCCGTCCAGGCCCTCGGCGGCCAGATCGGGCAGGCGTTCGGTGAGCTGCAGCTGGATGGACACCGCGGGGTGCTGTGCCTGGAATTGCGCCAGCACCGGCCCCAGCCAATGGCGGCCGAACCCGAAAGTGGCCGCGAGGCGGATCGGCCCCGAGGGTTCGGCCTGGCGCTCGCGCAGTTCGGCCTCGAGCGTTTCGAAGCCGCGCAGCAACTCGGCCGCGCGCAACGACACGGTTTCGCCTTCGGCGGTGGGGCTCACGCGGCGCGTGGTGCGCTGGAACAGGCGCACGCCCAGCGAGGCCTCCAGCGCCGCCAGCCGCCGCGTGATGGCCGAGGGCGTGAGCCCCAGTGCCTGCGCGGCCTGCGCCAGGCTGCCGTGCTGGCGCACGGCGTGCACCATCTCCAGGTCGGTGCGGTCCATGAATTGCTCCAGATTCAACAATCGATGCACGGATTATTGCGAATGGATTCGCTACAGTCGACGCACCGAACCAGGAGAACCCCATGAGCAAGCACCGCATCGCAGTCATCGCCGGCGACGGCATCGGCACCGAAGTCATGCCCGAAGGCCTTCGCGTGATGGAGGCCGCGGCCTCGCGCTTCAACATCGATCTGCAGTTCGACCATTTCGACTTCAGCAGCTGCGACTACTTCGAGAAGCACGGCAAGATGCTGCCCGACGACTGGAAGGCGCAGATCGGCGGCCACGACGCGATCTACTTCGGCGCCGTGGGCTGGCCCGACAAGGTGCCCGACCATGTGTCCCTCTGGGGATCGCTGCTGATGTTTCGTCGCGAGTTCGACCAATACATCAACCTGCGGCCCGCGCGGCTGATGCCCGGTGTGACGGCCCCCGTGGTGCGGCGCGATGGCTCGCCCCGCGCGCCTGGCGAGATCGACATGGTCATCGTGCGCGAGAACACCGAAGGCGAGTACAGCAGCGTGGGTGGGCGCATGTACGGCGGCACCGATCGCGAGATCGTGATCCAGGAGACGGTGATGTCGCGCCACGGCGTGGACCGCGTGCTGCGCCACGCCTTCGAACTGGCGCGCTCGCGCCCCAAGAAGCACCTGACCAGCGCCACCAAGAGCAACGGCATCGCCATCACCATGCCGTACTGGGACGAGCGCGTGGCCACCATGGCGAAAGAGTATCCCGATGTAACGGTGGACAAGTTCCACATCGACATCCTGACCGCGCACTTCGTGCAGCGGCCCGACTTCTTCGACGTGGTGGTGGGCAGCAACCTGTTTGGGGACATCCTCTCCGACCTCGGCCCGGCCTGCACCGGCACCATCGGCATCGCGCCCAGCGCCAACCTCAACCCCGACCGCACCCACCCCTCGTTGTTCGAGCCCGTGCACGGCTCGGCGCCCGACATCGCGGGCAAAGGCATCGCCAACCCCATCGGCCAGATCTGGTGCGGTGCACTGATGCTGGACTTCCTGGGCCACCGCAACGCCCACGACGCTGTGATGCGCGCCATCGAGGCCGCCCTTGAGCCCAAGAGTGGTGCGCCGCGCACGCCCGACCTGGGTGGCAAGGCCGGCACCCGCGATCTCGGGCAGGCCATCGCCTCGCTCATCTGAGTGAGTTCATGGAAAGTCCGTAGGGGGAAAGCGCCCGTCGTCGAGCGCATCTGCGACTAGAATCGCCGCTCGCGTGGCCCACGCGCTGCAGTGACCTGTGTCGTGTTGACATGCTCTGCGGCACGTGGGTCTAATCGTTCGAAGCACGCCCGGCCCGTCAGGCCGCGGCCTGCGACCCCCGGGCGCCCGGGCCATGCCACGCAGCCCCAGCTGCCAGCGGCCCACCCAAACGATCCAACCTATCCATTTGAAGAGGGGCTTTTCGTGAACAAAACTGAACTCGTCGAACACATCGCCAAGCACGCCGACATTTCCAAGGCGGCTGCGACGCGCGCTCTCGACTCCACCATCGCTGCCATCCGCACCACCCTCAAAAAAGGCGGCACCGTTTCCCTGGTGGGTTTCGGCTCGTTCGGCGTGACAAAGCGCCCCGCGCGCAAGGGTCGCAACCCGCGCACCGGCGCCGAGATTAAAATCAAGGCCGCCAAGGTGCCGAAGTTCCGCCCCGGCAAGGCACTGAAGGACGCGGTCAACTGATCGGCCCACGCAAGCACATGGGTGCTTAGCTCAGTCGGTAGAGCGGCGCCCTTACAAGGCGTAGGTCGGCGGTTCGACCCCGTCAGCACCCACCACAAGAAAAGGCGAACCAGGGTTCGCCTTTTTTGTTGTTCCACCGCAAGCGGCGCAGGCCGCGGTCATCACAGGGTATCTCGCATGTTCGACCTCATCCGCGATCGCAAGAAGTTCCTCATGGGCTTCCTGATGATCCTGATCATCCCGTCCTTCGTGCTGTTCGGCGTCGAGGGCTACACGCGCTTCAGCGAAGGCGGTGCGGTGGTGGCCACGGTCGACGGCAAGGACATCAAGCGTGTCGAGTGGGACCAGGCCCACCGCGAGGAAGCCCAACGCCTGCGCGAGATGCTGCCCTCGATCGACTCGGCGCTGCTCGACAGCGACATGGCGCGCTACGAATCGCTCGAGCGCCTGGTGCGCCAGCGCGTGCTGGGCACCGCCGCCAGCCAGCTCGGCCTCTACACCTCCGACCAGCGCCTCGCGCGCGAACTGCAGCAGAACCAGGCCATCGCCTCGCTGCGCAAGCCCGATGGCTCGCTCGACATCGAAGGCTACCGCCTGCTGCTCTCGCGGCAGGGCATGACGCCCGAGATGTTCGAAGCCTCGGTGCGTGCCGACCTTTCGCAGCGTCAGGTGGTGCAGGGTGTCCAGGCGTCGGGCTTTGCGGCCACCGCCATGGCGCGCCCCATGCTCAATGCCTTCTTCGAGCAGCGCGAAGTGCGCGTGAAGACCTTCGCTGCCACCGATTTCGCCGCGCGCGTGACCCCGAGCGATGCCGACATCGAGAGCTTCTACAACCAGAACCAGGCGCTGTTCCAGGCGCCCGAGCAGGCCGACATCGAGTACCTCGTGCTCGACGCCGCCGCGATCCAGCAAGGCATCACGTTCAGCGAGGCCGATCTGCGCAGCTACTACGACCAGAACGCGGCGCAGCTCAGCGGTGCGGAGGAGCGCCGCGCCAGCCACATCCTGATCAGCGTGCCCGCTGGTGCCACGCCCGAGCAGAAGGCCGAGGTTCGCAAGAAGGCCGAAGCGCTGCTTGCGCAGGTCAAGGCGGACCCGTCGAAGTTCGCCGAGCTGGCCAAGGCCAACTCGCAGGACGACCTGTCGGCCGCGAACGGGGGCGATCTTGACTTCTTCGGCCGCGGCGCCATGGTGCCGCCGTTCGAACAGGCCGTGTTCTCGATGAGCAAAGGCCAGGTCTCCGATCTCGTCGAATCCGACTTCGGCTTCCACATCATTCGCCTCACCGACATCAAGGCCCCGCCGGTGAAGCCGTTCGCCGAGGTGCGCGCGCAGATCGAGACGCAACTGCGGCAGCAACAGGCCCAGCGCCAGTTCGCGGAGTCGGTCGACACCTTCGGCAACCTCGTCTACGAACAACCCGACAGTCTGCAACCCGCGGCCGAGCGCCTCAAGCTGCGCGTGCAGACCGCCAAGGGCGTGCTGCGCACGCCGGTGCCAGGCCAGACCGGGGTGCTGGCCAACCCCCGCCTGCTGGAGGCGCTGTTCGCGCCGGAGGCCATCGCCAGCAAGCGCAACACCGAATCCATCGAACTGGGCAACAACCAGCTCGCGGCCGCGCGCATCGTCGAACACCGCCCTGCGCACACCCAGGCACTCGCCGAGGTGCGCGAGCAGGTGCGCCAGCGCCTGGTGGCGCAACGTGCCAACGAACTCGCGCGCGAAGAGGCCGAGAAACAGCTCGCGGCCTGGCGTGGCGGTGCGGATGCGTCCGCCCTCGGCGCCGCAGCCACGGTATCGCGCGAAGCGGCGCAGAACCTCGATCCGCGCGTGCTCGACGCCGCATTGGCCGCCGACCCCAAGGCCCTCCCGGCCTGGGTGGGTGTGTCGCTCGGCGACCAGGGTCACGCGGTGTTGCAGGTCACCAAGGTGCTGCCGCGCGGCGAGGTGCCTTCGCAGCGCCTGGCGCAAGAAGCGCAGCAGGTGAACCAGTGGTGGTCCTCGGCCGAAAGCGAGGCCTACTACGAGACGCTGAAGGAGCGCTTCAAGGCGCGCATCCTGGTGCCGCGCCCGGCCGCCAATGCGGCGCCGGTGGCCCAACGCTGAGAGCGCGTCGCGGCGGGCGCTATAATGCGCGGCTCGCGGTGGCTGTAGCTCAGTTGGTAGAGTCCAGGATTGTGATTCCTGTTGTCGTGGGTTCGAGTCCCATCAGCCACCCCAAAAATTGACGACCCCTGGAAACCCTTGTAAATCAAGGCCTCCAGGGGTTTTCTGTTTCTGGCATGGGTACATCGCATGGGTACATCATGGGTACATCGATGAAGCGGCGCGCCGGCGCGCTGAGTTACGGCGGCACGTCGAGGTCGGCAATCTGGTCAAGCTGCTTTTGTGCCTCTGCTATCGCGTCAGACAGTTGATCGGCTGCTGTGTCTAGTCTGGTTGACACAAGCAATCCCAGCGCTGCAAGAACCACCATGACGCTTCTGAGCCAACCGAACGTGTCCAGCGGCGCGATGGACACGACCAGAATCCAGGTCAATATGCCGGTCCCTAGGACGTAGAGCCCGCGCGCGCGCCATCTCGCTTCTAGTGCGTAGGCGCTTGGGATTCGTTCTGGCCGGGCCACAAGCCTGTGGACTTGTTCTTCAAACTGCCGCTGCTTCTTCTCTGAATGGTCGCGCCGCCACTTGGAGAACGAAAGCCCGGCCTTCTCTAGCTTGCGCTGCAAGAAGGCGCTCAAAAGGTTCACGAACACCCCAGCCACCACGACAGAAACGAGCCAGCTCGGTGTGGTCACAGTTTTCCATAGTTCTTCCATTGCACCCCCCTTCAAGTTGCGGCAATGCTAGTCGCTGCAGCTTGAGGGGGCGAGATTGCTACAGCCTCAAGGCCACCATCCCACCTTCACGGCCCCTTTGCCGGCCCTGCTGGCCTTCACGCGCAGATGCGTGAGCCACTGGTGTTCCTGGTCCCGCGTGTAGACCACCACCAGGAGCCCTCGCAAGGACGCACGGGTCACCCTTGACCCCACGTTGAGCCACCGTCGCTGCTGCTCTCGACGACGATGCGGGACGCCGAGAGCATCGCGCGGGACCTCGTGAAGTCCGTTGGCGTGACCCGTGAGCAAGTGGAAGGGCTGTGGGACCAGTTCCGCGCCCAGGGCCACCCACGGCTCGCCGAGGCCATCCAAGAGGTCGCCATCAAAGGCCAGTCCAACGTCTTCCGCGAGATGGCGAAGGAGTTCAAGATCCAGCAGGCGCTCGCCGCTGACATGAGCATCTATCACCAGCAGGGGTTCGAGACGCGAGTGGACCGTGCGACCGGCGAAATCATGATGCGACGGGGTAGTCAGAACTGGCACTCGCTCAAGGACCTGGAGGCCGAGATGGACAGCCCACCATCAGGGCCTACGAGGCCCGGGGCATGAAGCAAAGAGAGATGGTTGAGGCAATGAACGCGGCTGGCATCAGGACCGCACAGGGCAGTCAGTGGGGCCTCGTGCAGTTGCAGCGGGTGATTCAGCGGCTGCAGTGAGCGGTGGCCGCGTGGTTGGCAGAAGGTACCCCCACGGGGGGAAACGGTCGTTTGGGCTTATCTGATACCCGCTCAGATTTTTACTAGAAAAGTCGGGGAAGATGTGCCACGACCTAAAGTCCGAAGAGGAGGCGGGATGGTTGAAGGCTTAAAGGCCTTGACGGGAATTGCCAAGACGGCCGACGGGGGGCTATCTGATTTGCGTTGAGATTTTGCTTCGATACTCGGATTCATCAATCGGAGGGGCACATGCACCTGCAGCAGTTTGGAAAGATAGAAACTGAACAAGGGGAAGCTCATGCGATGCTTTGCATAGATCAAGACTCACCTCTTGAGGTCATGATTCATGTGTGGGGTGGCGGGGTTAAGTCTTACGGGTGCCTGTTTACGGCAAAGATGTCATCGGCAGGACTGCAGCTCGAGCCCTCAACAGTGTTTTACGAAGGAAGTGACGGGGGAGTGTATGCGCCGCAAGTGCTCACTGATGAGGAGCTTGAATTCAGCAAAAACCTAAAGGTGTTGGTTAGCGCTGCTGATGGTTTCTACCAAGGACACTGGACGCACAAGGACGGTTCGCCACACCAAGTCAAGTTTGGCCCCTTGATTGACGGCGTGAAGCGCGTTCAAGCCGAGGAATGCTCCACGTGGGGCGACCTGAAGTCTTGGATGGAGAAGGCACGCGCAGTTTACGGCTGCTCCCTCTTTCGAGGTCACGGAAGCACTGAGTACGCCCTGAGAACCACGCTTTCAAGAGCGGGCCGTCATAGAGTTGATCGTTATTGCTTCGAAGAGCTCGCTCACTTTGCGGCTATGGCTGAAGCGATTCTTGGAACTCGATTGGACTTGGGGAATGCTGTTGACTATGCGACTTGCTTGGGCTTGGCTCAACATCACGGCCTTCCGACACCGATGCTTGATTGGACCGCCTCGCCTTATGTGGCCGCCTTCTTTGCGTTTTCTGATGCTCTCGAAAAACACCGAGAAAAAATTGACTCTGTGAAGGTGCGTTTGTACGCGCTCACTCGAGAGTTTGTGAGTAGCTCATCTCCTCGAATAGTGAATGTCCCTCGACTACAGCCTTACCTCAACTTCCTTGCCGTTTCTCCTCGTTTGAATCCACGGCTGCAGGCGCAACAGGGGCAATTCCTCGTAACGAACATCGGTGACCTGGAGGGCTTTATTCGACACGCGGAAGAGCACGCGCAGACACGCCTCGCATATGCGGTGGATGTCCCAGCGCTTGTCGCTTTCCAAGCGCTAGAGGACTTGGCGTTTATGGGACTCACCGCGGCAACTCTCTTTCCAGGACTCGACGGAGTGGCCCGCGCTATACGTCACAAAATGGGCTTTAGAAGCTCTTCGCCGTAAGAGATAGCTCCTCTCGCATCCTCTTCTCTGCTCGTGGTGGAAGAGCTACTTTGCTCGCCACCGCAAAGAGGTCTTCTGCCCGAACACCCCGGTAATGCTTGTCGGTCATGTTTTCGGGTTTGTGGCCGATGTACCGCTTAAGCGCGTGGTCCTTTACTCCCTCCATGTTGCCCACCATGGTTGCAAAGGTGTGCCGGGCTGCGTAAGGTACTGCGGACGGAGGCAGGCCGGCAGCCCTATCCAGATGTCGCCCCAGCGCGCGCCCGATCAGCTCATAGAGGCTTTCACCATTGCCGAGCGCGGCCAGTTCGTCGAGCACCAGCCACAGGCGCCGTTCTGGGTCGGGCGGTAGCGTCAGCCAGCGTTCGTCGCAATGTCGGCCCAGCTCGCCAACAGCGGTGCAAGCCACTTGGGGCGGGACCGCAAGAAAGTGCTTGCAAGCAGGCCGCTGGATAGCAAAGGTGGCTTGACTGTCGCAAGCAACGCCAATGCACGCCTTGGTTAGGACTGTTTCCTACAACAGAGATATCCACGAATGAGCACCCAACTTCAGGAAATCACCCCACGGGCACGTCAACTGGTCTATGACTTGGTTAAGGAGGCGGGCATAGACGTTGCAGATTGGGGGAACTTCAAGCGAGGAGCCGAGCACGCGGCTTCAAACCCCAAGTACTGCTATGAGTGGTCCTTCGTAGATTCAGACAACTTGGTAGTACTGAATCTGTGGCATGGAGGTATGAAAGAGCGGGATGGCGTCGTGGAAGACGCTCTGAACATGCGTGCGTTCGCGCACCGAATCGTGCGACTACGCGATGACCCTTGGCGGAAAGGAGAGGCCAAGGCGGTCTGGGAGAAGCGCGCCCTGAAGATGGATGGCGCTATCCAATTGGCGGCTCGTAAGCGGCTTCCCGTGCGTGTCATCGTCTGCGAGGGGGATGAGCGTGACATTGAGGCAGGGGACGACGAGGCGTCTCGGGTGCACAAGCGCATGCTGGACCCGGTGCCATGGGCCGTGACGCACTACGACTGGTCGACAGGCGAAGTAATACTGACGAGAGGCGTGCCGGCTATGGTGTTTGTTGACCAGTTTTCAACGCCGTCGGACGATGGCGAGCGAGCACCTGAGAAGCGGGTTGTGGAGGGCACGGTTTTCGTGCGGAGCGCGGACGTCCGGAGGCGCGTCTTGCTACGCGCGAATGGCATTTGTGAACTTTGCGGCGCGAAGGGCTTTACCACTGCGGCCGGGCAGGTCTACTTGGAGACGCATCATGTCGTGCCGCTTAGCGAAGGTGGGGCTGATTCGATTTCAAACGTGGTTGCCCTATGTCCGAATGACCATCGGCGCGCTCACCATGCCGCCGATAGGGCTCAGTTGCGAGAGCAACTGCGCGCAGGAAGTGGCTCTCCGGGCGTTGATAGACCCTGCGTCGCGAAGTGAAATTTGTGTTGTCCAGCCTGCCTGCTTGTCACACCATCTGTGCCCCAGACTCGTGTCGCACCGGCCGGAAAGCCGCGAAAACGCACGGGGCTCTCCGGTGGCCAATGGTCTCCCATCAGCCGCCCCGCCGCATCCCCTTGAAAAAGCCCGACATCCGTCGGGCTTTTTTCTTTTCCGGACTCGGCTTTGCGGCGCCGTTCGTCCTGATAGTGAAGTCAATGCTTGACTTTTAAAAAGGCGCCTTTAAAGTGAAGCATCAACTTCACTATGGAGCACGCCATGGAACACAGCACGATCAGGCACAGCACGTTTGTCATCGAGCGCCGCTACGCGCACCGCCCCGAAAAGGTGTTCGCCGCCTTCTCCGATCCGGCGAAGAAACGGCGCTGGATGGGGGGCGATGACGAGGGCTGGACGATCGAGAAGTTCGAGATGAACTTCGCGGTGGGGGGAAGCGAGAGCTGGCGCTTCCGCTTCCAGGGTGGGGTGCTGATGGGCAACGACGTGCGGTACCTCGACATCGTGCCTGGCAAGCGGATCGTCATCGCTTACACGATGGACACCGAGGGCAAACGCTTTTCCTCGTCACAGCAGACGATCGAGTTCCTGCCAGCGGCGGGTGGTGGAACCTTGCTCTTGCTCACCGAGCAGATCGCGTTTCTTGACGGCACCGACAACGCATCGCAGCGCGAGCACGGCACACGCGAGTTGTTGAACGCGCTGGAACGGGAGATCGGCCTTGCCAGCTGAAGCGCGGCGACGCACCCGACCGACGCCGGAGCGCGTGTTTCGCGCGCTGGGTGACCCGACGCGCCGCGCCATGCTGGAGCACCTGTGCCGCCGGCCGCTGGCCGCGAAGCAGTTGCAGGAGGCGCTGGGCATCACGTTGACGGCGGTGATCCAGCACGTCAGCGTGCTGGAGGAGAGCGGGTTGGTGCACAGCGAGAAAACCGGCCGCACACGCACCTGCAGCCTGGCGCCCGAAGGCCTGATGGTGGCGCAGCGCTGGATCGAGGATCGGCGCGCGCTGTGGGAGAAGCGGCTCGACCGCCTGGGCGAATTGCTCGACGACGAGCCGGGCTGATCGGCGAGTACCCGGGGCCCGGCATCGGCCGGGCCCGAGGGTTCACATGGTCAGAACCGCAGCCCGTAGGCCACGCCCCAGCCTTTGGCTTCCACGCCGTCGCGGTCGTAGTACTGCGTCCAGTTGGCCTGCACGTAGGAGTTGGGCGTGAGGGCGTAGGAGGCGCCCAGGCCATAGGCGGTGTCTTCGCCGCTCTCGCTCACGCTGACGCTGCCCGATGACAGGCTGGCCTTGGTGTGGACGTAGCCCACGCGGCCGAACACGCTGAAGCGGTCGGTGAGGTTCACCGAGGGTTTGACGAATACGCCGTAGGTGCTGTCGATGCTGCCATCGATGCCGGTGTTCAAGCCGTTGAGGCGAACATCGTCCTTCTTCACGGTGCCACCGACCACGCCTTCGACAGCAAGGTTGGGGTGCAGCTGGTAGCCGATCGTGCCCATGAGCACGCCCGGTTCGGACCTGGCCTGATTGGTTCCGTCCGTGGTGGTGATGTCGATCGACTCGTACCCGATGCTGCCGTACAGCCGCGATGGCGACGGGAAGCTGGATGACGTGGATTGCGCGTGCGCGCCCACGGCGACGAGGGCAAGGGCGGCGGCAACGGTGGTCACTTGGATGGCTTTTTTCATGGGTCCTTCGTGCTTGTGGCGTTGAAAGAACGGACGCACGACGGCACGGCACCGCGTGCGGCGCCATCGACACCCGCTTGCCGAAAGGTTTTTCAGCAGGCCCGTGTGAGAGCGGCCTCACGGGCCGCGGTTCATTGCCCGGACGTAAACCGTGTAATCAACGGCAGCGCCCTGTGTCAGACAAGCGCCAACGACAACGCAGGAAAGATCGCCACCAGCAGCAGCACGAACAGCATCGCGGCCACATACGGCAGCGAGCCCGCGAAGATCGCCTCGACCGACACCTTGGGGTCGTTGAGTGTCGATTTGACGGTGAACACCGAGATGCCGAACGGTGGTGTGAGCAGGCCGATCTCGACCGCGAGCACGGTGATCACGCCGAACTGGATGAGGTTGAAGCCGAGCTCGGTGGCGATCGGCACCGCCACCGGCGTCATGATCAGCAGGATCGAACTCGAGTCGAGGATCATGCCGAGGAAGAGCACGATCAGCACGTAGATCAGCAGGAAGCCGTACGGGCCCAGGCCGGCGTCCTGCACCAGGTCGCTGATGGCCACCGGCACACCGGCCACCGACAGCATGCGGCTGTAGAAGCTGGCGGCGATCAGCAGGATCAGGATGGTCACCGACACGCTGCCCGTCTCGTGCAGCACGCGCCAGAAGCGGCCCTGGCCCAGGCTGCGGCGCGCCAGCGCCACCACCAGCGCGCCGAAGGCGCCGATGCCACCCGCTTCGGTGGGCGTGAAGAAGCCGGTGTACAGGCCACCGAGCACCAGCACCACCAGCGCCACGATGGGCACCAGCTTGCCCGCCATCTGCGCGCCGCTGAGCAGCGGGCCGGTGCGGCGTTCCAGCGCGAGCGCCTGGCGGCGTTGCAGATCGAACACCTTGCCGGGCGTGAACGTGGCCATCAGAACGATCATCACCACGAACACCGCGGCCAGCAGGAAACCGGGGATGACGCCGGCGATGAAGAGCTTGCCGATCGACTGCTCGGCGAGCACGCCGTAGATGATCATCAGCAGGCTGGGCGGAATCATCATGCCCAGCACCGAGCTGCCGGCCACCGTGCCGGCGGCGAACGCGGTGCGGTAGCCGTGGCGCACCATCTCGGGCACGGCCACGCGCGTGAACACCGCGGCCGACGCGATGGACACGCCGGTCACCGCGGCGAACACGGTGTTGGCGGCCACCGTGGCCACGCCCAGGCCGCCGCGCACGCGGCGCAGCAGCGCTTCGGCCACCTCGAAGGTGTCCTTGCCGACGTTCGATATCGACACCAGCAAGCCCATGAGCACGAACAAGGGGATGGTGGCGAAGATGTAGTCGGCCACGCCGTTGTAGGCCGAGAGGTAGAGCAGCCGCATGGCCATCTCCACGTCCTCGCGCATGAGCCAGATGCCCACGAAGCCGATGCCGATGAGTGCCACGGCAATGTGCACGCCCAGCAGCACGAGCATGACGAGCGCGCCGATCAGCAGCGCGCCGAAACCCAGGTCGGTCATGACGGCTCTCCGAACTCACCGGCGTGGCGCCAGAGCGAAGGTATCTGCAACAGGTAGGCGGCAGCGGCCACGGCCGAGCCGGCCACGATGAGCGCTCGGAACGGCCAGGTGGGCACGGTGTACACGCCCTGCACACCGAAGAATTCGTTGGTGGTCCAGGCCTGCGTGAGTTCGGGCCAGGCGATGAACGCCAGAGCGACGAACAGCAAGGTGCCCAGCAGCGCGTTGCCGACCTCGAGCACGCGCAGCGCGGTGAGCGAGCGCGCGCCGATGAGGCGCAGCAGGAAATCGCTGCGTGTCATGCGGCCCGAGCAGATGGCCGCAGCCAGCTGCAGGAACACGATGGAGGCCACCGAGCGGGCCGCGAATTCGGCCACGCCCGTGATGGGCGTGTTCAGGAAATTGCGGCCGACCACGTCGGCCACGACCATCATCATCATGAGAAAGATCCACACGGTGCCGATGGCCGCCAGCACCCGCGCCAGACCTTGCAGCGGGTGGGGCCGCGCGGACGCGGCGGCGCCCTCGGCAGCAAGTTCAGGTTCGTTGTGCACGGTTCACCTTCGATGGGAGGACCCCGGCCCGCGAGAGGCCGGGGCGGGGGCGCTCAGCGGTTCTGGCCGTCCCAGTCGCGCAGCGGCTTCACGCCGCGGGCGCGCAGCTCGTCGAAGTAGGCCTTGAGCACGGCCTTGCCGTTGTCGCCCGTGGCCTGCAGCCAGGGCTGCACGATGTTGGGCAGGCTGTTGACCCACTTGGTCTTTTCGGCCGCGGGCAGATCGGCCACCTGCAGGCCGGCGGCCTTCATGGTGTCCATCGCGGCCTTGGCCACCTTGGTCACGTGCTCGCCATGCGCCTTCGACGTGGCCTTGCCCGCCTGCACGAAGGCGTCCTGCACGTCCTTGGGCAGGGCGTCGTAATAGCGCTTGTTCACCGCCACGCTGCCGAAGTACATGGAGCCGATGTCCACGTGCGTGAGGTACTTGGCCACTTCGTACACGCGCGCCGGGCCGATGCCGCTGGCGAACGAGAGCGCGCCCTGCGTCACGCCGGTCTGGATGTTGGTGTAGTAGGTGGTGAGGGCGCCGTCCACGGGGGTGGCGCCGGTGTCGCGCAGCCAGTTGGCCGAGGTGCCGGGCGCGTTGATCTTCTTGTTCTGCAGATCGGCCAGGGTGCGGATGGGGAAGTTGGCGTAGATGTCGTAGCTGTCGGTGATCAGCGAGGACAGCGGCACCATGTTCTGCGCGGCCCAGCTGTCGCGCAGGGCGGGCACCGTCACGTTGAGCTTGTCGAAGATCTCGATCAACAGTTCGTGGTTGGTGGTGGCGAAGGGCGTGAAGTAGGTGACGTTCTGCAGCGGCATGGCCGAGTTTTCCCAGACCGTGCCCACCATGCCCACGTCGACGATGCCGTCGCGCACCGCGGCGCGCGTGTCGGTGAACTTGTAGAGCGTGCCGCCGTAGTTCTCGCGCCAGCGCACCTCGTACTTGCCACCACCGGCCTTGAGGATGCGGTCCACCTCGGGTTGGAACACCTCCTTCATGGCGTAGGCCCAGATGTTGGTGGTGGGGTGGCTGGAGCCGATGTTGACGTTGATGCGCTGCTGTGCGGCGGCCGGCAGGGCGGCCACGGCGGCCCCCATGGCCAGCAGGCTGGCGGCGGTGAACTGGGTGAGCTTCATGCGGGTTGTCTCCTCTTGCACTTCGGGGTGGGTTGGCTCAACGAGCCGGGGTTTTCAGCGGGAACAGTTCGCGGCTGGCCATCAGGTAGCTGCGCACGCGGTCGCGCACCAGGGCCTCGTCGCAGGTCTCGTGCATGGCCTCGCTGTGCACGTCCTGTCCGTAGATCCAGTGGCGGATCGAGATGTAGAACATGCCGCCGTGCAGGCCCATGAGCAGCTCGAGTTCGCGCTCGCTGGGCTTGGCGCGCGAGGTCGAGCCGCGAAAGCGCCGCGTCTCGCGGATGAGGCGCGGGAACAGGCGTTCGCGCAGCATGGCGAAGAAGCGGTCGGAGATGTTGTGGTCCATCAGGCCCGAGAACATCAGGATGCGAACGAACTCGCGCGACAGCGCGTTGTTCACGTAGTCCGCATAGAAGGCGGTGAACTTGTCCTCGACATCGATCGTGGGGTCGTCGAGCAGGGCGTCCCAGCTGTCGCGCCAGCGGCCTTCGAACACATCGAGGTACACGCGGTCGATCAGCGCCTGCTTGGTGGGGAAGTAGTGATAGAGCAGGGCGTGCGTGACGCCGATGCTGCTGGCCAGATCGCGCAGCTGGCCACCGAAGCCGTTGGAGGCGAAGAACTGGATCGCGCCGTCGACGATCTGGCGTTCGCGCTCGGACACGCTCAGGCGGCGACGCGTCGGCGCGCTGTCGGCCGGTGCTTCGTCGCCTGTTTCGCGGGGCTCAGGGTTTTTCTGGATGCGCACGCTATTTACCGTACGGTCAATGAGTCTTAGCATTGTTGACCGGTTGGTAAACAAAAACACCCGTGAAAACCCGGGGATGAGAAAGACGAATGGAACTCAACGGAGACATCCTCATTGCGGCGCCACGCGACAAGGTCTGGGCCGCCCTCAACGACCCGGCCGTGTTGGCCCGCTGCATCCCCGGCTGCGAAAGCATGGAAGCCACGAGCGAGACGGAACGCACCGCGCGTGTGGCCGTCAAGGTCGGCCCGGTGCGCGCGCGGTTCACGGGCCACATCCGCCTGCAGGACGTGCGCGTGGGTGAAGGCTGCACGCTGCAGTTCGAAGGCGCGGGCGGCGCGGCCGGCATGGCCAAAGGCCAATCGAGCGTGTCGCTGGCCGACGAAGCCGATGGCACGCGCTTGCGCTACACCACGCAGGCCTCGGTGGGCGGCAAGCTCGGCCAGGTGGGCGGCCGAATGATCGACGCGGCCGCCAAGCAGATGGCCGATCAGTTCTTCAGCGCCTTCGAGGCGGAGCTGGTGCCCGCGGCCACGGTGCCGGATGCGAACACCGCACCCACCGCAGCCGATGCGCCGCACGAGCCAGCGCCTGTGGCCGCTCCCACCGCCGCTTCCCCCACCCCGGCGCCGGCGGTGGCGCGCCCCGCGCAGGCGGCATCCCCCGCACCCACCCCGCCCGGCGAGGGCGTTCGCATCCTGTGGTTCGCGCTTGGTGCCCTCTCCACGGGCTTCGGTGTGTGGATCGCTTCGATCCTGTTCTGAGGAGAGTCCGGTGAAAGCCGCTGCATTCGACTACATCAAGGCCGATTCCGTGAGCCAGGTGATCACGCTGCTGAGCCAGCACGGCGACGACGCGCGCGTGCTCGCCGGCGGGCAGACGCTGATGGCCACGCTGAACATGCGCCTGTCCGAGCCCGCGCTGGTGATCGACATCACCGGCATCGCCGCGTTGCGCGGCATCGAGGTGCGTGGCGATGTGCTGCGCATCGGCGCGCTGGCCACGCACACGCAGATCGAGGAGAGCGATGTGGTGAAGCGCCACGCGCCGCTGCTCAGCGACGCCGCCCCCCACATCGCGCACCGCGCCATCCGCAACAGCGGCACCTGGGGCGGCTCCATCGCCTACGCCGACCCGGCCGCCGAATGGCCTGCCTGCCTGCTCGCGCTCGGTGGCACGGTGATCGTGCAGGGCCCGCGCGGCGAGCGCCGCATCGCGGGCGATGACTTCTACACCGGCCTTTACGCCACGGCCTTGCAGCCCGACGAGATCGTGATCGCGAGCGAGTTGCCCGTGGCCCGGCCGGGCCAATGGCATGGCGTGGCCGAGCTTGCGCGCCGCCATGGCGACTACGCCATCGTCGGCCTGGCCGCGTCGGCGCAGCGCCAAGGCGGCGCTTTGTCCGCCGTGCGCCTGGCCTTCATGGGCGTGGCCACCACGCCCTGGCGCGCGCGCCGCACCGAGCAGCTGCTCGAAGGCAAGGTGCCCGACGAGGCCACGCTGGCGCTTGCCGTGGCCAGCCTGCGCGCCGAGATCGACCCCTTGCCCGACCTCACCAACACCCCCGAGACCAAACGCCACCTGGCCGGCGTGCTGCTGCAGCGCCTGCTGGCCGGTGCGCGCGCCTGAGCCGAGAGGAACCCCATGCCAGATCAGCACCCCATCCAGGTCACCGTGAATGGCCATGCGCACCGCTGCAGCGTGCAGCCGCGCACCCACCTGGTCGATTTCCTGCGCGACGACCTCGGCCTCAAGGGCAGCCACCTGGGCTGCGAACACGGCGTCTGCGGTGCCTGCACCGTCGAACTCAACGGGCACATCGTGCGCGGCTGTCTCACGCTCGCGGTGCAGGCCGACGGCGGCAGCGTGCAGACCATCGAGGGCCTGAGCCAGAGCGGCGTGATCCGTGACCTGCAGCAGGCTTTCATTGCGCGCAACGCGCTGCAATGCGGCTTCTGCACCTCGGGCATGCTGATGGCCGCGAAGGAGATTGTCGAGACCCGCCCCGAGGCCACGCGCGCCGAGGTGCGCGAATGGATCTCGGGCAACTACTGCCGCTGCACCGGCTACCACGCCATCGTCGACGCCATCTGCGACGTGCTGCGCGCGCGCAAGGAGGCTCTGGCATGAAGCGCGACACCGTCAATCTCGAACCCGGCGTGCAGCAGCCCGCGCCCCTCACGCCCGTCACCGAAGACCAGCGCTACATCGGCGCCGCGGTGCCGCGCGGCGGCATCGAGCGCCTCACCCAGGGCCTGGGCCAGTACATCGACGACATCGAGCTGCCGCGCCTGGCGCATGTGGTGTTCTGGCGCAGCCCGGTGGCGCACATGCGCATCAAGGCCGTGCACGGCGACACCGCGCGCGGCATGCCCGGCGTGCTGATGGTGGCCGACGGCTACGACCTGGCGAAGGTCTGCAAGCCCTGGGTGGCGGTGCTGGGCCATCTGGCGGGCATGAAGTCGGCACCGCAGCACGCGCTGGCGGTGGACCGCGCCTGCTGGCAGGGCGAGCCGGTGGTGGCCGTGGTGGCCGAAACCCGCGCGCAGGCCGAGGACGCGCTGCAGCACATCGTGGTGGACTACGAAGAACTGCCGCTGGCCACCGACATGGAGACCGCGCTCGACGCCGCCACGCCGCTGATCCACCCCGAGCTGGGCGACAACCTGTGCTTCACGCGCAGCCTGAACGTGGGCGACGTGGACCAGGCCTTTGCCGCGGCCGACGCGGTGGCCGAGACCACTTTCGAGTTCGGCCGCCACACCGGCGTGACGCTGGAGCCGCGCGCGCAGATCGCGCACTGGAACCCGGCCGAGCAGCGGCTCACGGTGTACCACTCGTTCCAGGCACCGCACATGATGCAGGACCTCTACGGCCGCCAGTTCGATCTGCCCGCGAGCGCCATCCGCGTCATCTGCAAGGACGTGGGCGGCTCCTTCGGCATCAAGGTGCACGCCTACCCGGACGACTTCGCCACCGTGGCGCTGTCCATCCTGCTGGGCCGGCCGGTGAAGTTCGTGGCCGACCGCATCGAGAGTTTCACCAGCGACATCCACGCGCGGCACCACCGCGTCAAGGCCCGCATCGCCGTCAACAAGTCCGGCGAGATCCTGGGCTTCGAGATGGACGACCTCACAGGCATCGGCCCGTACTCGATGTTCCCGCGCACCAGCGCGATCGAAGGCAACCAGGTGGTGAACCTGGTGGGCGGCCCCTACAAGCACAAGCACTACCGCGCGAAGCTGAACGTGGTGTTCCAGAACAAGACGCCGACCTGCCAGTACCGCGGTGTGGGCCACCCCATCGCCTGCGCGGTCACCGAGGGCCTGGTCGATCTGGCGGCGCAGAAGATCGGCATGGATCCGCTGCGGATCCGCGAGCTCAACGTGATCCCCGACGACGCTTACCCCGCCACCGGGGCTTCGGGCATCAAGCTGGAGGTGCTGTCGCACGAGGCCAGCCTGCAGAAGCTGCGCGAGCTGATGAACTACGACGCGCTGCGCGCCGAGCAGGCCGCGCTGCGCCAGCAGGGCATTCACCGCGGCATCGGTTTCGCCACGGTGATCGAGCTCACCAACCCCAGCGCCGCGTTCTACGGCGTGGGCGGCGCGCGCATCGCCTCGCAAGACGGCGCCACCGTGCGCCTGGACCCCGAGGGCGACATCACCGTGATGGTGGGCGTGGGCGAACAGGGCCAGGGCACCGAAGGCATCTACCGCCAGATCGCGGCCGACGCGGTGGGTGTGGACATCACCAAGGTGCGCATCGTCACCGGCGACACCGACGTGACGCCCTATGGCGGCGGCACCTGGGCCTCGCGCGGCGCGGGCGTGGGCGGCGAAGCGGTGCTGCTCGCGGGCGAGGCGCTGCGCGCGAACATCCTCAAGGTGGCGGCCGTGATGTTGAAGCGCGACGCCGCGGGCATGGCGGTGCGGCGCGACCGCGTGGTCGATGCCACCAGCGGTGAGGAACTTCTGCCCCTCAAGGAACTGGGCCGCGTGGCCTACTTCCGCTCCGATTCGCTGCCGGCCGATTTCACGCCCGAGCTCATGGTCACGCGCCACTACGCGCAGCGCGATTTCCCCTTCATCTTCACCAACGGCGTGCAAGCCTCCTACGTGGAGGTGGACCCGGACACCGGCTTCGTGAAGCTGCTCAAGCACTGGGCGGTGGAAGACTGCGGGCGCGTGCTCAACCCCATGCTGGTGGACGAGCAGATGCGCGGCGCCATCGTGCAGGGCATCGGCGGTGCGCTGTTCGAGGAATGCCTGTACGACGACGCCGGCCTGATGCTCAACGCCAACATGGCCGACTACCTGGTGCCCATGTCGGCCGAGATGCCCGACATCGAGGTGGCGCACGTGATGACGCCCACGCGCAGTTCGAAGCTGGGCGCCAAGGGCGCGGGTGAGGCCGGCACGGCGGGCGCGCCGGCCGCGGTGATGAACGCCATCAACGACGCCATTGCGCCGTTCAACGCGCACGTGCATTCGCAGCCGATCACGCCCGAGAAGCTGCTGCGCGCGCTCGGCAAGGTGGCCTGAGCGCGCGGGCCGGCGGCCTCAGAGCCGCCGGCGCAGCGCCTCGAAGAACAGGTCGGACTGCAGGCGCTCGCCGTGTGTCTGCGCGGCCACGTGCGCGGCCATGGCCGCGTCGGCCGGCGCCAGGCCGATGCCGCTGGACTGCGCGATCACCTGCGCCATGCAGGCGCGCTCCAGGTAGTACAGGTCGTCGAAGGCGTGGGCGATCTGTTCGCCGCAGACGATGACGCCGTGGTTGGCCAGAAAGGCCACGTCGCTCGTGCCCATGCCGCGCGCGATGCGTTCGCCTTCGCGCGCGTCGAGCGCCAGGCCGTTGTAGACCGGGTCGATCGCCACGCGGCCGTGGAAGCGCATCGCGTTCTGCGACAGCGCGGTGTCGAGCGCGCGCGCCCGGGTGAGCGTGAGCGCGGTGGCGTAGGGCATGTGGGTGTGCAGCACCACCGCGTGCTTCGCCACGCGGTGCACGCCGGCGTGGATGTGCATGGCCGTGGGCTCCACCGGGTGGCGGCCGGCGAGCACCTCGCCCTGCACGTCCACCATCACGACGTCGTCGGCCTGCACCTCCTGCCACATCAGCCCGCGCGGGTTGAGCAGGAAGCGGCCCGAGCCGTCGGGCAGCTCCACGCTGAAGTGGTTGCAGACGCCTTCGGACAGGCCGAAGTGCGCGGCGGCGCGCAGCGCGAGCGCGAGGTCGGCGCGCAAGCGGTGCACGGGTTCGGTGTGGAAATCGGCGTTGTGGTTCATGCCGCGGCTTTCAGCAAAGGCGCAACGACCAGGCGCGCGGCCGCGAGATCCCAGCCGGCCCAGCCGCAGCTCTTGAAGAACACCGGGCCCTGCGGCGTGGTGGGGCGCGGCGCGTCGAGCAGCTGGCCCAGCGTGGGCACGGTGGCCACGTCGATGCCGGCCTGCAGCAGGTCGCCCGCTTCGTGGTCGGCGTCGCGCGTGTCCACCACCAGCGTGCCGCGTTCGGCGATGGCACGGCAGATCTCGGGCGCCCACTCGGCCATGCGCGGCGTGAAGGCACCGACCGCGGCCACGAAGGCGTCGCCGCGTGGCAGGGCGCGCAGCGACACCGCCTCGGCGTTGGTGCAGCTGGCCACCAGCGGGCAATCGGCCAGCGCGGCGTCGGCGTCGTCCACGCGCTGCGCGCGCAGGCCCATGGCGCGTGCGTGCGCCACCAGCGCGTCGGCGCTGGCCGCGCTGCGCGAGGCGATGCGCACGTCGCGCACGCCCAGGCCGGCCGCGAACGCCTCCAGGTGCGAGCGCCCCTGCACGCCCGCGCCCACGATGAGCATCGGCCCGTCGGTGCGCGGCGCCAGGGTGCGCGCGGCCAGCAGCGACACGGCCGCGGTGCGGCGCGCGGTCACGGTGGGGCCGTCGATCAGCGCCAGCCGGCGGCCATCGCGCGCGTCGAACACGGCGATGTCGCCCTGAATGGCGGGCAGGCCGCGCACGGCGTTGTCGGCCACGTAGGTGATGAGCTTGGTCGCGGCCACCTGCGCGTCGGTGGCGGGCATGGCAAAGAAGAAGCCACCCGCAGGCATGGGCAGCACCGTGCGCGGCGGCACGCGCACCGCGGGGTCGCGCAGCAGCGCGGCGATGGCGTCGGCCAGCGCGGGGTAGGGCAGGGCCGCGGCCGTGTCGGCCGGCGAGAGCATGAGGGTGGGGGTGGTCATGGTCGGCATCATGCGCTGGCGCCGCGCAGGCCGCCCGGCCCCATGCCGCCGCGCACGCGCCAGAACAGGAACAGCGCGATGCTCATGTTGAGCAGGTTCCAGCCGATGCCGTTGAGGAACGCGGCCTTGTAGCTGCCGGTGAGGTCGAACACCCAGCCCGACATCCAGCCGCCCAGCGCCATGCCCACCAGCGTGGCCATGATCACCGCGCCCACGCGCACGCCAGCCTCCTGCGGCGCGAAATGCTCGCGCACGATGATGGCGTAGCTGGGCACGATGCCGCCCTGGAACAGGCCGAACAGCGCCGAGATCACGTACAGCGGCACCAGGCCGTCGAAGGGCAGGAACAGCAGCAGGGCCACGCACTGCAGCGCCGAGCCCAGCAGCAGCGTGCGGATGCCGCCAATGCGATCGCAGATCCAGCCCGACACGAGCCGGCTCACGATGCCGCTGGCCAGCATGAGCGAGAGCATTTCCGCGCCACGCGCGGCGCCGAAGCCCAGGTCCACGCAATAGGCCACGATGTGCACCTGCGGCATCGACATTGCCACGCAGCAACCCACGCCCGCCACGCACAGCAGCGCCTGCGCCGGCCCCGGCGCCATGCCGAAGGGGCGCGCGGTGTCGGGCACGCCGGCGCCGGTGGTGGCCAGCGGCGTCACCACCAGCGGCGGGCGCTGCCGCATGCGGTTGGCCAGCAGGAAGATGCCCAGGCCGCACACCAGCCCGAGCAACAGGTAGGTCTGGCGCCAGCCGATGGTCTCGATGCCCCACTGCACCAGCGGCGGCCACACCGTGCCCGCCACGTAGTTGCCGCTGGCCGCAATGGCCACCGCGATGCCGCGGCGCTTGTTCCACCACAGCGCGGTGTCGGCCAGCAGCGGCGCGAAGGTGGCCGAGCTGCCCAGCAGGCCCAGCAGCAGGCCGTGCGCGAGGCCGAAGGTCCAGATGCTGCCGGACAGGGCGGCCCACACGAAGCCACCGGCCACCGCGAGCGCGCCCAGCCGCAGCACCGGCGTGATGCCGTGGCGATCGGCCAGCTTGCCGGTGAACAGGCCACCCAGGCCCAGGCAGACCATCATCAGCGTGTAGGGCAGCGAGGCATCGCCCCGGCTCACGCCGAACTCGGCCTGCACCTCGGGCAGCACCACCGCCACCACGTACATGCCGCTGTTGCCCAGCGTGACCAGGCCGAGCACGGTGAGCAGCCGCCAGGCGGCGGTGCGCGAATCGATGAGGGCCGGGTCGGCGGGTTGGTTCTGGGTGTGTGCGTTCGGCATGGCGGGCGATGCTACGCCCGCGCGCGGCGCGGCGCTGTCACCTGCCGATGCTGCGTTGCGTCACATGGGTGGGCGCGCCCTCGGCCTGAAGCGGGCTGAGCAGGGCGGCGTGGCGCGTCTGCCAGCCGTCCACCGCATCGGCGCGTTCGCGCCACAGCCCGTCCAGGAAATCGACCACCAGTTCGCGCGTGGCCAGCTTCACCGCCACGTTGTGATCGCTGCCGCCCGTGCCCAGGCGGTCGGTGAACATGCTGTGCGAGCCGTCGCGGAACACCACCAGGCGCTTGTGCTCGCTGCCGGTGGCGCGGAACAGCGCCACGCGTTCCTGCACGCCGGAGTAGAAGCCGGGGATGCGGATGTCGTCGTCTTCCGCGGTGACGTGCAGCGCCGGCACGCGCAGCGGCTCGAGGATCGGCGCGGGGTCGCCCATGCCGTGGAAGGGCGGGGCGCTGATGGCCACCACCGCCTTCAGGCGGTCGTCCACCAGCACCGGCTTGCCAGGCACGCGCGCGCCGGCCGCCAGCAGCACGGTGTTGCCGCCGTAGGAGTGGCCCACCGCGGCGATGCGCGCCGGGTCCACGCGGGTGGCGATGTCGGCATCGGCCAGCGCGCGGTCGAGCGCGAAGCGCAGGTCCTGCGCGCGGGCGATGGCCTCGGCCTCGGTGGCCGCGCCGTTCAGGCGGCTCAGCAGATCGAACGGGCTGCCGCGCCAGAGGCGGTTGTCGCTGCCCACGTGCTGCACGTGCAGCGCCGCGTAGCCCTGCGCGGCCAGGTGCCGGCCCAGGTAGCTGTAACCCAGGCGCGAGCCGCCGATGCCGTGCGACACCAGTACCAGCGGCACCGGGCCGGTGGCATCGCGCGGCAGCACCAGTCGCACCGGCACCGTGCGTGCGCGGGTGTCGTCCACCCACTCGCGGTCGACGATCTGGATGCGTTCGGCCGCGGGCATGGGCAGCAACTCGGCCAGTCGCGCCTGTCGCGTGGCCTGGCGCTCGGCGTCGCTGGTGGCCGGCTCGCTCGCGCGGCTGGCGCAGCCCATCAGGGCCAGGCTGGTGGCCACGCCGAGCAGCGCGGTAAGAAAGAGGGGGCGGGAGCGTGGCATGGCGTTCGGGCGTTCAGCGGAAGCGGCGATTGTTCGTTGGCGGCTCGCCACGCAGGATGACATTTGTGTCATCCGTGATGGTTGGCCCCGTTGTGATCCCTTGAAAGTCAATAACCTCGCGCTTCGTTTCGGCCCATAAGAAACATTTAAGGTTCAACGAAGCCCGCGCGGCATGGCGCCGCCGGCACAATCTCGCCACCTCGTCTGCAGCGCCGCGCTCCCCACCAGGGAGACGCGGCGTCGGCAATTTCTGGAGTACCCCCATGCCTGCTCACCGCCTCGGGCGCATCACCGTCCCGGCCTTGCTTCTTGCGTTGGTTCTTCCGCTCATTCAGGCCTGCAGCCGCTCTGCGGATGCGCAAGGCGGCCCGCCACCGGCGATGCCGGTGAGCGTCGCGCCCGCGGTGCAACGCCCCGTCACCGACCTCGAAACCTTCAGCGGCCGCCTCGAAGCGGCCGAGTTCGTGGAACTGCGTGCGCGCGTGGGCGGCACCATCGAGAAAGTGCACTTCACCGACGGCGCCAGCGTGGCCGCCGGTGCGCTGCTGTTCAGCATCGACCCGCGGCCCTTCGAGGCTGAGGTGGCGCGCGCCGAATCGCAGGTGGTGGCCGCGAAATCGCGCGCCGAACTGGCGCAGACCGAGCTGGCACGCGCCCAGAAGCTGCTGGAAAGCCGCGCCGTGTCGCGCCAGGAGTTCGACCAGTTGAGCGCCGGCGCACGCACCAGCGACGCCGACATCAAGGCGGCCGAGGCCGCGCTGCGCGTGGCGCGCCTGAACCTGGCCTACACGGCGGTGCGCGCGCCCATCGCGGGGCGGCTGTCGCGCGCCAACGTCACCGCCGGCAACCTGGTGAACGAGCAGGTGGTGCTCACCACCATCGCCGCCACGAACCGTGTGCATGCCTACTTTGATGGCAGCGAGCAGACCTTCCTGCGCGTGCGGGCCGCGGGCAGCGCCAAACCCGTGGTGCGCATGGGCCTGGCCAACGAGAGCGGCTACCCGCACCAGGGCACGCTCGATTTCATCGACAACCGCCTGAACCCACAGACCGGTGCCATCCGCCTGCGCGCGAGCTTCGACAACCGCGACGGCCGCTTCGTGCCCGGCCTGGCCGTGCGCCTGACCATGACCACCAGCGCGCCCTACCAGGCCACGCTGGTGCCCGAGCGCGCCATCGGCACCGACCAGAACCGCAAGACCGTGGTGGTGGTGGGCGCCGACGGCCAGCCCCAGTTCCGCGTGGTGCAGCTCGGGCCTTTGCAGGACGGCATGCGCGTGGTGCTGGGCGACGCGGTGAAGCCCGGCGAGAACGTGGTGGTCGAGGGCCTGCAGCGCATCATGCCGGGCGTGCCGGTGCAGCCGCAGGTGCTGAAGGTGGACGAGAAGGGCATGCCTGTCTTCCCGCCGCCGGCCGCGCCGCAGCAGGCCGGCAAGTAAGGGAGCCCCGCCATGGATATCTCCCGGTTCTTCATCGACCGGCCGCGGTTCGCGGCCGTGCTGTCGATCTTCATCTTCCTTGTCGGCGCGCTGGCCATCTTCCAGTTGCCGCTGTCCGAGTACCCCGAGGTCGCGCCGCCCCAGATCGTGGTGCGCGCGCAGTACCCGGGCGCCAACCCGCGCGTCATCAGCGAAACCGTGGCCACGCCGCTGGAAGAGCAGATCAGCGGCATCGAGAACCTGCTGTACTACGACTCGTCGGCCACGGCCGACGGTGGCATGGCGCTCACGGTCACGTTCAAGATCGGCACCAGCCCCGAGGCCGCCGAGACCGCGGTGCAGAACCGCATCAACCGCGCGTTGCCGCGGCTGCCCGACATCGTGCGCCAGATCGGCGTGACCACCGAGAAGAGCAGCCCCAACCTGACCATGGTGGTGCACCTGGTCAGCCCCGACAACAGCCGCGACGCGCTCTACCTGCGCAACTACGGCCAGATGAACGTGCGCGACGACCTGCTGCGCCTGCAGGGCATGGGCTCGGTGTTCATGTTCGGCGCCGGCGACTACGCCATGCGCGTCTGGCTCGACCCGGGCAAGCTCGCGGCGCGCAACCTCACCACCACCGAGGTGGTGGGCGCGATCCGCGAGCAGAACGCGCAGGTGGCCGCGGGCACCGTGGGCGCACCGCCCGCGCCCAAAGGCACCGAATTCCAGCTCGCGGTGAACACGCAGGGCCGCCTCACCACCGAGGACGAGTTCGCCGACATCATCATCCGCACCGACCCGGCCACGGGCGGGCTGATCCGCATCCGCGATGTGGGCCGCGTGGAACTGGCCGCGGGCACCTACGCCATGCGCAGCCTGCTCAACAACAAGGAAGCGGCGGCCATTGCGGTGTTCCAGGCGCCGGGCTCGAACGCGCTCGCGCTGTCGAACTCGGTGCGCGAGACCATGGACCGCCTGTCGAAGAACTTCCCGCCCGGCGTGGAGTACGACATCGTCTACGACCCCACGCGCTTTGTGCAGACCTCGATCGAGAAGGTGGTGGTGACGCTGCTGGAGGCGGTGGCGCTGGTGGTGCTGGTGGTCATCGTGTTCCTGCAGACCTGGCGCGCCTCGCTGATCCCGCTGCTCGCGGTGCCGGTGTCGGTGGTGGGCACGTTTGCCTTCCTGCTGCTGCTCGGCTATTCCATCAACACGCTCACGCTGTTCGGCTTGGTGCTGGCCATCGGCATCGTGGTGGACGACGCGATCGTGGTGGTGGAGAACGTGGAGCGCAACATCGAGGAAGGCCTTTCACCGCGCGACGCCACCATCAAGGCGATGCGCGAGGTGTCGGGGCCGATCATCGCCATCGCGCTGGTGCTGTGCGCCGTGTTCGTGCCGCTGGCCTTCGTGCCCGGCCTCACCGGCCAGTTCTACAAGCAGTTCGCCGTCACCATCGCCATCAGCACGGTGATCTCGGCCTTCAACTCGCTCACGCTCAGCCCGGCGCTCTCCGCGCTGCTGCTGCACCCGCACGACCAGTCGCCCGACCGGCTCACGCGCGCGATGGACAAGGTCTTCGGCCGCTTCTTCCGCTGGTTCGACCGCATGTTCCACCGCCGCAGCGAAGGCTATGGCCGCCGCGTCGGGTACATCGTGCGCCACAAGACCGCTTCGCTCGTGGTCTATGCGGTGCTGCTGGGCGTCACCGGCCTGCTGTTCGCGCGCATCCCGGCCGGCTTCGTGCCCGCGCCCGACAAGCAGTACCTGATCGGCATCGCCCAGTTGCCCGCCGGCGCCTCGATCGACCGCACCGACGCCGTGATCCGCGAGATGAGCGAGATCGCGCTCAAGGTGCCGGGCGTGATCGACTCGGTGGCCTTCCCGGGCCTGTCGATCGCGGGCTTCTCGGCCGCGCCGAACGAAGGGATCATCTTCTTCGGCCTGGCGCCGTTCGAGGAACGCACCACGCCCGACATGACCAAGGAAGCCATCCTCGGCCAGGTCAATGGCGCGATCCAGAGCATTCAGGGCGCGCGCATGTTCGTGGTGCCGCCGCCCGCGGTGGACGGCCTGGGCAACGTGGGCGGCTTCAAGCTGCAGGTGCAGGACCGCGGCGGCCTGGGTGAGCAGGCGCTCTATGGCGCGGTGTGGGGCACGCTGGGGCAGGTGTACGCCAACCCGCAGTCCAGCGTGGGCACGCCGTTCTCCAGCTACGACATCAACGTGCCGCAGCTGTACGCCAACGTGGACCGCACGCGCGCCAAGCAGATGGGCATCAACCTGGCCGACATCTACGACACCATGCAGGTGAACCTGGGCTCGCTCTACGTGAACGACTTCAGCCGCTTCGGCCGCACCTACCAGGTGGTGGTGCAGGCCGACGCGCAGTACCGCGCCGATGCCGAGGCCATCACCAACCTCAAGACGCGCAACGCCGCGGGCGAGATGGTGCCGCTGGGTGCGCTCATGACGGTGGAGCCCAGCTTCGGCCCCACGCGCGTGACGCGCTACAACGGCTACCCCTCGGCCGACGTGAACGGCGCGCCCAACCCGGGCTTCTCGTCGAGCCAGGCCGAGGGCGAGATCGAGACGCTGCTGCAGCGCACGCTGCCACGCGGCATGACCTACGAGTGGACCGAGCTCAGCTACCAGGACCGGCTCACGCGCGACCTCACCATCCCAGGCACGCAGATCACGCTGCCGGTGCTCGCGGCCGTGCTGATGATCTCGGTGCTGCTGGTGATCCTCGTGCTGGCCGCGCAGTACGAGAGCTGGAGCCTGCCGCTGGTGATCGTGCTCATCGTGCCCATGGGCATTCTCTCGGCGCTGTTCGGTGTGTGGCTTTCCAGCTTTCCGCCGTTCATGCAGCCGGGCGATCTGAACATCTTCACGCAAGTGGCGCTGGTGGTGCTGGTGGGCCTGGCGTGCAAGAACGCGATCCTGATCGTGGAGTTCGCCAAGGAACTCGAGGAGCGCGGCGAGAAGCTTTACGACGCCATCGTGCACGCCTGCCGCATGCGCTTGCGCCCCATCCTCATGACCTCCATCGCCTTCTGCGCCGGCGTGATCCCGCTGATCGTGGGCACTGGCGCGGGCAGCGAGATGCGCCGCGCCATGGGCATCGCGGTGTTCTCGGGCATGGTCGGCGTCACGCTGTTCGGCATCTTCATGACGCCGGTGTTCTACGCGCTGCTGCGCTCGCGGCGTGCGCACCGGCTGGGCCAGGACGAGGAGGCACCGAACCATGCTTAAGACCGGCCTCACCACCGTGGCTTTCGCCACCTTGCTCGCGGGCTGCGCCGCGGTCGGCCCCGACCACCAGACGCCCGCCGTTGCGCTCGACGAGCGCTTCATCAGCGCCGGCACCACGGGCAGCAACACCCAGGCGCCGGGCGACGACATCGCGCGCTTCTGGCGCGGCTTCAACGACCCGCGGCTCGACGCGCTGATCGAACGCGCGCTGGCGGCCAACACCGACGTGCGCCTGGCGCAGGCGCGCCTGCAGGAAGCCCGGGCCTTGCAGGGCGAGGCCGACGCGGCCAGCCGCCCCGGCGTCGGCATCGACACCAGCGCGCAGCGCGCGGTGGCGCCGCTGTCGCAGCAGCCCGGCACCTCGCGCAGCGAGCGCACCGGCACCAGCTACGACGCGAGCTTCGTCGCCGCCTGGGAACTCGACCTGTTCGGCCGCGTGCGCCGCACCCGCGAGGCCGCAGCCGCGCAGGTGAGCGCCAGCGAGGCCGGCCTGCACGCCGCGCACACCGCGGTGGTGGCCGAGGTGGCGCGCAACTACCTCGAACTGCGTGGCCTGCAGGAACGCCTGCGCGTGACCGAGGCCAGCCTGGTGAACCAGCGCGAGTCGCTGCGCATCACCGACGCGCGCTTCGACGCCGGCCGCGCGAGCCAGCTCGACGTGTCGGGTGCGCGCGGCCTGGTGGCCAGCACCGAGGCCGTGTTGCCCGCGCTGCAGGCGCAGCTGGAGGCGGTGGCCTACCGCCTGGCCACGCTCACCGCGCAAGCACCGCGCACCGTGCTCGCCGATCTGGCCCTGCCGCAACCCCTGCCGTCGCTGCCCGTGACGGACCTCGCCACGCTGCCCGTGGGCACGCCCCAGCAGTGGTTGCAGCGCCGGCCCGATGTGATCGCCGCCGAACGCCGGCTGGCCGCGGCCACCGCGGGCATCGGCATCGCGCGCAGCGAGCTCTACCCCAGCGTTTCGCTCTCGGGCCTGCTGGGCTTCAACGCACCGCGTCTGGGCGACCTGTTCTCCGGCGACGCGGCGCGCTACGCGCTGGGCGTGGGCCTCACCTGGACGCCGTTCGATTTCGGCGCCATCCGCTCACGCATCGCGGCCAGCGAAGCGCGCGCGGAACAGGGCCTGGTGGTGTTCGAGCAGACCGTGGCGTTGGCGCTGGAGGAAACCGAAGGCGCGTTCAGCGGCTTCAACCGCAGCGCACAGCGCGTGAACCGGCTCGAAGCCGCCGCGCGCCACGCCGACGAAGCGGCGCAACTGGCGCGCGCGCGCTTCGAAGGCGGCGTGACCGACTTCCAGGCCGTGTTGCTGGCCGAGCGCGAGGTGCTCGGCATCCGCGAGCAACTGGTGCAGGCCCAGGTGGGCACGGCCACCGCGCTGGTGGCGGTGTACCGCGCCATCGGGGGTGGGTGGGCGGCGCCCACCCAGGCGCAGGCCGCGCGTTAGTTCACCAGCACCAGCTTGCCCTTGACCGCGCGCGATCCCATGATCGCGTAGGCCTTGTGCAGCTCGGCCATGGGCAGGGTCTGGTCGATCACCGGCTTGACCTGGCCCTTGGCGTACATGCCGGCGAGCGCCTGCATCATGGCCGCGTTGGCCTGCGGCTCGCGCTTGGCGAAATCGCCCCAGAACACGCCGACCAGGCTCGCGCCCTTGAGCAGCATGAGGTTCAGGGGCAGGGCGGGGATGGGGCCGCTGGCGAAGCCCACCACCAGGTAGCGCCCGCGCCAGGCGATGGAGCGGAACGCCGGCTCGGCGAAGTCGCCACCCACCGGGTCGTAGATCACGTCGGGGCCCTTGCCCTCGGTGAGGCGCTTGATCTCGTCGCGCAGGCCGGCCTGCGGCGTGTGGGTGCCGTAGTTGACGGTGGCGTCGGCGCCAAGCTGCGTGCACAGCGCGCATTTCTCGTCGCTGGAGGCGGCGGCGATCACGCGCGCGCCCGCGGCCTTGGCGATCTGGATCGCGGCCGTGCCCACGCCGCCCGCGGCACCGAGGATCAGCACCGTTTCGCCGGCTTTGAGCTGCGCGCGGTCGATCAGCGCGTGGTGCGAGGTGGCGTAGATCATGATGAACGCGGCCGCGTCCACCGCAGGAAAGCCGTCGGGCAGCGGCATGCACAGCGCGGCGGGTGCCAGCGTGTGCGTGCCGAAGCCGCCGGTGCCGCTCAGGCAGGCCACGCGCTGGCCGGGCTTGAGGTGCTTCACGCCGTCGCCCACGGCCTCGACCACGCCCGCGTACTCGCTGCCGGGCACGAAGGGCAGGGGGGGCTTCATCTGGTACTTGTTCTGCACGATCAGCAGATCGGGGAAGTTCAGGCTCGCCGCTTCGATGCGCAGGCGCACCTGGCCCGCACCGGGCTCGGGCGTGGGCAGTTCCTTCCATTGCAGGGCGTCGACGCCCACGGGGTTCTCGCACAACCAGGCGTGCATGGTCGGTCTCCTCGGGTTGGGGGGTGTCGGGTTCATGATAGGCAGGCCGTTGGCCTTCCCGCAGCGGGTTCTCCCCTTGCGCTGTCCCGGGCGTGACCGGGCCGCGCTCCTAGAATCCCGGGCATGAAGATCCTGATCTCCAACGACGACGGTTTCCAGGCCCCCGGCATCGTGGCCCTGCACGGTGCGATCAAGGCCTTGCCCGGTGTGGAGGTCGAGGTGGTGGCGCCCGAGCACAACAACAGCGCCAAGAGCAACGCGCTCACCCTGCATTCGCCGCTGTACGTGCACCAGGCCGGCAACGGCTTTCGCTACGTCAACGGCACGCCGGCCGATTGCGTGCACATCGCGCTCACCGGCCTGCTGGGCTACCGGCCCGACCTGGTCGTCTCCGGCATCAACAACGGCGCCAACATGGGCGACGACACCATCTACTCCGGCACCGTGGGCGCGGCCATGGAGGGTTACCTGTTCGGCATCCCGGCCATCGCCTTCTCGCAAACCGAAAAGGGCTGGAAACACCTCGACGCGGCGGCCACGAAAGCCGCCGAGCTGGTGCAGCAACTGCTGCCATCGGTGCCCGAGGCGCACCGCCGCGGCGAGCCCTGGCTGCTCAACGTCAACATCCCGTGCCGGCCGCTGAACGAGATTCGTGGCTTCAAGGTCACGCGCCTGGGCCGGCGCCACGCGGCCGAGCCGGTGATCACGCAGGTGAACCCGCGCGGCGACACCATGTACTGGATCGGCAGCGCCGGACCCGCGCGCGACGACGTGGATGGCACCGATTTCCACGCCGCGCAGCAGGGCTACGCCACCATCACGCCGCTGCAGGTGGACCTGACCGACCACGACCGCCTGCCGTACTGGGCGCCCACCGCTGCGGCGCTCTCCGGGGGAGGCGCGTGAAGCAACCCGGCCCACGCCCGCGCCCCGCGTTCCCCGCCCGCCTGCCCGCCGGTACCCCCGCACCGGCGCCCGCGCGCCAGGCCCGTGCCGCGCACACCGATGTGGCGCGGCCCGTGCCTTCGGGGGTGGGCATGGACTCGTCGGCCGTGCGTGCCGCCATGGTGCGCAAGCTGCAGGCGCAGGGCATTTCCCACCCCGCGGTGGTGGCGGCGATGCTCGCGGTCGAACGCCACCGCTTCGTCGATTCGGCGCTCGTGAATCAAGCCTATGAAGACACCAGCCTGCCCATCGGCCAGGGCCAGACCATCAGCAAGCCCGGTGTGGTGGCGCGCATGGTGGAACTGCTGTGCCAGAGCAGCGCCCAACCGCTGGGCCGCGTGCTCGAGATCGGCACGGGCTGTGGCTACCAGGCCGCGGTGCTCAGCCGTGTGGCGCGCGAGGTCTACAGCATCGAACGCATTCGCGCGCTGCACGACAAGGCGCGCGACAACCTGCGCGCCCTGCGCGTGCCCAACCTGCACCTGATCTTTGGCGACGGGATGCCCGGCTTTGCGCAGGGCGCGCCGTACGCCGCGATCATCGCGGCCGCTGGCGGGAACGATCTGCCCGCCGCGTGGATCGACCAACTCGCCGTGGGTGGTCGCCTCGTAGCCCCGGCCGTCACCGCCGCCGGTCGCCAGAACCTGGTGGTGATCGACAAGACCGCCCGCGGCATCGTACGTACCGAGCTCGAGGCGGTTCATTTCGTGCCTCTAAAATCAGGGCTCGCATGACGGTCCCGCCTGTGCCGGCGTTGAGCGTGTATCGGACAGGACCCGTTGGGGGTCCGCTAGACAACGGTGGAGTCTTCATGAACCCAATTGCATTGCACGACCTGGGCCACACCCAGGCGCAGGGACGAACGCCGGGCCGAGCCCTGGCGTGGTCGCTGCTCGCCGCCGCGCTGGTGAGCGCCGGTTGCGCCCAGCGCGTCGCCCGCCCCGCCCCGGTCGAGGACCGCGGCACGTCGCGCCCGACGACCGCCGCAGCGCCGGCCCCGGGCGAGGCCCAGCCGCGTGTCGGTTTCGTGACGGTGCAGCCCGGCGACACGCTCTACCGCATCGCCCTCAATGCCGGCCAGGATTGGCGCGACATTGCCACCTGGAACAACCTGCCCAACCCCAATGCCATCGAAGTCGGCCAGTTGCTGCGCGTGGCACCGCCCGCCGGCTCGCCCCCGGCCGTCGCCGCGCCCACCGGCCCGTCGACGACCCCGATCGCTGCTGGCGGCGTGACCTCGCGCCCGTTGAGCGAAACCAGCCCCGCCGCCGCGCCGTCGGCAGCCCCGGCACCGGCCCCTGCGCCGGCCCCGGCGCCCGCGCCGGTGCCCGCGGGCGACGAAATCCAGTTCGTGTGGCCCGCCAACGGCCAGGTGGTGTCGACCTTCGACGAGAACACCAACAAGGGTGTGAGCATTGCCGGCAAGGTGGGCGACCCCGTGCTGGCCGCCGCCGACGGCAACGTGGTGTACGCGGGCGCCGGCCTGCGCGGCTACGGCAACCTCATCATCCTCAAGCACAACAACACCTACCTCACCGCCTACGCGCACAACCAGGCGCTGCTGGTCCGTGAGAACCAGACCGTGCGCCAGGGGCAGAAGATCGCCGAGATGGGCAGCAGCGACGCCGATCGCGTGAAGCTGCACTTCGAGGTGCGCCGGCTGGGCAAGCCGGTCGATCCGCTCTCGCACCTGCCCAGGCGCTGAGCCGGGCCGCGGCATGGCCTGGCCCGTTCTCGTCTTCGACATTGAGTCGATTCCCGATGTGGCGGGCCTGCGCGCGCTGCGCGGTGCCGCGCCCGAAGACAGCGACGAACAGGTGTACGCCGCCTGGCTGGCCGAGCGCAAGGAAAAAGGCCAGAGCGATTTCATGCCGCTGCACCTGCAGCGCATCCTGGTCATCAGCTGCGTGTTCCGCAATGCCGAAGGCCTGCGCATCCACTCCTTCGTCGACCGCGATGGCGCGAGCGAAGGCAAGGTCATCCAGAACTTCTTCCATTCGATCGAAAAGCACGTGCCCCAGCTCGTGAGCTGGAACGGCGGCGGCTTCGACTTGCCCGTGCTGCACTACCGCGGCCTGCGCCACGGCGTGGAGGCCAACAAGTACTGGGACATGGGCGAGGACGACCGCGAGTTCAAGTGGAACAACTACATCGGCCGTTACCACATGCGCCATCTGGACCTGATGGACCTGCTGGCCATGTACAGCCCGAAGAACAACGCGCCGCTGGACGCCATGGCCAAGCTCTGCGGCTTTCCTGGCAAGCTGGGCATGGACGGCTCGCAGGTGTATGCGCAGTACCTCGCGGGCCAGACGGACGAGATCCGCCGCTACTGCGAGACGGACGTGATGAACACCTACCTGCTGTACTGCCGCTTCCAGCAGATGCGGGGGGGCTTCACGCCGGCGGAGTACGAGCTCGAGATTGCGTTCGTGAAAGAGACGCTGGGCAACCTGGCGCCGAACGAGGCGCACTGGCAGGAATATCTCGCCGCCTGGGGCTGAGACAATCGCGGCATGTCCGCTGAAGCCCAGAACAATCCCATGTACCCCGACGGCTCGCTCGCCGTCGAATCCCTCGACATCGAAGCCCAGGGCATTGCCCACCGCGACGACGGCAAGGTCGTCTTCATCGAAGGCGCCTTGCCCTTCGAGCAGGTGAGCGTGTCCGTCCACCGCAAGAAGAACAACTGGGAGGCCGGCACCGCCACCGCCATCCACCGCGAGTCGTCGCAGCGCGTGCGCCCGGGTTGCCCGCATTTCGGCCTGCACGCGGGCGCCTGTGGCGGCTGCAAGATGCAGCACCTGCACCCGGCCGCGCAGGTCGCCATCAAGCAGCGCGTGCTCGAGGACAACCTCTGGCACCTGGGCAAAGTCAAGGCCGAGACGCTGCTGCGCCCCATTGAAGGCCCGACCTGGGGCTACCGCTACCGCGCGCGCCTGTCGGTGCGCCACGTGCACAAGAAGGGCGTGGTGCTGATCGGTTTTCACGAGCGCAAGAGCCGCTACGTGGCCGACATGGGCGTGTGCCCGGTGCTGCACCCACGCGTGAGCGCCATGCTCGCACCGCTGCGCGAACTCATTTTCGGCATGGACGGGCGCGAGACCTGCCCGCAAATCGAACTGGCGGCGGGCGACGCCGTGATCGCGCTGGTGCTGCGCCATCTCGAGCCCTTGAGCGACGACGACCTGGCGCGCCTGCGCGGCTTCGCGCAGCAGCACGGTGTGCAGTGGTGGCTGCAGTCCAAGGGGCCCGACACGGTGCGCCTGCTGGATGAAGGCGGCGAGACGCTCGCCTACGGTCTGCCCGAGTTCGGCATCACCATGCCCTTCAAACCCACCGATTTCACGCAGGTCAACCCGGCGATCAACCGCGTGCTCGTGACGCGCGCCTTGCGCCTGCTCGATGCGCAGCCCCACGAGCGCGTGATCGATTGGTTCTGCGGCCTGGGCAACTTCACGTTGCCCATCGCCACCCTGGCCGGTGAGGTGCTGGGCATCGAGGGCAGCGAGACCTTGGTGGCGCGGTCGCGCGAGAACCTGGCGGGCAACAACCAGCGGCGTTCACGGGCGCTCGCGCCCACGCAGTTTGCCGCGCGCAACCTGTTCGAGATGACCCCGGAGCAACTGGTGGCCGACGGCACGGCGCAGAAGTGGCTGGTCGATCCGCCGCGTGAGGGGGCCTTTGCACTGGCCAAGGCTTTGGCCGACCTGCACCAGCAGCCCGAACTGCGCGGCAACTGGGTGCCGCCCCAGCGCATCGTCTACGTGAGCTGCAACCCCGCCACGCTGGCGCGCGACGCGGGTCTGTTGGTGCATCAGGCGGGCTACCGCTGCGTGGCGGCCGGGGCGGTGAACATGTTCCCGCACACCGCGCACGTGGAGAGCATGGCGGTGTTCGAGCTCGCCGGCCCGACGGCCGCCGACTGAGGCGTCCGCCTCAGGATTTGCTGCCCGATGCCTCGGGCTTGCCGGGCTCTGCCTGGCCTTCGGACGGCATGCCGACGACGTTGTTGTCGCGCATGTACTGGTCCATCTCGCGCCAGCCTGCGAACACGGCGGCCTTGCCCGCCCGCGGGTTGGACTGGAAGCACGATTCGATGCTGCGCACCGCGTGGCGGCAGGCGCTGCCGACGGCGCGGCCTTCGGCTTCCTTGCGCGCGTTCACCGCGGTGGCGGTCTCGATGCCCAGCGCGTCGCAGCCGGCGACCAGGGCACTGGCGGCGAGAAGCAGGGGCAGGGTGGTGCGGCGCATGGTGTGGTCCGGGTTTGACACCTTTTCGGCCGATGCACCGCGAACTTGACGCCCCGGCCACGAAAAAGCCGTGTCCGGGCAAGAAAAAGGGGCCCGCAGGCCCCTTTCTCATGAAGTGAAAAGAATCACTCGCGATCGCCGCCGAACACGCCCAGCAGCATCAGCAGGCTCTGGAACACGTTGTACAGGCTCAGGTACACGCCCAGGGTGGCGGTGATGTAGTTGGTTTCCTCGCCGTCCTGCACGCGCTTGAGGTCGTACAGGATGAAGGCCGAGAAGATGCCGATGGCCAGCACCGACAGGGTGATCATCAGCGCGCTCGACTGGATGAACACGTTGGCCACGCCCGCCACCAGCAGCATGATCGCGCCGATGAACAGGAACTTGCCCATGCTCGACAGGTCGCGCTTGATGATGCTGGACAGCGAGGCCATGCCGAAGAAGATGGCTGCGGTGCCGCCGAAGGCCGTCATGATCAGGCTGGCGCCGTTGGAGAAGCCCAGCACCATGGCAAGCAGGCGCGACAGCATCAGCCCCATGAAGAACGTGAAGGCCAGCAGCACCGGCACGCCGGCGGCCGAGTTCTTGGTCTTCTCGATCGCGAACATGAAACCGAAGGCGCCGCCCAGGAAGACGATCAACCCCAGGCCGCCGCCCAGGCCGGCGGTGATGCCGGTGGCCAGGCCCACCCACGCACCCAGCACGGTGGGCACCATGGACAGTGCGAGCAGCCAGTAGGTGTTGCGCAGCACGCGGTTGCGTTGCACCGCGCTGGAGGACGCGGCGGTGCCGAAGCGGCCGCTGGTTTGGACGTGGTCGGTCATTGTCGGGTTCTCCTTGTGAGCCAAAAGACGCGGACATTGTAGGCGCGGGTCCCTGCGCGTCCAAAGACCCCCGGGGCGACAGGCCCGCCGCACCGGTGTGTCGACAGTTGTGACTGCCGCGATGCGAATCGAGGCGTTATCGTCGGGTTTTCGCAGTCCTTTGTTTCTGAATCACGGGAAAAGTTCATGAAAACCACGCACCAGCTCGATGCCGCCGACGTCAAGAAAATCGCCGAAGCCGCCGAACGCGAGGCCCTGGCCCACCAGTGGGCGGTCACGATCGCCATCGTGGATGCCGGTGGGCACCTGCTGTGGCTGCAGCGCCTGGACGGCGCGCCGCCGGTGTCGGCCCACATCGCCCCCGCCAAGGCGAACACCGCGGCCCTGGGCCGCCGCGAAAGCAAGGTCTACGAAGACGTGATCAACCAGGGCCGCACCTCGTTCCTGAGCGCGCCGGTGCTGCAAGGCATGCTCGAAGGCGGCGTGCCCATCCTCAAGGACGGGCAGTGCCTGGGGGCCGTGGGCGTCAGTGGTGTGAAATCCACCGAGGATGCGCAGATCGCGCGCGCCGGCATCGGCGCCCTCGGGCTGTAAACTCGCGCGGAAAAAATGCCTGGCTAACGGTGGCGTGTCGCCTCCCTGGCTGGCCTAAAAACGACGCGCGGAGAGGGAGAGCCTCTCCGGGTCGCCCCACGATGGAAACCCTGTTGCGCCCTGCTTGCAGGGCGTCGATTCGGTACACAAATCCAAAAATAGCCTGGCTAACGACGGCGTGGTGTGCTGTCCTGGCTGGCCTAAAAACGACGCTCGGGGAGGGAGTACCTCCCCGGGTCGCCCCACGATCAAGACCGCGCCGCCCCTGGTTTAGGGCGTCGGCTCGGTGACAAAACCAATCTTGCGCAACCCGGCCTTCTGCGCCGCGGCCATGGCCAGGGCCACGCGCTCGTAGCGCACGGCCTTGTCGCCGCGGATGTGCAGTTCGGGCTGCGGCTCCTGCGCAGCGGCGGCGCTCAGCAGCCCGGCCAGTTCCTCGTCGACCACGCGCTGGTCGTTCCAGAAATACTGCCCTTCGGCATTCACCGCGAAGCGGATGTTCTCGGGCTTGTCCAGCACCTTCTCGTTGCTGGCCTGCGGCAGTTCGATGTTCACCGCGTGCTGGATCACCGGCACCGTGATGATGAAGATGATGAGCAGCACCAGCATCACGTCGATGAACGGGATCATGTTGATCTCGCTCATGACCTCGTCGCTGGTGTCTTGCGTTCCGATGGCCATGTGATCAACCCCGCTTCATGGCGAGCACCTTGCCGTCGGCGCCGGCATTCACGCGGGCACCGGTGACGAGGTAGGCGTGCAGGTCGTGCGCGAAGCGGTTGAGCTGGTGCAGCACCGATTTGTTGCCGCGCACGAGTGCGTTGTAGCCCAGCACCGCGGGGATGGCCACGAGCAGGCCGAGCGCGGTCATGATCAGCGCCTCGCCGATCGGGCCGGCCACCTGGTCGATGCTCACCTGGCCCGATGCGCCGATGCTGAGCAGCGCGTGGTAGATGCCCCAGACCGTGCCGAACAGGCCCACGAACGGCGCGGTGGATGCGACAGAGGCCAGCACCGACAGGCCGCCCTGGGCGCGCGCGGTGAAGTCGTCCACGCTCTTGCGCAGCGAGCGCTCGATCCAGTCGCTCACGTCCAGGCTGTCGTGCAACTGGCGCTGTGGCGTGCTGCCGGTGTGGCTGTCCTGGTGGGTGATGTGGCGCGCGGCCTCGCGGCCTTCGAGCGCGGCGGCGCGGAACGGGTTGCCTTCGGCGGTGCCGAGCTTGTCGAGCGCTTCGGCGAAATCGGCGCTGTGCCAGAAGCCTTCGACGCCGCGGGCCTGCTTGCGCTGTGCGCGCAGGTCCAGCGCTTTCCAGACGATGATGATCCAGGTGGCCAGCGACATGGCCAGCAGCACGATGGCGACGCTGCGGGTGACCCAGTCACCCTGGGTCCAGACGTGGGCCAGGCCCGAGGTGGCGAAATTCGAATCCATGACTACTCTGACTCCTGCGAAGACTGCTCAAAAAAATGGCTATTCCAGAACCCAGCGCAAGGGCACATTGACCCACATCGCTTCTGGCGCACCGCCACGCTTGCCCGGCACATAGCGCCAGCGCATGACGGCGTCTTTGGATGCGGTGTCCAGGCGTTCATAGCCGCTCGACCTGATCACCTCGACCCGGCTGGGAACGCCGTTGACCTCAACGAAAACTCTCAAAAGTACCTGGCCCTGCTCGCCCAGTCGTCTCGACAGTGAGGGGTAGGGCGGCGTCGGGCGATGGGCATATTCAGCCGTGGTGGTGGGAAGCGTCACTGCGGGAGGTGCTGGCGCCGGAGGCGCGGGCGGTGCGGGAGGCGCAGGCACCGCCGCGACGGGCTCCGGTGGGGCCGGGGGCGCTGGAGGCACCACCGGAGCCACGGGCGAAGGCTCGGCCTGCACCACGGGCACGGGCACGGGTTCCGGCTCGGGCCGTCGAACGGGCTGGGGCCGCGGTTTGGGCGGCGGCGGTTGCACCACGGGCGCCGGTGGCGGTGGTTCGGGCACGACCTGGGGTTGCGGCAGCTCGATCACCTCGGCCAGCACCTGCACCGGTATCACCAGTTCCACCGCGCGGCGCAGCAAGCCGCTCTGCAAGGCCCACAGGGCACCCACGTGCAGGCCCACGACCGCGCCGACCACCAGCACGCGGCGGTTGAAGCGGCGTGGTTCCTGGTGGGGCATGGGCGAAGACAGGGGAGGCGCCATCGAGGCGCTGGCAGTGGGCATGTTGGGTGAACGTGAGGCGCTGCGCAACGGCTTGTGTTGTGGGCCCGACGGGGGAGGGGCCATTCATGAACTATCCGCGTCGAAAGATCCAGTACAGCGCGACCAGTGTCAGCATGAGACTGGCGCCGTGAACGACGAGGCCTGTGATCATGGGGGTCCTTTCGCGCGGGCGGTCAAGGGCGATGTGCCAGAAAACGGGATCATTCTAAACGAGAATGTTTCGCATTCTCATGGTTGGGGCAAATAATTTTGTGAGCAGGTGATGCTTTGGCCGAAAGCCTCATCGTGCGCCTCGTCTGGCCTGAGGCAACAAGATTGGGAACAATTCTCATTTATCATCAAGGCCTCCCGATGCTTTGTGAGTTGCCCCGGCCATGTCCATGCCCCGTTTCCGTTGTGCGACCCTGCCCGGCGCCGTCCTGTTCACCGCTGCGCTGCTCGCGTCCCAGCCCTCGGCGGCGCACAGCCTGCTGTTGAGCTGCAAGCCCTCGGCCGACAACGCCGTGCGCTGTGTGGGGGGGTTTTCCGATGGCAGCGACGCCGCCGGCATGAGCATCCAGGTCAAGGCCTACGACGAGCGCGTGCTGGCCAAGGGCACGTTGGGTGGCGATTCGGCCTGGGTGTTCCCCCGCCCCGCAGGTGAATTTTTCGTGCGCCTGGAAGACGGCGGCGAACACGCGGCCGAAGTCGATCACGCCGACGTCAAACCATGAGCGCCGCCCGGCCCGGGGCTGCCCCGATGACCGTTCAGGTGGTGCGGCCAGCCGGTGCCGGCCACGAAACGCTGTGGGTCCTGCTCACGGCGGCCACGGTGTTGTTGGTGGCGGCTTTGGTGGTGGGCGTGCGCACGCAGCCACAGGCCGCCGCGGCATTGGCCGCGCACCAGCTCGATGCGCGCACGCAGCTCAACGCGGCGGAGCAGGGTGTGCATGCCGACCTGCTCGTGGCGGCCGAGGAGATCGTGGCGATCCAGGAAGCCGATCAGGTGATGCCCGGTGTGGCGCAACTGCGCGAGATGGCGCTGCCGCCGTTCGCGGATGGCCCCGACGCCCGCGCCCGTGGCGCCCACGAGTGGCGCGCCGTGCAGCAGGAGCACGAATTCGCTCTGGTGGGGCGCAGCGCGGCACCCGAGGTCGCGGCCTCGTTCCTGCTGCGCCTGCCGCTGGATCCGCCGGGCGATTCGAAGGCGCACGCGCACAGCGGTGAAGCGGTCGAGATCTGGGTGCAGCGCGAAGGCGCGCCGCACTGGCCGCAGCAGATCGGTGACGCGGCCCTCATGCGCCAGGGCTGGCGCCAGGTCGTGACCCGCTACGACGCCGGCGTCACCCGCAAGGACGCCGCGCACTGAGCGTGCGTCCACCCGTTTTCCTTCATCGAGTCCCCATGTCCATTCACCCCGCTTCCATGCTCCGCCGCCGGCTGTTGTCGGCCGCGGCCCTTGCGCCCCTGGCGCTGGCCGCCGCACAGGCCCGTGCCCAGGCCAGGCGCCTGCGCGTGGGCGTCACGCTGCACCCGTACTACAGCTATGTCGCCAACGTCGTGGGCGATCTGGCCGAGGTGGTGCCCGTCATTCCCGCGGGCTTCAATCCGCACGCCTACGAGCCGCGCAGCGAAGACATCAAGCGCATCGGCTCGCTCGACGTGATCGTGCTCAACGGCGTGGGGCACGACGACTTCGCGGGCCGCATGATCGCCGCCAGCGAGAAGCCGACGCTGCCGCTGATCGAGGCGAATGCGCAGGTGCCGCTGCTGCCGGCTGTGGGCGCGGGGCGCGGCATGTCGGGCAAGGTGGTGAACCCGCACACCTTCCTGTCGGTCACGGCCTCGATCTCGCAGGTGAACACCATCGCGCGCGAACTCGGCAAGCTCGACCCGGCGAACGCTGCCGCCTACACCACCAACGCGCGCGCTTATGCGCAGAGGCTGCGCAAGCTGCGCGCCGACGCGCTCGGCCAACTCGTGAAAACGCCTGGCGCCGGTTTCCGCATCGCCACCATCCACGGCGCGTACGACTACCTGCTGCGCGAGTTCGGCCTCGAGGTGGCGGCCGTGGTAGAACCCGCGCACGGCATCGAGCCCAGCCCGGCGCAGCTCAAGGGCACCATCGACCAGATCCGCACGCTCGACGTGAAGGTGATCTTCTCGGAGATGGATTTCCCCTCGGCCTACGTCGACACCATCCGCCGCGAAACGGGCGTGCGCCTGTATGCGCTGACGCACATCTCGCACGGCCCCTACACGGCAGAGAAGTTCGAGCAGGAGATCGCGCGCAACCTGGCCACCGTGGTGCGCGCCATTCAGGAGAGCGCATGAGCGCCGTGCGCGGGCCCGCCCTCGATTTCGAGGCGGTCGATCTGCGGCTCGGCCAGACCCACGTGCTCAAGCAGTTGAACCTGCGTGTGGCCGCCGGCAGCGTGCACGCCCTGGTCGGCCCCAACGGCGGCGGCAAGAGCTCGCTGGTCAAGGCGCTGCTCGGGCAGATGCCGCACCGCGGGCAGATCCGCCTGAGCTGGCCCGGTGAGCGGCCCGGCACCGTGGGCTACGTGCCGCAGGCGCTGGCCTTCGACCCCGGGTTGCCGATGACGGTGCTCGACTTCATGGGCACCATGTGCCAGCGCCGCCCGGTGCTGATGGGGCTCTCGCGCACATGGAAGGCGCCGGTGGAGCAGGCCCTGCACGAGGTCGGCATGGCCGACAAGGCCGCCCGCCGCATGGGCGCGCTCTCGGGTGGCGAGCGCCAGCGCGTGCTGCTGGCGCAAGCGCTCATTCCCGCGCCCGACCTGGTCGTGCTCGACGAGCCCATGTCCGCGCTCGACGAAGCCGGTTCGCGCGTGTTCGAGACCTTGCTGGCGCGCTGGCGCGCCGCCGGCGTGACGGTGCTGTGGGTCGAGCACGACCTCGACGCCGTGAGCCGCCTCGCCGATCGCGTGAGTGGCCTGAGCCGCCAGGTGCTGTTCGATGGCGTGCCGTCGCAGACGCTCACGCCCGAGCGCGTGCTGGCGCTGTTCTCCAGCCGGCAAAGGCACGAACACGCCACCGACGGCGTGGCCGAGGAGGCCGTGGCATGACGGGCCTGCTCGACGGCCTTCGGCACGCGATCCAGCACCTGGCCGAACAGGGCGCGTTGCCCGCCTCGCTGGGCTATGGCTTCGTGGTCAACGCGGTGCTCGCGGGCCTGTTCATCGGGCCGGTGCTCGGCGGCCTGGGCACGCTGGTGGTGGTCAAGCGCCTGGCCTTTTTCTCCGAAGCGGTGGGCCACGCGGCGCTCACTGGCGTGGCCATCGGCATCCTGCTCGGCGAGCCCTACACCGGGCCCTACGGCAGCCTGTTCGCGTACTGCCTGTTGTTCGGCCTGATGGTCAATTTCCTGCGCAACCGCACCGGCCTGTCGCCCGACACGCTGATCGGTGTGTTCCTTGCCGTGTCGCTGGCCATGGGCGCGAGCTTGCTGCTCATCCTGTCGGGCCGCGTGAACATCCACATCCTGGAGAACGTGCTGTTCGGCTCGGTGCTCACCGTCGACGGCAACGACCTGCTGGTGTTGCTGGTGGTGGCCGCGCTGGTGACGGGCCTCACGCTGCCGCTCTACAACCGCTTCATGCTGGCCAGCTTCAACCCGCAACTGGCCACCGTGCGCGGCGTGCGTGTGAAGCTGCTCGACTACCTCTTCATGGTGCTGGTGACGATCGTGACCGTGGCCTCGGTGAAGGTGATCGGCGCGATCCTCGTCGGCGCCTTGCTCATCATCCCTGCCGCTGCGGCGCGGCTGCTGAGCCTGTCCATGCGCGGCTTCTTCTGGTGCAGCGTGGCGATCGCCACCGTGAGCACGCAGGTCGGCATCCTGGTGCCGATCGAATTCGGGCTGCCCCTGCCATCGGGGGCCGCGATCATCCTCACCGCCGGGGCGCTGTTCGCGCTCGCGGCCATCGTTCGCGGTTTCACGCCCGCCCTCAAAGGACAAGCCGGATGACCCCGCGCCGACGCCGATTCCTCGTTCACACCGGCCTGCTGGCCTTGGCAGCGTGCTGTGCGCCGGCCCTGGCGCAAACCACGCCCGCCCGCCTGCTGGTGTCGCACCCCGTGGTGGCTTCGCTCACGCAGGCGCTGGTGCGCGACACCGGCATCGCGGTGCTGCGCCCAGTGCCCGAGACCCTGCCTCCGAACCGCCAGACCGCGTTCTTCACCGGCCGCGGCGCCGCCGGCCTGGCGCAGGCGGCGCGCGAGGCCGACGCCGTGGTGGGCTTGCGCTCCATCTGGCCCGACGACCCACTGTTCCCGCTCGCGCGGCGCCAGAACATCCGCCTGATCGAGATCGACGCGGCGCGGCCACTGGACGCATCGCTGCCCGGCATTGCCCTGCGGGAAGAGGCGGCCTCGGCCGCGGCCTTGCCCTGGCTCGATCCGGTCAACCTCGGCCGCATGGCCGACGTGATCGCCGCCGATGTCGGCCGCCTGGTGCCTGGCGCGCGCACGCGCCTGCAGGGCAATGCGGCCGCGCTACGCCAGCAATTGCTGGCCGTCACCGCGCAGAGCGAGGCGCGCTTGGCGGCGGCCAGCAACGTCGCGGTGTTCAGCCTGTCGGACCGGCTCGACTACCTCGTCACCGGTTTCAACCTCGATCTGGTGGGCCACGACGTGCGCGACGACGACGCGGCCTGGACCCCCGAAGCCCTGGCCGAGCTGACGAAGCGCTTGCGCGAGGCCACGGTGGCGGCCGTGCTGCACCATCGCGAGCCCCCGCCTGCGGTGGCGCAGGCCGTGCAGCAGGCCGGAGCGCGGCTGATCGTGTTGCAGACCGAGGGCCGCGACCCGCTGGCCGAGTTGAAAGAGAACGCGCAACGCCTGGCGGTGATCGCGCCGCGCTGAACGCGCCGGGGCTGCGGCTCAGGGCTCGAACTTGTAGCCCAGGCCGTAGACGGAGTGGATGAGTTCGCGCTCCGGCGCGCACTCCTGGATCTTGCGGCGCAGCTTCTTGATGTGGCTGTCCACCGTGCGGTCCGAGACCACGCGCTCGTCGCGGTACATCGCGTCCATCAGTTGCTCGCGCGAAAAGATGCGCCCGGGCCGCGCGCTCAGCACCTTGAGCAACTGGTATTCCACCGCGGTGAGCCCGAGGTCGTGGCCGTCGAGCGTGGCGCGCCAGGCCGCGTCGTCCAGGTGCAGGCCGTGCGCGTCGCCCGGCCCGGCGGTGGCCGTGGCCGCGTGCGCACCCCGCCGCAGCACCGCCTTCACGCGCGCCACCACCTCGCGCGGGCTGAAGGGCTTGCAGATGTAGTCGTCGGCGCCGAGTTCCAGGCCCAGCAGGCGGTCGATTTCCTCCACCCGCGCCGTGACCATGATGACCGCGGGCGACGGCTTGCCCCGGGCACCGGAGCGCAGGGCCTTGCAGACGTCGAGCCCGCTCTTGCCCGGCAGCATCAGGTCGAGCAGCACGAGGTCGACCGGGTGCTCGGCCAGCCAGGGCTCGACCTCGTCGCCGCGGGTGAGGTGGTGCGTTTCGTAGCCGGACTGCGCGAGGTAGTCGAGCAGCACGCCCGCGATCTTGGTTTCGTCTTCGACGATGAGGATGCGTTCAGCCATGCGCGGGCTCCGTGTGCAGGGGCAGCCAGATGTCCCAACGCAGGCCACCGAGCTCGCTGGCCGACGCCTGCATGCGCCCGCCATGGCCTTCGACGATGGCCCGCGCGATGGCCAGGCCCAGGCCCGAGCCGCCGCTGGCGCTGGCGCGCGATTCGTCCACGCGGAACAGGCGGTCTGTGAGGCGCGGCAAGGCCTCGGCGGGCACGCCGGGGGCGGAGTCTTCCCAGGTCAGGCGCGCCTCGTGGCCGTCGCGCTGCACGCGCACGCGCAGCGTGGCTGGTGGCGTGCTGTAGCGCAGGGTGTTCTGCATCAGGTTGGCCAGCACCTGGTCGAGCCGGTCGCCGTCGGCGTTCACCAGCAGGCCGTTGGCCAGATCGTGCTGCACGCGCAGGGCCTGGCCGGGTTGATCGCCGAGGTGGTGGCCGACGAAACGGCCGAAGTCGAGCGGGCCGAGGCGGTAGTTCAGCGCCCCCAGGTCGGACAGCGAGAGCAGGCGCAGGTCGTCCACCAGGCGCGTGAGGCGGCTCACTTCCTGGGCCAGCGAATCGAGGTTGGCGCTGTCGGGCTGGCGCACGCCGTCCTGCAGCGCTTCGATCTCGGCGCGCAGCGTGGCCAGCGGCGTGCGCAACTCGTGCGCGATGTCGGCGATCCATTGCTGGCGCGCCTGGCGCGCCGCTTGCAGCGAAGTCGCCATGCGGTTGAAGTCGCCGGCCAGGCGCGCCAGTTCGTCGTGGCCCTGGGCCTGCAATCGCACGCTGTAGTCGCCCTGCGCCACGGCCTGGGTACCGGCGCCCAGTTCGCGCAGGCGGCCCGAGAGCCAGCGTGCGATCAGCGCCGCGGTGAGCAGCACCGCCGCCAGCAGGCCGAGCGCGATCGCGGCGTAGGTGCGCGTCTGCTGCGCCAGGAACACGCGCTCCAGCGAGGCCACCATCTGCAGCCGCGGCACATAGCCCAGGTGGCCCACGGTCCGGCCGTCCACCACGATGGGCTTGAACACCGCCTGGGCGGTGCGGCCTTCGGGGCGCATGAGCAACTGGCGCTGGGCGTCGAACAGCATCAGGCGTGGGT